>NZ_CP048795.1:0-1200000 GCF_011006175.1 Hydrogenobacter sp. T-8 | reverse complement strand
ACGAGGGCTGGGGAGCTGGCTATGACCCTAAGTTTCTACCTCTCACCGAAATGTGGGCAAAGGGGGAAGTAGAAGATGTGCCAGAACCAGTAAAGCGACCCTCTGGCATTGCCTTCTATCTTCAGGAAGTTTCTAACAAACCAGAAGAGGAAGCCATAAACACCATAAGGCATGAAATAGAGTATCTTTTTAGCACTGACCTTTACCTTTGGAGGCTTGGTCAAAGGGAATTCTATAAATTTGGCTTTACGCCTACGTCCTTTTTAGTGCTTTATGCGGTTTTGGAGTCTATAAAAACAGACGAAAGGCTTATAAAAAGCCGTCCAGATAGCTTGCAAACTGTAAAAAAGCATTACAAAAACATATTGAATAACTTAGAAACCTACTATCCGCATCACCTTTTTGCTCTTTCTCTTCTGGAAAACTGGCTTGGTGAAGGGAACTATCAAAAAGATACACAGAAATTCCTCCAAGAGTATCTAAATGCAAAAAGCAGGGATGCCTATGACATAATTATGGAAGACCTCTTTGGAAGATACATGAGCCATATAGAAAAGGCACAAGACATAAACTATGTTGACCTGCTTTTGGAAGAGGCAAGAGGAAAGACCAGAGTGGATGCCCACAGAGGCAGGATAATGACAGACCTTCTAAAGAAATTACCAGAACATCTTCAAGAGATAATAGTGCAAAACAAGGACAAAAGGGCGGTGGATATATCAGAAGCGGACAGAAAAGAAATACTCAAAAGTTTAAAGGCAGTCCCAGACTGGATGCGAGACTACCTAAAGCAGATGTCTTACATAAACTTGATAGAGAGGGATGTGGAGTTTATAAGACACTTTTTGCCAAAAACCCTTGAGGTTGATATAGAACACAGAGGCTTTTTGAGCTTTATTATAAAGGGATGGGAAGAGCAGTCTTCTTCCTCTTCTCAGTCTGGCTTTGGAAGAAGCAAAAGAGAAAAAACAGAAGAGGATAGACTGTATGAGAAGGCTTACGGTCTTGGAAAAGAAGACTTTATGGTCTACAAAAGAATGCTCTCTGATATTTTGCCACACATAGACGCTTTAAAGAGAAAACTGGTCAAACTCATGCCACAAGAAGAGGAAGGCTGGACCGGAAAACACTTCTATGGTAGAAGGATTGATACTAAAAGCCTAAGCGTGGAAGCACCTCTTGGAAGAGGAAGAATATACATGAGAAGGCACATACCAGTAAGAAAAGAGTTAGCCTTTAAGCTCCTCATAGATATCTCCACTTCTATGAAAAGAGAGGACAAAATACAAAACGCCATAAAGGCTCTTTTGCTCTTTTCAGAGGTTATAGAAAGCCTTAAAATGTCCTTCTCCATAGATGTGTTTTCAGACAGGGTTTTTAGACTAAAGGCGTTTTCAGAGGACTACAAGGCTGTAAAGTGGAAAATAATAGAGCTTTTTAACCTGCTGGGCGGTGGGACAAACCTTGAAAAAGCCCTTATATATTCTTATGAAGACCTTCAGACCTTCTGCTTGAAAAATCACATTAGGGGATGCATTGTAGTTTTCTCTGACGGAGAGCCTACAAGAGGTCTAAAAGGTCAAGAGCTAAAGAGTCTTATAGCACAGATAAAGTCAAGAATACCAATCATAGGCATAGGAGTTGGCACAGAAAGAAATTACACAGACTATTACTTTGAGAAAAGTGCCATAAGGATAAAGAGCATAAGCGAACTTCCTACAGCCTTTACAAGGATAATAGAAAATCAGGCAAGGAGGCTTCTATCCTTTCAATAGCCACCTTCAGACCCTCTTCTGGCTTTTCTATCACAAAAAGGTAATCAGTAGCCCTTTCATGCTTTAATGCCTCTTGCAAAAACTCACGAGCCTGCGTTTCTTGACCAAGAGAGAAGTTAAGCAATGCCAAAAGCAGATACTTCTCTTGACAATCCTTTGCAAGCATGAGCCACTTGGTTGCCTCAAGGTATTTAAACTCTACCACATACCTTATGCCCACATAAAGAGGCTCACGAAACGCTATAAAGTCTTCCCTACCAAGTCTTTTACCTTCTTTGCTGTAGACCGCCACTCTAAATCTGACTCTCATCACATAAACCTGTCATCTCAAATACAGATATAAAGTGTAGATTAATCCACATGAAAGTCTACAACAAGGAAGATTTATCATACAAGAATATAGTGGTGCTTGAAGATGGCAAGCCTCCCGAAAAGATTGAAGTTACAGAGGATATTATAAAAATCTACTCCTCAAGAAAGGTCTTTGAAATACCTGCCAAATCCCTGAGAGGAAAAGCTATTCTTGATAGGCTAAACTATCAGGGCGAGCTTACACAAGAGATATATATTTAGTAGACTAATACCTTAGCAAGGAGGCTTGCATGGACAGAGTGGAGAGCTTTCTCTTTGAAGTTTCAGAAAAGGCTATAGCCTATGAGCCTATAGATAAGGAAACCGCACTAAAACTTTTGCAAATACCAGACCAATACATTGCCCTTATGGTCTATCTGGCACAAAAGGTAAAAAACCACTTTCATCCACCAGACAAAGTAGAGTTCTGCTCTATAATAAACGCAAAAAGTGGTGCCTGTTCAGAAGATTGCAAGTTCTGTGCCCAGTCCAAGTTTTACAAAACGCCCATAAACATATACAACCTTGTCCCTAAGGATGAAATATTGGAAGGTGCATATAGAGGTGTGGAGTTTGGTGCAAATAGATACTGCATCGTCCTTAGTGGCAAATCCGCAACTAAGGAAGAGGTGGAAAGAATATGTGAAGGTGTAGAGGAGATTAGGAAGGAAGGGCTTCCCATAAATGTCTGTGTCTCTGCCGGAACCCTTGATGAGGAATCCCTCAAGAGACTAAAATCCGCAGGAGTCAAAAGGGTAAACCATAACCTTGAGGCATCGGAGAACTTTTTTCCTAAGATAGTAAGCACACATACATGGAGAGAAAGGTATGAGACCATAAAAAGGATTAAGTCCGTGGGGCTTTCCACTTGTTGTGGTGGAATTTTTGGCATGGGAGAGTCTGACGAAGATAGGGTTGACCTTGCACTTACATACAGAGAGTTGGAGGTGGATTCTATACCGCTTAACTTCCTTATGCCTATAGAAGGAACGCCTATGGAAACTGCTCCGGGTGTGAGCCCCCTTGAAGCTCTAAAAATAATAGCCATGTTTAGGTTTACAAACCCAAAGGCAGAGCTAAGACTTTGTGGAGGAAGAGAGCAAAACTTGAGAGACTTTCACGGTATGGCTGTTCTTATGACTAACGCCATGATGGTGGGTGGCTATCTCACAAGAGCAGGAAGGGACATAAAAAAGGACTATCAACTTCTCAAGGACTTAGGATATGAAAGGCTCCTTCAGATAGAAGTGCCTAATGGAAACATCTCGTAGCGTCCCTTTTCACCTTTTATGTTTAGAAACCCGCTGAGATAAGTGGTAGGCTTTTTCCATCTATTTAACAAGACCAAGCGGGTTCTTACTGACGGGCTTGGATGTGAAATTCCTATTCTTCTTTATTTCTTTTATTTTATTTCTATCTAGAAATAATAATAATAGACCCCCGCGAATTTCACACCCCCTTAGGGAAAACCTTGAGAATCAAGCACTTGCGGAAACAGAATTTCACACCCCCTTTCAAATGCTTGATATTCCTTGATTTCACGATTGTAGCAAACCCTTGAGAATCAAGCACTTCAGACGAATTTCACAATTTCACAGGTCCGCATTCTAAGTATGGATTTTTCCGTAATTTTTCCGTTTTTGTGTATGTTAGAAAATGTTGGAAAAAGCCATATTTAGAAACATACCCTAAAGAATTTCACAGGGTGTGAAATTTTCCTGTGAAAAACCGAAAAACCTGTGAAATTCGCCTCTAAAAATACACGGAAAAAGCCATACTTAGAAATATGATTTGTATCAGATGTGAAATTCCGCCTTAGGGTGTGAAATTCCCTGTGAAATTCGGGCTAAAAAAGTTATGGAAAAAGCCATACTTAGAAACAGGGTGTGAAATTCTTTTATGATTTATATCATAGAGTGGGTGCTTTTTCGTTTATCCTATACTGGAGAGCTTCTGCTATGTGATGGCTGGCTATTTTTTCTTCTCCTTCAAGGTCTGCTATGGTTCTCGCCACCTTCAGTGCCTTCATATAGCCTCTGCCAGTTAGGTTTAGTCTATCTATGGCACTTTGAAGTAGAGATTTAGCTTCTTGGGTCATCTCGCAGTATTTCTTAACTTGGTCGTTTGTCATGCGTGAATTGTATTTTGTTGGACTGTTTTTAAAACGCTCCCTTTGAATTTCAACAGCTCTCATAACCCTTTGTCTAATCTGTGCTGAGCTTTCGCCTGAGGACATCTTTAGCAGGTCTTCTTTTTCCACTGGATATACCCAAACCTTTAGGTCTATCCTATCCATTATGGGACCAGATATCCTTGACTGGTATGCTTTTAACTGCATGGGAGTGCATACACAGGCTTTGTATGGGTTTCCGTAGTTGCCACAGGCACAGGGGTTCATAGCCACTACCAGCAAAAACTCCGCAGGAAAGCTTATCCTACCACCAACCCTTGACACGGTGACCTTTCCATCTTCCAAGGGCTGTCTTAGAGACTCTATAGCCTTTCTGCTGAATTCTGGAAACTCATCAAGGAAAAGCACTCCCCTGTGTGCTAAGGATATTTCACCGGGCTGTGGCACTGTGCCACCACCTACAAGAGCAGAATCTGAGGCGTTTGTTAGAGGGTTTCTGAAGGGTCTTTTTGTTATAAGGGGTTTGTCCTCGCTCAAGAGACCTGCAACGCTGTATATACGCGTTATCTCCACTGCTTCCTCAAAGGTCAAGGGTGGCATAATGGTAATGAGCCTTTTGGCAAGCATGCTTTTGCCAGCACCAGGCGGACCCACTAAGAGAATAGGATGGAATCCTGCTGCGGATATTTCCATAGCCCTTTTTGCCTGATGCTGACCATAAACCTCGCTAAAGTCCACATCAAAGGAAAGGTTTTGTTCAAAGACCTCCTCTAAGTTCACCTCCACTGGCTTTTTTGAAAGGCTCCCACTGAAAAAATCCAACACATCCCTTAGGCTCTCAAAACCATAAACTTCTACATCTTTGACAAGACCGGCCTCCTTTGCATTGCCTTCTGGAACAATAAACCTTTTGTAGCCAAGATCTCTTAGAGAGAGAACTATCGGCAGGACACCCTTAACTGGGTTTATCTTACCATCAAGAGACAGCTCACCAAGAACCACATGGTTTTCGGGAAAATCTATACCTGTTGAGAGCTTGAGGATACCCAAGGCTATAGGTAGGTCATAGTGTGTTCCTTGCTTTTTGAGATGTGAGGGTGAGAGGTTTACAGTTATCCTTTTTACAGGTAGTTGAAAGCCAATGTTTTTGAGTGCAGACCTTACTCTTTCCCGTGCTTCGTTTATGGCTTTGTCTCCAAGACCTACGATAGAAAACTGTGGCAATCCGTTGGCAATATCTACCTCTACATCTACTTCAAAACCCTCTATTCCCAGAATCCCACCACTTTTTACACGACAGAACATTTTCTCTCCATCATGTCATCAATTTATAATTTTAACATGTCTCTAAAGAGGATAATAAAGCTAAAGGAAGGTATAAAGGAAGCACGGGCAAGGGAATTAAAAGAGCTGGATATGCAAATTGACGCACTAAAAGAAGAAGTAAGGCTTTTAGACCTTCAAGCGGAAAGCATAAATGAGGAGCTAAAGGTTTCCTTTTCTCAGAGTCTTCTTATTCGGTACAAAGCCCTTATGGCAAAAAAGAAAGAGCTAACGGAAAGAATTCGTCAATTGGAGCTTTTGAGGATAGAAAAAAGAGAGAGGTTAAAAGAAGCATACAGAGACCTGAAGGCTCTTGAGATATTAAGGATAAACAAAGAAAGGGAAAACACTATAAAGAACCTAAATATTGAATTTCAGAGGATGGGCTTTATGCATCTCATAAGGCGGAGATGGAGAGATGCTTAGGAGTGTAATTCTTCTGCTTCTGGTTTTTAGTATTGCACTCTCTCAATCTGCCCTTCAAAAGAAACTTAGAGAAGACAGAGAGAGGAAGGCGAAGGAGGAGATCAGCTCCATTTCAAAAGACCTTGAAGAAAAACTAAAAAAGATAGAAGAGGAGCGTAAAAGGCTTGAAGAACTAAAAAAGACATCAAAGCCAAAAGAGGAACAGAGACCTGAAGTCCAAAAACTTGTGGATATATTCAATAAAGCATCTCCTGACGAAGCAGGTGCTATTATGAACAACCTTGAACCAAGCCTCGCTGCGGAGATTTTACTTAATCTAAAAGAAAGACAGGCGGCCGCCATATTGGAAGCTATGGACCCTCAAAAGGCGGCAGAAGTTTCAAGGATTGTGCTGGAGAGAAGAGGAAAAAGATGAGCTTATAAGACTATAAGAAATTGTTAAAAGTGCCTTCGTAGGAAGGCTTATAATAACTCTCTGGAGGTGTAAGGATGGACAGGTTGGTTTTAGAGAGGCTCACAGAACAAAAGGAGAGCCCAGAATACCTTCAGATAAGCATGGCTGCGGCTATGACCCTTGGCATAGTGCCCGGTCAGTTTTATAGAAATACAAGATTGAGCTGTATAAATACTCTTCTTACGTACCCCTCTGGTTGTCATGCCACCTGTGCCTACTGCGGTCTTCAAAAGGCAAGGGAGATGGAATATTCAAAGAAGAACTTTATAAGGGTTGAGTGGCCTACAGTAAAGCTTGACGATATAATAGAAAGGACTAAAAAGGTAGGACATGTGGAAAGGCTCTGCATAGCCCAGATAACCCATCCAAGAGCTATAAGGGATACCAAGTATGTGCTCAAGAGGGTGCTTTCTGAGCTTGGAGACCAGATTTTTGTCTCTTTGCTTATAAACGCAACAGGGACAACCTACGAGGACATGGAAGATTATAAAAAACTTGGTGCGGACACGGTCACCGTTGCTATAGACTGCGGGACACCAGAGGTTTTTGAAAAGCTCCGTGGAAGACCCATGAACAGCCCTCACAGATGGGAAACCTTCTGGAAGGTCCTTGAATGGGCCTGTGATGTTATGGGGGATGGATACGCAGGATGTCATCTTGTGGTGGGTCTTGGTGAAACAGAGCAGGAGATGATAGAAACCATACAGAAAGTGAGAGACCTTGGAGCAAGGACACACCTCTTTTCCTTCTGGCCAGAGGAAGGGTCCATGATGGAAAAGGAAAAACCCTGCCCTGCACCTCAATACAGAAGAGTGCAGTTTGCCAGATATCTCATAGATAATCAGATAGCTCGCTATGAAGATATGAAGTTTAACGAAAAGGGTCAAGTGATAGACTTTGGCATAGACAAGGACACCTTTGAGGAGCTCTTCTGGAGCGGAAGACCCTTTATGACCTCAGGTTGTAGAGGCAAGACCACAGAGGTTGCCTGCAACAGACCTTTTGGAGACAGCTCTGTGAGCGACATAAAGAGTTATCCCTTCAAGCCAAACAGGTCAGACCTTCAGAGAATAAGAAAACAGCTCTTTGACTATGAAATGACCACTAACTATCCAGATGTGCTAAACCCAAGCGTTTTTAGGTATCAATGAATTGGAGTGAGCTTATTTTTGATATGGGCTATGCGGGTTTTGCAGGCTTTGTGGTGGGCTTTGCAGTAAGGAGAGTGCTTAACTTCTTTCTCCTCCTGCTTGGTCTTTATATTTTGTCTCTCATGTGGCTTGCCAGCAAGGGTATAATCACAGTTGAATGGGAGCAGTTATTTGCATTGTTTAAGGGTATGTTTGAAGGCTTTACTGCCTTTGTGCATGGACTTATAAGAAAGTTGGCTTTCGCTGGCAGTTTTGCAGTGGGCTTTGCCATAGGGCTGAAAACTTGAGCGAGAGAGACCTTCTGAGGAAAGTAAAAAGCCTATGGGACAAGGGAGATTTTTACTCCGCTCACGAAGTGCTTGAGGATATATGGAGGCTTTTCCCAAAGGAAGATAAGTTTTCACGAAACTGCTACCAAGGGCTAATAAGGCTTGCCATTGCTTACAACCATTATATATGTGGAAGGAGAGAAAGCTGTATAAGAGTTCTAAAGATGGTTTACCACCAGCTTCAACCTTGTAGGGAGAGCTTTAGAGGTATAGACATAGCCTATCTACTTGAGCATGTAATCAAACACTTACAAATTTTAGAGGCTGGTGGAGATATAAAAGAGTATCCTATCTTTCCAATATTAGGAGATTTCTAAGTTTATTCCCATCTCCCTTAGTTTTTCCCTTAGTTTTACGATGTTTGTTCCCACCTTTATTCTTGGGTCTGCGTGGAGTATGGTTCTATAGCCGTTTATCCTTAGTTCAAGGGTAAGTTCTTTGCCCTCTGGGTCTTCACATTCTCTTATAAGCTCTCTTAGTCTTAGTAGTGCCTCTTCTTGTAGCTCTCTGAGAAAGACCAGCCTTATTTTCATGTCTTCGCTCCTTAGGAATTCCTCTGGCGTGTATACTTCTCTCAGAAGAAGTTTTATCTCCTCTGTTTCTTGGTCTATATCCACTTCAAACTTACCCACTATTACCTTGTCCTCTTTTATCTTCTCACTATTCTGTGAATAAGTTTCTGGAAAGACAAAGACCTGTGCTATGCCCGTCTTGTCTACGAGGTTAAACAAGGCAACTTGGTTGCCCTTTTGGGTCTTTTTTGTCTTAAGGTCTGTTATAACACCCGCAAAGGTGTATGTTCCTCCCTCTGCCTCTTCAAGGACCTCAAGATTAGAAACCTTATTCTTGAGGAGATGTTCATAGGGGTCAAGAGGATGAGAGGATACATAAAAGCCAAGCACTTCCTTTTCATACTTAGAGTAGTCCTCTTCTCTTTTCTCTTCCCTTGTGGCAAAAAGACCTTTACCAAGCAATGCAGAGCTTCCCTCAAGTCTTTGGAGCAGTTCTCCTCTTTTTTCTCCAAAGGAGTCAAAAGCTCCCGCCTTTATGAGTGCTTCAAGGGTCTTTTTGTTTACCTTCTTGCTATCCACCGTTCTTACAAAGTCTCCAAGAGAAGTCCACGCTCTTTTTCTGCTTTCTACTATTAGTCTTGCGGTATCTTCGCCCACACCCTTTATCCTCGCAAGACCAAACCTTATGGTCTTTTCACCTTCTATCACAAAGTCCACACCGCTCTTGTTTATATCTGGTGGCAATATCCTAAAGCCTTCGTTTTTTGCATCCTTTAGGAGATTTATAAACTTCTTGTCGTTCTTTTCGGTAGACAGCTTTACGCAGAAAAACTCCTCTGGATAGTGTGCCTTCAGAAAGGCGGTCCAGTAAGAGAGATATCCATAAGCCACAGAGTGAGATTTATTAAAGGAATAGCTGGCAAACTTCTCTATGTCTTCCCATAGCTGAGTTATCTTTCCCTCATCGTATCCTCTTTCCACTGCACCCTTTATGAACTTTTCCTTCATCTGAGCCATTAGGTCTGCCTTTTTCTTACCTATGGCTTTTCTTAGTGTATCCGCTTCACCTGGTGTAAACCCTGCGAGTATCTGCGAGGCTTTCATTATCTGCTCTTGATAGACCCACACACCATAGGTTTCTTTTAGGACTGGCTCAAGCTCGGGGAAGGGATATTCCACTTTTTCCTTTCCATGCTTTCTGTTTATATAACTATCCACAAGACCGCTTTTTAGAGGTCCAGGTCTATAAAGGGCAAGCACCGCCACTATGTCATCAAAGCTGTCTGGTGCAAGTCTTTTGAGTAGGTTCTTCATGCCACTGCTTTCTAACTGAAAGACTCCCGTAGTGTTTCCTTCTCTCAAAAGCTCAAAGACAGCTGGGTCATCAAGGGGTAGGCTTAGGTAGTTTATATCCACACCGTGCCTTTCTTTGATGAGCTCCCTTACCCTCTGAAGTTCTGTGAGGGTCTTAAGACCCAAAAAGTCCATCTTTATAAGACCTATCTCTTCCAACTTTGCCATATCAAACTGGGTTGCAATAGCACCCTCTTTGTCATAGTAAAGGGGCAGGAGCTCCTCAAGGGGCTTGGGTGCTATCACCACACCCGCTGCATGCAAGGAAGTATGCCTTGTAAGACCCTCAAGCCTAAGGGCTATCTCCACAAGGCTTTTTAGTTCTGGGTTCTCTTCGCAGAGCTTTCTGAATTTTCCTGCGTTTTCCTCTATATCTGTTCTGTGCCTTCCGTATTTGTTCAAAAGCTCCTCTATGGGAGTTAAAAACATCTCTTCCAAAGAGAGCCATGTGCCTTGCACATCACCCTGTGGTATAAGTTTGGCTAAGGTGTCTGCGGTCTGATAGGGTATTCCAAGAGCGCGAGCGGTGTCCCTAAGGGTTTGTTTTGCCTTCATTACATTGTAGGTGATTATCTGTGCCACGTTTTCAGAGCCATACTTGTTTTTCACATACTCTATGACCCTGTCCCTGTTTTCCATGCAAAAGTCCACGTCAATATCTGGCATGGAGACCCTCTCGGGGTTTAGAAACCTCTCAAACAAAAGCCCATGCCTTATGGGGTCTACGTCCGTTATACCTAAGGCAAAGGCAAGGAGAGAACCTGCCGCAGAACCTCTACCCGGACCCACAGGGACACCTTGAGACTTTGCCCAGTTTATAAAGTCTTGGACTATAAGGAAGTATCCTTCAAAGCCCATACGAGAAACCACATTAAGCTCAAACTCAAGCCTATCCCAGTATTCTTTACTATCCTTTGCCAGACCCTGTGAAATTCTCTGTCTTAGACCCTTTATGGCAAGCTCTTTGAGAAAATCTCCAAGAGGCACTCCCTCTGTGGGAAAATGTGGCATAAGATATGAACCACCTTCCAAAAGTTGAAAGCTATCTGCGGTCTTTTCTGCCACCTCAAGGGTGTTTGAAAGTGCGGTCTCCCACCCTTCAAACTTTCCACGAAACTTTTCCCAAACCTCTTCAGGACTGGCAAAATGAAGCCCATCGTTGGCACATTTAAAACCATTACCCTGTTGAATCTCTGTAAGGGTCTTTTTCATCTGTATCGCCATGAGCACCTGATGGGCAAGCCTGTCTTCTGGCATAAGGTAGTGTGAGTCATTAGTGGCAATTAGCTTTACACCAAGCCTTTTAGCTATTTCTATTAGAGTTCTGTTGGCAGTTTCCTGCTCTGGCAAAGAGTTAGATTGAAGCTCAAGGTATAGGTCTTCACCAAAGAGGTCAAGGAACTTTTTGACCCACTCTTGAGCTTTTTCTCTTTCACCAATGCTTGCGTAGTATGTGGGAACTCCCTTCAGACATGCGGTTATGGCTATTAGCCCTTCGTTATATTGACTGAGAAGCTCGTAGTCTATTCTTGGCTTGTAATAAAAGCCTTCCTTATAAGAAAGTGTAGAGAGTTTCATAAGGTTTTTAAGACCCTTGTCATCCTTTGCAATAAGTATAAGGTGGTGGTTGTAGCGGTCTGTGATGTTATCCTCTGAACCCTTACCCTTTCTGTCAAAGCGAGAGCCGGTGGTAAAGTAAGCTTCCATACCTATCAAAGGCTTTATGTCCACAGACTTCATGCTTTTGTAAAAGTCCAAAATGCCAAAGAGGTTTCCATGGTCTGTTATGGCAACTGCCTTATAGCCCAGCTCCTTTGCCCTCTTTACCAAGTCCTTTATCTTTATAGCACCATCCAAAAGAGAATACTGTGTATGAAGATGCAAATGGACAAAGTCTCTCATGACCACCTATAGGTTATAAAGCTATGTGCCTTCTATTGCAAGCCTTTAAAACCTTGAACTATAAAAGCAAGCCCATACCAGCACCAAAACTCAAGAAACTCTGAACTTTTTTAGCCAGTGGGCACTTGATATCTCTCCTGAGTCATTAGGTCAACACCCACCTCAAGGTTTTCTACCCATTCTATAAATCGGTTTACCATGTCTTTACCTTTGAATATAGCACCATGCTGTGGCACTATCATCTCAATATCAAGCTGACGCACCATATTTGCCCAAAAGCGTAGTATCTTACTGCTTGCAATATATCTCCTGTGGAAGCCTTCCATATACTTTATGTGCTTATCAAAATCCTCCACCACAAAGTAGTCCTGCCCAAGGGATGCTCCAAGGTCTCCAGAAAAGAGTATTTTAGAGCATGGGTCGTATACCTGAAAGTTGCCCGGAGAATGCATAAAGTGTGCTGGCAGGATGTATAGCTTGCAGTCTCCACCAAGAGTTAACACCGTTCCACCATCGTCTATGGGGAAGACCCTATCTTCAAGCTGAGAGTCCAACCCAAAGTGTGGCAAGAACCTCATCCAGAGTTTGGAAATGTAAGCGACCGCCCTTGTAGTCATAAGCCAGCCGTTTATAGAGGCTACTATGTCGGGGTCTTGGTGAGAGAGGAATATATACTTTATCTGGTTGGGTGGTATGTAGAGCGAGAGGTCTGAAAGGAGCTTGGAGAAAACCTTATGACCTCCTGGGTCAAGGAGCATGCCTTCGCCCTTATGAATGATAAGCACTTGGTTTGCCTGCACCGCAGAAGCAGGGGTTAGCTCTTCAAAGAAGACCACCTTGTGGTCTGGAGTGTTGAAGATAACATTTTTCATATTGCACCTCCAACATGATAGAGGTCATATTTTAAATATAGCACACAAGTAGTGAGATTTAAAGTGTTTTAATTTTAGTCCACCTCAAGGTATCCAAAGCCTTGACCCGTCCTTAGACCAAGCCCATATTGGTAGACAAATCTCAAAACTTCTGGGTTATCTGTGTTTATACGAAACCTTCCAAGAAAAGCCCTAATGTGCCCACCATAGTGCTTTATGAACTCTTCCTTGAAGTATTTAAAGCTAAAGGAAAACTCTTCTATCTTTGGCTCATAGCCCTTTATAACCCTAAAGCGTCTAAGTATGTTCTCAAGAAGAGCATCTTCAAAGCCTTCTTCCATAGGAATTAGATATCTTGCTTTTGGGCTGTCTTGTGAAAATACCGGCTTTTCCACTACCACAGGAGACAGGCTTTTGAAACTGCCCTTTGACCAATCTCCCTCCTTTTCTAACTTAATCTCCTTTATAACAAACTCCGCATCTCCTATCTTGTGGGTTTTACCCTTGAGAGAAGATAACCCATTGTAGAGCCTTAGCCCATAAACTGGGTCTCCTGTGGAGATGCGTAGGTTTATAAACTTTACACCGCTTATGGTTTCTTCCTCAAAGACCACACCCTTTCCGAGGTATACCGCAAAGGTGTAGGGTCTTACTGGATTTTCAAGAAACTCCCTAACTCCAAAAACCCTCTTCATCAAAGATATGAGCCTGCGTCTGTAGTCTATGGGTATCTTCTCTCCCCTTTGACTTTCCATTTTCACCAAAAAACGCATAGAGAAAATTTTAAACTGTCAGAAACTGTAAAAAGTGTCTGTTAACATAAGTAAGTAGAACAACTAAGGGAGGTCAAAAATGGCTGGATTAACCCTTACGGTAATAACCCACAGGGCAAGCTCTCTCAACTATGGAGAGAGTATAGGTAATGTGTCTGTGCTTAAGAAGATTACCCTTGCGGATAACACACAGCTAACCTATGCCTCTGACAAGGCTTTAAAGTATGAGATAAGAAGGCATGGAAGGGAAAGGTTTGGCTGGAGGCTGTTGGATGAAAAGCTAAAGGAGTATATTGCAAGACACACTTCTAAGGATACTCTTGATGTGGATAAGTTTGGCGAGGACTTGGTAAAGGACTACGAAGAGTTTGACCTTTTTGGTGGGCTTTTTACAAAGCCTGCTAAGGAAGAGGATGGTAAAAAGAAGTCCCTAAAGCTCTCAAAGGGTGATGCGGTAAAGAGGGTAAGCGTAGTCAAAACCAGCTATATGTTTTCCGTAAGTCCCTTCAAATCCGATATGGACTTTATGAACAACATAGATGCCTACAACAGATACATAAGGCACATAGAGGATAGAGGCGACCAAGCGATAGTAAACTCCGAACAACACACCTCTCACTACATCTACACCCTTACTGTAGACCTTGACCGTGTGGGTGTGTGGGAAACAGAGGAGGGAGAAATAAAAGAGGTCATAGACTCTCAGGCAAAGGCAAAAAGAGTGGTGGAACTTCTTGAGGTTATAAAGACCCTTAGCAGGCAGATAAGAGGCAGATGGGAAAACCTCTCCCCAGTTTTTGTAGTTGGTGGTGTCTTTAGCGTGAAAAATCCCTTTTTTATGGATGCGGTAAAGGCTGTGGAAAAGGAAGGAAAGCTAATTCTTGACATAAACGCCCTAAGAGATGCCATAGACCTTGTCCCAGAAGGTGAGGAGGTTTTAGTGGGAGTTGCCTCTGGACACTTTCATAACGAAGAGGATATAAGAACCCAGCTAAGTGCAAAAGGTGTAGCAGAGGTCTTTGAGAGCCTAAGGCAAAAGGTTAAGAGTGTTTACGGAGTGCTCTAAGATGAAAGCCCTAAGGTTTGAACTCTTTACGCCTACTGGCATCTTCAAGGCCCCTTTTTCCTTAAAGGGTATAGAGACCTATCCGCTTCCACCCTATTCTACCATAATAGGTCTTTTGTATACCGCCATAGGAAGAAAATGGCAAGGCGAAGAGTTTCAAATATCCATACAAGGCAGGTACCAAGCCCTTTTTAGAGATTATGTGCGTTTTAGGAAGTATAATGTGGATAAAAAGAAGTTAGAAGTTGTTCCCATTGAAGTCCCCATACTTTACCAGCTTGAGCTAATAGTCCATCTATACGGCGAATATGAGCTTTTGAGAGAGTTTGCAGAGGCTTTGAAAAAGCCGCAGACTTATCTTTACCTCTCTGGTGGAGAGTATGCTGTAAAGATACGAAGGATAGATTTTGTAGAGCTTGAGGAGAGAAAGGTGGAAGAGCTTAAACTTGAATGGTCCGCCTTTTTACCAAAGGATAGGTATATTAACCTATCTACATACCCATCTGGTATATTTTATCTTTTGCCAACCTTTCTAAAAAGGAACAGCAGTTTAAGAGAGCACGAATGGATGGAAGTCTACTACCTCCAAAAGGGAACTGTAGTAGAGGAGGGTGAAATCCTGATGGAAAAAGAAGGAGGGCTTCCAGTATGGCTATAAGGTTTCGGATAGACAACTGGCTTATGGCTTCCAGTGCGGTAGGTTTTGCTAAGGTTTTAAATCATGCAAAAATTGACCCACTACCTTACTTCAAAGAGCGTGTCCTGGAAGTTCCACAAGACCTATGGGAAAGACTTCCAGAACTGTATGCGGACTATCTTCTAAAATACCCTGCTAACATTTCAAGGCTTAAAGTTTTTTACAACAACTCACCTCTAACTAATCCTAATCCTAAAGCAAAGATATCATTGAATAATAAAAAAGAAATAGAAAAATTCTTTCAAAAATTACTTTCTGTTAATACTTCAAATAACTTCCCTAAATGCTTTTTCTGTAAGGAAAGAAACTCTTACAAAAAGGAAAATTTCTACAAGACTTTTGATGCGATTAACTTCACACCGCTTTCTGCAAGTCCAAACACTTTTCCAAACCTTTTCTACAACGGTGTAAATACTATGTTTTTATGTAAAGAATGTGAGGCATTGCTTTACTTTGCTTGTTTTGGCTTTACAGATATTGAAAGAAGGTATATTTTTGTTTATCTTCCGGATGATATAAGATCTATGATAGGTATAAATAATGCCTTGGAGACCCGCAAGTGGATATCTGCGGACATAATAAAAGAAAGTCTTATTGAAGTGGTAAAGAGTATTGAGAAGTATAAGGCTGGCTGGTCTTTGGAAAACATCTATGTTGTGGAGATACAAACTGTAAGTAAAGCACAAAGCAATATCTACACCTTCAGCTTAAGCCAAATACAGGCACACGCCCTCAGAGAATACATAGAAGAATATCCGAAGAGTCTTAACCCTCTCTTTGATATATTCCTCAAGTATGTCTACTATGGTAAAAGCCTATATCATATGCTATACAAGATAATGTTAGGTTATATTTTTGCAGGTAATTATGAAGGTAAGGAGAAAATTAATGATGATGTAAGGCTTATTAAATATGGAACTGAGGCTGCTTTTAAAAGTGAAAGAAGCTCTAAACAAAAGAGTGGTTTGGATAAAAGTCTTATATATCTAATAAAATTTCAGGAGGTGTTAAACATGCAAGCAAATAAGGAGAAAGAAATCAACTCAGCTTTTGTGGAGGGTAAGAAGTTAGCACAAAGCTACAAAGAAAGCCTTGGAGAAGATAGGGCAAAGAATAAGATAGAAAGCCTCTCTTACCGTTTGCTTGAGGCGGTTAGAAGAAGGGACATAGACCACTTTTCTCAAAACCTAATAAGGGCATACCTTGAAGTGGAAAAGCCTATACCGCGTGTGTTTCTAAGTGCTATAAAGGAGGAGGGCTTAGAAAGAATAGCCTACGCTTTTCTTATTGGCTTGAACGGTAAGGAGGGAAAGGATGAGTCTAACACAGAAACTGAAGATAGCTTGGGCGAAGAGTGATGGCACTTCTATAAGAGAGCATACAGACAAACTCTTGGAAAATCTCAAACTCCTTAGAAGCCTATACGGAGAGGATATAGAAAAAGCCTGTCCTGTAGGTTTGAGGAGCTATCTTTGGAAGGCTTTGGAGATTGCCTGCGAGTATCATGACTATGGAAAACTTCATTGTAAATTCCAAAGGGAAGTGGTAAAAAACAAAAACTATCCAGATTCATATGTGGAAAAAATACGACATAACCTACTATCTCCAGCTTTCATGGAAAATTTGGACGATGAGTTTTTGAGAGACATATGTGCTCTTACCATAATTCACCATCATAGGGTGGAAACAGGCAACGATGTAGCGGAAAAGGTTAAGGAAGTTGCCTCTAAGGAATTTGGTATTTCTATACAGAGTTGGCACAAGAGATTGCTAAGAAGATTGGAATACGAAGCTCTCATATACCTTTCTAAAAAACATGAAAAACCTATGGAAAATTTGAGGAATTTCTATATACTCTTAAAGGGTCTTTTATTGCGTATAGACCATGCAAGCAGTAATAAGGATATAGAGAGCCTTGAGGTTGAGCCGATAAGGGATGTGGCAAAGGTTATAAAAGACAAAAAGGGCTTTGAACTAAATGACCTGCAGGAGTTTGTCTTAAAGAACAGAGACAAAGACTTACTCCTTAGTGCACCTACGGGATACGGAAAGACGGAAGCGGGCTTTATATACTTAGAAGGTAAAGGATTTTTTACCATACCAGTTAGAACTTCTGCAAATGCCTTATATCTGAGGGCTAAGGACCTCTTTGGAGAAAAGGCTGGACTTTTACATTCTACCGCCTTGAACTTTCTTATAGAGGAAAACAGAAACCACTTAACTGGGCTTATTGTGGACTACGAATATGCCAGAAACTTTTCAAAGGCATTGCTTGTTTGCACTCCAGACCAGCTATTTCCTTTTGTTTTTGCCTACAAGGGCTTTGAAAAGAGCCTTGCAGTCCTTTCCTATTCAAGAGTGGTGGTGGATGAGTTTCAACTTTTTGAGCCTCATACTCTTGGCTTTTTGGTGGAAGGCATAAAACTTGCAAAGAAGGTGGGAGCTAAGGTAATGCTTATGACAGCAACCGTGCCAGAGTTTATCCGAGAAGACTTACCAGATTTTACAGAGAAGGTTTTTGACAACCCAAAGCCTCGCCATAACCTAAAACTTATAAAGGATAGCGTCCTTTCAGAAAACGCCTTGAGGCTAATAAAAGAGAAGTCTCAAGAAGGAAAGGTTTTGGTTATTCTAAACACAGTAAGGAGGGCTGTTGACCTTTATGATGCTTTGAAGAAGGAAGGGCTAAAACCTAATCTGTTGCACTCAAGGTTTATACAACTGCAAAGAAAACAAAGGGAAAAGGAAATAGAGAGCTTTTTCAAAGAGGGGAATGGTGGCATATGGATTACCACACAGCTTGCAGAGGTTTCTCTTGACCTTGATGCGGACTTTCTGATAACGGAGTATTCCACACCAGACAGCCTTTTCCAAAGGCTTGGGAGGGTAAACAGAAAAGGAAAAAAGCAAGTAGAAGAGCCTAACGCTTACATATTTACAGAAGACTGCTCTGGCATAGGCGGTGTCTACAGAAAAAGCATACATGAATACTCTAAAGGTAAACTACGGGAGGGTATATGGACAGAGCAAGACAAAAGGAACCTGCTTTCCGAGATATATTCAAGAGAAACCCTCTCCAAAATAGACCCTAAATACATGGAAGATTACTCAAAGGCGAAAGAATATGTGAGAGACATTTGGAATACCTTAGGGCTTATCTCTCAAGAGAGCAGGAAAAAAGCCCAAGAACTTTTTAGAGATATCCATTCAATCACGGTAATACCCATATATTACAAGGATAAAGTAGAGGCACTCATACAGAATTACAAAAATAGCACAGAGAAGGAGGAAAAAATCCAAGCTCTGAACCAAATTTTGGACTATACCTTTAACATCCCCGCTTATATGCCAAAGGATAACATGTTAGAAAGGATAAAAGGACTTGAAACCTTTAACCTCCACTGGCTGAAGGCTCCTTATGACGAGGAGAAGGGATTGGCTGAACTTAGAGAAGACCCTGAGCTAAGCTCGGATAATGTATGGTGATTAGGGAGCTTAAATACAAAGGCACTCAGGTAGCCTACTATGTGGTTTGTAAAAGAAAGTTGTGGCTTTTTTCTAAAGGCATAGGTTTTGAGCATCTTTCTGAAAGCGTGGCTCTGGGAAAGTTGCTTGACGAAGAAAGTTTTAAGAGGGAAAGAGAAGAAGGTTTTTACGACGAGCCTGTAAGGATGGATTTCATAAAAACATATGATGGGCTTGTGGTTCACGAGGTAAAGCACTCAAGAGCCATAGAAGAGTCTCACCTTCTCCAAGTTAAGTATTACATGTACTACCTAAAAAGCAAAGGGCTTGAGGTTTCTCACGGCATTTTGCACTATCCAAGGGCTAAAGAGATAAGAAAGGTTTATCTTAGCAAAGAGGATGAGTTTATTATAGAGGACGCACTCAAGGGTATAGGGTATATACTTTCTTTGGAAAAGCCACCACCTATAGAAGAAAAGCCTTACTGTAAGAGCTGTGCTTACGAGGAATTTTGCTATGGGTAGAGTTTATTATATAACTCATTCTGGAGAGCTAAGAAGAGAGGAAAATACCATAATTTTTGAAAACTCAAGCATAAAAAAGTCTATACCCATAGAGGATATTGATGAACTTTTCCTCTTTAGTGAGGTTTCTACCAACAGCAAGGCTTTAGCATTGCTTTCCAAGAAGGGTGTAATAGCACACTTTTTCAATCACTACGGATACTATATAGGTAGCTTTTATCCAAGGGAGACAAACCTTTCTGGCTTTTTGCTAATTAAACAAGTGGAGCACTACACAAATACCCAAAAGAGGCTATATCTTGCAAAGGCTTTTGTAGAAGGAGCTATCGTAAACCTAAGCACACTTTTTGGTCTAAGAAAAGAGGACTATCTTTTTGCACTCCGTGAGGCAAAGAACATTCCCGAAGTTATGAAGGTAGAGGCGGACCTCAGAAAGGATTTTTATAGAAGGTTAGAACAAGAAACTGGCTGGGAGTTTGAGAAAAGAACCAAGAGACCACCTCAGAATCCTCTCAATGCACTTATTTCCTTTGGAAACTCCTTAGTATACGCCAAAGTTTTAGGTGAGGTCTACCATACTCAGCTAAATCCTACTGTGAGCTATCTTCATGAACCTTCCACAAAACGCTTTTCTTTGTGTCTTGACATAGCGGAGGTTTTTAAACCAATACTTTCTGATGTCCTAATAGTCAAGCTTATAAGAGATGGGGTTTTACAGGAATACCACTTTTCTGAAGAGCTTAACTTTACATATCTCTCTCCGGAGGGAAGAAGACTATTTGCAAAAGCCTTTGATGAACTTCTTGAGTCTACAGTAAGGCACAGAAGGTTAAAAAGAAAGATATCCCACAGACAACTTATAAGGCTTGAACTCTACAAGCTAATAAAACACCTCCTTGCAGAAGAAAATTACAGACCACTAAACTACGCAAGCCTTTGATGTGGATAATCCTTGTATATGATATATCTACAGAAAACAGAGAAGGTCAGAAAAGGCTCAATAAAGTGCGGAAGATAGCAAAGAGATACATAAACCACGTGCAAAAGTCCGTCTTTGAGGGAAACATAACAAAATCAAAACTTGAAAGACTAAAAAGCGAGTTATTGCAAGTAATAAACAAAAAAGAGGATAGCCTCATAATCTACATTTTTGACGACCTTGTGGACTACAAAAGAGAAATACTCACCGAGGGGGAAGACCCAACTTCCAATATCCTCTAAATTGTTCTTTATGGTATAATACTCCCTATAAGGCTTTTAGGGAGCATTTGCTCCCATGACATTTTGGCAACTGAATAGGGCTTTTGATTCTTGAGGCTAAAGGAGTAGTATTCACTCAAGAGGCTTGAGAAGTCCCTCCTCGTCCACTTGCATGATGGTGGTCTTTTCTTTGAGTTTTTCCAACTCCTTTAACTTTTTGGCTATTAGCTCTCCCATTGAGATGTTCCTTTTTATGCTCTCTATACGCAGGGTCTCCCAGAGGTCATAGGGTAGAGATATAGTGGTTCTCTTAAACTTTTGCCTTTTCCTCTGCTTACCTCTCATAGGTTATATTTTAATGCCCTTATGCTTTTATGTTTTGGCATAAAGATGCAGTGATGCTTTGATGTTTTGATGACATATGTCTCAAAACCTTGTCTCTCAAGGGTTTAAATTTGACAATACCATACTCAACCCTGCATGACCTGACACTTCTGGCAAACCACCTTCACTTGAGAGGGGTATCCCCTTGACAAAAGGCTTGATATGTCTTATTATTCTTTATGTTGTGAGTTGAGGTTGCTAATCCACCGTGTGGAGTTGAAACGAAAATAATCCAAGAGACAAAAGCCCACCAACTGGAGTTGCTAATCCACCGTGTGGAGTTGAAACTGCTTCTTTGCGACCTCTACGGCTTCATCGTAGTTCATGTTGCTAATCCACCGTGTGGAGTTGAAACCCCATAGAGGATTGGATAGAAAAAGCAAGGGACTTATTTAAGTCAAAGGCTATTAGAATAGACACCTACAAAAGACATGCCTTTTGTTAAGGATTTTGATAAGCTCTTTAGGGAGAGATGTCTATGTCCATATCTAATAGCCAAAGCTGTTCCTCCTGCCAAGTAAAAGCCTTCAGTAAGGGATAAGGATACTACCTTCTCTAAAGTTCTTTTCTGAATATCTCTTAAGCTCATCCTCAGAAACCTCTAAAACCACCTTCCAAAAACTCCTATCCTTGCGGTGAAACCTATGGAGATTGTTTAGAAATATCCCTTTTAACTCCTCTTTGCTAAAAAGCGGTGCAATCTCAAGAGGATTGGCATATAGTATAGCTCTTATCAAAAGCTCCTCCCTGCTCCTTTCTCCATCCCAAGAATATTTCTTAAGAAACTCCTCTTGGGTCATCTTTAACTAATATCTCCCTTCTTGGCTCATTTGCAAGTTCAATGTCTGTTCCTCAATTCACTGCATAGACGATTAGGGTAAAAACTCCTCTGCCTCCTTTGGCAGTTTTACACCCTTTGGATAAACAAAAGGCTCATCCTCCATGTTTAAGTATGGCTCAACCACTTCCCAAAGGGTTTCTATCTCATCTCCTCTTATGAAAAGAGATTGGTCTCCTTCTACAATATCAAGGAGCAAGACCTCGTATGCGTCCTTAAACTCTGAGGGAAACCTATACTCCATAAAGGTCTCCACTGGGCAAGCCATAAACCTGCCAGTGGGCGGTCTTAGTTCAAAGACTATCTGGAGCTTACTCTCTGGTGCACTCTGAAAGACTATTCTATTTTGGTGTGGCTTGCAGTCAAGGAGCTTGGTAAAGCTCTGTGGAACTTCCCTAAAGACTATCTCTATCTGGGTTAGTTTCTCAGAAAGGGCTTTTCCTGTCATTAGATAAAAGGGCACTCCGTGCCAGCGGAAGTTTTCCACCAAGACCTTGGCAAGCACAAAGGTCTCTGTTTTGGAGTTTTCCACTCCTATCTCCTGCCTGTAGCCTTCGTATTGACCTCTTGTGAGCTTTTCAATGCGTGTGTTTTTTAAGACCTTTACCTTTTCGTCCCTTATAAACTTCTCTGACATGTAGGCGGGTGGCTCCATGGCGGTAAAGGCAAGCATTTGGAGCATATGGTTTTGTAGCATATCCCTTATAGCACCCACCTTGTCATAAAACTCTCCCCTTCCTTCCACTCCCACCTTCTCAAGGGCGTATATTTTCACATGCTCAATAAAATTCCTGTTCCATATGCCTTCAAAGATGGTATTGGAAAACCTCAAAGAAAAGATGTTTTGTATGGTATCCTTGCCAAGAAAGTGGTCTATGCGGTATATCTCCTCTTCAATAAAATACCTATGTAGGATATCGTTTAGCCTCTTTGCGGACTTTAGGTCAAAACCAAAGGGCTTTTCTATAACTATCTTTCTTGGGTTTGTGTAGTTTCTTAGGAGCTTTCCAAGATTTCTAATAGTGTCCTCAAAAAGATATGGACTAAGTGCAAGGAAAAAGATAAGCTCTTGACCCTTTAGGTTTTCTATGAGCTTTCCAAGCTCTGCGTATGAGTTCCAATCTCGTGCATCAAAGGGTAAAAAGTTGCATAGCTTTCCAAAGCCAGCGTCCAGTCTACAAACCACCTGCTCCCAATCTTCTCGCTTACTTCTTGCCAAGGAATACACCCTGTCAAGTCCACTTAGATAACCCTTTGCGTAAAGCCTTGAGAGTGCAGGAAAGAGTTTCTTTTTTGCAAGGTCTCCCGTCCCACCAAGAATAAAAAGAGAGAAACTTCTATTCATCCTTTTTCTTTACCTGATGTCTTCCAAACTCAAACCTAAGACCTGCCAAAAGGCGGTCTCTAAAGGAGTTATCTTGCCTTGAGCGAAAGCGAGCAAAGAGAGCCTCCGCAATAGTTGGCACTGGCACAGCCCTTTTTATGGCTTCCTCTACCGTCCACCGACCCTCTCCCGTGTCTTCCACATAAGGCTCAAGCTCTTGCAGGTCTCCAAAGTCCTCAAAGACCTTTTGAGTGAGTTCCATAAGCCAGCTACGGATAACACTACCCGTATTGTATATGCGTGCAACCTCCTTCAAGTCATATTCAAAGCCACTTTCTTTGAGGAGCTCAAAACCCTCACCAATAGCCTGCATAAAGGCATACTCTATGCCGTTGTGAACCATCTTGGCAAAATGCCCCGCACCAGAAGAACCAAGATAGGCATAGCCCCTACCCTCATAGGATAGGTCTCTCAAAATTGGCTCAATCCTCTCAAAGGCAGACCTGTCCCCACCCACCATAAGACAATATCCAAGCTCCTCACCATAAACACCGCCACTAACACCCACATCCAAAAAGTAAACACCCATATCCTTCAAAGCCTCCGCCCTTCTTTGAGAGTCTTTGTAAAAGCTGTTTCCACCGTCCACCACTATGTCTCCCTCTTGCAGATAAGGCTTTATGTCTTCAAGAACCTTGTCCACCACCTCGTGAGGAACCATAAGCCATACTAACTTCTGCCCACTAAGACCCTCAAGGCTCTCCAAAACTTCCATATAAGCCCTTGCCCTCTCCCTTGCCTCCGGGTTTGCATCATAGCCCGCTACTTTATGCCCCTTTGAAAGTAGCCTTCTTGACATACCAAGCCCCATCCTCCCCAAGCCTATCATAAAAATGTTCATAGGCTAAATTTTATCCATACCCAAACATAAGGTCAAGTATGCCCGGCTCTATTTGTATCTCCCATTCCCTGTAGTCCTCATCCTTGTTTAACACCACCAGATAGCCCTCTCTTTCAAAGTAGAGGATGAGCTTGGCAAGGTTGGCAAGACCGCATACCTTACCGCTTTTTAGACTGGTTATCTTTATTTTTGGCTGTGGCGTTTCCGCCTCTTTGTAGATATTCAACAGTTCGTCTTTGAGGTTATAGTGGAGCGTTTCAAAATCACACACCGAGGACCTCCTTGACCACTTCAGAGTCTTTAAAGGGATATTTTACACCTTTTATTTCTTGATAGTCTTCGTGTCCTTTGCCCGCTATTAGGATAACATCCCCCTCCTGTGCCATGCTTATGGCAAGCTCTATTGCCTTTCTTCTGTCCTGCTCCACCAAGACCGCCCCCCTGTTTTCTATCCCGCTCAAGATATCCTCAATTATAGCCATCGGCTCTTCAAACCTTGGGTTGTCCGAGGTCAAGACTATAAGGTCTGCAATAGCCTCTGCGGTCTTTCCCATAAGAGGTCTCTTTGTTCTATCCCTGTTTCCCCCAGCACCAAAGACCACAATAAGCCTGTTTTTGCAAAGAGCCCTTGCGGTCCTCAAGACCTTTTCCAAAGCATCAGGCGTATGAGCATAGTCTATTATCACCACAAAGCCCTTTCCCTTATAGGTTTCAAACCTACCAGGGACTTGCACCTGCCTTATGCCTTCTTGTATAGCTTGGCTTTCAAGCCCCCACAGAAAGCCCACAAGGATACCAAGAGAGAGGTTATACGCCTGAAAGTTCCCTCGCAGGTTGGAGAAAAAGTCATACACCTTTCCTTCGTATGCCACTCTTAGCCTTGAGCCCTCAAAGTCTGTTTGAAAGTCAAGAATTTTAAGGTCTCCTTCCCTTCCGTAGGTTCTTGGGTTTTTTGCAATAGCCTTTAGCCTTTTGCCATATGGGTCATCCTCATTTATCACCGCATAGGTATATGCATACTCCTCAAAGAGCCTTGCCTTTGCAAGGAAGTAGTCTTCCATAGTGCCATGATAGTCAAGATGGTCTTGGCTGAGGTTGGTAAAGCCCACCATATAAAAGTCTGTGCCCCATATCCTCTTTTGGTCAAGTGCATGAGAGGAAACCTCGCAAACCACCGCACTTGCACCCTCTTCCCACATGGCTTTTAGTGTGGAGTGCCACTTTATAGGGTCTGGAGTGGTCCTCCCTTCGTATTCGTATATATTCTCTCCAAGCCTGTAGTAAATCGTCCCCATAAGACCAGTTTTTATACCCGCCTTGTTGAGGATAGACTCTATTATGTGCGTTGTGGTAGTCTTGCCATTTGTCCCCGTTATGCCCACTATCTTAAGCCTCTTTGAAACCTCACCATAAAAAAGACTTGCCAGCTCACCAAGAGCCCTTCTTGTATCTTCCACCTTTATAATGCGTGGGTCTTTTATGCCTACTTCTCTCTCCACAAGCGCGTAGAGAGCACCCCTTTGCAAAGCCTCTTCCACAAAGTCATGCCCATCCACCTGCGTTCCTTTAATGGCTACAAAAACATAACCCTCACGGACTTCCTTGGAGTTGGAGCTTATACCCTTTGCATAAGAGAGGATTTCTTTTAGGTTCATACCTCCACAGCCTTGTGGTCATAAGGGTTGTGTGGTTCACGCCTAAGGTCAAAAGCATTTCCAAACCTTACGTATGGATAAACCTTATCCGCACCGTAGTATAAATATCCTGCAAGCCTTGTCTTGAGAAGTAAAGTCTTCTTTCTGCTTGGAGAGGTGTAATAGTGCAGTGTGGGAGTTAGCCATATAATGTTGAATAAGTCTCTTCTTGATGGCATGACTACATAATTATAATCACTTCTCCGTTATGGTCTCTTCCACCTTCATGCCAAAGTGTCTGCCGGGTGTTTCTATGTATCCGAGCACTTCATCGCCTTCCTTTAGCTCCGCCACAGATATGGGAGTGCCATCAGGTCTTGTAAGTCTTATGGTCTCTGCGTTTTGGAGCACCGCACTTAGCTTTTTCTTCTCATAAACGCCTTCCACCAAAAGCATAGGTCTTCTTTCCACCTTTGCCCTACCCACATAGACAAGCCTTCCTCTACCCGTGTAGTCATAAACCATCACAGGGTCTCCCGCGGAAAGCTCACAAAGATACTTGGTCTTGTTCTCTGGCACTCTTATATACATATGCACCGCACCTGCGTTTACTCTAAAGGGTCTTGAAGCCACGTAGGGGTTTTCTTCTGTCTCCGCATGCACCAAAAACATACCGCCCGAAGAGTTTCCCACAAGCATACCTTCGCCTCTGTTTAGCAGAGAAGTAGTATCCACACAGACCCTATCTCCAAGACCAAGAGGCAGTATCCTCGTTATCCTTACCACCACAAGGGGGAGTTTTTCTTCCTCCTCTTCAAGAACCTTTCCCACCCTCTTTATGGTGTTTATATCCTTAGTTTTGAGGACAATACCCTTTACACCCTTTTCAAGCACCCTTATGGCAAGTCTTGCCTCCTCTTCGTTTTTCACTACCGCATAGAGCTCTTCTCTCTGTGCTATGAGGTTTTCAAGGGGTATTATGGTCCAGTCAGTGGTCTCCACTATCACCTTTATATGAGGTGGAAACCTTCCTGCTCTTTTTTCGTCTTCTTTGCCTTTTATGAGAACATATACATAATCCTGACCCTCTTTAAGGTCTCCACCTTCCTTTGAGGCTACTTGAACCCTACCAAGGGCTTTGACCTCCGAAGACTTTGAGGGGTCAGACAAAAGTATTACCCTTGCACCAGATTCAAGTGCGGTGGTTATTAGCTTTTTGTCGTATTCTTCCGCCCAAAACCAGAAGTCTTTCATAGGATAATTATACCCTTTCTTTTACAAGGCTAAGTATTTTTTCCACCACCTCCTCTGGGCTAAGGCTTGTGGTATCAATCACAATTGCATCCTCTGCAGGTCTAAAGGGATACAAGGGTCTATTTTTGTCCCTCTCGTCCCTTTCCACTATAGCCTTAAGCACCTCTTGGTAGTTGGCAGGTATGCCCTGAGCCATGAGTTGCTCGCACCTTCTTCTTGCCCTCTCTTCTGCAGATGCGGTAAGGAATATCTTTATAGGTGCATCTGGAAATATATGCGTTCCCGCGTCCCTGCCTTCTGCTACCACTTGCCCCTGTCCTACCAAAGACCTAAAAAATTCATTTATCCTCTCTCTAAAGGCTGGCAGGCTAGCTATCTCAGAGGCGGTTTTTCCCAAGTCTTCAGAGCCAAGTAGTTGGCTTATGTCTTTTCCTTTGTAGAAGACCCTTGTCTCTGCAGGCAGGATTTCCACCAAGGGTGGGTTTTCAAAAAGTAATATGGGGTTTTCTGGTCCTTCCTCCCTGTATATGTATGCAAAGGCTCTGTATACGAGCCCTGTGTTTAGGTAGGGCAAGCCAAGCCTTTGAGATAGCTTGCGTGCCACGGTGCTTTTCCCACTTCCCGCAGGACCATCTATGGCTATCTTCATCAGATAAAGCCTCTACCTCCAGAAGCTATACCCTTTAGTCTAAGCTCTAAATCTGTAGGTCTGCTTGCATACCTTATGGCGGTATTGTAGTCTATTAGACCATTTCTATACAGCTCTTCTAAGTGTTGGTCAAAGGTTTGAGTGCCATAGGCAGGCTTGCCCTTTTCAAGAAGAAGGGAAATCTCGTCCAGTTTTGAGGGGTCTATGATGGCTTCCTTTATAGAAGCTGTGTTTATTAGGACTTCAACCGCAGGAACAACTCCTGTTTCGTCTGCCTTTGGAAGGAGTCTTTGGGAAAATATGGCTATTAGGGTTTCCGCAAGCTGTATCCTTATCTGCTCCCTTACCTCAAGGTTAAACATACCTATAAGTCTGTTTATCGTTTCTTTGGCATCCAGAGTGTGTAGGGTAGACATAACTAAATGTCCCGTTTCTGCTGCCTGCAGTGCTATCTGTGCGGTCTCTGGGTCTCTTATCTCACCCACCATAATAACATCTGGGTCTTCTCTAAGTGCTGCACGAAGTCCTCTTGCGAAAGAAGAAGTATCTATACCCACCTCACGCTGAACTATATAAGACTTTTCATCCCTAAAGAGGTATTCTATTGGGTCTTCTATGGTAACTATCACATCACTTCTCGTGCTGTTTATGATGTTTATAAGCGAGGCAAGGGTGGTGGATTTGCCCGAGCCTGTGGGTCCTGTGACAAGTATAAGACCTTTGGTATTTTCAAGAACAATCTTTTTCATAACCGCAGGGAGGTTGAGGCTCTCAAAGGAGGGTATGCTGTAAGGTATGGTTCTGAAAGCCATACCCACACTTGTCCTTTGTCTGTATACGTTTACACGAAAGCGAGCAACACCGGGCAGTGAGTAGGAGGTGTCCGTCTCTCCCAGCTCCTCAAACTCCGCAAGCTTCCTGCGATTTTTACCAAGAACCTCATTGAGGAACATTTCCATAACCCTTTCATCTATAACAGGAAAATCCTCCAATCTCTGGAGCTTCTTTTTCAGTCTTATTACAGGTGGAGATGCTGTCTTTAGGTGTATATCCGATGCACCAAGCTCTACCGCTCTCTTAAGTATCAACTGGAGCAAGCCCAGCTACCTCCCTTACTTTTTTTTCTATCTCATTGGCAATCTCGGGGTTTTCCATAAGAAACTTCTTAGCCTGCTCTTTACCCTGCCCCAGTCTTATATCACCGTAGCTATACCACGCACCGCTTTTGTTTATAACTTTTAGCTCGCTTGC
Organism: Hydrogenobacter sp. T-8; assembly: GCF_011006175.1. Taxonomy (NCBI): domain Bacteria; kingdom Pseudomonadati; phylum Aquificota; class Aquificia; order Aquificales; family Aquificaceae; genus Pampinifervens; species Pampinifervens florentissimum. Next base: position 1,171,461 of record NZ_CP048795.1, on the reverse strand, counting down.
TATGTCTATAAGGTCGCAGAGCTTACATATACCCTCTCCATAAAGCACATCAAACTCCGCTTCTTGAAAAGGTGGTGCAAGCTTGTTTTTTACCACCTTTACCCTTACCCTGCTACCCGTTTTCTCTCCGCTATCTTTTACGTCTCCTATCCTTCTCACATCAAGCCTCATGTCCGCAAAGAACTTAAGGGATCTTCCACCGGGTGTGGTCTCTGGGTTCCCAAACATTACACCTATTTTCTCTCTGAGCTGGTTTATGAAAATGATAGCGGTGTTTGCCTTGTGAGCCATACCCTTTAGCTTTCTAAGTGCCTGAGACATGAGCCTTGCCTGTTTACCCACATGAGCTTCACCTATTTCACCCTCAAGCTCATCCTTCGGCACAAGGGCGGCCACAGAGTCTACCACTATGACATCTACCGCATTGCTCGCTATGAGGCTCTCCGCTATCTCAAGAGCCTGCTCTCCGTAGTCTGGCTGGGATATGTAGAGGTTTTCCGTGTCCACTCCTATCTTTTCCGCATACTTGGGGTCAAGGGCATGTTCTGCGTCTATAAAGACCGCTATGCCTCCTCTCTTTTGTGCTTCCGCTATTATATGAAGGGCGAGGGTGGTTTTTCCAGAGGACTCTGGACCGAATATCTCAATAACCCTTCCCTTTGGTATGCCACCTATACCTGTGGCTATATCAAGAGCAAGAGAGCCTGTAGGTATAACATCCACCTTCACCTTTTCCGCATTTTTGAGAGGCATTATAGAGCCTTTGCCAAACCGCCTCTCTATGCTTGCAAGAGCATTTTCTAAAGCCTTCCTTTTCTCAAGGGTCTCCTTTTGGATTTCTTCTATCATATGTGTCTCCTCTTAATATTCTACCACTCTTGGCACTACAAAGAAACTCCCTTCCGCCTCTGGTGCCTGCTCCAAAACCAGTTGAGGGTCAAAGTCCTTGAGGGGCTCGTCTTCCCGCATGGGCGTCTCCTCAAAAGGAGAGGTAAAGGGTTCTACCTCTGGGGTGTCCACCTCTTGGAGCTGTTCCACAAAGTGCAGGATGCTTGTAAGCTGTTTCTCAAAGTATTCCTTCTCTTCCTCTGTTAACTTTAGCCTTGCAAGATGGGCTATCTTCTCTACCATAAGGATAGAATATAGCAGAGTATCTTAATTTTTTCCACCCTTTGGTAGGAGCTCCCTCATGAGGAGAAGAAATATGGCGGTGCTTATGCTGGCGTCTGCCAAGTTAAAGGCTGGCCAAGAAAGCCCTCCATAGGAAAGGTATATAAAGTCTCTTACATATCCAAGTAAAACCCTATCATAGAGATTTCCAAAAGCACCCCCGCCCACCATACCCATAAGCACTGGAACAAGTATGCCCCTGACCCTTACCGCATACAAAAAGGTTATAACAAGAGCAATCAAAGGAGTTATAAAAAGGACGGGAATCCTTATAAGGTCGGGTGCCTCTGCAAGAAGTCCAAAGGCTACGCCCCTGTTGTGGACAAGCACGAGATGAAGAAAGGGCAAAAGGCTAATGTCCCTCTCTTTGAGAAAGGACTCTGCAAGGTTTTTGGTAATAAGGTCAAGGCTTAGCACCATAAAGGCGGTGAGCCCATATATTAGAGCAATCTTTCTAAGGCTTTTTTCCATAACTCTTCAAGCTCTTCCAAAGGTAGTTCTAAAAGGCTTTCGTCGTTATTTGTTAAGGTGAAAGACCTCTTCTCCTTCACCTTTCCCAAAAACATCCAGTCAAGCTCATACTCTTCCACGAGGTCTTTAAAGGCTTCCGCATCCTCCTTTTTCAAACTCACAACCACAAGGGTGGGGTTTTCAGAAAACAGAAAGAAGTCAAGCCTGTCTTCCACGTATAGGTTTATGTCAAGACCTAAACCTGTTCCAAAAACACCCTCAAGAAGTGCCACCAAGAGCCCACCCTGAGACACGTCATGAGCAGACCTAAGAATACCCCCCTCTATGAGCCTTATAAGTAAGGCATGAAGTTTTTTCTCCTTCTCAAGGTTTACCTGAGGAGTCCTGCCAGCCACCTTTCCGTGCACCGCCTTTAGGTATTCACTGCCAGCAAGGGAAAACTCCCTTTTGAGGTCTCCCACCAAGAAGATAAGGTCTCCCTCCTCCTTAAAGCGATGGTCTACCCACCTTCCAGAATCTATGTAGCCTACCGCAACCAGTATGGGTGTGGGGTATATGTTTCTTATCTCTTCTCTTTCCACCGTCTCGTTATACAAGGACACATTACCGCTAACCACGGGAACTTCAAAGAACTTGCAGGCATCGGATATGCCTTCTATAGCCTTCACAAGTTGCCACATAATCTCTGGTCTGTCTGGGTTTCCAAAGTTAAGGCAGTCTGTTATTCCCAAAGGCTTTGCACCCACGCAGGCAAGATTTCTGAGGGCTTCCGCCACTGCATATTTTCCACCCTCGTAGGGGTCAAGGAAGAACATCCTACCATTACCTTCCGATGTAATGGCTATGAGCCTCTCACTTTTTAGCTCTGGCTTTTGAACCCATTTGACCCTAAGAAGGGCAGAGTCTCCTCCTGGCTTTAGGACTGTGTTTGTCCCCACTTGGTGGTCATATTGGGTGTATATCCACTCCTTAGAGGCTATGTTGGGTGAGACAAGGAGCTTAAGAAGTGCTTCTTTCAGGTCTATTTGAGGTAGCTCCTTTTGGTCAAAAGACCAGAGGGTCTTTATATAGGCAGGCTCTGAGTAGGGTTTTTCATATACTGGGGCTTCCTCCACTATAAGGCTTACTGGAAGCTCTGCCACTATCTGACCCTCGTAGTAAGCCCTAAACATTGCATTTTCTGTAAGCCTTCCTACCACCGCACCCTCAAGATGGTAATATTTGGCAAGCTCTAAAAGCCTTTGCACCTTGTCCTCTTGTGTTACAAGTAGCATCCTCTCTTGGCTTTCTGATAGGAGTATCTCAAAGGGTTTCATAGCCTCTTCTCTTAGAGGGACTTTTTCAAGCCATAGCTCCACGCCACACTTGGACTTGCTGGCAAGCTCCGAAGAAGCACCCGATAGCCCCGCCGCACCAAGGTCCTGAAGACCTGTTATAAGACCCTCCTCTATAGCCTGCAGAACCGCCTCTATGAGCTTTTTGCCAAAGTATGGGTCTCCTATCTGGACGTTTGGTAGCTTTTCCTCCGCACCTTCTCCGAACTCCGCAGAAGCCATAACCGCACCGTGTATGCCATCCCTTCCAGTAGAAGACCCTAAGAGAAAGAGGAGGTCTCCGGGTTTGCCCCTCGCTCTAAGCATCCTCCCTGCAGGCAGAATACCAAGGCAAAAGGCGTTTACCAGAGGGTTTGTCCTGTAGCACTCCTCAAAGTAGGTCTCTCCTGCCACGGTGGGAATGCCTATACAGTTGCCATAATGAGATATACCGCTTACCACTCCCTTTACTATCCTTTTGTCTATAGGCAGTCCGAACCTCAGAGAGTCCACAAGGGCTATGGGTCTTGCACCCATAGATAGGACATCCCTTATTATTCCTCCCACACCCGTTGCTGCACCGTGAAAGGGTTCTATGTAAGAAGGATGGTTGTGGCTCTCCACCTTAAAGGCGAGCCAGACCTTGCTGTCAAGCTCCACCACCCCTGCGTTTTCACCAGGTCCCTGAATCACCCAGTTTGCACTGGTGGGAAACTTCCTAAGGTGCACCCTTGAGGACTTGTAAGAGCAATGTTCAGACCACAAAGCTCCAAGTATGCCAAGCTCCACCTCCTTTGGCTCACGTCCGAGCCTTTGGACTATCCTCTTGTATTCTTCTTCCCTTAGACCATAAAGCTCGTAGTGTTTCATTCCTTTTGTTCTCCAAAGACCTCCTTCTTTATCTCCTCTTCCCTTCCAAAGACACCCATTATATGGTAGCCGTTGTCCACATGGATGACCTCACCGGTTATAGCCCTTGCCCAATCACTGCAGAGAAACACCGCTGTATCTCCCACATCCTCTATGGTTATAGCTTTTCCAAAGGGGTTTACCTTTGTGGTGTGTTCCATAAGAAGGTGGAAACCCGTTATGCTGTATGCAGCGAGGGTCTTTATGGGTCCTGCGGATATGGCGTTTATTCTGTGTCCGTGTTTGGCAATATCATAGGCAAGGTATCGCACCGTGCTCTCAAGGGCGGACTTGGCAATACCCATCACATTGTAGTGTGGCACCACTTTCTCCGCACCGTAGTAAGAAAGGGTTATTATTGAGCCTTGTCTACCTTCCATAAGAGGAAGTAGCTCCCTAGTGAGGGCTATAAGAGAGTAGACAGATATGTCCATGGCAATTTTGAAACCTTCCCTTGAGGTATCTATAACACCGCCTTTGAACTCTTCCTTTGGAGCGTAGGCTATAGAGTGAACTACTATATCTAAACTTCCCCAAACCTTAGAGAGCCAATCCTTCAAAGCGGTAATGTGTTCGTCCTTTGAAACATCACACTCAAACACAAGCTCAGAGCCAAACTCTTTGGCAATCTCTTCCACCCTCTTTTTGAGCTTTTCGTTGGCGTAGGTAAAACAAAGCTCCGCTCCCTCTCTGTAAAAGGCTTTTGCTATACCGTAGGCTATACTACGCTCATTGGCTATACCCGTTATAAGGGCTTTTCTGCCTTCAAGAAGACCCATACCATGCCTCCTCACTCTAAGATTTTTATAGCTTCTTCCACGCTTTTGCCTTCATGCACTATAAGGCTCAAGGCTCTTACCATGGCGACCCTGTTTTTTGCCTGAAAGACATTGCGACCTATGGAAAGACCCTTTGCACCAGCTTGTATAGCTCCATATACCATCTCAAGCACTTCTCTCTCCGTTTTCATCTTAGGACCGCCCGCTATAACCACTGGTATAGGAGAGCCCTCAACCACCCTTGAAAAGCTCTCTGGGTCTCCTGTGTAGGGGACTTTAACTATATCCGCACCAAGCTCTGCACCAAGCCTTGCACAGTGAGCTACAACCTTGGGCTCGTATTGGTTCATATCCTTACCCCTTCCGTAGACCATGGCAAGCAGAGGCATACCCCACTCCTCGCAAACCTTAGAAACATATCCAAAGTCCCTTAGCATCTCCCTTTCCATATCCGCACCCACGTTCACGTGGATAGATACACCGTCCGCACCCAGCTTTATGGCTTCTTCCACTGTGCAGACCAGCACCTTGTCATTTTTGGTAGGTGCCCAGTCAGTAGAGGCGGAAAGGTGGACTATAAGCCCTATATCTCTGCCCCTGCCCCTGTGTCCTGCCCTCACCATACCCTTGTGTAGCACCACTGCGTTGGCACCACCTTCTGCCACATCCTCTACCGCTTTTCTTATGTTTTCAATACCCTCCATAGGACCTGAGCTCACCCCATGGTCCATGGGCACTATTATGGTCTTGCCCGTATCCCTGTTAATAAGCCTTTCCAACCTTACCTGCTTTCCTATACTCATTTTTAACCTCCCTTAAACCTAAAGGTTATTACACCAGTCTGGACTACGTTTTCCCTTATGGCTTCAAACCTTATGCCACGAACAAACTCCACCATCCTTTGGTCTATCTGTGGAGAGCCACTTTTTTGAATTATTTGAACCCTTGAGACCACACCTGAAGGCTCTATCCATACCCTTACCCTTAAAGGGCTAAGAGGCTCATCAGAACTTATTCTTGGAAAGGGTGGAATGTATACAGTTGCCCTTCCACCACCTGAGAGACCAATACCTCCAGGTGAGACAACTGCGGTTATATTCCCGATGTCCGCGCTTCTTACGCCTTCCTTCTCTACTTCCCTCTCTCTTCCTCTCACCCTTTGCTCAATTTCCTGAAGTAGGGAGGGCTCTTCCTCCTTTGGCTTGCCTGCGGGAACCTGAAGGTCTCCTGTGCTTCTTGAAACTTCCATAGGGCTTGAGCTGACAAGGTGTCTATCCTTCTTTATAATACCCTCGCCTGCTTGCTGTTTTACAATAGGAGTGCTTTTGCCAGAAGTTAGCTTTATCTCCTTAAGCTCGGGAATTTCTTGAAGATACACCTCCATAGGCTCTGGGGGGTTTTTGAGTTCAATTTTGACAGAAAGATACAAAGATAAGAGGGTAAAGATTATCAAGTTAAGAATCAAAGACACGCCCCAGTAAAGGCTGTTTTCAAGTTTTTCCTCAAGCATATTCTGATATAGTATAACACATGAACTTCTCTGTCCTTGGTGGGGGTCGCTGGGGCACTGCCCTCGCTTTACATTTAGGAAATTTAGGACACAGGGTTTTAGTCTTTGAAAGAAAAGAAGAAACAGTCAGGCTCATAAAAGAAGGAAAACACCCATACACGGAAGGAATCAAGCTAAGGGGGGTGGACGCTACACAAGACCTTAACAAAGCCCTTGACTTTTCGGATTACATAATAGTAGCCTTACCCGTCCAAGTCATAAGGGAAGTCTTAGGCGGGAAAGCTTTAGGGGGCAAAAGGATAATTTCCGCCTCCAAGGGGCTTGAAGTGGGAACTGAAAAGAGGGTTTCTGAAGTGCTTCTTGAGATAGACCCTGATGTAAAGGTTTTTTGTCTTTCTGGTCCTTCCTTTGCCAGCGAAGTTTCCAAGGGCTTGCCTACCGCCTTGGTGCTTGCAGGAAATGACCTTGAGGAGATGGAGAAGATAAGAAACTGGATAAGCTCTGAAAATTTTCGGGTTTACCTCTCTACAGACCTTGTGGGTGTTGAGCTTGGAGGGGCGTTGAAGAATGTTATAGCAATCGCCTGTGGCATATCTGATGGACTTGGGCTTGGGGAGAACGCAAGGGCTTCTCTTATGACAAGAGGACTTGCGGAGATGGTGAGGATCGGTGTCTCCCTTGGTGCAAAGAGGGAAACCTTCTACGGTCTTTCTGGTATGGGAGACCTATTTCTTACCGCCAGCTCTCCACAGTCAAGAAACAGAACCTTTGGCTACCTTCTTGGTCAGGGGCTTTCTATGGAAGAAATCCTACAAAGGCTCAACCAGACGGTAGAAGGCATACACACGGTTAAAGCGGTCTACAGGCTCTCTACAGAGAGAAGCTTACATGCACCTATAAGCACTGCGGTCTACAGAGTGGTGGTTGAGGGGTATCCTCCACGGGATGTTGCACTTGAGCTTCTGAGGAGACCTCCTCAAAGTCCTTTTGAGACTTTATAAGCTCTCCGTAGAAGTAATACTCACCACAGCTACCGCACCTAAATATCCCACCGCCACAACACTCTATAACCTCAAGCAAAGCTCCGCACCTTGGACACCTTTCCATAACTTATAATTTAGTCTTGTGAGAGAAAGAGTCTTTCTTTACTTTCTCCTTTCCCTTACAGGCTTTTTTACCGCCCTTGCTCTTACCATGCTCCTTCCCTTTCTTAAACCCATACTCTGGGCGGTTATATTCTCTCTTGTCCTTTATCCTGTTCATATAAAACTTGCAAAGAGAATAGGCAACACACCCTCCGCCCTTGCACTCACCCTCCTTGTGCTTGCCCTTGTGGTGATTCCCTTCAGCCTTCTTTTAACCATGGCAATAAGGCAGTCCATAGACCTTCTCCATCTTGCAGTTAGTCTCACCCAAAACAGTTCCTACATGGACCTGATAAGGGGCATACTTGAAAACCCATTGCTTAAGAAAATACTTACCAAGGAAGAAATAGACAGCTTTATAGCCTACTTAGAATCTGAAGAGTTCAAAGGCATCCTTATGAGCGGTCTTAGAGACTTTCTGCAAAGGGGGTTAAACCTTGCGGCGTCCATGGTGCCAGCTGTGGGTAGCTTTATCTTCAAGAGCTTTGTATTCCTGCTTACGCTCTTTTTTATCCTAAGGGATGGTCCAAAGTTTGTGAGGTTCGCAGAGCGGTTTCTTCCTATGCACAAAGAGGATGTAGAACAGGTGTTTATTACCATATACAAGACAGTTCTCGCTACCGTATACGGTTCCATAGGCGTTGGTATAGCCCAAAGCACGGTAGGCTTCATAGGATACAAGCTGGCTGGTATGGACTATGCCGTACTTCTCGCCATGGCTACCTTCATGAGCAGTTTTATACCGCCCTTCGGTGCGGGTTTTGTCTGGTTTCCAGTGGCGGTCTATACCTTTGCGGTCAAGGGTTTATACAACGGTATCTTCATGTTCATATACGGCATGTTCGTTATATCCACCATAGATAACTTTATAAGACCCCTCATAATGAAAATGGGCGTAAGCATGCCCTACATAGTGCTCTTCTTTTCCATAGTAGGCGGTTTGCTGACCTTCGGCTTTGTGGGCATATTCCTTGGACCTATAGTATTTACAACTTTGTTCACCCTTGCACTCATATACGAAAAGAGGATACTAAAGGATTAGGTCACTCCAGCCCATGCATCTTGAGGTTTTCCTTTATCCTGTGTAGAAGATCAGCTGGGTTCTTTATGGGATATTCCAGTTCCTGAAGCACTTCCTTTGCGGTTCTGCCCTTTATGTAAACACCCTCAAATCTGTCAGATATGGCCCCCGCGGACTGTATGGGAAAGTCTGTTCCTTTCAGTCTTTTGAGCACCATATAAGCCCATGGTATGTCAAGGGCATAAGCAACCCTCTCACAGTATTGGAGAAATACCTGAGGTTCTTCGTGCCCTTCCTTTACGAGTTTGTAGGCAAGTTTTGCTATTCCGCCCGCGGTATGGACCTTTAATTCCTTCTTCTCTTCTTCAAGAAGCTCCTCTATCCTTTTGAGCTTTTCAAGAGCGGTAGAGGGTTCAGCCCTTAAGATGTTTCTTACCGTTTGGACAGTAAGACCTACCTTCTCCGCTATTTCTCTGTCCGTTTTGAAATACTCTTCCCTAAGCACCACACAGTAAACTGCTCTGGCAAGGGATGGAAGCCATGTGAGGGTTTTGTATTCCGCCAGCTTTGAAAGTCCCCCAAGCACATCAATAGATTTGAGGAACACTCTTAGAACCAATGCTTCCAAGTCCTTTTCTACGGGCTGGACGATCACAACCATATTCGTACCTCCTCTTTTAAAATCGGGGTGACGGGACTTGAACCCGTGACCTCTGGCCCCCCATGCCAGCGCGCTTCCGCCTGCGCCACACCCCGTTAAATTTACATTTTAAGCCTTTTAGCTTCTGATTTCAACTTGCTTATGAGCTTTTTGCTTGGTCTGAACAGGACTCGTTTACCCTTCCTTCTGAAACTGCCAAAGCCTGAAATCTTCAAGCCATCCTCAGAGGCTATACCTTCTCTCATCCTATCTAATAGAAAATTTATCATCTTATAGACCCTTTTCTTTGAGTAAACATGAGAATACTCCTCGTGTAGCCTCTCAACAAGGGTTTTCTTTTTCATATTTTCATCTTTTTCTTGAGTATGTCTCCCAGCGTAAAGCCCTTATCAGAGGTGGTTATTATATCTTCTTTCTTCTCCTCTTCCTTTTCCTTCATGCTGAAGGTTATCTTGTCTTGAGAAAGCTCTATTATTCTCGCTTCCACTTCTTGACCTTCTTGAAGTTTTAGACCCTTTGGGATCTCAGATATGGGAAGGAGCCCATCTATACCCTCCGGAAACTGCAAAAAGGCACCAAAGGGGTGCACGCTCTTTACCTTTAGTTTTACCTTATCACCTACTTTGTAATTTTTGAGGACTGTCTCCCAAGGGTTATCTGTGAGCTGTTTAAGACCAAGTTTTACAAACCTTCCGTCAAGCCCAAGCACAGCGAACTCGATGGATTGACCTACCTTAAGCACATCTTCTATCCTTCCAGGCTTTATCCAAGCAAGGTCGCTCCTGTGAATAACACCTTGCACACCCTGTTCAAGGCTTACTATAGCCCTTGCGCCCTCTATCTTCTCCACTGTTCCCACAACTCTACTACCAGCTGGATATTTCTTTATAAACTCCTCCCATGGTTTTGGAAGAGTTCTCTTTATGCTGAGGACCAGCTTATGCCTTTTGGGGTCAAAGTCAAGCACTTGAGCAGAGACCCTGTCGCCCTTTTTGGGGATGCTTCCGTCGTAAGATATCTCATCCTTTGGCACAAAACCTTCCACCCCTTCCATGACCTCAAAGATTAGCCCGTTCTCTCTAACCTCTAAAACCCTTCCGTTTACCACCTGACCCTTCTGTATGCTCTGCTGTGCTTTCTGCCATGGGTTTTCCTTTGTTTCTTTTAGGCTTACAAATATAAACTGACCGTCCTTGGGTATCCTCTTTACTTTCACCCTTAGCCTTTCGTCAATCTCCGCATAATTGTAGGGGTTTCTGTCCCTTCCCCAGCTTAGTTCCTCAAGGGGGAGGAAGGCTCTGAGTGCATTGCCCACTAGCAGGGTTATGCCCTTTTCTGGGTCTATCTTTATCACCTTGCCTTCAACCAGGTCTCCCACCTTTATCTTGGAAAGGAGCCTTGCCCTCTTTTTTTCCTCCTGAGCTTTTATATAGTCCTTTTGGGAGAGGACCACCTTAAGCCCATCCTCTTCTCTTTTAAACTCTGTTATCTTTGCCACTATCTTCTTGCCTTCTCTGAGGTTTCTGATGGCTTCTTTCATGGGGAGAAAAACCCTTAGACCGCTAACATCCACCACATAACCGTCATCCTTCTTTTCTACCACCGTTCCTGTTATAAATTTGCCCTTCTCATAGCAGGCTTTCAAAAAGCCTGTTAGTTTGTCTTCAAGATACCTCCTATAGGATAGAAGGGGAGAGCCACCTTTTGTGAACCTTACAACCACTGCCTTTATCTCATCACCAACCCTTGCATCTGGCAGTTCTTCCCTTGATATTATACCCTCTACCTTGTACCCCACATCCACGTAGATGTTTCTTTCGTCTATCTTCACCACCTTCCCCTTTATCACCTCACCCCTTTTTAGTTCTTTAAGTTCAAGACCTTCTTCAAGTAGCTTTTCAAACTCGCCCATAAGTTCCTCCAGAATTTTTTATTATAACACTTAACCCTTTAAAGTGCCTAAGGGTTTGAACCTCGCCACCAGTTTTGCTATACCCAGTGAATGAACCACATAGGCAACCTCTGAGACATCCTTGTATGCTTGCGGAATTTCCTCCGCCACAGTTCCTTTGCCCCTTGCCACTACCACAAGACCGCCAAGCACTTTTTCAAGCCCTTCTTTTTTTACAAACTCTTTTGCCTTTGTTCTTGACATGAGCCTTCCTGCCCCATGGCATGCGCTTCCAAAGCTCATATCCATGCTTTTTTCTTGACCCACAAGGAGGAAAGAATACCTTCCCACATCCCCTGGCAGAAGCACCGGTTGACCTATATCCCTATAGGCAGGCGGAATGTCAGGGTTGTGTGGCGGAAAGGCTCTGGTGGCACCTTTGCGGTGCACGAGGAGTTTCTTTCTTTTACCATCTATCCCGTGTTCTTCCACTTTACCTATGTTGTGGGCAAGGTCGTAAATAAGCCTGTAGCCAAGCTCTTCCCATGAAAGTCCAAAAAACCTGCGGACTGTGTCTGCGGTCAGATATCCCAATATCTGCCTGTTGGCAAAGGCGTAGTTGGCAGCGGAGTTCATAGCTTTAAAGTAGTCCTGCCCCTCTAGGGAGCTAAAGGGCATGCAAGCCAGTTGCATATCTGGTATATTTATTTGATACTTTCTTAAGGCTTCCCTTGCGGTCTTTAGATAGTCCACGCACACCTGATGACCAAAGCCCCTTGAACCTGAATGAACCATTATGGTAACCTGCCCTACGCTTAGCCCAAGTTTTTGTGCAACTTCTTCGTCGTATATCTCATCCACGTATTGCACTTCTACAAAGTGGTTTCCAGAGCCTACAGTTCCAAGCTCTTCTGCCCCTCTTTGAAAGGCAAAGTCTGAAACCTTTGAAGGGTCAGCCTCGGGAAGGGCTCCACCGCTTTCTATATGCGTAAGGTCTTCTTCAAAGCCAAAACCCTTTTCCACCGCCCAGCGAGCACCCTTTACTGCAACTTCAGAAAGCTCAGATTTTGAAAGTCTAAGCCTTCCTGTTGAACCTACACCCGCAGGCACACTCTTGAGTATCTCCTGCATAAGCTCTCTTCTTACGGGTTGAACCCTGTCTGCGGTAAGGTTGGTGGCTATGAGCCTTACCCCGCAGTTTATATCGTATCCTATGGACCCGGGGCTTATGACACCCTCCTCTATATCCGTTGCCATCACGCCCCCCACAGGAAAGCCATAACCCACATGCACATCTGGCATAACATATATAGCTTTTTCAACGCCAGGCAAGGTTGCGGCGTTGCCCGCCTGCCTTATGGCATCCTCCTCAAGAAGCTCAAAGAGTTTATCACTAAGGTAGAAGTATACTGGAACCTTCTGCCCTTGCAGTGTATTCTCTGGAAGTTTATACACAAAATCGGAAACCTTGAGGAGGCTCTCCTTCAGACCCATGGTATTAATTTTATTCCCTTAGAAAGTTAAAGCTACAGGATCCTTACTGAGGTTAGCTCTTCTTCCTCTCTATATAGATGCACCGCACAGGCAAGGCAAGGGTCAAAGGAGTGTATGGTTCTTAAAATCTCAAGAGGTTCTTGGGGATTTGCAAGGGCGTGTCCCACAAGGGAGGCTTCGTAGGGAGATGGTTGACCCTTTGCATCCCTTGGTGAGCCGTTCCATGTGGTAGGCACCACAGCCTGATAGTTTTCTATTTTGCCATCTCTTATGTGAACCCAGTGGGAAAGGGAACCCCTTGGTGCTTCCATGAGGCCAAGCCCTTTTGTTTCCTTCTCCCAAGTGGAAGGTTTCCATTTTTCCGCGTTAAAGGTTTTTGTATCTCCAGACCTTATGTTTTCTATTAGCTCATCATACCATCTTTTCATAGCGTGTGCGTAGATGTGGGTTTCTATGCCTCTGGCAAGTGTCCTGCCCATGGTTGAAAAGAGGGCTGAGTGGTTAAGTCCGAGTTTTGAGAGATAGGAATCTACCAATTCCTTTACACCAAGCATATCCCTTGCGTATAGAGATAAAACTCTGGCAAGAGGGCCCACCTCCGCAGGCAAACCATCGTACCTTGGAGCCTTCAGCCAGCTATATTTACCCTCCACATTAAGAAATTCATAGGGTGGTTCTGGACCTGTGTAATTAAGCACCGTCTCACCTTCAAAGGGGTGAAGTCCCACCTGATCCCCCTTAGAATAACTATACCAGCTATGGGTAATATACTCCTCCACCTTTGAGTAGTCCACATCCTCATAGGCTTCCAACCTTCTGTTTCTTATAAAGGTGGGTGGAATGAAAAATTTACCTTCTCTGTAGGAGTCGCCCTCTGGTTCTCCAAGCACCAAAAAGTTACCAATACCCTCCCCCTTTTGGAACCACTCTTTGTAAAAACTGGCGATAGCCACTATGTCCGGAAGGTAAACCCTATCCACAAAGTCTACCATCTGGTCTATCAATGTTTTGACCCTTCCGAGCTTTTCCATGTTTATGGCTGTGTCGCTATCAAGGTCAATGGGCGATGGCATACCCCCCACCGCAAAGTTGGGATGGGGGTTCTTTCCACCAAAGATGGTGTGAACTTGCACAACCTGTGTCTACGTTTGACTTGCCGGCTACAGTGCAGTATACACCTTTATCCTTAGGAGAAACAGAGCCTTCTACCACGAGCACATACTTGCCTTTGTGCTTTTCCATTGCTTCTCTTTTTGATTCCTCCGCATAAAAGCCCGAGGGAGACATGAGGGTTTTATGATATTCAAGGGAAAGGTAATCTAAAAGGACATCGGTAGGCAATATGCTTGTGCTTCTTATAAAAGACTCGGTGCAACCCGCACAGTCCTGAAACTCAAGCCATATCACCACAGGCTTTGGTTTTACCTCGAGAGCTTTGACGACTTTTGGTAGCAAGGAAGAGGATAATCCGAGGGCGGTAGAAAGCAAAAGAGCGGAGGTTAAGAAATCTCTCCTTGTGTATCCCCTCCTTTTGTATATGTGATAAAGGCTTTCCATCTTAGCCTCCTTTAGGTAGTTATGCTTAAAACATAGACAGAATATGATATTTGTCAATATTGAACTTTGTAGATAATGGGCGATGGAGGACTTGAACCTCCGACCTCCATCTTGTGAGGATGGCGCTCTGCCTCTGAGCTAATCGCCCAACAACTAAATATTATACACCTTTTCTCACATCTTGTTGAGGATAAAAGTAAGTTGCCAATCACATACAAAGAGTTTATATTTAAAACTTGCCATGGGGGAATACGAAAGCCTGCTCAAGGAAGTTCAACAGGAAATACCAATTACCCAAAGACCTTTTTTGTCTATAGGGGATAGGCTTAGCATGAAAGAGGAAGAGGTAATAGAGGTGCTAAAAACCCTTAAACAGGAGAAAATCATCAGGCAGATATCACCTATATACGATACGAGAATGCTTGGATATGACTCTTCGCTCGTAGCCTTTAGGGTTGAGCTAGGGAAGATTGAGGATGTTGCAAGGTTTATAAATTCCCATCCAGGCGTTAGTCATAACTATGAAAGAGAAGATGAGTTCAATCTTTGGTTTACGCTGGCGGTTCCGCCCAACGCTCCCTTAAGCCTTGAGGATACTGTAAGACTTATGGCACAGAGGGTTGGTGTAAAAGACTTTGTAATACTCAGAACTGTCAGAATGTTCAAGATTGGAGTTAGACTTACCTACGAAAACCTTGAAGAGAGGGAGGAGGTAGAAGAAAGGGAACTTATTTACAGACCGCTTGAGGATATAGAGATAAGGCTGGTGAAAGTTACTCAGGAAGATATGCCACTTGTAAAAAGACCCTTTCTTGAATGGTCAAAAAAGCTCGGAGTTAAAGAGCAAGAGCTTATTGAGCTTATGCGTTCCCTTAAGGAGAGGGGTATTCTCAGGAGGATAGGAGCTATCCTTTTCCATAGAAGGGCTGGTTGGATTGCCAATGGGATGGCTGTATGGAATGTGGAAAAGGAGAGGGTTGAGGAAGTGGGAAGGTTTATAGCGGGCTTTAAGGGAGTTTCCCATTGCTACGAGCGAACTACAAACGCTGTTTGGAGGTATAACCTCTTTTCCATGGTGCACGGAAGGGACAGAGGTGAGGTAGAAGCCCTTGTCAGAAAAATAGCGGAGGAGTTGTCCTTAAAAGATTACAAGGTGCTTTTCTCCAAGAGGGAGTTCAAGAAAAGAAGGGTCAGATACTTTACCGAGGAATTCTACCTTTGGTATAGGGACTTTATAGGGGCAGTCTCTTCTTTTTGACCCAATATATGAGGGTTGCGGTAAACAGGAGGAGGGTGAGGGCTATGGAAAAGGGATAGGCAAGGGTCCTGTTTAGCCTCAGGCTTGTATCAAGGAGAAAGAGAAAAAGGAGGTAAAAGCCGTAGACAAGTAGCACAAAGGAAAATGCCTGAAAAAGGTAGTGCTTTAGTCTTGCAAGCATCTAAGCCTCCAACATCTTCTGCAGTGTAATGCTGACGCACTCCGAGAGGGCTTTGAGATTGTAACCTCCCTCAAGGGCAAAGAGGACTGGCACTGACAGCCTTTTGGTATTTTGGAGAAGGCTCTCCACAAGTCTACCAAAGCCCTCTGTGGAGAGATTAAGGTATGTAAGAGGATCATCCCTGTGGGCGTCGTAGCCCGCTGAGACAAGAAGGAACTGAGGCGAATACTCATAAAAGAGCCTTGGAAAAACTTCACCATATATCCTGTCAAACTCCATATCACCTGCTCCCGCAGGAAGGGGTTCGTTATGAGTAAATCCATAGCCTCTACCTACACCCTTTTCCTCTGAAGAGCCTGTGCCGGGGTAGAAGGGATACTCGTGGGAGGAGAAATAAAAAACCCTGTCCTCTTCGTAGAAGCTCCTTTGAGTGCCGTTTCCATGGTGGGCGTCAAAGTCCACTATAAAGACCCTTTCATAGCCTTTCTGAAGAAGATAGTGGGCGCCTATGGCTATGTTGTTAAAAAGGCAAAAGCCCATAGCCTTAGCGTATTCTGCATGATGTCCCGGAGGTCTTATTGCACAAAAGACTGCCTCCACATCTCCGTTCAAGAGCCTGTCTATACCTTCAAGCACTCCGCCCACCGCATACAGAGCTACCTCGTAAGAATCAGGAACTGTGTAAGTATCTGGGTCAAGGTATCCTCCACCGGCAGAGCAAAAATCTGCCACTTCCTGTATGTATGCGGGGTCGTGATTGAGGGAAACCTCTTGAGCGTTAGCCCTCCTTGGGCTTATATGAACAAGCTCTTTTAAAATACCTTTTCTTTCAAGTTCCTGAATTATGGCTATTAGCCTATCCTTGTTTTCTGGATGACCCTTCCAGTGGTGCTTAAGGTATATGGGGTCGTAAACAATGCCTGTCTTCATGAAGATGATTATACTCCAAAAGTGCTATAATCCTTTCTCTATGGAAGGGTCAAGACTTGAAAAGTTAAGGGAATTAGCAGAGAGAAAACAGGCTTATCCCTATAGGTTTGAGATAAGCACTCAGATAGGCGATATTAGGAACAAGTATGAAAAACCTACAGAAAACAGAGAGCTTGTCTTAAGAGGGGTTGTAAAAAGGTCTTCGAAAATAGAAGAGGGCTGTCTTTTAAGGCTTGCAAGTTCCAAAGGCGTGGAGATACTCGCCATAACACAACAAGAACTAAAGGTTGGACAGGAATACGTCCTTATGGGAAAACTTGGTAGGTATGAGGGGAAGCTTTGCCTTTATGACGCGGTTCTGTGGGAGGGACAAGCCCTTGAGATAGAAGATATAAAGCCTCTTTATGACCTTGACCCTAACTTTGAAGAGGTTTCCCTCGCTGGAAGGCTTATAACCCTTAGGAGCATGGGTAAGGCTATCTTTGGACATTTGCAGGATGCTACAGGTAGGATACAGATATACCTCAAAAAGGATGTGGTGGGTGAGGAATCCTTTAGGGAGTTTGAGGAGCTTGTGGATACTGGAGATATATTGGGCGTGAGGGGCAAGCTCTTTAGGACAAACACAGGAGAGCTAACGGTAGAGGTAGAGAGCTTTAAGATACTCTCAAAAAGTCTACACCCTATGCCAGAAAAGTGGCACGGCATAAAGGATGTGGAAGTAAGATACCGCCAAAGATACCTTGACCTAATAGCCAACGAAGAGGCAAGGAAGATTTTCCTATTAAGGAGCAAGGTCATTAAGGAGCTAAGAAACTTTTTAGACAAGGAAGGTTTCCTTGAGGTGGAAACTCCCATACTTCAACACATAGCCTCTGGGGCTAATGCAAAGCCCTTTATAACCTATCACAACTACCTTGAGCAGAACCTATACCTTAGGATAGCACCAGAGCTTTATCTCAAAAGGCTAATCGTGGGTGGCTTTAACAAGGTCTATGAGCTTGG
The DNA here is from genome assembly GCF_011006175.1 of Hydrogenobacter sp. T-8. Classification (NCBI taxonomy): domain Bacteria; kingdom Pseudomonadati; phylum Aquificota; class Aquificia; order Aquificales; family Aquificaceae; genus Pampinifervens; species Pampinifervens florentissimum. The sequence continues at coordinate 1,154,166 of NZ_CP048795.1, read as the reverse complement.
TAAAAACTTCCGCAACGAGGGTGTGGATACCACCCACAACCCAGAGTTTACCATGGTGGAGTTTTATACCGCTTACTGGGACTATAAGGACCTTATGGACTTTACAGAAAGGCTTTTATCGCATGTTCTACTTTCAACGGTGGGCAGTCTAAAGCTAACTTATGGAGGCAGAGAGCTTGACTTTACACCACCATACAAAAGGTATGGATACTTTGAGCTTTTAGAGGAAAAAACAGGCAAGGACAAGGACTTTTTCTTAAGAGATTTAGAGGGTCTAAGAAAGCTTGCAAAGGAGATAGGAGTGCCAAAGGCAGAGACTTTAACTCATGCCAAACTCATAGATAAGGTTTTTGACCTTTTAGTGGAGGATGAGCTTTGGGGTCCTTGCTTTGTCTTGGACTTTCCAAAGATACTCTCGCCTCTTGCCAAAAGCCACAGAGAAGACCCAGACCTTGTGGAGAGGTTTGAGCTCTTTGTGGCAGGAAAGGAGCTTGCCAACGCCTACACGGAGCTAAACGACCCCTTTGAACAAAGGGAGAGGTTTTTGGAGCAGTTAAGGGAAAAGGAGATGGGAGACGAAGAAGCTATGCAGATGGACGAGGACTTTATAACCGCCCTTGAGTATGGTATGCCGCCAACCGCAGGAGAAGGCATAGGTATAGACAGGCTTGTGATGATACTGGCAGACGTGGACTCTATAAGGGAGGTTATACTCTTTCCAGCCTTGAGGAGGGTCTGATGGAGCTTGAGAAAAAGCCAATAAGGGAATTTACCGCAGAGGTTATAAGGGTTATACACGAGACGCCCAGCACAAAAACCTTGGTCTTTGACATAAGCCATGTGGACTTTGACTTCTACCCAGGGCAGTATGTGATGGTGAATGTCCCCTACGAGGATCAAGTGCTAAAAAGAGCTTACTCTATTGCAAGCCCACCCACTCAAAAAGAGACCCTTGAGCTAACCATAAAGAAAGTGCCAGAAGGCAGAGCCTCTACCTATCTCACAGAAAAGGTAAAGGAAGGAGACGAGTTTCTCCTAAAGGGACCCTATGGAAAGTTTGTGTGGCTTCCTCAAATGGGCACAAGCCTTGTGCTTATAGGTGCAGGAAGTGGCATAGTGCCTCTTATGTGCATACTAAGATACATAGTCTCCGCCAAGTTAGAACACGTGAAGGCTACGCTTTTATATTCAAACACCCACTATGAGGAGATAATCTACAGAGAAGAGTTAGAGAGAATGGATAAGCACTCAAACATAAAGGTAGTCCACACCCTTACACGCTCTCATCCACCAGATTGGAAGGGATACACGGGAAGGATAAATGTGGAGATGATACTAAAAGAGGTGGAGGATATTCCTACAAATCTCTACTACCTTTGTGGACCACCAGCCTTTGTGGAAGACATAGCAAGCATGCTTCTTGAGCTTGGAGTGGATAAGAACCAGATAAAGAAGGAAAAATACGACTAAGAGAGACTCTCAAGAATTCTTAGGTTTATGTATGCTCTCTCTACGCTCTGTGGGTCGTATGTGCCTCTTAAAAAGTCCTGTAGCATAAGTTTTAGCTTGTCTCTTTTTTCTTCCTTGACCACCCTTTGGTCTTCGTATACTCTCTCGTTGCCAAAGTCCAGCATGAGCTTGTCATCTATATTCCACACTCTTCTTGGCTCTGGATGCTCCCATGCGACACTTAGGCTAAAGGGGACTCCATCTATGTAGCCTTCAAGAGTCCATATGTTTTTTTCTATTCTAAGGTCTCTAAGAACTATGTTTTTGGAAATTCTCTGAAGGAGATACAGGTCATGCCAAGCGAGGTCCCAAAGTGGCGAAATGTAGCCTTTTGCTCTGCCAAACCTCTCTATCTTTATGAACTTCTTCGGTCTTTGCAAAAAATCCACACACACCGAATAGCTTTCCACCTCTGAGATATACAGGTTTGGGTAGTCTTTTATTCTGTCAAACTCCTTAGAGCTTAATGCGGGAGGCTTTTCAAGAAGAAGAGGTATTCCTTTCTTTAAAAATTCTTGGGCTATGCCTACATGCTCCTTTGGGTCTACTGCTACTATAACCGCCTTGAGCTCTTCTTTAATATCTCCAAAATGACAATAGAAAGGGTAAGGCTTTTTTTCCTTGTTTGGGTCTATATCGCACAGAACCAGTTTCTCACCAAGCTCCTCTAACTTCCAAAAGTATTTGTTTCCCATATTGCCAAGTCCTACCAAAAGGACATGCATGTATAGAATTTTAAGGGAATAAGCATAAACCTATAAGGTTGAAATTTGTCCCAGCTCTACTAAAATTATGCATAAACCCAGGAGGTGGAGCTATGAAAAGACTGTATCTTGCCTTTGCTTTGCTTGTTGGAATTTCTTTCTCACAGCAGATAACCATGAAAAGACCGCCCAAGTCCCTTGAAAAATACTACCCTCCTCAGTCTCAAAGGATGGAATATCTGTCCAATATGCATACCATGAGCGTAGCCTTTCACGGAATTAACCTAAACATAAACGAAGGTAGGTGGGATAAAGCTCTTGAGTGGGCTAACCAGCTTAAAAAAACCTATGAAGAATCCGCAAGGATGGTGCCAGAGTGGAGGGACTATTTCAAGCCAGCACTGGCGGACAATCTTGTAAAGGCGGTCCAGTCAAAGAATGTGGATGCGGTAATAAATGCATCAAGAGAGCTTGGACAAACCTGTAGCAAGTGCCATCAGGACAATCAAGCAGTGGTAAAGCTCTACTATCACTTTCCAAGATATGACAACATAACCCTCGAAGACCCTGTAGAGCTTCAGAACTTAAAGACAAAGGACTACATGAAAAAGTTATCGGATTCTATGAAGTCTCTGAGGGTGTTTCTGCTTCAAGGTGAGGTTTCTAAAGCAAGGGAGCATGGCGATAACTTTGTGGAAAGGGCAAAACAGCTCAATACCATGTGCACCAAGTGTCATACCTCAAAGGCTTCTATAGAGTCCCTTGCAGGAAAGGAGTATCTTACCGCACTTGATAACCTCCAGAAGGCCCTCAAGGCTCCTCAGATAAACAGAGACAATGTCTTTAAACATCTCTCGGAGGTAGGACAGTTTTGCTACAGATGCCATAATGTGCACCTCATACCCGTGCTTGTGCAAAATGCTCTAAAGTGAGGTATCAAGAAAGAGCATAAGCAAAAGTCCCAAAAGAAAGGCTATGGTGGACTGGGTGTGTTTGCCTTCTGCGTAGGCTTCTGGGAAGACCTCCTTTGCGGTAATGTATACCATAGCACCACCACCAAAACCAAGACCTACCGCCAAAAGGTTTTTGAAGACCTCAAAAAAGGCATAGCCTATTAGAGAAAAGAGGGCTTCAAGAAAACCGCTAAGAAAGCCAACCCACAAGGGCATAAGAACCTTGCCTGTAATCACCATGAGAGGTAAGCTCACCACAAAGCCTTCTGGAATATCTTGGAGGGCTATGGCTATAGCGGTTTGAAAACCTTTCTCTCCTGAGTAGGCGGATGCTATACCTACGCTTAAGCCTTCGGGTATGTTGTGAATAATTACCGCAAACACTATCAAGTATAGCCTGCTTAGTCTTTGAGGAGAGATACCTTCCATACCCTTTATGGTATGCTCGTGAGGCACAAGGCTTTCCACCAAAGCCATAAGCACAAAGCCTAAAACAATGCCAAAGGCAACCTCAAAAAAGCTACCCACCTCAAGCCCAGGCAAGATAAGACTTGTAAAGCTGGCAACGAGCATAACACCACCTGTAAAAGAAAGGCTCACACCAACGCTTAAAAAGGGCTTTTTAAGCAGGACAGCAAGCAGGCTACCAAGAAAAGTGCCAAGAAGTAGAAGAGAGGATATGAAAAGTATGTTCATGTGTCTTCTATTTTACCCGTAAGGGCTTCTGTTAGGTCATAGGGACAATCTATAAAGGTGTAGAAAAAACTTATAGCTTCTGACTTCTTATCCAAGCTCTCAAGCCAAAGTCTTATCCTAACCCTTGCGTAGTTCCAAGCCCTATAAAGTTCCCTTTCAAGCCTCTGTCTCATGCTTGGCGAAAACTCTAACTCCAACTCAATCCTGTCTCTAAGGTGATATATCTCTATTCTGTGTCTTTTTGGCTCTTTTATAAGCTCCTTGTAGTTTTCCCATATGTATAGCTTTTCCAAGAGTAAAGATAAATAGCTTGCTACCTCGTCCACCTCCCTCTGGATTAGCTTTTCCAATTCTGTGTATAGATTTTCCCAGTCAACTTCTTGATATCTTCCTGCCTTGAGAAGTTGGTAGTTTATCTCAGCCCAGAGAGGAAAATCTTCTCTGTATAGCTCCTTTAGCTCTTTTTCCATCCTTACAAAAGCTCAGACACTCTAAAAAGAGCGTATACTTCAAGACCTTCCCTTTGTAAGTTTTCCCTGCCACTCTCTTCTCTATCAACCACCGCATAGACACAAAGCACTTCATAGCCCTCCCTTTTGCAGGCTTGGACTGCCTTGAGAGCAGAACCTCCTGTGGTTATCACATCCTCTAAAACCACAACCCTGTCTCCTGCCCTTAGTAGCCCTTCCACCTGCTTTCCAGTGCCGTGAGCCTTTGGCTCCTTTCGGACCACAAAGGGTTTTATGGTATCTCCCTCAAGGTATGAGACCATGCTTACCGCATAGGCTATAGGGTCCGCACCAAGGGTTAGACCTCCCACACCCTGAGGCTTTAGGTCTTTTATAGCCTGATATAAAACCTTACCCAAAATATACACACTTTCTGGGTCAAAGGTTATCTGCTTTAGGTCTATATAATACTTGCTTAGCTTTCCAGAAGAAAGTTTGAATATAGGCTCGTCCGCAACCTTGAGAGACCTTTCCCTTATTAGAGCTTTTAGTCTTTCTCTATCCATTGGCTTTCAACTTTTCCTTAGCATACTCCATCAGACCACCGGCTTTTAGGATAGCCATTAAAGTATCTGGAAACTTGGTGGCGGTATACTCTTTACCGGTCGTCAGATTCTTTATAATACCCTTTTCCAAGTCTACCTCTATCTCATCGCCCTCTTTTATCTCATCCACTGCCTGTGGTGCTTCCACTATAGGAAGACCTATGTTTATGGCATTACGGAAGAATATCCTTGCAAAGGATTTGGCTATAACCACAGGCACTCCAGCATACTTTATGGCTATGGGTGCATGCTCCCTTGAAGAGCCAGAGCCAAAGTTTCTACCCGCCACTATTATATCTCCTTCCTTGTGCTCCTTTGCAAACTCTGGATGCTCCGAGTCCTCCATTACATGCTGGGCAAGTTCATAAGGGTCAGAGGTGTTTAGGTATCTGGCAGGTATTATCTGGTCCGTGTCCACATTGTCTCCAAACTTCCACACTCTACCTCTTATAACCATGTTGTTTATTATAAACCCTTTTTATTAATCTTCCTTTAGGTATAAAGACCCCACTCCTCCTTAACCGCATCGCCTCCCATGCTTACGCTACCCGCTAACCGATTTAGAAGTGCTTTTGTATTCACACTTTGTTGTTTACCTAAGTTATCCTTACAGCTTATTTCCATAGCTCTATATACTATGGTGTTAGGGAAACATTTGTTTTTCTTCCGACTTTTTCTATGCTTCACAGAAATTACCCCTTTACCACCACTCTCACAAGTCTATCTTCCCCAAGCTCCCACCTTTTCTTTGCCCTCTGGTCAAGCCTACTAAGAGGCAAGTCCTTTTCCTCAATTCTATCGTAAAAAACCTTCCCCTCAAAACTTACTAACATAAGCTCCACAGACCCCCTTATGGGTATTACATCCACAAGCCTTTCCCTCATAGAGCCCAAGACTTCCACTCCTTTGGTATACCTGCCTCTCTGTGGAATTTCTTGAAGAGATACCTTCTTTATACCTCCATTTTCTGTTATTACCAAAAGATACTCCGCATCCCTTAATGCCCTTATGCCTACCACCCTGTCTTCTTTTTCAAGTTTTATGCCTTGGACACCCCTTGAGCCTGCACTTGCAGGTGGAACCTCACCCACTGGAAATCTCAAAAGCCTGCCCCTGTGTGTAAAAAGGATAATATCCCCCTCTTCTGGTGCTTGCACTACTTTGACAACTCTGTCATCTTCTTCGGAAAACTTTATTATCTGCATTCCTTGAGATTTGTATTCAAAGTCCACAAGGGGTATCTTCTTCACATAGCCCCCTTCTGTCGCAAGGAGTATTCTTCCATCCACGCCGGAACGCACAAAAGCCCCCACTATCCTCTCCTCTGGCTCTTTTAGAGATAATAGGCTTCCCTTGAGAGCCTGAGATCCCGCTATCCAGTATACTCTTCCCCGGTCGGATACCATGAAAAGCCCATCGGTAAAGGGAACCTCCAGTATGTTGACCACTTCTTCTCCCTCTTCTATCTCCTCAAGGGGAGCCACCCTGCCCCTTGCGTAGACCACCACCGTGAGGCTACCCTCTTCTGGAGCTTGAAGTCCTTCAACTAAGGTTCTCCTAGGCGTGCTAAAGGTCTTTGACATTTCTTGCATCTCCTCTATAAAGACCCTTACCCTCTCTTCTTCTCTTTCCACCAACTTCGTATAATACTCTATCTTCTGCCTTAGCTCCTTCTCCTCTTCCTCAAGCCTGCTCCTTTCCAAGGATGTGAGCCTCTGAAGCCTCATATCAAGCACTGCATTTGCCTGAGCGTGAGATAGCCCATAGTTTTTCATGAGCCTTTCCCTTGCCTCTTGTGTGTCTGCAGAGCTTCTTATATCCTGTATTACACTGTCAAGGTTTTTAAGAGCTATGAGCAAGCCTTCCACTATATGAAGCCTTTCCTTTGCCTTTTGCAGGTAAAAGTTAGACCTTCTTAGGATAACTTCCAGCCTGTGAGCCATAAACTCTTGAAGCAGTGCCTTTATGCCAAGGAGCTTTGGCTCACCCCTTACCAAAACCACAAAGTTTAGAGGGAAGTTCTTCCTTAGAGCGGTATACTTGTATAGCTTTTCTAAGACCTTTTCCCCCTTTGCCTCACGCTTTAGCTCCACCACTATCCTTATGCCTTCCTTGTCAGATTCATCCCTTATATCAGATATCTCCTTTAGTTTTCCTTCCCTTGCAAGGTCTGCCATACGCTTTATAAGGTCTGCCTTGTTTACCTGATAGGGAAGCTCGGTTATCACTACCTGCTCCCTTCCCCCTTGAATCCTTTCCACATGAGCCTTTGCCCTTATACGCACCTGACCCTTGCCCTTCTCGTAAAACTCTATGAGCTCCGAGTAGTTCTCCACTATCCCACCAGTGGGAAAGTCTGGACCCTTTATGTATTTCATAATTTCTTCCGTGGTCAGGTCTGGGTTCTTTGCAAGCTCAATAAGAGCTTGACAGACCTCTCTTAGGTTGTGAGAGGGTATGGAAGTGGCAAGACCTACCGCTATACCGCTTGTGCCATTGCAAAGAAGATTTGGAAACTTAGAGGGTAATACCGATGGCTCAAGGGTAGAGCCGTCAAAGTTTGGCACAAAGTCCACCGTGTTTTTGTCTATGTCCTCTAAGAGCTTTACCGCATACTTGGAGAGCTTTGCCTCCGTATACCTCATAGCCGCGGGTGGGTCTCCGTCCACAGAACCAAAGTTCCCTTGACCTATCACCAAAGGATAGTTCATGTTAAAGTCCTGTGCCATACGCACAAGAGCTTCGTATACCGCTTGGTCTCCATGAGGGTGGTAATATCCAAGCACCGCACCCACAATCCTGGCACTTTTGACAAAAGCCTTTTCTGGGTATAGACCCATATCGTGCATAGCGTAGAGTATTCTTCTTTGGACAGGCTTTAGACCATCCCTAACATCAGGGATAGCCCTGCCCACAATAACGGACATGGCATAGTCTATGTAGGATTGCTTGACCTCTTCTTCTATGGGGACGGTGATGACTTCCATGCGGTTTTAAAATTATATCATAGGCAGGATGCTTGAAGAGTGGCTCAAGGAATTAAGAAAAGTCTCTGAAAGCAGTGCAGTCCTCGTGGAGGGCAAAAGGGACAGGCAAGCCCTTCAGAGGCTCGGTATAAAAAACATCTTCACCCTTGAGGGGAAAAGGCTTACAGACCTTCCAGACCTTCTTGAGGGTTTTGAGAAGGTAGTGCTTCTTTTTGACCTTGACAAGCACGGCGAAAGGATAAACTCAAAGGTTAAAGAAATCTTAACCAAACAGGGCTATATTTTAATAGAAGACTTTAGAGAAGAACTAAGGAGCAGAGGAATACTTTACGTGGAGGACATAGATGGAGAGATTCGCAATCTTAGGTGCACTGATGGTGCAGGATAGACTAATAAGGCTCAACATTCAGATGTTAGAAGGCATTCTCAGAGAAATAAAAGCTGATGTGTAGGAACTGAGCATTCTTGCAGAGGCTTGTCTCTCTGAGGAAGAATACAAGATATACAAGGAAGTAGTTCTCAAGGTTGAGGCAGACCTTTTAGCCAAAATATCAGAAGTTATAGACCATATATACGACATATATGAGGTTTTTAACTTTGACATAACCTTTCTTTCTACGCTCCCAGAGGAGTTGGGTAGAGAAATAGAAAGGCTCGACGCAGTAAACTCCATAAACTCCAAGCTGGAATTGATAATTACTATATTTAAGGATGGGGGGAAGTTCCCCCCATTCCTATTAAATGAAGCTATTATTGGGTAGCAAGGAGGTATTCTTGAGAACGCTTTCCAGACTGCCCTTTAGTTTCCTTATGCCAACCCTTGAAGCCTTGTACCATGGTATGGTGGTTTTGGGGTCTGTATAGCTGGTTGTAAGGTGGTTCAAAGACTCTCTCCATCTGTACATAAGACCAAATACTGTTCCTGGAGGGGGTGCGTCGTTCACGAGTACAAGAGCTACTACATTGCCTTCCAGGTTATACACTTCTACCAGGTCACCGCTTTTTACACCGAGCCTTTCCGCATCAACAGGGTTTATCTCTACGTAAGGCATGGGTAAGGTGTAAACCTTCTCCGGTAAGTACCTATCGTTGTAACCAGTCTGCCAGATAATCTGCGTCCTTCCGTTGGTAAACCAGAAGGGAAACCGCCTCTCGTTACCGTTCTTAAAGTACTTGGTAATCTGAGGTGGATAGAACTTCTTAGGGTCGGGTTCCCATGGGTCTGTGCCATACCATTTGAACTTACCATCAGGAGTTCCGAATCTATGAACATACCTTCTCTTTGTGCCAACAAGCTGACCTGTCTTTGGGTCTATCCTTACAGGAACCTGTATACCCTTCTGTCCTACCTTCCTTAGGTACTCGTAAGTAACACCCTTATAGCATTCTGCAGGAAGCATTGCCTCATCTTCTTCTGGCACTCTATTGTTAGGGAACTCGTTAGCACCATCCAAAAAGACCTCCTCTGCAGTCTTCCAATCCATACCAGAGCAGTACTTTGCTTCCTCATGGTTTCCTTCAGCTTCGTAGAGCTCTTTCATCCTTGTGGCTATCCTACCCCATATCCACCAGTCTGGCTTTGCATCGCCCGGTGGTTCCATAAACTGGTCTGCTATCCTAAGAAGCCTGCTGTTGCAATTTATATAGGTGGTAGGCGTTTCACCCCATCCTGCGGCTGGTAAGATAACATGGGCATCTCTACCAACCTCTGTTTCATACATGTTTATAACTACAAGGAAAAGTCCATCTGTCTTGCTAAGGCCTTCCAGTATACGCTTTGCTCTCTCTTCTGAACCTGCAGGCTCTCCAGCAAACCCGCTGTACTCTGAAAGATACTTGGTTAAAGCAAGGGTTCTCTCGTGCACCCTCTTTTTGTACTCTTGGGCGTTTGGCGTGGAAAGGTATGGGTCTGTTCCAGATACAAAGTAAACCTTGGCTTTTAGGTCGTTCTTAACATACTCATCTATGTTAGGAGGTGGCCCTCCTGCGTATATGGAACCTACAAGCTTTGCCCTTGATGAGCTGTGAGGTCTTACATAGCCTTCCTGATGTCCACCCTGCCTGCCACAACCTGTCCCCGGCTTTCCATAGTTTCCTGTAAGGGCGGCTAGCTGAGCTATGGCTGCTATGGTATCATAGTTCTTATAACCCCATATTACACCCTTTTCATATATGATAAGCGTCCTTCTTCTAAAACCCCCAGACTTTGGCTTTGCTATCCACTCTGCAGCCTTTTCTATATCAGCCTTTGAGACACCCGTAAGCTTTTCTACCCTACTTATAAACTCATCATAAGGAACATCAAGCATTAGGGATTTTTTCTTGTATTCTTCAAAGGTTTTTAGGTCTGTCCTCCTTTGTATAAACTCTTTATCATGCCAGCCCTTTTCCCAAACTGCTCTTGCTATGGCGTTAGCTAAAACATAGTCTGTTCCAAGGTTTGGACGAAGATGGAGCACCCTGCTTTTATCTATGCTTTCTGCTACTGTAAGGCTTGCAGTCCTCCTTGGGTCTACTATGATCATCCTTGCAGGCTCTATAGGCTCTCCCTTTAAATACTCCTTTTTCTTCTCTTCTTCTGTAGCTCCTTGGAAGTTGGCAAGCATATGCTCCGTGTAGAAGACAGAAGCTGTCTCAAAAGAATTTGCCCCCCAAAGAACTATGGTATCTGCAAGCCTTGCATCCTCATAGGTGTAGTTTAGCTCGTGCACTCCTCTTTCTCTTTGACCCCAAACCTCTGAATTGTAGGCAGGCCTGTTGTGAATGGAGAGCATCCTTGTACCCACCGCTATGAAGAAGAACTTACCAACAGCCCAGTTGTCTTCAAAGCCGGAACCAGAACCGCCATGGTCGTGTATCTTCATAGCCACAGAGTCTGGTCCATAGGTATCCTTTACACCCTTTACAACCCTCGCTATAAGGTCTATTGCCTCGTCCCAGCTTATAGGCATAAACTCATCACCAACCCTTATCATAGGATGGTGGAGCCTTGCCCTTGTAGGCTTTGTGGGCGCATATGTTGCCTGCGCGTTGGTACCACCTCTTATGGAATAATTCCCCCTGTTTATGGGAGAATCCTTAGAGGGAATTATGAGTACGTTGTATTGCTTCCCATCCTTTCCAGTTATTACAGAGTGCATGTTTTCCACAATTGCCTGCCCTGCCAACGCAGGTTGCTGCTTTGTAAAGTCTACACCTAAGGCATTTTCGTTGGGTTTTGCTCCACCATTCTTACCTACAGGCCAGACATAAACATCATAACCACAGCCTACGTTGCAATATTGGCAGACTGTAGTACGCTTTTCTGCATCCTTTGGCGGTATTGGTAATTGGTCTTTTCTTGCAAACAGAGCCATGTTTTCACCTCCTTTTATTTGATGATGTTCTTTGACCTACCCCAAACAAGCCCTTCAATGCCTTCCGCGTATATGTCTCCCGTAGTAGGTTCAAACCTTAAGATGACCTGAGGTAACCACTCTGAAGCGTGTCCTTGATAGGTCTGTCCATTCTTTGCTGGGTCAAACATGCTGTAATGACATCTGCAGATAAACCTTTTCTTCTCATAGCTGATAGGACAGCCCTGATGAGTACAAAGAGCGGAAAAGGCCACTATATCCCTTTGCGGTCCAACGCCTCCAATGGCTTCCTTCCCTAACTTTACCAGTATGGCAGGGCTTGACTCATCAGGATAGTTGAAGAGAACAGGTTGGTCCTCTTTGATGTCCCTTATGTTTGCTACCTTTACTTTCTTATAAGGTAAGGAAGGAGCAACAGAGGCACGTGCCTTACCCACTGCGGCGCCAGCTAAAACAGTTGCAGCTCCCGAGAGTTTTAAAAAGTCTCTCCTGTCCACGGACAGACTACAGTTGGCTTGGCGGTATGTACTCATTTTGCTTTTTTTCTTCATGACTTATACCTCCTAACTTTGTTCCAACTTTTTATATTGCAAATTCAGTGCCAGTCTTTACACCTTTCCAAACATAGATTTTTCATAGATTTTTTTATTTCTAGGATGTTGGTTGTCCAAATTTTTAACAGATACTGCTCAAAAGCAGTGCATTCAAACTTTTCTGTTAATTTATAAAGTGATTTTTTAGTTGTTTACTCCTTTTATACGCTTTTGACACATCCCATTATCCCAACGCAAATTGCAAGATTATGTTAGACAAGATTATGTTAGATTCATTTTCCACATTCTATATAGATTATGGGAAACCACAGCTGTATAGATTTTCACAAGAATCCTGCGCAGACTGACAGAATAAGGTCTCATACCGATAAACCTTTTAAGAACACTAAACACACTCTCCGCAAGCCTCCTGTATAACATCTTTGCCTACTCAATCCACTCATCTTCATATCTCCTCTCCTTTACACTCCTTAAGGGGGTAAGCAGTATGCCCTCTTCCTTCAAGATGTCCTCTATCAGATAATTCTTGTATGCCTTATCACATATGACCTCCTTATTTGGGACTGTTTCATCCATTGTGTAAAAATAAAGTAAGGAGGTGTTAACATGAAAAAGCCAAGCAAAGAAAAAGTAGAGCAATACCGTAGGGAGTTCAGCGAAGTCCTAAAAGACTTTATGGCTCAAACCATAGGCAAAATGCTACAGGCAGAGCTGGATGAATTCCTCGGCTACGAAAAATACAAACGCTCCAACAACCCTAACTCCAGAAATGGCTCATACGAAAAAACCATCAATACCCCCTCAGGTCAAATCAAAGTCTCTATACCAAGAGATAGACTATCTGAGTTTGAACCCACTCTCGTCCCAAAAGGCGAAAAAGTCCTGCTTAAAGAACTCCAAGACAAACTATTCCTACTATACTCTAAAGGCTTATCCACAAGAGATATCCAAGACATCCTTGAAAACATCTACCGCACAAGACTATCTGCAAGCACCATATCAAGGTTAACTGACAGAATAATGCCAGAGGTTAGAAAAAGTAGAACGATAACGGACATGGCATAGTCTATGTAGGACTGCTTAACCTCTTCTTCTATGGGGACGGTGATGACTTCCATGCGGTTTTAAAATTATATCATAGGCAGGATGCTTGAAAAGTGGCTCAAGGAATTAAGAAAAGTCTCTGAAAGCAGTGCAGTCCTCGTGGAGGGCAAAAGGGACAGGCAAGCCCTTCAGAGGCTCGGTATAAAAAACATCTTCACCCTTGAGGGGAAAAGGCTTACAGACCTTCCAGACCTTCTTGAGGGTTTTGAGAAGGTAGTGATTCTTTTTGACCTTGACAAGCACGGCGAAAGGATAAACTCAAAGGTTAAAGAAATCTTAACCAAACAGGGCTATATTTTAATAGAAGAGTTTCGAGAGGAGCTAAGGAGCAGAGGAATACTTTATGTGGAGGACATAGATGGAGAAATCCGCAATCTTAGGTGCACTGATGGTGCAGGACAGACTAATAAGGCTCAACATTCAGATGTTAGAAGGCATTCTCAGAGAAATAAAAGCTGATGTGGAGGAACTGAGCATTCTTGCAGAGGCTTGTCTTTCTGAAGAGGAATACATGAGATACAGGGATATAGTTCTCAAGGTTGAGGCAGACCTTTTAGCCAAAATATCAGAAGTTATAGACCATATATACGACATATATGAGGTTTTTAACTTTGACATAACCTTTCTTTCTACGCTCCCAGAGGAGTTGGGTAGAGAAATAGAAAGGCTCGACGCAGTAAACTCCATAAACTCCAAGCTGGAATTGATAATTACTATATTCGAAGAGATCCTGCTTATTGCAGAGGAGAGCCCAAAGATGTTTGCGATACTTACACCCTTCAGAGTTTATAAAGAAGTAATAAGACAAAGTCTTGAGTTTAACAAAAAGCTCAACGAACTCAGCCTTCAGAAGACAGAATAAGTTCAAGGACCTTTTTTGCTGCGAGTTGTTGTGCAGACTTTTTACTCTTTCCCTTCGCAGTAGCCCTAAACTCCCTTATATTGCATTCCACCTCAAAGACCCTGCTATGATGGGGACCTTCTACGCTTACCACACGGTAGATAGGTCTTTCTTTCCATCTTTTTTGGGTCTCCTCTTGGAGAAGGGTTTTGTAATCCCTTTTATAGTCCTTGTTTTTGACCGCAGACACAAGCCTTTCTCTGTATAGCTTGCTAAAGAGTTCTTTTACAAAATCTGCAGACCTTCCACAGTCCAGATACACTGCAGCCCACAGAGCTTCAAAGGTATCTGCCATAAGGGAAGAGCTCACATAGCTGTTTTTTCTTCTTCCGCCGTAGAGTATATACATGTCAAGGGATAGCTCCTCTGCCAGCTCATGCAGGTAGTCTTCGCTTACAAAGTAGGATTTCATCATGGCAAGCTCTCCCTCAGAAGCGGAGGGAAACTCAGAAAGCAGGATGTCCACCACGAAGAAGTTTATAAGGGAGTCTCCAAGAAACTCAAGGGTCTCATAACTTTTTAGACCATGCTCTCCTGCGTAGGATTTATGGGTGAGGGCTTGTATAAGAAGTTCTGGGTTATTAAAGCTATAGCCAAGCCTTTGCTGAAGCTCATCAAGGCTTTTTGAAGATAAGGCAGGCATTTGTTCCACCAAAGCCAAAGGAGTTGGACAGGGCATACCTGACAGGAGACTCTACTGCCTTGTTTGGCACATAGTCAAGGTCGCACTCGGGGTCTGGGTTTTCAAGGTTTATGGTAGGAGGAATTATGCCCGTTTCTATAGTTTTCACCGTCGCCACCGCTTCCACTGCACCCGCCGCACCCAAAAGATGCCCTATCATAGACTTGTTTGAGCTTATCTTGAGCCTATAGGCATGCTCTCCAAAGAGCCTCTTTATGGCAAGGGTTTCAGACTTATCGTTTAGAGGCGTAGATGTTCCATGAGCGTTTATGTAGTCCACATCCTCTGGTCTTATGCCTGCATCTTCCAAAGCAAGTTTCATACACATATATGCACCCTCACCATCCGCACAGGGAGCAGTTATGTGGTAAGCATCATCTGTGGCACCATAACCCACAAGCTCTGCGTATATCTTTGCACCCCTTGCCTTGGCATGCTCGTATTCTTCCAAAACCAAAATGCCAGCCCCTTCACCCATCACAAAGCCATCCCTGTCCCTGTCAAAAGGTCTTGAGGCCTTTTGGGGTTCGTCATTTCTTGTAGAAAGAGCCCTCATTGAGGCAAAGCCTGCCACACCAAGGGGTGTTATGGCACTTTCACACCCCCCTGCTATGGCCACATCTATGTCGCCCCTTTGGATGAGCCTCATGGCATCCCCTATAGCGTGGTTTCCAGTAGCACAGGCGGACACTACGCAGTAGTTGGGTCCCTTAAAACCAAACCTTATCGCAACTAGCCCGCTTGCCATGTTGGAAATGCCGTAGGGTATAAAAAAGGGAGACACCCTTCTGGGACCCTTTTCCATAAGGACCTTCTGCTGTTCTTCTATGTCCCTTAGCCCACCTATACCCGTGCCTATTATCACCCCCACCCTGTAGGGGTCTACTTTGCTCTCCAATAGCCCGCTGTCCCTTATTGCCTCTTCTGAAGCAGCCACCGCAAACTTTATAAAGTCAGAAACTTTCTGGGCATCCTTCTTGTCAAAATACCTCTCGGGCTCAAAGTCCTTTACCTCACCCGCTATATGAACGGACAGCCCTATCTCAACAGGGTCAAACCTTTTTATGATGTCTATACCACTAACACCTGCTATGAGATTTTCCCAAAACTTCTGCACTCCGGTCCCTATGGGGGTTACAGCCCCAAGACCGGTCACCACCACACGACGCATCAGCCCTTCACTCTCTCCTTGAGATAGTCTATAACATCACCCACGGTTCTTATCTTCTCCGCATCCTCGTCTGGTATTTCAATGCCAAACTCCTCCTCAAAAGCCATAACAAGCTCCACCACATCCAAAGAATCCGCACCAAGGTCCTCCACAAACTTTGCACTGGGGTTTAGCTTGTCTACTTCAACACCGAGCTGGTCAGCTATTATCTCCTTTATCCTTTGTTCCAGGTCCATTTTTTACCTCCTGCTTTTTGTGGGTGGGTTTATTATACCACACTTCACGGATTGAAGCTATAATATATCTACCATGGCAGGACACAGTCATTGGGCTCAGATAAAGCACAAAAAGGCAAAGATTGACGCACAAAGGGGCAAGATATTTACAAAGATAATAAGAGAGATAACCGTCGCAGTTAGAGAAGGTGGACCAAACCCAGACACAAACCCAAGACTGAGGACAGCTATAGAAAATGCTAGAAAGGTCAATATGCCCACAGACACCATAGAGAGAGCCATTAAAAAGGGCACGGGAGAGTTGGCTGGAGAGAACTACGAGGAAGTGCTCTACGAGGGCTATGCACCTGGGGGTGTAGCACTTATGATACTTACCTATACAGACAACAGAAACAGAACTACCTCTGAGGTCAGGCATGTGCTTTCCAAACACGGTGGAAACCTGGGCTCTTCTGGGTGTGTCTCTTTCCTCTTTGACAGGATGGGTGTTATAGAGGTGCCAAAGGAGGGCATAAGCGAGGATGAAATATACGAAAAGGCTATAGAGGCAGGTGCGGAGGATGTGGAGGTGGGAGAGCTTGCCTATACCCTATACACAAAGCCCGAAGACCTCTACTCGGTGAAGGAAGCCCTTGAGTCCATGGGTCTTCAGGTGGAGAGGGCAGAAATAGCTTACAAACCAAACACCCTTGTTCAGGTCCAAGATGTAGAGACCGCAAAAAGGATAATCAAACTGCTTGATGCCCTTGAAGACCTTGACGATGTAAAAGAGGTGATAGCCAACTTTGACATACCCAAGGAAGTTATAGAACAGGCAAGCTAAAGTATCCTATCTAAAAGCACCACAAAAAAGAAGACCACGCTTATGTATCCGTTTACAGTAAAGAAGGCTTTGTTTATCTTGGAAAGGTCGTAGGGCTTTATTAAACTATGCTCGTAGTAGAGAAACATGGCAATGCCCAAAAGACCAAGAAGATACGCAAAACCAAGAAAGTCAACCCTGAAGAGCAGTATAAGGAGGGCAAGGAAGGTAATAAAGTGAAAAAGCCTTGCAATCCACAAAGCCCCCTCTATCCCAAACTTGACAGGTATGGACTTAAGACCCTGCTCACGGTCAAACTGGTAGTCCTGAAGGGCATACAAAATATCAAAGCCAGCAACCCAGGAAGCCATTGCAAAGCCAAGAATTATGGCGTTAAAGGACACATGCTCGTTGAAGGAAATATCTATGGCTAAGGGGATGAGAAAGTAGACCGCTCCCAGTAGGAGATGGGGATAGTAGGTTATCCTCTTGCCGTAGGGATACAGCCACAGAAGAAGAAGCACCACAGGAGCAAGCAAGAAGGCATAGAGGTTTATCATAAGGGACGAAAGGAGAAAGAGCCCAGAGGAGATAAGTATGAGCCTTTTTATGTCCTTTTCTGAAACCTCACCCCTTGCATGAACCCATTGGCTCGTTCTTGGGTTTAGCCTGTCTATAGGAAGGTCTATAAGCCTGTTAAGTGCCATACCTACGGTTCTTGCACTAATAAAGGCAAGAAGGACCCAGAAAAGCCTCCAGAGGGAAGGTATCTGCTCATACAACAGAACTACGCTCGCAAGAGCAAAAGGTAGTGCAAAAATGGTATGCTCAAACTTGACAAGTTCAAGGTATTTTCCAGTCCTACTCATCTTTAGAGGCTCTTACCCTTTGCTTAACATAATATCATAAAACTTCTATTGCCTTGGGCTTATATTATAAGTATGCTGGAAATAAAGGAAAGAGACCCCCTTAGCAACCTGGTGCTTGAGGTGCTGGACGACCCCTCAAAGAAGGAGATGGTCTTTTATCTAATGTGCTACTCACAGCTTGTAAGGAGGGAAGGAAACCCCTATGTGGAGCTTGAGAAGTTTCTCTCCTGTGCTTACAGGAACTTCAGAAATGCACGGAACTACTGGAAGGATGTGTTAGTAGAAATGAACCTCTTTGTGGTATCTGACCTTTATGGGAATATATACATGGGCAAGGACATATACAGGGTAGAGGAAGGTAGCATACACTTTATAAGCCTAAGGAGCGAATACCTTAATGTCTTTGAGAGCATAAGCCAAAAGGTGCTAAAACTCTGGAACATACTCAGCAGAACCATGCTCTACAGGAAGCATTTGACCGCTCAGGATGCGGTAGTGATATCCACCATGATGTTCAACGAAGGCATTTATGAAGAGTTGAGAAGTTATTGTGAACTCTGCGTAGAAAGATACCCAGCAGAAAGGAAATACTTCAACCTGCTTTATAGACTTGCAGGAGTCTATTTGGGTCAGGGAAGAGAAATTGTTAGGGAAATAAGGGACATTCTTCAGGAAGCACAAAAACTCGGAGATGTATACTACGGGTTTAACCTCTATAAACTCAAAAGAGATCTTGAGACCCTTCTCAGAAGGGCAGAGGTGGGGAAAAGTATAAGCCCCCTAAGGATAGAGTTTATAAACCAAAAGAAGAAGAGAGGGAATTGGCTTAGAAGAATTTTTAACAAGTTTGGGGATATGATAAATAGAGTTTTCCGCAAGGATAAGGACAAGTATTTCTTTGAGGGGGATATATGTTCAAAGAGTTTTCAGACCCCATACATGAGCTGATAAAAGCCGATGATTGCGAAATAAGAATAATAGACAGCTACCCTCTCCAAAGGCTAAGATTCATAAGTCAGTTGGGCATAGCCTATCTGGTATTTCCCTCCGCACAGCATAGCAGGTTTGAACACTCCTTGGGAACTATGGAGCTCGCAGGAAGAATTTACAATAGCCTTGGGCTCAAAGATGAAAAGCTCTACAGAATAGTGAGATTGGCGGGTCTTTTGCACGATATTGGACACACACCTTTTTCTCATACCACAGAGGTCCTCCTTGGAGACAAAAGCCACGAATCCATAGGAGAGAGGGTGCTTTTTGAAGAGGGTATTGCGGACATACTAAAAAATTGTGGATACTCTCTTGAGGATATTGAGCTTATTGTGGAGCTTGCCTTTAGAAAGGGCAGTAGCCTGCCAAAAATAATCACTGGAGAATTCGGTGCGGACAGGATGGACTATCTCAGGAGAGATGCCTATTTTTGCGGAACTTCCTATGGCTTTTTTGACTACCGTAGGCTTTTGGAGAATATGCTTTTTATAGAGGGTAAAAAGTGCGTCCATATAAGTGCACTCAGAGCCTTGGAGAGCTTTATTCTTGGAAGGTATTTTATGTATTCTCAGGTCTATTTCCACAAGGTGGTGCGCATACTCAACATACATTTAGAGGATGTGGTGCAGGACTTTGTGGAAAGAGGTCTCTTAAAGCCAGAAGAACTTTACAGGAAAACAGACCAACACATACTTCATTTCATGTTAGACAGGCACATGGAGGAGAAGGTAAGAAGGGTGTTGGGAAGGGAGCATTTCAGACAGGTCTTTTCCACCTCATCAAAGGAATTGTTTGAAGTGGTAAAAGAAAGACTTTTGGAAAAGTATGAGGATGACCTTTTGAGGTTTGACCGAGCAAGCAAAAGGGTGCTGGACGAAGACATACCTATATGGGACGGGCATGAACTACTTAGTTTGAGAGAAGTATCTCCTATTGTCGCCTCCTTGGAAGATATAAGACTTTACAGAATATACGCACATCCAAGATACAAGGAAGAGGTCAGGGAGTATGTTAGAAAAATATCTAAGTAGCTCTCGCCTAACAACCATAACCCTTGTGCGTCTTACTTCCCTTGTGGGTATACTGTCCTTGTGGAATGTGGCGGATGCGGTATATTTTCTTGGCTTTTTAGCCCTTTACTTTGTGGGTGTGCCTATGGACATAAAGGCTATATATCCCGTAAGGAGGCTATTTCTAAACCTTTTTGGCGTTGCCTTGACCTTATATTTTCTGTCCTTTCTCAGCCTTGAAGACCTTCTCAAGCCCTTTTCTCATGTAGTTCTTTTGCTTCTTTCTATAAAGAGCCTTGAGGAGAAAAAGCCCAGAGACCTATACCAGATACTTCTACTTAGCCTTTTTGCAGTTTCCATATCTACCGCCTATAACCTTAGCCTTAGCTTTCTTTTTGTTTTTATCCTGCATAGTCTTTTAGGTGTTTCTTCTCTTGTGTTTCTTAATCTATACAGGACTGCGGGAGATAAGAGGCTTGAGCTTTCAATTTATAAGCATTACATATTGGTGAGCTTTCTACTCTTTCTCTTAGTTGCGGTTTTTACCCTTCCCTTTTTCTTTCTTCTTCCAAGAACACAAACTCCTCTTTTTGACCTCATATCCAGAGGCAGTGGACTAAAAACTGGTCTTGCGGAGAGCGTAAGCCTCGGCAAAGTGGGAGAAATACAGGAGGACAACACGGTAGTCCTCAGAGCCTACGGACTGCCCCAAAGTATAAAAGACCCTTACTGGAGGGCGGTAGTCTTCGGGAGCTATGCGAAAAACACATGGGTGAGGGTGAAAGAAGAGCCCTTCCATATGCCCGCAGGTAGCGGAGATATAGTGTATACCCTTGTGATAGAGCCCTCTTACGATAATATAATACCCGCTCTTGACTACCCTTACAGAGTCCTAAATGTGGAAGGCATATCCGCAAACGCCTATATGACCACGGGCAACACCTTACGCCTTGACAGAGAGATAAATAGAGCCATAAGGTTAAAGGTAAGCTCTTCAAAGAGCCTATGGTTGTGGGAAGACCTACAGGATTACCTGCAGGTCCCACCGGATATAAGTCCTAACCTCAAGAAGTTTGCGGAGGACCTGGCCAAGGGTACAAGGGATGATGTGGAGAAGCTCCGAAGGGTTGTGGAGCATTTTTCAAAGGGCTACAGCTACAGCTTAAAGTTGGAAAAATACGAAGGCGACCCCTTGGATTACTTTGTCTTTGTTTCAAAAAAGGGCAACTGCGAATACTATGCCAGCGCCACCGCACTACTTCTGAGGCTTATGGGCGTGCCTGCTAGGGTAGTGGGAGGCTATAAAGGAGCCCTTTGGAACCCCTACGGAGGCTACCACATAGTGACCAATTCTATGGCACATGTATGGGTAGAGGCTTATGTAAAGGGGCATTGGTTACGAGTAGATACCACCCCACCCTACACATCCCCGGCGGTAAAGGAAATCTCCACCCTTTCCCTAATAAGAGACTCCATCGTGAGCTTCTGGTATTCCAACATTGTGGGCTATTCCTCGGAAAAACAGCTCAAGCTCTTTAGAAGCATAGGAGAAGGGGTAAGGGCAGAACTTAGCCCAGAAAACCTCAGAAGGAGGTTCCTTCAAGTCCTTCAGCTTCTCCTTGTTGCTCTGGCACTATACCTATGCTTTTACCTTTTTAAAGGTTTGAGAAAAACGCCAGAGAACCTCTATGTGAAAACAAGAGAGCTTCTCCACAGGGAAGGGCTTGTCCACAGCAAGGCTCTACCAGAAGAGATCATATCCGCCTGCAGGAACACAGAGCTATATAACCATGTAAAGTTTATTCTTTCCATATACCAAAGGCACAAATACTCTCCTTACAGAGTCTACCCCGATGAGATAAAAGAGGGCTACAGGACCCTCAAAAGGTTGAAGGAGCTTATCCGTAATTCTCATCGCTCCTGACCTTTATAACCGTATGCACATTACCCCTCGGATTGAAGTCACCAATCACCTCAAGAAATCTAGGTTTTAGCGTCTCATACAGGGCAGTGTATATCTCGTTAGTAGCCTGCTCGTGCGATATGTAGCGGTTTCTAAACTTGTTAAGCCAGAGCTTTAGGGACCTAAGCTCCACAATGTATTTATCTGGAATATACCTTATCCTTATGGTGGCATAGTCTGGATACCCAGAGCGAGGACAAAGACAAGAAAACTCAGGAAAGGTTATCTCTATCATATAGTTTCTCTCTGGTGTGGGGTTTTCCCAAGGCTCAAGCTGAGCCTCTTCTATGGCTTTCTCTCCGTATTTCTTCTCCATAGTAGTTTATTTTAGACCAAAAGTGCAGTCTAACAATACATATACGCCGTCAAACTCCCTACCCTTCTGAAGGAGTAAGCATTCACTAAATTCCTTAAGGTATTTCTCCTTTGTTATGACAAGCCCCTCTGCCCTATTGGGGTCTTCAAGTTTTTTTATGCACCTGCCAGAGTAGAAAACAAGGGCAGAATCTTCCGCCCTATAGAAGTAAACATCTCCCTTATAGGCTTTTACTACAGGGTAGGCTTTGGGTGTAAACCTTTCCTTTTCATAAAGATGCAAGCCAAGGGTAAGCAAGAGTATTGAGACAGTGGAAAGTCCCAGAACCACCTTTAGATACCGCTCACTTACCAAATAAGACAGCATTATGGCTATGGATGGGTAGGAAAAGAGTATATAGTGATGTAGTTTGTTTTTTGCAAGGCTAAAGAAAAGGATAACGAGGAAAGCCCAGAGTAAGAGAGGGAGCCATTCTCTTTTGAAATGCCTTATTAGCTTTGGATACAAAGGCACATACCAGAGGGTAGCCACCAAAAGGACAAGAAGGTAGTAATAAAAGGGTGCAGGATGTGTAGACCTTTGTCCTGTATATCGCATTAGGTTTTCGTAGATAAAGAACCTATAAAAGTATTCGTAGCCATGTTGAAAAAGCATAAGGGCATACCACGAAAAGCCTACAAGAATAAAAAGCAAAAGACCAGTGGGTTTTATAAAGTCAAGCCTTCTCTTCCAGAGAAGATACGCACCCACAGAAAGCACCACACCCACAGGACCCTTTGTAAGAAAGGCAAAAGCCAAGGCAAGCCAGCCAAGGGTAAACCTCTCCTTCAAAAAAGCATAAAGACCAAGTAGGGCAAAGAAGGTGTTTAGCATCTCTGGAACAACAGCCCTCGACTCAAGCCAAAGGTGAGGAAAGGTAATAAGGACAAATGCGGACTTTATGGCTATGTCCTTCGAGAAAAAATCCCCGGCTATAAGGTAGGTAAGCAAGACTAAACCCACTGCGGAAAGTCCAGAGATAAGCCTTGCGGAAAACTCATTAAGTCCAAAAAGGTAGGAGCCAAGGGATATGAGCCAGTAGAGCATGGGTGGTTTTTCAAACCTCCACTCACAGTTATAAACTGGAGAGACAAAGTCTTTGCTCCTAAGCATATTTTGGACTGAGTCCACGTTCCTGCCTTCGTCAAGGGAGGTAAAGGACAAGACCCAACTGCCAAAGAGGAAAAAGAAAAGAGAAAGGGTTAAAACCCAACGCAGACTAAAAGGAAACATACCACACCTATAGCCCAGCCAACAACCACATCCAAGGGAAAATGAGCACCCATATAGACCCTACCATAGCCTATAAGTATAGGATAGGCTAACAACACAGGCTTAAGAAGGTGAGGAGAACCTTTTAAGAGACACAAGGCTATAGTCATAGACATGGCGGAGTCTCCAGAAGGGAAGGACTTTAGCCTAAGCCTTTCAAGAAGGTAGACCTTTTCAAGAACTGCAGAAGGTCTTTTTGCCCTTATACTATACTTAAGAGCTTTTACCACAAGAGCCTGCAATAGCATGGCAAGAAGGTATTTCACAAAGCGGGGGTCATGCAAGACAAAAAGCACAATCCCCACAAAAGCCCCAAACCAACCCTTTCCAAGAAGGTAAAAGTGCCTGTAGAAAACATCAAGAAGGGGATGCCTATTGTGGTTTATAAGGAAAAAGAGTTTGTGGTTAAGGGTAAAGTTTTCTATATTTATCATGCATACCTGTATACTATTTTACCCCTTTGGACCTCCTCTGGAACAAGAACCACCTTTTGGTCGCTCATAAAGGAAACAAAGCCTTCTATAAGTCCAGCAAAGAAGTAGACCACAGGCGAATTGATAAGGTCTTCGCCCACTATGGCGTCGGTAAAGATGTCCTCTTCTGCTATAACCTTTCCATCTTCCATCCTTATGGATTTGGAAAAGCCCAGATCCTCAAGGATTATGCATGCCCGTCTGAGAGCTTCTTCTTTGGGCAGTGTCTCGGGGAAATGCCCTATTAGGCTCTCTAAGAGTTTGGGTCCTGCCTGCTTGCCCGCATCGCGCATAACCGCCTTTGCCCCCTTGTCTCCTATGAGGTTTTTTACACCCTCTGCCATGTTGACTATAGCCAGCAGGAGAATATCCGCATCAATCATACTGACCCTCCTTTCCCTAATTTTAGCATGGTTCTTGTGGTTTTAGTTTATCAGATGTGCTTATAGAATCTATAAGCCCTGCTTAACCCACGGACTCGTAAATCCTGCCTCGGAACCTTGCCCCAAGAGAACTTGCAAGCTCTTCGGTTTTTTTCATATCCACGCCCTCGTAGTCCACGGCGGTGGCAACCACTTCAAAGCCTTCCTTGACAGCTTCTTTTATAAACTCCACAACCTTTTCAAAGGCATCTCCTTGTGCAGGTCTGCAGACTTTGTTATAGGTTTCCTTGTCCTGTGCGTTAAGGCTCACCGACCACACATCCACAAGACCCTTTAATTCTCTTAGCTTTTCCTTTGGAAGGAAGGTAAACATGAGCCCGTTGGTATCTACACGCACCTTACCACCTTTCTCCTTTACCCACTTGGCTATTTCCTTGAGAGCAGAAAACCTCAAAGTAGGCTCGCCGTATCCACAGAAGACTATCTCTTCGTATTTCGTAGGGTCTCCTATTTCCCTTATCACCTCTTCCACAGAGGGGTCTCTGGATACCCAAACCCAATAGCCCTTTACCATAAAGTTTCTCTCCCTTTCCCTTTGACAAAACTCACAATGGAGATTGCACTTGTTGGTAAGGTTTATATATAGCTTGTTGTTTATTACATAGGTTATGGTCTCCTTATGACCGTTGGTGGAGAGGTTAAAGAGAAGTTTGGCGTTTTCTGAGGTCATCCTCTCTATGTCTTCAAAGGAGCTGTTGGGGATAAGTTGTGACATAGCCTCTGCGGTGTAGCGTATGTAGGATGGCTTGTTGGGTTTGCCCCGCACAGGCTGTGGTGCCAAGAAGGGTGCATCCGTTTCAATAAGCAGTCTGTAGGTAGGCGTTCTCTTTACCACTTCTCTGAGGTTTTGAGCGTTGGGGTAGGTAATTATGCCAGAGTAGGATATATAAAAGCCCAAGTCAAGACAGGCTTTCATAAATTCGTAAGAGCCAGTAAAACAGTGCATTACGCCACTCACTTCGTATGCCTTTTCTTCTCTCAAGATACTTACCGTTTCCCTTTCTGCCTCCCTTGAGTGTACCACAATGGGAAGTCCAAGCTCCTTGGCTATGGCTATCTGTTTTCTAAAGACCTCTTCTTGTTTTTTTCTATCAGAGTAGTCCTTATAAAAATCCAGACCCATCTCTCCGAGAGCTTTCACCTTTGGATATTTTTGTGCAGTCTCCTTTAGCCACAGTAGGTCTTCTTCCTTTACCTTGTCCGCCTCATGGGGATGAAAGCCTATCGCACAAAAGACATGAGGGTTTTCCTCAGAGAGCCTTATGGCGTTTTTTATGGTTTTCTTATCGTATCCTACCGTTATAAGATACTCCAATCCCTTGTCCTGGAGGGTTTCCTCCAAGTCTTCCTTCTTCAAAAGGTCAAGGTGGCAGTGCGTGTCTATCATAGTGTCAAAAAGATATCTTCCAGAGGCTTTCTTTCAATGCGACTTATCATAGGCTAAAGTGTTCCTTTATCCTTTTCACTATCTTTTCTGGACTAAAGCCAAAGTGTTCCATAAGCACATCGCCCGGTGCGGACTTGCCAAAGGTGTCAAGTCCTATGACGAGACCTTCAGGTCCCACATACTTGTGCCAGCATAGGCTTCTTCCAGCTTCTACCGCCACCCTTTTTCTTACCTCCGGGGGTAATATTGACCTTTTGTATTCTTCCTCTTGGCTTTCAAAGACCTCAAAGCTCGCCATGTTAACCACTCTTACCTTTAGACCTTCCTGAGAGAGCATTTCACCAGCCCTTAGCGTTGGGTGGACTTCTGAACCACTCGCTATTAAGATTAGCTCTGGTAGACCCTCACAGTCAAGGAGTGTGTAAGCACCTTTTGTGATGTTTTGTGCTGGTGGATACTTAGACCTGTCTATTAGGGGTAGCTTTTGTCTTGTGAGTATGAGTGCGGTTGGTCCCTCTTTTCTTTGGATTGCCATGTCCCATGCTACTGCAGTCTCATTGGCATCCGCAGGTCTTATAACCCAAAGATTAGGAATGAGCCTCAGAGAAGAGAGCTGTTCCACGGGTTGATGGGTTGGACCATCCTCTCCAAGCCCTATGGAATCATGGGTAAAGACATAAATTACCTGCAAACCGGACATACTGGCGAGCCTAATGGAGGGTCTCATGTAGTCAGAAAAGATAAGAAAAGTCCCACCATAAGGCAGAATGCCACCATGGTATGCCATACCATTAAGTATGGCACCCATTCCATGCTCTCTTACGCCAAAGTGCAGGTTTCTTCCAGTGGGGTTTTCTGCAGAAAAGTCTCCCATGCCATGCAAGTAGGTGTTGTTAGACTCAGATAGGTCCGCAGAGCCACCAAAGAGGGTCGGTATATGGGGAGCTATGAAATTTAAAACCTTACCGCTTGCTTGACGGGTTGCCATAGCCTCTGTGAAAACTGGGATATGCTTTCTGTATTCCTCTCCCCAGTCCCTTTTGAAAGCCCTAAGGAGTTCTTGTGCCAGCTCTGGATAGCTCTTAGCGTATGCATCAAAGAGCCTGTTCCACTCTTCCTCAAGCTCTTTGCCCCTTTTTATTTTCTCCTCTCTATAGCTTAAGGCTTCCTCTGGCACATAAAAGTCCTCTTCTACCCACTTGAGGTTTCTCTTCGTCTCAAGTGCCTTTTCCCTTCCCAAGGGTGCACCGTGCACGCTGGCATCGTCCTGCTTTGGAGAGCCATAGCCAAGATGCGTTCTGACTGAGATAAAGGAAGGTTTCTCCTTTTGAGAAAGGGCATTCCTTATAGCCCTCTCAAGCTCCTCAAGGTTGTAGCCATCCTCTATGTGCTGGACATACCAGCCAAAAGCGGAAAACCTCTTGCACACATCCTCAGACCAAGCAAGGGATGTGGGTCCATCTATGGAAACCTTATTGTTGTCCCAGATTACTATGAGCTTGTGGAGTTTCCAGTGTCCCGCAAGCTCTCCCACTTCGCAGGATATACCCTCCATAAGGTCTCCGTCGCTTACCAGTGCAAAGGTATAGTGGTCTATTATAGGAAAGCCCTCTCTGTTAAAGTAAGAGGCAAGATACTTTTCTGCAAGTGCCATACCTACCGCATTGCCTATACCTTGACCAAGTGGTCCAGTGGTAGCCTCCACGCCGGGAGTGAGAAAGTTCTCGGGATGTCCTGGAGTTTTACTACCGAGTTGTCTAAAAGCCTTTAGGTCTTCCAGCGTAAGGTCATATCCCATCACAAACAAGAGAGAATAAAGCATGGCACTGGCATGACCCGCAGATAGAACGAACCTGTCTCTGTTTATCCAGTTTGGGTTTTGGGGATTAAAGCGTAGAAAACGGTCAAAGATAAGATAAGCTATGTGGCTTGCACCAAGAGGCATGCCGGGATGTCCCGACTTTGCCCTTTCTACTTGGTCTACACTTAGAAACCTTATGGTGTTTATAAGAATCCCATCCCTACTACTCATGCCTGAACCAGCTCTTTTCTAAGCTCCTGTGCGGTCTCTACCATGTTCTTCAAGGATGGAATGACCTCTTCCCATCTTCTGGTCTTTAGACCACAGTCGGGGTTTACCCACAGTATCTCCACTGGCAGAACCTTCATAGCCCTTTCCAAGACAGCTCTCATCTGCTCCTTTGTAGGAATGGCAGGAGAGTGTATGTCATAAACGCCTATGCCTATGTGCCTGTCCCAACCCTTGAAGTTTTCAAAGGCAGAAATTATCTCGCCCTTACTCCGTGAAGCCTCTATGGAGATTACATCAAAGTCCATCTGATATATATAATCCAAAACCTCGTTAAATTCGCTGTAGCACATGTGGGTGTGTATCTGAGTTTGTGGTTGAGCCTTGGAACACAGCCTAAAGGCTTTTACCGCCCAGTCAAAGTATTCCTCCCAGTCCCTTCTCTTGAGAGGTGCACCTTCCCTAAAAGCAGGCTCGTCTATCTGAATTATCTTTATGCCAGCCCTTTCAAGGTCTTTGACCTCCTCAAGCAGTGCCAGAGCTATCTGATAGGCTATTTCTCTCTTGCTTATGTCTTCTCTGTAGAAGCTCCAGTTTAGTATGGTTACAGGACCTGTGAGCATACCCTTTACAGGCTTTTCCGTGAGAGACTGTGCGTAGCTAATCTCCTCTACCGTCATAGGCTCAGGTCTGTAAACATCGCCATATATTATGGGTGGTCTATAAACCCTTGAGCCGTAAGAGAGCACCCATCCGTGCTTTGTGACCGCAATACCTTCTAACCTCTGAGCGAAGAACTCCACCATATCCGTCCTTTCAAACTCACCATGCACCAAAACATCAAGCCCTATCTCCTCTTGAACCCTTATCACATGCTCTATCTGTTTCCTTATAAAGTCCTTGTATTCCTCCTCTGTTATTTTCCCAGAGGTGTATGCAGTCCTTGTTTTCCTCACCTCCTCTGTCTGTGGGAAAGAGCCAATGGTAGTGGTGGGAAGAAGAGGAAGTTTCAAGAGGTCTTGCTGTAGCCTTATCCTTTCCGCATATGGCACATCCCTCTCAAAGTCCGAGGCGGTAAGGGATGCGACCCATCTTCTTACTTCCTCTCTTACACCAAAAGCCTGCGTAGAGAGCTTTTCTGAGTGTTCCACTTCTCTTATCGCATCTTGGTCTCCTTGCAGAGCCTTCTTTATGGTGTGGAGCTCTCTTAGCTTTTCCTTTGCGAAAGAAAGCCTTTCCTTTAGACCCTCCTGCAGGCTATCCTCTGGCTCTACGCTCACAGGCAGATGGAAAAGGGGGCAAGAGTTGGAAACAATAAGCTCTTTGCTAAGTTTGGCAAGCTCCTCCACAAGGTTTAGCTTTTCTCTGAGGTTTGCCTTCCACACATTCCTGCCGTTTATAATGCCCGCTATTAAAACCTTATCCTCTGGAAAGCCTTCCTTTCTTAGATTTTCAAGGTTTTCTCTGTTGGAAACTAAGTCAAAACCAAGAGCCTTGACAGGAAGTTCCACAAACCTCTTGTAGTTAGAAACGCTGTCATAGTAGGTTATCACATAAAGGTCTACATACTTGCTCAAGCAAGCATAGGTCTCATGCACCAGGTCCCACTCCCAATCTTGCATATCAAGACACAAAGCAGGGTCTTCCATTATCACCACCTGTGCACCCGCAGAACTTAGTGCCTTGAGCAACTCTTCGTAAGCTGGAAACACCGCATTGAGATATTCCTCAAAGTCCTTTTGACCTTCCAACTTTGAAAGCTCATAAAGAGGCAAATCTGACAGAGAAGACCTTTTCAAGACCTTTGAAAGCTTAAGGAAAGTGTAGGGTGCTATTACCTTTGGAAAAGCCTCGTATCCTTTGTCCTTTAAATATGAGTATTCCTCAAGGGGTATGTTTTTGAAAAGCCTAAAGTTTTTGCCCTCAAGCTCTGGAACAAGGTAGTGATAGTTGGTATTGAAGTATTTTGTCATCTCAAGAGCCTGACCGCCCCGTGCCATCTGGAAGTAGGTCTCAAGACCCTTGTATTCTCCAAACCTTCTGGGAATTGCACCAAGGGTTATGGACATATCCAACATAAAGTCATAGTAAGAAAGGTCTCCAGAAGGAAAAAGGTCTACATACTGGCTGTAGAGCCCAGCAATCCAATCCCTCAAAGAGTTCATGCCATCTATGAAATCCTGCTCTGATATCTTGCCCTTCCAGAAGTTTTCAAGAAGGCTTTTGAACTCCCTTTTCTCTCCAAGCTTTGGGAAGCCATAGGCAAGAGTTTTCATGCCAAATACCTCCTACTTTAATAGGACGAAATACTATTATATGCCAACTCCTCTATCTGTCTTATTTTGGGATAAGGCTCTGGCTTGGAAAATATAAAGCCTTGAATGAAGTCCACGTCAAGCTCAAGGAAAAACTCAAGCTCTTCCTTTTTCTCAACCCCATCTACTAAACGAGGCACGCCAAACATCTTGTATCTACTTACCTTTTCCTTTAGAACCTTTTCAAAATAGAGCCTATTCTTGACACCATAGGTGCATCCAAGTAAACCCTCGTGATATAATTCTATCAGACCTAAAATGGTGCAGGAAATCCTTTTAAGGCTTGATAAGGTGTTTCCAGATAGACTTGAACTAAACTTTTCAAACCCGCTTGAGCTACTGGTGGCCGTCATACTTGCAGCACAGTCAACAGACAAAAAGGTAAATCAACTGACCGAGAAATTATTTAAGAAATATAGAAGCTGTGAAGACTATCTTAAAGCACCCTTAGAGGAGTTAGAAAGGGATATAAGCTCCATAAACTACTATAAAAACAAGGCAAAGTTTATAAAGTCCGCCTGTCAGCATATAGTGGAAAGGTTTGGAGGACAAGTTCCAGACAGTATGGAAGCTCTCACAAGCCTGCCTGGAATAGGCAGAAAAAGTGCCAACATTATCCTATACAACGCCTTTGGAAAGAACGAAGGCATTGCGGTAGATACGCATGTGTCAAGGGTTAGTCAAAGACTGGGTCTAACAAAGGAGAAAAAACCTGAAAAGATAGAAAAAGACCTAATGAAAATAGTCCCAAGGGAACAGTGGGGGAAATTCTCTAACCTCCTTGTTCTTCTTGGAAGGTATATATGCACCGCACAAAAGCCTAAACACCATGAGTGTCCTCTTTATGACCTTTGTCCTTCGAGGGAGCTATGATAGGTGTAATAGGTGGCAGTGGACTTTATAAACTTGAAGGCTTTGAAATAGTGAAAAAACTTAGAGTAAGGACGCCTTTTGGTGAACCTTCCTCTGAAGTGGTAATAGTCAGAGTAGGAGATAGGGAGCTCGCCTTCATCTCAAGGCACGGTGAAGGGCACGTATACCCTCCTCACCTTGTGCCATATAGAGCGAACCTCTGGGCTTTGAGGGAGCTTGGTGTAAAGAGAATTTTGGCTGTGTCTGCGGTCGGTGGTATAAACAAAACCTTTAAAGCAGGAGATTTTGTGGTGATTGATGACCTTCTTGACCTCACAAAAAACAGAAAAGACACCTTTTATGAAGGTAAGTTTTCTCTACCTGTGGATGGTGATGACAAGGTAGCCAAACTATTGAAAGAAGGAAAGGTAGTTCACATAGACGCAAGCCAACTATACTGCCCTCAGATGAGAAACCTTCTCTTTGAAGTTTTAGAGGACCTAAAACTTACCTACCATCCCTCTGGCGTTTACGCCTGCACAGAGGGTCCAAGGTTTGAAACACCAGCGGAGATAAGGGCTATAGAGAGGCTCGGTGGTGATGTGGTAGGTATGACAGGCTATCCCGAGGTGGTCCTTGCAAGGGAGCTCACCATGTGTTATGCAAGCATATGCATAGTGGCAAACCCTGCAGCAGGTATAGCGGGCTACAGGTTAACCAGCGATGAGGTTATAAGTCTTATGAAAGAAAAAGAGCAAGAAATAGGCAAGTTGATAGTTGAGTTTATAAAGAGACTACCAGAGAATAGAACCTGCGGTTGCGACCGCATACTGGAGGGTGCGGAAGTTTAGACGCTTACCTCTTGTAGGAATTTACTGAACTCCTCAAGAAAGTTCTTAACCGCCGGGCTCTGTGGTCTGTCCTTGCTATAGACCATGTAGAACTTCCTCTTAGGTATTTCCAAACCCTGAACCCTTAGGACACGTATTTCGGACGCATCAGACCCTTTCAGCACATGGGAAGAGAGGTAGGAAACCGCCCTTATGTTTTTTAATACGTCCAATATGACCTCATTCTTGTTCACTACAAGAACCACATTTAGGCTTCTCACATCCACCCCCACAGAGTTCAAAAAGCCTTCCACAAACTTCCTTGTGCCCGAGGTCTCCTCCCTCAGAACAAAGGGCATCTTGGTAAGCTCTTCTAAGGTAAGCCAATCCTTCACATCCTTGCCACCGACAAAAAGTATGCTGTCCTCCCAAACCTCCCTTATTACCATCCTTCTGTCTTGCTGAACAAAGCCTGTAAAGCCTATGTCTACTTCCCCAGCTTCAAGCCTACTGAGCACTATCTCCGAATCCTCCACTATCAGGTCTATTTGGGTGCTTGGGTTTTTGTTAAGATACCTGCTTATAAAATGTGGAAGTAGGTAGCTTCCCGGTATGGAGCTTGCTCCTATTTTTATGTAGCCCTTGTAAGAACCCGTCAGAAGCCTTATCTCTTCTATCACAGAGAGCTTTAGCTCAAGCAATTTTCTTGCGTAGGGATAGAGCATGTGGGCGTTGCTTGTGGGCAGGAGCCTCCTTCCCTTGCGATAAAAGAGCTTTAGTCCTATGGACTTTTCAAGCTGATGCATATGGAAACTTATAGTGGACTGAGAGAGGTGTAGACAGTTAGAGCTTTCAGATAGGCTACCCTTCTCATATACACAACAGAAGAGCTCAAGCAATCTTAGGTCAATATCAATGTTTTTCATGGTGTTAATTATTAGTTAAGCATAAATATGAAAAGGCTTCAATGAAGGTGGTCATAGGTTTTTGTTTAAAGATTGACCTTTTCTTCCACTACAAAGGGTTTATCTTCCTTTGTTCTGTAGTATATCCTCACAAGAAGCTCCGCTATTATGCCGGTGGAAAGAAGCTGTATGCCCGCAAGGGTAAAGAGGACGCTCAGTATAAGCAGAGGTCTTCTTCCAATCTCCTCGTCAAGAAAGAGCTTTATGAAAACAAGGTAGAAAAGCATAAGCAATCCAAGGCTCAAAAGGGCAAAGCCCACCGTGCCAAACACATACATGGGCTTGTTTATGTATTCGTTGAGAAACTTTACTAAGAAAATATCAAGAATAACCCTTACAGTCCTACCAATACCATACTTTGACTTTCCATACAATCTTGGATGATGCCTTACTGGAATTTCTGTTATCTTCGCTCCAAGCCTTTTTGTAAGTGCAGGCAGAAACCTATGCATGTCTCCGTATAGCTCAAGCCTTTTTATTATGTCCGCCCTGTAAGCCTTTAAAGTGCATCCGTAGTCATGAAGCTCCACACCAGTTACCTTTGAGATTATCCAATTAGCTATCATAGAGGGGAGCTTTCTGGAGAGGAAGGGGTCTTTTCTGTCTTTTCGCCACCCGCTTACTATGTCGTAGCCCTCTTCCAGCTTTTGCAGGAGCATGGGAATGTCCTCTGGGTCATTTTGAAGGTCTGCATCCATGGTTATGACTACCTCTCCGCTAACGTGCTGAAAGCCCGCATACATGGCAGCGGTCTGTCCGTAGTTTTTCCTAAAGCGTATTAGCTTTACTCTTTGGTCTTTTTCCGCTATATCTTTTAGCCTTTCCCAAGTCCTGTCTACAGAACCATCATCCACAAAAATAATCTCATACTCTCTTCCAAGCCTTTCAAGAACTCCTTTTAGCTTTTCATAGAGTATGGGTATGTTGTCTTCTTCGTTGTAGGCAGGTATAACTATGGAGATATATGTATCAGATTTCATACCTACCCTCCGACCTCATAAACACTACAGTTTTATTATCCACGCTCCTTATACTTTCCACCTTGTAGTCATAGAAGTTTATCTTCTCAAGCTCAGAAAGGCTCAAGTTCTTCTCAGCTATGTATCTTAGCGTATAGGCATAGTGTTTATAGGGTAATTTTACCTTCTGTTCTTTCCTATAATACTCAAAGCTCAAAAAGCCTTTGGCATATTTTAGGTCAAAGAGTTTCTCATAAGGTTTACCAAGAAAGGAAACGACAACCTTTTCAGAAAGGAGCTTTTTTGAGAGGTTTCTTATGTGTTCTTTCCAGAAATCCATAAGAGTTTTCCCTCCATAAAATTCCTTCCAAGATACAGGTGCAAAGGGAATGCAAGCGGTAGGTTTAACAAGACCATACAAAGGAGACAAGACCCAGGAATTTTCCTCTATGTATCTAACCACAGGAGGAGGCAAGACCCACAGCTCAAGACTTTCCCAAAAAACATTCCTAAATCTTCTATACAAAGGTGCAAGAGAGTGGTCTTTGACAAACTCCTTTTCAATAGACCTTGCAAGAGGCTCAAACTCCTCAAGTGTAAACCTGCTCTCATCACAATTTTTAAAGACCAACTTCTTTTGAAGCCTACTATAAGGCAAGAGGAAAAGAAACATGCCTAAAATTATAAAGCATGAAGCTTAAAAAACATCTTGGTCAACACCTTCTTGTGGCAAAGGGTGTCCTTGAACGCATAGTGGAGTTTTTGGAACTCCAAGAGGAGGACATAGTGGTTGAGATAGGTCCAGGCACTGGAAACCTAACGAAAGAAATCCTAAAAAAGAACTTCAAAGAGCTTCATCTTTTAGAAATAGACCCGCAGATGGTAGAAATTCTTCATAAAAACATACAAAGGGATAAAGTGTTTATCCATAGGGAAGATGCCACCAAGTTTAACCTTTGCTCTCTGGGAGAAAACCTCAAAGTGGTGGGAAATCTACCCTATAATGTGGCAAGTCTTATATTGGAAAACACAGTTTTTCACCATTCCTGCATTCCAATAGCAGTTTACATGCTACAGAAAGAAGTGGCGGAGAAAATTCAAAAGGGAGCTTCTTGGCTCTCTACCTTTGTAAGGACTTTTTATAGAGTTGAGTATCTCATGAGCTTGCCCGCACGCTTTTTTGTGCCACCCCCAAAGGTGCAATCCGGACTTATTAGGCTAAGCAGAAGGGAGGAGCTTCCAAAGTTAGACCTTGAGGACTATAAGAGTTTCTTGGTAGGCTTATACTCCATGAGGAGAAAGGCTCTAAAGAATAAAGTTCCAGAAACTATACTTCTTAAAGCAGGTATTGACCCTATGTGCAGAGTTGAAACTCTTGAACCAGACAGAGTTCTTATGCTTTATAATATGCTCCAAAAACTGAGAGGTGAAAAGCGATGATGGACACCTTCTTTATGGAAAGAGACCCCTATGCACCCATAAGACACTGCTACCCTATAAGCAATGTGCTTTACCACGGCAAGAGCGAATATCAGGAGATAATGGTTGTGGAGTCGCCACACTTCGGAAGAATCTTGGTGCTTGATGGTGTTGCTCAGTGCGACGAGCGGTATGAGTTCATCTACCACGAGTTTATGGCACATGTGCCCCTATATGCCCATCCCAACCCAGAAAATGTCCTCATAATAGGCGGAGGAGACGGCGGAGTTCTAAGGGAAGTTCTTAAGCACCCAGAGGTCAAAAGGGCTGTCCTTGTGGACATAGACAAGGAGGTTATAGAGGTCTCCAAAAGGTTTTTACCTACCATGGCGGTCGCCTTTGAAGACCCAAGGGCAATAATCCTTAATGAAGATGGCTACAAATACATTCAAGACTATGAGAATGAGTTTGACGTGATAATAGTAGATTCCACAGACCCAGTAGGCTTTGCCCACGTGTTAACCACAGAGGAGTTCTTTAAGTATGTCTACAGCGCCCTCAAGGAGGACGGCATATACGTGGGTCAGACAGAGTCCATACATTACCACATTGAAATAGTTAGAAGAATACAGAAGGCTCTTAAGAAAGTTTTCCCAATAGTAGACCTCTACACCGCAGTAATACCAGGATACGCAGGATACTGGTGGACCATGTCCATAGCTTCTAAGAAGCACCCCGTAAGAGAACCTTCCAGAGAGGTAAAGGTTCAGACAAAGCTATACTCTGCGGACATGCACCGTCATGCCTTCTTGCCAGAGAGCTTTTATAACAGGCTCATATCCGGTGAATACGTGTTTTAGTATTTGCCGGTAATATAGTCCGCCACAGTAGTAGCTGCGATGGAATGAGGCTTTACCACAGGCTTTAGACCCTGGGCGAGCACATAGCCTATTGCTTCCTTGAGTATGACGCTGGAGTTATGCTCTGGGTTTGGGTTTATATCAAGGTGGACTTCAAAAGGTCTGTTGCCAACCACTTCAGAAACCTCAAGGGCAAGGTAGACTGCTCTACTCACCTCCTCTAAAAGCCTTTGTCTGAGGGACCTTATGCGTGGCACTTTGTCTACTTTCCAAAATATCTTTGCACCTCTGGAAGAATCTATGTGAACAACTACCACAGAAACAAAGACCGTGTGGTTTTTAACCTGCCTTGAATCACAACCCACATAAACAGCGGTCTTCTGCGAGGTTTTTCTTATAAACTCCTTTACCTCCTCAATGTCCTTTATGAGAGGCATATAGATATTATAAGTTTTCCTTTGGCTTCTATTCTTTTGTTGGCTTATTTTTACCTTCTGGTGACAAAAAGCTCACCTCTTTGTAGTAAGTAGGTCTGAAAAATATCCAGTGCTTTAGGTTCTCTGGAGTTCTTGAGTAGCATACCTCACAAAGTAGCCCACCTTCCACCAGCTTTGAATTGTCATCACAACAATCCGTTAAGTTCCAAAACTCATAATTATCGTGAAATACCAGCTTGCCACAACTTAGGCACTCGTATAGTTTACAACCCTTTGAGGCAAGAAACTCCTCCAACTCCATATCCTCTGGAAGTTCTTCAATCCCAAAGAGGTTTTTTAGAAAGTCCTTTTGTTTTTGGGTAAGCTCCTTTATTTCCATTGCACCTCACCTAAAAAGAGCCAGCTTCTCAAAAACTCCCCTCACATAGTCCCAGTTGTCCGCCCTTAGCCCATTGTAGGCTTTTACAGCCATAGCCCAGTTGCCAAACCTTTGGAAGTTTTCATAGAGTATCCTTGCTCCAAGCTCTATGTTGGTTTCTATATCAAAAAGCTGGTTTGGGTCTGTTATGCCATATTCTCTCATAAGCCTTAGGTTGTGCTGGTAGTTGACCTGCATGAGACCTCTATCCTCTGTGCCATCTTTGTTTTTATTGTAAGCCATAGGGTTGAAATTGCTCTCTTGCTTTATTATTGCATAGATTAACTCCTTAGGGATACCATACTTTTTGGATACCTCTTCCACCTTTGCACTAATTCTTGCATCTACTGGCAAGGCTTCTTTATTGACCTGCTCCTGTGGTTTTTCTATAGCAGAGTTAAGGTAAGAGCTAAAGTCCTCGCTGGGTTTTATATGCCCTGCTCTCGTAGTTTTAAGCTCCAACTTCCAGCCTTCTATTCTCATATTTTTTTGCCTTGCAGTCTGAGCATATACCAAAAATTTCAAGTCTGTGGTTTAAAGGTGTAAAGTTGTGCTCTTCGCATACCTTGTCTTGAAACTCCTCTATTTCCTCTTTGTAAAACTCTATTATCTTCCCGCATTCCACGCATATGAGATGCTCATGGTGTGGCTTTCCCGCCACAAACTCGTATATGGTTCTGTTACCCAGCTTTATTACCTCCCTTATTGCTCCAAACTCCTGAAGAAGCCTTACGGTTCTGTAGACGGTGGACCGGCTGGCTATTGTCCTGTCTTGGTTTGCTATCCAGCGGACAAGTTCTTCTATCTCAAAGTGAGGACCATAGCTGGCTATTTTGTCTATTATCTCAAACCTGCCCTTTGTTATCTTGTGTCCGTTCTGTCTGAGAAACTGCTCAAACTTCTGCTTTAGCTCTTCCAACTGCATAGCATATAATATAGTCTAACTGAATATCATTTGCAACAGGAGGAAAACATGCAAAAGCCCAATCTAACCCTATACCTTGTAACCGATGACCGCTACTTTATGGACAGGGACCTCGTATCTACCATAGAGTCCGCCATAAAGGGTGGAATAACTGCACTCCAGTATAGGTTTAAAAACAAGTCCACAAGGCAGATGTATGAGGAGCTTTTGGTTCTTAGAGAGCTCACTCAAAGGTATAATGTTCAGCTTGTGGTAAACGATAGGGTGGACTTAGCTCTTGCGGTGTCTGCGGACGGTGTTCATGTGGGTCAAGAAGACCTTCCTCCCGATGTGGTCAGAAAGCTCGTAGGAGACAAGATGTTTATAGGTTACTCAGTAAACTCTGTGGATAAGCTAAAAGAGGTGGAGCATCTTCCCATAGACTATATAGGCTTTGGTTCTGTGTATGAGACTACCACAAAGGCAAACTACAAATTGGTGGGTATAGAGGGTCTGCGTCAAGCGGTAAAGCTAACCTCAAAGCCCATAGTCGCCATAGGTGGTATAACTCACTATCGTGTTGCGGAAGTGCTCGCTGCGGGTGCAAAGGGTATTGCGGTGGTTTCTGCTATCCTTGGCTTTGAGGACGTAGAAAAGGCTACAAGAAGCCTTGTGGAAGCTATGAAAGGCTATTACAGAAGGGCTCTCCATGAAGGTTTTGCATCTCCTTGACGGCTCCGCCTTTCTGTATAGGAGCTTTTTTGCTCTTCCACCTCTTTCCACAAGGTCTGGCTTTCCCACCGGTGCCATATACGGCTTTATGAGGGCTATCTTTTCCATACTAAAAACAGAAAAGCCTTCTTACTTTGCCATAGCCTTTGACCTGCCTGCACCCACAAAGAGAGAAGAGGTCTATAGAGAATACAAAGCCAAAAGACCTTCCATGCCAGACCCCTTAAAGGTCCAGATACCAGTTATAAAGGAGCTTGTTGACCTTCTTGGCATTAAAAGGTATGAAGTGGAAGGCTATGAGGCGGATGACATAATTGCAACCATAAGCTGGTGGGCTCTTGAAAGAGGCTTTTCTGTAAAAGTCTACTCACCAGACAAGGATATATTGTCGCTTGTGTGTGAAAGGCTTGTGGTGGTTAATCCCATAAGCGGTGAGGTCTTTGACAGGAAAAAAGTTTTGGAAAAGTTTGGCGTTCCACCAGAAAAACTTCCAGACTACCTTGCCCTTGTGGGTGATAAGGTGGATAATATAGAAGGCGTAAAGGGTATAGGTCCAAAAACTGCCATAAAAGTTCTTGAAGCCTACGGTAGTGTGGAAAACCTTTTGAGAAACTGGCAAGACTTCCTTAGAGCCTTTCCTCAGGCAAACAGAGAAAGCCTTGAGCTTGCTTTATCTCTTCTAAAACTGCAAAAAGTAGAGGGTTTAAGCCTAAAAGAAGAAGAGTTAAGGCTAAAAAGTCCTAACTTTAACGCATTAAGGAAAAGGTTTGAAGAATTGGAAATGAAAAGCCTTATAAAGGAGCTTGACAGCCTCTCAAAGACATCCACACAGAAGAGCCTTTTTTAAAAGCTCTGGTTAAACCTCTCATAAATGGCGTCAAGAGACCTTATAAGATTGGAATAAACCTCGTGAGCTCTGTGGGTTTGAATAAGCTTTGCCATTTCAAGAATAGGGTTCACATTGGAAAGTTCAAGAAAGCCTTGCATGAGCCTATAGCCTTGAGCAGGCTGAGCCTGACCTGTAAAGAGGTCTCTTCCTATTTTCTGAGGGTTTTGAAGCTCAAACACACCGATAGTAGCAATTTGCTGACCGTTCACAAACACAGAACCATCAATACCAAAAGTTGGTTGCCCTTCCAGCCTTATCTCATTGAGGTTTGTATCAAGCACTCTGTAGCCAAGCTCATTGACAAGATAGCTTTCTGCGTCCAGCCTAAAGTTTCCCTTTCTTGTATATAGCACCTCTTGACCACTTCTAACCGCAAAAAAGCCATTGCCCTCTATGGCAAGGTCAAGCGGGTTGCCCGTCTGTTTTATAGCACCCTGAGAGAGGTCTGTAAAGATTCTCTCTACGACTGGATACAAAAAGTTGTTGCTTGGGTTTTGTGGGTCAATGTCTGGAAAGCTCTGACCCATAGGAGTTTCCCAGAGGCTTGCCAAAATTAGGTCTTTCTTAAAGGCTGGCGTGTCCACGTTTGCAAGGTTGTTGGTTATGGTTTCCAACTTTCTCTGTTGGAGTAGCATTCCGCTTGATAGTATGTATAAGGGCTGGTATTCTATCGCCATACCTTCATCCTCCCCAGTTTATATTTTAATGTAGGTTGCAAGTAGTGTGCTATAATTTCCCGTGTCTTCAAAGGACATAGTTTTAAAGGATGTTTTTGAAGAAATCCCACACAGACTAAGCAAAATACTCGCACCCGCACCCATAAAGGAACTGCTACCCACCAACTTCCCTTCCACAGAGTTAAGAGTGGACTTTTTAGCAAGGCTTGAGGATGAAAGCATACTGCATATAGAGTTCCAGTCCTTTAACGACACTAACATGCCCTTTAGAATGCTACGCTATTACCTTGCCATATTAGAGAGATATCCAAGCAGTCCTATAAAACAGCTCCTTGTGTATGTGGGAAACAGAAAACTAAGAATGAAGTCAAGGCTAAGGCTTAGAAACCTTAGCTTTAGCTACGAGATGATTGACATAAGGCAGATAGACTGCAAAGTGCTTTTGGAAAGCCCAGACCCTATGGATAGGCTTTTAGCTTGT
This sequence comes from Hydrogenobacter sp. T-8, assembly GCF_011006175.1. NCBI lineage: Bacteria > Pseudomonadati > Aquificota > Aquificia > Aquificales > Aquificaceae > Pampinifervens > Pampinifervens florentissimum. The sequence goes on along the minus strand of NZ_CP048795.1, from coordinate 1,113,928 downwards.
TTGTGTAAGGTAGAGGACGAGGCATATCTGATAGAGAAACTCATAAGGACTATGGAAGGGATGAACGAGGAAGAAAGGAAGGACTATCTACTGAAAGCATTGACACTAACAGAACTGCGACCTAACTTAAGGATAAGGCTCACGGAGGATGTCAAGCATGTGCCTATAGCGGTTAGACCTGAGGATATAAAATTGCCAAAGAGAAGGCTGAAAAAGGATATTCTATATAGGCTTGGGCTTAAGGAAGGCGAGCAAATCGGTCTTGAGGAAGGTCTTTTAAAGTCCACCCAAGAGATGGTTTTAAGTCTCATAGAATGTAGGCTCGGCTATGTGCCAGACGAGGTAACTGATTTTGTTTAAAAAACTTGTAGTTGCTGAAGACTTGCTCCACGTTTTAAAGGAGGAGTTCAATCTATAACTCTACTTGAAGAATTTAGATATAACTCCACCTACGTAGCCTATGAAGAGACCTACAAAGAAACTCAAAACTACCAAAAGTCCCAGAGGGATTGGAGGGACTATGTAGTATACATCTCTAAAGGTTGGCGTAAGCACCAACATAACCTTTTCCTGATTGAGGAATACTATAGTGCCAGATATTCCTGCAATTATTATGAGAAGAATAAAAACCAGAACCATCTTCATGGTATGCCTTCCTCCCTTTTAGCTACTTGTAGCCTTTTTAAAACTTCTTCCCTTGCAGTCCCGCCGTAGGTTTTTCTCCTGTCCGCTACCCTATCTGGTCTCAAAAGCTCCAAGGCATCCTCTTGGTAAAGCTCAGAAAAGCTCCTTAGCTCTTCAAGGGTAAGCTCCTCTGGTCTTTTACCCTTTTCAAGAAGGTAGGCGGTTATTGAGCCTGCGGTTTTATGTGCCTGCCTAAAGGGGATTCCTTTCAAGACCAAGTAATTGGCAAGGTCTGTCATGAGGGTAAAGCCTCCGCTTGCTTTTTCCATCCTGTCTGTCCTTATACTCATACCTTCTAACACAAGCGTCATACCTTCAATACAGTCCTTTATAGTCCTTAAGCTATCAAAGAGGGGTTCTTTGTCCTCTTGTAGGTCTCTGTTGTATGCCATGGGAAGACCCTTTAGGACCACCAAAAGGTTCATAAGATTTCCATAAAGCCTTCCAGTTTTGCCTCTTATTAGTTCAAGCACATCTGGGTTTTTCTTCTGAGGCATTATGGAGCTTCCAGTGCATAGCCTATCGGGTAGGTCCACAAAGCCAAACTCCTCTGTAGACCAGATTATCAAGTCTTCTGAAAGCCTTGAAAGCCTCATGCCACAAACCGCACAGGCGTATAACACATCAAGTATAAAGTCCCTCTCTGCAGTTGCCTGCAGGGAGTTTCTACAGAGCCTACCAAAGCCTAAGAGCTCTGCGGTATAAAACCTATCCAGTGGAAAGTCTACGCCTGCGGACGCTCCAGAGCCAAGGGGTAAACAGTCCGCACTTCTATAGGCGTTTATAAACCTTTGCTCGTCGCTTAGAAACATCTCTCTGTAGGCAAGAAAGTAGTGAGCAAGCCTTATAGGTTGAGCCCTCTGAAGGTGAGTGTAGGAAGGCAGTAGGATATCTACGGACCTTTCCGCTAATTTCACGAGCTCTTTTCTGAGAGCTCTTAGACTTTGGATAACCTCTGTGAGCTTGTCCTTTATGTATAGTCTTTCGTCGGTAGCCACTTGGTCGTTTCTGCTTCTTGCGGTGTGTAGCTTTCCTCCCACTTCTCCAAGCCTTCTTATGAGCTCCGCCTCTATGTTCATATGCACATCTTCCAGCTCCTGCTTGAAGTCAAAACTTCCTTCCTTTATGTCCTTTTCTATGTCTTCAAGACCAAGAAGGAGTTTTTGGGCTTCTTCTTCTGTAAGCACTCCAGCCTTTTGTAGGGTCTTTACGTGGGCTTTGCTTTGTTTTATATCCCACAGGGCAAGCTCCTTGTCAAAACTTACCGACTGGGTAAACCTCTCCACAAACTCCTCTGTTTTTTCTTTAAACCTGCCTTCCCAGGGCTTCTGCATGGGGAAATTATAAGCTCAATTTCTTTAAGAGTAAAAGCCCTCTTACTGCTAAAAAGAGCACGGGCAGTTCTACCAAGGGTCCTATCACTAAGGCAAGGGCTATAAGGGGTTCGTTCTCAAAGGCGGTAAGGGCTATAGCCAAAGCTATGGGTGAGTTCCTTGCCATTAGGGTAAGGGTCAAGCTGGCAGTGTTCTGGTAGCTCCTGAGTATGAGGCGTCCAAGAAAAACACCTACTAAAAAGGCAAAGAGAAAGAAGATAAGAAGAGGCGTAAGCATCTTCAAAAGCAAAAATGGCTTGTGGGTTATAGCCTGACCTTGAGAGGCAAACATGGATACGATGGCAATGAAGAGAAAAAGGCTTTGAAAACTCGCTAAGAAGGAAAGCCTCTCCGAAAACCTTAACCTTCTGAGAGCTTGGGCAGTAAGAAGGGGCAACACTATCACAAAGGCTATGCTTTCCAAAATAGACCAGAGGTTAACAAAGCCTTCCTTAGAAAAGAACAGCTCCAGATAAAGGGGCAAAAGGGCTACCTGCATAAAAAAGTTCACAGGAAGTATGGAGGTGCTAAGGGGTAGGTTTCCACCTGCCATGGCGGTGAAGATAAGATACCAGTCAGTGCAAGGAGTGACTAAGAGCATCACAAAGCCTATCCAGAGGGCTGTATTTTCCCTTAGGAATATATACCCAAGAAGATATGCAACCGCAGGGGTAATGAGAAAGTTAACCATTAGGCTTATAAAGAAAAACCTACGGTTTCTGTAAGCATCTAACACTTCCCTAAGGGGCATGCCAAGAAATAGACCAAAGAGCATAAGAACCAAAGAGGGCGTTATAAGGTAGCCAGAGACTTCCCTTATAACCTCAAACCTACTCAAATACAAACCCAAGAGGACTGCAAAGATGACCCAAAGGCTTTGAAACTTGGCGAGAAAACTCATAACCTGTTAAAAGCCTACCACAGCCTTTCTTGAAATAATCTGACGCATATCACAAAAACAAACTACACAAAAGCCTAAAATTTACTTGAACTTAAAAAGGAGGCAGGTATGTGGCGAGTTTTGTATACAGGTCAAAGACCTCACTATGAGAACATAGCACTTGATAGGATAATGCTGGACTTAATGTCCGAGGGCAAAATTCCACCCACTATAAGGTTTTTGCAGTTTAAACCTGAGTGTGTGCTTGTGGGCTTTCATCAAGCTGTGGAGCAAGAGGTAAGGCTTGAATATACACAAAGAGAGGGCATAGAGGTAGGAAGAAGGATAACAGGCGGTGGTGCCATATACTTTGACGAAACGCAGATAGGGTGGGAGGTTATAGCCACCACCGACCAGCTTGGAAACCTTAGCTACGAAGAGCTTACAAGGAAAATATGCACCGGTGTGGCAAAGGGACTTCAAAAACTTGGAATAAGGGCGGAGTTTAGACCAAGAAATGACATAGAGGTGGAGGGCAGAAAGATATCTGGCACAGGTGGAGTTTTTGAAGGCAGAGCTTTCCTATATCAAGGAACAGTGCTTATGGACTTTAACGTGGAAAGGATGCTAAAGTCATTGCAGATTCCTGTGGAAAAGCTCACCTCAAAGGGTATAAAATCCGCAGAGGACAGGGTTGAGTGGGTAAAGAGGGCTTTGGGATATTTGCCTCCCAAGGAAGAGGTTTTTTCCGCACTCCTTGAGGGTCTAAGGGAAGAACTCAACATTGAATTTGAGTGGGGAGACCTCACACAGGAGGAGATAAGGCTGCTTGAAGAAAAAAGGGACTATTTTAGAAGTGATGATTGGGTCTATCATGTAAAGAAGGCACCTGAAGATAGTGAAATGCTCTTTGGTATATACAGATGTCCTGGGGGGACTTTTAGGGTTTCCGCCAAGGTGGACCTGCAGAGCAAAGTCCTCCAACAGGTAATAATAAACGGAGACTTTTTCGTGAGACCTCAAAGGCTCATATACGACCTTGAGGCTTATCTAAAGCACACACCCATAGTGGATGTGGAAAAGAGAATAAGGGAGTTCTTCTCTCAAAGGGACTGGGAAGGGCTAAACCTCACCGTGGAAGACCTTGTAGAGGCGGTGCTCTTTCCTCTCAGAAAAACAGAGGGAATAGACTTGGGTATAGAAAAAAAAAGACTGAATAACATAATAGCGTCCATAGGTGGTGGGCTTATAGAAAACATAGAAAAGGCTAAGGTTATGCTTCTGCCTTACTGTGCTAAGCCTCGCTGGTGCGACTACAGACATCTTGATGACTGTGGGGAGTGTGGAGGTTGCACGGTAGGAGATGCCTACAGGCTTGCCTACCAAAAGGGCATGATACCTATTACTATAACCTCCTTTGAGCTTTTGAGGGATACGCTCCTTTGGTGTGCTCAGAATGGATACACCTATATAGGACATTGCTGTTATGAGTTTTACGAAAAGCGGTATGAGATATTCAGAAGGGCTTCTCAAGAGGGTGCAAAAGGTGTGCTTTTTGATATAGTAGGGACCACTTGCTACAGTCTTGGAGTGGAAGAGGAAGAAAAGGCATATCATGGAGAGTTTACAGTGGAGCTTGACCTTATAAAAGAAGACCTCTACAAGAGCCTTTCCATAAAGGAAGATGTGAAAGAGGAGGTTGGCAAAAGGGAGCTTAGCTTTGACTTTTCACCTTACCTTGTGGACTTTAAACCCTCCTATTACAAAAAGCCTAAGGCAGTGCCGACGCCTGAGGAGGACAGGACAAGAACCTCTATGCAAAGGGAGGTTTTCCTCGGGGAGGCAACCATAGGAGAAGAAGTCCTTAGCTACCAGCAAGCCTTTGAAACCCTTGCAAAGTGGATAAGGGAGTCGGAAAGACCCACGCTGGTGGTGGGACCCTTGCTCTTTTGGGACTTTGGAGATAAGGAGCTACAAAATAAGGCAAGGCTTGTAAGGGAACTGATAGAAAAGGTAGGGAAGTTTAATGTAAAGGTCTTACCTGACTACAGACCAAAGCTCAAAAAGTATGACCCTGCGGTGGAGATGGACCCACCAAACCCACACCATGCGGTCCTGCACGGGAAACATGACCTAACGGTGCTTGTGGGAGTCCATTGCTACAGGACAGACTTTGTAATAAGGCTTTTGAAAAAGCACACGGACACCAAAGTGGTTACCCTTTGTGGTCTTTATGGACATCCTACTGCGGACTTGTCTACAAGCTTCACTGATGCGGAGAAGTTGGAAACTTTGCTTAAGCTTTTGTGAAAGTTTGCAACTGTTATGGATTTGATATAATTTACCCTTCGCAACTTTGCAAAGGCATTAGGCATATATTGGTCTGATTATGATTAAAATTATTGAGCAGAGGTTTACACAGGAGGAAAAAGAGCTTGTCCTTGAGATATTGGAAAGTGGGCAGATAACAAGGGGTAAGTGGACTTCTCTCTTTCAAGAGGAGTTTGCCAAATACCTTGGTGTAGAGCACGTATTTACTGTTTGCTCTGGGACTGTGGCTCTCTTTATAGCTTTGAAGGCTCTTGGTGTTGAGGGAGAAAGGGTAATAGTCCCTGCCATGAGTTTTATGGCAACCATTGATGCGGTCTATCTTGCGGGTGGTGTGCCAGTGGTAGTGGATGTGGACAGCTACTATACCATGGACCCTGAGCAACTTGAGGATGCGGTAAAAAAATACAGACCAAAGGTGGTTATACCCGTGCATCTATACGGACAGACTGCGGATATGGACGCCATTATGTGGCTCTCTGAAAGATATGGCTTTTATGTGCTTGAAGATTCCGCTCAAGCTCACGGAGCTCTTTGGAAGGGCAAAAGGGCTGGCTCTTTCGGGCATATCTCCGCCTTTAGCTTTTATGCCTCCAAGAACCTACCTATGGGAGAAGGTGGTGCAATAGCCACAAACAGCGACGAACTCGCCAAAGAGATAAAAAAGTGGATAGACTTTGGAGACCACCCTGCCTTTAATGTTAGGATAACCGAGTTTCAAGCAGGCATTGGATACCTTATGCTAAAAAGGCTTGAAGAGCACAACAAAAAAAGAAGGGAGAACGCCTCTAAGTATATGCAATCCTTAAACGGTGGCTTTGTCCATCCTGTGGAAAGAGAAGGAGCATACCACGTATACCATCTTTATACCCTAAGGCATCCCGACAGAGACGCCATAGTGGAAAAACTAAGGGAAAAGGGTGTGGACGCAAGGGTCTATTATAGCTATCTTTTGCACCAGCTAAGAGGCGCGGAGCACTTACCCACACCAAACGCAGAAAAATTCAGAAAAGAAGTCTTTTCCATACCAGTCCATCCCTACCTTACCGAGGAAGAGATAAACTTTATCACAGAAAGCCTTATGGTTGAGGTTGGGTTAGCTCCGAACCCCTTATGTTGAGGATAACTATTTCTACTCTTCTGTTTTGGGCTTTGCCTTCTGGAGTGGTGTTGGGAGCTATAGGTCTGGTGTCCGCATAACCCGATGCCTTTAACCTTTCTGGGTTTATGCCTTTGGCTATGAAATACCTTACAATGGTGCTCGCCCTTGCGGTAGACAGCTCCCAGTTAGAGGGAAACCTTTCTGTCGATATAGGTATATTGTCGGTATGTCCTTCCACCTCCACAGGGTTTGGAAGCTCTTTGATTACTTCGTAAAGTTTGTCAAGCACAGGTCTCATCTCTGGCTTTATATCTGCACTTCCGGACTCAAAGAGGAGCTTTTCCTGAAGTATTAGCCTTATGCCTATAGCTTCGTAAGCTATTTTAAACTCTCCTTCAAGCCCCATCTTTTTTAGCATCTCTTGGAGCTCTTGAAGTTGCCTTTGAATTCTTCTGCCCCTTTCTGTTGGCTCCGCCCTTTTAATCACCGGCTCTGGAAGTATCTGTTTTGGCAAAGTTTCCTGAAAGGGAACAAGCCTCATACCAAAAGCCTTTGCAAAAGCCTGAGCATATTCAAGGGCTGCCTGCTTGCCAGCTTGAGCCATGGCAAAAAGGGCTATAAAAAGACAAAGAAGTAGCGTTAGAAAATCCGCATAGGGTATTGCCCACCTTTCTGAAACCTCTTCTGGACACTTCTTTTTCCTCGCCATTATTTGACCTCAACGTAAGAGCTGAGCCTTTCTTCTATAAGCCTTGGGTTCTCACCCCTCACCATCATTCTACAAGCATCCAGTATCATATACATTCTTAGTATTTCTTCCTTGGACTTTATCTTAATCTTTTTGGAGAGAGGACCGAAGACAAGATAGGAGAAGGTTATACCATAGACGGTTGCCACAAAAGCTGCGGATATTCCATAAGCAAGTTCTTGAGCATTATCAAGGCTCTTTAGAGCCTTCATGAGCCCAAAGACAGCACCCACAAGCCCAAAGGTAGGTGCGCTCTCTGCGGAGTTTTTCCAGTATTCTACCGCTATTTCAAAGTCTTCTTCTTTTTTTGCTATTTCCGCCTCAAGACTTTCCACGAGCACGTTCTCATCCACACCAAGAACCATTAGGTCTATGGCCCTTCTAAGAAAAGGGTCTTCTATCTCCTCCGCACGGGTTTCAAGAGCAAGCATACCTTCCTTCCTTACAACATTTGCCAACTCCACAAGCTGAGTCTTTGTCTCAAGAACCTCGTTGCCTCCACCCTTAAAAGCCAGTTTAAGCCCCTCTATGATTAGAGAAAACTTTGACAAAGGTATGGTTACAAGGCTTGCAAAGAGGGTTGTAGGGACTACTATAACAAAGGCAGCGGGCTGAATAAGAAAAAGGATGCTTGCCCCCTTAAGAACCGCGCCTATAAGAAGAGCTACAAGCCCTCCCACAATACCTATGACCGTAAGGAGATCCATGATAACTATTATAATCGTCAACTGTGTTTTAATATTTAGACCATGAGAGTTTTAAGCGGTATGAGACCTACAGGTAAACTGCACCTTGGGCATTACTTTGGTGTGATAAAAAACTGGGTAAAACTCCAAGAGGAGCACGAAACCTTTTATATGGTGGCGGACTGGCATGCCCTTACTACAGGCTATAAAAGGGTAGAGGAGATACCTCAAAACATAGAGGATATGCTAATAGACTGGCTTACTTTAGGCATTGACCCAAAAAAGAGTGTGGTATTTCAACAATCAAAGGTAAAGGAACATGCGGAGCTTTTCCTCATATTTTCCATGATAACCCCCAAGAGCTGGCTTGAGTGGAACCCCACTTACAAGGACACTAAGTATAACCTTCTTAGAATTGCCGACCTTAGCCTTATGTTTAAAGGCGGTCTTAGAGACCACGTAAAGACCTTTATAGCAAAACTTCCTTACAAAGTTGAGGACTTCGAAGCACTTGAGGAACTATTTCTCGATATGCTGTCCGATGCCCTCATAACTGCTCTCTTTGAGGGTTATCTGGACAAGGAAATGCTAAAGGAGCTCAATGTTTCAAAGAGGGACTTTTACGACACGGACACCTATGGCTTTTTGGGCTACCCAGTGCTTCAGGCGGTGGACATACTCATATACAAGGCTCAGGCAGTTCCAGTAGGAGAAGACCAGCTACCTCACATAGAACTCTCAAGGGAAATAGCAAGAAGGTTTAATCACCTATACGGAGAAACCTTTCCAGAGCCTCAGGCTATACTCACAGAAACTCCAAGACTTCCAGGCACAGATGGAAGGAAGATGAGCAAGTCTTATAACAATGCCATATACTTTGCAGACAGCGAAGAAGAGGTAAAGAAGAAAGTCATGAGCTTTTACACAGACCCACAAAAACTAAGAAAAGGAGACCCTGGAAGACCAGAAATATGCCCTGTGTTTTTCTACCATAAGATTTTCTCTCCATCAGAAAAAACTCAAGAAATAGAAAGGGAATGCAAAAGCGGTAGACTTGGATGCGTGGACTGTAAAAAAATCATGCTTGAGGGTCTTGAGGCTTTTCTTAAACCCATGAGAGAAAGAAGAGAAGAGGTTGCAAAAGACAGGGAGCTTCTTATATATATCCTTGAGGAAGGCTCGGAAAAGGCAAGGCGTATAGCCAAAGAAACTATGGAAGAAGTGAGATTAAAAACAAAGGTGGGATGACCTACATACTTTTGGCGATCCTTTTCTTTGCCATATATATACTGATTGCTGAGCTTTATCCCATAAGGTTTTTAAGGGTTGAGAAGATTAACAAAGCAAACCTACCAAACCTACCACCCCTATACCTATATTCCTTCGAGCTCCATATCCATACACAGTTTTCCTACGACTCTCTTGGAAAACCAGAAGATATAAAAAGGGCTTCGAAAGAAGAAGATATAGACTTTCTCATAATTACAGACCACGACAACGACCATATAAAATACTTTGCGGATGAGGGCATAATAGCGGGTAAGGAAGTAAAGATTACTGATGAAAAGGGCAAGATACTGGGAGATCTTCTTGAAGTAGGAGACCTAAGGGTGGTAGCACACCCCTTTAAGGAAAAATACAAATGGCGTCTTCCACTCCCAGAGGACTATCTTTTTGAGCTGATAGACCTAAAGGATGCTCTGCTTGAGAGAAAAATGCTACTTTTCTTTCTTTTGCCATACATATTTCTAAGGTCTTTAGTATCCGTAGACTTGGCTTTGAACTTTTTAAAGAGGCTTGTAGACATAAAAAGATACGCTCTCATGTATATGAATATGGATATAAAAAACCCAGTGGTTGCCGGGCTTGACCACCATGTAAAGGTATACATAAGGGAGGTGGGCATAAGGTTTTTATTTCCCAACTACCAGCACAGCTTTAGAATGGTGAGGAACTTTCTTATAACGGACAGAAAGGTAAAGGGCGCAGAGGACTTTCTCAGAGAGCTTCAGCAAGGCAATACCCTAATATCCTTCAGCAAAAAGCCTACCTTATTCTGGAAAGAATCCCAAACACTCAAAGTTCTGACGCCCACTAACTGTCTCCTATGTCTTCTGAAAGAGGATAGGGAGGAATTCTATGCCGGATCCTACTTTGAGCTACCTGCACCTTCTGGAAGAAGTTTCCTTCTGGCATATACTTATAATTTCAGGTTGTGGAGGTTTTACTTTGGGCTTACGCCCCTTTTCTTATTTGTGCGCAAGGAGGTCGGAGATGGAAGAAATGCCCCTCCCTGAAGATATAAAGGAGAAAATCCTTCAGAAGGTCTCCAACAAGGCCCTTGCCATGAAAGCCTTTGAATACATAAGTCTTGTAAAAAAAGAGGATGGAACCCTCTGGGTAAAGGAGAACTTTGAAGATATCAACAACCACGCCCTGTGGTTTATGGTGCTAGCCTGTGTAAACTACGCCCAAAGGCTCATAAGGGGGGAGGAACTGGATGGAAGTTGAATCACTAATACCCTTTCTATTGGGAATTTTCATTTTAATAGTCTCTATGCTTGCGAAAAATATATACTCTTTAGTAATAGGGCTGTGCTTCATAGGTTTATCCTTTACCCAAATTCCCTATGTTATAGGTATTTTTTACATTATCATTGGGACCTCTGTTCTTTTATACACATTAAGAACAAGAAATGCGATTGATAAAAAGTTAGCAATTATAGACTCCCTGACAGGTGTTTACTCTAGATATTTCTTTGAAGAATATATAAAGAAAGAACTAGGAAAAGCTAAGAGATATAATAAAAAGTTCAGTGTTTTGTTCATCGATTTGAATGATTTTAAATTAATTAATGACAGATTCGGACATTCCGCAGGGGATAAGGTGTTAAATTTAATAGCAACAAAGCTCTCAAATACTTTAAGAGACTGTGATATTATCGCAAGATGGGGTGGTGACGAATTCGCTGTTTTTCTTACAGAAACAAACTGTAATGAACTACTTGAGGTAATAGATAGATTGTATAGTGAGGTAAATGTTTCGTATGGAGATGTAAAAGTTACTCTAAGTATTGGCTTTGCTTGCTACCCTGAACATGGACAAAGCATAGAAGAGTTAATCCACGAAGCGGACAAAAGCATGTATAGAGCCAAAAATATGTATAAAATGCTTAACAAATAAAAGGTATAATAAAATCATGCCTTGGAATGTGATAGTAAAGAAAAAATTCAGCTGGGCTCACTTCCTTACGGACTATCATGGTGCTCCAGAGCCTATTCATGGACACACATGGATGGTAGAGGTGCACATAAGGGCGGACAAGGTGGATGCAGGTGGTATGGGCTACGATTTCTTGGAGGTTGACGCATTCTTGAGAGAGCTATTGCCAGACTACAGGCTTTTGAACGAGTTTGTGGATTTCTCTCCAAGTGCGGAGAATATGGCAAGGTGGATTTATGAGAAGGTCAAAGAAAAATACCCCACAGTCTCCAAAGTTGTGGTTTGGGAAAAGGAAGACTGTGGGGCGGAGTATTGGGAAGATTAACAGTTGACGCAGTTTGCCTCTTTTGCTTCTCTTGCCTTCTTTGCCATTTCTGGGTCGTAGGCTTTGCCTTGCCAAAGCATCTGATAGACCACTTCGTGGGTGCTTTCTGCGAGCTCCGTTAGCTCCTTAAAGAGCTTGTTAAAGCCCTCGCTTCTGTGGGATTCTTCGTGGTCTTCCAAGGACCTCCAGAAGGTAATGATAAGCACTTCTCTGTTTTTGAGTGGGTGCTCTGTGGTCTGACCTGCGGTTGAGCCCTCAAGGGAGACACCGCCAGTGTTGAGTGCCACAAAGCCTCCGTAAAAGCCAGTGTCTGAGTGGTAAGTCTTTACATGCTCGCAGAGGTATGCCACCCTTTCTGCCACATCGTCAATGGTAACACCCTCTTTGAGCACCACATAGTTTATGTTAACTATTGCATCCTCTGGAACGTCCACTATATAGTTTCCATACATGTTAGCACCTCCTAAGAGTTTTTAAGCGTATTACAATATAATGAAATTCTTAATAAAAGGCTATGCGTTAAATCATAAATATTGACACTCAATATCCCTCATATGCCCTTTCATAGAGCCTTTGCACATCCTCAAGGGTAGGCTCTACGGGGTTTATGGCAAACAAGCCTCTTGAGAGCATATACACATCCTCTGTAAGCCTTTCAAGTTTATCCTTTTCCACGCCAAGGTCTTTGAGGCTAAGTCTCATGCCAACCCTTTCTAAGAAATCCTCAAGGGCTTTTACTGCCATGTGAGGCTTTGGCTCATAACCCATAAGCTCTGCAAAGAGGGCGTATTTTTGTGGATTTCCTTTGTAATTAAAGTCCGTAATGGCAACCGCCAAAGCGGAAAGACCTTCTCCATGAGCTACCTGAGGATAGTGGGCGGACACGGGATGCTCCATGCCATGTATGAGGGCTACCCTTTTTCTGTCTATGGCAATGCCTGCGAGCATGCTCGCATAACTCATATAAGACCTTGCCTGAAGATTTTCTGGCTCTTCTATGGCAATAGGTAGCCACTGCTTTATGAGGCTTATGGCTCTTATGGCAAACTCTTCTGCGAGGGTATTGGAAAGTTTGTTGGTAAGGGATTCAAGGGCATGCATAAGGGCGTCTATGCCTGTTATGGCGGTAAGCCTTGCGTTCATACTTACAGTCAAGGATGGGTCTATTATGGCTACCCTTGGGTAGTTTAAGGAGTGAGATATAACCAGCTTTTCCTTTCTTATGGGGTTTGAAAGAACCGCATACCTGTTTACCTCGCTTCCCGTGCCTGCAGTGGTTGGAATGCATATCACAGGTCTATTCAAGAAGGGTATGAGCCTTGGACCTTCAGGATAGTTCACATAGTCCCAGGCGTAGCCTTCATTGGAAGAAACTATGGATATGGCTTTTGCACTGTCAAGACTGCTACCTCCACCAAGACCCACAATGTAGTCTATCTTTTCCCTTACCACAAGCTCACTTGCCTTGTTTACGCTCTTGTCTGTGGGGTTTGGCTCAATCTCGTCAAATAGGAAAACCTCTTCCGCACCATTTCTTCTAAGGGATTCAATCACCCTTTGAAGAGAGCCATTTTCCTTTGTGCTTTTCCTTCCAGTGACTATAAGGACTCTGTAGCCAAAGCGTTTACCAACTTCTCCAACCTTGTTTACAGAACCCACACCAAAGATTATCTCAACGGGGAGGTAAAACTCAAAGTTCATGCCTCTGTTATGTCTTCCCTTTGGATTTCTACCTCTTCGGGTATGGTTGCCTCAAAGGTTAGGGCTGGGTATGTGGGCAATATGCCTTCCTCTTCTGCCTTTTCCGCACAGTGGGCGTGGTATCTTGTCCAAGGTATTGCCATTAGCCTTTCAAAGGGTATCTCTTCGCTACAGTATTCGCATATACCGTAGGTTCCTGCCTGCATCTTGCTGAGGGCATGGTCAATCTCTTTGATTATGAAAAATTCCCTTGCGGAGAGAGTATCAAGAAGTTCCTGAGTATAGGTCATCTGGCCTATGTCTTCCAAGTCCCTTGGCTCTTTAACCTCCTCTTCAATCCTCGCCTGTGTGTCCTCCTTTTTTCTGTAACGCTCTAACAGCTTTGCCTTCTCCTCAAGAAGTTTCTCCTTAAGAATTTCAAGCTCTTCTCTACTCAGCATGTTAGCCCTCCTGAAAAAGGAATTCAGAATAATATATGCTAAAATTTTTCCCGATGTATTCCATTCTTCACAGATACAAAAGTATAACTGTAGCCATCATAGCTTTGGCTACTGGTGGCTTTTTCCTATGGCTCTTCTTCGCAGGAAGTGTTAGAGATATAACCTCTCCTTCTAAAAGGTGTGTAGTGGAGGTAGGCTCAGGGTGTATAACCCTTAAGGACTACAGAAGGGAGCTTTTGAGGTTTTCTGAACTTTTGAAAAACCCACGGATGGAGGAGCTGGTAAGGGAGCAGGTTCTCTCTAACCTTATAGCCCAAGAGCTACTTTATCAAAGGGCAAAGAGCCTATCTTTTATCGCAAGTGATGAAGAGGTGGTTGAGGTTATAAAGTCTGACCCCTCCTTTCAAGAGGGTGGGCTTTTTAGCTCTTCCAAATACAGAGAGGTGCTCTCAAGGATAGGTATGACGCCAAAGGAATATGAAGAATACATAAGAAAACTGCTTAGCATTCAAAAACTCCTTAGCTTTCTAACCAACGGCGTCTACCTTACGGAGAAGGAATTGGAAATAAACCTTCTTGCGGACAGCACTCTTCTGAGCGGTAGTCTCTACCTTATAACCTCTGCGGATGTATCCCAAAAATACAAGCCTACAGAACAAGAGCTATTGGAGTATTACCAGAAGAACAAAGAGCTTTTCAAAAGACCAGAAGGAAAAGTAGTCTGGGTGTGGAGAGAAAAGAACAAGGAGAAGGCACTTTCTATTTATAACAATCTAAAGGCTGGAAAAGAAGCAGAAGGCTATCAAGAATACAAACTGCCAGAAGACTTTCAGAAGATGAGTGGTCTTCTTGAGAAAGAAGCTCAAAGGCTCACACCTCAGGAGAGAGTAAGTATTACAAAGGAGGGTGAGGATTATTTGGTTCTGTATCTCAAGCAGGTTATCCCTGCAGGTTATGAGGACTTTGAAAAGGTAAAGGAAAAGGTAAAGGAAAAACTCGTAGAGGAAAAGTCTCTATCTTTGGTAGAGCAAAAGGCACAGGAAGTTGCCAGGCTCTTGAAGGAGGGGAAAAAGCCAGAGGTGAGATTCCTCAACTTCTCCGATACGCCAGCTCTTCAGCTTAATGCAGTGGCTAACATAGACCAAAAGGATATAGCCCGTATAGTGCTTTCCCAGGATAGGGTCTTTGGTCCATACCCCCTCAGACAGGGCTACGGCGTAGTGCTTGTGGAAAAGAGGAGCAAAAGGGAATTAAAGCCAGAAGAGAAAGAAGAAGCCTTCAAAGACATACTTAGTCTTAAATCTCAAGCTATGCTAAACCAGTATGTGGAATATCTGAAAAAGAACACTAAAATACGCATAAACAAGGAACTACTTGGAGGTGGATAAGATGGAGAAAAAGTGGAGAACCGCCATAACACAGCATGTGGGTCATGAGACCTACATAAGGGGCTATAGGCTTTTGGACCTCGTGGGAAACTTGAGCTTTGCTCAGGCTATATACCTCATTCTCAAAGGTGAGCTTCCCAGCGAAAAAGAGTCCAAGATGATGGAAGCCATATTTGTCTCTGTTATAGACCACGGCATAGCACCACCCTCTGTCATATCCGCAAGGGCGGTCGCTTCTGGTGGAAACTCACTCAATGTGGGTGTTGCGGCAGGCGTGCTTGCCTTTGGCTCTGCTCATGGTGGTGCTCTTGAGGATGCCATGAAGTTTATCCAAGAGGGCGTGGCAAGTCAAAAGAGTGTGGAGGATATAGTAAGGGAGTATCTTGAGACAAAAAGACCCATACCCGGCTACGGACACAGATACTACAAGGACTTTGACCCAAGGACAAAGAGGCTTATGGATATAGCCAAAGAGCTTGGCTTTTATGGCAAGCACTGTGAGTTTGCAGAGGCAGTCCAGGAGGAAATTGGCAGGCAAAAGGGTAAAAAGCTGGTTCTTAATGTGGACGGAGGTATTGCTGCAGTTGCCTCGGAGATGGGCTTTGATTGGAGGCTTGGAAAGGGCTTTTTCATAATAGGAAGGGTGCCAGGGCTTGTGGCACACGTTTACGAAGAGCTAACCACAGAAAAGCCCTTCTCCAAAAGGCTTGATGAAGAAACGGAGACCGAGTATACGGGCGTGCCACCAAGGGAGCTACCTCCAGAGTTCAAAAGGATATGAACCTGCAAGAGAACATATTAAGGATCTACAAGTTTTTTACTGGAATAGTCTTCAACATAGCCATAGTGATACTTCTCTTCTCGCTCTTTGTGGGCTTGGGAAGGACCATTATGGAGCTTGGTTTTGTGTTCACCGAGGAAACGGTGAGGCTTAGCATAAAGGAGTTGGTCACCAACGTGCTGTCTATAGTTATACTCCTTGAACTGGTGAGGGCTTTCGTGGACTACTTTGAACACGAAAGGGTTAGAATTGAAATTCTCATAGAAATAGCAATAGCCTTTATGATAAGAGAGCTTATGATATATATCTTCGCTGGGAATCTTAAGGGGACTGATGTGGTCCTCTGGACCCTTGGTATAGCCCTTCTTGTGGGTGCAAGGACCCTAACGGTGATATATAAACCCACCAAGTGAGCCTACACTTCGTATATGATGTCAAGAAGCTCGCTGGCTTTTTGTGGGTCTATTTCCTTTAGCCTTTTGTAGACCTCCCTTGCCTGTGAAACCTTTCCAGCTCTCGTGTAGGCAACTCCCAGCTTGAAAAGAAGCTCTGGGTCTTGTGGTTTTTGTTCTATCTCCTTTTTTAAGTCCTCTATAAACTTCTCCAATAGACCCTCTCCCATCTTGCTAAAAATACCCCTATAGCCTTTATCCATCATAGCCTTGCTCCATGAAACCTGTAGTTAAGACCGCGTATCTTCTCCAAGTTTTCTAAAATTATATCCTCCACAAAGGGACTGTAAGATATTACCACCACACTTAACCCAAAGCCACCTTCCTCAAGCAGTCTTCTTGAAGTGTAAAGAAACTCCCTAAGCACTTCGTCGTTTTCTATCTCAAAGGGTGCTCCAAGGAAATGGTGGCTTATACCCAAAAAACTACCAGGCTTTACCCTAACGGTAAGCCTTATGGGATTTAAGCTCTCTATGAGACGCTCTCTTTCAAGGGCATACTCAAGCCCAAACATGAGCATGGCATCGGTAATAAGGTGTTTAGAGGACAGGGAGACAAACTGCCTAAAGCCACTCTCTCTGAAGTCAAGTTTTAGGTTGTCCTTCACCGTCTCTACCCAGTGTGGATGAGGGTTTTCCAAAAGCCAGAATATTTTCTGAGGATAAAAGCTATGTCCCTCCTGGCTTCCCCAAAGCATACTGACAAGAGGCATTGTTATAAATATAGGCTGGGTTTATATTTTATGCCATGTTAGGAATGCTGAGAAAGAAGCCCCTTGACAAACTTGTAGAGGTTTTGGGAAAGCAAAAGGTGAACACTTCCCTCCCTGAAAGGAAACTATATTCTTACGATGCTACACCCATACCCCTTGAAAGGGCTCTTCCCTCCGCTGTGGTTTTTCCAGAAAGCCATGAAGATGTGGTAAAGCTGGTAAAGGTTTGCTACGAGGAGGATATACCTATATTTCCAAGAGGCGCTGGCTCTGGGCTAACGGGGGGGGCGGTGCCCACCTCAGAAAGGGGTGTGGTAGTCTCCTTTGAAAGGATGAACCGTTTTGAAGTAAACGTAGACAATGCCACTGCAGAAGTCCAGCCTGGGGTAATAACCGCTCACTTTCAGGAGTATGTGGAAAGGCTTGGACTTTTCTATCCTCCAGACCCCTCCTCCTTTAAGTATTCCACCATTGGGGGCAACATTGCAGAAAACGCAGGCGGTCCAAGATGTCTAAAGTATGGGGTCACTCGTGAGTATGTGCTTGGACTTACTGCGGTCATAAAGGAGGGACAGACCATAAAGACAGGCAACCCTGTTATAAAGGATGTGGCAGGCTACGACATTACAAAGCTCCTTGTAGGCTCAGAAGGGACCTTAGGTCTTATTACTTCCGCAACCCTCAAGCTCATACCAAAACCAAAGGCGAGGGCAACTGCGCTGGCTCTCTTTAACAGGCTTGAGGATGTGGGCAAGGCGGTCACCAAAATTTTCACCTCAGGCATATTTCCCTCCGCCCTTGAGTTTATGGATGAAGACGCCATAAGAGCTGTGGAGGACTACAAGCCAGTGGGTCTGCCAAGGGTATCTGCCCTGCTACTTATAGAGGTGGATGGCTCACCCCAGAGCGTCCAAGAAGACATAAGAGATATAAAAAACCTTCTTGAGCCTATGGGAATTGAAGTGAAAACCGCACAAAGCAAAGAAGAGGAAGAAAAACTATGGAGTGCCAGAAAGAGCCTTGGTCCAGCCTTGGGAAATCTCAAAACAGGTAAGATAAACGAAGACATAGTAATACCAAGGATATACCTCTCAGAAGCCATACCAGAGTTCAGAAAAGTAGCAAGGAAGTATGACCTTATGATGGTAATATTTGGTCATATAGGCGATGGAAACTTGCATGTGAACCTTCTCTATGATAAGGCAAACAGGGAAGAGGAAGAAAGAGCAGAAAGGGCTGTGGATGAGGTGTTTGAAATAGCTCTCAAATACAATGGCTCTATAACTGGAGAGCATGGTGTTGGGCTTACCAAAAAGAAGTTTCTCCAGTGGCAGTTTGGACCAGCAGGGTATGAACTCCTTAGGGGAATAAAACTGCTCTTTGACCCCAAAAACCTCTTTAACCCTGGCAAGGTGGTGGAGGTGTTGATATGAAAAAGATAGTCTTTTTTCTCTTGACTCTGGTAAGCATAGGCATTGCAACCGATGAGTTTGTAAAAGGACTTATAGAAAAGCTCATGGAGAAAGGTCAGTCTGCTTGGTGGTGGAACTCAAAATGGTGGGATGAGGGCTATATAGAAAATGTGCCTAACTACAGGGTAAGGGTGGAAACCGCAGTAGTCAAAAAGAAAGATGTAGAAGTACCTGTTTTCATATACAGACCTGACGACGGGGAGAAGTATCCAGGGGTTCTTTTTATACATGGAAGAAGAGGTCTTGATGACCTCTTTAAATTACATGCAAAGAGGCTTGCGAGCAAAGGATTCCTTGTAGTAGCTCCAGACCTCTACACTGGTAGGCTCATACCCCAATTTCCAATAGAGCATGACCCAGTGCTTGAGGAAGACCTTGACGCGGTCCTTGTGTACGCCCTTAACAGAGGTGACATAAAGGGTAAGAAACTCTGTGCTTACGGGCTGACCAGAGGGGGTTACTATGCAATTAGACTGCTCGTGACCTTTAAAAGACAAGAAAAGGATATAGCATGCTTTGTAGCTTACTACCCGCACATGCAAAACCCGAACGCTCCAGAGCCTGAGCAAGTTTACCGCTACGCCCCAGAATGGGAAAGCCTTAAGATACCAACCCTTATACTCGTAGGTGAGAATGAACAGTATCAGAGAATAAGACCAGCACTGGTAGCTGTAGAACACCTCAGAGCTAAAGGTGTACCCATATGGATAGTGGTTTATCCTGGTGTGGGTAGAGGCTTTGACTTCAGGCTTGACAGGAGAACCTTTGCGGATGACCTTGCCTCAAAGGATGCTCTTATAAGGTCTACTCTTTTTATGAAGAAATATTTAGAGGAGAAATGACCTCTAATGCCCTGCGGAATATTTCTTTATCCCCCTTATACTTGAGTAGCTTCTCCACCTCTTTGAGCGGGAAAAACTCTGCATCTTTTACTTCCCACGAGGGCTTAAGCTCTCCATGAATATAATTCATAAGATAATAAAAAACCTTCTTCCTTATCTTTTCTCCCTCCCTCACATACCAGTAGCTTATCTCACCAAGCTCAGAAACTATGTTTCCCTTTACTCCTGTCTCTTCGTAAACTTCCCTGACCGCTGCCTCCTCTGGTTTTTCTCCCTTTTCCACAAGACCTTTTGGAAACGTCCAGACGTCAGAAGGATTCTTTATAAGCAATACCTTTCCATCCTTTATTAGCACACCTCCTGCTGAAAATTCTTCCTTCATGGTAGAACTTCCACCTTGCCCTTTGCCAGAACCCTTCCCCTCAATATTTTATCCTCTCTCCTTATGCGTATTATCTTTCCCGCTGTGCCAGAATCCACTGCCACTGCTTGAAAGCTCAACTCAATGGAACCGCTTTTGTATACTGCTTCAACTAAATCACCACTTTTCACAATAGGTACCTCTTTGAGAAGAGACCTTCTTAGAATAGTTCCTCTCGCTATACGCGTTGACGCTATGTATTTTTCAAAGTCTTCTGAGCTTAGCCTTAGGTCTGATGGAATGGTTTTCATAAACCTTTCTTCTACCTTAAACTGCTCAGGTCTGATGGGACTTCCCTTTGGTATGTCCTCAAGGGCTATAAAGACCTTTGCCTTCCACAAAGCATTTACAATAGCTTGATACCTCTCCTTGCCAGAATAGAGATAAGCAACCGCCCTGCTCCTGCCGTATTCCATATCTAGCTCAACTCTTTCAACCTCCAAGTTTTTAGGTGCAAAAAGCCTGACACTTTGAACCTTTACACTATTGCCAAAACGCTTGTAGACTTCTGATTCTATAAGCTCTTCTGGACTGGAAAAGGCAAAAGAGAATAGGAGCAAAAGGCTAAGAAGCCACATCCATCCTCTGCATCAACTCCCTTATGAGGGTGGCAGGCTCCACCTCCTTAGGACAGACCAGATTACACTTGTTGCAGGAAAGGCAGTGGTAGAGGTTTCCCTCCCTTACCGCCTGCTTCGCCCTTAGCTCCTTTTGCTCCTCTCTTGGGTCTTCGTAGAACCTAAAGAGCTTGGCAAAGAAAAGGGGTCCTGCGTAGTTCTCCTCCAAAACCTGAGGACAGTAGGACTGGCAGGCAAGGCAAAGGATGCAGTCCGCTGAGTTCTCTATCTTCCTGCTAAGCTCTGGCTCTATCCTTGGGTCTTTGCTCTGTTCCCTTATCCAGAGCCTTAGGCTTTTTATCTTCTCTATCACCCTTTCGTTGTCTATCACCAAGTCCCTTATGACCCTAAAGTTCCTTACGGGTTCTATAAGAACCTCCTGCCCAAAAAGGGCGTAGGGTAATGCTTGCTCCTTGCAAGCGAGTTTTGGAAAACCATTGACCATTATGGTGCAGGTGCCACATATACCCGCCCTGCAGAAATGCCTAAAGCAAAGGCTCGGGTCAAGCTCCTCCTTTATCCTCTGGAGTGCCATAAGAAGAGTCATACCCTCCTGGTAGGGTATCTCAAAGGTTTGGTAGTAGGATTTCCCTGAGTCTTCCTGCCTTCTTATTTTTAGCTTTAGAACCATGCTTAAATAATGTATCCTATTGTGTATGCTGGTCAAGCACTTTGAAAGTCGGGAAGCCTTCTATAGGTTTCTGAAGGAGAAAATGGGCGTGTTTTTCAGAGAAGCCTACGACAGAGGCTTTGAAGGAGTTTTCCATGTGCTATATCTGAAGGGAGTAAAGGCGGAGATTATTGTCCCTCTGGCAAAAAGGTCTTGCCTGCATGCCTTTTATGGTGACAGTACTGTAGCCCTCTGCGGTTCAGAAGCTCAGCTGAGAGATTTCTGCTCTCTTCTCGTGAAGGAAGACAAGAGGCTTGCGATTGAAATACTCCAAAAGCTCCAAAGCTACAGGAAAAGGTCCTTTAAGCTCCAATACAACCAGAAAATACTGCCTCTGGGTATAAAAACCGCCATTATGGGTGTTCTTAACATAACACCAGACTCCTTCTCCGATGGTGGTCTGTATTTAGAACCTTCCAATGCCATAAAAAGGGCTGTGCAGATGGCTGAGGAGGGTGCGGATATAATAGATATAGGTGCAGAGTCCACAAGACCTGGCTCCAAGAGGATAGATGCAGAGGAAGAGCTAAGAAGAATCCTACCAGTTCTTAGAGAGGTCCGAAGGGAGCTTCCAAAGGTTTGGATTTCCGTAGACACCTACAAGGCAAGGGTGGCAGAAGCCTGCCTTGAAGAAGGGGCGGATATGATAAACGACATAAGCGGTGGAACCTTTGATGAGGATATGTTTAAAGTAATTGCCCGCTATGGCTGTCCCTATGTGCTTACGCACATAAAGGGCAAGCCCGAAACATGGAAGGAAGAACCTCCTATTTACGAGGATGTGGTAGAGGAGATAATCCTTTGGTTTGAGGAAAGGCTAAGAATATTGAGAGAAACTCAATACGAGGGACAAGTGATACTTGACCCGGGCATAGGCTTTGGAAAACTGCCCGAGCATAACGTGGAAATACTTAAGAGGTTTGATGAGTTAAAGATATTTGGTTTGCCCCTTTTGGTAGGTGCTTCAAGAAAGTCCTTTATAGGCATTGTGTTGGAAGGATTACTTAGGAAAAAAACAGAGCCTACAGAGAGGCTATATGGCAGCTTGGGAGCTATTGCTCCTGCGGTTATGAAGGGAGCAAACATAGTGAGAGTCCACGATGTGAAGGAAACCAGAGAGTTTCTTGCACTTCTCGACACGGTAAGAACCTATGGCGAATTTTAGCTGGGAGCTGGTTGACCTACTTTCATGGAGGGACCTACTTGACATACTGGCAGTTTCTACCTTTATATATGGCATTCTACATTTTCTTCGCATAACCAAGGGTCTTCAGATCTTTAGAGGAATAGTGGTGCTTGCAGGCTTTTGGCTTCTTGCGGAGCTTCTGAACCTTAGGACTCTCTCCTGGGTATTTGAAAAGCTCTGGACAGTGGGGCTTTTCTCGCTGGTAGTCATATTTCAACCAGAGATAAGAAAGACCCTCAGCAGGCTGGGTCAGAGGACAGGCATATCGGTCATAAAGCCTGTGGAGGAAAGGGTTGTTGACAGGGTGGTGAGAGCATGCTCCTTTCTATCAGACAGGCAAATAGGAGCTCTTATAGTTATTGAAAGAGGGCAAAGCGTGGAAGGTGTGGTAGAAGGATGCGTGCTTATAGACAGCCTTGTATCCGTTGAACTGCTAATTACCATATTCAACCCCATATCACCTTTGCATGATGGCGCGGTGGTGGTGAGAGGGGATAGAGTTGTATACGCCTCTTGTATACTTCCACTCTCAAAGTCCGCGGAACTTCCCAAGAAATACGGGACAAGGCATAGAGCGGCTTTAGGTATTGCTGAAGAAACAGATGCCCTGTGTGTGGTAGTCTCTGAAGAAACTGGGGAGATATCTCTCGCAGTGGGAGGAAAACTTCATAGAAACCTTGACACAGAAATGCTAAAGGAACTACTTTTAAAGGAGCTGAGAATTGAGAAGGCTTGAGGTTTTTCTGCTTAAAGATTGGCAATACAAGCTCCTTTCTCTCCTGATGGGTACAACTTTGTGGTTTTTTGTAAACCTTGGAGAAAGGGTTCCTATGAGCGTGGAAAGGAATATTGAAGTATATAACAAAGAGCAGGGCTATG
Organism: Hydrogenobacter sp. T-8; assembly: GCF_011006175.1. NCBI lineage: Bacteria > Pseudomonadati > Aquificota > Aquificia > Aquificales > Aquificaceae > Pampinifervens > Pampinifervens florentissimum. Next base: position 1,091,018 of record NZ_CP048795.1, on the reverse strand, counting down.
AATACAAACTGGAAAGGAAAAGAGCAAGGATAAGGCTCAAAGTGATGGAAAGGTTTGTTCCTGAGGAAATGCTGGAAGGGGTAGGTGTAGGGGTAAACGTGAAAGGTATGAAAGAAGGCGAATACATTCTAAAAGTAGAGGCGAAAAACCTGCCAAGATTCTTGGTAACCGTTGAAAGGATTGAGCCTGAATACGTAAGGGTAAAGATAATAAAGGCCCCCGAAGGGGGCACATAATATCATCCGCAGGAGAAGGAGCTACCGCAACCGCAGGAACCAGTTACATTAGGATTCCTTATGGTGAATCCACCACCCATAAAGTCCATTACATAGTCAAGCTCTGCGTTGTTTACATATGGCATAGAAAACTGGTCTATTGCTATCCTAAGCCCACCAAACTCAAATACATTGTCTCCTTCTTCAATTGTGTCATCAAAGCCCATGGCATACTGAAAACCGGAGCATCCTCCGGGGACCACTCTTATCCTGAGTATGGGTTCAGTGATGTTGTTCTCTTGGGCTATCCTCAACACCTCCTGAACCGCCTTGTCTGTAGCAAAGAAATTAAAAGCTACCTTTTGCATAACACTACCTCCTGTAAGAATTTCTTAAGAATATGATAGCCTTATGGTGGTCTTTTTCAAGGGGAGGTTATATGACTATTCTCATGAAGAGCTCTCCACCTTATGAATAAGCCAGAAGACGAGACCCAAGGCTACCAAAACCAAAGCGAGGGTTATAAGCTCCTGAACCTTTTCTGGCGAAAGAGAGATGATAAGAACCTTCCTTATAATCGCTGCTAAGGCAACGCCCACAAAAGCTCTTATGCTTACCGCTCCTCCTCTTATGTGCTTTATTTCCTCAGACAAAAGCTCAGATATGGCATAGAGGATGAGAACAGAGCCAAGAATACTGAGACCTCCTCTTTCAAGAGGTAGTTGTCCCGAAAGCACCAAGTAAAACTCGTAGACTATCCACACTATGAGAAATAAGCCCACTACTGAAAGTGTGAAAATGATAAAGGCGTCAAAAACCCAGGCTATGCGTCTTATACTACTAATCAATATGCTTTGATGTCTTTTTAGCTCCTCCATAGTCAAATATCATAAAGGCTAAAGCCGTGAGGTTTTATAATTAATGCCTATGGCTATAGACAAGGAAAAAATCAAGCAGGCTATAAGGCTCTTCCTTGAGGGTATAGGAGAAGACCCAGACAGAGAGGGTCTAAGAGAAACGCCCGATAGGGTTGCCCGCATGTGGGAAGAGTTTGAAAGGCAGCGGAGCTTTGACTTTAAGCTCTTTGAGGAGTTTGGTTCATACAACGAGATGGTGCTTGTGAAGGATATAAACATATACTCCCTGTGTGAGCATCATCTCCTCCCCTTTTTCGGCAAGGCCCATATAGCCTACATACCCGACGGCATAGTATGCGGTCTTTCCAAGTTGGTCAGAACCGTGCGTGCCTTTGCCCTAAGACCTCAGGTGCAGGAAAGGCTTACAAACCAGATAGCGGACTTCCTCATGGAACAGCTAAAGCCAAAGGGTGTGGCGGTGGTGCTTGAGATGGAGCATCTTTGCATGTCCATGAGGGGTGTAATGTCTCCGGGGCATCTTACCGTTACGTCTGCCCTTAGAGGCTTATTCCTTAGCGATATAAGGACAAGAGAGGAGTTTTTAAAGCTTGTAGGCAAGCATCCTCTATGAGGCTGTGTCTGATAGCTGGCTCTGGAGAACTACCAAAAGTTTTTCTAAAAAGTGCAAGGGAAAAGGGTGTTGAGGTCTTTGTTGCGGGGGTTAAGGGTATAACGGACCTGCAAGCGGACGAATACTTTCCTTTAGGCAAGATAGAAAGGCTACTCAAAACTCTTGAGAGAAAAGGGATAAAAGATATAGTAATGTTAGGAAAGTTTGAGCATAGTCTCATATTTTCTCACCTTTTGACCCTTGATGAGCTTGCCATAAGGATACTAAGGAAAGCCAAGGATAAAAAGCCTCAGACCCTTATAAAAACGCTCATGGAGGAGCTTGAGGCTCTTGGTTTTGAGTTTCCAGACCCAAAGCCTTACCTTGAAGAACTTCTTGCACCTGCAGGTAAGATATCTTCAAAAGAGCCCTCTAAGGAAGCCATAGAAGACGGTCTTTGGGGCTTTCCTATAGCAAGGCAAATAGCAGACCTTGACGTGGGACAAACTATCGTGGTAAAGGATAAGGCGGTGGTGAGCGTGGAGGCTATGGAGGGCACTCAAAAGGCCATAGAAAGGGCTGGTGAGCTTGCGGGAAAGGGCTGTAGGGTTATAAAGGTGGCAAGAAGAAGTCAAGACTTTCGCATAGATGTGCCTACTGTAGGTCCAAAAACCATTGAGGCGATAAAGAAGATAAAAGGAGATACGCTTTTTGTAGAGGCTGGAAAGGTATACCTCTTGGAAAAAGAAAAGCTCATAAAACTCGCAGACAAGTATGGTATAGCGGTTTATGGGCTTTGAAGGAAAAACTCTATGGCGGTTTTTGGCTCACCTTGAAATACTACCCTACCCTCTTTGAAAACAAAAACCTTATCGCACCTTAGTATGTTGGAAAATCGGTGTGCAACGAGCACCATGGTCTTGTCCTTGAACCTCTCAAACAGGTTGTTTAGAACCTCTTCTTCCTTCTTGGCATCAAGGGCGGAGGTGACTTCGTCAAGCAAAAGAACCTCTGGAGACCTCAAGAAAAGCCTTGCAAGAGCGAGCCTTTGCCTTTCCCCGCCTGATAGGCTCTTTGGACTTACCTGTTGGTCAAGGTCCTCTACAAAATCACAACCCGCAAGCCTAAGGGCTTCCCAAAGCTCTGCCTCGTCCCTGTCTTCTGCAATAAGGAGGTTTTCTCTAACCGTGCCGGGAAAAACAAAGCTGTCTTGAGAAAGAAACAGAAAGAGCTCTCTTAGCTCCTCTTTGCTTATATGCTTTAACTCAAGCTCGTCTACTTTTACACTTCCCTCGTATGGCACAAAACCTGCCAAAACACGCAAGAAGGTGCTTTTTCCAGAGCCCGTATCTCCCATTATGCCTATCTTCTCGCCTTTATGAATAGAAAGGTTTATGTCTTTTAAAAGCTCCACATTTCCAAGTTTTACCTTGAGCCCTTCTACCCGTATGCCTTGCCTTAAGCTCCTAAGAGGGAGACTTCCTTCCTCTTCCTCCTTCAGGTTAAGGACTTCTCTAATTCTCTGTATCACTGGAAGGGAAGACCTCACCTCCATCACACCCTTTTGAGCCTCCATAAGAGGGTTTTGTAAGAAGACCAGGGCGGTAATGTAGGATATGAAATCCCCAGGGGTTAAGCTACCTTCCACAATTCTATATCCACCGTAGAGTATCACCATAGCAACCACAAAGTAGCCAAAGGTGTAGTTAAAAACCGAGTTCATGGCAAAGTATAGCTCCGACTTGAAGCTGGACCTAAAGAGAAGGCTATTAAGCTTTTGGAAAAGACTCTCAAACATGGACTGAGCCTTAAAGCTCCTTATGCTATCAAAACCCAAGAAGGAGCTAAAAAGCCTGTCTGTGATATTGGCATATCCCTCTTGAGCCTTCTTTATGTGTTTGCCTCTTTTTGTGCCAAAATATCTAACCGCAAAGGCAAGAAGGGGAAGGAGAATAAGAAGGCTCAGGGTAAGAACCCAGTCTCTGTATAGAAGCACTCCAAAGAGAAAAAGCACCGTTATAGGCTCTCTTATGAGCTTTATTGCGTAAGAGCCTATTAGATTTCTGTAGAGGTTCATGTCTGATATGACCCTTGAGGCAAACTCTCCTGCGGAGATACCCATAAAGGCGGAGTAATCCGCCCTCATAAGCCTTCCAAAAGCTTCAGCTCTTAACTTTTTCATCTCAAGCTCTGTGTATAGAGAAGAAAAGAGCCTAACTGTAAAGTTCCCCAACTGAGAAAGAAACACCAGACCCATTAGGGATATGACTATTTTTACTATCTGTTCACCTTCCCTTAGCAGAAAGACCTCATCCACGAGGGATTTTATTAGAAGACTTACACCTGCGGTTCCGGTGGCTTCGAGGACTGAGCCTAAAAGGCTAAGAAGTATAAGATGCCAATATACCCTAAGACGCCTGATAGCCCACTTGATATTCTCCATGTGAAAGACTATTTTATTAAAGAGCCATGGTGAGATGGATTGTAGGGATAATTTTGGCTTTTCTCTTGATAGATCACGTATGGGTTCACTATGGAAGTCCCTTAGCGGAGAGACTTAGAGGGCAGTATGGAGAAGAGCTAAAAAAGGGTGCTATTGAGAAGGAGGAGGTTCCTCTACAACAATCCTATAGGAAAAGCATAATAGACGAAGCTTGGGAAAGAATAAAAAAGGTCTTAAAAAAGGAAGACACTTCCACCAATAACTCCTAAAGGAGGTTTTGCATGGATTTTAAGTTCAACACCATAGAAGAAGCCCTTGAGGACATAGCTCAGGGGAAGATGGTTATAGTGGTGGATGACCCAGATAGGGAAAATGAAGGCGACCTTGTTATGGCCGCAGAGAAGGTAACACCAGAAGCCATAAACTTTATGGCAAAGTATGCAAGAGGACTTATATGCTTGACACTAACACCTCAAAGGTGTGATGAGCTTGACCTATATCCAATGGCGGTAAGAAACACAGACCCAAAGGGCACTTATTTTTGTGTATCTATAGATGCTCACCCTAAGTATGGCACTACCACAGGCATCTCTGCCTTCGACAGGGCTATGACCATAAGGCTTGCGGTAAGTCCAGATGCAAAACCATCGGACTTTATAAGACCGGGGCATGTGTTTCCTCTTAAGGCAAAGCCAGGGGGTGTTTTGGAAAGAGCAGGGCATACAGAGGCAAGCGTAGACCTTGCAAGGCTTGCAGGTCTTTATCCTGCGGGTGTTATCTGTGAGATAATGAAAGAGGATGGCACGATGGCAAGACTGCCAGACCTTATGGAGTTTGCCAAAAGGTTTGACCTAAAGATAATAACCATAGCGGACCTTATAAGATACAGGCTAAAGAGGGAAAGGCTGGTGGTGCGCGAAGCTACCGCAAACCTACCCACAAGGTATGGCTTTTTCAAGATACATGCATACAGACACATACTTACCGGTGAGGAGCAAGTAGCCCTTACTATGGGTGAGTGGAAGGAGGAAGAACCTGTTCTGGTAAGGGTTCACTCTGAATGTCTTACTGGGGATGTTTTTAAGTCTCTTAGGTGTGACTGTAGGGGACAGCTTGAAACCGCAATGGAAATAATAGCTCAAGAAGGCAAGGGAGTGCTTGTATACATAATGGGTCATGAGGGTAGAGGCATAGGCATAGTCAACAAGATAAAGGCATACCACCTTCAGGATATGGGATATGATACAGTAGAAGCCAATGAGAAGGTGGGATACCCCGCAGACCTCAGAGATTACGGCATAGGTGTGCAAATACTCCTTGACCTGGGTGTAAGAAAGATGAGGCTTTTGACCAACAATCCCAGAAAGATAGTAGCCCTTGAAGGCTATGGGCTTGAGGTGGTAGAAAGGGTTCCTCTCAAACTCCCAGCCTGCGAGCATAATCAGAGATATCTGGAGACAAAGAAAACAAAGCTGGGGCACCTACTCTAAGGGAAGGTATACGGTAAAGGTGCTACCCATGCCCTCCCTGCTTTCCACCTCTATCCTCCCACCGTGAGAGAGGGCTATATGCTTTACGATAGAAAGACCAAGACCAGTCCCGCCCAAGTTCCTTGACCTGGAGGGGTCTACCCTGTAGAACCTCTCAAAGATAAAAGGCAGATGCTCCTTGGGTATGCCTATTCCCGTGTCCTCCACCTCTATTTGAACCTGAGAGCCAGACCTCCTTGCCCTGACCTCTACCTTGCCATCCCTTTTGTTGTATTTTATGCCGTTGTCCACGAGGTTTTTGAAAAGCAGGAAGAGCTTATCCCAGTCGCCTCTGACCTTAAAGCCCTGCTCCACAGAGTTTACAAGACTCACCTCCCTTTCCTTTGCCTGAGGCTCAAGAAGGTCAAAGACCTCCTCAACTAAGAGCCTAAGGTCCACATCCTCCCTCTTTATTCTTTCCTCACCAGACTCCAACTTGGTAAGTATAAGAAGGTCTTCTACAAGCCTTCTCATGTCCTCAATACGTTTGAGGGCTTTTTCCAAAAATACTCTTTTCTCCTCCCTGTCCTCCTCTTCGTATAGAGTCTCCAAAAGGCTTTTAAGCACCGCTATGGGTGTTTTCAGTTCATGAGACACGTTGGCAACAAACTCCCTTCTTGACCTTTCATACCTTTTTAGGTCCGTTATATCAGAAAAACGAACCACGGTGAGATCACTTCTCGTAAAGGCGTATAGAGTATACTCCCTCTCCTCATGGTCAAAGTTGCAAACCTTATCCTTTTTCTCTGAGAGGGCTTCCGCAAGACAGCTCACCACTGTAAGGTTGTTGACACACTCATAGTAGGGTTTACCTTCAAAGTTTTCTCTTAAAAGCCTTCTTTTCAATAGAAAATCGTTGCCAAAAACCACCCTTCCTTCCTTGTCAATAAGCAAATAACCCTCACCCACCTGACTGAGAAATTCCTTAAGAAGGCTCATGGGAATAAAGAAGGTTAACTATCTTCTCAATCCTTTCCTCAAGCTCTTGCTCTGTGCTTGCAATTATGTTTATGTGTCCCATCTTTCTTTTTGGCTTTTTATCCTTTCCATACCAGTAGAGCTTTGCTCCCTCAAGGGAGAGAAGGCTTGACAGGTCTATATCCTCCAAGGAGAGCCCTAAGATGTTAACCATGCCTGAAGGCAGTTTAAGCCTTGTTGAGCCCAGCGGAAGACCACATATAGCCCTTAGCAAGTTTTCAAACTGAGAAGTATAGCAGGCATCAAGGCTGTAATGCCCTGTGTTGTGAGGTCTGGGTGCAAACTCGTTTATGAGGACCTTACCATCCCAAGTGTAGAAAAACTCAACCGCCAAAAGACCTACAAGGTTTAAATCTTCCATTAGAGACAAAACTATCTCCTCCGCCTCCTTTATGGAAAAGCTCCTCGTTTGGTTATATAGTAAAACCCCACCTTCGTGGTGGTTTACAGTGAGAGGATAGAGTTTGCTGTTGCCCTTTTGGTCTCTTACACCTATGAGAGAAAACTCAAAGCTAAAATCCACTAACCGCTCTATTAGGAACTTCTCTCCTTCAGTATGATTTTTTAGAATATCCTCCACATCCTCTAAGTAGTAAACTCTATACTGTCCCTTTCCATCGTATCCTAAACTTTCTGACTTTACCATACAGGGAAGTCCAAAGTCTTCTATCTTCTCCCTTAGGTCTTTCCAACTTGCGGTGGTAAACTCTGCGGTAGGGTAGCCTCTTCTTCTGTAAAACTCTTTTTCTCTTATCCTACTCCTTTTTGTCTCAAGCACGTTTAGGGATGGTGTGGTAAGGTCATAAACCTTTTCTAAAACCTCTTGGTGTATATGTTCAAACTCATAGGTAATAACATCACAAGTTTTTATAAACTCTTCTACCCTATCTGGTGGAAACCACCTATCCGCTATTTTGCTTGCAGGGGACTTAGGGTCTGGGTCAAGGACAAAAAACTCAAATCCTAACTTCCTACCCTCAAGGATGGTCATCCAGCCGAGCTGTCCACCACCAAGAATGCCCACACGCATAAGAAAATTTTACTTCCTCAACAGGCTAAAAAGAAGGGTAAGAAGCAAAGAGAGGACTACGCTCAGTATTATGGAAGTGCCGAGGGGAAAGTAGAAAGTAAAGTTATCCCTTTTTATCACAATGTCTCCTGGAAGTCTTCCAAGCCCAAGGGGAAGTTTTTCAAAGAAGGTAAGCAGTAGCCCCAGAATAACAAGGACAACACCCATGAGCAGAATCACTTTGCCCACCTCACTCATGCGGTAAGCCTCCTTTTCCTAAACATTATGAAGGCTATAATTTCTGCAACAGCCCTGTAGAACTTTGGAGGTATTTCTTCTCCCACCTCCACCACAGGATACATGGCTCTTGCGAGCTCCTCTTTCCTTATAACTGGCACACCACTCTCGCTGGCTATGCTAACTATCCTTTCCGCTATAACTCCCTTTCCCTTTGCTAAAACCTTTGGTGCTTTGTCTCCTTCTTCAGGGTTGTATCTTAAGGCTATGGCTATGTGTGTGGGGTTTGTGATAACCACGCTTGCCTTTGGAACTTCTTTCATCATCCTACCTCTGGCAAGCTGTCTCATACGCCTTTTTATGGCAGATTTTATCTGGGGGTTTCCTTCTTGTTGTTTGTATTCTTCCTTTATCTCTTCCTTGCTCATCCTTATTCTTCTTTCGTAGTCCCACCTTTTGTAAGCGTAATCAAGCAAGGCTATAAGTATTGCAAAAACGCTAAGCACTAAGATTAGCTTAAAGGTAAGCCTTATAGCGTAAAGCAGGAAGCTTGAAGTGTCGTGAGAAGAGGCACTGAGAAGGTTATACAAATCTCCCTTAAGTATGAAGTAGGAAATTGCCATAAAAAGGGACACTTTTAGTATATTTTTAAAAAGGTCAAAGGCGGTGTTAAGGGAAAAAATCCTTTTTAGACCTTCAAAAGGGTTTAGCCTTTCCCACTTAAACTGGAGTGGCTTTAGAGTGAATATAAAGCCAAACTGACCCATATGGGCAAGCACTACGGTAAGCAGTGTTATAAGAAATAGTGGCAAAAGTATTCTTGGAAAGCGTTGGCTTGCATACTTAACCGCAGAAGATAAACTCATAGAAGGGTTATCCACAATAAAATGCATAAAACCTACGACCTCATAAAAGAGATAAGCACCTATAAAAAACAAAACAACGGTGGATAGAAAGACCGTTAAGGAAAATGCGATTTCTGGACTTTTTGCTACATTTCCCTCTTCCCTTAATTTTTTCCGCCTATAGGGCGTTGCCTTTTCTGTCCTGTTTTCTTGAGCCATTACTGTCCACCTATAAGGGCTACAAACTTAATTATATACTCTCTTACGTGGGAAGAATAAGCAAGAAATATCACAGGAAAAGACAAAGTTAGAACCACAAAACCTATAAAAACCTGAATGGGCAACCCAACTATGAAGACATTTATCTGAGGTATGAACCTGTTTATTAGAGCAAGCACAAGGTTAAAAAAGAGCATAACCATTATGATTGGAAGTGCAACCTTAAAAGCCAAAAGGAAGCTCTCGTAGAAAAAGCCCAGAAAGACCTCAGGGTTTATTCCATATAAGTCAAAGCCTCCCGGTGGAACACTCTGAAAACTCCTGCTCATAGATAGCAAAACAATCTCCGCACCACCTAAGGCAAGGAAAAACATAGTTGCCAAAAGGGACAAGAAAAAGGCGAAGACTGTGGTCTGAGGTTGTTGTGGGTTAAATATGGTAGCAAGACCAAGACCCATATTAAGGCTTATGAGCTCTCCAGCCATCTGCATGGCATCAAAAATAAGCCTAAGCATCAACCCTGCAGTAAATCCAAAGAGGACTTCCTTTAAACATGCAAGGAAAAAGTGTGCGGTTGTAGGGAACTCAACAGGCTTTATATCTGAATAGAGAAATAGGGCAAAGCCTATGGCAGTTGCCAAGAAAACCTTAAAGGTGTTTGGCATAAACTCCTTGCCAAACAGGGGCACTAAAAGGAGGAAACTAACCACCCTAAGATATACAAGAAATAGGGTAAGGAGAGCGTTTATATCAAGGGTCATCTTAGCCAAGTGGGCATATTTATGATTAGCTCTTTTGTGTAGTCAAGAAGTTTATTTAGCATCCACGCACCTAACACCAATACGGTTATGTATGCAGCTATTATCTTCGGTATGTAGCTTAGGGTCATTTCCTGTATCTGCGTGGCGGACTGTAGGATGCTTATTATCAGACCCACTAAAAAGGTGGCAAGAAGCACTGGTGCGGAGAGCATAAGAGCCATCTCAAGAGCCTTTTGTCCAAAGGATATAACCATATCTGGGCTCATTGGTAGCTCCTTACAAGGGATAATACCACAAGCTCCCAGCCGTTGGCAAGCACAAAGAGCATTATCTTAAAGGGTAGAGATATTATTTGAGGCGGTATCATAAGAATACCCATGGATATGAGGATAGAAGCAACCACAAGGTCTATTATCAAAAAGGGAAGATAAAGCAAAAAGACTATCTGAAAGGCTGTGGTTATTTCGCTTACCATGAAAGCAGGTATAAGAACGCTCAGAGGGACATCTTGAGGGCTTTTTATATTCTCCTTCTCTTCCTTTGATAGACCCGATATATCAAGGAAGACCTTTAGGCTTTCTTTTTTGGTGTTTTTTGCCATGAATTCCTTCATGATGGAAGAGGTTCTATCAAAAAAAACACTGTCTGTGATTTGGTTCTTAAGAAGGGGTTGGAGTGCCTCAGAGTTTATCCTATCAAAGACGGGTTTCATAATAAAGAAGGTAAGGAAGAGTGCAAGGGAAACTATAACCTGATTGGGTGGAACAGTAGGAACCCCCAAAGCCTGTCTAAGAAGAGAAAGAACTATAACTATCCTTATAAAGGATGTGGTCATTATGAGGATAGAGGGTGCAAGGGAAAGGATGGTAAGCAATATCAGAAGTCTTATGGATGTGTCTAACTGACCTGTCCCCACCCTTATGTCTATGTTGGGGATTATCTGTTGAGATAGGGCGGGTAAAGAAAGTAGAAGACTAAGCAGGATTATCTTCATCCCTATAGACCACCTCCACCGCACCTTCTGTTATAGCAAGGACAAAGAGCTTTCCTCTTATCTCAAGCTCCACAAGGAGCATGTTTCTACCCAGGGGTATGACCCTTCTAAGTTTAATCTCTGACCCTTTTTCCTCCCTTGTCCAGCGGAGCCTTTGAAGAAGAGGAAGCAGGTATGGAAGAGTGATAAGTATAAGGACTATCACTATGCCTAGCGCAATAAGGGCACGCAGAAAGCTAAGGAAGAAGTCAGTCATGTGGTCTGCACCACAAATTCTGTAAAGTATATGTTCCTAACTCCACCCTCAAAGAGTATGGTATTTATCCTTTTTATAAGCTCAAGCCTTAGGCTTTCTCTACCTTCGGGAGTTCTCACAAAGGAGGAGGTTTTACTGCTTATTACATCAATTATAGCATCCTTTATTATGGGTAGCCTCTTATCTACCTCTTGCCTTACCTTCTCATTAGAAAGCTCAAGGGTTATGGAAACTCTTGCGTAGGCATCCACTTCCCTGTCTGCAAGGTTTACGGTAAAAACTCCCAAGTCCATCATAACACCTACTTGAGAAGGGAGAGGTGCGTTATCTTCCTTTTTCTCCTTTTTCGCAAAAAGGAAAAAGTAGGCTCCACCAGCGCCTGCAAGTAGAACCAACAGGAGCGGTAAAATAAAAAGTATCTTCTTAGACCCGCCCTTTTTTTCCTCTTTTGCTTCTTTTACCTCCTCAGCCATGGATTAAATTATAGCTTACCTTCTTAAATTAGCGGTCTGTCCAAGCATCTCATCCGCAGCGGTAATACCCTTTGTGTTGAACTCAAAAGCCCTTTGAGCTATTATGAGGTTTACCATCTCCTCCACTATGTTCACGTTGGAGGCTTCAAGATACCCCTGAAGAAGCGTACCTATGCCCTGATTACCTGGGTTGTCCACTACTGGCTCACCTGATGCATCAGTTTGTATAAATAGATTGTTTCCTATTCTTCTAAGACCTGCAGGGTTTACAAACTTGGCAAGTTCAAACCTACCTACTTCTTCCACAGCGGTAGCACCCTGCCTCAAAACCGTCACAGTTCCATCAGGACCCACACCCACGCTTATAGCGTCTGGGGGTATGGTTATCTCTGGGTCAATTGGATAGCCATCTGGATTAACTATCCTTCCGTCCGCATCAAGCCTGAACTGTCCGTTCCTTGTGTAGGCTATTGTGCCATCTGGCAAAACCACCTTAAAAAAGCCCTCTCCCTGAATGGCTATGTCCAACTGATTGCCTGTTTGGAAGATGTTCCCCTGAGTGAAGATGCCGTAAGTGTCCGATATGTATGTTCCCAAGCCCACCTGAAAACCAGATGGATTTCTCGTAGCGGGCGATGTAGGTGCTCCCGGATCCCTTATGGTTTGGTAAACCAGGTCCTGAAAGGTTGCTCTCATTTTCTTAAAGCCCACCGTGTTCACATTTGCCATATTGTTGGATATCACATCCAAGTTTGTCTGCTGAGCGGTCATACCTGAAGCCGATGTCCAAAGTGCCCTAAACATATTACCCCTCCTTAAGTTTTATTTTAAAACAACTTCTTTCTCAAGGGTTGGGTCTGGTCTTTTGCCGGTGAGTATTTCAATAAGCTCCTTTACGCTTATTATTCCTTGCTTTTTGAGAAGATGACCGTTTGCACCGCTTATGAATATACCCTCCTCGTAGTTTCCAAGCCACGCAGAGCCAAGTCTGTCCGCTATGCAAAAGCCTACCTTCTTAGCCTCTTCCCCTTTGTTGCAGGGTGTTATGCAATGAGAAACACAGCCGTTCCACCCATTGTATCCGGCAAGAAGTCTTTCTATAAAGGGTGTCCTTACAACCCTTAGTGGATATCCCACAGGAGATTTAAAGAGAATTATGTCCTCTTCCTCCGCATTAAGAACTGTCTCCTTGTATATTAGTGGTGCATCACATTCATGAGTAGCTATAAAGCGTGTTGCCATTTGCACACCGCTTGCACCCTTCTGCATGTAGTAGACTATGTCCTTATAGCTCCATACACCACCAGCCACTATAACCGGAATGCCTCCCCACCTTTGGGCCTCTTCAAGGACAGAAGGGAAAAGGTTCTCAAGTTGATATTCTGGCATAAAGCATTCTTCGTATTTAAAGCCTTGATGCCCTCCAGACTTTGGACCCTCAAGAACAACCGCATCAGGAAGCCTTTTGTATTTTTTCTCCCAAGTCCTGCATATAAGGTTAAGGGCTCTGGCAGAGGAAACTATGGGAATTAATGCCACATCCGCATCACCTACATATTCAGGAAGCCTAAGGGGAAGACCAGCACCTGATATTATGGCATCCGCACCAGCCTCAACCGCATCCTGTGCCACTCTTCCGTAGTCAGTTATGGCACAGAGTATGTTTACACCTATGGCACCATTACCCTCCGAAATCTTTTTTGCCTCCTGTATTATCCTTGTGAGGGCTTCTTTGCTATGAGTGTATATGGAGCCTATGGGTCTTCCAAACCTGTCTCTTTTGACAAGCTCTGGATATCTGTAGCCAGTGCCTACCGCAGATACTACACCGACCGCACCCTCCCTCGCTACAGCACCTGCCAGCTTTTCCCAGGATATACCCACACCCATCCCACCTTGAATTATGGGAATTGGAACAGTTTTATTTCTAAGTTTTAAGGGTTTCAAAGACATACTAACCTCCTTCTCATAAATATATCCCCAACCTCCGCAGGAGCAAGATCAAGTTATCTCTTCCTCCTCCGATAGCTTTATTATCTTGTCTATGGTCTCATAACCCAAAAGTCCACACACATCCCTAAGGTCTAAATCAGAGTTTTTGACCAGATCACGTAGATAAGCTACCTGTCTTTCTGTAGGTCCAGAGTCTGCCTTTTCCTTGCATATATCTATAAGCATAGAGGTTTCCCTTCCACTAAGAAGATTGTTATCAAGGGCATACTCTATAAGTTCTCTGCCGTTAGAAAAACCGGCGGACTTTACGAGCTCAACAGCAGGCTCATGATAAAGATAGTCTCTAACTCTCTCATAAAGCATGCCTGTAAGAAGAGCGTCCCTTAGGTTGTAATCCGCAACCCTCCTGTATTCTTTTCTTAGAAAGGCATCCCTTATCTTTGAACCATCCATGTCGCCCTTATCTATGGGAAGATTGAGCCTTCTCGCAATAAAGTTAAGAGAATAGTTATTCCTGCCCACCTTGAATAGGTCTTTGAGGTCTATGTGGCTTATACCCTTAGAATAGAGGTGTTTGTAAAAAGCGGTAGGCTTCATACCTTGTATTATGGTTCTTATCTTTATAAACTCCATGTCAAAATACTTTCCGTGAAAAGTGATGAGCGTATCCGCATGCCTTAGATATTCCCAAAGGACACCAAGAAGCCTTCTCTCCGCAGAAAGAAACCCATCTTTTAGGGATATAGATGTATATAGGACTTCCACGTTCCTCTCGCCTACTGTAGTATGAGATTCTTCTTTTCTATCTTCCTCCCCCATGTAAAAAACGTAGCCTTTGCTCTCTTCCAAGAAGAAAAGAGAAAAGGAAACTAAAAAAGAAACATATGGATTAGTTGCAAGGTCTCTATGAAAATCTTCTTCAGACTCGTAATCTTTTCTTCCTTTAAGGTATGAAAGGTCTTCCTCTGTAAGTTCCTCTAATAAACAGAAGGTCTCAATATCAAGGCTGACAGTTTTACCCATACCATCCCTCCTATGTATATTTTAAAACAGACTATGACCATGAACACCAACAAAAATTTCCTTATAAAGGGATAAAAAGGCTTTATTGACTGAAAGTATATGGGGACTATATTCAAAACTAAGGAGGTGGGAAAAATGATAGAGCTAATACTTAACAAAGAAAGCCTTTCAAACAGGGAAAAATTAGTCTTCTTTAGAAGTCTTTTGCGTTCTGAGATGGAGGTTCTAAACGAATACTGCGGTGTGGACAATATGCCAAAGAGGTATGCGGTAGAGCTTTGCCATCTGCACAACATAAAAAAGGTCAATATAGCCAGGCTCTTGAGCATAATTGAGTTCTACGACCCAGATTTTATAAAGACCCTTGCCCTAACAGACCCAAGGGTAAGAAAATTTATAGGTTATTACTTTGATTTTCTCCGGACAAACCCATACGGATATGAAGCTATTGAACCTCAAAACCTATTCGGAAACTGGGACTTTATAAAATACAAGCTAAAAGTTCTCTTCCCAGAGCTTACCCTTGATGAGATAGAAAGGTTTAAGTTCAAGAGAAGGGAATTCGTAGAATACGCAAGGAAAAAGACCGGCGAAAGTGAGGAAGTAATAGAATCAAAGCTAAGCAAGGCAACATGGTATGAAACAGTCCCATACCTTGAGCTTGAGGAAGAAATGTCAAAGCAGTGGCATCCCGAGCCCATAATGACCGACGAAGACTGGAAGTTTATAAAAAGACATATAAAGGGAAGAAAGAACGTGGTGATTTTCCAAGATGGGAAAGAAAAGCTCGTTTATGTAGAGGTGGACATACCCGATGGGGAGCTTGATAAATACAAGAAGGACAGAGCTGGGTTAAAAAGACTTTTAATGCAAAAGTATAACCTCCCTGAGGATGGTGCGGAGCAGATACTAAGAAAGGCTGGCTGGGAGTCTGAAACCTACCACATAATACCACCAGTCCACACGGATGTGGTCTTAGACTATGGAGAGATTGAAAAGGAGTTGGAGGAAGAAGGGAAAGAGGAAGCAAATGTTAGCTACCATGAGCTTGCCAACTTTATAAGATATCTGGGCGGTCTTGAACTGGAAGAGTTAAACTACTTTGAGCTGATATACGACAAGGTAGAGCCAGAAGTCCAGAGCATCCTTGACCAGATTATAAGAACTCAAAGGAGAATACTGGGTAAGCTATTTGGTGTATTCTACACCGTTGACCCGCTTATGGCGGAAGCCATCCTAACCATAAAGCCAGAAAGGTTTGAGTTTCTAAAATCCCTTGCGGTAAAGGAAACTGTCAGAGACAAGGAGTTTAACCTATACTCTAACCTTGCAGCGTGGAACATAGTAAAGGATAGGATAGTTTCCCGTTTTCCTGAAGTTAGCTACGAAGAGATAGAGGAGTATAAGGGCAGGAGGCAGGACTTTGTGAAACTGCTTATGGAGAGGACAAAAAAATCACAGGAAGCTGTAGAAAGAGGGCTTGAGGAATGCGGATGGCTCAAAAGTGAAGAAATACCTCCTTTCCTAAGACAGATAGGACCATAAGCTGGTAAAATCTTAACTTATGTTGAAGGACTTGCTTGTAAAAAACAATACAAAGATACTCATGGTGGTCCTTGATGGTCTTGGTGGGCTACCTGTGAAGGATACAAAGACGGAGCTTGAGCTTGCCAACACTCCAAACCTTGACCGCTTAGCCAAAAGGTCTGCCCTTGGCATGCATATTCCTGTGGACTATGGCATAACACCCGGTAGTGGTCCTGGTCATCTGGGTATTTTTGGCTACAATCCCTTGGAGTATCAGATAGGTAGGGGTATATTGGAGGCTCTTGGTCTTGGACTTGAGGTAAGGGATACAGACATAGCCATAAGGGGCAATTACGCCACGGTGGAGAGGGTAGATGGTAGGTTAATAGTAAAGGATAGGAGGGCAGGAAGGATTCCTACGGAGGAGAACAGAAGAATAACTAAGAAGCTCTCAGAAGCGATAAGGGAAGTGGATGGTGTAAGGGTGTTTTTTGCACCGGGCATGGAGCACAGAGTTGCCTTGCTCTTAAGGTTTCCAGAGGCTCTTCCAGAGGGTAGCGACCGTATAAGGGACACAGACCCACAAAAGGAAGGACTTGAGCCTATAGAGCCGAAAGGCTTGAACGAAGCGTCAGAAAAGGTGGCTCACGTCTTGAGAAGACTTTTGGAAAAAATAGAGGAAGTGCTCGCAGATGAGCCAAAGGCTAACTATATGCTTTTGAGGGGTTTTTCTCAAAAGCCAAAGATGGAAAGTTTTGAAGAGAGGTTTGGTCTAAAAGCCTGTGCTATTGCGGTCTATCCCATGTATAGGGGTCTTGCAAGCCTTGTGGGTATGGAGCTCATAGACTTTGAAGGTCAGTCCATACAAGACCAGATAATGGCTCTCAAAGATGTCTGGCAGGACTATGACTTTTTCTTCCTGCATATAAAGAAAACGGACTCTTACGGTGAGGATGGCAACTATGAAGGCAAGATAAGGGTGATAGAGGAGTTTGACAAACATCTGCCAGAGCTTTTGGAGTTAAAACCAGACGTGTTTGTTATAACAGGAGACCACTCTACTCCCTCCGTGCTAAGGGGACACTCTTGGCATCCTGTGCCAGTGCTTTTGCATTCTCCCTACGCGCTGGGTGGAACTTCAGAGAGGTTTACAGAGAGGGAGTGTTTAAAGGGTGAGCTTGGCATTTTTCCCGCAGAAAAGCTCATAAATCTCATGTTGGCACACTCTTTAAGGCTTGCCAAGTTTGGTGCTTGAGATAAATTCTATGGCATGAAGACGCAAACAGAGATTTACGATAAAGTTCTTGAAGGAGAAAGGATAAGCCCAGAGGAAGCCCTTAGGCTCTTTGAGGAAGACCTATCCACTCTTGGCTTTCTTGCCAACGAGATAAGGAAAAGACATCATCCTGAGAACATAGCCACCTTTGTAATAGACAGAAATGTCAACTACACCAATGTGTGCGTTGCTGGGTGCAAGTTTTGTGCCTTTCAGAGAAAGGTAGGGTCGCCAGAGGGTTATGTGCTTTCAAAGGAGGAAATCCTCAAAAAGGTGCAAGAGCTGGTGGATTGGGGCGGGACTACTCTACTTATGCAAGGTGGTCTAAACCCAGACCTGCCAATAGAATACTACGAAGACCTCATAAGCTCCATAAAGGAGAGGTTTCCACAAGTTCAGGTTCATTCCTTTTCCGCTCCTGAGATAGTCTATTTGGCTAAGATAGAAAGGCTAAGCATAAGGGAAGTCTTAAGAAGGCTAAAAGACGCAGGTCTTGACTCTCTGCCCGGTGGTGGTGCGGAGATTCTATCTCAGGAAGTAAGAAATTTTCTAAGCCCAGGCAAGTGCAGTGTAGAGGAGTGGGAGCTTGTGCACAGAACTGCCCATGAGCTTGGTATGACCTCTACCGCCACTATGATGTTTGGGCATGTGGAAAAACCAGAGCATATAGTGGAACACTTAGAGAGGGTAAGAAAAATACAGGATGAAACAGGTGGCTTTACCGCCTTTATACCCTGGACTTTCAAGAAGGGTAATACCCTGCTGGACAAGGTGGAGGAAGCCTCTTCTACCTACTATCTCAAGGTGCTTGCCATATCAAGAATATACCTTGACAACTTCAAGAATATACAAAGCTCTCACGTAACTCAGACCATGCAGATAGGAACGATAGGCTTACACTTTGGTGCCAACGACCTTGGCAGTGTGATGATAGAGGAAAATGTCATCTCCTCTACTTCCTACAAGGTAAGCATACCGAAGGTGGAGGACATGGTTCAAGCCATAAAGTCCGCAGGCTTTATCCCTGCCCAGAGGGACACATACTATAGGATAGTAAGGCTTTTCAATTAAAGTGCTAAAATTATAAACCTTATGCACGCAGAAGTCTCTGAACTTATAGAGATAGGAAGGCTTTTGCATTTAAGGGGTTGGCTACCTGCAAGTGGTGGAAATCTTTCTGTGAGGCTTGAGGATGAGAGGGTGCTTATTACCGCTTCAGGAAGCCACAAGGGACATCTTACAAGAGAAGACTTTGTGGTGGTCAACCTAAAGGGAGAGATATTAGAAGGCTCAAAAAAGCCTTCTGCGGAAACGGAGCTTCATCTTTTAGTCTATAGGGTTTTTCCACAGGCAAAGTCCGTCTTGCATGTGCATTCTATAAACTCCACGTTAATATCAAGAATGGCACAAGAAGACATAAGGCTTGAAGGGTATGAGCTTCTGAAAGCCTTTGATGGCATAAAAACCCACGAAACGATTATAAGTGTCCCTGTCTTTGAAAACTGCCAAGACATGGAGGAGTTATCTAAGAAAATTGAAAAGAGACTAAAGGAAGAAAAGGTTTACGGCTTTCTCCTTAGGTCTCATGGCTTATACACATGGGGCAAAGGCATAAGGGAGGCTTATATAAGGCTTGAGGCTTTTGAGTTTCTCTTTGAGTGTGAGCTTAGGCTAATGCGTTTGGCATGAAGGCAAGGCTTTATATTGCGGACGCAAGAAGTATGAAAGAGTTGAGCGACGAGAGTATAGACCTTGTCATTACCTCACCACCCTATTGGCACATCAAAGACTATGGAGTTGAAGGTCAAATAGGATATGGACAGAACCTGCACGAGTATTTAAAAAGCCTATATGCGGTCTTTAAAGAATGCTACAGGGTTCTAAAAGGAGGAACTAAACTTTGCATAAACATAGGAGACCAGTTTGCCCGTAGCATAGTCTATGGAACATATAAGGTTATCCCCATCCATGCGGAGATAATATGCATGTGTGAAGAAATAGGCTTTGACTATATGGGTGCTATAATATGGCAGAAAAAGACAACTATGAATACCACAGGTGGGGCAAACGTAATGGGTAGTTTTCCATATCCGCCGAATGGTATCGTAGAAATAGACTACGAGTTTATACTAATTTTCAAAAAAGAAGGTAAACGCAAGGTTGAAAAAAGCGTTAAAGAGGCTTCAAAATTGACAAAAGAAGAGTGGAAGGAATACTTCTCTGGTCATTGGAAATTCGCAGGTGCAAGACAAGTTGACCACGAGGCGGTTTTCCCAGAAGAGCTTCCAAGAAGGCTAATAAAGATGTTTTCCTTTGTAGGAGACACGGTGCTTGACCCTTTTGCAGGCAGTGGGACAACTCTCAAAGTAGCCTTAGAGCTTGGTAGAAAAGCCATAGGCTATGAGATAAAGGAAGACTACGTTAAATTGGTGAGAGAGAAATTAGGTTTGTTTGGGCTTGAGGTCATAAAAAGGGAAGTTCAGGACTATAAGGTAGAAGAGGTCAATTATGAGCCAAAGATAAAAGATGCTAAGCCATTGATTGATGAAAAGAAGTTTAAGTTTAACGGAGATAGATTATACAAAGTTATAAAAGTGCTTTCAGAAGATACCCTCTTACTTTCTACTGGCATTAAAGTGAAATTGGCTGGTGTGAGGATTAAGGACAAGAAGTCTGCTTTAGAATATTTGAACCGTTATGTAAAGGGCAAAGAGGTGTTTTTGAAGTTTGTGAGTAATAGCAAAGAAAGTCCTTATGATACAGTTATTGCCAGAGTATTTCTTAAAAATAAAATCCACATAAATAGAAAAATGGTGCAGATGAATATTGCGGAGGAAGTTCGTTTTAACTAACAATTTAGATGAGGACAAAAGACACTTTTGAGTTTAAGCTATAATAAACTTAAGAGGTCCGAAATGAGCTTGCTGGTGGTTTATGACGAAGAAGGAAGGCTTTTGGAGGTTGAAAGGGATTACGAAAAGATATCTCAGAGGCTTGCGTCCATTGGCATACGCTTTGAAAGGTGGGAGGCAAAGGCAGAGCTTCCCTGGTCTGCAGGTCAAGAAGAGGTGCTTGAAGCCTACAAGGAGGATGTGGACAGGATAGTGAAGGAGTTTGACTTCAAGTCTATTGATGTGGTAAGCCTAACACCAGAGCATCCAAAAAAGGAAGAGCTAAGGAATATGTTCCTTTCAGAGCATACGCACTCAGACTTTGAAGTGAGGTTTTTTGTTGATGGCTGTGGAACCTTTTATCTGCACCCTGAGGATAAAGTCTATGCGGTCTTGTGTGAGAAGGGTGATTTCATAAGCGTGCCTGCAAACACAAAGCACTGGTTTGATATGGGAACAGAGCCTTTCTTTAAGGCTATTAGGTTTTTCTCCATACCTGATGGTTGGGTGGCGAACTTTACTGGCTCTGACATATCCAAAAAAATACCAAGTCATGACCATATCCTAAAGCTAAGATGATAAGGGCGATCATAACAGACATAGAGGGGACAACTTCGTCCATATCCTATGTAAAAGAGGTTATGTTTCCCTACTCAGAGATAAGGCTTAGAAGTTTTCTTGAGGCTCACTGGCAAGAGGATAAGGTCAAGGAGCTAATAAGAGGGCTTGAGGAAAAGCTCCAAAGAAGTGTAGACCTTGACACCGCAGTAAAGACCTTTGAGGAATGGATAGACAGGGACCTAAAGGAACCACTTCTCAAAGAACTTCAAGGGCATATATGGGAAGAGGGGTTTACTTCAGGAGAATTAAAAGGACACATATACGAAGATGCTTACAAAAAACTCAAAGAGTGGAAGGAGCAAGGCTATAGGCTCTATGTTTACTCTTCTGGTTCTGTAAAGGCTCAAAAGCTCTTTTTTGGAAACACGGACTATGGAGACCTTACCTATCTTTTTGATGGTTTTTTTGACACTTCTGTGGGAAGTAAAAAGGAGAAGGAGTCTTATTTGAAAATTGCTGAGCTTATAGGTCTAAAGCCGGAGGAGTGTTTGTTTTTGTCTGACTTGGAGGAGGAGCTTGACTGTGCAAGGTCCGCTGGTATGAGAACTATAAGGGTTGTAAGGGACACGGAAAAGACAGATTCAAAACACCCTATTGTGGAGAACTTCTACCAAATAACACTTTAAGAGAGTAGAGAACAAATATAACACCACCTGCAACTGCAAGAAGTGTGCCAATACCCATTAGACCCAAAGACATAAGCACTAATGGGTCATCGGTAAAGCCTGTGCCATAGGTTTTTCTTGGTGCATTCCTTAAACCTGCAAAAAAGAGTCCCAACACAAAAAGCACCATGCCAGTGCCGTATAGATAAACTTGGGGCAGGGATAATTTGCTAAGCCTTTGGGTATATCCCAGCTCCTTAAAGAGGTGGTAAGCGATTGTCATAAAGGCAAGGGTTTGGCTGGTTATTACTCCATGATAATGGGCAGGAATGCTAAGGTTTGACTTCATTCCTATGTATTCGCTTGAGGGGTTAATAAAATAAGACACAAGGGAAGGCAGAACTCCAGCATAGGCGATAAATACACCAAGCAGGTAGAGGACAAGAGAGATAAAAAAGGCTGTGGAATATAGGTCTTTGCCCATCTTATAGTTTTTAAGCAAGAAGTATATATGGAAGAATATGGGAAGACCAAGCCCTACCGCATATCCCAGGTCTGTAAGTCTTCTTGCACTTTCAGAAACAGGGTCTGCAAAAACTATGGGAATAAACACATACATAAAGCAAAAGGAAAGAAACAAAAAGCTCACATATCTAAGTCTTCCAAGTTCAAGTTTTATACCCTTTATCTCAAACAAGTAATACCAAGCGTATAGGAGCATAACACCGTTTATAAACTGATGGATGTGCCCTGGAGCCCAGTAGAGCCTTTCGTAAAAAAGGTAGAGCTCTTCTCTTGAGCCTGCCTTTGGTATAGAGGTAAGGAAGGCAAGAAGCATAAAAATAGAAAGCAGGATAGAAATTGATGCTAAGTGTTTCCTTGGGTTTTCTGAGAATATACCCTTTTCAGCTCTTGCCAAAAGTCCAAAGCCACCGAGCCAAAAACCGGCGAAAAAGAACAAAGCACCAAGCCAGAAAAGTGGATGGTCTATGGTGGGAAGGTAGTTGTTAGACACTCCCTTGCCAACTCCAAGAAGAGAAACGAGAGCTATAAGGAAAATACCACCTAAAGAGAAGTAAAGGGGGGTTTTAAGCTCCTCTCTGAAGGTCAACTGCCAAAGAAGAAGACTAAAAGTTAAGAAAAATCCCACTATAGCAAGGTCTACATGTCCTATTATAGAATGGTAAAAATAGCCGGGTGGGACAAGTTTATAAACTGCGGGGGTTCTTGCTATCGCGGCAACGAGGGCAAGCAAACCACCAAGACCCAAAGAAACAATAGAAAGCAAAAGCCATTTTTTGTGCATAGTTTATCTCCTCATGTCAAAGACCATCACAGAAAATAAAAGGGCTATATAGAGAACCGAGTAGAAAAACAAAAACATACCGTTGGGCTTTTTTGAAAGGACAAACCTAAGGGTGAGGGCGAGGTATAAACCGCTAAGCACAAGGGCGGAGATAAAATAGATATGCCCAGCCAACCCATAAAGGGAAGGCAGAAGACTTAGGGGAAGTAGTCCTGCAGTGTATATGAGGGTTTTTATCTTGGTATGCTCTATTCCCTTTGATACAGGAAGGGTTGGAATTCCCGCTCTTTTGTAGTCTTCCGCATACTTTATTGCCAAAACCCAAAAGTGGGGTGGTTGCCACATGAACATTATGAGAAAAAGTATAAGAGCTTCAAAGCCTACCTCTCCTCTCACCGACGCATACCCTATCACAGGAGGAAGAGCACCTGAAACACCACCTATTTCTGTTGCCAATGGACTTTTTCTTTTTAGAGCGATGGTATAGACCACCACATAGAAGAAGGAAGCGAGGAAGACAAAAAAGGTTGAAAGCAGGTTTACTTTAAGAATCATTACAACCGCAGAAAGCACAAGCAAAGACAAGCCAAAGACGAGGGCGTTGGAAGGTGGTATGCTTCCGCTTGGCAGTGGTCTGTCCTTTGTCCTACTCATAAGGGCATCCAAGTCCCTATCAAAGAATTGATTGAGAACCGCAGAGCCCGCAGAGGCAAGTCCAGTCCCAAGAAGGGTCCAAAAGACGAGCCAAGGGTCTGGAAAGCCTCTCTTGGCAAAATACATGCCAGTGAGAGTTGTTATTAGAACGAGCAAGACTATGCCAGGTTTTGTGAGGATTATGTAATCCCTTATGAGACTACTGTATACCACAGCCCTATTTACCATGCAGGTTTTACCCTTGGCTCTGGAGTTTTACTAAGTTGAAGGTTATATGTAAGCCAAGCAAAAAAGAAAAAGCCCATAGCGGTATCAAGAAACACAAAGGGGAGAAAGAACCCAGATACCACCATAGAAATGGCGAACAGGAACTGAAGGTTTATAAAAACAAAGGCGGTAAGCGTTGTCCTGTTAAAGTTAGATACCATAGCCAAAAGAAAGGCAAGCCATGTAACATAGGCTATGTTTCTGTGGGCGAATTGGAGAGCGATCTGCCAGTTAGTAAGGTCTGGTATTAGCTTTCCTGCACAGGTAGGCCACTCATGACCACAGGCTTCACCAGAGCCCGTGTATCGCACAAGGACACCGGTTATCATAGTGGTAAGGGCAAAGGCATAAGCCCATAAGGGGACACCACCAGAAGGTTTTTCATCCCTTTGCAAAAATCTGTAAGTTAAAACCAAAGCACCAAGAATTATCATGGACTCGTATATGTGGAAGGACTCAAGGAGCATATGAGACACATATTTGAGGTTTGGAGCTTCTAACCTTATCATCTTCATCCCAGTAAGCGCAGCGGATACGGTAAAGAGCAAGGCAACAAGAGATGCTATCTTTGCGGATTTTGGAGCAGTCTTGTATTTGAACCATAAAAGGAAAAAGGTGAGGAATACAAAAATACCCGCAAGCCCGCTAACCGTTCTGTGTCCCATTTCTAACTTTGCAGAAGTTTCCTTTGGTGGCTGAAAGTTACCATAGCAGAGGGGCCAATCAGGACAAGCAAGCCCAGAATCCGTTGACCTTACCGCCCCTCCCCATATCATCACTATGTAGGTAAACAGTATCGCAAGTCCTAAGAATAGCCTCAGCATAATAGCTATAAATTATACCTCAGTGGTTTCAATGGTGAGCTCTTTTATATACCTTAGTAATCCCTCCCTGAGGTCTTCCCTCTGCAATGCAAATTCAAGGATGGTCTGTATGTATCCCATAGGTGTTCCCGTGTCGTAGACCCTTGAGTCAATCTTTATGGCATAGACCGCTTCTTCTTCAAGAAGTAGTCTTATGGCGTCGGTAAGCTGTATCTCACCCCCCTTACCGGGCGGTGTTATCTTAAGTTTTTCAAATATCCTTGGAGTGAAGAGATATCTTCCCACTATGGCGAGCCTTGAGGGAGCTTCTTCTGGCTTTGGCTTTTCCACGAGGTCATCTATTATGTATATGTCCTTTTCAATATGCCTGCCGTCTATGATGCCATATTTTGAAACCTCCCTTTGTTCCACTTCAAAGACCGCTATTACGCTTTTACCAAACCTCTTGTATACGTCCATCATTTTTCTTAGCACATTATCCTCATCTCTGAGTATCACGTCTCCCAGACACACTATAAAAGGCTCATAACCCACCACAGGCTCTGCCACAAGCACCGCATGACCAAGTCCGAGCTGTTCCTTTTGTCTTATGTATATGGGATTTATTAACCTGCTTATCTCCATTATGTTTTTCAAAAGCTCCGTTTTTCCGCATTGTTCAAGGTGCTTTTCAAGGTCTGTGTTTATATCAAAGTGGTGTTCAATGGGTCTTTTATGCCTTCCTGTGACGAATATAATATTGTCAATGCCAGCATCAAGGCACTCTTCCACGATAAACTGTATGACAGGCTTGTCAATTATAGGAAACATCTCCTTTGGCATAGCTTTTGTTGCTGGCAAAAACCTTGTCCCCCAGCCTGCTACTGGCAAAACTGCCTTTCTTACTTCCATGTTTATACCCTCCTTAAAGTAGATTTCTTTCTCTTAAGAATTTTGCAAGCTCCTCATCTCTTTTTGCCAGCTTTCCAAAGGCTTCAAACTTGTCCCATATGGCAAAGCTTATAGTTACCGCAGTTATGGTGGCAAAAGTGCCAGCAAGAATACCCATAAAGACCAGAATCATCTCAATTTTGTGATTAACTTCCTCAAACCTTTTATCTACCTGCTCAAACCTTTTGTCTATTTGCTCAAACCTTTTTTCTGTCTGCTCCATAAACACCTTTAAGGATGCCTTTATCTCCGCAACATCTTTTAGCAACTGTTTTTCCTCTTCTGGCGTAAGGGCAAAAGACATGCTAAAAAAGAATAGTAAGCAAAGAAACAACCTCTTCATTTTCCCTCCTCATGAAGAATATACTTCTTTATTTCCTCACAGGCAAGTGGATTGGCAAAAACTTTTATGTTTTTGGAGAAAAGCTCATAGTCTTTGAGTATACGCTCTATCTCTTTGACTAACCTTTCTACGCTTACTTCTTCCTGTCTTAGAAGGAGTCCACCTCCAAGGTCTTCTATCTCTTTTGCGTTGTAATATTGATGGTCTCCAATTGCATGAGGAAAGGGAATAAAAACGGAAGGCACGCCGAAAAGAGAAAGCTCTGTTATGGTGCTTGCACCCGCTCTGCTAAGGGCTACAGTGCTTGCTCTGTATAGGATATGCATTTCATGACTAAAGGGCAAGACCAAAACTTTTAGTCCTTTTTGTTTATAAAATTCTTCTAACTTTTCGTAATCCCTTTCTCCAGTTATGTGTATGCCCTGCCAGCCTGTTTTTTGAAAGACCTCGGGGGCTATCTGGTTTAAGAAACTTGCACCCTGACTGCCTCCCACTACAAGGAGCGTAATTCTGTCTTCCAAACCCAACCTTTTGAGTGCTTCTTCCTTGCTTAGACTAAGTCCCTCCCACAGGGATTTCCTAACAGGCAGACCAGTCTTAACAGTCTTTTCCTTTGGAAAGTATCTTTTTGTGTATTCAAAGGTTATAAAGACCCTTTTTGCAAACCTCCATAGTAGCCTGTTGGTCTTGCTTGGCACAGAATTTTGCTCATGAAGGTATAAGGAAGTGCCTTTTAGAGGGCAAGCTAAACCCAGAGGAAGGCTCGCATATCCTCCAAAGACCACCGCCTTGTCCCCTCTTTCTAATAGCCTGGCTACTTGCAAAGCTCCCCTGAAGTTTTTAAACACAGAAGTGAGTTTCTCCTTTATACCTCTACCCATAAAAGGATAAGCCTGCACAAAGTGGCTTTGGACGGGCAATTTGTCGCTTAGCCTTTTTTCTATGCCTCTTTCCGAACCCACAAAAACAGTATCTATTTTCTCCTCAAGAAGACACTCTATAAGTGCCAGCGCAGGGAAAAAGTGTCCACCCGTGCCACCGCCTGAAACAAAAACTCTCATTTAGAAGGATTATAAAGAGGGCTTAGCCTAAAGTAAAGAAACGAACCCTTAATTACTGAGTAAGAAAGAAGAAAGCTAAGAGCTGAATGCATGAAGGCAGGTATAAGGGCAAGTCCAATAATAGGCAAGAGATATACGCTTAAAGATATTGCAAAACTAAGCAAAAGGCAGAGATTTATAAGCTTCTGGTCTATGACTTCAGACATAAGAGGGACCTTTAATGAGCCTTCATTGCTAAGGTGAAACCACACAAGAAAGGGAATAATCCTAAGCATCATGCCTGTTATTAGAGTTGAAAAGAAAAGGAAGAAGACAAAAAGGAAACGATAATTAAAGCCATCAAAAACCAGAAAAATAACAGCTATTAAAAGATGGATGTGGGAAAGATACCAGAAGTAGAGGCTTTTGTCCGCAATTTTTCTTTTTCTTGTGAAAAGTCTATGGAGTGTAATAAGGGCTTGAAAAAACACAAGCATAGAAAGTGGAAGGTTTGATAGTTTAAATTCAAAAAGAGAAAAGATGAGGGCAAGAGTCAAAAGGTATGGAAAATTCATAGCGTAAAGCCTTGGATAGGCTTTTGTGACAAAGAACATCTCTACAACCTGAAAAGAAACGCTTGTTATGAGAAGGAATATCCATCCAAAGAGCATAAATAGGCGGTGCACTTTCAGAAAGATTTCCGTGTTGTCAATATAGCCACCATAAGAAAGTGCAGTAAGAAAGCCAGAAAACCCTCCTATAAGCACAAACAAAAGTGCAAACTTTATGCCTTGCGAGGTAGGAGTATAGCTTTTTATCCTCATAAGCCTATTAAGCATAAGAAGGCTTGTGTAAGCTATCCCAGTAAAGAGGAGTGATGCTCCAGCAAGAAGTGCAGAAAAGCTACTTAAATAAAAACCAAATAACAGCAATAGATAGCCCGGCAATAAAAGAAGCCAAGAGATAAAAGCCTTTTGTTTGGGCTTTTGTATTACCGCACCTGCTACAACAGGAAGCATCTGAAAAAGGGCACCAAACATAGTAAAGAGGGCAAAGCCAACGGTGGTTATATGTGTAAGGAAAGGTATGCTTAATCTGTTTGTTAGAAGGGCATAGACTTCAAGCAAGGAACCCAAAAACCACAAAAGACAAGCTGTTATAAAAAAGCCTGAAACAACAATGAAGGGTGGAGCCTGAGATAGGGATAACCCTTTGGGAAAGCTCATAGTGTTTCCATCTTTTGCACAACCTCTGGTGCATCAAGATGCTGGTCACACATGGGATAGAGTATCTGCTCTTCTTTCATATTGTGCTGTTGTATAAGTATCATAAAGGTTTCTCCAGTGGAGAGAAAAGTCTTCCTGTCCCTTTTTTCAAGAGCCTGTTCCATCCTCTGTATAAGCTCTCTCGCCTGAGCATGTTCCATCCTCATAACCTGCGTAGGACCCATGACTATACCTGTCCTTCCCTCAAACTCAGGAAATAGCACCTCCTCTTCTTTTTGAAAGTGTCTGAGAGTCTCGTCTTTGAAAGCTTCAAAAGCCTTTCTCGCCTCTTCCCAACTTCCAGAGTTCACAAGCTCCTCCACTCTTGCATACAGGTCATCACACTCTCTGTGTTCTTCTGTCAGATACTCGGTTATGGTAAACATGCAAAACCTCCTTCATATGATAGTATATATATACTTACTTTTTTTCCTCTTGTCAAGGTTTAAATTTAAAACCTATGAAAGTTTCTCTTATAACCCTCGGGTGCAGGAGCAACGCCTTTGATACGGAGCTTATGGCAAACTACTTTAAGTCAAAAGGCTACGAGGTTGTAAACTACCAAGAACAAGCGGACATTTACATAATAAACACATGCACCGTTACCTCAGAGGCGGATAGGTCCTCTCGTCAAGCAATACATAGAGCAAAGAGAAAAAATCCAAAAGCTTTAGTGGTAGCCACAGGGTGCTACGCACAGGTAAACCCACAGGCATTATCAAGTATGCAGGACGTGGATATGGTAGTGGGAAACTCTCACAAGCACAGGATAGTTGAGCTGATTGAGGAGTTTTTGCAGGATAAGGGAGAGAATATCTTTGTAGATAACATCTTCCGTCAGTCAAGACTTGAGAGCTTTGACCTTATAACCTTTTTTGAAAAGGCAAGACCCTTTATAAAGGTCCAAGAGGGTTGTAATCGCTTTTGCACTTTTTGTGTAATACCCTATGCGAGAGGAAAGGTAAGAAGTGTCCCACCTGAGAAGGTTATAAAAGAGGTAGAACTCTTGGCACGAAAAGGCTTCCAAGAAGTTGTCCTAACAGGCACACAGCTAACTCAATATGGCTGGGACATGGGAACAAGCCTTTATGAGCTTCTAAGAGGGCTTATAGAAGTCAAGGGCATTGAACTTATAAGACTTTCTTCCATGCATCCTTCCGAGATAGAGGGAGAGCTTTTGGAGCTTATAACTTCAGAGGAAAAGATAGCATCCCACTTTCATATTTCACTTCAAAGCGGGTCTGACAGAATCTTAAAGCTTATGGAGAGAGAATACACGGTGAGCGATTATGTAAGGATTGTGGATAAGATAATAAGCAAAAGACCCATATCCGCCGTAGGCACAGACATTATAGTGGGCTTTCCTACAGAAACAGAAGAGGACTTTGAGCAGACCTACAGACTTTTAGAGGGGCTACCCATAGCCTACATGCATGTTTTTCCCTACTCAGATAGACCCTTTACCAAAGCGAGTAAAATGGAGGGGAAAGTGTTTTCTCAAACAAAGGAGGAAAGGGTAAAAATACTTAAGGAACTGGATAGTGAGAAAAGGAGAGAGTTTTATGAAAAGAACAGAGGTAGGGAGCTAAGGGCAACAGTTATAGATTACGGAAAACTACTCACAGAAAACTATATTCAAATAAACACAGACAAACATAGCATCCCTACAGGGAAGGTTATCAAAATAACAGTTTAGAACTTCTAAAAAGCTATTCTTGAGAAACCGTTATATCCGTAATCAGAGTATATATCCCCTTTTCTATATCCTCACCATGGAGATCAAATATTAGCTTGGGTTCAAGCTTTGATATAGCCACAGGGTCAAGTATTCCTGTATACACCCTCTTATCATCCACAAATACGTCAACCTGGTTGTCTTTTTTCACAATACCTATCTTCACTATTTTACCAACCAAATTTTCTTGAAGTGCGGTATGATCATTTACTGTAACTTTTTTCCCTTCATCTTTTATCCAAACAACCAGCGGACCTCCTTGCTTACCAATATGTAAGGCTGCACCCTGAGGGAATCTCACTCTTTGGCTAAGAGCTACTTTATATTCTATAGCCCAGTTAGCTTTTGGGTCAAATTTAGGGATTGTTCGTTCAAGAATGACTTGACCGTAGGTGGTGGAAACCCACCTTTTACCTCCCATCTCCACACACTCTGCCTTACCACGCACTTGAAAATTAGTAGGCACAACTTTACAGCCGGAAAAGTCCTCACTCAAAAGCACATTTTTGTAATGAGAGAAACTATAACTTGCCCTTTTTACAGAACCGGCTACCACTCCCTCGCCAGCCTCACGTTGTGCCTTTGAGACAGGCATGTTTATTTCTTCCTTTACTACATTACCTTTCTCATCATACATAACTACTTTTTCACCTACGCTTACATCAGCTGGGGCAAACCTCTTTGCATCTTCAACTATAAGGGTTACAGCCTTAGCTATAAGGTCTCTGGTTGCTTCCTCAAGGGGTGTGTTCTTAAAGGCTTCAAACCAACCCCCAGCAATAGTAGTACCAAACAGACCACCACCAGCGATACCAAACCGCCATCTCTCTGATTTACCTTCCACTGTCCTTGCAGCTATTACCTCCCCTCCTTTAACGTAAACCAGCCTCATATCTAACCCTATATGAGCGGAGCCTTTGCCTATCTTTAGACCTCCACCAATCTTGAAAGGCAATGGGATAACAACGCCTCCACCTCCTATACCAGAAGCCTGTGTCTCAAGGGCAGTTACCGCACCTGTAATTATAAAATCTGCAGCCTTAAGAGTTTGCTTTGGCTGGACACCCATAAGTTCAAGCTCTTCTTTTATTTCTTGCATTGCAGCCCTTTCTAATACTCTAAAACATCCAGTATTGGCTAACGCAGTTACAAGCATATCCGCAAGACCATCACCAAGTGCCTCTGTAGTTAAAGTAACTGTATAACCAGGTCCAAGGTATACAGTCCCACCCCTACAAGCCGCAGCCTTACACGAGAACCTGCGTGCTGCAACAGTGCCTATGGGTTTGTTACATGTGGGTATTCTAAGGGTCCTTTCTTTTACATCCTTTGCATATTCATGATCTTCTTGTGCATAAGAAGGCACAACAAATGAAATCACCCCTACTAAGATGGCTCCCACCAGGTATTTCATACCCTAACACCTCCTTTTATCTTTTTTTTGTGTATAATTATAGTTCCAGTATTTAATATGTCAACCCTGTTTAAAAGGTTTAAAAACCTATACCTCCTACGTCACGCTCAGAGTGAGTATAACGAAAAGGGAATATTTCAAGGAAGGTTAGATAGCGACCTGACGCCTCTTGGCTTTGTTCAGGCAAGGCTGGTAGCCCGGGAGTTTCTTGATAAAAAAATACAGGTGATATACTCCTCCCCCCAGAGAAGGGCATACAAGACAGCCCTCACAGTGGCGGACCTTTTAGGGCTTGAAGTGGTGGTAGATGAGCGCATCAGGGAGATATCCTTTGGAGACTATGAGGGCAAACACTTCTGGACGCTGATGGAAGAAGAAGGAGAAACCTTCCGAGCGTGGCTCTCAAACCCTCTGAAAAACCCCCTACCCACCCAGGAAAACATGGAGAGCTTCAGAAAAAGGGTGGAGAGCTTCATGGCGGATGTGCTAAGGTCAGACTATGAAAACCTTCTCATAGTGGCACACGGTGGAACGCTTCATGCCATCACATGCCTTGCCCTTGGGCTTGGGCTTGAGAACCTCTGGAACATACACATGGACAACACGGGAATAACCCATCTTAGGTATAACTCAGGGAGGTTTGAGCTAAAACATCTCAACAGGCTTTGCCATACGAAAGGGCTGTAGCAAGTTCTTCACATTCTGAGAAATCCAAAACTCTACCCTCTTGCCATATTTCTATCCTTATGGTGCAGGTGCACACCTGCAAGCCCTCTCCCCACTCCACCACGAGAACTCCCCTGCCCATAAACTCCTCGAGGTCCAGCTCTTTGACCCTGTACAGGTCTGCATGTATTAGCAAACCCTTTTCTGTGGGATACTCGTTTATTAAAGTAAAGGTAGGGCTACGCACTTGGTAGCCTTCAAGTAGACCCATACCTTTCGCTATACCCCTTATTAGTGTAGTCTTCCCCGCACCAAGGGGACCAATAAGGCAGATCACTTCCGCACCTCTTAGATTTCTGCCTATCAATTCTCCAATCTTAAGGGTTTCTTCTTCAGAGCTGGAAAATACACGCACCAATGCTATATTATAAAGACTATGGAATTTTATTTTTTCCCCGATGTTTATGCGGACAGATACCTTGTAGATGCTTACATAATATCCTTTAAACTCAAGGATAAAAGCTGTGTGGAGACAAGGGAATTAGAGGGTAGGGAATATGTGGTCCAAGTGCATGACTGGGAAGCCTTCAAGGAAAGTGCCTACGATATAGTGCTCTATGAATATGGAGATGAGGTGGCAAGGTTCTCAGATATAGAAACTGCACTTTCTGAGGCATATAAAATGGCATGTCTTGAGGCTTCAAGACGCATACCTAAGGTTATTGAGCCAGCCCTCGGTGTAGGCAATCCCCCCATAGAGGTGGTGGAAAGGGTTTTCCCTCTTAGCTTTAAGGCTGAAGCCTTTCCAGAAGACCTTGACAGTTTCCTTGACAATCTTGTTAAAAATGTTGAAATAGAAACCTTAGAGTGGGAGAAGGCGGACGATGACGAAATACCTTTCTGACCTACTTGAAGAGCTAACACCTAAGAGGATCGTGGAAGAGCTGGACAAGTATATTGTGGGACAGGAGAGTGCCAAAAGGGCAGTTGCCATAGCCCTCAGAAACAGATGGAGAAGACAGAAACTGCCAGAACACATAAGGGACGAGGTGGCACCCAAGAACCTCCTTATGATTGGTCCCACAGGAGTGGGGAAGACAGAAATAGCACGCAGGATAGCACAGCTTATAAAAGCTCCCTTTGTCAAAGTAGAAGCCACAAAGTATACGGAGATAGGTTATGTGGGAAGGGACGTGGAGTCTATGGTAAGGGAGCTGGTGGAGGTCTCCTACCAGATGGTAAAACAGGAGAAAATGCAAGAGGTGAGAGAAAGAGCAAAAAGGCTTGCGGAAGAGAGACTTCTTGACTACCTCGTCCCTCAACAGCTGAGCTTTGGTATAAGAAGCCCACAAGATGCAGGTAAAAGGGAGGAAATAAGAGAAAAACTAAGAAGAGGAGAATTAGAAGACAGAGTTATAGAGGTTGAAGTTCAGGAAAAGTTCGTTCCAGTGATAGGTATAGCTGGACCTCCAGGTCTTGAGGAGCTTGAAGAACAGCTTAGAAACATGCTGGGTGGTCTTGGCGGTGGTAGGAAAAGAAGAAGGCTCAAAGTCAGAGAAGCCCTTCAGGTTTTTGAATCAGAAGAAGCAGAAAAGCTCATAGACCAAGAGGAGGTAGCAAGAGAAGCCATAAGCAGAGCAGAGAACTTTGGGATAATCTTTATAGACGAGATAGATAAGATTGCGGTAAAAACTCCGGGTGTTGGTCCGGGAGTGTCAAGGGAAGGAGTGCAAAGAGACCTTCTTCCCATAGTAGAAGGAACAGTGGTAAAGACCAAGTATGGACCAGTAAGAACGGACCATATACTTTTCATCGCAGCGGGTGCTTTTCACATATCTAAGCCCTCAGACCTCATGCCGGAGCTTCAGGGAAGGTTTCCCATAAGGGTTGAGTTAAGCCCTCTCACAAGAGAGGACTTTGTAAGAATACTCAAAGAGCCAAAAAATGCCCTAACAGTGCAATATACGGAGCTTCTCAAAACAGAAGGAGTTGAGCTTGAGTTTACAGAGGATGCCCTTGAGGAGATAGCACGCATCGCAGAGGATGCCAACAGTCGCACTGAGAACATAGGGGCAAGAAGGCTTCATACGGTAATGGAGAAGCTCCTTGAAGACATATCCTTTAATGCACCAGAGCTATCGGGTCAGAGGATAATCATAGACGCAAGGTTTGTAAGGGCAAAGCTGGAAGGTATAGTAAAGGATGTGGAGCTTTCCAAATACATACTATGAGGGACATATTAGAAAGGGTTGAAGAGTTTCTTTCCCTTCAGGAGAAGCTGGTAAACCTCCTACTTATCTCAGGTTCTCAGAAAGCAAGACTGAGCGTAAACACCGCCTTTGATGTTCTTTACTACAACATTGAGCTTCTTGACATGATAAGTGAGCTACTGAGTTCTCCAGAAGAACTAAGGGACGATTACACGGTTAATCTCATACTTGAAGCCCTGTCTTGGATGGGGTTTATACTTCCTGCAATAGAGGAATCTTGCCCCATATTTCTGCAGGGTTTATTGGAGGGAGACCCGATGCAGAAATTAAGGTTGATACTTAGCTCCTTAGAGGAAGCCCAGAGAAAGAGCGATTACTACATACTGCTAAGCACTGCAGAAGAGGTCCATAGCCTTTCAAGTCTTCTAAAGTATCAAATAGCCCTTGCCCGCAGGGCTTATATGAACTTAGCTTGAACTCTTTACAGCCTTTATAAAAACGAGCACCTTTGCTACAGCCCTATACAGCTCTGGAGGTATCTCTTCGTATATTTCCACCTTCATTAATGCAGATATTAGAGCTTTGTCCTCAAGGACAGGAACGCCGTGTTTTCTTGCAGTTTCTATTATCTTTTCCGCAAGCTCACCCACGCCCTTTGCTACAACCATAGGAGCCTTATCCTTTCCTTGATCATATCTAATGGCTATTGCCTTTTTCCTTTCCATGGTTACACCAACAAGAAAAAACCCTCTCCGTAGTTTGACCTTATGGTGTCTGCCGCACCTTCTTTTGTTGACACGCTTATGGAAAAGCTCCTAAGCTTTATTTTCTCTTCTAAAAGCATTCTCTGAAGTAGCTCCTTCCTAGACCTGATCTTTTCTGCTATACTTTCTGTATTTGTAAACAGTATAACATCCAAAAGCCCTTTAGACCTTGGCATCTTTAAAAGACCAGCAATAAAACTATCTCCGTAATCAAGCCTAAACACTGCGGAATATTCCTGTCCACTTTTAAACATAAGCCCGCCTTTACCACCTTGGTAGTATATGGGTATGTAAAAGGCACCTCCCTGTTTAGCTAAAAGCCACTGCAGATGCTCTATAAACTCCAGCCTGCTTAGGAAGCTTTCCATACGCTCCCCTTTGCTATTATAAAACTCCAAAAGACTGCGACCCCTCTCTATGTATTCCTGAAAACTTTTATAGACATTTCTTGCGTCTTTTTCTGAGGATTCTATCACAAGCCTAAAAAAATCCCTTACCACAGGTTCTTCGGAGTCTTTGAGCTTTTCAAAGACCTCTCTGTATTCAGAAAGAACACCCCTCTCTGTTAGATTCCAGAAAGACCTCAAAAAGTTAAGAGTATCCTTTGTCTCCATAGCCTTAAGGAGATTCACTTCCCCCATAGATTCAAAAAACTTTGCCAGCTTTATGTATTCTTCATGGTCAAGGTTTTCAAAGAGCAAGGTCTTGAGGGAAGAGGATACCCTATTGAACTCTTCAACCTTTAGTTTTAAAGCTTCAAGAAGTTTTTTTATACCATCAACACTTTGCTCATACTCCATGTTAAGCAAAGATGAAAGCTCCTCAGCATATACAAGCATAGACTGAACAAGCTGTGCTTTTTTATCTTTAATGAGTTCCTCTGGCTTTAGCTTTCCAAGAAGTAGTTCAACCAACTTTCTCTCGTAAAAGATTCCAGAATTATCCAAATCTTCCATGAACTTCTCCGGATTGATAGATATGTAAAACTTTTCTTCTCCTTCAAGCACGAGGTTTAAGATGTTTCCTTCATAGCCCTTCCTATATAGACCTGTTATCCTGAAGGTGAGAGGGATTCCTTCTTCAATCTTAAGCTCAAGGATATCACCGGGGAAAAACCTAAGAGAAGACCTGTTTTCAGCTTTCAGTTCAAAGCCATCCTTTAGAAGGAGAGTTAAAAGATTGCCCTCAGAAGAGGAGACTTCTGCCTTTATTGTGCTACTGCCTCCAGAGGAAAGCTCAAGAAAAACATCTGGAACACTAGACAAAACCTTTATCCTGAACTCTTCTCCAGCCTTCTGTGCTTGAGAAGGTTTTGACTGCTCAATAGCCTGCTGGAGAAGAATACCTTCTATCCTTCTAATCTCCATAGGGTTAAATATCGTCCATTAGGGCAAGAGCTAAAGCCCCACGTGCCATACAATACTCCGCACAGGAAGAAAAATTAAGACTGAAGCACTCCGCAGGTAGGCTTTCACAGAGGGCTTTTAGGTCTGCTTCAAGGTTGCCAAGTAGGTCCTTCATGGCATCAATGAGACCACCACCAAGCACCACCCTATCTGGATTTAGTATGTGAACTGCGTTCATAAGACCCACGAGAAGAAACCTTTTAAAACTTGCCACCGCCTCCAAAGCATAGGTCTCTCTCTCCTTTGCCCTCTGAATTATCTGGTAGTCCTTGAGATCCTCTCCCGAGAGGTTTTTGTATATCCTCTCAAGACCATAAGAGGAGCAATAAGCCTCCCAGCACCCTAACCTTCCGCAACTACACCTTTCTCCTCCAAGAAGTATGGTATGATGTCCCAGCTCAAGAGCACTTCCGCATGCTCCCAGAAAAGGCTTTCCATTAACCACAAGCCCAGCACCAAGCCCAGTGCCCACCGCAACAAAGAGTAAAACCCTACTTTCCCTATGGTCATAAAACCACTCTCCAAAAGCTCCTGCGGAAACATCGTTAATCACCTTCACATTAATTCCCTTAAGAATATCCTTAAGGTTTACACCATTAAGGGCTGGTATGTTAGGAGATTTATAAACCACACCCTCTAAGGAGGTAAAACCTGCGACCGCAATTCCTACAGAGGAAGGATATCCCTCAAAGACTATCTCCCTTATCCTTTGTAAAAAAAGTTCCCTGTCTTTGGATATGTCCCTTATGTAATGCTTTTCCCTTCTACCATCCTCCCAGTAAACCTTTATAAAGCTACCCCCTATGTCAACTCCCTTTCTCATATTCAAGCCTTTTTATCTTTATGCTCTCATCTCCCTTTTCATAATAGACCCTTACAGAAACCAGTCTTTGGGTCATTCCCTTTTCTTTCCTCACTAAGGACACAAGAAGCTCACCCTCTTTGATAACCTTTTCTTCAGCCCTTGCACCTTGATATGTCCTTCTGTAGGATTCACAGGTCCTAAGGAGTCCATCCACACCTCCTATATCCTTTAAGAGGTTTTCAGATACAAGGTCTATAAGTTCTTCCGCCCTTTCCCTTTTGCACTCCTCAAGCCCGAATAAAAAGCTATAAAAAGCCCTCAAATCTTCCATTTCATGCCTTTTTCCTTTTACATCCTCTAAGAAAATAAAAAGTGCGGTGATAAAGGGATAAGATATGGCAAGGACTATAAAAAAGCCTATTACCAAGTCTTCCTTATTGTAGCTCAGCTTCATAGCCACCCCTTCTTTCTCACCCAGTATATGAGGGATAGAGTTATAGCCACCATAAGAAGCAAAGAATAAGGATAGCCATACTTCCAATGTAGCTCTGGCATGTGTTCAAAGTTCATACCGAAGATGCTTGCAATGAGCGTTGCAGGCAGGAATATGGTAGCAAGCACCGTAAAGACCTTTACCGCTTCGTTTTGCTTTATGGATATAAGACCCAGTAAAGAGTTTTGTATGCTATCCAGCTTATCCATGTAAAAACTTGTGTAGTCAAGTAATGTATGTAAGTCATCGAGGACTATCTTTATCTCCCTCTTTGTTTGAGCGTTTATCTTTGGACTTTTCACGAAGTGGCTTAGAATTCTCAGCTTTTCGTTTATAGTTTCCCTTATGGTTATATTAAGCTCATCGTAGTAAGATATCTCTCTTATTATTTCTTCAGATTGTTCCACAAAGACCTCCTTTCTAAGGTTTCTTATGCGTCTTCCCAATATCTCAAGCCTGTCGCCCAGTCTGTCCACCTCTATGTTTACTATCTGTGAAAATATGGCTTCTGGAAATTGGAAGTTTATGGGATTCTGTTCCATCCTTTTTATAAAAATTAACATGCTTGGTATGTCTCTGTATCGTATACTTACCATATACCTTCCCTTTATGAAAAAAAGCACAGGCTCAACGCTTATATCTTCCTTTTGTTGTATTACAAAGGAGAGGTTCATATATATAGCTTCTCCTTCCTCCTTGTATTTACTGCTTATTTCAATGTCTCCAAAAACCTCTCTGGGAGGCATGTGAAATCCTATGGCACTTTTAAGCCAGTCAATTTCTGCATCGCTTGGCTTTTCCACATCAAGCCACACTACGGATTCTTTTTTTATGTCTCCAAACTGGTCAAGTCCAAGTCTCTTAAAAACCCCTCCGTAGCTGGCGTAGACATAGATCATCAAAGATATTTTAATCAGAAATAAGGTCTTTTATAAGCTCTTGCTTTACCTCCTCAGGGATTAGGGTAATAGCCCTGTAGTTGGGGTGATTTACTTCAACCCTCACAGGCTCTCTTTTGAAATCCTCTACCTGATCCTCTGTAAACTTTACCTTCAGAAAATGCACCACCGCTGCCTTTCCATATTCGTAGTCTTCTCTGCTCCTTTCGTCCGCAACTGCTCTTATGGTGTGTTTATTCCCTATGTGAAAATATAGATGGTCGTGTATGCCTACAAGCTGTGGAAGAAGTCTTTTCCTTTCGCTGGCTTCAGGTATTTCTATAAACATGGTAACGGATAACTCATTTTTATCAGGTATGAGATCATTGTATACATCTATTTCCTGCTGTATCTCTTCCTCTTTTACCATCCTCTCCGCTCTTATCATCTCCTGAATTTGAAACCAGACCGTTTCCCTGTTTTCAAAAACAAGATGCACCCACGGCTCTATGAAAACTCTTCTGTTTTTTTTAAGCTGTATGACCTCTTGAACTTTTTGAGGACGAATCTTTTCATACTCGTAGATGTTGAGGATTTCATCTCTGGTAATCTTTCTCATAGCATGCCTCCTTTGTTTGTTTTCTTTTATTATATGCAAATAGTTATCATTTGTCAAGAGGTAGTAAGAACCTCATGCAGGGCTTGTAGAAAGGCATCGTTTTCCTCTCTTTCCCCTATGCTTACCCTGAGACAGTTTGCTACCATATAAGAAAAATTCCTAACAAGCACCCCCTTCCGCAAAAGCCTTTTGTAAAGCTCATCTCCAGAAAGATAAAGGCTTTTAAAAAAGATAAAGTTTGCCTCTGAGGGATAGACCCTTATACCTTCCATTTTAAGCATCTCTTTATAGACCCTTTGTCTTTCTGAGATAACTGTCTGAATAGCTTCTTCTATGATATGATAAAAATCTCTCAGTATTAAAACCGCTATAACCTGAGAAGGATAGGTTATATTAAAGGGAAGCCTTATCTTGTTTATTTCTTTGACCACTTCCTCTTTGCCTATCAAAATACCCACCCTAAGCCCAGCCATTCCTATTTTTGAAAGAGTCCTAAGCACTACCGTATCCTCTCTCTCAAGTGCCTCTTTGAGAAAGGTTTTCCCAGAGTAGTGGTAGTATGCTTCGTCAACTATGGTGAAGACTCCTTGGTTTCTTATGGCTCTAATCCCTTCCTCGCTGAAGCAGTTTCCTGTAGGGTTGTTGGGATAGGCGAAATAGGCAAGGGCTGGTTTTTTTTTCCTTATTACTTCAAGGCTTTTCTGGAGGTCTATATCAAACTCCTCGTTTAGTCTTACCTCAATCCTTTCTCTTCCTAGAACCTGAGCGGATATACTGTACATGGAAAAGGTAGGGACAGGGCAGAAAACACCACTGCTAAACTCGCCCACAGCTATGGAAAGATAGTATATGAGCTCATCTGAGCCATTGCCTAAGACTATGTTCTCTGGCTTTACTCCAAAGCGAAGGGCTATAACCTCTTTGAGTTCCCTTGCCTCTGGGTCTGGGTATCTGTTAAAGGGGATTCGGGAAACCTCCTCCCCTATGCGTTTCTTTACATCCTCTGGAAGCTGAAGGGAAAGCTCGTTAGAAGAGAGCCTGACCTTCGCTTCCGTTGTTTCCGTCTTATATGGGGCAAGTTCCCTTACCCTTTTACTTATCATTGTTGCTCTTGGGCTTGTTCCTCCTCTTCTTCCTCCTCAGCCCTTCCAAGATAAAGTTCAAGCTCCGCAACCGTTGATTCCATGAGCTTGTCCTCAAGTATGCCCTTTATGAGCCTATTTAATCTCCTTTCGTCCCCCATGGCTATACCATTGAGGACATAGTAGAGCCTCTTGGGGAGAGAAAGCACTACCCTTTTATACCTTGCACCACCCTTTCTTCTAGGTTTTCTAGCCATGTTACTCCTCCTTTTAAAGTTTTCCTACATTTAAAATTATAGCATGAAAACCTTGTTTTTGTTTTTTATCTTGCTGATTTCAATCACGGAAGCCCAAGAGAGTATGGAAAATTTTGCCAATAACTACCAAGTTATATTCCTCCCAGAGGAACACACTAATAAGGAAGACCACAACTTCCAGCTTGACATTATAAAGCTCCTAAGCTCAAAAAACTACAAGTTTATAATAGCCATGGAGATGTTTCAACAACCTTTTCAGGATGCCCTTGACTTGTATGTAACTGGTCAAATAAGTGAAGAGGAAATGCTTAGAAGGACTGATTATAGAAG
Source organism: Hydrogenobacter sp. T-8 (assembly GCF_011006175.1). Taxonomy (NCBI): domain Bacteria; kingdom Pseudomonadati; phylum Aquificota; class Aquificia; order Aquificales; family Aquificaceae; genus Pampinifervens; species Pampinifervens florentissimum. The sequence goes on along the minus strand of NZ_CP048795.1, from coordinate 1,050,408 downwards.
AAGGTGGGGCTTTGACCCAAGCCTTTACAGAGATATATGGAGCTTTGCTAAGGATAGGGGTATAAGGATAGTGGCTATAAACATCTCTTCAGAGCTTTTACAGAGGATAAGAAAAGAAGGTATTGAAAAGGTAAGAGATGAAAGTCTGCCTTATCCTGTAATACCGCAGACAGAGAAGGAGATAAAAGAGCTAAGAGAGTTTCTAAAAACCCATCCCAAGGTGGACGAAAAGAGTTTCTTTGATGTGCAGAACGCATGGGACAATGGCATGGCTTTGGCTATAGCAAGACTTTTGGATAAGTATCCTGACTACAAAATAGTGGTGCTTGTAGGTAGAGGGCATGCCCAAGACTATGAAAGCGGAATTCCAAGAAGGCTCCGTATGCTTAAACCAGATGTCCGAATGAGGATATTAAGAAGGGAGGAATTTCAGAGGGCTCTTCTGTTTTCCACGGATTTTTCTAAGGAAAGCTCATCCGCAAGCTCAATGAGAGAGCCAAATTGCAGACCGTGAGATATGCGAGTTATCTTAAGTGTGGGAAATTGTTTCCTTATTAGCCTTGCGATATAGTTGGCGGTTGCTTCACCTTCAAGGTTTGGGTTTGTGGCAATTATCACCTCCCTTGGTCTATACCTTTCTATCCTTTCCATGAGACTGTCTATGCTGAGGTCTTTTGGTGATATGCCCTCAAGGGGCGCTATTCTCCCACCCAGCACATGGTAAACTCCAGAGTATCTTTCTAATTTCTCAATAGCAAAGGCATCTTGAGATTCTTCCACAACGCATATAAACTTCTTGCTCCTCTTTGGGTCTGAACATATTTTGCATATCTCTTGGTCCGTGTAAAGCCCACACTCTTTGCAGGGTCTTATCTTCTCCGCAACTTTCTGAAGGGCTTCTACCAGCTCAAGCCTTCTCTCTACAGGTAGCTTGAGAAAGTTGTAAATAAACCTTCCCGCAGACCTCCCTCCGTAGGTAGGTATCTGGGTGAGCTTTTCAAGAACTAACCTGAGTGGTTCTGGTAGGTTATCTTCGTAGGACATGGGAAAATTATAGCGGTTTTTTATAATATACACTATGCACCAGTTGGTTATAATAGGCGGAGGACCGGCAGGTATATCCGCCAGCATATACGCCCAAAGAAAAAGGATGGACTTTGTCCTTATAACTAGGGAGATAGGGGGTCAGGTAATAAAGGCGGGTGAGATTGAAAACTATCTGGGTTATGCTATGGTGGATGGAGTTATGTTCGTGCAAAGGATGATGGAGCAGATGGAAAGGCTTGGGGTTAAGCCAATTTTGGATGAGGTGGTAAAGGTAGAAAGATTGGAAGAAGGGTTTCTCCTCAGGACATTCTCTGGAAAGGAGTATGTGTCAAAGGTTGTTCTTTTCTGCACCGGCGCGGAACACAGGAAGCTGGAAGTTCCTGGGGAGAGGGAATACACGGGAAGGGGCGTTTCCTATTGCTATACATGCGATGCACCCTTTTTTAAGGACGTGGATGTGTTGGTGGTGGGAGGAGGAAACTCGGGCTTTGAGGCAGTAGACCAGCTTATAAACTACGCAAGAAGGATATACCTTATGGAAATAGGGGAGCAGTTTAAGGCGGACGAGGTCTTAAGGGAGAAGGTGCTCTCAAGCCAAAAGGTAGTCCCTCTTCTCAGACACAGGGTTTTAGAGATAAAAGGTGATAAGAGGAATGTGAAAAGTGTTCTAGTGGAAGACCTCAACCGCAAGAGGGTCTACGAGCTGGAGGTGGAGGGGGTTTTTGTGGAGGTGGGATTAAAGCCCAACTCTGAGTTGGCAAAGTCTCTGGGTGTTCTTACCACGCAAAGGGAGGAGATAATAATAGACTGCAATAACAGGACTTCAGAGCGTGGCGTTTATGCTGCGGGAGATTGCACCAATGTATTTGCAAAACAGATAATAACAGCAGCGGGGGACGGTGCAAAGGCTCTGCTTTCCGTATACCACGACCTTACTTATGGTATTCACTCATGGATATAGCAAAATTCATAGACCATTCCATACTGAGACCAAACCACACCCTTAAAGACCTTGAGGAGCAGGTCCGCCAGTGTATTGAGCTCGGCGTATATGCGGTATGCGTAAATCCCTTCTGGGTCAGGAGGGCGGTGGAGACCTCAGGTGGCAGGCTCGTAGTATGTTCTGTGGTATCTTTCCCTTTTGGTCTTGATACAAAAGAGCAGAAGGTTATGCAAGCGGTTAGGGCTCTGGAGGATGGAGCCAGTGAATTGGACATAGTCCTGAATATCTCTGCTCTCAAGAGCGGGATGTATGGATATGTGGAGGAGGAGCTAAAAGCCATAGCCAGAAACACAGAGGGGGTGGTAAGGAAGGTTATAATTGAAACTGCCTACCTAAGCGAGGAGGAGAAGAGGCTCGCGGTGGAGCTTATTGCGGATACAGGTATGGCGTTTGTTAAGACTTCAACGGGGTATGCACCATCAGGCGCCACTGAAGAAGACATAAAACTTCTCATAGACCTATCAAGGGGAAGGCTTAAAATTAAGGCATCCGGTGGTATAAGGACAAGGGCTCAGGTCCTGAGGTTTTTAGAGCTTGGTGCGGAAAGGATAGGGACAAGTAGCACCTTTGAAATTCTTGGGGAGGACTGAGAACATGGAAGATACCGCATACGAGGAGCTTATGGACATAATCAATGAAATATATGCACAAGAACCTATAGAGCTTGGCTGTGGAGAGATTAACTGTTTCCTGTGTGCGAAGGGTGGTAGATTAAAACCCTGTGACAGACTAAGGGAAGCTGTCATACTTCTGCCGGGAGAGAATAGACTTCTTACCCTGCTCAACGGAAAAGCCTTTCCGGAGATGAATGTTAACGGCTTTAGCATAGGCTTTCTTGCACCCGAAGAGGATTGTCCCTTTAACGTGGATGGTTGGTGTGGAATACATGGAAGACATCCCATAGACTGTAGGAGTTTTCCTATAGTGCCCTCTGTAAACGAAAGGGGAGACTTGATAGTCTCCATAGCCCTTAACTGTCCAGTCATACCACCTTGGGGTTTTACCAAAAGATGGGTTGAAAACTGGCGTAGGATATGGGGAAAGGCACCCTTAGAATGGTTTAAGTTCTATTCAAGCGTTCCCACAAACCCCCTTAAACCAGTGGCAATCTTTAGAGCGGAGGAAAAGGATGATAGAGAGGTATACAAGAAAGGAGATGGGACACATATGGTCTGAGCTCAACAAGTTCAGGCTCTGGCTCAGAGTGGAGATAGCGGTATGTAGGGCATGGCACAAGCTCGGAAAAATTCCAGAGGAGGCACTAAGGGAAATAGAAAAGAGAACCTTTGTGGACGAAAAGGTAGTGGAGAAGATATACCAGTATGAAAGGGTTTATAAACACGATGTGCTTGCCTTTGTTTCCGCAATAAACGAGCAGATTCAAGAGTATTCTCATTACTTTCATATGGGTCTTACCTCCTCTGATGTGGTGGACACTGCTCTGGCACTGCAGATTAGGGAAGCTCTGGAGCTTATAATCCAAGAGCTGGACAGGGTTATTGAAAGGCTTAGGTCCCTTGCCCTTGAACACAAGAGTACCCTCATGATGGGAAGAACCCACGGAGTGCATGCAGAGCCTATGACCTTGGGGCTTAAGTTTTTAAGCTGGTATGAGGAACTCAAAAGAAACAAGGAAAGGCTTTTACAGGCTCTTGGAACGGTTTCTTACGGTAAGCTCTCTGGTGCAGTGGGGACATACTCTAACCTTGAGCCTGAGGTAGAAAAGCTTGCCCTCCAGGAGCTTGGGCTTAAGGTAGAACCCGTGTCTACCCAGATAGTGCCAAGGGACAGGCATGCGCAGGTTATGTACGCACTCGCCTCCACCGCCGGTGCCCTTGAGAGGTTTGCCACGGAGATAAGACACCTTCAGAGGACGGAGGTTTTAGAGCTTATGGAGCCCTTTGAGAAGGGTCAAAGGGGCTCATCTGCTATGCCTCACAAGAAAAACCCCATACACGCAGAAAGGTTGTGTGGTCTTGCACGCATAATAAGAGCAAACCTTCTGGTAGCTCTTGAGAATATTCCACTCTGGCACGAAAGGGACATATCTCACTCCTCCGCAGAACGTGTAATCCTGCCAGACTCCACCATAGCACTCCACTATATGCTGGGTCTCTTCCTTGAAATGCTTGAAGGGCTTGTGGTAAACCCAGAGAGAATGAGGAAAAACATGGAACTCTCCCATGGTCTCTATGGCTCTTCAAGGGTGTTGGTTAGACTCATGGAAAAGGGCGTGCCAAGGGACAAAGCCTACGACATGGTGCAAAGGTGTGCCATGAGGAGCTGGGAAGAGGGCATATCCTTTGAAAAAAGCCTTATGGAAGACCAAGAGGTCAGTGTCTTCCTTAGTCAAGAAGAGATAAGGCAAGCCTTAGACCCCTGGTCTTTCTTAAAACACATAGACCAAATATACAAAAGGAGCTTAGATTAAAAGAAAGGAGGAAAGCTTATGATAAAACAAGAGTTATACACTCTTCCAGATGAAAGGGGATACTTTGGAGAGTTCGGTGGCAGGTTTGTACCAGAGACCCTCATGTATGCCCTTGAGGAGCTTGAAAGGGCTTATGCAAAGGCAAAGGAAGACCCCTCCTTCTGGGAGGAGCTAAACCACTACCTTAGGAGCTTTGCAGGAAGACCCACACCCCTCTACTTTGCCAAGAGGCTTACACAGTATGCAGGGGGTGCAAGGATATACATAAAGAGGGAAGACCTTTTGCATACGGGTGCTCACAAGATAAACAACACACTTGGTCAGGCACTTCTTACTAAGAGAATGGGCAAAAAAAGGGTAATAGCAGAGACGGGAGCAGGACAGCATGGAGTGGCAACCGCCACCGCCTGTGCTTTACTTGGTCTTGAGTGCGTGGTCTATATGGGAGAGGAGGACGCAGAGCGTCAAAAACTTAACGTTTTTAGGATGAGACTGCTGGGTGCGGAAGTTCGCATCGTAAAGAGCGGTTCAAGAACCTTAAAGGATGCCATAAACGAAGCTTTAAGGGACTGGGTTACCAACGTGGAAACCACACACTACATTATAGGCTCTGTGGTGGGACCTCACCCCTTTCCCATGATGGTTAGGGATTTCCAGAAGGTGATAGGGGAGGAGGCAAAAGAACAACTTTTTGAGCTGGAGGGCAAGCTTCCCGATGCGGTAGTTGCCTGCGTAGGAGGTGGTTCAAACGCGATGGGTATATTTTATCCATTTATGGAGCACGAAGAGGTAAGACTAATAGGCGTAGAAGCTGGAGGTCTTGGACTGCACACGGGTAAACACGCAAGCTCTATAAACGGCGGTTCTGTGGGAGTTTTGCACGGTATGAAGTCCTACTTTTTGCAGGATGAAGAGGGACAAATCCAACCCACCCATTCCATCTCTGCAGGGCTTGACTACCCAGGTGTTGGACCAGAGCATGCCTACCTTTTCAAGAGCGGAAGGGCGGAGTACACCTATGCAACAGACGAAGAAGCCCTTGAAGGCTTTAGGATTCTTTCAAGGCTTGAAGGTATCATTCCCGCCCTTGAGCCAGCTCATGCGGTCTTGAGGGTGGTAGAAATAGCCAAAGAAGTAGGGAAGGATGGCATAGTGCTTTTTAACCTCTCTGGCAGGGGCGACAAGGACATGATGCATGTGATGAAACACTTGGAAGATATGGTATAATATCTCCATGCCAAAGCTCTCACCCAGAGACATAAGGAGAAAGATACAAGGAATAAAGAACACACGCAGGATAACCAACGCCATGAAGGTGGTCTCAGCGGCAAAGCTCCGTAGGGCTCAGGAGCTCATATACGCCTCAAGACCCTACTCAGAAAGGCTTTACGAGGTGTTAAAAAGCCTTGCCTCTCACATAGATTCCCAAACTCATCCACTTTTTGATGTGAGGGAAGAAAAGATTTGTGATCTGGTTCTTATAACCGCAGACAGAGGTCTTGCAGGAGCCTTTAACTCAAACCTTATAAAGCGGGCAGAAGACATCATAAAGGAAAAGCAGGAAAGGGGTGTAAAGATAAACCTTGTTCTTATTGGGAGAAAGGGTGTTCAGTATTTTGGAAGGAGGAGTTATAGCATACTCAAGGCTTATGATGAGGTTTTCAGAAAAGAGATAAACTTCAACGTGGTCAAGGAAGTGGGAGAGCTTCTCAGGGAGAGGTATACAAACAAAGAAACAGATGCAGTGTATCTGATAAACAACGAGATGGTCACAAGGGTAAGCTACAAGCCAGTAGTGAGAAATTTCCTGCCTTTTGAAAGGGTTCAGGGCGATGGAGACTATGGTGTTTACGAATTTGAGGTGGATAAGGAGCTTTTTGTAAATAGGCTTATAGACCTTTATCTAAATTATCAGCTCTACAGAGCAATGCTTGAGTCAAATGCTGCGGAGCATTTTGCCCGTATGGTAGCCATGGACAACGCCACAAGGAACGCAGACGAGCTTGTGAAAACATGGACCCTTATCTTCAACAAGGCAAGGCAGGAGTCCATCACCTCTGAACTTATAGACATAGTGAACGCAGTGGAAGCCATGAAATAAAGGAGGCAAACATGAAGGGAAGAATAGTGCAAGTTATAGGTGCGGTCATTGACGTGGAGTTTGGAGACAAGAACCTCCCACCTGTCAGACACGGTCTCAAGACAAGAAGAAAATTCATAGATGACAGAGGTAATTGGGCAGAAGAGGAGCTCTTCCTTGAAGTGGCTCAGCACATAGGAGAAAGCAGAGTCAGATGTGTGGCAATGGGTGCCACCGATGGTCTTGTGAGAGGTCAAGAGGTGGAATACCTCGGAGGTCCTATAAAGGTTCCAGTGGGTAGAGCAACCCTTGGTAGGATATTCAATGTGGTGGGTCAACCCATAGACGAGGCAGGACCTGTAAACGCAGAAGAATACTGGCCCATGTTTAGAGAGCCTCCACCCCTTGAAGAGCAGTCCACAAAGGTGGAGATACTTGAAACAGGTATTAAGGTGGTGGACCTTCTTGAGCCTTATGTGAAGGGTGGAAAGGTTGGTCTCTTTGGTGGTGCGGGAGTTGGTAAGACGGTTCTTATGCAGGAGCTCATCCACAACATAGCTAAGTTCCACAAAGGCTTTTCCGTAGTCATAGGCGTTGGAGAAAGGACGAGGGAAGGAAATGACCTCTGGCACGAGATGAAGGAGTCTGGAGTTCTACCCTACACGGTCATGGTTTACGGACAGATGAACGAGCCACCAGGCGTGCGTTTTAGGGTGGCACAAACGGGCATAACCATGGCGGAATACTTCAGGGACGTGGAAGGTCAGGACGTGCTTGTTTTCATAGATAACATCTTTAGGTTTGTCCAGGCAGGTTCTGAGGTTTCCACCCTACTTGGAAGGCTACCCTCTGCGGTTGGATATCAGCCCACACTAAATACGGACGTGGGTGAAGTCCAAGAGAGAATAACCTCCACCAAGAAGGGTTCTCTAACCTCTATACAAGCGGTTTACGTGCCAGCGGACGACATTACAGACCCAGCACCCTATTCGGTCTTTGCCCACCTTGACGCTACTACAGTGCTTGCCAGAAGACTTGCGGAGCTTGGTATATACCCAGCGGTTGATCCACTTGAGTCCACTTCCAAGTATCTGGCTCCCGAGTTTGTAGGAGAGGAGCACTATCAGGTAGCTTCCGAAGTCAAGAGAATACTCCAAAGATACAAGGAGCTTCAAGAGATAATAGCCATACTGGGTATGGAAGAGCTCTCTGAAGAGGACAAGGCTATAGTCAACAGGGCAAGAAGGATTCAAAGGTTCTTGGCTCAGCCCTTCCACGTGGCGGAGCAGTTCACGGGCATGCCCGGAAAGTATGTCAAGCTGGAAGACAACATAAGGAGCTTTAAAGAGATACTCACCGGCAACTACGACCACCTTCCTGAAATGGCATTTTATATGGTGGGCACCATAGAGGAGGTGGTGGAGAAAGCCAAGGCTCTGGGAGCTAAGGTTTGAGGTCTGACGGAAGAAGGCCCGGAGAGCTAAGACCGGTAAGGATAGTCAGGGATTATCTCAAGCATCCAGAGGGTTCTGTTCTTGTGGAGTTTGGAAACACCAAGGTTATATGCACTGTCTCCGTTCAGGACAGTGTCCCCCCCTTTCTAAAAGGCAAAGGGCAAGGCTGGATAACCGCTGAGTATTCCATGCTCCCAAGGGCTACACAGACAAGAAATATAAGGGAATCTGTGCAGGGCAGGATTGGGGGTAGAACTCACGAAATACAGAGAATGATAGGGCGGGCTATGAGAACCGCTCTTGACCTTACCAAAGTGGGAGAGAGAACCTTCTGGATAGACTGCGATGTTATACAGGCGGATGGTGGAACAAGGACTGCCTCCATAACTGGAGCTTTTGTAGCACTTGTGGATGCGGTTATAAAGCTATACAGCGATGGAGTCTTAACATCCACACCTATAAAGGATTTCGTAGCGGCGGTGAGCGTTGGAATAGTAAATAACCAGATACTTCTTGACCTTAACTTTGAAGAGGACTCCTCTGCGGAGGTGGACATGAACTTGGTAGCAACAGGCTCAGGAAGGATATCGGAGATACAAGCCTTGGGCGAGGAGCATTCCTTTACAAGGGAAGACTTTGACAAGATGCTGTCTCTTGGGCTTGAGGGTATAAAACAGCTTATAGAGCTCCAAAAAGCCTTTTTTGAAGTGCAGGGAGGAGTATTTAAGAGAAAGGAGATAAGAGAGGCAAGACTGTAAGATAGGATTTTCTACTTGACATTCTAATTTTGGAATTGTATATTAATTTCCAAATTCTTTTGGAGGTCTGGCATGAACCTTGAAGAGGTAAAACCTGGGCAGGAAGTGGTAATACTTGGTCTCAGCGGTAGAGAGGAGGTCTTAGAAAAGGTTAAGGCAATGGGTCTTAGAAAGGGTAGAAGGGTATCTCTTCTGCAAAAGATTGGAAGAAACCTTCTTCTGAAGGTGGACAACTCAAGGATAGTTATAAGTAAAGACCTGGCAAAAGGCATAGAGGTTCAATGAAAAGTATAAAGGTAGCCCTTGCGGGCAATCCCAACGTAGGAAAGACAAGTATTCTTAACCATCTTGCGGGAACAAACCTTAAGGTAGGTAACTGGCCCGGAGTAACTGTTGAAAAGAGGGAAGGAAAGGTAAAGTTTTGGGACTATGAAATAAACCTTGTAGACCTTCCGGGTATATACACCCTTGAGCCCATATCGGAGGATGAGTGGGTTGCATACAACTATATAACGCAGGAAAAACCAGACTTGATACTCAATATCATAGAAACACCCAACATGGAAAGAGACCTACTCTTAACCATAGAACTTCTTGAGCATGAAATACCTCTCATCTTAGTCCTAAACATGACGGACGAAGCCCAAAAGCTGGGAATAGAGGTCAAAGACAAATGGCTTTCTGAACTTCTTGGTGTGAGGGTCCTCAGGACAAACGGAAGGACTGGCGAAGGTGTAAAGGCTTTACTTCCAAACATAGTGGAAGTTTTTAACCTTAAGGAAAAAACAAAGGCTTTGAGATACAGTAAAGAATTGGAAGACATACTTGAGAAAGTAAGAGAAAGGGAAGACGAAACCAAGGCGGAGCTTATAAGAAAACTCCTCAACTCGGAAAAGTTTAGGGAGCTTAGAGAGTCCATAAAGAGCCTTATGGGTAGAGATGTTCAAGATGTCATTAGGGACGAAAGGTATGCAAAGGCTCATGGTCTATACAGGGAAGTGGTAGAGAGAAAACCTCTGACCTCAAGAGATATAACAGACTCCCTTGACAAGGTTTTATTGCACCCTATCTTTGGCATACCCATATTCTTTTTGTTAATGTTCCTGCTCTTTAAGTTCTCCTTTGACTTTTCTGCACCTTTTATGGAGTGGGTAGAGGGGTTTGTAAACGGCTTTATTGCTCCTGCTATTTCAGAAGGTCTGTCCCTTATGGGTGTTGGTGATTGGGTTCAGAGACTTTTTGCAGAAGCCTTTATAGGTGGTGTGGGCTTTGTTCTGACTTTCGTTCCTCTCATTGCGGTCATATACTTCCTGCTTGCTCTTATGGAATTTTCGGGTTATCTTCCGAGAGTTGCTTTTCTTATGGACAGGTTTATGCATAAACTTGGTCTCCATGGTAAAAGCCTTGTTCCTTTGCTTCTCGGCTTTGGATGTAATGTGCCTGCCATAGTTGCCACGAGGGCTTTGGAAACAAAAAGGGACAAATTTCTCGTCATAGCCATGATACCCTTTATGAGTTGTCCTGCAAGGCTTGTAGTTTTCTCCTTTTTTGCGGTGCTCTTTTTCAAAAACCCTGCGGTCATTATATTTTCACTTTATCTTTTAGGCATTTTCGTTGCATTTTTGACTGCTTTTCTTTTGAGAAAAACTCTATACGGAGGAACTCTCTATCACTTCGTTATGGAATTGCCACCTTACAGACTTCCCACGCTGAGACTTCTTTTCAGAGTTGTATGGGTTTATGTAAGGGATTTTCTATACAGAGCTGGTACCCTCATATTTGCAGCGTCGGTTTTCATATGGCTATTGCTGAATCTACCACCGGGTGTCAAAAATCCCTCTGAAAGCCTCGCAGGACAGATAGGAAAAGCTATATCTCCCATTTTTAAACCCCTAGGTCTTGAGGACTGGAGAATATCAACCTCCCTTATACCAGCCTTCCTTGCAAGAGAGATAGTGCTAAGTTCTATGGGAACCATATACACCGCAGAGGTAGAGAAGAGAGAAGAACATTTTGTCTTCTCGGAAGCTCTAAAGGGGCAAGCTATTGGCTTTGGTAATGCCTTAAAGGAGGCTGTGATAAATATCTTCAAGCCAGTGCCAACTGCTTTTGAAGTAGAAGAAAAAGGAAGCGACAGCTTAAGAAGTTTAATAGCACAGAGTATATCGCCAGCGTCCGCTCTGGCTTTTATGGTATTTTTACTGCTATACACTTCCTGTCTTGGAACGGTGGCGGTAATGTGGAGAGAGGCAGGAAAGGGTTTTGCCCTTACCTTTCTCGCATATAGCCTACTCGTGGGCTGGCTCTTCGGTTTCTTTGCATATAGGATAGGAAGTGTGATATGGAATACTTAGCACCGTTTTTGTTGGTGATCTTCTCGTTTTACCTTTGGCGGAGGGGAAGGAAAGGTTCGTGCTGTAGTTGAGGGTCGAGTGTGTTGTATAATAACCCGAGTTGCAAGTTATAAAGAGATGTGGTAAAAAAGCTCCCTATGGAGCATCCCCATAGGGAGGTGCAAAAATGACAGAAGATAGAATAATAACATACTTTGCAATTATAGACGATTTGCTCAATGAACTTAGACTTCGTGAAGAACCACAAGCGGTAATATCTAACTCGGAGGTGTTAACAATGGCAGTCATAGCCCACATAGATTTTTGTGCAAACTACTCAAAGGCTCTTGATTGGCTTAAAAGTTTCTGTAGTCATCTCTTCCCTAAAGTCCCTGATAAATCTACCTTCTCAAGAAGACTTGAAAAACTGCTACCTTATATGCAAACCATCATATTAAAACTCGCATCTCTACCACAGGTGGATGAAAGATATTACCTAATTGATAGCATGCCAGTGAAAGTGTGTGAGAATGCACGCATATGGACATGCAAAACATTAAAAGGTGAGCTATACAGAGGATATACACCAAGCAAGAGAGAATACTTTTACGGGCTTAAGCTAAACGCACTTATGGACTCTAAGGGTTTAATTAGAGAGGTTCATCTACTTGAGGGGAGTAGGCATGATATTGATGGTTTGGCAAACATGAGCTTTTACAGTGTAGAAAGTAAGGAAATCATATGTGATAAGGCATACAAGAATTATCTGATGGAGGATATCTTGAAGGAAGAGGGCATAGTGCTTAACCCATTAATGAGTATAAAGGAAAGCAGATATGAGGGTGAATGGATTGAGTATGCAAAGAGGTTATACAGGAGGCTTGCGGAGAGTGTGTTTAGTGTCCTTAAAAGGTTTATCGGTATGAGACCTTATTCTGTTAGCCTGAATGGGCTTCTTGTGAAAATCTATACCGCTGTGGTTTCCTATAATCTGTATAGAATGTGGAAAATGAACCTAATATAACTTGCAACTTGCGTTATAATAATTTAAGGTAATCTTGTGGGGGAGTTGGAGTTATGTCTGAAAACTTGCTAAAGATAGAGCTGTATAGGATTTTGGTAAGCGTCGCGGTAGGGCTTATAACTATATTGGTTTTTATTTTTAATGTTAGTGTTGCAGAGAGGTATTATTATAATCAAACACAAAGGAGCGATGCAGAGAAAAAAGTTATTCGCCAAAGTATGGACAGCATCGAAAGCAAAAATCAAGTTAGCATAAACAATCTCAGATTTACATGGAAAGATTTGAAATGGGCTGTGAAGAGAACCTTAAGGATTTTTAATGAAAATGTGATAGCATTTTTGGTCGTATCTGTTTTTGTTGGAGAGTTCTTTAGTTGGATTGGACTAATTTCTACTCTTGGATTATTCGAGAAAAATTTAGATGCAGGTTTACATAATAGAGAATTATACGTGGATAATGATATAAAATGGAGACATTTTATAGCTCTTGTTAGACCTATGGTTAATGAAAAAACAAAATTCACCTTAGGAATTTCTGAGGTTCATTTTGCATTGGCTAAAGGTTTTTCTGGTCTTTCTATAAGCATTTATGTGTGTTCTACTATGCTGATTATCTTTTCAATAATTTATATTGTTAGAAATTTTTCTATTGTTGCATCATATTCAAATCTTCCTAAGATTATATCAAGCTTGTCTGCTATCACATATTTTTTAATGTACTTCTTTCTCTTATTCATTTATATTATAGTTTACACGATACTTTTACTTAATCTAGTAATAAAAAAATGCGTGTTTTTAAACTCTTTGATATCTTCTTTAAGGAATATGCCTGAAAGGTTCATACTGATATCCTCAGCTTTTTTTATTCTGGTTATTTCTATAAATTTTTTACTTATAGATGTAAGTGATAAACAGGATTATTCATATTTCTTGTTCTTTATTCAGGTTTTTGCAGTAATTTTGTCTTTTCTCCTATCAATATACCATTTAAGGACAGCCAATCAATTTATGTGCCTCGCATCGGAAGAATGCTACAAAAAACAGGACACAATACAAGATACCACCTCTCAACCCTCAACAAACCAAAGCCCGCCACAATCACCACCTCAACATACTCAAGAGCGTTAGCCACAAAGCTAAAGCGTTATAATTTTAATACCATGATAGAATGGCTTGTTAAAAAGCTCCTTGGGACAAAGAGCGAGAGAGAAGTCAAAAGGCTAAGAAAGGTAGTCCAAAGGATAACACAAAAGGAGAAAGAACTTGACCAACTTCCAAACAAAGAGATAAGACTTATAGCACAAGACTTAAGGCAAAGGATACTGCAGGATGAGACACTAAAGCAGAAGATAATCAAAGGTGAGATAATTCCAGAGGTGGAGCTCGCCTTTGCTCTTGTAAGGGAGGCGGGCAAAAGGGCTCTTGGGCTTAGATTTTTTGACGTTCAGCTTATAGGTGGGCTTGTGCTTCACGAAGGCAAGATAGCGGAGATGAAAACGGGTGAAGGTAAAACCTTAGTGGCTACCTCTGCAGTGGTGGTCAACGCCATGACAGAGGAAGGGGTTCATGTGGTTACCGTCAACGACTACCTTGCGAGAAGGGACGCCCAATGGATGGGTGGACTATATCTTTTCCTTGGTCTTGATGTGGGTGTTATAAACTCTGACTATAGCTCCTACAGGGTAGAATGGGCAGACCCAGAGCTGGCACAGAGGGCTATAGAAGAAGACTGGAGGGTTTGGCCACAGGGCTATTTTGAGGAAACTCTACCCTCAGACCTCATAAAGGTTCAAGCAAAGAAGGCTTTCTATACTAAGCTAACGCCCTGCACCAGAAGACAAGCCTACGAGTGCAGTATAACCTACGGAACCAACAACGAGTTTGGCTTTGACTACCTTAGGGACAACATGGCTTTTTCCCTTGAGGAAATAGTGCAGGTAAAGGGGCATAACTTTGCCATAGTGGACGAAGTGGACTCTATCCTTATAGACGAAGCAAGAACGCCCCTTATAATCTCTGGTCCTGCGGAGATGGATACCTCCGTATACTACAAGGCGGACGAGGTGGTAAGAAGGCTCGTAAGGGACGAGGACTTTGTAGTGGATGAGAAGAACCGAACTGTCCAGCTCACAGAGCAGGGCATAAGAAAGGTGGAGGAACTCCTTGGTGTAGAAAACCTATACGATATAAGGAACATAGACCTCCTTCATGCGGTAAACCAAGCCCTCAGAGCCCACACCCTCTTTAAAAGGGATGTGCATTACATAATAAGAGACAACGAGGTTCTCATAGTGGATGAGTTCACTGGAAGGGTGCTTCCGGGTAGGCGTTGGAGCGACGGTCTTCATCAGGCTATAGAGGTAAAAGAGGGTGTTCCCATACAGCAGGAAAACCAAACCCTTGCCAGCATCACCTTCCAGAACTACTTCAAGCTCTACACAAAGCTCTCTGGCATGACGGGAACCGCCGAGACGGAAGCTCTTGAGTTCAAGGAAATATACGGTCTTGAGGTGGTGGTAGTCCCAACCCACAGACCCATGAGAAGAAAGGACCATCCAGACCTCGTTTACAAAACAAAGGAAGAAAAGTGGCAGGCGGTGGTAGACCTTATCAAACAAGAGCATGCGAAGGGAAGACCCATACTGGTGGGAACTGTTTCCATAGAGGACTCGGAGCATCTTTCAAGGCTTCTGCAAAAGGAGAAGATACCTCACAACGTGCTAAACGCCAAGCAGCATGAGAAAGAGGCGGAGATAATAGCTCAAGCGGGAAGACTTGGTTCGGTCACCATATCCACCAACATGGCAGGAAGAGGAACAGATATCCTTCTTGGAGGAAACCCAGAGTATTTGGCAAGGGAGATACTAAGGGCAAAGGGCAAAGCCCCAGAGGAAGCCACAGAAGAGGAATGGAAGGAAGCCTTAGAGAAGGCATACAGGATAACAGAGGAGGAAAAGAAAAAGGTGGTGGATTTGGGTGGTCTTCTGGTTATAGGCACAGAAAGGCACGAATCCCGGAGGATAGACAACCAGCTCAGAGGTAGAGCAGGAAGGCAGGGAGACCCCGGTGAGTCCCGCTTCGTACTATCTTTGGAAGATGACCTCATGAGAATATTCGGTGGCGACAGGGTAAAGAAGCTCATGGAGATACTCAAGATTCCCAAGGGAGAGCCCATAGAGAGCGGTATGGTTACCAAGGCTATACAAAACGCACAAAAGAGGGTAGAAGCCCAAAACTTCCAGATAAGAAAGAGGCTCCTTGAGTATGATATGGTGATGAACACCCAGAGGCTCACCGTTTATGCCATAAGGAGAGACCTTCTTGAGTCTAAAGGGATTGAGGAATACCTGCAAGAGTTTGTCTACGACCTTGTAGCCCAAAGGGTGGAAGAGCTCATAAAGGAAGAAGAGCCGGAGCTTTGGGAGCTTGAACCCCTAAGGGATTACCTAAAAGAGCTTACAGGCAGGGACATAGACATACCCAGCGCAAGGGACAAGGAAGAGCTTATAGAAAAACTCTCCCAAAGGGTACTTGAATCCCTCTTTCAGAGGAAAGAAGAGCTCGGAGAAGAAGTTTTCAGAGAGCTTGCAAAAATTCTCATGCTTTCAAACCTTGACCACCTTTGGAGAGAGCATCTGCACACCATGGACAGGCTTAGGGAGAGCATATACCTAAGGGGCTATGCCTCCAAAGACCCATTGGTAGAATACAAAAAGGAATCCTTCTACCTATTTGAGGATATGCTATCAAGGTTCCGAGAAAAGACCATATCGGATATAATGCACATGCAGGTGAGAACCCAAGAGGAGGTTCAAGAGGAGCTAAAAAGGGAAGAGCAAGAAAGGGACAAGCTCCTAAGCATGGCAGTCTTCAGCGGAGCGGAGGGAAAGGCAGATCAGGGTCAAAAAGGTCCAAAAAGGAAGACCCTAAAGGAGCGTCTTCAGGCAAGGCGGAAAAGGTAGTCCTTAACTCCCTGTAGGCTTGGAGTATTTTTTTAAAGGGTATGTTACCTTCTCTTATGAGCCTAAGACCTTTAGGGTATAGGGCTCTTACTATGGTTGAGGGTTTGCCCTTTCTTACGCCACCGTCCACATAAAGGTCAACCTTATCTCCAAAGTATTCTATAGCTTCTTTTATGGTGGTTGCTGGCTTTTGACCCTCTGGGTTTGCACTGGGTGCTACCACAGGCGCGTTTAGATATTCAAGAAGCTCATACACAGGGCTGTCAAAGGGAGGAATCCTCACCGCAAGGCTTTTTCTTCCTCTGGTCAGGTATAGGGGCAAGGTACTTCTTTTATAAAAGACAAAGGTGGCGTTAAACCTTTCCATGAGCCTCGTATGTAATTCACTGGCCCATAGCCCAAGGGTTTCCAGCCAGTGGATGCCCTTTATCAGAATTATGAAAGGTCTACCAGAGGGTCTTCTTATAGAGTAGAGCCTCTCCACCACCTCTCTGTTGTTGGCTACCGCCAGAAGCCCGTATATGGTGTCTGTGGGAAAACATACTATCTTCCCCTCTTTGAGAGTGTTGGCTACGTTGTTGAGAATATGGCTTGTGAGCTTTACCATCTTCACAGGTCTATCACCTCCATAACCCTTTCCACATCTGGCGGAAGTGTTATAGGGGGTTCACAGACCTTCATAGCCGTATCTGGGTCCTTTAGACCGTTGCCCGTGAGGGTACAAACCACCAGCTCTCCACCCTTGAAAAAGCCCTCTCTTGTGAGCTTTATAAGACCTGCAACAGAGGCCGCAGAGGCAGGCTCGCAAAACACACCCTCCGTTGAAGCAGTTAGTTTATAAGCGTGGAGTATTTCCTCATCGCTCACCGCATCAATAAGCCCGCCAGATTGACGCACCGCCTGGAGGGCTGGTTGCCAGCTGTAGGGATTTCCTATCCTTATGGCAGTGGCTATAGTCTGTGGGTTTTTTATAGGATAGCCCTTCACTATTGGGGCGGAACCCTCTGCCTGCCAACCCATCATCTTGGGCAGTTCTCTAATCTTCCCAGCTTTATGGTATTCTCCATAGCCCTTCCAGTAGGCGGTTATGTTTCCTGCGTTGCCCACAGGAATAAAGTGATAGTCTGGTGCCCTGCCAAGGGCATCGCACACCTCAAAAGCTCCCGTCTTTTGTCCCTCTATCCTGTAGGGGTTAACCGAGTTCACTATCTCTACAGGCAGAAGCTCTCCTATTTTTCTCACAATATACAAAGCGTCGTCAAAGTTTCCCTGGATGGCTATTACCTTTGCACCGTATATGACTGCCTGGGAGAGCTTACCCAGAGCCACTGCACCCTTTGGAAGGAGGACAAAGGCTTTGAGACCAGCCTTTGCCGCATAAGCGGCCGCAGAAGCAGAGGTATTGCCCGTTGAGGCACATATTACCGCTCTCTTTCCTGCCTCCACCGCCTTGGATATGGCTACGGTCATGCCCCTGTCTTTAAAAGAGCCTGTAGGGTTCAGACCTTCGTATTTGAGAAATATGTCCCCCTTAAAGCCTATAGCCCTCGCTAAGTTCTCTGCATAGATTAAGGGAGTATTTCCTTCACACAGTGTTATTATAGGTGTTTTCTCGTTTACAGGTAAAAACTCCTTATATTTGTGTATTATACCTCGCCAGTAGCTCATAACTCTGCGAGAAATATTATAATTTAATACCAGCAGGGGGTGTGGCGGAACTGGCAGACGCAGCGGACTTAAAATCCGCCGGTGATGAGCCGTGAGGGTTCGAGTCCCTCCACCCCCACACCTTGCCATGATATTGAGCGATAGAAGTATCAAGGAGCTTATAAAGAGAGGCAGGCTTGTAATAGAGCCATACAAGGAAGAAAACGTCCAAGCATCCTCCATAGACCTCACCTTAGGCGGAGAGCTTCTCTTCTATAGGTCTGGGTGCATAGACCTCAAGAGTGAAAACATGTCAGTGGAGAAGATAAACATACCCGAGGAAGGAATTCTTATACCACCAAAGGCTTTCCTTCTGGCAACCACAGAGGAATACATAAAACTTCCGGAGAATATTACCGCCTTTGTGGAAGGTAGGTCTTCTCTTGGAAGGCTTGGGCTTTTCATAGAAAACGCAGGATGGGTAGATGCAGGCTTCGAAGGACAGATAACCCTTGAGCTATACAACGCCAACAACTGCCCCATACGCATATACAAAGGCATACGCATATGCCAGATAGTTCTGGCAAGGTTAGACAAAAGGGCGGAAAAACCATACAGGGGTAAATATCAGGGGCAAAGAGGGGCTACGCCCTCAAAGGTCTATATGGATTTTCATTCGTAAAGTAATTCAATGGGTTTTCTGCCCGCAAAACCTTCATCAAGCTCGTGCCAATACATGAGTGTGTCCTCGTCTTCTTTCCAACAAAGCCATATGTAGCGATTTTGATGGAAGGAGAGAAAGTCCACAAGGATGGGGTCTATGCCCTTTATCACACCACCCAGTGCCTCTATTTTTTGGAAGAGCCTCCGTATTTCTATATCAAGGTCTTCCACATGGCTTTGGAGATAGAGCCTTTCTAACTCGTCCTTTTCCTCTTCAAGCCTTGCAAGGCAGGAATAGAGCTCTTCTTTCTTTAGGTTTATATCCTCTACTATGGGCTTTATAATTGTTATTAGGTCTCTTGCTGTGTCAATATCAAAAACTTTCATGGTTTTTAAATTTAATGCAAAAAGACAGTGGAGCAACAGTTTGGTGATACCACTGGTCTCAATCCTAGGCTTTTTGCATAGGTAAAGATGCCCTCCGCTGGGAAGGTTATACCGTTCACCCCCGCATGAAGGGCATACAGGTCAAACTTCACCCTTTCTGGACCGGCAGGTCTTGCACAACCTATAACCACAGGTTTACTTGGCAGTGCTTTTCTGGCATGAAGTATTACCTTGGCACTCTCTTCCGGCTTTGGTGGAGGTAGAAGCTGAAAACGGGCTTTACCATAGTAGGGCATAACCACCACCATAACAAGGGCGGAGGGGTCAAACTTGGCTATCATGTCTATGGCTCTGTATTCACCTTTTATTTGTCCGTAGTGAAGTCCTATTATCACATGCGGAACTATGTTGTGTCCTGCCTCTTTAAGAAGCCTCAGGGACTCCTCGTAGTCTTTTACGCTCTTGTGAGGTAGCTTGTATACCTCCGCTATGGTTTGGTCATCACCTATGATATCAAGAAGAACCGCATCTACCCGAGCCTCCTTTAAGCCCTCTGCGAGCTCTTTGTCCACCAAACCCACATGACAGCTTACGAACATACTAAGCTCTTCTTTTATCCTTTTCATAGTATTCAAGAAGGGATACAGCTCTACCACACCGTCCTTGTTAGAACCTCCAGATATGAGAATCCCATCCACGCCCTTTTCTTTTAGCTCCTGTGCCACCCTCCAAAGTTCTTCAGGGGTTGTAGCCGGTATCATGTGCCAAAGTATCTTAGAGGCACAATGGTCACACATAAGCTCACAGTTTCTGCCAGTTATGGAGATATCCACAAACTTTGGACCTGTCTTTATGGAAAAGTCCTCCACCTCGTAGTGCTTAAAGCCCGGGCTATGGAAGAATATATCCTTGCCAAAGTTTCTAAGCCTTATCTGGAAACCTTCGTAGAGCTCATCAAGAAGAGTTTGGTCTAACTCTAAATCTTCAAAAGATGGGGGGAGGTTTACCCCCCTGAGGTCTATCATCCGCACTTTATACCCTTCTCGTTTATAACCTTTGTGAGGGCGTCCACTGCCGCCTGACCCCTTAGAAGGCTATTAATTTCCTCGGGATTGGTAGGCTTTATCTTGGCTATCCATCCTGCACCGTATGGGTCATCGTTTGCAAGGGCTGGGTTGCCTTTGAGGGCTTCGTTTATCTCCACTATTTCTCCAGTTAGAGGTGTAGGAACTGGACCCACCCATTTACCGCTTTCAATGGTGGCTATGCTTTTGCGTCTTTCTATGACCTTGCCAGCCTTTTTTGGCGTGTAGGCCACAAGCCTTCCTGCCATGGCAGCCGCCACAGAGGTGAGACCCACTGTGAAGGTGCCGTCTCCGTTGTCCTTTGCCCAGGTGAAGGCGTTAGCCTCTGGGTCCACGTCATAAAGAAGGTCCTCGGGTATGTTGCATCCGTTCACTGTTGCCATGCTTTACCCTCCTTTATAGAAATTTTAAAAGGTTAGCACCTTATCCGCTTCCATAGCCCTAAGGGCAAACTCGCTGGCGGGAAACACCCCATCCAGCTCTGGTATAAGGTCTTCTGGCTTATAACCCATAGAGTCTATAGCTTGCTTGCAGGAGTAGAATTTTACCCCTGCCTGCTTGGCATCCTTCATAAAATCGTATACGCTTTTAAGCTTCTTGCCGTTGGGCGACAAGCAGTTGGGTTCTGCGGGCGTTATCTTCTCCGCAACACCCTTTTTGAGAAGCCTTGTGCCATCCATGTTGAAGAACATTTCAACTTCTGCTTCATTAGCAGCCATGAGAGCTGCTATGTAAAAGGGAGAAGCGCACCTCCAAGGCGTTCTTGGTCCGCTGGTCATCAGTATAACTACCTTCATGATTCTATCACCCTTCTGGCTTCCGCTTCATCAGGAACACCCACAAAGGTAAGCTTCCCGTCAATTATAGTAGATGGCACTGCCCTTACTATGAGCTTCTTTGCCCACATTCTCCCCTCTGGCTGTGCCACATCAAGCACCTCATACTTAAAGCCATATTCAGATTGAAGCCTTTTCCAAAGGGCATCCGCATCAGGACATGTGGCACACCACTGAGAAACAAGCAGTATAACATGCTTATCTTTGGCAGCCATCATGTGCACCTCATACAGATTATATCCCATTCATCAATGTATTTTCTCATTTCCTCTATGGCTTCTTTACCATAGAGGAGGTCCTTTATGTCTCTTTGCAAGTCCACTGGCTTCATCTTTACTATCCATCCCTCACCGTATGGGTCATAGTTTATTATATCAGGCTGTTCAAGGATCTTCTCGTTCCTTTCCACCACCTCGCCCTCCACAAGGGCGTTTATAGGTCCTGCCCACTTTCCACTCTCAAGAGATGCCACAGGTTTACCCTTCTGAATCACTTTGCCCACATTTTTGATACGGGCGTGCAGGAGCCTTCCAGCCCTTACTTGACCCACATCGGTAAGACCCATGGTGACCGTTCCATCCTCGTTCACCTTGAGCCATGTTTGGGTTTCTATTTCGTAGTATAAGTCAAGAGGGACAACGCATCCGTTGTATTCCCACTCGTTCCCGCTTTCCAGCTCCTGCACCACACCCATTTTTCACCCTCTTAGGCAAGTCCCAATCTTTTTAGCACTGGCAAGGGGTCTGAAAGGTTGTCCTTGAGCTTTACATCGTTTGCACTGTAGCCAAAGGCGAGCCCAAGAAGCTGTGTAAAGTAGGCAGCAGGCACATCCACATCCGGCACGCCCTTCATCATAAGCCTGTGACGATACATTTCAAGAGATGCATGGCAGAGGGGACATTCGGTAGCTATTATATCCGCACCGTTGCGTTTGGCAGTCTGCAGTATCATCATTACGAACTTTTCAGAGACCATCTCATCAGAAAGCGAGTGAGGACCTCCACAGCACTGGGTATGCATGGGTTCAAACTCCACGCTCGTAGCACCAGCAGCCTCAAGGAGGGCGTTCATATAGTATGGATGTTCGTCGTCATCGGCGGTCTCCCTCTTTCTTGGTCTTGCCTCTTCGTCCTGACCACCTGCGTGAGCGTAGGTTCTTGCGTAGAAGTGGGGTCTTGTGTATAGGCATCCGTAGTAGTTTGCCACCTTAAGACCTCTCAGGGGCTTTCTTGTCTTTTCCTTTACCTTCTGTGGTCCAGCCTCGTGATAGAACCATTCTAATATGTGATAGGTCTGAGGTATTTGGTCAAGGGGGTCTACACCGCCTTCTCTAAGAAGTGCATTGACCCTGTCATATACCGCCTTATCTGTTTCAAGGAAGTATTCCGCCCTTTGCAGGGAAAAGGAACATCCGTTGCAGGGGGCTACGATAACATTGTGCCCTTGCTTTCTTGCCAAGGACATGTTTCTGGCATTTAGGAGCATGGTGCCCATAAAGGTGACATTTTTGGACTCCATAGCACCGCAGCAGTTGTAGTCCTCAAGGTAGTCCAGTTCAAGACCAAGCTCCTTTGCTACTATTCTTGTAGAAACATCGTAAGCCCTCGCTGCACCCTCAAGGGAACAGCCTGGATAATAAGCAACCCTTTTTCCTATCACACCCATGTTAAACCTCCTTAATGTAATGCACCTTCTTCCTGCATAACCTTGCGTAGCACTTGCTTGAACCTGCTCCAGTTCTTTGTTCTTGGATGGAAGAGCATATGTTTGGCATTGAGCACCAGAAAGCCTATGTTCATAGACTTTATAGGTTTTACAGTTAGCTCTTTTAACCACTCAGGTGTTTCACCAAGGAAAGGTATGGGCTTTTTGAGTATGGGGTCTTTGAAGACCTTGTATCCTTGCTTTTCTATCCACCCAAAGAGAAGCTCTCCATCCTCTATTCTTCCGTATTCAAGCACAGACTCTGTAAAGAACTTATCAAACTTCTTGGAAGGATACTCCTCTATAAGTCCCTTCTTTGCCATAGTTCTAAGTATGGCTTTTAGTACCTCTTCCACAAGCACGCCCTTTGGACATCTGTGGGTGCATTTGTGGCAGGAAACGCACCTCCACATCACATCCGCACGCTTTTGAAGCTCGTCTATCATACCCAGCCTTGCCAAGTATATAAAGTGCCTGGGGTTATATCTTTCATCCCAATAGTTATGCACAGGGCAGGATGCAGTGCAGTAAGAGCACTGATAGCACTGGTTTATGGTCTTGCCATCTGGAGAGTTTATAATCTCCTTGGCAAAGTCAAGGTCGTAGTCGTTTATAACCCTTGGAAGGATTATAAGGTTCCAGTCTCCAGAGACGTCAACACCGTCAATAACAAGCCTTTCCTTCCTTAAAATTCTCTCTGGTTCTACAAGGCTACGCTCATGTATCGCCATGGTTATACCTCCAAAAGGTCTTCCTTTCTTATAACGCCAAGGAGCCTCCTTGCCATAACTCCTGCAGGAGGGAAGAAGCCCTTGGCACTATGCATGGTGGACAGGGTCATATAGTCCACATAGGTGGCGTATATCATAGCGAGGAATATATCCACAAAGAGATACCCCTTCACCTTTATACCAAAGTCAAGGAGCTTTTCCTGAATTTGTTTGTATATGAGCTCAAACTCTTCGTAAGTCTCTCCATACATGCTCCTCTTTGGTGGCTCTTCCTTTAGAAAAACCACTGCACCACTTTCGCTCTCTGGGTCCCATATCCAACTGGTCCAAAGCACATACTCCTCTGGAAAGGTAAAGTGGAGTATCTCGCTGGCTATATCCCTTGCAAACTTCCTGTCCACACCCCTTATCTCTCTTACAAACTTTTCTACCCTCTCTTCCCAAGTCTGAGCTTTGCCATAGAGAAGGTCGCTTATGGCTCTTTTGAGCTTGTTAACGCCTGTTTCTTGGATTATTTTCTGTCTTCTTCTTCTTGCAGGGAATATCTTTTCAAGCACAAGGTCAAGGTCTTCCTCTGTCAGAGAGGGTAGCCTTTCTTTGGAAAAAGCCTGCTGGAAAAGGAGGGACTTGGCGAGGAGGTCCTTGTAAAACTCCTGGACAAACTCCTCGCCTTCTCCAAGTATCTTTATCAGATAGTCCCTAACCAAAAAGTCGTCAAGAACTACAGGCTTTTTCATACTGTCACCTTTGCACCAAGGAAGGCTGCAGCTTCAGCAGCAGCAGCCTCACCTTCCGAGAAGGAGGACTCTATGTCTATTGGACCCTTACAGGCACCCGCTATGAATATTCCCGGCTTATTGGATATGATGTTAGAGCCAGACTCTTCAGAGGGAACAAGGAACTGGCTGTCGGGGTCTTGAGCAAGACCAAGTATCTTGGCAACCTTCTTGGTTCCGGGGGATGGCTCCATTCCAAGCACAAGCACCACAAGGTCCATAGGCACCTCTGCAGGTCTTTGTACGATGGTATCCTCGTGCTTTACTCTAAGCCTGCCGTCTGCAGGGCTGTATGTAATCTCCGCAATCCTACCCCTTACATACCTTACACCGTACTGCTCCTGAGGAGCCCAGTAGAAGGGATATTCCCAAGTGCCGTAGGTCCTCACATCCATGTAGTAGCAGAAAACATCCACATCGGGGTAGTGTTCTCTTATCTCCATACCCTGCAGACCAGAGAGGGCACAGCCATATCTACAGCAGTGCACGTTTGTCACACCAAGCTGTCTGTCCCTTGAGCCCACACAGAAGACAAAGGCAACCCTCTTGGGAAGCTGTCCGTTAGAGGGTCTGTAGAGCTTACCTTCCTGAGAGAACATCCTTTCCAGCTCAAGGTTTGTGATAACATCGGGATAAAGCCCGTAACCAAGTTCTCCCTTCCTCCTTGGGTCAAAGTGTTCAAACCCTGTGGCAACCACGATGGCACCAACTTCATATTTTTCACCGTTTGAGAGGGTTACCCTATACTCTCCAGGCTCTCCTTCACAGGCGGATATCTCCGTGTTAAGAAGCACCTTAATATTGGGATTTTGCTCCACATCCTTTATGTAAGGACCTATCACCTGGGAGGGTTTTAGTTTTCTGGGAATTAGTGTGTGATAATGGTTCTTGATGGGGTTCCCACCCAGCTGACTGTCCTTCTCCACAAGGATGGTGGAAACTCCGAGCCTTCCCAAGGTTCTTGCTGCCGCAAGTCCTGCGGGACCACCACCGATCACCAATACGCTCTTAGCCATGCTAAACCTCCTTTAATTGTTCTTAAGGGGGCAGAGCCCCCAGAAAAAGCTTATGACTTAAACAGGGGCATGTTTGCGGTTGCGGAAGCCTTTGGTTTACCCGTGGAAGTTCTGCTGTAGGGCTCATACAGGTCGTATTCCTTGAAGAACTCCATGAGCTCATCGTACTTGCCAGCCTTTTCAAGGTCTGCTATGTATTTAACGGTGTCTTCCCATTCTTTCCTTAGCTCTCTCCAGTTGGTTATACCCATCTTCTCAAGGAGAGGCTCGTAGTTGGAGCAGTTCCAGTAGAGCTGGACCACCTTAAAGGGATGAGCACCGCAAGCAAGAGCTGCAAACATAACGTCAGACATAACCGCTACAGGGTGATACATACCGTGAGCTTTTCCTATCCACTGGTTCTTCTCAAAGGTGGTGGTGCAGCCTGTGTCGTGAGTTACTATGAGATCCGCCTTTATCTCTTCTGCGATAACTTTGAGCTTTCTCTGTATGGCAAAAGACCTTGTGAACTCCCTTTCGGTAAGTATGTGCCTGAAGCCAAAGCCACAGCAGTCATACCAAGTGGAGTAGTCCACCACCTGTGCACCAAGAGCCTTTACCACTGCTGTAGAAGCAGCAGGTCTTTGACCGTTGTAGACCTCTGGGTCATAGGGATAGTCATCCGCTATCATCTTGTAGGTGTGGCAGGCGTTGTGTATGGCAACCCTCACATTGGAAACATCTATGCCCTTAGCCTTGCCTTCCTTTTCGTATAGCTCCTTTATCCTGTATCTCATAGCGTGGACCCACTCGGAGTAGTGGACCACTTCTTGGGGTATAACTATCCTTCCATCCTCTGTGAGCCTTCCGAGCTTTTTGAGTATAGGCTTTACCGCATCCCTTAACTCCTTGTTCATGATGAGCTGTTCCCTTGTCTCCTTGTAAGAGCCAAAGGATGTTCCGCAGTGGATGAGAGGATAGTATCCAGTCTTCCATGCTTGGTGCATGTTTCTGAGCCAGACCGCTGCCAAAGCTACTGGGTTGGATGTGCCAGAGCCGTGATAGTTCCATGCGGTGCAGGAGGTTTGGTGAGGCTCGTTAAGGTAGTCAAGGCCAAACTTGTTCATAAACCAGAAGACAGAGGCAGGATATCCGGGGATGTTTCCACACTGACCACAGGACTTGTGATGCCAGAGCTTGTTGGTGGGTATGAGCTTTATCCTTCCGGTCCTTGTAAAGACCTCTACGGGCTGGTGCTCCTCCGTAATCCTGTGTATGAGAATTTCGCCCTTGGCTTCGAGCTCTTCCATCATCTCAAAGATGTGGTCGTAGTGGGCGCTGTATTCTTTGAGGGGGAAGGGGGGCTGTTCTGGATATCTCAGAAGGCCTCCGGGGCTGTTATGTCCAAAGCCATGTTTTGCCATGATTACACCTCCTTAGTTTTTTCGGGGCATCAACCCCTCTTGTTAGCTTACTCTTCCTCTTCATAAAGCTCCGCATACCTCTCTTCGTTTTCCTCTACTATGTCCATGATGACGTTGTAGAGGTTTGGGTCAAGCTTTTCAAGCATCTCAAAGATGCCTGTCTCTCTCCATATGGTATACATCTCTATTGCGGTCTCCAAAGACACTTCCCATGCGGTCTTGACAGACTTGCCCACGTCAAAGGGTATGGCAAGCCTCTTTGCCCTCAGGTTTTCCATATTGTCCGCCATCTTGGGACCCCAGTCTGGGAAGAAGTCTGGCTGAAGCATGTCCGCAGAGAGCTGGTTTCCTGTGGTCATAACCTTGAGAAGAACCCTTCCGTAGGGTTTTAGAAGGTCCTTTGTGGCTTCAAAGGCATTACGCACCGCCACCTCTCTCATTATAGCAACAAGACCACCGGGGTTATTCACAAAGGGACATCTTATCCAACAGGTAAAGCACTGAGAGCATGCCCATATGTATTCATGCATCATGTCATATAGCACTTCCACGTCCTCTTCCAAGAACCTTTGAACTATCTCCCTTGGAGAGTAGTCAAAAAACCTATTGGAAGGGCAGGATGCGGTGCAAACACCGCAGTTAAGACAGCCAAAGATGTATTCCTTAAAACGAAAGTCTGACTTTACCTCCTCCACTATACGAACCTTTTCCTCCCAAGGCACTGCCTTGGTTTTCTCCGATATGGGGAGGTTATATCCATAAATATGTCCATCCATGGTAAACCTCCTTAGGGTTTCTACTTTCTATAAAGGTATTATACAAATGATAAAAGTCAATTAAATTTTGCTTATGTATATATAAGGATAAACTTATGAGTGCATACTCAAAAAAGGGGGAGGTGGAAAAAGCCTTAAAGGGTAAGAACCGCATACTCGCCACTCATAAGTTTGTCAAGGAAGGCAGCACCACCTATTATGCCGTCGCAGAGCTCAGGGTTCACATCTTCCTTTTTGTATATCTCTGTTAGGTCAAGAGAAGGCACACAGAGGTATATCTTCACACCCGCATCCTTTGCCATCTTTATAAAGTCGTATATGGTCTGCTCCACTCCCGGTCTGACTTTTACCTTTTTGGCGTTGTCTCTCATAAGTAGAAAGCCTGCCTCTGAAGTTATAACCATTTCCACCTCGTAATCCATGGTGGTGGCTGCGGTAGCGAGGAAGAAAGGAGCACCAGCCTGTGGGTTAATTAGCTCGCCAGTTGTCGGCTCCGCCCTTTCAAAGAAGGGCACTGTTAGAATGTAGAAAAGCACCTTCTCGTATGCCATATCTATCCTCCTTAGACGAAGATTATCATAGGCTTGTCCGCTTCAAGCACATAATTCATAAAGGTGGCAGCGCCGGCTGGAGGTTCAAGACCATCTATGAGGTCTTCGTATTTGTAGCCAAAGAGTTCCATGGTCATCTGGCATGGTATGAGCTTCACCTCTGCCTCTTTACACGCTTCTATAAGCTCAGGTATGTCCGCCACTCCATGCTCCTTTATGGTCTTTTTCATCATAAAACTCATAAGGTCTGTCATGCCAGGGATTATACCCATTATCTGTGGAGGTCCTGGGAATATGGAAGATATTGCGTTTGTTACTGGGTTCTGCATGGAGGGAGGGAAAGCCATGGGCATGGCAGGGTTTCCTATGGGGGCTATTTTTAACTCGTGCATTTTCTTTTTATGGATAATATTAAGCCCGTAAAAGGTAAAGAAGATGGCAGTTTCTATACCAAGAGATGCGGCGGTTGAGGCTAATATTAAAGGCGGGTACGCCATATCAAGCGTACCCTTTGTGGCTATTATAGCAAGCCTTTCTGTAGCCATTTTTATCCCTCCTTATTTCTTCTTGAGGTAGAAGATTATCTTTCCTCCCTCTTCTACCGTTTCAAGGAGCTGATGCCCTGTCCTGTTGCAAAAGGCTGGTATGTCCGCCTTTGCACCGGGGTCTGTGGTTATTACCTCAAGAATCTGCCCAGATTGAAGCTCCTCAATAGCCTTCTTTGTTTTAAGAACAGGAAGAGGACAGTTAAGCCCAGAAGCATCAAGGGTCTTGTCTGGTGTTATAGTTGCCATCTCAAACACCTCCTGTGTAAGATTATCCTCATATTATAAGTTCTGTATCTGACCTGTGCCATTAGTAATTATGATAAAGATTATAAGTTTTCCTTATATCAGTGTGTGAGCCATAGCACGTCTGATATGAGGCATACCCCGCCCACCTTTTTAAGAAGTGGTCTAAGGCTTTCAGCTATTTTCTGAGCTATTTCTTCTGAGCACACGGTAAACACATAGCTATTTTTAAATACATCCGTTAGCTCATCACCCGCCATAATACCCCTTTCCCCCTTTCCAAGGGCATCCCTTATGACCGTGTAGCCAGAGACTCCAGTTTTTTCTAACACTTCCAACACCCTGCTCAGGTATATGCTGTCAATGACCACTTCCACCTTTTTCATAGGTTTCATGCTCTCACCCCCATAGGTGGTTTATTAGAAAGTAGTATAACGGTATGCCTACCGCTATATTGAAGGGAAAGGTAATGGCAAGGGACATGGTCACGTAAAGGCTTGGGTTTGCCTCGGGCACGGAGAGCCTCATAGCTGCAGGAACTGCGATATAAGAAGCACTGGCACATAGTATAGAAAACATAAAGGCATCTCCCTTAACAAAGCCAAAGCTTTTTGCTAAGAATATACCCACCAAGGCGTTAAACACGGGTAGAAAAACCCCAAAGGCTATAAGAAACAAGCCAACCTTTTTTATATCCCCTATTCTACGACCAGCCACTATACCCATATCAAGCAGGAAAAAGGCAAGCATACCTTTAAAGAGCACACCAAAAAGCGGGTCCATGGCTTTCCAACCCTTTTCCCCTGTCAGAAAACCTATTAGGAGCGTTCCCATGAGGATATAAACGGAAGGGTTTAGAAAAGCCTCTCTAAGCACTTCACCCCAGTTTACCGCAGAGTTGTTGTTTCTTTTGGCAAAGAGCATCAGTAGCACAAGCCCTATAACTATAGCCGGAGACTCCATAAGGGTCATAGCAGCTACCATATAGCCACCATAGCTCTCCCCAAGGCTGTTTAGAAAAGAGCCTGCAGTTATGAAGGTCACCGCACTTATGGAGCCGTAAGTAGCAGCTATGGCGACCGCATTGTAGACATCCAGCTTGAGCCTAAGTATAAAAAAGGCATAAATGGGCACAGCAACCGCCATGAACATAGCAAGGAGTAAGACTTTAAGCACATCAAGGGTTATACCACTCTTTGAAAGCTCATAGCCACCATGAAGACCTATAGCTATAAGAAGATATAGGGAAAAGAGCTTCGGAAGAGGCTGTGGCACCTCAAGCTCTGTCCTTAGAAGCACCGCACCAAGCCCAAGAAAAAACATTAGCACAGGTGGATTGAGTATGTTCTGCAAAAGCAGTTCAAGACCCATAAGATACCTCCGAAGGTCAGTTTCCTATTAAGACAAGGAAGGAGGGTCCGTCGTAGCCGCTGACCTCTACAGGGTTATCTATGTATCCAAAGGAGTAGTTTATGGCAACAGGAAAGGGATAGTGTTTGAGCCTCACTATTCCCTTAGCCCTTATTATATTATCAGGCAGGTTTCTCAATCTTCTCTCAAGCTCTTCATAATCCAAAGGCTCAAGCAGGCTTACCACTTTGTGCTTGTGGGTGTGTGCGTGGTCTATTGCTATACTCTTAAGCTCAGGAATGGTATAGGCGCCAGAGAAGACCTCTGCTGGAAGCCTACCGTAGCTGGTTCTATAGACCCTGAGCTTGGTGTAGAAGGCTTCGCCTGTGAAGGAGTTAACCGGTCTGTAGAGGTTCCAGATTTCTCTTACCTCTCTATCTATTTCAGAAACCCTTTCCTCTGCTACCAAATCGGTCTTATTTAGAACCACTATGTTTGATCCACCTATCTGATATCTTGCGGTGCTGTCTTCCTTGTACCTCTCAAAGTTGGCACAGTCCACAAGGCATAGGACCCCATCCACAGAACAGCCAAGCGACTGAAGGCTAAGGATCACAGGGAAAGGTACCGCACCGCCAGAGGTCTCTACAAGAAGCACCTCGGGCTCATATTTAACCCTTATTTCCTCAATTGCTTTTTCAAACTCTGCATGCAGGGAACAGCATATACATCCTTCCGGAAGTTCAAGCACCTCAGAATAGGCATTTCTGAGAACCTTGCCGTCCACGCCCACCTCGCCAAGCTCGTTGACTATAATCGCTACCCTTTTGTTAGAAAAGTGCTCTCTCGCAGAGTTGAGCAACAGGGTAGTCTTACCGCCTCCGAGAAAGCCTGTTATCACGAAGGCAGGAAGCATTTCACTCTCCGCCGTACTCCACAGAGTCTATCTCTTCCATAAACTGCTGTATCTGAAAAGTAACAAGACCAGCAAGGTCTTTTATATCCTTTTCCCAATACATGGGCTCTATATCTATCTCCTTTTCATAAACATCGTGCCCCTCCACCACATACTTTACCCTTAGGTATGGATAGCTCCTTATTTCACAAGCTTGGTCCACCTCGTTGGGAAAGCATAACTCAATATCAAGGTCTGGGTTAGCCATACTCTTCTTGACCTCTTCCGCCAGTAAGTTAAACTTTTCCTCCAAGTTCATGCTCTACCTCCTTAATCTCCAGCGGTCACCATTACCATCTCTATGCAGTTTCTCTTTAAAAGGTCAGAGCATACATAAACACATATGGCACAGCCCTTACACCTTGAGTAGTTTACCCACGCCACATGCTTGGAGTCGTGATACATGAGGGTGTTTGGCTCTGGACAGAAGAGCACACACTGCTTACAGTTATACTTAGCACAATCCGCTTCCTTTACATCCGCCACATAGTACATACCTGCCTTGCCTCCTTATAGATTAATTTAACCCGTAAGAGCTTCTTCTTCCACCCAGCCCCTTTCCTCCGCTATCTTGAAGGCTTCTCTTATAACCTGCATATTTTTCTCAAGAAGCTCCATCTTCTTTTTGAACTTCTTCTCTATAGCACTGTCAAGGGCTGTTGTTCCACCAGAAGCTACGAAGGTATTTCCAAGAAATCTCTCTCTTACAGCCTGCTCTATGTGTTCAAAGCCTACAATACGGGTTATACCAAAGAAAAGACCTATCATTGCCATGTTTGTGGCAAGCTCAGTTCCAGCAATGTCAAGGGCTATCTTTGTAGCTGGGAACATGTAGACCCTTGTGTTGAGTTCTTTGAGAATATTCCAGTCCTCTTCTGGAATTATGTCCACGTCCGTGTTTATTATCACAAGACCGTTTTCTTTCAGACCTGAGTAGAAGGGCATGGTGTAGGACTTTCCATGAGTTATGACCTGAGGGTGATAAATCATTATCACGTTTGGATATACCACCTCACCCACTTCGTATATGGGTTGGTCGGAGACCCTAACGTAGGCTTCAACGGGTGCCATCCTCTTTTCTGAACCAAAGAAGGGGACAAGAGTTGCATATTTACCTGCGGCAGACATGGCATTACCAAGGATGTGGGCGGAGGTAACCACCCCCTGCCCACCAACACCAGCTATGCGTATGTTATACCTTTTCATGCCTTTACCTCCTCTGGCTTCCTTTCTATCTCTTCAAAGAATTCCTTTACCTCATCGGTCATCCACTCATAGAAACCAAAGTCTTGCTTTTCTCTCTTTCTGGCATCCTCGAGAACCTTTTCTGTGGGTATGGAGTATTCTATGTTACAAGAGGTGTAGGCATGTATAAAGGTGGGTCCAAAGTGCCTTGCGGCAAGTATTGCCCTGCGGACGGTTTTTGCTATTCTCTTGGGATTGGTGGGTGCCAGCTTTGCTACGTATACACAGCCTGCGGTCTTTGCAAGCTCCACCGCGTTTATTTTGTCAAACTGCTTGCCCTTGGGAGCCATCTTTAGTTGAACACCCTTTGGAGACATACCACTCTCTTGACCACCAGTGTTTCCATAAACTTCATTGTCCACCATGATGGTGGTGAACTTCTCTCTTCTGAACCAAGAGTGCATGGTCATTCCAAAGCCTATGTCTATAAGACCACCATCTCCTGCTATAACCACCACATCCTTTACCTTATCGGGAAACCTTATGCTGAGAGCTCTCTTTAGACCGGAAGCAACTGCGTTAGTGTCTCCATAGTTTCCGTATATGAAGGGAACGGCTGCTTGAGAGAGGGCAAGTCTTGCACAACCTGCGGTGCCTATAACAATGGTGTCTTCTGGCTTTGGAAGAGCTGCGTAGAATATCCTTATGAAATATGCCATAAAGCATCCTGCACACATGGGGTGCTCTTCCACAAGCTCCTTGAACTGTCCAAGCTGTTGCACATCTACCTCTCTACCAAACTGCCCATATTGGACCAGGTCTACATAGTCCTTGGGCATATATTTTTCAAAGCCTGGTGATATTCTGACGTATTCCAAACCCATATCTATACCTCCTTAAGTTTTTTTATACAACAACTTTCTTTGCTTTCTTTATGCCAAAGGCATCGTATACCTTTTCCATGATAAGCTCTACCGGTAGCGTCATACCGCCGTAGACTCTTGGACCGCCTATAACTATGTCGTTGTTAGGTATGACCGCCTTTACCTCTTTTGCAAGCCATCCCACTATGTTGTGCTCAGGCACTATAACCGCCTTAGCCTTTGAAAGAACTTGTCTTATCTCCTTTTCTGGGAAGGGTCTTATGGACTTGACCTTTACAAGCCCTACATTTAGACCCTCAAGCTGGGCGTAACGCACCGCCTCTCTTCCCTGTGCTGCGGCACATCCAGAGGCAACTATAAAGACTTCTGCGTCTGGGTTTACCACTTCTATAGGACCACCAAGGTATTTGTAGATGTATTTCATTGCCCTTATGTTAGAAGCCCAAACTTCTTGTTGCCATACCGCGTGTATAAGGTAGCTCATAAAGTTAGATTTTTGAACTGGTGCATCCCTCTGTATCCTTGCAGGGGGTATTTCGCAGTCTGTGGGTGGCACGGGTGCTTTGTAGGGGTCTCTTGGTGGCAGTTTCATGTCTTCTGGAGTCATGTGGACATAGCCCTTGGCGTGTGTTACAAAAAAGCCCTCGGTGCAAACCGCTATGGGTATATAAACGTCCACCTTCTCAGATATAACAAAGCTGGCAAGCGTAAAGTCAAAAACATCTTGCTGGTTTTCTGCATGCAATACCACCACTCCAGAGTGAAGCAGGTAAGCTATCTCCACATTGTCAGGCTGTATGGAAAGGGGTGCGTTCACAACCCTTGTGAGAACCCCAAGAACCGCAGGTATTCTATGCCCTGGCCAAGAGGCTATGGCTTCCAAACCCCTAAGGAGACCTGGTCCAGAAGTAGCGGAAAAAGCTCTTGCACCACCTCTGACCGCTCCAGCTATAGCGGACATAGCACCGTATTCCTCTTCCGCCCTGTAGTAGTCCTTGAGATAGCCCTGAGCCCATAGGTCACCCACAAGGTGCATAACCTCAGATTGGGGTGTTATAGGGTATGCTATTGCTATGTCCACGTTGGCACGCTTGACAGCCTCCGCCATAGCTTGGGCACCGGTGATAAACTTTCTCTCCCTCGGTGCCTCTAAAAGAAGGTAATCCGCATCTACAACTCTTTGCTCTGGCATGACACTACCTCCGTTTTTATTCGCTTTCGGTCACGTGTTCTCCCCTTCTGGGGATTAAAAGATAAGAATACTCTCCATAGTCCAAAACAGAAAGGGTCTGATACTCTTCTTTTGGAAGGGATGGGTTCTCTGGTGGAAGTTTTGGCTCCCACTTTATACCAAGCTCTTCTCTTACCTGAACAAGCACATCCTTGAAACGTCTTATTTCTTCCGCATGCTGGTCTCTTAGGGAGACCATAGCATCCTCGTGGCCCATTTCTGCACAAAGGGCTATAGTAAAGCAGTTGGTTCCAGCCCTTATCATTCTAAGAGATAGGTTCGCATAGTGGCAATGCACACCTACAAAGATACAGGCTTCTATCTTATTGTGAAGTATGGTTAGGTTGGGGTGGTTTGGATTTATCTCTGCTTCTGGGTCTATTTTGGGATACTTGGGCCTGTAGTCGGGCATGGGTATTATCCTACAATTGGGTATTTCCATGGCAAGTTCAAGAACAGCCTTTGCCTTTTCCATTGCTCCTGCGTTCCATCCCCAAAGAACCAGCGGTCCTGGGAATATGGTAGGGTTTCTTCTGGTAAGCATGGCTTTTGCAGCCTCTCTCATTGCGGTCTCTTCGTCCACTATCTTCCCATAAAGCAATGCTTTTCCTGGTGGAGGAAGTTCAACACCTTCAAAGGCTGCTGGGGTTGGTATATAACCAGCGGGTCCTGGCAAAACTTCCATCGGCATGCCTTAACCTCCTTATGAATGGGTTATCAAAAAATTAGCATGAGCTTAAAGGCTGTCAAGGGGAATTTGTATGATAAAAATCATGTCTTTTTCTTCCCTTTCTTATCCTCGCTCTTCTTTTCTTCCTCCTCCAGCTCTCTTATCCTTCTATCTCTTAGCTCTTCGTATCTCGGACCCACCTTTCTGTATACCCTATCCGCTATGAAGACTATTATCAAAAGGAGTGGTAGTCCTACAAGAACCATCAAAAGCAGGAGCTTTCCTAAAAACAGAAGCAGGTTTATCAAGTTTTCCATCCTACACCACCAGATTGAGGAGTTTGTTCCTTATGTATATAACCTTTTTTACCTGCTTGCCATCCAGCCATTGGCTCACCTTTGGGTCTTTGAGAGCCATTTCCTTCACAAGCTCCTCTTCCGCATCCACCGGAACCCTTAAGAGGGTCCTGAGTTTTCCGTTCACCTGCACTGGGATTTCTACCTCCTCAAGGGCAAGGGCTTTCTCATCGGGTTCTGGGAAGGGATAGAAGACCATAAGCCTCTCATGTCCCAGTTTGTGCCAAAGCTCTTCGCATATGTGAGGAGTTATGGGATAGAGCATGAAGAGAAGGGTTTCAAGAGATTCCCTTAGCACCTTGTAGTCCACTTCTTGGGATGGCTGGAAGTCCTGAAGGGCATTCAGAAGCTCCATTATGCTGGCTATTGCTGTGTTAAAAGAGAGGTCTTCCATGCTGGAGAGGTATTTTTTGAGGGTTTGATGGGTTTTGTGTCTTATCTCCTTTTGTTTTCCCGCAAGGGATGTAAAGTCCTCTCCGCTATACTTTACCAACCTTAGGCTTTCCAAATGCTGATGGAAAAGGCTCCATAGCCTTCTGAGAAACCTGTAGGCTCCCTGCACACCTTCTTCCGTCCACTCAAAGTCCTTTTCCACAGGTCCGGCAAAGAGTATGTAGAGCCTTACCGTGTCCGCTCCGTATTTCCTTATGGCTTCCTCTGGGTCAACGGTATTGCCCTTTGACTTGGACATCTTGGCGGGCTCCCCAATCTCCTGCTCCTTTGCCCTTATGTATTCTTCCCCGCTAAGCTTTAGGGTATCCAGTAGAAGGCGAAAGTTGTCACCCACGGATATGTTCCTTTCCTTAAGAAAGTCTGTGAGCCTCATAGGAAATAATATTAGCACTTAGAAAAGGCGGATTGCTCTATAATAAAACCTGTCAGGAGGTTAACATGTTTGAGGGCTTTGAGGAGTTGACAGACAAAGACTTTTACGAAAAGGCAATGGCGGGGGAAAAGCCTGCGGTGGTGCTACTTACCATGCCAGACAATCCCAAAAACCAAACCTTTTACGAGAGGCTTATAAGGTTTCAAAGGCTTTATGGGGATAAGATAAACTTTTACTGGATGGATGTGAGCAAGCACACGAGTGCAGAAGACCTTGGTGTCTTTGACTTTCCCACGGTATTATATTTCAGGGATACTATGGAGTTGGAAAGGCATGACTACATCCCCGAGGAGGAGGAAGTAGAAAGGGCAATAAGGAGGCTTTTGAGACTATGAAGCTCCTTTGGGCACCTTGGAGAAGCCAATATGTGGAAAAGGTGGACGAGCAAGAGGGATGCTTTCTTTGTGAAGCGGTATCTCAACCAGAGGAGAAGCTCAGAGACTACCTTGTTCTGCACCGTGGTAAAAGGGCTTTTGTAATATTTAACAAGTTTCCCTACAACCCTGGACATCTAATGGTGGCACCCATAGACCACATAGGGGATTATCTGCTTCTTGACCAAGAGACCGCTCTTGAGATGCACCAGCTTACTAGGGTGAGTATACAGCTCATAAGGGAAGTGATGAAATCCCACGGCATAAACGTAGGCTACAACCTTGGCAGGGCTGCGGGTGCTGGATTGGAAAGCCACATACACCTCCATCTAGTCCCAAGATGGTTTGGAGACACCAACTTTATGCAAACCCTTGCGGATACTAAGGTTATATCTCAAGACCTTTATGAGCTGTATGATAGGATGAAACCAGTATTCAAAAGGCTACTCAATGCTTCTTGAGGTAAGGAACCTAAACCTATACTATAGCGATAAGCATGTCCTGAGGAACATAAGTTTTGACCTAAAAGAGGGAGAGGTGCTTTGCATAGTAGGTGAGTCGGGTTCTGGGAAGACTTCCATTCTTTACTCCATAATCGGACTATTGCCAGAAAATGCCAAACTTGAAGGGTCTATAAGGTTCAAAGAGCAAGAATTAGTCAGTCTTTCAGAAAAGGAATACAGAAACATAAGAGGAAGGCATATATCCATAGTTTTCCAGGAACCCTCCGTATATCTTGACCCTCTTTATAGAGTAGGCACTCAAGTAGAAGAAGCCTATATGGCACACTTTGGGAAAGAGGATGCAAAGGAAAAGGCTCTCCAGGCACTCCAAAAGGCAGGCATTAAGGAAGTAGATAGGATATACAACAGCTATCCCCATCATCTTTCTGGTGGCTTAAAGCAGAGAGTCTGCATTGCCATAGCCACAGTGTGCAACCCACAGCTTGTGCTTGCGGATGAGCCCACCACTGCCTTAGATGTTTCGATTCAGAGTAGGATACTTAAACTCTTCAGAGCTATGAAGGAGGAGAACAGAAGCGTTATTCTTGTTACTCATGACTTTGGCGTTGTGGCGGAGGTGGCAGATAGGGTTATAGTTTTAAAAGATGGCATGATGGTAGAGGAAGGAGATGTGTGGAGTATCTTTGACAACCCAAAACACTCCTACACTCAAGAATTACTGAGGGCTATTTAGAGGAAAGGAACTTCTCAAGACCTTGCAGTATTCTCTCTGGAGAGACCTCATAGGCGTTTTTCTGCATTTGAGACCTTATGCTTTCCACCTTTTTGCTAATGTCTTCGTAGTTTACAACCCCGCCCTTCTGAAGCCTCTGGGATAGTTCAACACTAACGCCCTGACTTTCTTCCTTCTCCTGAACTTGCCTTCTCTTCCTTTCCTCTAGCTCCGCTATATACCCAATTATCCTCTGTATGTCTACCCTATCAATCATGAGTATATTATCGGTTATGTGAGTAGTTTTTTCAAGATCACCCCCTCTCCGAGCCTGACCCCAAGCCTTTCTTTGAGGTTTTCCATTGGCAGGAATACCTCCATAAGACCAAAACTGCCACACACAAAGGCAGGCTTGCACCTTTCTGCCTCAAGGAAGTAGGAAACAACCCTTAGCTTTTCTCCTCTGAAATATCCTTCCGCATATCTGCCACAGGGTACGTTGGTTATACCGTTGCCAAAGTGATCAAAGTAAACTATTTTTCCTACCACTGCGTCCCCTCTATCCTCTGGGTCTTCCCAGGATAGTTTAAACTGATAGTCTATCGGACTTCCCACCTCCTGAGGCTCTAAACCTCTGCTTAGCCACCCAGCCACTGGTGCAAACACGTCTCTGCCATGAAAGGTCTGGTTTATCCTTGGAAGTGTAAATTTTTCTATCCTATAAGCTTTCGGGGTTTCTTCTATATTTCTGAGGGCAAGGTCAAAAAGTCCATTGTAAGGTCCCACAAATGTGTAGCCTCCACATGAAACCACCACGGGAAGCCTTTCTGAACCAACCCCCGGATCCACAACGCATAGAAATATGGTACCCTTAGGAAAGTATGAGAAATGAGCTCTTAGAAGCAGTGCTCCATGAAGTATATTAAAGGGTTCTACTTCATGGCTTATGTCAACGACCTGAACCTCAGGATTAATGCTAAGTATTACACCCTTCATAGCACCCACAAAGCCATCCCTCAGCCCAAAGTCAGTAAGCATTGCCACAAAACCCTTCATGGTCTATTATGTTAAAATTACTACAAAAGGAGGTGCAAACCATGGAAAAAAACATGGCAACATGGGACAGGGCTATAAGGATAGTGCTAGGACTTGTTTTTCTTTACCTTGCCTTCACCAAGGGCGGTGCCTGGTGGATATTGGGTATAATAGGCATAGTGTTCATAGGGACTTCTGCCATAGGCTTCTGCCCCCTATATAGGGTGGTGGGTATAAGGACAGGTTGAAGGTCCTTGCCATAGACTATGGTAGTAAACGCATAGGGTTAGCCCTTGGAGACACAAGGCTTGGTATAGCTTTACCGCTGGAAGGTATTGAAAACAGGGGTGAGAAAACCCTTCGGACAATAGCGGATAAAGTAAAGGAATTCGGTGCACATATTATTCTTATAGGGCTCCCCCTCACACCAAGAGGAAGGGAGGGACAAAGAGTAAGGGAGGTAAAGGATTTCTCGGAAAAGCTCAAAAATTTCTTGTCCGAGGATGTGGAGGTACTACTTTGGGATGAGAGATACACCACAGAGGAAGCCTATAGACTGATGCAGGATGTAAACCCCAAAAAAAGAGAAAAGCTAAAAGATAGTTTATCCGCCTACCTTATACTTTTGGAATATATAGAGAACCTATGAGATACCTGAAGTTTTTTCTCCCGTTCTTTATCTTAGCTCTTTTTATTTTTTACTCCTTCTTGCCTGTAAAAACTGAGGAAAAAACTGTAGAAATAGCCTACGGGACTCCAACAAAGGATATAGCCCTCCAGCTATACAGGGAAGGACTTCTGAGAAACCCTATGAGTTTTATACTTATTCATGCGGTATACAAGAGAAAACTTGAGGCTGGAGAATACGAGTTTGGCGGGCTTGTATTTCCATGGGACATATACGAAAAGCTCAGTAAAGGTCTCAAAAAGGTCTACAGAATAACTATCCCAGAAGGTGCAGACCTTTATGATATAGCGAGGATTTTGGAGGAGAATCGCATATGCTCCGCAGAAGACTTTCTAAAATATGCGCTTTCTGAAGAAACCATTAAGAGATATGGGCTCAAAGTAAGCAGTATGGAAGGTTTTCTCTTTCCAGATACCTACTTTTTCTCAAAGAATACACACCCTCTAAGGGTTATTGATGTAATGCACAAAAACTTCTTAAGAAAAACCGAAGAACTTAGGAAGAACCTTAAGGAACTTTCCCTTGAAGAGTGGGTCACCATAGCGTCCATGATAGAAAAGGAGACCGCAAAGTCAGAAGAAAGACCCCTTGTGTCCGCAGTTATACGCAACAGACTAAAAAGGGGTATGAAACTGCAGATAGACCCCACCGTCATATATGCATTGAAAAGAAAAAACTTATGGGATGGGCGTTTGACACTTAACCATCTTAGGCTTGAAGATCCCTACAACACCTATGTTTACTTTGGTCTTCCACCATCTCCCATATGCAACCCTGGGATTGAGTCCCTAAGGGCTGTTCTTGAACCTGCAGAGGTTGATTATCTGTACTTTGTTGCGGATGGCTCAGGCGGGCACTACTTTAGCAAAACTTATCAAGAACACAACAGGAGAGTAAGGGAATTCAGAAATGCAAGAAGGTAAGTTTATATATCTCGCTGGTTTTGGTGTGGAAAAGAGGCTCATACTTGCCACTGCAAAGAACATACGTGAGGTGTTTGGTTTTGGTGTAAGGTTCTCGCATATTACACTTCCACCAAGACTTGGCTATAACCCACAAAGAGGGCAGTATAAGGGTGATACGCTTTTAGAGGTTCTATCAAAGGTTTACTATCCTGATATGCTAAAGTTTCTGGCACTCTTACCCTTTGACCTTTATGAAGAGGGACTAAACTTCATATTTGGGCTTGCCCAACTTGGTGGAAGGTATGCGGTGGTAAGCACATACAGATTAAAGAGTGAAGATGAGAGGCTTTTCTTTGAAAGGGTCTTCAAGGAGGTTAACCACGAACTGGGTCATACTTTTGGACTGATGCACTGTAAAAATAAAAAATGCGTTATGAACTTCTCCAACAGTCTGCAGGATGTGGATGCCAAGAGTAGGTTTTTCTGTGAGTTTTGTAGTAAAATACTTCCAAAACCCTAAGGAGGTTTGTTATGGCAACTATAACCTATGAGGAAGCTCTTCAGTTATTGAGAGAGCAGATAAAGGGATTTGAAGCGTCCGCAAAGATGGAAGAGGTAGGTGTGGTCTACTATGTGGGTGATGGTGTGGCAAGGGCTTACGGGCTTGATAATGTGATGGCGAACGAGCTTGTGGAGTTTGAAGGTGGGACTATGGGACTTGCCTTTAACCTTGAAGAGGACAACGTGGGTATTATAGTGCTTGGTAGCGAGAGCGGTATAAGAGAAGGCTCAATAGTGAGAAGGACAGGGAGAATATTGGACGCTCCTGTGGGCGAGGGTCTTATAGGAAGGGTTATAGACCCATTGGGTAATCCTCTTGATGGAAAGGGTCCTATAAAATATGAATACAGGTCTCCAGTGGAAAAAATAGCCCCAGGCGTGGTAAAGAGAAAGTCTGTCCACGAGCCGCTACAGACGGGTATAAAAGCCATAGACGCCATGATACCCATAGGAAGGGGTCAAAGGGAGCTAA
Organism: Hydrogenobacter sp. T-8; assembly: GCF_011006175.1. Classification (NCBI taxonomy): domain Bacteria; kingdom Pseudomonadati; phylum Aquificota; class Aquificia; order Aquificales; family Aquificaceae; genus Pampinifervens; species Pampinifervens florentissimum. Next base: position 1,009,223 of record NZ_CP048795.1, on the reverse strand, counting down.
TTATTGGAGATAGGTCTACTGGAAGAACTACCATATGTATAGACACTATACTAAACCAAAAGGATACCGATGTCTATTGTATATATGTGGCAATAGGTCAAAAGAGGTCCACCACCGCAAGAATAATAGAGCTTCTTGAAAGAAGTGGTGCTATGGAATATACCTGCGTGGTGGTGGCGTCCGCCACAGACCCAGCCTCTTTGCAATACCTTGCTCCCTTTGTGGGGTGCACCATAGGAGAATACTTCAGGGACAACGGAAAGCACGCCCTTATTATCTATGATGACCTCTCCAAACACGCAGAAGCCTACAGACAGCTCTCTCTCCTTATGAGAAGACCTCCCGGTAGAGAGGCATACCCCGGAGATGTCTTCTACCTTCACTCAAGGCTCTTGGAGCGCGCAGCAAAACTAAACGATGAGATGGGTGCAGGCTCCCTTACCGCGTTGCCCATAATAGAGACCAAGGCGGGGGACGTGGCCGCTTACATTCCTACAAACGTTATATCCATAACCGATGGTCAGATTTACCTTGAGCCAGACCTATTCAACAAGGGCATAAGACCTGCCATAAACGTGGGTCTTTCTGTGTCCAGGGTTGGTGGTGCGGCACAGATAAAGGCTATGAAACAGGTTGCTGGAACCCTCAGGCTTGACCTTGCTCAGTTCAGAGAGTTGGAAGCCTTTGTGCAGTTCGCTTCAGAGCTTGACAAGGCAACTCAGCAAACCATAAACAGAGGTCTTAGGCTCGTGGAACTTCTAAAGCAGGAACCCTACAGCCCTATACCGGTAGAAAAGCAGATAATTGCCATCTACGCAGGCACAAACGGATATCTTGACGACCTACCCGTTGAGTCTGTAAGAAAGTTTGAAAAGGAGCTGTATGCTTACCTTGATAGGGAGCGGGCGGACATCCTCAGGGAAATAAAGGAGAAAAAGGCTCTTGATGACCAGCTCAAGGCAAAGATAGAGGAAGCTCTGAAAGACTTTAAATCTAAGTTCATTCCTTGAGAGTATACATAGGCTGTAGTGGTTTTTTCTACAAGGACTGGGTGGGAGGGTTCTACCCTCCCCTTTTAAAGAGAGAGGACTACATAAGGTTTTACTCCCAGTATTTTCAAGTGGTGGAGATTAACTCATCCTTTTACAACTTTCCCAACAGAGGCACGGTCAAAAGCATGCTCTCCAGAAGCTCAAGCCTTAGGTTTGCCTTCAAGGCTCATAGAACCTTCACCCACCACAGGAGCTATACCCAAGAGGATGTCAAGAAGTTCCTGCATGCCCTTGAGCCAACTCTTGAAGAGGACAGGTTTATAGCCCTTCTCTTTCAGTTTCCCGAGCGATTCGGCTATGGAGAGGAAAACCTTAGACACATAAAAAAGCTATCGGAGGATTTTAAAGGCATTCAAAAGGTCATTGAAGTCAGAAGCAAGAGCTTTAAGAAGGTTGACTTCTATCAGTTCCTTGAAGAGCTTGGCTTTTCCCTTGTAAACACCGATGCACCCAAGGGAAAGGGTTTTCTCGTGGGTCCGTGGATTGGCATAGGTGCCATAAACTACATAAGGCTACACGGAAGAGACCCAGAAAAACCATACGATTACCTCTACTCTCTTGATGAGCTAAAGAAGATAAAGGAAAAGGTTAGAAGGCTTGGAGAAAGAGACACTTATATCTTCTTCAACAACACTGTTAGGGCTCAGGCAGTGCTTAATGCTCTTCAGCTAAAACTGCTCTTTGGCATAAGGGTGGAAGTTCCCAAAAACCTTCAAAGTTCTCTAAGAGAGAGGGAGTGGGAGTAAATTATTATCTAAGCGGAGGTAAGTTATGGTGAAACTTCTTTTGATAGTGCTACTCTTTGGCATTGCCTTTCCTAAGGAAGTTCCCTTTACCTTAGAAGACAGAGACAGAATGATAAGGCTTGAGGAGGGTCAGAAGGCTATCATGCATAGGTTTGAGCAGATAGACAAAAGGTTTGAGCAAGTAGAAAGGCAAATAGATAGACTTATCGACATAATGCTTGCCATATTTGCGGGGCAAATTGCTCTTGTCGCAACGGTTATAGGTGTGCTTATATGGGATAGAAGGACGGTGGTTAAAAAAGCTACAGATGATGCTCTTGAAAAGTTTGAAAGTGGAAAGTTTAAAAACCTACTGGAAGCCATGAAGGACTTAGCAAAGGAAGATGAAAGAATTGCAAGGGCTTTGAAAAAGTATAACCTCTTGTAAACCCATGCTTTAGTCTTATATTGTCAATTTTTGTGATAGGGATATATTTAATAGCACTATGAGGGAAATAAGCAAGGATGCAAAGGAGCTTTTAGAGAAGGCTCTTCAGGAACATATGGCAGGCAATCTGCATCAAGCTATAGAGCTATACCAACAATCCATAGACCTTCAACCTACCGCTGAAGCCTACACCTACATGGGCTGGGCATACAGCATGCTCGGTGAGCTTGACACTGCGATAGAACTTTGTCTGAAGGCAATAGAGATAGACCCGGACTTCGGAAATCCCTATAATGACATAGGGTCATATCTTATGGCTATGGGAAGACTTGATGAGGCAATTCCCTGGCTCAAGAGGGCTATAACCGCACCCAGATACGAACCACGGCAGTATCCACATATGAACTTGGCGAGAATTTACCTGATGAAGGGCATGTTCAAGGACGCTCTCTTAGAGGCAGAGAATGCAATAAGGGTAGCACCGGACTACAAACCAGCCCATGTGTTAAGGCATCAAATATTGGCTATGCTAAACTAATAGAATGGCTAAGCAGACTGGAGAGCTTACTGTAGCCTACAACAAAGAAGCAAAAGCGGAATACGAGATACTGGAAACCTATGAGGCTGGCATAGTCCTTGAAGGTCCCGAAGTAAAAGCCCTCAGAAACAGACAGACGGTTTCCTTCAAAGACAGCTTTGTGAGAATTCAAGACGGAGAAGCGTGGCTCTATAACCTGTATATTGCACCATACCGCTATGCAACCATAAAGCCTCCAGACCCACTCAGAACAAGAAAGCTCTTGCTTCACAAAAGGGAGATACTCAGGCTTATGGGAAAGGTGAAGGAAAAGGGCTACACCCTTATACCTTTGAGAGTATACTTCAAAAATGGAAAGGCAAAGGTGGAGATAGCCCTCGCTCGGGGTAAAAAGGCTCACGATAGAAGAGAAGAGCTCCGTCAAAGAGACCTTGAGAGACAGCTAAGAAGAGAGTTGAAGGAAGGGAAGATAAAGCTATAATATATAGTCTGCTTAGGAGGGGTGGCCGAGTGGACGAAGGCGGGTGATTTGAAATCACCAGTGGGTTTACAGCCCACCGGGGGTTCGAATCCCTCCCCCTCCGCCAGTAATGAGTTCCACAAGCCCTAAGAATTCTTCTGTTCTCATATTCATACCTTCAGCTACGTGAATACATTCCTCCTTAAAAAGCTCTATATTTTTCCATAGGCTTTCACCATAGTAAAGATAAAAGCCGTCCTTATCCTTCCAATCATCCACCATCTGAAAGAGCAATCCTACCTTTAGCCCGAGGTTTTCAAGAGCTTGGAGGAATTCCAACCTTTTGGCTACTATGCCCCCTGCCACAAAGCAAAAGGAGAAGAGCCTTGCGGTCTTCTTCAAACTTATTTCTTCCTGAGAGGAGAGCCTCCTTATATCCATTACCTGCCCTCCCACCATGCCCTCAAAGCCTGAGCTTTTGGCAAGTTCTCTTACAAGGAGTAGGAGTTCCCTTTCCCCAAGACTATTAAAGTTTTCCCTCTTTGAAAGCACCTCAAAGGCATAGGTGAGAAGGGCGTCGCCCGCCAGTATGGCAAGGTCTTCGCCAAAAACTATGTGGCAGGTGGGCTTTCCTCTTCTTAGGTTGTCGTTATCAAGAGCAGGAAGGTCATCGTGAATTAGAGAGTAGTTATGCACCATCTCCACCGCACAGCCCACAGTGATGGCATCTTCCATATCACCACCAAGAGCATTACACACCGCACACAAAAAGAGGGGTCTTATACGTTTGCCTTCCTGGAAAAGGTAGTAGGACATGGCTTGATAAAGGAGCTGTGGCTCAAAGGGCGTTAAAAGCTCTCTGAGCTTCTCTTCTATTCTTTCTTTCCATTTATGAATATTTAAATTGTCCATCTCTATCATTCTACTGATGCAATTTTAAGGTTTTCTATCCTATATAAGTTTTCCTTTTTACCTGAGAGCATTTGCCTTACATTATAATGCATTCAGCGGGTCATGCGAGAATGCACTTAGAATATTATCGCAGTCAAAAAGTAGTCAGAAATCAAAATTAGCATGGAAGAGGCTACCACGCTATTGGTAGTTGCCCTTCCCACGCCTTCTGTTCCTCCCCTTGTGTAGTATCCAAAATAGCAACTTACCGCAGAGATGATAAAGCCGAAGAAGACCGCCTTGTATAGACCGCCGATAAAGTCGTAAAGCTCTGCGAGGTCTTTCATTTTTTCCCAAAAGAGGTATTCATTTACTCCAAAAAGTTTGACCGCCACAAACCATCCACCAAATATACCAGAGATGTCCGCAATTACCACGAGCATGGGAACGCCCACAATGCCCGCAAAGAGCCTTGGAGACACAAGGTAGCTTTTGGGGTTTATGCCCATGACCTCAAGGGCATCTATCTGCTCCGTTATCCTCATAGTGCCTATATTAGCAGTCATGGCGGAGCCTACCCTTGCCACCACCATAAGGGAGGCAAGCACAGGACCCAATTCCCTTCCCATGGATATGGCTACCACCGCACCTATGAGGAACTCCGCATTAAAGCGATGAAAGGTGCTGTAGGTCTGAAGGGCTATTACACCTCCAGAAAAAAGGGATGTAATTACTACAACCGGCACCGTTTCGGAGGCAAGGTATGCAAGCTGTTTTATAAAGTGCCTTAGTTTTGGAGGTCTTCTGAAGATAAAGTAAAGACCCCAGAGGGTAAGGAGCGTAGCCCTTCCCACCTCCTCAAAAACTTTTGACATGCTGGAGATACCTCTCAAATCGTTCCTTTATTTCTTCCATAAAATCTCCGCCCAGCTTTTCAAGCAGTGCATCCGCCAAGACTATGGCAAGCATGGCTTCTCCCACCACAGAGGCAGCTGGCACTGCCACCACGTCGCTTCTTTCCTTTCCTGCCCTTACCTCCTCCCTTGTCCGCAGGTCTACGCTTCTAAGGGGCTTTGTAAGGGTTGGTATGGGCTTCATGACACACCGAACAAGAATGGGCATGCCGTTGGTAATGCCCCCTTCTGTTCCTCCAAGGCGGTTGCTATAGCGAAAGTATCCCAACTCCTCTGACCAGCCAATCTCGTCGTGTACCTCAGAGCCATAGAGCCTGCCACTTTCAAAGCCGAGCCCCATCTCCACTCCTTTTATAGCCTGTATGCTCATCATAGCTTGTGCTATCCTTCCATCTATGCGTTTATCCCACTGGATATGGCTTCCAAGCCCCGGTGGCACACCTACGGCGAAGACCTCAAAGATACCACCGAGGCTTTCGCCTCTCTCCTTTGCCTCGTCAATAACCGCCCTGAAGTCTTGGTCTTTTGAGGGGTCTGGGAAACGCAGTTCAGAAAGCTCTGCAAGCTCGTGCCTTTTGAGAAGGTCCTCTTCCCTTATTTCTGGCTTTAGCCTCCCTATACTTACCACATAACTACCTATCCTTATGCCAAATTCCTCCAATAGCCTTTTACATACCGCACCCACCGCAACCCTTGAGGCGGTCTCTCTGGCGGAGGCTCTCTCAAGGATGTTCCTGAGGTCCTTCTGGTTATACTTTATGCCACCTGCAAGGTCCGCATGCCCCGGGCGAGGTCTTACAAAGGGCACAAGGCTCTCTGGTGGCTCTCCCTCGTATGCCATCTTTTCTTGCCAGTTTTCCCAGTCCCTGTTCCATATGACCATGCTTATGGGGCTTCCAAGGGTTTTGCCAAAGCGCACACCAGAGAGAAACTCCACCCTGTCGCTTTCTATCTTCATCCTCCCTCCTCTGCCATAGCCCCTCTGTCTTCTTTGAAGTTCTCTGTTTATATACTCAGAAGAAAGCTCAAGGTTTGCAGGAATACCCTCAAGGATGCAAACCAAAGCCTTTCCGTGAGATTCTCCTGCGGTAAGAAACCTAATAGGCATCAGTCTCTTACAGAAACCGCCTTTACTACCTTACCCGCTTTTAGACACTTGGTGCAGACGTATACTCTTTTTACAGTTCCATCCTCAAGAACAATCTTGACTTTCTGAAGGTTCGGCTTAAAGGTCCTTGAGTTTTGCTCTGCGGAGAAGGTTACGCTCTTTCCAAACTTGGTGGTCTTTCCACAAACATAACACCTTGCCATTTCTAAACCTCCTTCAAGGAACACAATATTATAAACTAAGTGCCAAACTCCCAAGAGGAAAGATATTTAACCTGCTCGGGGGTAAGCTGGTCAATCTCCACGCCCATACTCCTTAGCTTGAGGAATGCCACCTCCCTATCTATCTCCTCTGGCACTCTGTAAACATCCTTCCTGAGGTCTTTGTGGTTCCTTAGTATGTATTCAGCAGAGAGGGCTTGGTTGGCAAAGCTCATATCCATCACTGACGCAGGATGACCCTCCGCACTGGCAAGGTTCACAAGCCTTCCCTGTGCCAAAAGATAGAGCCTTCTACCATCCTTGAGCCTATACTCCTCCACGAAAGGTCTTATCTCCCTTTTACTCGCACTTAACTTTTCAAGAGCCTCTATGTCTATCTCCACATTGAAGTGTCCAGCGTTGGAGATAATGGCACCGTCTTTCATCCTCTCAAAATGCTCCTCTCTTATTACAGAGGTATTGCCAGTGACCGTCACGAAGAAGTCTCCCAGCCTGCAGGCTTCTGCCATGGGCATAACCAAAAAGCCGTCCATCTTTGCCTCAAGGGCTTTTATGGGGTCTACCTCGCAGACTATAACCGTTGCTCCCATACCTCTTGCCCTTTGGGCTACACCTTTGCCACACCATCCGTATCCTGCGACCACAAAGTAAGAGCCTGCTATGAGTCTGTTGGTAGCCCTCATTATGGCATCTATGGTGGACTGCCCTGTACCATATCGGTTGTCAAACATATGCTTTGTATAGGCGTCGTTTACCGCTATTATGGGGAACTGCAAAACTCCCTGCTGAGCCATAGCCCTTAGTCTTATAACTCCCGTGGTGGTCTCTTCCATTCCTCCGTATACCTTCTTTGCAAGCTCGGGAAACTCCCTATGAAGCGTGGATATCAGGTCCGCACCATCGTCTATTACTATGTGTGGCTCTCTTTTTATGACCTCTCTGAGGTGCATATAGTAGGTGTCCGTGTCCTCTCCCTTAATGGCAAAGACGGGTATGTCAAAGTATTTCACAAGGGCAGAAGCTACATCATCTTGAGTAGAAAGGGGATTAGAGGCGGTCAGGTATACCTCCGCACCACCCTCCTTCAAGGTTATCATAAGGTTGGCGGTCTCGGTGGTGACATGAAGGCAGGCGGATACGCGTATGCCCTTGAAGGGCTTTTCCTTTGAGAACCTATCCCTTATACTCCTTAGCACAGGCATGTCCCTTTCCGCCCACTCAATCCTGTTTTTGCCAGCCTCCGCAAGGCTTAGGTCTTTTACATGGTATTCCATCTTACACCTCCACACTTATATGCACAAAGCTCATGTTATCATCACCGCCTTTTTCAAGCAGTAGCTCCGCCATAGCTTTTGGTGTTAGGGTAAGCTCTTGCTCCTCGAGAGGTTCCCACACCCCATCTGAACATATGAGGTATTGTCCGTAGTGTTCCACCTCTCTCATAAAGACCTCAAAGTTTCTAAGGTTAGAGCTTCCTATTATAGCAGATGTGAGAAAGTTTCTCCTTGGGTCATGTTTTGCCCTTTCGGGATCAAGAAGTCCCGCCCTTACGAGCTCCTCCGCCTCAGAATGGTCTTGTGTAAGCCTCAGGGCTTTGCCCTCTTTTATACCATACACCCTGCAATCTCCCACATTGAAAACAAGTCTTCTTTCCTCAAGCAAAAGCAGACCTGCTACCGCAGTGCCAAGTCCAGAGTATACTGGCTTTTCCCTCACAAAGTCCTCAAGCCTGTCTCTGGCTTTCCTAAGAGCCTGCAGAAGCTCCTGCTCTGTCCTCGGTCTTAGCTGAGCAAGAATTTCAAGAAGTAGCCTGCTGGCGATGTCTCCACCCACATGTCCACCAAGACCATCCGCTACCGCAAAGAGACCACCTCCTTCAAAGCTGAGGCATTCTACCCCTTCCATGAACTGCTCCTGAAGGACAAGCCCCCCAATGAGAAGAGCATCTTCGTTAATGAGTCTGTAGCCTCGATGGGTGTAGTAGCATACCCTTAATTTCATCCACTCAGCGGTGGTCCAATCCTTACAAGACCTGTTTCTGTTATTTCCATAAGGTGCGTTCTTGTATCATGCCCGCAGAGCCTACAGCCATCTATGCGAAAGAGGCGAACCACATCCCCTATGGGCTTTTTGTAGAGCTTAGACTGGGCTTGTGTGAGCACGAGGTCTTTGGAAAGCACCATGGAGCAGTCCACTATATGGCTTATGGCATAGCCACCCGCCGCCTCTGCGGTAAGCTCCTCGTGTCCGCTCCTTTTCTGAGAGACAAAAAGGGCGGTCTGATACCACTTTTTCATAAAGTTAAAGAGCTGACGCACCACAAGCCTTGCCTGCATCTCCTTGGCTTCGTATAGCCCTGTGACTGAGTCTATAACCGTGTGCTTGACCTTGTAAGTCTTTATCACATGAGCCAGGGTTGCCAGGAGGTCTGGGATGTTTTCTCTTAACCTGCCATGGCTTGCAGCATCTATAAGGATAATACGCTCTTCTATGTTTTCAAAGTCCATACCCATAGCTTTTGCCCTCTCTCTAATCCCAGCGACGGTAAAGTGAGCGGGGGATTCCACCGTTATAAAAGCTACCGCTTCACCCCTGCTTGCCTGCATTACCGTATACTGCTCCGCCATAAGGCTTTTGCCTGTGTCGGAGACACCTGTTATGTTTACAACCGAATAGGCGGGTATACCTCCAAGGGGCTTTTTTACGGGCTTTCCCCCTTGAACCTCTGAAGTAAAGAAGAGTTCATCAAGACCCTCCACACCAGTAGGCACACCGTATAGCTTGGGGGCTTTTTTGATGGCTTCTCCTGCTACCCATATGCTTTCTTCTACTACCTCTGGTCTTCTTTCCTCCATTGAACTAAATTTTATCACCATGAAGTACTTCATAAAAACCTTTGGATGCCAGATGAACTTTAATGACTCAGAGAGGCTCAAGGGCATACTGCAGAGCATGGGCTATGAGCCCTCGCAAAGCTGGGAAGAGGCGGACATAATCCTCATAAACACCTGCACCATAAGGGAAAAGCCCGACCAGAAGGTCTACTCCCACCTGGGAGAATACAAGAAGATAAAGGAGAAAAACCCGGGGGCTATCATAGGCGTATGCGGATGCCTTGCCCAAAGGATGGGAGAGGAGCTGGTGCAAAAGGCTCCCATGGTGGACCTTATGTTCTCCAGCTTTAACATGCACCAGCTTCCAGAGTTAATTCAGCAAGCTCAGGCAGGATATAAGGCTATAGCCATCCTTGAAAACCCACCAGAGGACGAAGACAAGTTGTGGGAATATCCTACGGTAAGGGACAACAAGTTCTGTGCCTACGTGACGGTAATGAAGGGTTGTGATAAAAACTGCACCTACTGTGTGGTGCCAAAAACAAGAGGCAGGCAAAGGTCAAGAAGTCTCGAAAGCATACTATCGGAGGTCAAAAGCCTTGTGTTAGATGGTGTGAGGGAAATACATTTGCTTGGTCAGAACGTGACCGCATGGGGGCAGGACCTTGGTATTCCCTTTGAAGAATTACTTTACAGAGTTGCGGAAATCCCCGGTGTGGAAAGGATTAGGTTTACCACCGGACATCCCAAAGACCTAACAGAGGGCATCGCCAAAGCTATGGGAGAGATACCTCAAGTTTGCGAGCATATACACCTACCAGTCCAAGCAGGTTCCACAAGGATACTCAAGCTCATGGACAGGGGTTATACAAAGGAGGAATATCTTGAAAAGGTCCAAATGCTGAGAGAATATGTGAAGGGTATAACCTTCTCCACTGACATAATAGTAGGCTTTCCCACAGAAACGGAAGAAGACTTTGAGGATACTTTGGATATTTTAGAAAAGGTGAGGTTTGAACAGGTTTTCTCCTTTAAATACTCACCAAGACCAGACACACCAGCCTATAGCATGGAAGGGCAGATTCCTGATGAGATAAAAACCCAGAGGATGTCAAGACTTCTTGAATTGCAAAAGAGGATACTATCAGAGATAGCCAAGTCCTACGAGGGGACAGAGCAGGAGGTTTTGATAGAGAGCTACGAAGATGGAAAGCTCATGGGCAGGACGAGAACAAACCGGTGGGCTACCCTTAATGGAAAGGAGAGCCTGCTCGGAAAGTTGGTAAAGGTAAAAGTGCTAAGCTCAAAGCCCTTTAATATGGAGTGTGAAGTCCTAAGGGCAATAGGATAAACACTTACACTTCATATTGCTACAGGTAAGGAGAGGAGTAAATTTATACATGGAGGTCTGCCATGATTGAGATGGTGGTGCACGGAGTGACCCTTGACCCTGTATCTCAAATGCCCATAGTAGTGCTTAAGGCTAAGGACAACGAAGAGATACTTTTACCCATATGGATAGGTATCTTTGAGGCGGACAGCATAGTGCGTCAACTTCAAAACATTGAGCCCCCAAGACCTATGACCTATGAGCTTACAAAAAGCATCATAGAAAACATGGGAGCGAGGCTGGAAAAGGTGGTCATAAACGACCTTAGAGATAGCACTTACTATGCGGAGCTTCACCTCCTGCAGGGCAACAACCTTATAGTAATAGACTCAAGACCGAGCGATGCTATAAACCTTGCCTTGAGGTTTGATGCTCCTGTATTTGTAGAGGAAGAGGTGCTTGAAAAGTCCAAGGTGCCGAAGCCAGAAGAGGAAGAGGAGAAGGAAAAATTAAAGGAGTGGCTTGAAAACATAAAGCCGGAGGACTTTGAAAAGGGGCTAAGTTGAAATTGCCCTCTTAAGGCATTCAAACATCAGCTCCTTTGGTGGACTTCCCACATCCACCACAGGCTCTATGGCTACAAGGTCTTCCTTTTCTATGCTTTCGTATAAAAGCCGATAGACTCTTTCAAGTCCTTCTTTGAAACTAAGTCCTTCCTTGAATACATAAAGCTCCATGTCCTCCCTGTAGCCCATGAGGTCGTAGTCCTGTGGATTTTTAATCTCTTCGTCAAAGCCTATGGCGTAAGCCATGCCATGCTCTATTGCCAGCCTCACCGGCGCGTATTCAGAGGCGTAGCATTCCATGTCCACTGGGTTCAAGGGCTTGTCCTCTGGCAGAGCAACCACATAGACGGCGGATGCCCTTTCCCTACTACCTTTTTGATAGTATGCGGATATCTCTATGTAGTAAACCCAAGACCTCATAGCCTACCTAAAAGATATTTCCAAAGAAATAGAATTGGGGGAAATATGACTCTTCCGAGGATACCAGTGAAAAGGAGAAGGGTGATTATAAGAAAGCCATACATCTCAAACCTATAGAAGAGCTCCCAGTATCTCACGGAAAAAAAGCTCATCACCGCCCGGCTTCCATCAAGGGGTGGTATAGGGATGGCGTTAAAGAAGGCAAGCACCAAGTTTATCAAAACCGCATTAGCGGAGAAGAGGGCAAGGGGTATGAGTATAGCGTCACTCAGAAAGTTCAGATAGCCTTCCCTTATGGTCCGATAGAGGAAGGCAAAAACCAAAGCAAGCCATACGTTCATCACTATACCCGCTATGGAAACAAAAAAAGTTCCTACTCTAAGGTCTCTAAACCTGAGGGGGTTTATGGGCACAGGCTTTGCCCAGCCAAAGAGTATGGGAGAACCTATAAGCATGAGCATGCCCGGGAGGATTATAGTGCCCAATAGGTCTATGTGGGGTATGGGGTTTAGGGTTAGCCTGCCGAACTCCTTGGCGGTTGGGTCTCCCATCTTATAGGCAACCCATCCGTGGGCGTATTCGTGCAAAATAACAGCCATCATAAGGGCTGGTAAGGCTACTACCGCGGTTTGTGGGTCCATCAATATTTCCTCTCCGCAGGTTGGTGCTGGGTTATCTTTACCTCTGCGTAGTCTATCTTGAGCTTGTCTCCTTCTTGCCAAACCAATGTATGCTTTAAGAAGTTTTCATCATCCCTCTCTGGATAGTCCTCTCTGTAGTGTCCACCTCTTGACTCTCTCCTGTGGAGGGCACAGTAGGCTACCGCTCTTGCAAGGTGTAGCATGTTTCTTAGCTCAAGCACCTCTATAAGGTTTGTGTTAAAGACCTTGCTTTTGTCCACCACTGGAATGTTCTCCCAACGCTCTAAAAGTTCAGAAAGCTCCTCGTAAGCACTTTGTAGGGACTTCTCATCCCTGAATATACCCATCTTTTCCCAAGTTATCTCGCCCATCTTCCTCCTTATGTCCGCGAGTTTTTCGTAGCCTTCTCTTTTCATAAGACCCTCTATAAGCTCTTTACCCTTAGCCTTTTCTCCCTCTGAAAGCTCAAGAAAATCCACCTGTTTGGCGTATTCCCTTGCGGATATGCCACAGAACTTTCCAAAGACCAGAAGTTCTATAAGGGAGTTTCCTCCAAGTCTGTTGGCACCATGCACGGACACGCAGGCACACTCACCTACTGCATAAAGACCCTCAAGGGGTGTGGAGGAGGTCATGTAGTTTTCTATGTGTATGCCACCCATGCAGTAGTGGGCAGTGGGTCTTATGGGCACAGGGTCGTAAACTGGGTCAACACCCTCAAAGTCTATAGCAAGCTGACGCACCTGAGGTAGTCTTTCCTTTATCTTCTCTTCTCCAAGATGTCTTAGGTCCAAAAGCACGTAGGCGGAGGTCCCCTCTCCAAAGCCCCTGCCTTCCCTTATCTCGTATTCTATGGCTCTTGAGACCATGTCCCGTGGTGCGAGCTCCATCTTCTCTGGTGCATACCTTGCCATAAAGCGCTCGCCTAGTTTGTTTATTAGGTAGCCTCCTTCTCCTCTACAGGCTTCTGAAAGCAGTATGCCAGTTTTGGCAAGACCTGTGGGATGAAACTGGATAAACTCTATATCCTTTAGGGGGAGACCATTAAGAAGAGCTACCGCCACACCATCTCCCGTGTTACCTATTGCGTTGGTGCTTCTTTGCCAGTATATGCGTGCAAAGCCACCTGTGGCAAGGACTACCGCCTTAGCCTTTAGGTTTACCACCTCTCCGTTTTTTATATCGTATAGGGACACACCCTTGACCCTCTGTCCGTCGTGGATAAGGTCAAGAAGGAAAAACTCGTTGAAAAAGTCTATGTTTTCTCTGGCAAGTGCCTGCTCAAAAAGGGTGTGCAAAAGCACATGTCCCGTCCTGTCTGCGGAGTAAACAGTCCTTGGAAAAGATGCACCACCAAAGGGTCTTTGGGCTATCCTGCCATCCTCCATCCTTGAAAAGGGCACACCCCAACGGTCAAGCTCATAGACCACCTCGGGTGCATGCCTGCACATAAAGTAGACTGCATCTTGGTCCGCCAAAAAGTCAGAACCCTTTATGGTATCAAAGGCGTGGGCTTCCGGGTTATCTTGAGGAACCGCATTTCCAAGGGCAGCGTTTAGACCCCCTTGTGCTGCACCTGTATGAGACCTTGTGGGGTAGACCTTTGAAACCACCGCCACCCTTATGGATGGGTCCCTTGCACACTCTATAGCGGTGCGAAGACCAGCACCACCGGCACCTATAACCACTACGTCATAGCTTTTCATGGCTTTAAATTTTAACCTATATTACCTTCAGCACATAGAAGGTTAGCACCAAGCAGGCTATAAATATAACCACTCCATAAGCCTTGTAAAGCCAAGTGTGTGTCCTATAGAAGCCTTTGTCAACCTGCTGTATAGTTCTGTAGAAGTTAGCCATGCCAAGGATTAAGGTAAGCAAGCCAACCACTATAACAAAGATACCTATGCCTACAAGCCTGTGGTGCTCTTCCGCAAGGTGAATGTTAAAAACCTTTTCAAGCTGAAGCAGGAAAAACTCAAACTTCTCTATAACAAAGCCAAAAACTATAAGGGCTATGGCAGTCCTCACCCAAGCAAGAAAGGTCCTCTCCGCTGCCATGTAAATCCTTGGGTCTGTAACTTCCTTTGGATGCACAGGAATACCTCCTTCTATGTATTTTATGTCTAAGTAGAAGGTAATTAAACCTGCGATAATCATAAAAACTCCTATAACTCCAGAGACTTTGGCGGTCCATTCAAGAAGCACAGAAGCATGTATCTTTTGGGTAATGACAGCCAGTGTCTCCAACTTTCTGAGAAATACTCCAAAGGACAAGGTGTATAGGGCAAGCCTGACATAGCCAAGGTATGTTCTTTCCACAGACATGTATATGCGCGCATCTCTGGCAGAGGGTAGTTTATCTTTTAGCACCAACATGGCTTACAAACTCCTTTACAAGCTCCTCAAAGGCGTAGTAGTAGGGATTTATTACCCTGTATATTCCCATCTTTTCTAACTTCTCCGCATCCTTTTGAGACCTTGCGACCGCTATTATTTTGCCCTTGTAGTCCATGTCCCTTAGGTTATTTACCAGTGTCTTTATGTCTTCCAGCTCTGGGACGGTTATAACTATTATGCTGGACTGACTTATAGGTAGCTCTTCCAAGGTTGTTTTGTCCTCCGCAGAGCCAAAGTAGGCAGGCAGTCCCTTTTCTCTAAGCTCACCTACCCTTGAAGGGTTGTAGTCCAAGCCTATGGCGTTTATACCCATCTCCTTACAGTGCTCTAAGAGCTCGCCACCGAGCCTGCCAAGTCCAAATATGACAACCTCCACTGGTCTTTCTTCAGAAAAGAGCTTTTCAAACCTTAGCTCTGCATGAGGTGTCCTCTTTTCAAAAACACTAAGATAAGGCTCAAGCCATTTATATAACTTATGGGAGTAGAGTATCATATAAGTGGAAAGGGCTATGGTTATAAGACCCACCATGGTGGTTATGCTAAGGGCGTCCATTCCCACATGACCTAAGGACATACCCATAGCCACGAAGATTATGGAGAACTCGCTTATCTGTGCCACTGTAAGACCTGCCAAGAAGCCTGTTTTCTTCCTGTATCCCATAATACCCATTATCACCATAACAATAAGAGGGTTGCCAATTAGAACAAATAGGGACAGAATAACCGCAATGTGCCAGTCCATGCGAATTACAGAAAAGTCAAACTTAGTGCCAAGGTCTATAAAGAAGAAAAGGAGCAGTTTGCCAAGAAGCAAGATTATAAAAAAGCCTATAACACTGGTAAAGATTATCTGACCCAAGCCAGTGGCTACCGCCACCGCACCAAGTCTACGCACATACTGAGGGTTTAGTTCCAAACCTACAAGAAAGAGAAGCACCGCAACGCCTACTTGAGCCAAAATATCTACCGTGTCCTGTGCCTTAACAAGCCCAAAGCCAGAGGGACCAAGCAAAATGCCAAGGATTATGTAAGCTATAATGAGAGGTTGGCGAAGCACAAGACCCAAAAGACCCAGCAAAACCGCAAGGAGCAGTATAAAGGCAAATTCAAAGTAAGCGGTGGTGAAAAATGAATGCATTATATTCTCATTTTAAACCAAAAGTTGCGAAGGCACAGCTCCAAGCCTGCTGAGTTTTTTCTTTATGATGTCCTGTGAATACTTTTCCAAGTAGTAGACTATGGTTTCCACTCTTATCTTTACACTACCTGCAGGCTTTGTCTCATCTAACTCTCCGAACTTGAAAAAGAGCGTCCCAGAACTCTCCACTATCTTCTGCACTGGTGTAAAGGTTGGCTGGTCCATGCCACACTCGTAGCTGGAAAGCCTTATGACTCCCGTTATCCACGGAAGCCTCGCAGAAAACTTTGCTCCCCATATTATCTCGTTGGTGTTTGAGCTGTATGAGGAAGTCCACACATCTGAGATATCAAAGTAGCTCCTTATTATGCCAGCCCTTATCTCCTTGCTAAAGAGCCACTCCAAGAGCCAGTCATCTAAGGGTAGGTAGTTATACCAAAGCACAGGAAAGCCATACTGTTGGAATTCTCCATCTATATCATGCCCTATGCCAGGGTCCATATGGTAAGGTCTTGCAAGGACAAGGATGGCAGGTCTGTTGTTTTTTACGCACCACCTTATTATCTCAAGGCTCTTTTCTCTCATTTTTCTTTCAAAGTCCTCAAGGGCTCTAAAGCCTTCTTTTACCGCTCTTGCGGTCTCTTCAAGAGTAAGACCCGGAATATGCTCCTTTAAGGACTCCCACAGATACTTGGGAAGAAGTTCAGGTTCTGCAAAAGGCACAAAGGGAGAAACAAAGGCTATTCCCCTTTCTTCAAACTCCTTTCTCTCCCTCAAAAAGCCAGCCTTTATATTCTCCACGCTCATCATTACCCGAGTACAAGAGAGAGTATCCACCACATGACCCTTGAGAAAGGATGGCAGGGAGTATATCATGGGAACAAAAAGCAGGTTTATATCCTTGTGAAGAAGCTCGCCCATATGCCCTGCGAGAGCCTTTACAGGAAAGCAGGAGTCCATGGTTATTCTACCCTTTCCATATTCTCTGTATTGCTCCTCAGAGGTGTCTGAGCTAAAGACTATCCTGCCCACGCCAAGGCTTTGGAAAAAGCCCACCCAAAATTGGTGAGTGCCCCATATGTTGAGGAACTTAGGGATACCTACCTTAATGGACCTTCTGTCCCCTTGGGACTTTAAAGGCCTCCTTTTTAACAAAGTCAGCGAGGTTAGGAAATTCATGCTTTAACCTCTCCATCTTTTCTTTGACTGCCTTTAGCTCTCTTTCGTCTTCCACAAGACCCTTCGGGCAGGCGTTGTTAACAATAAGCCTTACCCATCCTGCCTCAAGTGGAACTTTGCTCCAAGGTCTTCCCTCACCCTCGCCTATGTAAACATCTATAAAGCTCCTCTGACAGTTTACAGGACACCAATGACACACTGTGTCCTTTGAAGTGGTGGACCTGTAGGTGAGCCTCTCTATGCTTTCAAAGCCTCTAAAGGAAGTCTTTCCATGTTTTTGGTAATGCTCAAGTGCGATAAGTGCTGAACCTATAGCTCCTGCCTCGCCTGAATAGGGATGCACGTAGACCTCTGCATCTGGGACTTTGGACTTTATGAAGTCTATTTGAGCTTTCACCACCGCAAGGTTTCTGTGCGTGCCACCTTGGAGGATAAACTTCTTACCTACCTGTGAGAGGTTATTTATGTTGCCCGCATAGACCCACACATTGAGAGGAAGCACATAGCAAAGTCCTGCAAGAATCTCCTCTGCCTTCCAACCTTTTCTTTGCTGGTTTACTATATCGCTTTGTAGGAAAACGCCACAGCCCATGGTAAAGCTCGGCATAGCTTTTGCAGAGAAAGCCCTGTCCGCTATCTCAGAAAGTGGAATACCAAACCTCTCCGCCACTCCCTGCAGAAAGGCACCATTCCCAGAAGAACACTGAGAGTTTAGCCTAAAGTCCACCACAGAACCTTGACGCAGTATCATAATCTTTACATCCACTCCACCCACGTCGCATATGCAGTCCGCATCTGGGAAAAAGTGAAGCCCAGCGACCGCATGAGCGACCGTTTCCACCACCGCCACATCCGCACCAAGAACATCCTTTAGCAAGTCTTTACCATAACCCGTAAGTCCCAAAGCAAGAACCTTTCCATCGCCAAGGTATTCTTTTATCTGCCTGAATATGTCCTTTGCATCCTCTATGGGATTTCCCTTGCTTAGGCTGTAGCAGGAAAAGACTATTTCCTTGTCTGGCGTGATGCATACCGCCTTGGCGGTGGTAGAGCCAAAATCACATCCTATGATTATCTCCTTTGCCTTCTTTGGCTGAATTTTGTTTTCCACCACGTAGGAGTATTTCTTCTTAAACTCAAGGAGCTCCTCCTCCAAGGAAACAAGACCCCTCCTGCCTTCTTTTAGCTTTTGTTCATATTGACCTTCTTCCACCCACCAGCGAAGCCTTTCTGTGCCTGCGTAAAGCCCTCCTTCTTCCTCAAGAGCTGTGAATATGCACCCCAGCGCAGCGTAATATAGGGAGTTTTCTGGAACAATAACCAGCTTTTCCATCTCCTCCCTGCTAAAGTCCCCTATGCCCCTTTCCTTCCAGAGCCTTTGCAGATGCAGTCTCCAAGCCTGTTGAAGTCCTTTGAAGAAGAGATTAGGACCTCCAAGAAGAAGCACCTTAGGAAGAGGAGTGTTTCCCTTGGTAAGCTGAGCGAGGTTTTGGTAGACCACCGCCTCAAAGAGGGAGGCAATTATCTCTTCCTTTGGCACGCCCGCTTTCACCAAAGAGTTCACATCCGCCTCCGCAAAAATGCCGCACTTGGAGCTTATTCTGTGAAGCGTATAGCCCTCGTAGTCCATCTGGGAAAGGACGTCAGAGGAGATGCCTAACTTTCTCGCAGACTTTTCTATAAAAGTTCCAGTCCCACCCGCACACACATTTTGCATATAGACCTGTTTGTTTCTTTTACCCTCCTGTTCCTTTATAAAGATGGTTTTCATATCCTCCCCGCCTATCTCGCTTACAAACCTCACATCTGGATGCAGTTTTTCCACCGCAGTGGCAACCCCCACCACCTCCTGCACAAAGCGAGCCCCTATTAGCTCTCCTACAAAGCCACCGCCAGAGCCTGTGATGTACACCCTGTCCCTGCCTGGCTTTAGCCCATATCCGCCTTCAAGCCTTAGGAGAAACTCCAAAACCTTCTCAGCTTGTTTTGTGTTGTGCCTCTCGTAGGCTCTATCAAGGATATTGCCCTTTTCGTCCGTCAGCACATACTTACAGGTGGTGCTACCCACATCTATACCCAGCAAGAGCATAACTATATCCTCCCCATGAGCTTTGCTATATGCATCGCATAATTGCTGGCAGTGCCCGCATATCCGTAGTGTGGGACTTTGTAGGTTGCCCTTCTTAGCTCTGGATGGTCTTCTTCAAAGTTCCTTATATCTTCCACCGTCAAACCAGTCCTTTCCAAAACCTCCTCAAACTCCTCTTTTGCTCTTCTTTTTGCCTCCGTTAGTATCATCTGACACCTTGAGTAGGCATGCACCTCCGCATCTCCCTTTATCTCAATAGGTGCATAAAGCAGGTCTGGATAGTCCCCAAGCACCTTTGCCATAGCACCCACCGACATGGTATTAGGCAGACATCCATAAGGAGATAGCTCACATATCATATGTGCCTGCCTATTTAAATAGGCATACAGGGCTTTGCCGATAAGCATATGACCCTCTCCACCTGTGAGCCTGTAGTGGAAGTATGGTCTTGCCAATTCTTTGAGTTTCCTTTGGTCTGGCAGTGGGTTTGGTATGTTGTTGAGGGCTTTTCTGAGGCGGTTGTAGACCATCTTGTAAAGCCCTGCTATTGTGCCTATGGCGAGCTTTTTAAGGTAATACTTTTTCACAAAGCCCTTGGCATCTTCCAACTTAAAAAGCTCCATGTTTATCAAATAGTCCATCCAGACTGCCACAGGTGGTGGTATAACCTCCGCCCCTTCCTTCTCAAGCCACCTCTTTATGTTGTAGTTGCCATCCCCCTCGTGGGTCTGCAACCAAAACTCACCAGTTATCTTCACCTTTGGCTTTACTCTAAGCCTATCTACCTCTATCTCATCCCATAGCCTTCTTACCTCCTTTAAGGCATCCACAAAGTAGCCTGTGAAGACATGCCATATCAAGGAGTCTATCTTTTTGCCCTTTATAGGTCTATTTTTGAGCCTCTCATAAAGTAGCTCCACACTTTCCCTTACCATATTATCGGTTGAGCCTTCCACTACCTCGTAGGGTCTTATGGCATATTCCATGTCCGTTATAAGGTCTCCGTAGAACATAGAGTACACAAGACCAAAGGTAAGAGGCATGCTTATCTCAAGCCCACCACCGGGTGCGGACTGCTCCATCTGCAAAAGGTCAAGGAGGAAAAGTCTAAAATCTGTAAGGTTTAACCCTTCAAGCACCCTTTCATAAGACTCGTGATATTGACCAAACCTACACGGTCCACAAGCTCCTATGGTTACGAAAAGATAATTGTTCTTTACGCCTTCTTCACCCTCTCTTTCTCTCAAAGTCATCAATGTCCTTGCCAAATTCCCAGCGGTAAAAGTAGTAGGACAGCAAGCCCCCACATCTATGAACTCCTTTCCTATGTCTAAGTCTTGTCTTTCTATATTAGGCAGAGGCATGCTTTTGTATCCCATCCTCTCAAGAGAGCCTTGTATAAGCCTTTCGTGTTTCCATGTAAGTCCACCAAAGAGTATGGTGGTTTTTGACCTCTCTTCCTTTGTGAAAGGTCTTGGTCTATAGGCTCTATAATGAAACTCTTTTGTCTCCATAGTAAACCCTCCTTAAGTTTTCTAAAAATTTATACCCTGTAAGTAATTTTTATTTATGCTCTTGGTCATACGATAACCCATAAGCCTATATTTAAAGCATGGGCTTGGCTGAGAGATATCCTGTAAGGTATACGGTGGAAGACTGGAAGCATTGGCAAGGAGACTGGGAACTTATAGAGGGTGTCCCTTACGCCATGGCATCTCCAAGACCTATAAACCAAGCAATACTCTCCAACCTCGTGTGGGCAATCAGAAGTGCACTTTTAGAAAACTGTCCCAGTTGCATGGTTTACGCAGAACTTGATTGGTATATCTCTTACGACACTGTTATAAGACCAGACATAATGGTGTTGTGTGGAGAGATACCAGAGAGAGTGGAAACCCCACCGCAGATGGTTATTGAGATAGTCTCACCATCAAGCAGGCAAATGGATGAAGGGTTGAAGTTTGAACTGTGTGAGAAGGAAGGCGTTAAATACTTTGTTTTGGTTTATTCTGACGAGAGGATGGTGAAAGTCTTTGAACTATCTAATGGCAGGTACACAGAAAAGCAGGATAGAAGTTTTCTCTTTAATGGATGCCAAGTGGAGATAAACTTTGAGGAGGCTTTCCATGGGCTTGGCTGAGAGATATCCTGTAAGATATACGATAGAAAACTGGAAACACTGGCAGGGAGACTGGGAGCTTATAGAAGGCATCCCTTATGCCATGGCTTCGCCAAGACCTATTAATCAAATCTTGCTTTCTCGCCTTACTTTTCTTTTAGAGAGTCTTTTTGAAAGGGAATGCATAGAATGTTTTGTGGGCGTGCAGCTTGATTGGTATATCTCTTACGACACTGTTATAAGACCAGACCTAATGGTTTTATGTGGAGAAATACCAGAAAGGGTAGAAATCCCACCGCAGATGGTTATTGAGATAGTCTCACCATCAAGCAGGCAAATGGATGAGGGATTAAAGTTTGAACTATGTGAGAAGGAGGGCGTTAAATACTTTGTGCTTGTTTATCCTGATGAGAAAGCAGTGAAGGTCTTTGAGCTTTCTAAGGGTAGGTATGTGGAGAAGCATAGTATGAAGTTTAGTCTCGGAGGTTGCCAATTAGAAATTGACCTTACAAAAGCCTTCGAGAGGCTAAGATGATATAATAGACCTATGCCAAAAAGAGTAATACTTGCCTATTCTGGTGGGCTTGACACTTCCGTAATAGTAAGATGGCTAACCGATAGAGGTTATGAGGTTATAACCTACACTGCGGATGTAGGGCAAGGTGAAGAGCTTTCTGAAATACCTCAAAAGGCGAAGGCTTCTGGTGCGGTAGAGGCTATAGTAGAAGACCTAAAGGAGGAGTTTGCAAGAGAGTATTGTCTGCCGACCCTTAGGGCTTTGGCTCTTTATGAAGGTAAATATCCTCTAACCGCAAGCCTATCAAGACCTCTCATAGCCAAAAAGTTGGTAGAATACGCAGAAAGGCTGGGTGCGAACTATGTGGCACACGGCTCTACTGGGAAGGGCAATGACCAGGTGAGGTTTGAGCTCTCCGTTTGGGCTTTGAACCCAGACCTTGAGGTGCTTGCACCCGTGAGAGAGTGGGAATTTCGTTCAAGGGAAGAAGAGGTTGAATATGCTCTCAAGCATCGCATACCCGTCAAGGCTACAAAGGACAAACCCTATTCCATAGATAAAAACCTCTGGGGCATATCCATAGAATGCGGTCCGTTGGAGGACCCTTGGACTGAGCCACCAGAGGATGCCTTTGAGTGGACCCTTTCACCTCAAAAGGCACCAGATGAGCCAGAGTATGTGGAAATAGGCTTTGAAAAAGGAGTGCCTGCCACCATAAACGAAGAGAAGTTTGAAAGGCTAAGCGAACTTATCCTTAGGCTAAACGCCATAGCGGGAAGGCATGGAGTTGGACGCATAGACATGGTGGAAAACAGGCTTGTGGGAATAAAAAGCAGAGAGGTTTACGAAGCTCCAGGGGCAACGGTGCTTTATGAAGCCTACAGGGACTTGCTTTCCTTGGTGCTTGACAGGTTTACTTTCCACTATTTCCTAACCCATATTCCACACGAGTATGCAAAGGTGGTATACGAAGGTCTGTGGTTTTCACCTCTTAGGGACGCCATGGACGCCTTTAATTCCACCCTTGCGGAGTATGTAAACGGCAAGGTTATGCTTAAGCTATACAAAGGACACGTGCAGGTGGTGGGTAGGAGCTCACCCAACAGCCTATACGTGGAAGACTTGGCAACCTATTCTGAAAGGGACGCCTTTGACCACAAGGCTGGTGCTAACTTCACAAAGGTCTTTGGACTTCCACTGAAGGTTTTGGGAAGGGTGAGAGGAAGGTAAAATATGCTTATAGCAGTTCCTCTCTCAGACAAAAGCTTTGAAGAAAACCTGAGCTTTTGCAAAGAAAAGGGTGCGGACATAATAGAGCTTAGGGTAGACCTCTTTGAAAACAAGGACCCTCAGTTCGTCCTTGAATGTGTGGAAAAGGTTCAAAAGGAGGGTCTAAAGACTATTCTTACGGTAAGAAGCCAAAGGGAAGGTGGCTCACGGGTTGAAAACAGGCTGGAGATTTTCAGAAAGGTAGCTCCATATAGCGATTACACAGACATAGAGCTTTCCTCTCAAGATATCATCTCTCAGGTCAGGGACATAGTAAAGACCGCCGGGAAAAAACTCATAATCTCCTACCATAACTTTGAGCTTACGCCTGCCAACTGGATACTGAGGGAAGTATTCAGAGAAGCAAGAAGATGGGATGCGGATATCGTAAAGATTTCTGTAAAGGCAAACTCCTACCAAGATACCGCAAGGCTTTTGTGTCTTGGTAAAGAAGAAGAAGGAGAAAAAATCCTAATTGCCATGGGTGAATATGGAAAGGTTTCAAGGGTTGCAGGCTTTGTCTTTGGGTCTGTGATAAGCTATGCCTTTATAGGCTCAGCGGTAGCCCCGGGGCAGTTGAGCCTTGAGGAGATGGTGAGAGCAAAAAATTTAATCTTCTGAGTTAACTAACTTTTTGCCCATAAAAATCTCTTGCAAAAAATTTGCAGACTAAGTATAATTTATATCATGTTGAATATCATAAGTAAAACTTATAAGGAGGTGAAGATATGAAAAGACTACTCTTGAGTGCAGTGGTCGGGGCGTTTGTGGTGGGTGCTGGAGTTTATGCCCAAAGCAAAGGAAAGGCTCAAGCTCCTCAGCCGAAGGATGAAGATGCACAGCTTCTTGAGCAGGCAAGACAGTTTTTCCAACCTCTCCCTACAGTGGTTGAAAACCCACAAAACTCTATAACCAAGGAAAAAGTGGAGCTTGGCAGAACGCTCTATTATGAGCCAAGGCTTTCAAAAAGCGGTCTTATAAGTTGTAATACTTGCCACAATCTGGCAACCTACGGAGTGGATAACCTGCCCACTTCCATAGGACATGGCTGGGCAATAGGTCCAAGGAACGCACCTACTGTATACAACGCTGCACTGCATACCGCTCAGTTCTGGGATGGAAGAGCCAAAGACGTAGAAGAGCAAGCTCTTGGTCCTATACTCAACCCAATAGAAATGGCTATGCCTTCTGAAAAGGAAGTGATTGAAAGGCTAAGGTCTATTCCAGAATATGTGGAAATGTTCAAAAAGGCTTTTCCTAACGACAAGGAGCCTCTTAGGTATGAAAACATAGGTAAGGCTATAGGAGCTTTTGAAAGAACTCTGACGACGCCCTCAAGGTTTGATGAGTTTCTCAAGGGCAATACAAAGGCTCTAACCGCAGAGGAAAAGAAGGGTCTAAAACTCTTTATTGAAGTAGGCTGTGTAGCATGCCACTCTGGACCTGCGGTAGGTGGAAATGCCTTCTTTAAGTTTGGTCAGTTTGTGGACTACTGGAGGGCTACCGCACCTTACGTAACCCTTGATAAGCCTACCATTCCCGTTGACCTTGGAAGGTTCGGTGTTACAAAGAAGGAAGAAGACATGTTTGTATTCAAATCTCCTTCTCTCAGGAATATAGAAAAAACCTATCCTTACTTCCATGATGGAAGTGTTTGGAGCCTTGAGGACGCAGTTAAGATAATGGCAGAAACCCAGCTTGGAAGAAAACTAACGGAGGAAGAAACACGGTATATAGTAGCCTTCCTGAGGTCCCTCACTGGTCAAATACCAAAGCACGCCCTTGAAGTACCAGTTTTGCCAGCGTCAACGGATAAAACACCAAGACCACAGGTAAGGTAAGACTCACAGGGAGCCTGCCCGGCTCCCAAGATGATATAATGTGATAGTGGCTTACCCTCAAAACCTTGAAAGGCAGTTTTTTGAGTGTAAAAGCCTCTTGCAGAAAAACGCCCTAAGATATAAAAAGAAAAGGTCTTCGGACGAGATGGTCTACGCCTACCGCAATGCTACCCTAAGGGGGCAGTTTTCTGACAGAGTTTACAGCATGAGCGTCTGGATAGTGCCAAGGAGGTGCTACAGGGAAAACAGGCACACCCTTGACTTTATAAGCTCTGTGGTAAGGGTTTTCTGCAAAGCGGATGAGCCAGAGGTCTCCAAGTTTAGGGAAAGCGTAGCCTGTTCCATAACTCACACTCGTTGCACATCTCTAAAGGTAGGCTTATGCTCTGGTAAGCTTTGCCATGTGGTGGAGTTTACGAGCTGGGAGCTACTCCTGAGAGTGGGAAAATGATAACTCGCACCCTCTTCTTCGGTGAAGGGCTCTTTGAAACCATAAGATGGAAACCCTCAGAGGAAAAGCTGAAACTTCACTACCGAAGACTTAGCACATCTGCGGAGTTTTTAGGAATACCCTGCCCCTCTTATGAGGAGTTTTTGAGAGACCTTCAGGACATGGCAAAGGATGGCAACGACCTCTATTTAAAGTATGTGCTACTCTCAAAGGGAGGGGAGAACCTCACAGACAGTGCCCAGTCTTACGGAAAGCTTGTAGTGGTAAAACCTTTAAAGCCCCTGCCTCAAAGGGTAAGGCTTTGTATTTCACCTTATAGAAGACACTCTTCGGATCCCGTGTGCAGGCACAAGACCACCTCTTATCTTTTTAACCTACTTGTTAAGAAACACGCCCTAAGTAGAGGTTTCTGGGATGCCATAATCCTGAACGAGAAGGGATATATCTGTGAAACCTCAACCGCAAACCTGCTGTTTGTAAAAGGCTCAAGGTTATACACACCCGCAAGGGGGAACGGACTTCTCTGGGGCACTGCCCTTGAATTTTTAAGCAGACGCTTGGAGGTTAAAGAGGAATACATAAAGGACCCAAGGAATTACAACGGCATTTTTGTGCTTAACTCTCTCCTGCTGTGTGCGGTGGTGGAGGAGTTTGAAGGAGAAGAACTGAGGATAGACAAGGAAGCCTTTGAGGAGATTAGCTGTATCCTAAGAGCCTGCCTATTGCCTCCGCAAGGGGCAAGTCCTCCGGATAGGTAATCTTTATGTTCGTCGGCTCTCCTAAAAGCACGCCAACCTTGTAGCCATATCTTTCAAGGAGTTGAGCGTCATCGGTGGCATAAAAACCTTCATTCCTTGCCTTGAAATGGCATTCAAGCAAGGTTCTTTTCCTAAAGGCTTGAGGGGTCTGAGAGAGCCACAGGTTTGTCCTGTCTACTGTTTCCACCACCATGCCATGGGCTACCCTCTTTATTGTGTCTCTCACGGGCAGGGCAGGAATTTTTCCCTCAAACTCTCCAAGGTCACAAACCCTTAAAAAAAGTTCAAGGCTTGCAAAGGGTCTTGCACAGTCATGCACTACTACAAGGTCTCCCTTGGCTTCAAGAAGTGCATTAAAGACAGAATCTTGCCTCTCCTTTCCGCCAGGGACTTTAACCACTCCAGCGGGAATGCTAAGATTTATATCTTCAGGAGGCAAAACAAGAATGGTCTCATCAAACTTACCAATAAGTCTTTCCAAAGAATGCATAAAAAGAGGCTTTCCAAAGAGCTTTTCAAACTGCTTTTTCCTGCCAAAGCGTCTTCCCTCACCTGCGGAGAGAAGAATAAGGCTTATCATTCTTCCTTGAGCCTTTCTATCCTATCCATTATATCATCTTTTAGTTCTTCTATGATGGGGTTTTCAGAGGAGAAAAAGTATTCTCCGTCCCTGTCAAGCACCATAGCAAGGAGATAATATCCCCTGACTTCGTTTTCAAGAGCTTCTCTTGTGGTTCTATCAAGAAATTTTTTTACGCTCTCTGGGTCTTTTAGGTTAACTTTTGTGTCTATGATTTCAAACTCTTCCACATCTATTTGATTGGCAGGCAGGCTCTCCCTCTGCACATACACAGGAGAGTATATGCAATATATGGTATGCTCACCTAAGCCCTTTTCCTTTATATTCTCAAAGAGCTTTTCCACGTAATTCCTTACTTGATGTCTTACACTCATAAGAATATTTTAGCTTAAAAGGTCTAAAGGATGCCAGCTTCTTTTAGTGCCTCTTTTACCCTTCCAATTTTCTCCTCTCTTTCTTCAAGCTCCTTTGTCTTTCTGATAGCTGGAGCGAGTGCACTTCTCCTGTCCCATATGACAAAACCTATAAGGCTCATCATACCAGCAAACAAAACTCCAAAGCCCCATAGCATAATGTTTATTACATCATCTATTCTCTTGTTTAAGTCGTCTATCCTTTTGTTTGTGTCATCTATCCTCTGCATTAAAGCCTTTTGATTTCCCTCAAGCCTTATAATCCTGTCCCTATCTTCAAGAGTAAAAGGGACCTGCTTGGCTTAAGAAAGGTCAAAAATTACCATCTTTATCTCCGTGTAGTCTTCTATGGCAAAGCGTGGTCCTTCTCTACCTATGCCAGAGTATTTAACACCGCCGTATGGCATATGGTCCGCCCTAAAGTTAGGTCCTTCGTTTATAAGCACTCCACCCGCTTGAACCTTCCTTATAAATTCCCAAGCTATGTCTATGTCTTTGGTAAATACTCCCACCTGAAGACCATACTCTGAATCGTTAACCATCTGTATGGCTTCCTCTACTTCCTTGTAGGGGTTGACCACCACCACTGGAGCAAAGGCTTCTTCTCTATAGAGTTTTGTGTTTGGAGGGACAAGAGAAACAATCGTTGGCAAAAGCACAGAAGAAACCCTATCTCCACAAGAAACACCACCAGTTATAAGTTTTGCACCTTCATGAAGAGCTTCATCTATCCACTCCTGAACTCTTTGAACCTCAGAAACCCCTATCATTGGACCCACATCCGTGTCCTCTTGCATGGGGTCTCCCACCTTAAGCCCATTTACCGCCTTTTCAAGCTCCTCAAGAAATTGGTCAAAAAGCTCCTCGTGGACAAAGACCCTCTGCACAGATATGCAAACCTGACCCGCTATAGCGTATCCTCCCAAGACAGTTTTTTGCACCGCCTTTTTTAGGTCTCCATCCTTGTGGAGCACTATGGCAGAATTTGACCCAAGCTCAAGCACCACTTTTTTTATACCTGCCTGACGGGTTATTATCTCTCCTATCTTTCTGCTACCTGTAAAAGATACCACCCTCACATCAGGATGTGTTGTCATAGCCTTTCCCACATCACCGTAGCCAGGCAGAATGCTAAGGGCTTGCGGAGGAAGTCCAGCCTCAAGCAGAACCTCACCGAGCATAAGGGGAGTAAGAGGTGTCCTCTCTGAGGGTTTAAGGATTACCGCATTTCCGCAGGCAAGGGCTGGTGCTACTTTATGCATGGAAAGGTTTAAGGGGAAGTTAAAGGGTGTTATGGCAGAGACTATGCCTACAGGCTGGCGAAGGTAAAAGCCTATTTTGCTCTTTCCATTAGGATGGGCGTCAATGGGAATGACCTCTCCTCCTATTCTTCTTGCCTCTTCCGCAGAGAAGATAAGGGTCTGTATGGCTCTTTGAACCTCTGTTCTTGCTTCCCTTATGGTTTTTCCCACCTCAAGCACAAGGCTTTTGGCAAAGTCTTCTGCCCTTTGTTTTAGGAGCTGGCTTGCCCTCATGAGTATCTCGTATCTCTCGTAAGGAGTCAAAGCAGAAAGTTTTTCATACCCTTCCTTTGCCACCTCTATAGCCTTATAGACATCTTCCTCACTTGCCTTTGAAACCTCTGCCACAACTTCGCCAGTGTAAGGGTATACCACCGGCAGTTTTTCTTCCTTTGATACCCACTCTCCGCCAAGTAAAAGCTCCGTTCTCATAGGTTATAATTTTAACTCCATCATGCTTAGCCCAGAGGAGCAACTTAAACTTCTCAAGCAGGGAACTGTAGAGATAATAGAAGAAGAGGAGCTTTTGGAAAAGCTAAAAGAGGGTAGACCGCTTCGCATAAAGGCTGGCTTTGACCCTACCGCTCCAGACCTTCATCTTGGGCATACGGTCCTTCTTCAAAAACTGCGTCAGTTTCAACTCTTGGGGCATGAGGTTTATTTTGTGATAGGTGATTTTACCGCCATGATAGGAGACCCCACAGGAAGAAGTGAGACAAGACCACCTCTCAGTAAGGAGCAGGTCTTAGAAAACGCCAAAACCTACGAGCATCAAGTCTTTAAGGTGCTCCTGCCAGAGAAAACCAACATAGTCTTTAACAGCACCTGGCTTTCTTCTCTTGGAACAGAGGGTATTATAAAGCTGGCAGGTCAATACACAGTGGCGAGGATGTTAGAAAGAGATGACTTTTCAAAAAGGTTTAAAGAGGGTAATCCCATATATATCCATGAGTTTCTGTATCCCCTGCTTCAGGGCTATGATTCTGTTTTCTTAAAGGCGGATGTGGAGCTGGGTGGCACAGACCAGAAGTTTAACTTGCTTGTAGGAAGAGACCTTCAAAGAGCCTTTGGTCAAAAGTCTCAAGTGTGTATAACCATGCCACTTTTGGTGGGTCTTGATGGTGTAAAGAAGATGTCCAAGTCCTATGGCAATTACATAGGCATCACAGAAGAGCCAAACCATATGTTTGGAAAATTGATGTCCATATCCGATGAGCTCATGTGGGATTACTACCTTTTACTTACGGACTACAGCCAAGAGGAGATAGAAGAGTTTAAGAAAAACCTTCATCCAATGGAAGCCAAAAAGAAGCTCGCACACTACATGGTTTCTCGCTATCACTCAAAGGAGAGTGCGGACAAAGCTCTTGAGTTCTTTGAAAAAACCTTTTCTCAAAGAGAGTTTCCAGAGGACGCACAAATTATAAAAGTTCCCGCAGGCTACCGTCAAAGGGCTTATGAGTTTCTCTTTGAGTTGGGTATAGAAGCGTCAAAGAACTCCGCACGCAGGCTCATAGAAGGTGGAGGTCTAAAGATAAACGGTCAAAAGATACAAGACCCAAACCAAGAAATTCATGTTTCTCGGGAGCTAAGACTTCAGGCTGGTAAAAAGAGGTTTTATAGGGTTATTCCTGAGTAGAGGTCTTTACAACCTTTACCTTGCTCCAGTCAATAGGGCTAAAGCCAGAAGACTCCGCATAGTTCTTAACCGTTTTGTAATTTACATACTTTTCTATCTCCGCCTTTAGCGTCAGGCTCTTTTCCTTTTCTTTCTTTAGCTCAGAGACCTTTTTGGCATAATCTCTTGCCACATTTAGGCTATAGGCGGAGTATAGCAGGTTAAACAAAAGAAGCAGAGAAGCCAAAAGTAAGTATTTCATGGCTTTTCTCCTGCCCTCAACTTTGCACTCCTACTTGCAGGATTTTTCTTCACTTCTTCCATAGTAGGTGTTATCGGTTTTTTTGTCAAGGGTTTAAGGTGTGTTTTTATAAAGTTTTTTACTATCCTGTCTTCGAGAGAGTGAAAGGATATAACTACCACCCTACCGCCGGACCTAAGAAAGTCAAGGGTTTTCCGCAAGGCTATCTCAAGGCTCTTTAGCTCCTCATTAACTTCTATCCTTATAGCCTGAAAGACCCTCGTGGCAGGATGTATCCTTCCACCCTTGTAAGGTAAGACCGAAGTTATTATCTCCACAAGCTCAAGGGTAGTTTCTATAGGTTTTTTTGCCCTCGCCAACACTATCGCCCTCGCTATCCTTTTTGCATAAGGCTCTTCTCCGTATTCCCTGAATATTCTCTCCAAATCTCTTTCAGAGTAGTTGTTAACCACTTGGTAAGCACTCAATCTGTCCTCTGGGTTCATCCTCATATCCAATGGCTCGTCCCTTTGAAAGGAAAAGCCTCTTGGACTCTTTAACTGTAGCATAGAGACACCAAGGTCAAAGAGAAAACCGTCCACCTGCAAAAGTCCTTCCATTTTGAGGACTTGGTCAAGGTCTGAAAAGTTTGCATGATACAGGCTATATCTACCTTCAAAGTCTTTGAGGTTTTCCTGTGCCATCTCAAGTGCATAAGGGTCTCTGTCTATACCTATTACAAAGGCTTGTGAGTTTTTCTCTAATATCCTACGCGTATGTCCACCAAGACCTATGGTGCAATCTACATAGAGTTTTCCACCATTGCCTAAAAGCAAGTCTGTGGACTCTTCAAGAAGAACGGGAACATGCATTAATCTTCAAAAAGGCTGAACTGTCTTATCGGAGAAAAGCTCTTCCTGTGTATTGGACTTTCTCTATAAAGTCTTATAGCTTTTATATGCTCCCTTGTTGCATAGCCCTTATGTTTTGAGAAGTTATACTGAGGATAGAGTTTGTGGTAATGCTCCATTATTCTGTCTCTGAGAACCTTTGCCACAATGCTGGCACAGGCACAGCTAAGGCTTTTTTCATCACCCTTCACAAGAGGAATACATTCATAACCTTCCACAGGCAGGTAGTCGCTTATAACCACATGAAACTTGTGCTTTAGGTCTTCCAAAGCCCTTCTAAAGGCAAGCAGATTTGCCTTCAGAATACCAAGCCTATCTATAAGAGTAGAATCCACCACCGCAGTGCCTATGGCAAGTGCTTTTGCCTTTACAAGCTCATAAGCCTCCTCCCTCTCCCTTGCACTCATAGCCTTTGAGTCCTTGTCTATAAAAGGTTCTGTAAAGGGTGGAAGTATAACCGCACAGGCAACAAGAGGTCCAGCCAAAGGACCTCTACCCGCTTCGTCAACACCCGCCACCAAAAGACCCTTTTCCCAGTGGGGCTTTTCGTATTCTGTCATGCCTTTTTCTTGAGTTCCCAGGGCTTTATCTCTCTTATCTTACCCATAGCCTCTTTGCCCTTGTATTTACGCAGGAAGTAAAGCCTTGACCTCCTGACCTTTCCATATTTGACCACCTCAACCTTTTCTATGTTTGGGCTGTAAAAGGGAAATGTCCTTTCTATACCCACACCATAGGACTCTTTCCTTACAGTAAAGGTCTTACCTATGCCACCACCCTTTATCCTTATAACCACACCCTCAAAGGGCTGTATTCTTTCTTTTTCTCCTTCCACTATTTTGTAGTGAACCTTTACCGTATCGCCTACCTTAAAGGCTGGGTATTGCTTTTTTGGAAGATATAACTCCTCAATTTTCTGAAGCAAGCTCATAGCTAAGACCTCCTTTTATACTTAAGACATATAATTATAGCACAGTTTGGGTTATAATAACGCAAGTTACAAGCTATAGAAAATTAATAACCTTGAGTCCGCCATGAGGTATACGAGTAGAAAGTTGTTTGATGATATAATCTCTCTGTGCCCTCAAAAGATATAACTCTCAAAGACATCTTTGAGGAAGTCCCCCACAGGCTTAGCAAAATCCTCTCTCCAGCCCCTATCAAAGAGCTATTGCCAACATCTCTGCCATCCACCGAGCTAAGAGTGGACTTCTTGGCAAGACTTGAAGATGAAAGCATCCTACATATGGAGTTCCAATCCTTTAACGATACAAACATGCCTTGGAGAATGCTTCGCTACTATACCGCCATAGCAGAAAAATACAAAACACACAACATAAAACAGCTTGTCGTGTATGTGGGAAATGAAAAGCTCAGAATGAAGTCCTCTCTCAAGATTAAGAACTTAGTCTTTAAGTATGAAATACTTGACATAAGGCAGATAGACTGCAAGATACTACTTGAGAGCCAAGACCCTGTAGATAGGATAATGGCATGTTTGTGCAAAGTAGAGGATGAAGGCTATTTGATAGAGAAGCTTTTGGAGACGATGGAAGGCATGGAAGAGGAACAAAGAAAAGACTACATCATGAAGCTATTGACATTGACAGAGCTAAGACCTAACTTAAGGATAAGGCTGTCTGAGGAGGTTAGGCACATGCCTATAGTGGTTAGACCTGAGGATATAAAACTGCCAAAGAGGAAGTTGAGAAAGGATATTCTGTATAGGCTTGGGCTTGAGGAAGGTAAGCAGATTGGTCTTGAGGAAGGTAAACAGATTGGACATGAGGAAGGGTTCATAAAAGCATTGCAAGATACAGTGTTGACTCTTATAAGGGGCAAGCTTGGACGAGTTCCTGAAGGTGTGGAAGTAAAGGTGAAGGGCATAAGGGACAGGGAATATTTAAATGCTTTGATAGAG
The DNA here is from genome assembly GCF_011006175.1 of Hydrogenobacter sp. T-8. Lineage (NCBI taxonomy): Bacteria > Pseudomonadati > Aquificota > Aquificia > Aquificales > Aquificaceae > Pampinifervens > Pampinifervens florentissimum. The sequence continues at coordinate 976,329 of NZ_CP048795.1, read as the reverse complement.
AAGTTAATAAACTCTGGGGATGTTTTGGAGGTTTTGAGGGAGGAGAGGCTTTTGAGTTGTAATTGACAGGAAAGCACTATATAATAACTTGCAATTTGGTTTATAATGGAAAAATCTTTGGGTTTTTGCTAATGGACTACTCCGCACTTGACCTTATACCAGAGCCAGTTTTAATAGTGGATGAGAATTACCAAGTTCTCTTTGCTAACAAAAAGGCAAGAGAGGTATACGGTAATAGGGCAGAAACCTGCTATGGGCTTTCTCATTCCTTTTCAAAACCATGTTATGAATACGAGGGACACTCATGCCCAGTCAAAAACATAAAAGAGCTGGGGGTAGAAAAGTCTGGCGTCGTGCATGTTCACAAAACGCAAGAGGGTGAAAGGTATTTTTATGTTGTAGCTCAGCACCTTCCAGAAAAGGGTTTTTATGTGGAGCTTCATATAGACCTCTTTAACCTTATGGAAAATCTAAAGCTCAGTGGTCAGAGGACGGAGTTTCTTCTTTCTGGAGGTCCCGTGGTCTTTTTCCAATGGAAAAGGGCAGAGGGCTGGCCTGTGGAGTTTGTCTCACTTAACGTGTCTGAGCTTTTGGGATATACCGCAGAGGACTTTATATCTGGAAGGATAAAGTATTCAGACCTTATACATCCAGAAGACTTGGAAAGGGTAGCTCAAGAGGTAAAGTATCATACAGACAAGAAATCTTCCTTTTGGATACATCAAGACTATAGGCTCAAAAGAAAAGACGGAGAATACATATGGGTTCTTGACCATACCGTGCCATTATTTAACGAAAAGGGTGAGATAATTGGCTACTATGGATACTTGCTGGATATAACGGAAAAACATGAACAGGAAGAGCTTTTCCATATTCTTGCAGAGTCAAACCCTCATGCGGTGCTGGTCTATGATTTTCAGCAAAACAGAGTTCTCTACGCAAACCACAGGGCAACAAAACTCTCTAGCTATAGCAGAGAAGAATTGTTAAACCTTGAAGACCCCATCAGCCTCATATTTTGGAAAGATAGAGAAAAGGTTTATGAAAATTTGAAGAAAAGGAAAGAAGGATACAGGGGCACTATCAGCTACAAGTTAAGGATTATTACCAAAAGTGAAAGGATAAAATGGGTTAACCTATCTTCAACTGTAGCCTATTTCAAGGGAAGAACTGTTTCTGTCATAACATTGGTAGACATATCAGAAGAAGTAAGAAGAGAAAGAGTACTCACAAAACTCGCCACAAGAGACCAACTTACTGGCATATTTAACAGACGAGCACTTATCCACGATTTTGAGCGTCTTTTATTTCAGGCAAGAAGATACCAAACACCCTTTTCTCTGATAATCTTTGACATGGATAACTTCAAACGCTTAAATGATACATACGGACACCTTATGGGAGACAAGGCTCTGAAAGAAGTGGTTAAGGCGGTAAAAAAGGTCCTAAGAAAAAGCGATATTTTTGGAAGATGGGGTGGTGAAGAGTTCTTGGTGCTTCTTCCTATGACCTTAGAGCCTTATGCACCTGCGGAGAAGATAAGACAGACAGTTGAAAACTGTAAGTTCTGTAAAGATTTGAGCGTAACCATATCTCTGGGAGCAACTACTTACAGGGAAGGTGACACTATAGATAGCATGATTTCAAGGGCGGACGAAGCACTTTACCGAGCAAAAGAGCAGGGGAAAAACAGGGTGGTAGTTATCTAAGAGAGTTGTTCTTTTAGCTTCTCGTTCATTTCTTTGACCTTTTGCCTTAAGGATGCCTCGTAGTCTCTTAGTTTTTCCTCAAGCTCTGGGTATTTTATGGAGAGTATCCTTACTGCAAGAAGTCCTGCGTTTGTGCCATTACCTATGCCTACAGTTGCCACAGGGATGCCTGCTGGCATCTGCACTATAGAGTAAAGGGAGTCCACACCGCTTAGATGTTTAGAAGGCACGGGGACGCCTATTACTGGCAGTGTGGTCATGCTGGCGGTCATGCCCGGGAGATGTGCAGAGCCTCCCGCACCCGCTATTATCACCTCTATACCTCTTTCTCTTGCGGTCTTTGCATACTCATACATGGCTTCTGGCGTTCTGTGGGCGGACACAACTCTAACCTCGCAGGGGACTTCAAACTGCAGAAGGACTTCGTAAGCGGGCTTTAGCCACTCCCAGTCAGAAAGACTACCCATTATTATGCCCACCAAAGGACTTTTCATGCATATAATTTTATGCATGAGTATAGAGAAGTTCATGAAGGAGCTTTTTGATATGGAGGAGAGCCTCTGGCAAAGGCGTATGAAGGTGCTCTATCAGTATAAGAGGGTTCAGGAAATGAGGCAGAAGATACAAGAGATTGAAAAGGTATTTGAGGAAGAGGTGGGTATTGATATACAAACCGCCCTATACTTCTTGGAAGAATACGAGAGCAACCCTCAGAGCTTTGAGAGGATAAAGGAGACACTGGGAGAAGAGGTTTTTCAGGCAGTAGAATCCCTTGCGGACAGGATTAAGCAGATAAGGGATATGCGGAAGGAAGTGGACGATGTGGAGAAGGAGATATTTGAAATAGATGCGGAGATAGACGATACCTTTGAAAAGCTACAAGAATACAAAAGAAAAATTCAGGAAATGCTATGAAAAGACCCATAATGCTAATAGACCTTGACAGGTGCATAGGCTGTCTTTCTTGTGAGGTTGCATGTAAACAAGAAAAGGGGCTTGAGAACTTCGGCATAAGACCCATGAAGGTCTTCAGAGTAAGTGGCATTGGAGACAGGGCGGATGCCTTCTTTCTGCCTATGAACTGCTTTCACTGTGAGCTAGCACCCTGCGTTTATGCCTGCCCTACCTCCGCCATGAGGAAGAGAGAGGACGGCATAGTCTATGTGGAAGAGCTAAGATGCATAGGCTGTAAGGCGTGCATAATTGCCTGTCCCTATGGAGCTATAGCCTTTAATCCTACCACTATGAAGGTGGAAAAGTGTGATTACTGCTACAAAAGGGTGGACGCCGGGCTTTTGCCCTCTTGCGTGTCTAAGTGTGTCACCAACTGTCTGTATTTTGTGGAGATAGAGGATGTGCCAAAAGAAAGACATATGGCAAAAAGGATAGACTCAGAGCTATATAGAGAGCTTTTCCGTTGGAGGTTAGAGGAAAAACCTCTTGAGGTCTAAAAGAAGACCCAAGAACACACCCATAGAAAGAAAGGGTCCATAAGGGAGGGCAAACTGCAGGCTTTTGTTTTTCAATATTATAGGCAGTGCATACAAAAGACCAAGCAAAGACCCCAAAAAGACCGCATAAGCCACACCCCATACACCAGCCACAGAGCCTATAAAAGCCATGAGTTTTACATCTCCAAAGCCAAGCCCCTCCATCTTTCTGAGCTTTGTATAGTAAAGGTATATAAGTAGAAAGAAACCACCACCCACAAAAGCACCAAAAAGACTCTCCTTTAGGCTAAAGTCTTGTCTAAAGAAAGACACCACAAGCCCAAAGGCAAGTCCACCAAGTGTGAAAGTATCTGGAAGTACAAAGGTATCCCAGTCTATAAGGCTTGCCACTAGAAGGATGGAGAAAAACACAAAAAAGACAAGACTTAAAAAAATGTCCTCAAACCTGAGCCTACAGAGAACCGCAAGAAGACCTGTGAAAGCCTCCACAAGGGGATACCTCGGGGATATCCTACCTCCGCAGTGCCTACACTTACCTCTAAGAAGAAGGTAGGAGACTATGGGTATGTTGTCATACCATCTTATCTTCGCTCCACAGTGAGGACAACTGGAGGGAGGTGAGACTATGGACATGCCCCTGGGAATTCTGTATACAAGCACATTGTAAAAGCTCCCCAGAACTGCACCCAACGCAAACAAGAAAGCATACTCTAAGAGTTGAATTACCTCCACCTGTGGTTAAAATTATAAAGCATGAAGAGGTTAGTTTCTTTGATAGCCCTCCTAATTTTGCTTTCATGCCAGCAAAAGCAGTCCACAGGAAAGGGAGAGATAAAGGACATAGTGCCAAAGCATGAGTATGCCATGTTGATAGTGGAGAGCGAGAGCTGTATATACTGCAAACAGCTCAGGAAAGACCTTCAAAGTGAAATACTCGCACGAGAGATAAGGGGAATGGATGTATTCAGTGTGCTTTATGAAAGCAACGCAAGGGTCAGATACATACTAAAGGGACAGGAACATGTAAGCACCGAAGAGGAGCTTGCAAGATCGCTCAAGGTCAACTCTTTTCCTCAGCTTTTCTTCTACGACAGAGAAGGCAACATAGTGCTTCATCTGCCGGGCTATCAACCACCCAAAACCCTCGCCTGTAGTATAAGGTTTGTAAAAGAGGGAAGATACAAGGACACACAGTATATGGATTACCTAAAGGCAGAAAGATGCATATAAAAGCCATACTCTTTGACTTAGATGGCACGCTTATAGACTCTTACAAGGATATAGGCATACATCTAAATAGGACATTAAGGGACTTTAAAAGGCAGGAGGTGGACATAGAAGAGGTCAAGCATATGGTGGGAGGAGGGGCAAGAGAACTTCTAAGGAGGTTTTTCCAAGATGGTCTTCTTGAAAGAGCCTTAATGGTCTTTAGAGAGTATTATATGAAAGATCCCGTCATATACACCCAGCCTTTTGAAGGTATAAGGGAACTTCTTGAAGAGGCAAAGGTTAGGGGGATAAAGCTTGCGGTGGTTACCAACAAGATGGAAAGCCTTTCTAAGGCCATTCTTCAGAAGCTTGGCATGGCAGAGTATTTTTCAGCGGTGATTGGAGGGGACACTCTTTCAGAGAAAAAGCCTTCACCTTTACCCGTGTTGGAAGCCTTGAGACGTGTTGATACTCTGCCTTCAAAAGCTATTATAGTGGGAGATACGGAGGCAGACCTAAGGGCAGGCAGGCTCGCAGGCGTAAAAAGGGGTCTTGCCCAGTGGGGGTATGTTAAAGTCCAAGAGGAAGTTCCAGATTTTGAGCTACAAAACCCTTTGGATTTAGCCAAATTTTTCTAATCTTTGATGACCTCAAAAACCTTAAGCCTTGAGGTAGAGCCTCTTAGGAGTTTTATCTTTGACTTTGAAACTCCAAAGTGCTTTGCCAGTAGTTCTCTTATTCTTTCGTTGGCTTTTCCCCCCTCTGGTGGGTCTTTGACCGCAACTTCGTATAGGTCTTTTTCTACCTCTTTCACATATTCTACCTTTGACCCAGGCCTGGCTTTTACCTTAAAAATCATTCCTCCGTTATCTCCCTGAGAGCCCTGTATTTTATAGTGTATAGCACCACAAAGCCATCTATACCATGCTCTCTTGCAAGGCTTGTCTCCACATCAAGCACTTCTCCGCCTTCCTGCTCTATTGTGGATAGAACCTCGTTGAGCTTTGCGGTTATCTCTCTATCGTCGCCCTCAAGGGAAATTACCATGCACCTGTATGCCATGCTTAAAAGTATATCTCATCAAGGCTGTTAAGTCCCTTATAAACCATAAAAAGTCTCTCAAGTCCTATGGAACAGCCCGCACAGGGAGGAAAGTCTTTGTAGGCACTAAGAAGCTCCTCGTCCAACGGCAGGTTCCTGCTTCTTCTGAAGTCTTCCATCCTTCTTCTTATCTCCTCAGGTTTTGTTTCTTCTGTCCAGCCGTTGGCTATCTCTATGCCCTTTATATATAGCTCAAACCTCTCCGCATAACCATCTACCACCTTTGCATAAGAGCTTAGCCTCTGAGGGAAATGGGTTATAAACTCAGGCTTTTCTCTGCCAAGATTTCTTTCTACATCCACATATATTCTGAAAAAGAGACTTTCCCAGTCCTCTTTATCGTCAAATTCATAACCGTAGGCAAGTAGGTTGTTTTTGAATATCTCCTCATCCTCGGAAAGCACCACGCCCGCATACTCCTCAAAGGCATGCTCAAGCCTTGTGGTCTTGTATTCCTTTGAGATTCCCAAAAACTCAAGCAATTCAGCTATCTCCCTCATGAGATAACTGTAGTCCGCACCAACTTTATACCACTCAAGCATGGTAAACTCTATCTTGTTGAGCCTTCCGCACTCGTTATTTCTAAAGACCTTGGCTATCTGAAATATGTCCTTTTTGTACTTTGAGAGTAGCTTTTTCATAGGAAACTCTGGCGAGGTCTGAAGCCACAGAGTTTTTTCCTTACCGCATTCTATTACCTTAAGCTCTATGGGGTCAACATTTAGGTCAATGTTGGGAAACTCAAGAAGCACAGGTGTATGAACTTCAATGTAACCCTTTCCCTTAAAGAATTCCCTTACCTTCTGGATAAACTCAGACCACTCAAAAACCATCCAAAGGATTATAACATGGGGAGAGCGACGGGAGTCGAACCCGCGACCCGTGGATCCACAGTCCACTGCTCTGCCAGCTGAGCTACGCTCTCCTAATCCTTTTATTATAATCCCCTCAATCCTTTCCTGCAAGGTTCATTATAAGAGCAGTTGCCACAGCCCCAGCCATTTCAGTCCTTAGTATGTAAGGTTTAAGAAAAAGAGGCTTAAAGCCCTTGCTTTTTAGAAACTCCACCTCTTCAATAGACAGACCACCCTCAGGACCCACCAGCACACCGTAGCTTCTTTTGGTCAGGTCAAGGCTTTTTATATCAGCCTCTGCGGAGAAGTTATCAAGCACAAGAGCTAATTCTTCTTTGGCTTCTATCTCAGATAGCCTTATGGGTCTACTTATCTCCATAGGTTTTGGTCTTCTGCATTGCTTAAAAGAGGCAAGGCTCAGTTTTTTCCATCTTTCCATTTTCTCTTCAACAATACTTAACTTTTGGAAACCTCTTTTACATACTACAGGTATGAGCAAGTTTGCCCCTGTCTGGCTTGCCCTGTCTATTACTTCCTCCATAAGTCTTAGTTCCACTGGTATACACTGATATAGATTTACCTCTGGCTTTGGCAGAGGAATGTTTATCTCTTCCAAGGGCTTGCAGAGGGCGTAGCCTTTTTCAATAGACAAAAGGACGCTTAAGAATAACCTACCTTCACAAAAAACCTCAAGCCTGTCTCCTTTTTTAACTCTTAAGGCTTTAAGGTGATTAAACTCTTGCCCACCTACAACTAAAAAATCTCCCTCCTTACCACTGCATATTAACCTTTCCATAAAGGAAGCGGGGCGGATGCCCCGCCAGCAGTTACTTTACAGACTCTCTGAGCTCCTTTGCAGGTCTGAAAGTGACCACCTTTCTGGCTGGTATCTTTATCTCCGCACCAGTCCTTGGGTTGCGGCCTTTCCTTTCTGCCCTTGTCCGGACAGTAAATATTCCGAACCCTGGCACTGCAACTCTTTCACCCTTCTTGAGGGCTCCAGAGACAGCCTGAATGGCAGATTTGAGGGCAGCATCAGCCTGCTTCTTGGTAATACCTGCCCCTTTGGCTATGGCTGAAACAAGCTCAGCTTTGGTCATGGCATTCCCTCCTTACAAAGTTTTTTAGCAGTTTATAATGATATACCAAGTCAAGTCAAGATGCAAGAGGATTTTTAAGGATTTTAAACATGAAAAGCGTGTTTTTTGCAATTCTTGCAAGCCTGATGTGGGGAACAGCTCCGGTGCTTTTTAAACTTGGTCTGAGAGGCGATATACATCCAATAAGTGCCTTAGTTTTTCATAACCTTTCCGCCTTCTTGCTCGCCTTTGTGATTACAGTTATCACGGGAATGAAGTTGAATTATCCACTTAGGGAAGTAATGCTCATAGTAGCAGGTGGTATAATGTCAGGTTTTCTAGGGCTATTCTTCTTCTTTGAGGCTGTCAAGCGTGGAAATGTGTCTGTAGTAGCTCCCATAGCCTCTACCTCGCCTCTATGGGGTTCTCTTATCGCCTTTATCCTTCTTGGTGAACCCTTCAGTTGGCTGAGAGCCTTTGGTATACTCTTGGTGGTATGTGGAATAGTGTTGATAAGTCTGTCATCAGGCAGGTAGCTCTGGCTTTTTTGACAGGCTTTTTACTGTACCTGCCCTTTTCTAAGTATGAACTTTGGTTCTTTGTCCTGCCAGCCTTTATGCTTCTTTTCCGTATAAGGTTTGGGCTCTACTGGCTTCTTTCAGGCTTTGTTTTCTTCTTTCTTTCCTTAAGGTGCGCTAACATTGCCAGTGTGGATTATGGTGGCGTTAGCCCAGTTCTTTCTTATGGGCTTTTCAGTTTTTTTGCCTTTTTTCTTAGCCTCTACCAATTTTATCTACCCTTTTGGTTGTGGAAAAGGCTGTTTAGAGATAATGTGTGGTTTTTGCCTCTTTTGTATGGGTCTTTTGAAGTTATCCGCTCACACTTTCCTTACGGAGGCTTTCCTTGGCTTATTGTGGGATCTCTCTCTGTATACTTACCCCTCGTAAAACACAGCCTTTTGTATGCAAATGTTTATCTTCAGAGCCTTTTTCTACTGTATACAGTCCTTTTTATCCTGTATAGGAAGGTAAAATTAATTTCCCTTGCTTGGGCACTATTCCTGCTTATAGGCTTTTTGGCTCTAAAAGAAAAGAATCGTGTAATGGAGAAAGCACAGCTCATAAAGGTTGCACTCGTGCAAACTGCAGTGCCTCAGGAAGATAAACTCCAAAGAGAGTCCTTCAGAAAACATGCGAGAGAAATACTTAAGTTGATAGAAGAAGCCAATAAGAAGGGTGTAGACCTTGTAGTTCTTCCTGAGTCCGCCTTTCACTTTTTCTACTCAGAGGAAAGCGATGAAGCCAACTTTGAGCTAAGGCTACTTAGTCAAAAGACACCTATTCTTGTAGGTCTTGTTGACATAAGGGAGGGTCTAAAGCCTTACAATTCCGCCTATCTTTTAAAAGACGGTATTGCAGTCCAAAGATACGACAAGATAAGACTCTTTCCCATAGGAGAATACATGCCCTTCCCCTTCGGCTTTCTAAAAGAGCTTTTCCCAGCCATAAGCGGGCTTGACTACTTTCCGGGAGAAAGCCTAAAACCCTTAGAATACGGAAACATGAAGATAGCCACGCCTATATGCTTTGAAGTAGCCTACTACGGTTTAGTTAGGGATCTTTCCAAAGGGGCAAACCTTATGGCGGTTCTAACCAACGATGGCTGGTTTAAGGATTCTGACTGCGTAAGCCAACATTACCTTTGGGCAAGGGTAAGGACGTTGGAGACGGGTAAATATGTGCTTTGGGTAAACAACTCAGGAGACACGGGCATAATAGACCCTATGGGCATGGTTCTTGAAAGAATGCCCTACATGAAAAGAGGTGTTGTTTATGGAGAGGTCTTGCTTATTGACTAACTTACCAAACCTCTTATCTTCTCTTAGGTTAATACTCAGCCCACTGCTACTCCTTGTGGGGGAGGATTATTTAGTTCTTATTTTCCTTCCTCTTGCCCTTTCTGATGCTCTGGATGGATTCCTTGCAAGGAAGTTAAGAGCTCAAACAGAGCTTGGCAAGATGCTTGACCCAGTAGCGGACAAGGTAATGATCCTGTGCGGGCTTATTGTATGCACCTTTAAGCTACAGGTGATACCTAAAGCCTTCTTCTACGCAGTGTTGGCAAGAGACCTATTTCTCCTCGTGGGAGGGGCTATCCTTACCAGCAGAAATGGGAGCGTTCCGCCCGCAAGGCTTTTAGGTAAGGCTTTTACCTTTATCCTATCGCTTTTTATTGTTTTGTGTCTGGTTGGTTTTCCCTCTCAGTTTATGCTTTGGGTCAGTGTGCTTATGCTCTCCCTTTCGTGGATAGACTACGCCTTCTCTGGGTTAAAAAGGCTCAGAAGTCAAACTTCCTTCTCAACCTAACCCTTACTTCTTGAGTTCTGTCTGAGTAGTATCTTCCACCTATGGAAGTGTTGGGTGTGAGCTTTACATCCCCGCCTGTGTAAGTTTCCTTTGGGTTTTTCAGAGTGCTTTGCCTGTGTTCCACAGTTATTCTCTGAGTTAAGTCTTTGGAAATTGTTGCACTTAACCCAACTTCTCCTGTGGGAGATACAGATGGTGACACTTGAACCCTTATGTCAAGACCTGTCATGCCTTTCGCACCCTTTATGAGACCGCTTATTTGCGGTATCTGGCTTATAAGGGCACCGCCCACTGGTATAAGCCCCTCTGTTTCCGCACCTCCGAGGACCAAAGTGGTAAGCACCTCTCTTGTATCTCTGGGAGGCTCAGACCTTACTATCGCCTTTGGATACTGGGGGTTTCCTTTAAGGTCAATGATAATGCTGTAATCCGGTGTGGGTGCTATTATGGTGAGGTCCATTTGGCTGTCTTTGCTGGTAAAGGCTATCTCGCCCCTTTTTACATAAAATTCCCTTTCAAAGTATGTTAGAGCACCTCCTCTAAGGTAAGTATTCACCACATAGTCAGGCTCGTAGAGAGTGCCTTTTATCTTTGCGGAAACGTCCGTATATACAAACCCCTCTGGTAGGTTAACTCTCAAAGGTTCAGAAGATGCAAGGGAAATCTCAAGGCTTACCCTTTTATACTCCTCGGGAGTTTCCCCAGACCTTCCTTTGATTCGCTGTAGATTAATAACCCCAGAGGTGTAAAAATCGCCTTTTATGCTCAAGTTCTTATAATCGGAGCTTAGCACACCTTTACCCGAGATAAACAGGCTTGTTCTAATAATATCGTTTCTATATAATAAGGGTAATTGCAAAACCTCAAAGCTAAGCTGAGCAAACTTATTGTCGCCTGTAAAGTTTGCAAGGATGGAAGTTCTCTGGTTGCCAATTAGGCTTACAAAGCCCGAAAGCCTATTATCCCTAAAGATTACTTCAAGCCCACCAGACAATGGCACCGCAAGGTATCTGGACCTAAGGGTTATCTTTTCAGAGCCTGCTTTCAAATTCAAGCTGTCTGTGTAGGAGAGCCTGTAAGATACCTTACCCTCCGCATCTGCAAGAACTCTGCTCCTTATTACAGAAAAAAGCTTGCCAAGGTCAAGCACACCTTCGGAGGAGAGCCTTGGCTTTCCATTGTAGGAAAAGTCAAGCCAGCCTTCAAGAGCTCCATACATCTTGCCTCTAATTGAAAGGGTCTTGCCTTTATATTCTCCCCTTTGAAACTCCACCCTTGCCAGCATTTCTTGTCCTATACCCACGGTAATAGGATTAACCTCTATGCTCCCACTTTCTGTGCTTCCGTACGCCTTCACATCTGGCACCTTAAGAAAAACAATACCCATCCTGAGGATAAAACCCTTCATTAAAGCCTCAAGCCTGCCTTCCTTTATGTTTAAGCTGGCATTCAGCGGAAAGCTGTAGTTTTTGTATCTACCATCGCCTGAAATTTCAAGATGCAAGTCTCTGCCCTTGCCATTCAGGCGGTATTCTGAAGCCACCAAGAGGCTGCCCTGAACATGTTTGAGAGAACCCTCAAGGCTGTAGGATGTATTCTTATAATCGTAATAACCCCTACCCACAAGCCCATCCTTGAGGTCAAAGGAAAAGAAGACCTTTTGACCCTCTACCCTTCCCTCAAAGTTACCCTCTGAGTAAGAGAACTGAAAGGCTTTTACATCCCTTAGTTCTCCTTTAAAACTGCCCCTTAACTGCTCTCCCCTTTTCTCCACTTCAAAGGATATGCCAGCCCAAGAAGAAATACCTTCTCTGAAAATCCTACCCTCAAGCCTTCCAAAACCCCATGCCCTGTTCTCCCCCACCTTGAGGTCTATGATTCCTCTCAAAGATTCTAAATCAATATCTGCATATGAAAGGTTCATACTTTCAAGTTTTAAACTGCCAGAGAAATCTCTATTTTTTAAAGAACCAGCACCTGAAAGAGAATAACCCTCTCCCCTGAGGCTTATCCTATAGCTATCCCCCTCAAGGAATAGGTCATAGCTGGTGCTTCCGAGGCTTATATCCCTCACAAGCAGGTTTTCAAGCCTTCCCCTGCCATAGCTATAGGCTTGACCCTGCTGGAACCTTAAAGACCCGCTGTAGGAAACTATGGCGGACAAGTCCTCATGCCTTAGTTTGTATCCCAAAAGCTCTACACTTCCAGTAAAGTCTTTACCGTAGAAACTACCGCCTACGGAAAGTAAAAAAGGCTGAGCTACGGAGAGCTCAAAGTTTCCCCGCTGGACTCCTTCATAGTTGAGGGTCAACCTAAGGCTAACGCCCATAACCTCTTGAGCTTCAAACTTTGCCATAGGTGAATAAGCCTGTAGTTTTAAGAGTTTTTTCTTCAAGTCAAGCTCAAGCTGACCGCTGGCTATAGTGGACAATCTTTGGTTTATACCTAAAAGCCTATGGTCTACTGGTAAACCTCTAAACACCGCGTGCAAAACTCCATCCTTTAGAGAATAGTCAACTTCTGCCTTGGTGAAACTATCTGTTATTATCGCCTTAAGCTGGCTTTTTTCCCTCCATTTCCAGAGGTATTCTCCTTCCAGCTTTAGATTTCTAAATTCTTTCCTATCTTTTATATCAAGAGCCTCCGCAGACCCAGAAAAGCCTGCTCTTATTTGAGTATAGCTTAGACTTCCCGATAGCTTTAGTTTAGTCCTCATAAGAGAGAAGCTCTCCCTATGAATAGGCTCTATATATCCTTCTGCATCAAAGACCCCCTTCCTTCCTTCCCATGCTCCCCTTAAGCTAAATTCATAGAGGTCGCTTTTTACTTGGGCTTGCTCCAATACAAACTTTCTACCTTCCGTGTGAGCCTTCCTGAGAAAAACTTCAATGTGGTATATGTCCTTGTGGTGTAGCCAGTAAGCCTGTGCCCATCCAGTAGAATAGACCTTACCCGCTTTTAATTCGGTTCTGGGTATAAATAGGGTAAGGCTCTCCCCATGAGGGATATAGTTAGTAGAAATGTACAGCTGGTCTACCCTAAGATTCAGCCTGCTTGCAAATTCTATAAGAGGTCCAAAGTCATAGTCAAAAGGTTTGTCAGAGGGTGGGGTTTTAGATACTTCTATAAAACTGAACTCGCCAGCCTTAATATCCCATGGTCTTATAGCTCCGTTGCTGACAAAGACATGAAAAGTTCTCCCATTAAGAGGTATGTATACGAGAAGATTCCTAAAGCTCAGCCCTCTCTCAAAGCTCAGTCCAACCCCCTCTATCTCAATCTCTATGTTCCTCGCCAAAAGATAGGGTTTTATTAGAAGAAAGTACAGGGCAAGCAGTAAGAGTATAAGATAGCCTACCACACGCATAGATTTAGGTTATCATAGTTTCCATGGACAGCATGCTTCTTGTGATCTTTGCCTACCTCTATGGTTCAGTTCTCTTTGGTGAGCATATAGCAAGGTCAAAGGGTGTAGATATAAGGTCTGTGGGGAGCGGAAACGTGGGGGCTACCAATGTGGGAAGGGCGCTTGGTAAGAGGTATGCTGTTTTGGTCTTTCTACTTGACTTCTCCAAAGGTTTAATTCCTATGCTTCTTGCAAGGCTCTACTTTGGTTTTGAAAGCTGGACTGCCTTTTTTGTGGGTCTTGCAAGCCTTTTGGGGCATATGTATCCAGTTTTTCATAACTTCAAAGGTGGAAAGGGTGTGGCTACCGCCTTTGGCACTCTTACTGCACTCTCTCCACTAATTGCCGTCCTTTCCATAGCCTTCTGGGGGCTTATATTTAGGTGGAAAGGTATAGTTTCTGTTGCTTCCTTGTCTGCGTCCGCCCTTGCGGTTTTGCTCCTCCTTATTTCAGGCTACCCGCTCAAAATATTTCTCATGGCACTCCTTATGTTCTTCTTTATCCTATACCGCCACAAGGAGAATATAGCAAGACTCATGGAAGGCAAAGAACACAGCTTTAGGTCGTGATAGCAGTCCTCTCTTTTAACCTAATCTTGTTCCTTTTTAGAGTGTTTTATGTAGTTTACTACCCCCTTGACCTCACGCCAGAGGAAGCCCAATACTGGGACTGGTCAAGGCACTTAGACCTAAGCTACTATTCAAAACCCCCTATGGTCGCCTATTTGAACTTTTTGACAAGAGAAATCTTCGGCGTCTCAGAACTTGCGGTGAGGATAACACCTATAGTTTTGTCCTTTCTTCTTTCTTTATTTACTTACCTTTTTGTAAAAAGAGTCTTTGACGAGAGGTCTGCCATAATAGCCTCAACCTTACCACAGATAACAGTAGGCTTTGGAATAAACTCCCTGCTTATGACCACAGATGCAGGCTTTATCTTCTTCTGGTCTTTGAGTCTTATAGTGCTATTCTTTGCCTTTGAGAGAAACCTCCTTTGGCTTTGGCTTTTGGCAGGATTCTTAAGTGGGCTTGCCTTCTTGAGTAAGTATCCAGCGGTTTTTCTTCTTCCCTGTGCACTTTTATATGGCTTTTTCCTTAAAAGAAACCTACTTAGAGACTACAAGCCTTACCTTAGCCTCATTCCTGCTTTTCTTTTATCCTTGCCTGTTTTGTATTGGAACTATAGGCATGACTTTGTCTCCTTCAAGCATGTTTCCACCCTTGCCAGCAAGTCCGCAAGCTTTTTAAACTTTGGCTCTTTCTTTGAGTTTCTTGCAGGTCAGGCTCTTTTGCTTTCAATTATTCCCTTTTTACTTTTGCCATACCTCTGGGTCAAAAACATAAAGAGAGAAAAGACCGCCTTCTTTGTTCTTTTCTCCCTTATACCCTTTCTCTTCTTTGCAGTGCTTTCCCTTTTCAAAAGGGTAGAAGCAAACTGGGCTGGGTTTTCCTACTTTTCCGCCCTTGTGTTAGTGAGCCTATATCTATCAAAAAGCAGACTGCTTTTGCCCTCTTACCTTCTGGCAGGACTTTTGTTTGTATTTCTGCACTTTACTCCTCTTCTTGATAAGGTTGGGCTTGGATGGCTTCTTCCACCTCACAGGGACCCCACAAAGGCAGGCATAGGCTGGGCTCAGCTGGGAGAGGTGGTTTCAGAAATGAGAAGAGCACAGGAGAGCATAATAAGCCCCCACTATCAAATTAGTGCGGAGCTTGCCTTCTATGTGAAAGGAAACCCAAGGACTTATTGCATAAATCTTGGAAGGAGGATGAACCAGTATGACCTTTGGGGAAAGAACTATGAAGGCGACGCTATCTTTGTAGATTATGCACCTATAAACCCAAGAGTCCTATCCGCAAGTGAGGGTATAATAGAAGAGAAGGAGCTTCCAATTCTCTGGAGAGGTAAAGAGATAAGGAAGTTTTACATATACAAGCTCAAAAATCTTAAAAAAGTGGAGGAAGAGATGCCAGGGAGTTATTAGGTTTTTAATGAGTTTATACTTGGTTGGTTTTTTTCTCTATTATTGCCTGCCCTATGTTTATGTTGACCATGTAAACTATTCCATTCCTTCTCCAGTGCCCATGCCTTTTCAAAAGCAATGTGCATGCGTTATAAACCCTAAAAGTGTCTACAACAGCCCCTTGGGAAACCCCCAAAAACTTCAAGAAGAGTTAGAAAGAAAAAATGCAATAGCCTGCCATATGGAGGAGGAAAAGGTAAAAGGATACAGAGATATTGGGCTTAGTAAATGGCTTTTATATTTTCTCTTTGAATACATACCTAAAACCCTTCTTTTTGAAAAGCCCTCAGACCCCTATTCTCTCATTAGTCTAAGCCAATGTAAACCCCTGGCATCGGATATGCCAATAATCATTTCCCTATGGAAGTTAGACATACCCAGTTACAGCTTTATACTGAGAGATAGGAAAAACCTATACTATGCAGGTCAGTGCGACCCTTACGAGAACACAGCCCTCATGCCCTTCACAGGAAGCAGGAATCCACAAATATATGCGTATTCGCGAACAGGTTTTTTCTTTCCGGGCGACCAGTTTAAAACCCCTGCAGTGCTAAGTGCGGACTTTTATGAAAAGAGAGTTTTGATATTTCTCCTAAGGAATGGCACAATATATAAGGTCTTTGACCAAAGGTCTATAAGAGAAACTCTACAAGATGGTGGCAATTATAGTGTGCAGGTCTACACTTACCGTTTTCGTTTGTGGAGGTTTTACTTTGGGCTAAGGTTTTTCTCCTGCACCCCAGCCTTTCACGCCATATAAGCAAGGCCCATCTTATCGCCGTATCTATGGATGAGAACCTTCTTTAAGTCCACGTATTTTTCAAGGTTTGGGTCTTCCTTAAGGGTCTTATTTGCGTCTTCCTTCGCAAGCTCAAGCATAACCCTGTCTTGAGCCCTCGCAAGGTTTGCCACCATAAAGCCAAAGTATCCTGACTGAGAAACACCCAACAGCTCCCCAGGACCTCTCAGCTTTAGGTCTTCCTCTGCAATCTCAAAGCCGTTATTAGACCTTACCACAACCTTTAACCTCTTCATAGCCTCTTGGTCCTTCTTTAGTTCATCTGGCACCACAAGGTAGCAATAGGCTTGCTTGTCTGACCTTCCTACCCTTCCTCTAAGTTGATGAAGCTGAGAGAGACCAAAGCGGTGTGCGGACTCTATAACCATAAGGGTTGCGGATGGCACATCCACGCCCACCTCCACCACAGTGGTAGCCACAAGTATATCTCCAGTGCTTTTGAACTTTTCCATAACCTCTCTCTTTTCTTCATCCCTTAGCTTTCCATGAAGCAATAGCACCTCCTTGTCTGGAAAAAGGCTTTTCCACCTTTCATGCTCCTTAACGGCAGACTTTAAGGCTAAGGTCTCCGACTCCTCAATGAGAGGGTAGATAACATAGACCTTGTTTCCCATTGAAAGCTCTCCCCTTACTGCCTGCAAAACCTTGTCAAACTCCGAATCAAAGAGGAGCTTTGTAATAACAGGTTTTCTGCCAATAGGCATCTGGTCTATTATTGAAAGGTCAAGGTCTCCATACAGGGAAAGAGCTAGGGTTCTTGGTATGGGCGTGGCACTCATTACAAGGCTATGAGGATAATAACCTTTACCCTTCTCCAAAAGAAGTTTCCTCTGCATGACACCAAAACGATGCTGTTCGTCCACCACCACAAAGGCAAGCCTCTGAAACTCCACGCCTTCCTGAATAAGGGCATGCGTGCCTACAAGCACCTTTATGTTTCCCCTTTCTGTATGGAAAAGGACGCTTTTTCTCTTAGAGCCCTTTACAGACCCAGTCAAAAGACCCACATGAACCCCAAGAGGCTCAAGAAACTTCCTAAAGTTTTCGTAATGCTGAAGTGCCAATATCTCGGTAGGGACCATTATGGCACTTTGATAGCCTTCCTTTGCAAAGGCGTAAGCGATAGCCATAGCCACAACCGTTTTCCCACTTCCCACATCACCCTGCAAAAGCCTATTCATAGGTCTGTTTTCTTTTATGTCCGCCAGTATTTCCCTTATAGCCTTCATTTGAGCCTGAGTGAGCTTAAAGGGTAAGGAAGCTAAAAATTCCTTAATATGCTTTTCTGGTTCTTTTAGGGCTATGGCAGGCTGACTCTTTACCTGAGACTTTATAAGATGAAGAGAGAGCTGAAACAGGAATAAATCTTCATATATTAGTCTTCTTTGAAAGGGCGTAGAAAAGCTGTTTAGGTCTTCTTCGGAAAAACCCACTGGTCTGTGCAGAAGGTATAGGCTCTCTCCAATGGGTGGGAAGTTCCTCTCCTTTATAATCCACTGAGGGAGATATTCGGGCATATACTTTGCGGTTTCGGAAAGTTTGTAGAGAAGGTTTCTTATCCTCTCGTGCCTTTTCTTCGCAGATATACTCCTTAGCTCTCCGTCCACCCTTATGTAGTAAAAGGGCAAAACCCTTCCAACCTCCGTCTCTTTTAGAAACTCAGGATGAACCATATACTTTTCGCCCGCAAACTCCTTTATTTTTCCATACACTATAAGCTCCTGACCCTTTCCAAATCTATAAAGAGCTCTTTCATCCTTGTAGCGAAACCTCAAGTATAAACTTCCCGTGCTATCCTCACACAAAACCCAAGCGGGATATTTTTCCTGTGGGTTATAACCTGTGGCAACCACCTTGACCTTTAGGGCTACCTTCTGCCCGGGCTTTGCGGTCTTTACGGTGTATATGAGCCTTCTATCCTCATACCTCAAAGGAGCAAACCAAAGGGCGGAATAAAGGTCTTTTATTCCAAAGGCTTTGAGGGTCTTCTTTTCCCTCTCATCAAGTGTTTTTAGTTTATCCACAGGCTTAAAGAAGGCTTCTACTGGTTTTTTTTCCACCTTAGAGAAGTCTACCTCAAGGGTAGGTAAAGGATGCTTTAGCCTATCCTCAATGCTCCTTAGAATAGCCTTTTGCTTCTCAAAGGGAAGTTTGTCAAAATCCTTTAACATTTCAAGGTATGAGGGCTCAAGGCTGTCCTTTAAAAGGTTAAAAAGATATAAACCGATGCCAAAGCTCCTCTTGAGACGCTTATAGTCTTCCTGCGACAAGTCTTTTATGAGCTTTACCGCCTTTTCTATTTTGTTCTCAGACATGGTTCAGTAGTTGGTTATTACCAGAGGCTCTATGCAAGTTTTATATTTTGATGGCATATAAGCCACAAGCAAGTCCACTATCTGCCTCTTCCCACCCACCCATTTTACAAAGGGTTTGGGTTTTCCCAAGAGAACTGTCATAATAATTTTCTATTATATCTGTAAGCCTAAAACCTATGCGTGCTATAATTCAGCCTTCAAGCACAGATATCACTTGCCATAGGCATGTTTGTTTATATCTCTCGGATAGTTTGCTTTGGATATGTTTTACACTAACATATCTATCAAACTTCCCTTCTTTTAGAAGTGAAACAAGCCACTAGTATTTTGCTATTTGACTTACTTTTTTCCTGTATTCTTTGAGGAGTGTGAAGAGTTTATCTTGTTTTCTTTTGTTAGCATATTAAGGGTATTCTCCAACTACTATTGGCTTTATCTGCATTTTCTGTTATTTCCTTTATTATTTTTGCGTCTCCTGAGAGCCACCTCAAGGGCATCCTCCAAGTCCGTGGTGCTTTTAGTCTTGCGAACCGTGTAAAGGTCTCTTTTGAAAGCCCAATGCCAAGATAGCATTCTCTCAAGCTCTGGGCTGTCTTTTGGTAAACTCCTGGCGACTTCTTCAGAAAAAACCGCAGAAAGCCAAACCCTCTCAACCACCTCAAAATCTGCCATAGCACCAATGGGTATAAAAGATATTGCTAAATTTTAGCCCGTGCCTTACGATAATAAAGAGGGAGGTGTAAATGTTTGGTGCTACCTTTGGTATAGTGGCTCAGGGGCTTGAACTTTTTAGAAAGTCTGCGGATATAAGGAACAGGAACACACTGAACGCTAACAACCCAGACTACGCCCAAGAGGACCCGGTGATAAAGAGCTTTGCACCGGTGGGCATAAAGTTGGAGGATATCCTCCGAAGTCAAAACTTCTACTACATGTCCTTGAGAAACCAAAAACTCTCCGTGGTGTCCTCCCTTGACACCACCATAAAGGGCAACGCTCAGGTGGAGAACCTCTTTCAGGAGTTTACGCAGGGGCTCGGTGGCAGTGAATACATAAACCGCTTCTTTACCGCCTACCAAAACCTAATGAAAGAGCCTACCAACGAAGGAGCAAGGAGCGAACTATTGAACTCCGCCCAGAGCCTTATTGCCTACCTAAGGGACAGAAGAAGGGATATGGACAAAAGCCTTGCAGGCACCCACTATGACATGAGGCAATACATAAACAAGATAAACACCCTAACAAAGAAGATAGCCAGTATAAACCAAGAAATACTCACGGGCTATGCCCAGACCTATGCACGGGGTAAGGATTACAAAAACCTGCTGGACGAAAGGGATAGCTACCTGAGGGAGCTTTCGGAGCTTATAAATATTCAGGTGCAAGAAGATGATATTGGAAGGGTAAGGGTAGAAACCAGTCAGGGCTTTGTGCTTGTAGAAGACCGATACAGCTGGGAGCTAAAGTATGATGCGGGCAACAGAAGGGTCTTGTGGAAGTCAAAGGATGGCTCAGAGGTGGACATAAGTAATCTTATAAGCGGTGGAAGGCTTAGGGGGCTTTTGGAATTCCAGCAAGACCTTCAGGACTACATAAACCAGCTTGAGGGAACTGCCAAAAGGCTCATAAGCCAAGTAAAGGTGCCACTGAATGCACAAGCCACCACAAACTGGTTTTGGTTCAAAAATGTAAGCGACCCAAACGCACCCTTGGGCTTTTCTGGAAGCATTACCTTTAACTTTCCCGGTGGTCCTGTGGTTCTTAACTATTCATCTACAGATAGCCTAAACGATGTCGTAAACGCCATAAACGCAAACCTTGGCGGTAGCTTTTCCGCAAGCCTTATCCAGAACCCAGATGGCACTTACACAATGCGGATAACCGCCAACAACCCTTCATACACCATAGAAGACAGCAACAACCTTATCTACCGTTCTGAGCCTCTTTTTACTGGAACTGGTATAGGGGACATGGCTCTAAACCCAAACATAAACAATTATATACAGAACCTTGACTACGAAAAGGTGGATGAGTTTATGGATTTTTCAAGGGGCTGGTGGGAAGATGTAAAGGTTATATACAATGGGCTTGTGGACAGTGTGGCTTCAAGGCAGAGGGACCTAAGGACAAGGTATGACATAGAAAATGCCCTTTTGAATTCCTTGAACGCAAGGCTTCAGGAGATGCAGGGAGTTTCTGTGGATAACGAGTTTATTGAACTAATGAAACTTCAGAGGAGCTATGAAGCCCTTGCAAGAACCATAAATGCTATGGACGAGATGCTTCAGGCAACACTAAATATGGTGTGAGGTGAAAAGCCATGAAAGTGCCCGATAATTTGCTCTTTTCCCTATTTCAGGAGCAGGATGCCAGGATAAGGAAACAGCTTGCAGAAAAGTCTCTGGAGATTTCCACTGGTAGGAAGTATCAAAGTATATCCGACGACCCATCTGCTACATACAAGGTGCTTGAGCTCAAAAAGGATATATCCCAGCTTTCCCAATATTCAAAAAACAGGCTCTTTGCGGACACAACCCTTAGCTATGTGGACTTTAACCTTGGAAAGATAACAGACACCCTGAACCTTCTCTATGCCAAAACCATACAGGCAAAGAACCAAGTGCTTCAATCTGACCAACTTATGTCAATAGGAGAGCTTTTTTCCGCAAGCCTTAGGTCTCTTCTTGATAGGGTAAATGACCAGCTGGGAGGCAACTATATTTTTGGAGGTGCAAGCCTCACCCAAAAACCCTTTGACGAGAACACCCTTGACTATAAAGCTTCCACAGAGGACTTTAAGGTATGGCTCTCGGACAATCTCAAAGTGGACGCCCTTCTAAATGGTGCGGAGACCTTTGGTCTTAATGTAGCCATATCAAGGGCTAGCTTCTCAAGCCCCGCCACCAACTTCAACACTTCAGGTGCTTTGAACATAAGCGTGGGAAATACTCTCATAAATGTAAACTACACCACAACCCAAACCCTCAATGACCTTGTAGAGGTTATAAACACCAACCATTCAAGCCTTCTTCAGGCAAAGGTGAGCCAAAACCCTGATGGCACATATTCCCTTATGCTTATGCCAGTGGACATAAGCAAGGATATTTCTGTCTCCGATACAAGTGGTGGAGACTTTGATGTGGGGACTGTGGACTTTTACTCTCCGAATGTGCTTCAGGCGGTAAAAAGGGTAGGAGAAAAGCTCTCCTCCGCCCTGTATCCTGATGATGCGGACCTCATGCTCTTGCAGAGAGCCTTTGACAGGGTTTCTTTCAGAAGGTCTCAAGTGGGTAGCGTGTTATCTCAAGTCAAAAATCTCCAGCCTTTGCAGGAAAATCTTAGTGATAACCTAAATAAACAGAAATCCGACCTTGAGGATGCGGACCTTTCTCAAAGCATAATGGACTACACCCGCTATAGGTTGGCTTACGAAGCCCTTATGCGCATAATTGCAGACCAGAGGGATATGAGTATACTTAGGTATTTAAGATAAACTTCCCTTGAGCCAAGCGTGCGTAGACCTCTCTTGCCATGTCCCGTAGCACGCCTTGAAACTACTCCACTATCCTGCGTTTATTTTAATGCCATCCCTCATCTACTGCAACCTCTAAAAACCTTACATAAAAAACTTGACAAAACTCTACTAAAGTTTTATATTAGATGACATAAAGCTAAGCAAAGGAGGTATCCTATGGCGGAGAAGATAATAGGTATAGACCTTGGAACGACCAACTCGGTGGTGGCTGTTATTATCGGTGATGAGCCTGTGGTTATTGCCAACCAGGAGGGTTCAAGGCTGACACCCTCTGTGGTCTCTTGGACAAAGGAAAAGGAGGTGCTTGTAGGAGAACCTGCAAAAAGACGCGCCATCCTTGACCCTGAAAACACGGTCTACGAGTCCAAGAGGTTCATAGGTAGAAAGTATGAAGAGGTGATTGAGGAAGCTAAGAGAGTCTCCTATAAGGTGGTGGCAGACGACAAGGGAGATGCCAGCTTTGAGATACCCAACATAGGTAGGAAGGTGCGTCCAGAGGAAGTAGGAGCTCAGGTGCTAAAAAAGCTCAAAGAAGCCGCGGAAGCCTATCTTGGAGAGAAGATAACGAAGGCGGTTATAACGGTTCCTGCCTACTTTAACGAGAGACAAAGGCAAGCAACAAAGGATGCGGGCAAGATTGCAGGGCTTGATGTGCTAAGAATCCTCAACGAGCCAACTGCAGCGGCCCTTGCATACGGTCTTGACAAGAAGAGCGATGTGAAGATTCTGGTTTATGACTTTGGCGGTGGCACCTTTGATGTGTCTATCCTTGAGGGTGGAGAAGGCGTCATTGAAGTAAAGGCCACCGCTGGGGATACCCATCTGGGCGGTGCCAACATAGACGAGCGGATAATGGAATGGCTCATAGAGGAGTTCAAGAAGGAGACGGGCGTTGACCTAAAGAAGGATAGAACCGCCCTGCAAAGGCTAAAGGAAGCCAGCGAGCAGGCAAAGAAGGAGCTTTCCTTTAAGCTGGAGACAGAGATAAACCTACCCTTTATTACAATAGACCCTTCTACAAACCAGCCCCTTCACCTTCAGAAAAAGCTCACAAGGGCAAGGCTTGAGGAGATGATAAAAGACCTGGTGGACCGCACCATGGAAATAGTCAAGAGGGCCCTTGAGGATGCTAAACTAAGACCTCAGGATATTGACGAGGTGGTGCTTGTAGGAGGTTCCACGAGGATTCCCTTGGTTCAGCAGAGGATAAAGGACTTCTTTGGGAAAGAGCCCCACAAGGGTGTGAACCCTGACGAGGTGGTGGCGGTGGGCGCTGCCATACAGGCGGGCGTGCTGTCTGGTGAGGTGAAGGAGATACTCCTTGTGGACGTGACGCCTCTCTCCCTTGGTGTGGAGACCTACGGCGGTGTTATGACAGTTCTTATACCCAGAAACACACCCATACCCTACAGGAAGTGTGAAACCTTCACCACTGCCAGCGACTACCAGACAGAGGTGGAGATCCATGTGCTTCAGGGTGAGCGTCCTATGGCAAGGGACAACAAGTCTCTTGGGAAATTTTACCTTACGGGCATTCCACCTGCACCCAGGGGCGTTCCAAAGATTGAGGTATGCTTTGACATAGATGTGGACGGTATACTGCACGTGACCGCAAAAGACCTCGGCACAGGCAAGGAGCAGTCCATAAGGGTTCAGGCATCCTCTGGTCTAACCCAAGAAGAGATAGAGCGGATGGTAAAGGAAGCCCAGCTTCATGAAGAGGAAGACAGGAAAAAGAAGGAGCTGGTGGAAGCTAAAAACCAACTTGACCAGCATGTTTACAACCTTGAGAAGGTGCTAAGAGAAAGCAGGGACAAGCTACCTGCGGATGTGGTTTCTGAGGCAGAAAAGGCTATAGAAGAAGCAAAGAGGGTCTTTGCCAGCTCTCAAGACCTGCAGGAGGTAAGAAGAACCACCGAAAAGGTCCTTGAGGTTGCCAGCAAGGTGGGAAGCCACCTCTATCAAGGACAGACCACCCAAAAGGGCGAAGGTGGAGATGTGATAGAGGGCAAGCCCATGTGATATAATATTGACCGCCTATGGCGGTCGCCTTTCCCCTTTTGATTCTACTCCTCTTAGGAACTGCTACCGCATACGAGAAAAAGATAGGGGAAAGTTGGGATAGGCTCTCAAACCCTCAGAAGGTCTACCAGCTGTATAAACTCCTTGGTTTTAGATGCATATGGTATTGTGATGGTCTGCCCACAAAAGAAATTTCAGATTTCCAACAAATCTTAAGGGAAGCGGTTCACCATGGACTTAACCCAGATCGCTACAAGCCTGTGGATGGTATAGACCCAGAGCTGGCTACTACAGACAGCCTCATAAGGCTTGCCTACCACCTTTACTATGGGAGGGTGAGACCCTCAGAGCTTTACAAGGGCTGGAGTATCCCTCAAAAGCAGGATAGAGTCCTCCAGACGTTGGCAACTCTTATAAAAGAGGGAAGACTAAAAGACCTTTTCTCTGAGCTTGCGCCCAAAAACCGAGAATACTGGTTTCTCGTGGAGCAGGCAAGGCTCTACAGGGACCTGTCCTCTTTTGAATGGAAGCCCATAAGGCTTTCAAAGCCCTTGTCATATGGTGATAGGGATGCCTGCCTTGAGGAGATAAGGTTTAGGCTCTTCCTACTTGGAGACCTTGAGGAGTATACCTTTTCTGAGACCTTTGACGATACGCTTCTTAAGGCGGTCAGGAGCTTCCAAAGAAGACATGGACTACCAGATACGGGAGTTATAGACACAAAGACCATAGCAAAACTAAATGTGAGCCCTAAGGAAAGGCTTTCGCAGGTATACCTAAACCTTGAAAAACATCGCTGGCTTCCAGAAGACTTCAAGAGGGCAGTGGTGGTCAACATACCCTCCTTTGAGCTTTTTCTCATAGAAAACAACTCGGTTAGGCTCCAATCAAGGGTAATAGTGGGCAGAAGCTACAAGGAGGACTTCAGACCCACACCCATGCTCTACAGCAGGATAGAGAGCATCACCATAAACCCCAAGTGGTATGTGCCTGTAAGCATATCTGTCAAGGACCTCCTTCCAAAGGTCAAAAAAGACCCGCAGTATCTCATAAGAAAGGGCTTTAGGGTCTTTCAGGGAGAAGAGGAAATAGACCCCCTGCGGATAGACTGGGGTCAATACAACGAGAGATACTTTCCCTTCAGACTGGTGCAGGAGCCAGGAGGGAAAAACTCACTGGGCTATATAAAGTTCAACTTTCCCAATCCCTTTGCGGTTTATCTTCATGACACTCCAGACAAACATCTTTTCAACAGAAGCCATAGGGCTTTTAGCTCTGGCTGTATAAGGGTGGAGAGGGCAAGAGACTTAGCTTTAGCCCTTCTTGGAGAGGGTTGGAACGCAAAAAGACTGGACAATCTCATAAAGAGCCAGCAGACCCAAACCATACGCCTTACAAACCCCGTGCCTGTATACATCCTCTACTTTACCACTTTTGAAAGGGACGGTAAGATACACTTTAGGGAAGACCTATACGAGTATGATACAATTTTGTCCCGTGCACTTTCCAATTCTGGAGGTAGAAGATGACAAGGAGAGAGCTTTTAAAGTCAATGGGATACATGGGATGCATGCTATTGACAGGTTCAATTTCTTACGCTTCCCTTCCTTCAATGGTGGGCATTACAGAAGGTGCAAGGTTTCTTAACCTTTACTCTGTAAACACGGGAGAGAGCCTAAAGGTTGTCTACTGGGTGGACGGAGAGTATATAAACAGCTCTATCAAGGAGATAAACTGGCTTCTGAGGGACTACAGAAGCGGAGAGGTTGCAGACATAGACCTCAAGCTGATTGACCTTCTTTTTCTTATAACCAGGCTCTCTGAAAGGGAGAGGATAGAGGTAATATCGGGCTATAGGTCTCCTGCCACCAATGCATACCTTCGTAGAACTAAAAAAGGCGTAGCCAAAGACAGCTATCACACGCATGGAAAGGCTATAGATATAAGGATTGATGGAATGAGCTTAAGCGGTCTTAGAGACTTAGCAGTGAGTCTGCGGGCTGGAGGCGTGGGATATTACCCAAGGTCTGGCTTTGTGCATTTGGATACTGGACCCTTTAGGTGCTGGTGATGATAAGGGTCTTTGTGGGTTTTTTTACCACCAAGAGGATACAGGAAGCGGTGGAAAAATTACAGTCCCAAAGCGAAAGGTTTATAAAGGGCAAGTGGGTTGAACCACAGAACTTTCACATGACCTTTCAGTTCATAGGTGAGGTGCCTCAGGAAAGGCTTACAGACCTTTTGAAAAACCTTCAGGAAATAGCTCAGAATGCCAAGGCAGTAAGGATAAAGTATAGGGGACTGGGTGTTTTCCCAAACCTTGATAGAGCCAGAGTCCTCTGGATAGGTGTGTCCGATGGTCATAGACAGCTAATAGACCTTGCCAAGAGCATAGTGAGAGCAAACAGGCAGATAGGAATAAGGGAAGAGGGCAAACCCTTCCACCCACATGTAACCATATGCAGGATAAAGGAGTTTGATAAGAGGGCTCTCAAAGACCTTCTGCGTCAGCACGAAAATACCTTCTTCGGTGAGGACCTTGTGGACAAAATAGCATTGGTCAAGAGCTCCTTGACTGCAGTGGGACCCATATACACGGTCATAGAGGAGTTTTACTTCCATGGGTGAGTGGACTTACGAAAAGGCTGGAGTGAGTATAGAGAGGGCGGACGCCTTTGTGGAATACATAAGGGAAAGGGTTAAAGCCTTGCCAAAACAGGCTCTTCTTTTTGGCTCTTTTGCCAGCGGGCTAAAACTCACAGGTTATAAAAGCCCAGTGCTAATGCTTACAACGGATGGTGTGGGGACAAAGCTTAAGATAGCACAAGCAGTGGGTGTTCATAACACGGTGGGCATAGACCTCGTTGCCATGAACGTAAATGACCTTCTTACTACTGGTGCAACCCCCATCGCCTTTCTGGACTACATAGCCACTGGCAGGATAGACCTTGAGGTTATGAAAGCCCTTATGGATGGCATAGTGGAGGGGTGCAGGCTCGCAGAGGTTGCCCTCGTGGGTGGAGAGACCGCAGAGATGCCAGACTTCTATCCAGAAGGCGTTTATGACCTTGCAGGTTTTTGTCTTGGTGTGTGTGAAGAAGAAGACCTTATCACTGGAGAAAATATAAAAGCTGGAGATGTTATAATAGGCTTGCCTTCAAGCGGGTTTCACAGCAACGGATACAGCCTTATAAGAAAGGTGCTTCAGGACAGAGGCATAAGCTACGAGGACAGCTTTGAGGGCAGAAGGGTCTGGGAAGTGCTTTTAGAGCCCACAAGAATATACCTGCAGGAGGTGCGTGCCTTGAAATCTTCTGGTATAAGGATAAAGGGAATGGCTCATATAACAGGTGGTGGTATACCAGGAAACCTTGTTAGAATACTTCCGGAAGGGCTGAGGGCAGTTGTGGAAAAGAAGAAAATTCCAAAAAAAATCCTTTTTGACTGGATAAGGGACTTAGGGAAAATACAGGAGGAGGAAATGTTCAAAACCTTCAACATGGGTGTAGGATTTATGGTGGTGGTTGGAAAAGAGGATATGCCTACTGCTCTTGGTGTGGTTCCTTCTTCCTTTGTTTGTGGTTTTATTGAGGAGGGTAAAAAAGATGTGGTTATTGTTTAGAGCTTTATTACCTGTATTCCTCTTAGTAGGTTTTTCTCTCGGGCAGGTGGTAAAGGAGGTGAGGGTTGAAGGGGCACAGTATGTGCCAGAGGATGTAATAGTAGGGCTTATAAACATAAAACAGGGAAGTCTATACAGTCCAGATATGGTCAGAGAAAGCATAAGACGCATGTATAGGACAGGTTTTTTTGATCAGGTGGAGGTCTACGAGGAAAGGGTGGGTGAGGATGTAGTGCTCATATACAGGGTAAAGGACCTCCCTGTTATATACAAGATTGAGTTTGTAGGCAACAGAAAGATAAAGTCTGACGAGCTTGAAAGGAAAATAGGAATAGAAACAGAAGTGGGCAAAATAGAACCAGAGGAGCTTATAAAGGGATTTACCTCAGCGCCTGCGGTAGAGGAGAGATTGGAAATTCAAAGAAGGCTCAGGCTTGGAAGGGTGCTTACTCGTGAAGAGTTGGAGTTTATAAAGAGGAAAATAGTGGAAGCTTATGTAAAAGAGGGGTATTCAAATGTTCAGGTAAACTATGAACTTGTTCCAAAGAAGGGAGCATCAAAGGTGGTGTACAGAATAGTGGAAGGAGAGCCAGAGTATGTAAAGAGCATAAACTTCACAGGTAACAGAACCTTTAGTAGGGGCAGACTGTTGGGGCTTATGGAGACAAAGCCGGTGAGCCTCCTTGCCTTTAGGTTAAAGCCACCCTACAGTGAGGATGTTCTTAGAGAAGATTTAAGAAAAGTAAGAGATTTCTACCGTTCCGAGGGCTTCCTTGAGGCAGAGATAGATTATTCAATAAGGAAGGAAGGGAATAGATACGAGATAAACATAAAAATACAGGAAGGACCAAGATACAAGCTCTCTGAGCTAAAGATAGAAGGCAACACTCTGTATGCCTACTCTGAACTGGTGGGAGACCTGCTTAGGAAAAACAGGGGAGGCTACTACAGAAGGGAAGTTATAGACAGGGTAAAGGAAAATATAAGAAGGCGATATTCAGAAATAGGCTATCTTGGAGTGTTCATTGAAGAGAAAGAAGTGGTGGACAGGGAAAGCAAAAGAGTGAGCGTAAATATGAACCTGCGGGAAGGAGAGCCTGTGTATGTAAGTAGGATAGAGGTGCAGGGCAACTATGAGTCCAGAGATTATGTGATAAGGAGAGAGCTGAGATTTCAGGAAGGCGAGCTGGCGAACCAAAGGGAAATAGACAGGTCAAGGACAAGAGTCTTTAATCTCGGATACTATCAGGATGTCTCCATAGACCCATTCCCCGCGGAGGATAAAAACTGGGACTTTACCGCAAGGGTAAGGGAAAGGTTTACAGGGCAGTTTTCCATAGGTCTGGGCTACAATCAGGTCACAGGTGTCTCGGGCTTTATATCCCTGCGTAAGGGCAACTTCCTTGGAACGGGTGATATAGCCGGTATATCCCTATCATACGGGAGTAAATACAGGGATAACTCCCTTTCCTACACGAGAAAATGGTTTCTGAATCAACCCATTGACCTTACTGGTTCTGTTTATGACAGGAGGGTAGAATACACCACCTACACGGTGGAAAGAACTGGTGTAGACTTTATCTTCTCAAGGGAGTTTGCAGAGTTTTGGAGGGCAAGCGCAGGGTTGAGTTTGCAAAGAGTGAGGTATACGAACATATCCCCTGATGCTTCATCCCTCATAAAAGAGGAAGCTGGAACCAGGCAATCTAGAAAGCTCCTCTTGGGTCTCACACGGGATACAAGGGACAACTATCTGTTTCCATCGACTGGTGCTCTTACAGAACTAAATTATTCGGTAGCTGTCCCAGTGCTTGGAGGAAACGAGAAGTTTAACAAGATAACCCTCTCCCATCAGCAGTTCTTCAAAGACCCATGGCTGGACACTGGTCTTATACTTTCCTTTAAGGGTGTTTTTGGAATTGTGGAACCTTATGGGGGTGCAAAGGTCCCCCTTGATGAAAGGTTCTTCGTCGGAGGTGACTTTACTGTGAGAGGTTATAAATACGGCTATGCAGGTCCCCTTGACCCCAACACAAAAGACCCCATTGGAGCCAAGAGACAGCTTATACTATCCGCAGAGGCAAATTACCCTCTTTATAAGAACATACTGTACGGTGCGGTTTTTTACGATACGGGCCTCGGCTTTAACGACTGGAGCGAGCTAAAGGCACAGAACCTGAAAGGGGGGTTCGGCGTAGGCATAAGGTTTATAACACCCTTTGCACCCATAAAGTTAGACTGGGCGGTTAAAACGAAAAAAGTGCCAGGCGATACATCAAGGAGTAGGATACATTTTGTTCTTGGAGTGTTCTTCTAATGGTGCCAAGGGCTCTAACTATAGCGGGGTCTGATAGCAGTGGCGGTGCTGGAATCCAAGCGGACCTAAAGACCTTTACCGTGCTTGGCGTGTATGGTATGAGTGCCATAACTTCCATAACCGTCCAAAACACCTTAGGAGTTTACCAAGTTGTAGACCTTCCACCAGAGGCGGTTTACGAACAGATAAAGGTTGTGGTAGAAGACATAGGCGTAGATGCCTGCAAAACTGGCATGCTTTCCAATGAAGAGATAATAAAGGCGGTCGCAAGGGCTATAAAGGACACAAAAATTGAAAAGCTCGTGGTTGACCCTGTAATGAGGGCAAAGTCTGGAGACCCACTATTGAAGCAATCTGCAAGAGAGACGCTTATAAGAGAAATCCTTCCCCTTGCCCTTGTGGTTACCCCAAACATCCCAGAGGCGGAGGAGCTGTGCGGTTTTGAGATAAAAAGCCTTGAGGATATGGAAAGAGCCTGCAGGAAGATACTCTCTTATGGTCCCTCTGCGGTGGTGGTAAAGGGAGGGCATATGGAAGGCGAGGAGTCGGTGGATGTGCTTTACGACGGGCAGAGTTTTGAATACCTAAGGGGTAGGTTTATAAAGACAAAGAATACTCATGGCACTGGGTGCACCTTCTCCTCCGCCATAACCGCCCATCTGGCAAAGGGGCATAGTCTAAAAGAAGCACTCATAATGGCAAAGGAATACATTCAGAAGGCTATAGAAGATTCATTGCCTCTCGGTAAAGGGCATGGACCCCTCAACCACATGTGGCCCTTCTATTCCTTTGGAAGATAAGCGACCGCCACAGAAAATTCTCTCTCATGGGATAGGGAAACAAGGACTTTCACATCCTCAAAGCCTCTTCTAAGTATTCTTACCCTTGCCGGTCTCCCCCTGTCACCAAGAACCTCTATCTCTGAGAACTTTAGAACAATCCCGTATGTTTGGTAGAAGGCCTTCAGCACTGCCTCCTTGCAAGCCCACCTTGCGGAGAGGCACTCATAAAAGGCTTGCTGACCCATACAGTATCTTAGCTCCTCTTCCGTATAAACGCGTCTTAGAAACCTCTCTCCGAACCTCTCCACCGCCTCTTTTATCCTCTTATTGCTCACTATGTCAATGCCCACCATGATAAACTATCTTACATGTCCTTGCTTACTCTTAGCATAGTATTCTACTTTCTGGCTTTTGCGTCTTCTCTGGTTTCTTATTTTCTAAATAAGGCTGAAAAACTTACCCGTCTTTTCCTTTTTGTAGCTCTTCTCTTTTATATGCTTTATGCGACAATTCTATCTGTTAAAGTGGGTAGTTTCCCCTTTGCGGACACTTATGGCTTTTATTCCCTCTTGGGAAATGTTATATTATGCATACTAATCCTTGTGTCCTTCAGATACGAATATCTTTGGAAGTTTTCCGCCTTTTTTGCCATATTTGGGATACTTTCGACCTTACTGGCTATGCCCGCAGAACCCTCACCCTACAGAAGCCCCTTGTATTCCCTTCATATTACCTCCGCCCTCGTCTCTTACGCCTTTGCCTTTCTGGGTGGGCTCTCATCTATGTTCAAACTCTTTCTTGAGACAAGGCTAAAACACAAGAATATAACTGGCTTTTTTATGCCCCTTAGTCTTCTCAGAGGGGCGGAAAGGCTTTCCATGAACCTGAGCTTTCTATTCTTTACACTTACCCTTATCTTTGGAAGTTTCTGGAGCAGGAGCTTCTTCGGAAAACACTGGGTAAACGACCCAAAGCTAATATTTGTGCTATACCTGTGGACATACTACGCCGTGGTAGTTCACCTCAATCTCCTAAAAAGGATAAAACCTAAAACACTCTCCTATGCAGTTATACTTGGCATGGTTTTTACCGTGCTTAACATACTCTTTGTCAGACATGAGCTGTAAGAGGGTGTTTCTTGTGGGATTTATGTGCAGTGGAAAAAGCACGGTAGGTAGACTTCTTGCTGATATGTTAGGCTGGCAATTTGTGGACATAGACAAGGAAGTTGAAAGGATAGAAAAGATGAGCATACCTGAGATATTTAAAATTAAGGGAGAAGATTATTTTAGAAAGCGTGAGTTGGAGGTTCTTACAGAGTTAGTCAAAGGAGAAGGGCTCGTAATAAGCACAGGAGGTGGTTTGGGTTCAAACCCTCAAGCTATGAAGCTAATGAAAAGCTCAGGGTTTGTTGTTTGGCTAAGGGTGGACTTCGGAACCTTTCTGGAAAGATGTGGAAAAGACCCATCAAGACCACTTTTGAGAAAGAGCAAGGAAGAGCTACTTAAACTTTTTGAAAGCAGGTCTAAAATTTATAGCAAAGCCCACCTTGAGCTTGATGGGACGATAGACCCCTCCTTGCTTGCAAAGAATATAATTCATGCTTGCAGAAACTACACTTTTACTTTATAATGAACTCCAAAGGAGGTGTCATGTTGAAAAAAATAGGTTTCCTCTCAGCCTTTGTAGTTGCGTTGCTTTCTCTTAATGCCTGTGGGCAGAGCTCTGCTAAGTGCCCTACAAAGGAACAGGTCAAAACCTCTGTGAAAGACTTCATACCTCAAGATTTTAGCGTTGAAGCTGTATCCCAAGTTCAAAGCATAGGCGGTCTTTGTGAAGTGGTTATCAAGGTTGGAGCACAACCTCTGGTCTTCTACATGGATAGCAAAGGTGAATACTTGCTTGCTGGTAATCTAATAAGCGTAAAAGACAAAAAGAACATAACCAGAGACAGACAGCAGGAGTTTATGAAGGTCTCCGCAGACCAACTTAAAGAAATAGAAAAGCATGTAAATGTTAGGTACGGAGAAGGAAGCAAGTATATATACTTTATAACAGACCCAGATTGCCCCTTCTGTAAGAGGAGCAACCCAATAGTAGAAGAGTGGGCAAAGAAAAACAATGTCCAGATAAGACTTATCTTCTTCCCCCTTCCAATACATCCAGAAGCCTTTGGTAAGGCGGTGGCTGTAATATGCGACAAGAAAGGCTTTAAGGAATACGCAGAAGGCTACACTTCAAAGAATCAATGTGAAGAAGGTAAGAAGGCTGTTGAAGCAAATCTAGAGCTTATGAACAAGCTGGGCATAGGAGGGACACCTACTTTTATAGGTATGAACGGGAAGCTGCACTCAGGGCTTCCAACGGAGGAAGACCTTAACAAGCTCATAAACTGAATGCAATGGATAGAAGAAGAGCTTGAAAGGCTCAGGTTTGAAAGTCTATACAGACAAAGGAGCCTAAGAGAGGGTCTTTTAGACTTTTGCTCCAACGACTACCTTGCACTGAAAGACCACCCCGAGGTAATTGAGGAAAGTGTAAAGGTTCTTAGAAATTACGGTCTTGGGTCTGGGGCTTCCGCACTTGTGTCTGGATATACAAAGCATCATAAAGAGCTTGAAGACAAACTATCTGAGTTTAAGTTAACACCTTGCTGTGTTCTTTTCGGCTCTGGCTATCTTGCTAACCTTGGCACTATACCCGCCCTTGTGGGGGAGGATGATTTAGTCCTGAGCGACCAGCTAAACCATGCAAGTATTATAGATGCTTGTAGGTTATCTAAATCTAAGGTGCTTGTCTACAGACACAGAGATTATCAACACTTAGAAGAGCTACTCAAAACCTTTAGAAACGACCACAGAAGATGTCTTATAGTTACGGATACGGTTTTTAGCATGGATGGTGACATTGCGGATATTAGGACCCTAAAAGGGTATGCGGAGGAATTTGACTGCATGCTTTATCTTGATGAAGCCCATGCAACGGGTGTGCTTGGAGTTTCTGGAAGAGGTGGTCTTGAAGAGTTTGGAGAGAGTTGGGAAGAGTATATAGTGGTTATGGGCACTCTATCAAAGGCGATAGGCTCGTATGGTGCCTTTGTATGCGGTTCTAAGGTTTTATGTGATTATCTGGTAAACAGAGCTAGGAGCTTGATATTTTCTACATCTCTTCCTCCTGCGGTATGTGCTGGTGCAAAAAAGGCTATAGAGATAATCCAGCGAGAAAGCTGGAGGGTAAAAAAGCTAAGAGAGAGAAGCCAGTTGATATATAACAGGCTCTCCACATTTGGGCTTGAGGTTCTCTTTCACCATACCCCTATTTTGCCCATAATGGTTTACGAGGAAGCCAAAGCATTAGACTTGAGGGATAGACTTCTTAAGCAAGGAATACTTATTCAAGCTATAAGATATCCCACAGTTCCCAGAGGCATGGCAAGGCTAAGACTTACCACAACACTAAGGTACACGGATGATGACCTTGAAAGGCTCTTTAAGTCCCTTGAAAAGCTTTAACCCCCTCCCACCCCTTTGTTCCCTCCCATACCCATCTTCTAAGTTACCTTACCAGATTTATTGTATCATCAAGCACTGCGTTGGATGAGGTTATTACCCTCGTATTTGCCTGATATGCCCTTTGGGCAGATATAAGATTTATAAACTCAGAGGCTATATCCACATTGGACATTTCTAACATGCCAGACCTGACTTTCTCCGCACCACCTGGAGTCATTATGGTTGGTGTAGAGATGGAAGTATAGAGATTTGCACCTTTCTTGATAAGCTCTTCTGGGTCAGAGAACACTGCAACCGCCACTCTATAAAGGGGTAGAGATTTTCCGTTGGAATATACCCCTACAACCGCACCATCTTCGGACAGAACATAGACATCTACGAGGTCACCCTTGGCGTAGCCATTTTGGTCTGCTGTGACAAGAAAGTCTGCAGAGTATTGGGTTATGTATGAATTTGGGATAGGGTCTCCATTATTTACTGTCACAGATTGGAGAGACTCACCTACGTATATCCTCCAGTCGGTGTTTGCAGGGAAAGTTCCACCGCTGGGAGTGGTTGTAGGAACGGAAAGAGCACCTGGGTCAAGATAGTAGTAATGGCTTTTCCCATCGGGAGACGGTTCTCTCCTAACTACCGTTCCGTCGTAGACCAGTTTTCCAGAGGAATCAAATTGAACACCTGTCCAGTCACCAGAAAGCTCATATCCTGCATTTGCTGGGTCGATATCTGCTCTGAGGTATATATCCCATGTATTTGTTCCCGTCTTTCTGAAAAACAGGTCTGCTTGATAGGGGGTTCCAAGGCTGTCGTATATGGTTATGGTGTATTTGTAGTTGTAACTTGCAGGGTCATTTGGGTCAAAAGCAATAGCAGGTACACCTGCATCTGCGTTAAGGTTTGTTGGACCCAAGAACCTTATCTGCCCTGTAGCTTTTGGTGGAAGCTGAGGTATAACATGAATGTCCTCAAGACCTGTGCCTACGGTTTTTCCCCTTTCGTCAACCCTGAAGCCCTGCAGTTTTAAACCACCAGAATTAACCATATAGCCATCCCTGCTAAGCCTAAATTGTCCATCCCTTGTGTAGTAGTTGATTCCTGAAATGGGGTCCTTTATTATAAAAAGCCCTCTGCCTTGTATGGCAAGGTCGGTATTTATACCTGTCTGCTTGAAGTTGCCTATTGTCCAAAGCTTTTGCGTGCTATCAACCAAAACACCCGCTCCGTATGTGGTAGACTTAATGGTGTTGGTTACTGTATTAAGACCTATGGTGACCGAAGATATAACGTCCTGAAAAATGGGTCTACTACCCTTAAAGCCTATGGTGTTTACGTTTGCCATATTATCTGCGGTTATGTCCATCCATGTTCTGTAGGCGTTCATGCCCGTTACAGCGTTAAAAAAGCTCCTCATCATGACTACGTCCCTCCTGCATATATTAGTCTTGAAGGAGAGACAAGCTCTCCATTTTCAAGCTCAAAAAGCAGTTCCCCACCAGAAACACTAACAGACTTTATCTTACCCATAACACCAAGATTTAGACCATCAACGGGCATACCGTTCTTAAGTATCTGCACGCTGAACTGCCCCTTTGGCAGGTCCCTAAGTTCAATAGGATTAAGCCCCTTGTTTATATCTACTTGATATTCCTTTATCACATCATTCCCATCCATTATCCTAATGGTAGCACCCTTTATATCCTCTGAAGACAGAAGGTAGTATTGCCCACCCTTTAGTGTGTCTATTTTGTCAGTGGAAAACACAAACTCTTTACCTATCAAACTCAGGCTTGAGAGAAGTGTGATTTGATTAAACCAACCCTTGAGACTTTCCATAAAGTTTTTCATATCGTTCATATACCTGATCTGATTTAGCCTTGTCATGTCCTCTAACATCTTTGAGAGGTCTTGAGGCTGGAAAGGGTCTTGATACTTTAGTGTCTCCATGTATATTTTTAGGAAGTCTTCAGAAGAGAGATTGTCTACGCCTTGAGTGTAGTTTTTGGGTAGAACTTTCGGCTCAGGGGGTTTTATATCGTAGGGGTTTGTAGCCTTAAGCTCCGCCATCCTTCTTCCCTCCCTTCTGTTTTTGGAACTCTTCCGCTAATATCTGGGCAAAGCTCTTCTGTTGGGTTTGTCCTGATGGGATGCTACCCTTTAGGTCATAAACCCTCTGCTCCTTTTTTATTATGAGCTGGTCATCTTTTACCTCAATCCTGACCAAGTCTCCCTCCTTTAGCCCGAGCCTTTTTCTAACATCACTGGGCAAAGCTACCAGCCCTCTTGCCATTATCTTGGCTACCTCATCCATGGGTATGATTATATACCTATTTTGGAAAATGTCAAGTAGTTTGATACTATAATAATGTCAAACAATAATTAACTATCAGAAAACCCACAAGATAAATCCGTAAAAAAATTGTCGTATAATCTTCTACTCAATGAGCCTTGAGCCCACAAAAATACCTCTCACGGTGAAGGAGTTTGACAGCCAAAAGGTAGGTTTTTGTGCAGGTTGTGGATGTGCCTGCGGATATATCCTTTACCAAAAGGAAGGTAAGATAGTAGACTTATACGGACACCCTGCAGACCCAAGGGGGATGGGAAGTCTATGCACCAAAGGTATAGCCTATATACAGGAAGCGACAACCAATCCTATGAGACTAAAAGGTATTTTTATGAGGAAGGGAGATGAGTTTATTTCTGTTGATTACGCTCAAGCTCTTGAAATCCTGAAGGGAAAACTATCAAAGGGCAAGACCGCCTTTTTGCTTGGTAGGCAGGCAGGACTTGAGGATTATCTCCTTGCCAGAAGCCTCTCAGAGGATGTTTTTGTTGATGCCCCCATTGTAGAGTTTATGCCTTCAAGTCTTAAGCCCACTGATTGGAAAAGGGCAAAGTTCATACTCTCCGTTGATGCGGAGCCAGTTTTTTCTGAGGTTATGGCAACGCGGTGGGTGGTAGATGCCATAGAAGCGGGTGCATACCTCTTTTGTCTCTCCAGCAGGTATGAAACCACCTGTGCCAAGGCAAAGGATAGACTGCTATTAAAGCCAGATTCTATTATAGAGTTTTTGCAGGCTATTCTTAAGCCTGAAAAGGGTGATAGCAAGGTGGAGTTTGTTAAAAGAAGCCTGTTTCTCATGAGAGGTGCCCTTGTCCTTGTGGGGGCACACCTTTTGAACTCTCCCTTTAGAGAAGCTATACTTTCTATTCTTGCTGGGCTTAGAAAGAAGTTTGGTGTCAACTACAGCTTTGTGGGAGACCTTATGCCTTTCCCTGCCAAGCCTATGGAGGAGTTTTTTGAAAGGTTTGAGGAGTTTGATAACCTTGTGGTGGTAGGAAACCACTTTAGATATCTAAGGGAAGACCATCTAAAAGCCCTTAAGGATAAGTTTGTGGTTAGCTTTCAGGTTTTCCCAAACATTACAGCCCATTATTCGGACATGCTTTTTGCCTTGAGCATGTATCAAGAGCGAGACTTTATAAACTACAGGCATGGCTTTGGCTATCTTGTATATTCACCAAAGACGGTAGATGCGCAAGATGTTTATAGTCCTGCGGACGTGCTTGGAAAAGCTCTTGGGCTAAGGGTAAGCCTAAAAGACTTTGAATACTATGAAGATTTAGAAACAAAGGGTGAGGTAGAGCTTAGGATGGAAGACATTGGTTCGAAGGGGTTTTCAGGTGATTACTACACACGAAAGGGGGAGCTTTTCCTCTACACAGACAGCACCCTTGTGGAGGACTTGGGACATTGGAACCCTTGGACTCATGAGATGGAAAGGTTTCAAAGGGCTTATATAAACACGCACACTGCAAGAAGGATCGGACTAAAGGATAGCATACAGATAGGAGGTATAAGTTTTGACTTAATCACCACAGAAAATATAGCAGAGGGCGTTATCTTTATACCCTCAGAGTATGAAGAATTTCAACCCTTTGACCCAGGGCATAGAGTTGGAGCTTTCCTAAAAAATCCCTATCACAGGTATGAGGTCTTCCTATGATGGTGGGTGTATGTGAGGATCCTATTGAGTTTGAAGGTTTTTTAGTCAGGACTATAGGATTAGATGTTATTGAGGGCTATAAAAGCAGGAAATGGGTTGGCGGTGTTGACTTTCTTATCAAGGATGAGGAAGAGCTAAAGGTCTTTATGGAAAGGTATGGAGACTTTGTCTACGCAATTGGAAGGAAGAGTATGGAGGAGATTGTAGGAGTCCTTTTAAGAGAAAAAGGCTTAAAGCTAGCCATTGCGGAAAGTTGTACAGGTGGTCTACTTTCCGCAAGGATCGTAAATGTTCCAGGTTCTTCTCACTACTTCGTAGGTGGCTTTGTGGTCTATGCCAACGAGATCAAGACAAAACTGCTCGGGGTTGAAGAAAGCTCTATAAGAAGACACGGTGCGGTTTCTGAAGAGGTTTGCAGACAGATGGCGGTGGGTGCTCTTGAGGAAACGGATGCGGACATAGCACTTGCCATAACGGGTATATCCGGACCAGAAGGAGGGACAGACCAAAAACCTGTGGGGCTTACCTACATAGCCCTCGCAACAGACAGGGAAGTGGTTGTTAGAAGGTTTCTCTTTGAGGGTAGCAGGAATGAGAACCGTTTCATAGCTACCCAGTGGGCTCTTGAAATACTTAGGCAATACCTTATAAGGGGGGTCTAAAATGCCAAAGGTTCATCCAACAACTATAATAAGGGGGGAGGTAGAGCTGGGAGAGAACGTGGAGGTCGGTCCCTACACCATCATAGAAGGCAAGGTGGTAGTTGGAGAGGGAACAAAAATAGGTGCAAGGGTCTCAATAAAAGGAAAGGTCTCCATAGGTTCAAACTGTAGGATTCATGACGGAGCTATCGTAGGAGAGGAGCCACAACACCTAAAATATGCAGGAGAAGAAAGCGAGGTGATAGTGGGCAATAATGTAATAATAAGAGAATACGTCACCATTCATAGGGGAACAGCCATAGACAAGATGAAAACAGTTATAGAGGATGATGTGATGCTTATGGCTTATTCCCATGTGGCACATGACTGCATAGTCCGAAGGGGAGTTATCATGGCAAACTGTGCTACCCTTGGAGGGCATGTAGAGGTGGGAGAGTATGCCTTTATAGGCGGGCTTTCCGCAGTCCACCAATGGGCGAGGGTTGGAGCTTACGCCATGGTGGGGGGTCTATCTGGAGTATCCCTTGATATACCGCCCTACGTGAGGGCGTCAGGACAACATGCACATCTATACGGCATAAATACGATTGGACTTGAGAGGAGAGGCTTTTCCAAGGAAACAATAGCCATTCTCAAAAGGGCATACAGAATTCTCTTTAGAAGTGGTATGTTGAAGGAGGATGCTATAGCCTTACTTCTTAGTGAATACGGAGACCACAAAGAGGTAAGAAACTTAGTGGAGTTCATAAGGACTTCAAAAAGAGGTGTCGCAAGAGACGCAGGGAGGAGTTAAAATATTCCAATGCGAGCCCTTGTTCTTTCCGCAGGTCTTGGAACGCGCTTTAAAAGCGAAAAGCCAAAGGTTATGCATAACATACTTGGTAAACCCATGCTCTGGTATGTTCTAAAAACTCTGAAGGAATTGCATATAGAAAATATTGCCCTTGTGGTGGGGTATAAGGCGGAGCAGATAAGGGAATACTTTGGAGATTCTTACCATTACTTTTACCAATCAAACCCAAAGGGTGGAACTGGTGATGCAGTGCTTTCTGCCATTGACTTTTGGAGAGACTACGATGGGTATATGTTGGTAATAAACGGAGATTCTCCCTTAGTCAAGTCACAAACCCTCAAAAACATGCAGAGATATTTGCATATGGTGGAAGAATACGAGGGTATCAAGTTAAGTGCCCTTTTACTCTCCACACAATTACCAGACCCAACGGGTTATGGAAGGATAATAAAGGACGAAAGGGGAAATGTGATAAAGGTGGTGGAAGAAAAGGATGCGAGCTTTGAAGAAAAGCTAATAAAGGAAATAAATGGAGGGGTTTACATTTTCTATTGTCCTCATCTTGTAGAAACCCTCTTTCACGTAAAGCCCAGTCCTAAGACGGGTGAAGTGTATCTCACAGAGGTTTTCAATCTCATGCACCAGAAAGGTTACACAGTAAGGAGCTTTATGGCGGAAGACCCTACGGAAGTCCTTGGAGCTAACACGAGGTGGGAGCTTGCCATAGCGGAGAATGTGATAAGGCTAAGGATACTTCAGGAGTGGGCGGAGAAGGGCAACACCATACATCAACCAGAAAGTGTGTGGATAGAACCAGACGTGGTTTTAGAGGGCGATGTAGAGATATATCCAGATGTTATGTTAAGGGGCAACACAAGGCTCGGCAGGGGTGTGTTGGTAGGAAAAGGTAGCCTCTTGGAAAACTCCGTGGTGGAAGAGGGAGCAGTGATAGAGGCATATTCTATAGTAAGAAATTCACACATAAAGTCTGGGGCTGTGATAGGACCCTTTGCCCATGTTAGAGAAAACAGCCTAATAGGGAAAGGTAGCCATATAGGAAACTTCGTGGAAGTCAAGAAATCCTTTATCGGAGAAGGAGTAAGAGCAAAGCACCTTGCATATATAGGAGACGCAACTATTGAGGATGATGTGAATGTAGGTGCTGGTGTGGTTTTTGCAAATTTTGACGGAAAGAGAAAGCATCAGAGCTATGTGGGAAGGGGTGCCTTTATAGGTAGCAACTCCTTGATAATCGCTCCAATAAGGCTTGGAAACTATTCTTTTGTGGCAGGTGGTTCTGTAATAAACAAAGATGTGCCTGATGGTGACCTTGCTATTGAAAGGTCTAAACTAAGAATTTTAAAGGGTAAAGGGAAGGAGAAACTGCTTGAATAGAAATCTCATAGATGTTATAATAACTAAACTTAGAGCCGGTAGCTCAGCTGGCAGAGCAACGGACTTTTAATCCGTGGGTCGCGGGTTCAAATCCCGCCCGGCTCATACTGCAAGCCTTTCAAGCTCACGCCTTTTTATTATCTCTATGTATCCCCTCTCTGCGTTTATTATGCCTTGCTTTTTCCACTTACTCATAACCCTTATGGTGGTCTCCACAGTTGTGCCAGTCATCTCTGCAATGTCAAGCCTTGTTAGGGGTGCATCAATGACTATGACATCTTCGTATTTTTTCCCTATTCTGTCCGCTATCTCAAGAAGGACCTTCGCAATCCTTTCTTCTACCTTACCACCCGCTATGCTCTTGAGAGTTTCGTAACTATGCAGAAGTGTGGTAGTTGCTTCGCAGGTCATCTTTATAGCAATAGCAGGATGCTTTATGGAGAGGTTTATAAAGTCCCTGTTGGAAATGTAGAGGGTCTTGCTTTCAAGCATCGCCTTAGCGGTGTAAGTATTTCTTGGAACCTTTTTACCCCACTCTATCCAGCCAAATATGTCCCCAGGATAGACAAGCCTAACTATAACAATCCTTGCATCGTGGGTTTCCTTCAAGAGCTTTATAAGACCATCCAGAAGGATGTAAACGCCAGGCTCCGCCTCCTCTTCAAAGAAGAGATACTCATTTCTTCTAAACTCCCTAACTTGCATGTAGTTCAGGGCATCCCTGAGCTCATCCTCTGACAGGTCTTCAAAAATGTGAACCTTTCTTAGTAGGTCAATCCTCAGGTCCTGAGCCTGCCTTTCTCTAAAAGTCTCTTTTGCCATCCCTTACCTCCTATGGTTACTTGGGGTTCAAAAACCACATAATCGGTGTGGAAGGAAACTCTGTTCACACCTCCAAAGGTATGGTTGTCTCCTATGGCTATATGCACTGTGCCAAGAATTTTCTCTGCCTCAAGCACATTGTCGGGTCTTTTTGCACCTGGGTTTGTCCCAACGCCAAACTCTGCAATTACTCGGGCATTCTCGTATCTTTTAAACACCTCTTCAAGGTAATTCCTATATGGTTCAAAGCCTTCTATCTCTTCCACCGCACCATCTCGGAATTTAAGGGTTATGGGTCTTTCCAGTTTCCTATCAGGACCGTAGGTTATGGTTAGCTTTCCAAAGGCTGAGTTCTCTATAGGGGCTACAAAGGCTTCGCCAGCAGGCAGGTTTCCATATTGACCGCTATGATGGAAAAGACCCGTGTCCGCTATAGCCCTCCTTCCTAACACAAAAAACTCCATGTCTGTTCCTTCCGCCTTTACATGCACCCATTCCGCTTCGGAGAGCATGTCTGCTACATCAAGGCTCAACTTTGCTACGTAATCCCAGTCCACGTTCATAGGACCGTAAAACATCTCCGGCTCAAAAAGAGGCATACTTGCGTATCTACAGCCAAAGCCTTCTGTAAGAGCTTTTCTAAAAAAGGTATGTGTGGTGGAAAAGTAGGGAAAGGCTACCACCACTTGAGGGACATCCTCTGCGTAAGCCTTGAGTATTTGCAGAGCTTCATATTCCGAATAGTCTTCTTTAAGGAGTATATGCTCAAAGAGACCCTTTTTTCTTAGCTCATCTATTGCTCTATCTCCAAAGGCAAGCCTCCAAACCTCCTCTGGTGGCTCTTTGCCATGCCCTCCCAAAGAGGGATAAACACAGTGCCTTACTTTTTGTGTTATGGCTCTTGCACTTTCCACAAACTGGTCTATCAGAGCCAAAAGGTAGTCCTTCTCCGTATCCGTAAGCAGGAGCAAAGACTCGTCCTCTTTCAAGTTCATGTTCACTCTGTAGAGCCTGTATATGTGTTCCCTA
The DNA here is from genome assembly GCF_011006175.1 of Hydrogenobacter sp. T-8. NCBI lineage: Bacteria > Pseudomonadati > Aquificota > Aquificia > Aquificales > Aquificaceae > Pampinifervens > Pampinifervens florentissimum. Next base: position 933,519 of record NZ_CP048795.1, on the reverse strand, counting down.
TACATGGCTATTACTCATAAATTTATTTCAATTTACCTTATGGCAAGGGCAGTCTTAAACCACCAAGCAGGTATTTTAGGTCGTTGTCAGTGAACATAAGACCTACACCACCGAATACACCCCTTAGCTTTGAATTTAAAAGGTCATCGCCACCAAACCTCACATACATAGGACCATTAACCTTGTAGTTTACACCCACCTGAAGATTTGGCTTTAGGTCCTTATCCTGTGGTCTGTCTCTTCTTCCAAAGTCCCAAAGGTCTGTGGTAAAGGCGAGTCTCTGTGAATATATAAGGTCAGCACCTACTCCGCCTGTGGATTCCTTTAGTCCACCTCTCAAGACAAGCTCCTTACCAAAGAAGGGAAATATTCTTGCATACTGCAATGTAACTTCAGGCTTAAACTCCTTTTTAACTATCCATTGATTAGGGAGTATTTCCTCCTTGTAGACTCTACCCCTTGAGTCCCCAACTATCTCTAAGAGGTAATACTTTTCGTTATCGGGTTGCAGTTTGACAGTAAGTATCCCCTTTGAATCACCAGCCCTGTAGAGCTCACCCCTAAAGCCTATGTAGAGATTTGTCCTATCTGCGACCTCTCCTGCTTTGCCAAGCACCCTAACACCAGAGGATACATTTCTGTATAGTTCCTCATCCTTTATTAGTTTCCCTAATGTGCCTTCACCTCTTTCAATATGTGCCAGTATGTTATTTAACCTTTCAGAGCTTTCTTTAAGGCTTTTGGTAAGTTCAGAGAGATTTGATGTGGTGGTTCTTATATCTTGACGGTTTTCCACAATCAAGGCGTTTAGATTTACTGAAAGCTCGTTAAGGTTTCTTGAAAGTTCGGGAAGGGTTGTCTTTAGGTCATTGCTAAGCTGTTTTAGGTTTGCAACGGTTTCTCTTATGTCTTGCCTGTTCTCGCTGGCTATGGCTTCAAGACTCTTCGCAAGCCTGTCTATGCTTTCTATAGTTTGAGGAAGTGTTCTGTTTAAGTTATAGGCAAGTAGGTTTATGTTATGTATAGCTCCCCTTAGGGACTCTCTGTTTTCAAGGGCTATTAAGTTAAGATTACGGGTAAGCATTTCCAAGTTCTGCACCACTCTCCTTATATCTTCTCTGTTTTCAGAAAGTATAAGCTGGAAGCTTTCCACCATTAGCCTTATGGATTCTGAGGCATCTGTCATTTGCTTTATAAGAAGGTCCGTATCCGCATAACCAAGGGTTTTACTTATAGTCCCACCCTCTTCCAACACACCTGCTTGTGGACTTCCGGGGTATATGTTTAGGTATTTATCTCCCATAAGACCAAGAGTTCCTATCTCCGCCTGTGCATCCTTGTATAGGGCTATATTCTTATCAAGTTCAAAAACCACCTCCACCTTGCCATCTTTTAAGCTGACAGACTTAACCTTTCCACTTTTTATACCGGCCACCCTTACCTCCGCACCCACACTAAGCCCCGCTACATTGTCAAAGTAGACCTTGTAGGTCTTTACCGCAGGTCTGAAAAAGGGAACCTCTCCAAAGGTAAGTATAAGAAAGGCAAAGCCAAGGGAAAAAACAATCACGAGAAAACCTACCTTGGTTTCGTTGGAAAACCTCATGCTTAAATTATAGCCTTAAGCGACAAGAGAATGCCAGAGTATTATGCCGTCTCGGTAGCCAAGTATGTCTTCACAGGCTCTTTCTGGGTGGGGCATAAGACCAAAGACATTACCCTCTTTGTTGCAAACCCCCGCTATGTTGTGCGATGAGCCATTGGGATTAGCGGAAGGGTTTATATTACCATTTTCATCGCAATACCTTAGAACCACCTGCCCCCTTTCTTCCATGACCCTTAGGTCCTCCTCTGGCACATAATACCTCCCTTCCCCATGAGCTATAGGAAGCCTTATAACCTCATCCTTTTCAAACCTTCTGGTAAAGGGCAGGGAATTGTTTTCAATCCTAAGGTAGACATCTCTACACAGAAAGGTCATGTTCTCATTCCTGAGTAAAACACCCGGCAGTAGGTGAAGTTCTGTAAGGATCTGAAAGCCGTTGCATATACCAAGCACAAGACCCCCTTGCTGTGCGTATTCCACTATAGCATTACCCAGGGGAGTCTTGCTGGCAAGCACTCCAGCCCTCAGATAATCACCAAAGGAAAAACCACCCGGGAGGACCACACAGTCAAAACCATTGAGCCTTTTTGTATTGTGGTCTACAAAGCTCACATCCTGCCCAAGCAAGTCTCTTATCACATAGTAAGTATCATAATCACAGTTAGAACCTGGGAATACGCAGACCGCAAACTTCATTCTATTACATACTCCTCAACTAAGGGATTTACAAGATACCTTTCCACAAGGGCTTTTATGTCTGTGCCTTCTCCCACCTCAAGCTCCACAACCTTTCCCACCTTTACGTCCTTTACATCAAAACCGCCGTCAAGGAGCATCTCTTTTACCGCCCTGCCTTCTGGGTCAAGAAGTCCTTTCTTGGGAAGGATAAGAACTCTTACCTTCATCACCTTATATTCTACCATCTTAAAGCATGCAAAGAAGGGATTTTCTATAATTTAAATATGCTAAAAAGAACAAGATACTGCGGACACATCAGCGAACAAGACCTCGGAAAGGAGGTTATTTTAAACGGCTGGGTTCATCGCATAAGAAACCACGGAGGAGTAATCTTTATAGACCTCAGAGATAGAGAGGGTCTAATCCAGTGTGTGGTGGAAGAAAAAACAAACCCTGAGGTGTATGAGCTTGCGGATAGGCTCAGGTCAGAGTATGTGGTTTCCCTGCGTGGCACTGTTAGGAAAAGACCCCCGGGCACAGAAAACCCAAAGCTAAAGACGGGAGACTACGAAGTGGTAATTGAAGAGCTTGAAATTCTCAACACCTCAGAAACCTTACCCTTTCCCATTGACGAAGAGACACACCTTTCGGAGGAGACAAAACTCAAATATCGCTACTTGGACCTAAGAAGGGAGAGCATGAAGGAAAACCTTCTCTTTAGGCATAGAGCCTATCAGGTAATAAGGAAGGTTTTCCTTGAAGAAGGCTTTGTGGAAATAGAGACACCCTTTCTTACCAAGTCCACCCCAGAGGGTGCAAGGGACTTTCTTGTTCCCTCAAGGTTACATCCGGGCAAGTTTTACGCCCTTCCTCAGTCTCCACAGCTCTTTAAGCAAGTGCTTATGGTTGCAGGTTTTGATAGGTATTTTCAGATAGTTAAATGTTTGAGGGACGAGGACCTGCGCGCAGACCGTCAGCCTGAATTTACCCAGATAGACTTTGAAATGTCCTTTGTAGAAGAAGAGGATGTTATGGCTTTTAGCGAAAGGCTTATATATAGCCTCTTTAAGGAGCTTCTTGGCGTTGAGCTAAAGCTCCCCTTTGACCGCATATCCTACGAGTATGCCATGGAAACTTATGGCTCGGACAAGCCGGACCGTAGGTTTGGGCTTGAGCTTGTGGACCTCACACAGGTCTTTAAAAATACAGAGTTTAAAGTGTTTCGTCAAGCCATAGAATCTGGTGGAGTGGTAAAGGCTATAAACTTCAAAGGCTCAAACCTCTCAAGGAAAGAGATAGATGAGCTTACCCAGTTTGTGCAAAGCCTTGGAGCAAAGGGTCTTGCTTGGATAAAGGTAGAAGAAGACAAACTAAACTCACCAATAGTAAAGTTTTTCTCTGAGGAAGAGACCAGAGAGCTTCTACAAAAGCTAAGGGCTGAGCCAGGTGATGTGATATTTTTCTCCGCGGACAAAAGGGAAGTGGTCTACCGTATTCTTGGAAATCTAAGGCTTCACATAGGCAAGAAATACAACCTTATAGACACTAGCAAGTTTGATATATTTTGGGTGGTGGGCTTTCCTCTCATGGAATGGGATGAGGAGGAGAAAAGGTTTGTCTCCTTGCACCACCCCTTCACTTCACCCAGAGAGGAGGATATTCCGCTTCTTGAAAGGGCTCTACAGGTGCAGGAGTTGGAGGAGAAAAAGAGGCTTGTTCATTCTGTAAGGGCTAGGGCTTACGACCTTGTGATAAACGGATACGAGGTGGGAGGAGGTTCTATTCGTATACATAGGAAAGACCTTCAGGAACTTGTCTTTAAGCTTTTGGAGATACCAGAGATGGAGGCAAGGGAGAAGTTTGGTTTTCTACTTGACGCACTACGCTTTGGAGCACCACCACATGGTGGACTTGCCTTTGGACTGGACAGGCTAATTGCCATAATGAGAGGCTTGGACTCTATAAGGGATGTGATAGCCTTTCCGAAGACTCAAAAGGGCATATGCCCTCTCACTGGTGCACCAGACTATGTGGAGCCAAAACAGCTCAAGGAGCTTCATATAAGGGTGGTGGAAGGTTAGAGGAAATGGGTTTCCTAAGCTCGGTGGGGGTAGAAAAAAGTGAAGTAAAAAAGCATTTTGTTAGACATGGTTTTATCTTTGCTTGCACTGACAAGAGCGAGGAAACACTATTGTCTAATAGGATAATCTTGACTGGGAAAAATTACGCAAATAAGTTATTCGCAGTTAAAGAAGGCGATTTTATTTTTCTGTATAATCTTGACAAAGATGTTCTTTATGGCACTTTTACTGCAAAAGGCGAACCTGGATATGATAAAGATATTCCAATCTTTGAAGGTAGATACCCTTACTATATACGCTTTGAAACAACACAAACCATAAAAAAAGTTGAAAAGGCAAGTTCAATCTTTAGAAGTCTTAACATCTCGTGGAGAGATATACTGACAGAGAAGGGGGCACTTCTGATAAAGAATATCCTTGAGGGAAGAGCAATAAATAGGTTTCGCAAGGAAGAAATAGTAGATGACAAATACATACCCCCAATGATGACAACTACCTTGTGGGACTATCCATACCAAAGTTACGGATATACCAAAAAGGGTAATAATAAATACCCTGGCGTTACTCCAGCCTTCATTATTTATAACCTCATATGGAGATACACTGAACCTGGTGAGATAGTATGCGACCCTATGGCAGGTTCTGGGACTACGATAGATGTGTGCCTTGAAGAGAGGAGAAGGGTTGTAGCCTTTGATATAGTGCCAACGAGAAAAGATATAATACAGGCGGATGCCAGAAACATACCTCTGAAGGATGAAACGGTGGATTTAGTGTTTGTAGACTCGCCATACGGAGACAACATCAAATATAACGACCATCCCTTAAATATAGGTCATATACCTGCAAGTTCTGAAGAGTTTTACGAGGAGCTTGAAAAAGTAATGCAGGAATGTTATAGAATACTCAAAAAAGGCAAAGTATTGGCTTGGTTAATAGGTGACCAATGGGCAAAGGGGGAATATATTCCAGTGGGCTTTAAGATATACGAAAGACTTACAAAATATTTTTCCCCTGTTGATGTGGTTTGTGTGGTTCGCAGAAATCAAGCTTCAAATACCCCCTTTTGGCATAGCAAGGCTTTACAGCATAACTTCTATCTAAGAGGTTTTAAATACCTCATAATAGTTGGAAAAGATGAGAGTGTTAAAAAGAAAGGGACGAAAATAAGGTGGAATTTCTATGAAAGATAGTAAAAAGTTTTTCCTTGAAACATTAAAATTGAAAGCTATAGAAGATGTAAAACTAAAGGGCATAGAAAACCTTTCTAATATTCTTGAAACCATAAGGCAAGAGTTCTCTGGGGAAATAACCAAGTTTGGTATAAAAGACGCAGAGCAAAGCTGGAAAGCATTCAAAGGGAGGCTTCTTGAAGAGTTGATAGTGGAAGTTATAAGTTCTGAAGTTAAAAAACATGGTTTAAATATAATAAGTGGTTCAAAGTTAAGTGGTATAGTGTTAGATGAGTGTCTATGCATGGTGAAAAGGAGTATACTTGTTGATTATGGTGAGTTTGGGATGCATGTTCCAGATGCTGATTTAGTTATATACAATAAGAATTGCAGAGCTTTAGCGATAATATCCGTAAAAGCTACCTTAAGGGAAAGAATAGCTCAAACAGGTTATTGGTCTTTGAAGTTGAAACAATCAAAACTCACGCAAAATATAAAAGTTTTTTTTATAACACTTGATGAAGATAAGGACCTCTCAAGAAAAAGGTTTGCAAAAAAGGGTAGGGCTATCGTTGAAGTGGATATGGACGGAGCTTTCGTAATAACCACAGAGCGGATTGAAGAAAGTGAGAAAGTCATGCCTTTTGAAAAGTTTAGAAGGATAATAGAAAAACTTGGTAGGGTTGACAAGGATGAGTAAGAATACACTTCGCATAGGCACACGAAAGAGCAAGTTGGCTCTTTGGCAGGCAAACTATGTAAAGGAGAGGCTTGAGGGCAGAGGCTACAGCGTGGAGCTTGTGCTTATCACTACCACCGGCGATAAAATCCTTGACGCTCCTTTGGCAAAAATAGGAGGCAAAGGACTTTTTGTAAAAGAGATAGAGGAGGCACTTCTGAGAGGAGATATAGACCTTGCGGTTCACTCTTTAAAGGATGTGCCAATGGTTCTGCCAGAGGGTCTCACTCTTGGAGCTATAACAGAGAGGGAAGAGCCTTTTGATGTGCTCATATCAAGGGATGGAAGAGGATTTCAAGAGCTTCCAGAGGGTGCAAAGGTAGGCACTTCCTCTTTGAGGAGACAGGTTCAGATAAAGAGAAAAAGACCAGACTTGAGGGTAGAGCCCCTTCGCGGAAATGTGGACACGAGGCTCAGAAAACTGGAGGAAGGACTTTATGACGCCATAGTGCTTGCTTACGCAGGTGTTAAGAGAATGGGCTTTGAGGAAAGGGTAAGCGAGGTCTTGGAAGACTTTATTCCTGCAGTGGGTCAAGGAAGTCTCGCCATAGAGATAAGACAAGAAGACCAGAGGGTGTATGAGGCTATAGCCTTTCTTGACCATAGAGAAAGTCGTATTAGGGCGGAGTGTGAAAGAGCTTTTCTGAGAGAACTTCAAGGTGGTTGCCAAGTGCCCATAGGTGCCTATGCATGGATTGAGAGCGAGAAATTAAAGCTAAAAGCCTTTATTTCCGACCTTGAAGGAAGGAAGTTTTTAGAGGGAATAGAAGAAGGAGACCTCCATCAAGCGGAGCAAGTAGGCAAAAAACTTGCCAGGAGGCTCTTAGAAGAGGGTGGCAAAGAGATACTTGAGGAAATATACCATCAAAGCTGACCTTCAAACTCCTTTTTGTAGACCTTCCACCTTGCGGGGCTAAGACTTGAGGAACATCCAAGAGAAGATAGGTCATAGACCTTTATAGCTTGAGGGTTGTCTGGAGTGCTTACAAAAAAGAAAGTTGTGCCTGCGGGTATATGCCTACTTTCTTGCTTCCAACTCTTTACCATATTGACCAGCTCAAGGAGTTTTTTCTTAACTTCCTCTGCGGACAGCTCTTCCCTATTGCCATTCTCTTCATAAAGCCATTCACCATCTGTTATCCTCTCTACTATTTCAAGCACCCTATCCTCAAAAGGTATGCCATAGAACCTCATATCAAAGCCTCCTCAAGCTTTATTTCTACCTTACATTCTCCAAAGCTGAAGCCTCTGTCCCTTTTCTCCCTGTATTTACCTTTAGCGAGCTCAAAGACCTTCACTCTTTTCTCTTCTGGATACACAAGCACAAAGTATTTCACACCTTCTCTTTCACACAGCTCAAACTTTAGCCCCTCATCCATCTGCCTGCTGTAAGGCGAAACTATTTCTACAACCATCTGCGGTGGGCTTTCTACCCTTTCTGGAATTTCTCCACAAAGCACCATAAGGTCTGGTCTTATAACTGTGTCATAAGAAATATACCAATCAAGCTCTGCGCAAACCATACAATCTGGACATCTATCTCTGAGTATTCCCTCTAAAAGCAAGGCCACTAAGATTAAAAGCCTTTGGTTTATGGGTCTTGGCGAGGCCATGGCGTAGGGAACTCCTTCCACCAGCTCCCAGTCTCCCTGCCAATGTTTCCAGTCCTCCACTGTGTATCTTACTGGATACCTTTCAACCAAGCCCATCAAACTTCTCCACTGTTTATGAGCCTTGCCACATCCCTGGCAAAGTAGGTGATTATCATGTCCGCACCCGCACGCTTTATGGAAAGCAAGGTTTCTATCATCACCCTCTTTTCATCTATCCAGCCAAGCCTACCACCTGCCTTTATCATGGCATATTCACCGCTCACGTTGTAAGCACACACGGGCAAAAGTGTAAGCTCTTTTACCTTTGATATTATGTCAAGGTATGCAAGTGCAGGTTTTACCATCACAATGTCCGCACCCTCTTGCACATCCAAGAGTATCTCTTTAATAGCTTCTCTTGAGTTTGCTGGGTCCATCTGGTAGCTTCTTCTGTCGCCAAAGGCTGGTGCGGATTCAGCTATTTCTCTAAAGGGTCCATAAAAGGCAGAGGCATACTTAGCAGAATATGCCATTATGGGAATGTTTTCAAAGCCAGAAGAGTCTAAAGCCTCCCTTATAGCCTTTACCATCCCATCCATCATGCCAGAGGGTGCAAGCATGTCCGCACCATTTTTGGCATGCGATATAGCCTGCTTTTTGAGGTTTTCAAGGGTCAGGTCGTTGTGAACATCTCCATCACACAGCACCCCACAGTGCCCGTGCGTTGTATACTCACAAAAGCATACATCCGTTATAAGATACATATCTGGCACTTCCTTCTTTATGAGCCTTAGAGCCCTTTGTATAATGCCCTCATCACTCCAAGTGTCTGAGCCTACTTCATCCTTGTGCTCTGGTATGCCAAAGAGTATTATGGCAGGTATACCAAGGTCTCTTACCTCTTTTACTGCATCCACTACCTTGTCAAGGCTGTAGCGATAAACCCCGGGCATGCTTGGGACTTCTTCCACAATGCCTTGACCATATCGCACAAAGATGGGGTATATAAGGTCGTCAAGGGTTAGCTTGGTCTCTCTCACAAGCCTGCGTATATTTTCGTTCCTTCTTAGTCTTCTTGGTCTTAGCTTTGGAAACTCCATGGAATATAATATATATCAAGCGGGCGTAGCTCAGGGGTAGAGCGTCTGCTTCCCAAGCAGAAGGTCGTGGGTTCAAATCCCATCGCCCGCTTGTGAAAGTGTTATATTTTTATGCATGAGGGTGGGTATAGTTCTCGGCACAAAGCCCATTAGTCCCCTTGAGTTTTGGGTTGGGGTGGAGGAGGGTCAGGTGGTCCAGCTGGACGATGTGCTTTATGTGGACAGCCAGGTGGGGGGTCAAAGGGTCAAGTATTATGGCATAGTTAACGAAGTTCAAAAGTTCCTGGAAGGTGCAGAGTTTGTCTACGACGCACATTTGGTTAGCAAGGGTATAATTCCTGTAAACATAGCCTATGTGGCAAGGGTTAATGTGACAAGAATAGAGCCAGAGGTTTTTGCACCACCCTCTCCCGGGGATGCGGTCTACAAGGCAAAGGGCAAGGAGTTTGAAAGAGCCCTCTACTATGACCAGATGAAGGAGAAGATTCCCGCAGGCTTGGATAGAAACGGTAATGTGGTCTATGTGAACTACCACTTTATAAACGGCTTGGAGGGTGCCCATGTGAGTATATCGGGCATGTCTGGCATAGCCACAAAAACCTCTTACGCTCTTTTTCTCCTCTACTCTATCCTTGAAAAGGCTGGGGACAGGGACAAGGTGCATGGGATAATCTTCAACGTCAAGGGCAAGGACCTTCTCTGGCTTGATAAGAGAAACAAAAACCTTGATGAGGAAAGCCATAAGGTCTATGAAGCTATGGGGCTAAGGGCTGAGCCCTTTAGGGATGTGAAGTTCTATGTGCCACCCTCTTACCACGACCCGCACACGCCAGACTGCGAGCGGTTGGACAAGAATGTGGTCCCCTTTTACTGGAGTATAAGGGAATTTGCAGAGGAAGGGCTTATAAGGTTTATGTTCACCGAGGGTGAGGAAGGCGTTTCCAATATACACTACGTGATAGACAGGATAGCCAACAAGCTCTACGCCCTTGCACAAAACAGTCCGCCCGGGAGGCTTCTGGACGACTTTTCAAGGGATATAGAGAGCCTTAAAGACCTTGAAGAAAGGCTTGAAGAAGCCATAAGGGACAAGGAGCAGAATAAGGGATCTGAACTATACAGGAGCTGGTTTGGGGATGCTCAAACCCAGACCGCCTATGCCTTCTTTAGAAGGTTCAGCAGGGCTTGTATGCACGTGGGAAGGCTCATAAGAGGCTTATCAAGCCCGCCCAGATGGGAGGACAACAGGCTATCTGTGGTGGACATAAGCGGTCTTCACAGCATAGGCAAGATGTTTGTGGTGGGAGCCATACTCAAGAAGGTCTTCAAAGAAAAAGAAAACATAGGCAAGCCCTATCCTAAAGTTTTCGTGGTTCTTGACGAACTAAACAAGTATGCACCAAAGGAGGGCTGGAGCCCTATAAAGGACGTGGTGCTGGATATTGCAGAAAGAGGTAGGAGCTTGGGAGTTATACTCATAGGTGCTCAGCAAACCGCCAGCGAGGTAGAAAAAAGGGTGGTGGCAAACTCAGCCCTTAAAGTGCTGGGTAGAATGGACTCCAGCGAGGTGCTTAGCAAGGAATACGAGTATCTTACAGGGAACTTCAAACAGAGAGCCATAATGCTCAAGAAGGGCAGTATGATTCTATACCAGCCTGACATACCAAACCCTATGATTGTGAGATTTCCAAAGCCCGCATGGGCAACAAGGTATTCTGAAGTGGAGGAGGAGGTCCATGTTCCTGAGGATTTTGGTAATTTTTAGTTTGTTTATGAGCTTTGCCTTTTCTCAGAAGGCTGTTGTTAGGGTAGGAAAGTATCCAGAAAAGGAGCGTATAGTTCTCCAGTTGGACAAAAGCGTAAACTACAAAGTCTACACCCTTGAAAACCCAAAGAGGGTTGTGGTGGATATTATGGAGGATGTCAATATAAACCTTCCCGCAAACATGCAAGGTCGTATTGGTAAGCATCATTGGGGTACGAGGTTGGTTTTTGAGAGAAACTTTCAAGACATAAAAGCCTTTTCTCTGCAAGAGCCATTCAGGATAGTTATAGATGTATACACGGGGACATATATAGAAAGGGCGGTTGCAAAGGTGGAGGAAAGGGATGAACTTATAGAGATAATAGACCCTGTATTTGTAAGAATACTGCGTCACACTAACATGGCTCCTTCTGGCGAGAGAGTGGTTAATGAGGTAAGAAGAGGGCAGGTGATAACTCAAAGAAGAGTTGTAGTGATTGACCCAGGGCATGGAGGACACGATCCAGGGGCTATAGGTTTTATGCAAATAAAAGAAAAGGATGTGGTGCTTGCTATTGCTAAAAGGATTACGGATTACCTTGAAAAAGATGGAAGGTTTAAAGTTATAATGACACGCAAGGATGACACCTTTGTGCCTCTTCAGGAAAGGGCGAACATAGCCTTAAGAAACAGGGCAGACCTCTTTATAAGCATACATGCAGACGCCCATCCTCAGAGGTCTCCAGAGGCAAGAGGGACAACTATCTTTGCCATATCTTCAGAAGCGGCACAAAGACGCCGTCAGCAGATAGTTAGCAATCAAAATTATGCAAGCCTTGTTTTCGGAAGAGATGATATACCCACATCCGCAAGGGCAGTGCTGGCAGACCTTGCCATGGATGTGACGCTTAATGAGAGTGTAGTCTTTGGAAATAGAATTGCTAAAGTAGTAAGGAGAGAGCTTGGCAGGGATGTGCATTTTAGGGGTATCCAAAGGGCAGGCTTTGCTGTGCTTAAAACCCCCGGCATACCTTCTGTCCTTGTGGAGGTGGGATTTATGACAAACCCGCAAGAAGCTTTGATGATGTCTGACAAGGATTTTCAGGATAGCTTCGCAAGGGCATTATATCTTGCAATTGTAGAATACTTCTTCCCTACCACACAAAAGCTCACTTCAGCCCAAGAAACTTATGCACCTGCGGAATTACCCTAACTTGATAACCCATCTCCAAAAGCCTTAACTGCATCTCAAGGGCTTTTTGTAGAAAGACCTTCTTATTACCCTCTGGCTGTAGCACTACCACCCCTCTTTGGAGAAAATCAGAAAACTTAAGAAGCACGTCAAGGCTTAGCTCTTGGTCTACCACAAACTTTAGCTCCTTTGCATACTGTCTTATCTTTGGATGCACAAACCAGCCTGCAACAGCCTTTGGAGAGCAGGTTATATGAATTTGTGGTGCAAGCTCTCCTATAGCGTCCTGCCACAGTGTACCATTTGTCTCTATCTGAACAGACTTATCTCTTTTTAGGAGGTCCTCCACAAGCAAGGGTAGAGATTCTTCTGTAAAAGGTTCTCCGCCCGTTATAACTACATGTCTGTGAGGATACTTATCAACTTCTTTTAGAAGTTCCTCTAAACCTATAGAAGTTTCTCTAAAGGCTAAAGCGGAAGGCTGGTCGCACCAAGGGCATCTGAGATTACAACCTTGAAGTCTAATAAAAAGGCTTGGTGTCCCCACCAAAAGCCCTTCTCCTTGTATGCTTGGGTATATTTCATTGACGCTTATTGAGGCTTTTCTAACTTCACTTCGTAGCATTCTATGATATCACCTACCTTCACGTCATTGTAGTCCTTCAGCTTTATTCCACATTCAAAGCCCTTAGCCACTTCCTGCACATCTTCCTTGTATCTTTTTAGGCTTTCTATCTTACCGTCAAAGACCACAACGCCGTTTCTCACGAGCCTTGCTTTTGCATTTCTGAGTATCTTTCCATCAAGCACATAGCATCCAGCAACGGTGCCCACACCCTTTATCTTGAAGGTTGCTCTTACCTCCGCAGTGCCGTGAACCACTTCTCTTTCCACAGGCTTTAGCATACCCTTAAGTGCCTTTTTCACATCCTCTATAGCCTCGTATATGATTCCATAGAGCCTTATATCTACCTTCTCCGCTTCCGCAGTTTCCCTTGCCTTTATGTCTGGACGCGTGTTAAAGCCGATTATAACCGCACCACTCGCCTTAGCAAGCATAACATCGTTTTCTGTTATGCCACCCACATCCCCATGTATTATTCTTACAGAGACCTCAGGTGTGGAAAGCTCAGAGAAAGACTTCTTCAGAGCTTCCAAAGAGCCAAGTGTATCCGTTTTTAGTATGAGCCTTAGCTCCTTTAGTTCCCCTTCTTGTATCTTTTTAAAGACCTCCTCAAGCACAAAGCCCTTTGCTACCTTTTCCATCTGCTCCTTTTTGAGTTTTCTCTGCTCCGCTATCTGTTTGGCTTTTCTTTCATCCTCAACCACTTTGAGCTGGTCTCCTGCCATGGGAAGCTCTTCAAAGCCCAACACCTCAACGGGCATAGAAGGTCCTGCTTCTTTGACCTTCCTGCCCTTATCGTCAAACATAGCCCTAACACGCCCATAGGTAGTTCCCGCCACAAAGATATCACCAAGTTTAAGAGTTCCCTCTTGTACCAGAACTGTTGCCACCACGCCCCTCTGCTTGTCAAGTTTAGATTCTATTATTGTCCCCTTTGCTGGCTTGTTTGGATTGGCTTTTAGCTCAAGCAGGTCTGCCACCAAGAGTATGTATTCAAGCAAGGTCTCCACATTCTGCCCCGTCTTGGCAGAAACATCCACAAACACTGTATCTCCACCCCACTCTTCTGGTATTAGTCCAAGTTCAGAAAGCTCTCTCCTTACCCTTTGAGGGTCAGCCCCAGGCTTGTCTATCTTATTGACCGCTACGATTATAGGCACGTTAAAGGCTTTGGCGTGGTTTATGGCTTCCACAGTTTGTGGCATGACGCCATCGTCCGCAGCAACCACCAAAACCGCTATGTCTGTAACCTGAGCTCCCCTTGCCCTTAAGGAAGTAAAGGCTTCATGACCCGGTGTGTCCAAGAAGGTTATCCTCCTTCCGTCTGACATCTCCACCACCGACGCACCAATATGCTGGGTTATTCCACCCTTTTCTCTCTCCGCAACCCTTGTCTTTCTTATGGTATCCAAAAGGGTAGTTTTCCCGTGGTCCACATGTCCCATAACTACTACCACTGGAGGTCTTGGTTCTCCACCTTCTTCAGAGACCTCTGTCTCCTCTTCTTCCTTTATTTCCTCCGACTTTATCTCCGCAAGGAATCCAAGGGCTTCCGCTACTTGAAGTGCTACTTCTGAAGGAACTGTTTGGTTTATGGTAGCAAGTATTCCTCTCTTGAGAAGCTCCGCCATTATCTGGTTTGGAGGTGTCCTCAAAAGGTCTGCAAGCTCTCTTACTGTTATCACCTCAGGAATTTGAACTATCTTAATTTCCTCTTCCTTTTCTTCCTTCTTTTCCTTTTTCACTGGCTGTTGGAGTTTTTTAAGCATTTGCTCTTCACTTTTACTGAGTTTTTCCTTTGGTTGTGGTTTTTGAGGTTTTTCTTCTACCCTTTGCTCGCGAGTTGGAGGCATAGGTGGTGGTGCAGGAACCCTTGCTGGGAAGGGTCTTCTTTCCTCTGCCCTTCTTGGTCTCTCCCTTTCCTCCGCCCTCTCTCGCTTTGGAGGTGGTGCTTCCCTTGCTGGCTGTCTTGCTTTTTCATGGTATCTCTTATCCCTTTGGTCTCTGTATCTTTTCTCTTCTCTTTTTGGCTCGGTTTTTTCCTCTTTTTGCTTTTCTTCTTTGGACTGCTCAGAAACTACTACGGTCTCCTCTTTTGCTACTGCTTTGCTTCCATTTTCTACCGGCTTTTCTTTGGGAACAGAAAAATGGTCGTAAACTATCTGAAGCTCTTCCTCGTTAAGGTAGGCAAAATTCCCCTTATCTATACCCCATTCTTTGAGAACCTCTCTCACCTCTTTGACTGGAACACCAAGCTCCTTTGCCACATCTTGAACCCTTAATTTTCCCATAGTTTATAATTATAAGCCTAAAATGTTGTCTGTCTTAATTCGCACAAAAAACGAGGAGAAAAACATAGAAAGAGCCATAAAGAGCGTGCAGGGGCTTGCGGATGAGGTTATTGTGGTAGACTCTGGCTCAACGGATAGAACTGTGGAAATTGCCAAAGAGCTGGGGGCAAAGGTTTTTTTTAGGGAATGGAAAGGATACCCAGACCAACTAAACTACGGCATAGGTCTATGTTCTGGAGATTGGGTGTTTGTGCTTGATGCGGATGAGGAAGTTTCCAAAGAGCTAAGGGAAAGCATAGGACAGGTAATCAAAAACCCAAAGCATGATATTTATATGGTTAGCAGACGGACTTATTACTTGGGAGATTTTTTAAAACACGCATGGTATCCCGAGTGGAGGATTAGGCTTTTTCGTAAAGGAAAGGTAAGGTTTGAAGGATTACTCCACGAAAGGGCTATATTTAGTGGTAGTGTAGGAAGATTAAAGGGAGACCTCTATCATTATTCATACAAAAGTCTAAAAGACCAGTATTTAAAAACGGTACACTATGCATACACAATGGCGGAAATTATGAAAAGTGAAGGCAAAAGGTTCAGGTTATATAAGCTAATATTCAATCCTCTTTGGCATTTTATTAAGGTATACTTTGTCCAATTGGGTTTTCTTGATGGTCTAAGAGGCTTTATGGTTGCCCTTTCTGCCTTCTTTTACACCTTCCTTAAGTATAAGTTTCTCTACGAGCTTGAGTTAAAGGAAAAGGTTTCCAAGTTATGGTAAGTGTGGTCATACCCGTCTATAACGGAGAGCAATACATAGCACAAGCCATACAGTCAGTGCTGGAGCAGAGCCTAAAGGTTGACGAAATAATAGTTATAGACGATGCGTCAACGGATAGAACAGAGCAGGTAGTAAAGAGTGAATTTTCTCGCTGGGTGCATTACCATCGCAACCCAAAGAACATGGAAAGGTGCTACTCAAGAAACCTTGGAGTTAGCTTGGCAAGGGGTGAATATGTCTTTTTCCTTGACCATGATGACCTCTGGGAAAAAAACCATGTGGAGAAACTAATGGGCGCTTTAAAGGTTGCGGATATGGTTTATAGTTTTCCGAGAACCCTTGTAAACTCGGAGGGTAAAATTCTGAGAGTTTCAAGAAAAAAGATACCAAAGGACTACAAAATTTTGGTGTTTTCTGGAATGGTAGGCTACCCATCCGCTACCGCATTCAGAAAAGAGAGCTTTTTAGGATACAAAGACCAATTCATGCTTAGAGAGGACTGGGAAATCTTCCTTAGGGCGGTGCTTAAAGGTCTAAAGGTAGAAATTTGCGATACTAACACGGTAAAAATAAGAGAGCATGGGAAAAGAAGTAGCAAAAGCATCAGGCTTTATGAAGGCACTATGGCGGTTTACAGGTTTTACAGAGATAAAATTCCAGAGGAATACTTGCCATATTTTCTTTTTCATGTGGGAGATGTGTGTATGAGGTTTGGAAACCTCAAAGAAGGCTGGAAGTTGGTGCTTTCTTCACTTCCAAAAAAGCCAAAGCTTTTGCTTTCTGGTAGAAACTTGCTTACAATTCTAAAAAGAGGCTTTAGGTTTTGGAAAAGCTATGCTTAGCCTTCGTATGAGAGCGGAGTTAAAGGGACAGCACATATCTGGTGCGGAAAGGCTTATAAAACCTGACGCCCTTCAAAAGACTATAAAGGAACTTATCAAAAGACCCAAGGCTTATGACAAGATGGTTATAACCCTTGAAAGGGTGGAAGAGATAACCACAATTCCAAAGGCACTTACCATATACAGCTATGACTTTAAAAGCGTAGAAGAAGCCCATAACTTTGCCATAAAAAGCCTATCGAAGGAAGGCATTCCAGAGGAGATAGCCCTGAAGGCACTTGAGACCTTAAAGAGAGGAGCAAACCCAAAGGGTGGGAATATGAGAGGTGCGGTGCTAATGGATATTCATACAGGTGAACGGCTTGAGCCAGACAAGGAAAGAGGCATAAGAACCGTAAGGGTGGACTGGAAAGACAGGCAAGAGGTCAAGAGGGTCTTGAGAGAAAGAGGATTAAAAAAGCCATACCTTGAAAGACTTCTTGATGCCCTTGCCCTTGCTACAAAGAATATACATTGCGGAGTTATAGCGGAGCTATGCTGGAGCGATGACCCAGATTACATAACAGGCTACATTGCAGGTAAAAACTTGGGATATGTGAGAATAAAACCTATGAAGGAATACGGTGTTCCTTTGGGTGGAAGGGTGTATTTTGTAAGGAGGGAAGGCATAGAAAAACTTATAGAGTGTTTGCAAAATAGGGCTGTCTTGATTGAAAACTTATAGGAATATACTGAAATTCTTATATAACACAGGCTTAAAACCTTATAAGTCCTTTGAATTGCAAGTTTACTGTTATGAGGAATAAAATGTGAGAGAAAACCTTTGAAGGGAGGTAAAGGCTATGAAAAAGGCTATTGCTTTAACTGCCTTGTTAGGAATTGCGGGGCTCTCTTTTGCTACAAACGGGGATAACCTAATAGGTGTATCTCCAGCCTCAAGGGGTATGGGTGGTATAGGTGTGGGTATGCCAGTAGGACCTACGGACTCTATCTTTAGAAACCCTGCTTGGATGAGCCAGTATAAGGGCTTTAACCTAAGCTTTGGTGGAATACTCTTTATGCCTGAGGTTAAGGCAAAAACTAACGTAACTCCCATGGGTCCTATGAACCCTCCAGCCTCTGCTACTAGTGAGGCGGATATGTTTGTTGTCCCGGAAGTTGGTATAGTGCAACAGATTAATAATAACCTGAGCTTTGGTATAGGTGCCTTTGGTGTCTCAGGGATGGGTGTGGACTACAGAAACAAGGACCAAAGACTTGCCAACATGCATACGACCCTCCAGTTTATGCGGGTTATACCAGCCCTTTCGTACAAAGTGAATAACGCCATATCTGTTTCAGGTGCTCTTCACTTGGCTTATGGCTCACTTGATATGGGAGCAAACATGTGTCAGCCAATGACTACAAACTGTTGGAATGCTGGGGGTGGACAGTCTCAGACCTATGGAATAGGCTTTCAGCTTGGCTTAGCCTACAACATGGGAAACTTTGTGTATGCAGGTATAACTTACCAGAGCCCTGTTTCTATGACCTACAAAAGGGTCTTTGACAGCAATAATGATGGAAGGTTTGAAGACCTAAAACTCACTCAGCCTCAAGAGCTTGCCTTTGGTCTTGGTGTAAAGCCTATGAACAACTTCAAGGTAGGTATGGACATAAGATGGATAAACTGGAAGAACGCAAAGGGCTACAAGCACTTCCAATGGAAAGACCAGTGGGTTATAGCCCTTGGTGGTGAGTATAAGCCTACAGAAAAGCTGGCTTTGAGAGCAGGTTATAACTATGGAAAGTCTCCCATAAGGGGCGGAGCTAAGAATCCCATGAATGCCAACAGTATACCCAACTTCTCTGCACCCTTTAGTGACTTTAATATAGCATGGTTTAACCTTATAGGCTTCCCAGCGATAACAGAACATCACATAACCCTCGGTCTTGGATATGAGTTTACAAAAACCTTTGGAATAGACCTTGCTTACAAGCATGCCTTCAACAAGAAGGTAAAGGCAACAGACCCTTCAGGAGCTTTCCTCGTGGAAGCCCAAAACGCCCAAAACGCCATAGCCATAGGTCTCAACTGGAAGTTCTAAACTCCTCTGGGGAGGCTCTTCCTCCCCTCCTTAAAAAGTGATTAGTCTCATACAAAATTTTCAAACTCTCTGGTAGAATTCTTTCAAAACTTTTCAAGGAGGTATCCTATGGAGTTTAGGCATGTTTTTGTCTGCGTAAACCAAAGACCACCTGGTCATCCCATGGGTTCTTGTGCGGAGAAGGGCGGAAGGGATATATACATGAAGCTCATGGAAAAACTGCAAATGGACCCAGAGCTTTTTATGAGCACTGCGGTGACTCCCACAGGCTGTCTTGGACCCTGCGGTCTCGGACCTACGATTGTGGTCTACCCTGATGGGGTATGGTATGGAAATGTAAAGCCTTCAGATGTGGATGAGATAGTTCAAAGCCATCTAAAGGGTGGTCAACCAGTAGAAAGGCTTGTGGTTTCTAAGGGTAAACCTCCAGGTATGTTCTAAGGATAGGGGGCTATACAGCCCCTGGCACTCCTTCTTCTTCAAACTCTATTTCCATCCTCTCTGAGGGTATTATGGTGGTTATGGCATGCTTGTAAACAAGCGTTTGCTGACGCCCATCCTCTATAAGAATGGTATAGAGGTCAAAAGACCTTATCCTTCCCTGAAGCCTTACGCCGTTAAGAAGATAGATGGTAACCTTTACCCTTCTTTTCCTTGCGGTGTTTAAAAAGGCTTCTTGAAGTTTGTAAGCCATATCTCATCTCCTCCTTTCAAGAAATTCCATGGTAGTATCATAAAGTTTTTCTGCCAAAAGAATATAATACTCGTAGTTTTCCAAATTTTCAAGAAGTTCCAAGGGGAAAGCCCAAAGCCCAGCGTATGCACCTACAAAAGACCCCACAAGGTATCCTATAGCGTCCGTGTCCCCTCCCACCATACCGCAGGCGTTTACTCCTTCCCAGAAGGCTTGTATAGGGTCGTCCACATGTCTTAAGAAGATAAAAAGGGCAAGGGGTAGGGCTTCAAAAACATAGGTGGAGTTTCCTATAAGCTCTATGGCTTTCTCTGTGTCTGCTTCCTCTTCTAAGAGTTTTTTCACGCTGTCAAGGTATCTTTTGCTTTTGTCATATTTGAGAAAGTTTTTAAGGCTTTCAAGGAGTGCAAACCTCTCCACTGGGTTTCTTAGGTCAAAGCTCTCAAGCACAAGATAGCTAACAAGGGCAGAAACCAAGGCACTGGCATCGTATATCTCCTTGCTTCTGTGTGTAATTAGGCTTACAAGCCTGCCAGCCTCAACTGCAAGATGTGGATTGTAATAGTGGAAAAGCCCAGTTATAGCACATCTAAGCACTCCCTCCACAGAGGAAGATACAAGCCCCGTATCCTCAAGACCTACTCCAGAGGATATAAGGTCTATGGCAGTAATCAGTGCAGGGTCTGGATATCTGTGGCTTTCTTCTTTACTCGCCCACTCTCTGAGCTTTTCAAAAAAGTGGTAAGGGTCTAAGAATTTTTTCTCCACTATACTTTGAGCCAGTAGCACACTTATGGTGGTCTCATCAGAAGTTTTTTCTGGCTCAAGACCCACGGAAGGACTAAGAGGATGTGGCTCTACAAAGCCTTTTACCTTGCCACCATAAAACTCAAGCACATCTGCCAAAGGCACATCCTCAAGACTTTTGCCAATGGCATCGCCTATGGCACTACCAAGAATAACGCCCTTGAACTTATCAAGAATGGTATCCATCTGAAACTATAAATTATAGCCCCGATTGAACTTGTGAGAAAAACTCTCTTACCACCTCACGCCAGTCCCTTTGACCCTCTTCCACCTTGTCAAGACCCCCCTCCATCTGGCTTGTAAAGGCATAGTCTATTACCTTTGGGAAGTTTTCCTGCAAAAAGTCCGCCACCTCAAAGGCTATTTCAGTGGGCTTTAGGTGTCCCTTCTCCTCTACCACATAGCCTCGCTCTTTTAGGGTTTTTACTATAACCGCATAGGTGGAAGGTCTACCTATGCCAAGCTCTTCAAGTTTTTTAACCAGAGAGCCCTCTGTGTATCTTGATGGTGGTTGAGTTTGCCTCTTTTCAAGGAGTATCTTCTTAGGCTTTAGAACCTCTCCCTTTTTCAAAGGTGGTAGTTTCACAATCTCCTGTTCCTCTGGGTAAATTCTCAAATATCCATCAAAGACAAGCTCTGAACCTTTAGCTAAAAACCTCATATCTTCACCCTTCCTTTTCTCGTATATGGGCACTATAACCGCCTTCTTTTTGAGAAAGACCGCAGGGCTTGAAAGGCTTGCAAGGGTTCTCTTTAGTATAAGCATATAAAGGTCTAACTCCTTTCCCTTAAGAGGCGGGACCTTTAGTGCTGTGGGTCTTATACATTCATGAGCACCCTGAGAGAGCTCCTTTTCCTTGAACTTCCTTAGCCTACCCACATATTCCCTTCTATAAGTCTTTTCAATGTATTTCATAAACTCCTCTGCCTTCTGTGGGTTCATCCTATAGCTGTCCGTCCTTGGATAAGTGATATACCCCTCTTCGTAGAGTTTTTGAGCCATCTTTTGCACTTGCTCCACACCAACCTTTAAAACCCCACTGGCTACTGTCTGAAGACTTGAAGTTATAAAGGGCTTTGGAGGTTCATGTTTTTCTTCTTTCTCTTCATAGCTTAGGACCTCAAAAAGGGCAGATTTTAACTTTTCAAGGTAGGGCTTGGCATTTTCTGGCTTTTCAAACCTATAGTCCCAAAAGGCGGAAAACTCCACACCATCCTTTTCAAAGACCACCTTTATGTAGTAGTATTCCTTTTTTCTAAAAGCCATTATCTCCCTTTCTCTTTCCACTATGAGCCTTAGAGCAGGAGATTGAACCCTTCCCACCGAGAGGGTATTTCTGCTGAGGGCTCTCCACAGATAGGGAGAGAGCTTATAACCTATGAGCCTGTCAAGCACCCTTCTGGCAAACTGTGCCTTTACAAGGTTTTGGTTTATAGTGGTAGGCTTTTGTATGGCGGACCTTATACCTTGAGGAGTAACCTCATAGAAAACTACTCTACTTATGGGCTTTTTAAGGTTTTCAAGCTCCTTATAGATAAAGTAGGCTATGGCTTCTCCTTCTCTGTCCGGGTCTGTGCCTATGTATATGGACTCTGCCTTGCGAGCCAGAGCCTTTAACTTCTCCATAAGCGCTCTTTTACCCCTTACCCATACAAAGGTTGGCTTTAAAGTCTCCTCATCTACACCAAGCCTGTCCTCTGGCAGGTCCTTTATATGACCCAGAGTAGCTCTAACTATCCAACCTTCCCCTAAATACTTGGCTATGGTTTTTGCCTTTGTAGGGCTCTCCACTATAAAGAGCTTCATGAGATGTTATAATATAAAAAGCAAAGCACAAAGGAGGTAGTCATGAAAATAACTTTGAGTGTAATAAAGGCAGACATAGGGGGTTATGTGGGGCACTCTTCCGCACATCCTGAGGTGGTGGAAAAGGTAAAAGAAATAGGATTAAAGGAAGTCCAAAAGGGAAACCTTATTGACTGTCAAGTGCTTGTTTGTGGCGATGATATTGCTCTTGTGATGACCCACCAGCATGGTGTGGACAGTGAACTTGTGCATGGTATAGCATGGAGAGCTTTTGAAGAGGGAACACAGGTAGCCAAAAGGCTCAAGCTCTACGGTGCGGGTCAAGACCTACTTTCTGATACCTTTTCTGGCAATGTGAAGGGTATGGGTCCTGGTGTGGCGGAGATGGAGTTTGAAGAAAGACCCTCTGAACCTGTAATAGTCTTCTTTGCGGACAAGACCGCACCCAGTGCATGGAGCTTGCCCCTTTATGAGATGTTTGCTGACCCCATGGTCTGTGCAGGTCTTGTTATAGACCCCAAAATGCATGATGGCTTTACCTTTGAGGTGCTTGATACTTTTACAGGCAAGGCGGTAAAGCTCTCTACACCAGCGGAGCTGTATGACCTTCTTGCCCTTATTGGAAGTGTGGAGCGCTATGCGGTAAAAAGCGTCTGGAGAAACTCTGACGGGGAGATAGCTGCGGTTGCATCCACACAAAGGCTTTCCTTAATCGCAGGCAAGTATGTAGGCAAAGATGACCCTGTTATGATAGTGAGGTCTCAGTCCGGTTTTCCCGCCATAGGTGAAATACTTGAGCCTTTTGCGAGACCTTGGATAGTGGAGGGTTGGATGAGAGGTTCTCACAATGGACCCCTTATGCCCGTATCCTTCAAGTATGCCACTCCTTCAAGGTTTGACGGACCTCCAAGGGTTATCGCCGCAGGATATCAGATAGCCAACGGCAAACTTATAGGTCCCAGAGACCTCTTTGATGACCCAGCCTTTGACAAGGCAAGAGAACAAGCCCAGATAATCGCAGACATCCTCAGGCGTCAAGGGATATTTGAACCTCATAGACTGCCCTCAGAAGAGATGGAATACACCACACTGCCTAAAATACTTAAAAAACTTGAAGACCGTTTCTATGACTTGGAGGAAGGCAAAAAAGCCCCAACTGGTGAGGAACACCACACGGAGACGGACTAATGGATAGGATATACAGCATAGAGGAAAGGGTTGTCCTAATAGTGGAGGAGTTTTTCCAAGACATGCCTTCAAAGGAACCCTTTCCCTCCTTGCTTTCTGAATACCGCTTTAGGCTAAAGTCAAAACTGGTAGAACTTATAAACCAGTTTCCCACAGACACACAGGCGAGGAATGCGAGCTTTGATAGTGCCCTTGAGGGTATACTCAAAAGCCTTGAGCAAGCCATAAACAAGGCAAACTTTGAAAACAAAGAGGAGCTAAAACGCCTTATAAGGGCTCTTGAGGAGACCAACGAAGTGTTAAAAGAGTTTCTCTTCACAGACCACATAAAAGATAAGTCCCTTCTTTCAAAAACCTCTGGCAGAATAGGTGAATGGGTAGAAAACCTACGCATGGAGTTTAAGAGAAGGTTTGGAGGGTTTATAAACTTTATAAAGTCAATTTTTGGTAAATGATACCCTTTTTTGTGGTCTCCTTTGCTTGGTTTTTTCAATCTATAACAGGTTTTGGAGCTGGGATATTCATAATAGGTATTCTTTCCATGTTGTATGACCCCAAGATGGTGGTTGTGTCCTCTGCCATTTTCAACCTCTTTGGAACTCTCAGCCTTCTGTATCAAAACAGGAAGGGAAAAATAGAGACAAAGCTACTTTTTTCTCTAATAGCGGGTTCAGTGCCAGGAATATTCTTGGGTGCATATCTTTTGGACAAGGCAGACACAAAGACCCTAAAACTCACCATAGGAGCTTTTATCCTCGCTTTGGGAGTTTATAACCTGCTGGTCCAGAGGGGGCTTTTAAAAGTTAGGCTTGGTAGACATATGGCTTTTCCTGTGGGTTTTCTTGGTGGTCTTTTTGCAGGGCTTATGGGTATGGGAGGACCGCCACCCCTCGTTTTCCTTAGTCAGCACCTTTTTGACCCCTACTCCATAAGGCTTATGCTTAACCTCTACTTTACTTCCAATATACTCATAAGGCTTAGCTTTTATCAAAACCTTGACCTACTTTCTCTTGACTGGCGGTTTATAGCTATGGGTCTTGCAGGGCTTGTTTTTGGAACACTAACGGGTGGACTTTTAGCTAAAAGGCTTCCTTCAAAGGTTTACGCCTCTGGTGCTTCTTTTGCGGTAGTCTTACTTGGAATAGTGCTTTTAATTATTGCAGAGCTTGGCTTATAATAACTTTGATGAAGGTAGGATATGTAGCTATCGTAGGCAAACCGAATGTGGGCAAATCCACGCTTCTGAACCAAATATTAGGCACGAAGGTTTCTATTATCTCTCCAAAGCCAGGGACTACACGCATAAGGGTGCTTGGTGTGAAAAACATACCAGAGCAGGCACAGATAGTTTTTTTAGATACCCCTGGCATATACAGACCAAGGGATGCACTGGGAGAGGCTATGGTGCAGACCGCAAGCACTTCCTTAGAGGATGCGGACCTTATACTCTTTATGATAGATGCGGAGGACGGCTTCAGGGATGACGATAGACAAGTCTTTGAAAAATACATAAAGCCCTATGCGGAAAACAAACCTGTTTTCCTCCTTATAAACAAGGTGGACAAGGTAGGGGGTGTAGAAAATCTCTTACCTCTTGCAGAAGAGCTTTCAAAGGAGTATCCGCAAATAAAAGAGATAATACCCATAAGTGCCTTAAAGGGCTATAACATAGATGAGCTTCTCAAGACCATAATAAAATACCTTCCAGAGGGTGAGCCACTATTTCCCGAGGAGATGGTCACAGACCTACCCTTTAGGCTTATGGCTGCAGAGATAATAAGGGAAAAGGTCTTGCTAAAGGTTCACCAAGAAATCCCTCAGGGCGTGGCGGTGCTTATAACGGAAGTTTCTGAAGGAAAGCACGACCCAAGCGTCCTTGTCATAAAGGCGGACATTGTAGTAGATAGGGAGAACTACAAGCCTATAATCATAGGAAAAGGCGGGCAGAGACTAAAGTCCATAGGCAAGATGGCAAGAGAAGAGTTAGAGCTTATAACAGGCAGGAAGGTCTACCTTGAGCTTTTTGTAAGGGTAAAGCCAGACTGGAAGAAGAGACCAGAATTAGTCAAGAGTTTTGGATACACCCTCTGAAAACAAGATAACCACGTCCGCCTTCTTGGATAAGTCCTTTTTTAGGTCCTCTTCCTTCTCCGCCTGTGCAACCACAAGACCCTTTTTTAGAAGTCTGTCTGTTAACCTTCTTGCCACCTTCTTGTCCTTTACACTAAGCACCTTCATAGGCACTCCTCCATTATCTGCTCCATGAGCTCTTCTACCTCTTGTGCGATATCTTCCAGTTCTGGTCTTTCAAACATGGAGAGCATTTCAGTGGGAGCCATGGTGCTCACTACCGTTTTACCATTTTCTTCAAAGATGGCTATCCTGCAGGGCATGGCGGTGGATATGTAAGGGTCTGTGGAGAGCACTTTGCTTGCATGCTTTGGAGAACAGACTTCAACTATTACACACTTGTAGCTTATGGGCACACCCTTATTTTCCAAGACCTTTGAAACTTCATGAACCGCCATAACTCCAAAGCCCTTCTCCTTTGCCTTCTCTTCAATGGCTTGCTTTACTTCATCAACACCCTTGCTGGTTTCGTAGCTTATCAGCATCCTTAGCACCTCCTTTTGTATATAATTTTAGTGCGCTTTTGTTAAGATTTCATTAAGACTGTCAAACCGCTGGCAGGTTTGCCCCTCGCATATTATCAACCCTTCCACCTCAGACCTAAGGACAAACTTAAAGGGTCTAAAGAGCTTCAGAGCTTGCTCAAAATAGTCTCTTGTCTCTACCTTGTATATACCCTTCAGATAGGAGTAAAGGCTAATAAGGTAAGAATGAGACACCATAGGCACTTCCCTTACAAACCTTGAAAAAGCCTGTAGGGTTTTCTCCGCATAGTCAATAAACCTGCCATCACCGGTCAGAGTGCCAAGCAAGAGAAGCACATAGGGTGCATAGCCGTTTACCGACTGGGTGGGTGTGTCCTGAAGGTTCTTAAGCCTTATGTTTAAAAGCCCATTACCGGTTTTTGCAGTATCATAAAAACCCCAGCCCTCCTCATCCCAGAAAAGCTCCAAAGCCTTCCTCATTATCTCTCCTGAGAGCTCAAGATACCTCTTCTCTTGTGTAAGTTCAAAAAGGGAAAGAAGGGCACCCGCAAGGAAAATATAGTCCTCAGAAAAGCCTTCCACACCCTCCTTGTGCAAAAGGGCACCCTCTTTGTAGTATTCTTCCAAAATCCTCTGGGCGCTCCGCCTTGCAGTGTCTAAAGCCCAGCTGTCTGAGAAGACCTTCCAGTATTCACACAAGGCACATATCATAAGGGCGTTCCAGTTTGTGTAGACTGTTTTGTCTATGTAGGGCATTTCCCTCTTTTGTCTGTGTTGGAGGAGTTTAGCCTTGGCTGAGCCCAAAAGCCTTTTCACCTCCTCAAGCTCCGCTCCTGTTACCCTTGCAACCTCTTCCTCTTCTATGTTTATGTATAGCACCTTTTTTTCTGGCTCGTGTGGCATATCCGCCAGACCAAAGTGAAGGCTAAACACCCTTAGCTCCTCAGGGCTCAAGAGGCTCTCAATTTCTTTCCGGGTAAAGGTGTAATATCCTCCCTCGTCGAGCACTCCTATGTCCGCATCCTGAGAGGCATAAAAGCCGCCCTCAGGGTCGTAGCCATAGAGCCTATAATAGTTTACTATACCTTCTGCGGTTTTTCTGTATAGGTCCCTTCCAAAAACCTTGTAGGCTATGGAATACAGGCTCAAAAGCTCTGCATTGTCATATAGCATCTTCTCAAAGTGTGGTATGTGCCATTTTTCGTCGGTGGAATACCTAAAAAAGCCCCCAAGAAGATGGTCGTATACGCCACCCTTTGCCATGGCATCCAAGGAACTCATTATGGCTCTTTGTAGGAGGGGTGATGGAGCAAAGTGGTGGTGATGTATAAGCAGTTCAAAGGCTTTGGCATGGTGAAACTTGGGAGCGGCTCCTATGCCTCCCCATTGGTAGTCTATGCTGGCAAGGAGGGTGGATATGCCTTGCTGGAGCAGGTCTTCCTCCACTGGGTCCTTAAAGCTCTGCCTGCTGTAGTTTATGAGGCTTTCATATATGCTCTCTGCAGACCTAAGGACCCGTTGTCTGTCTTCCTTCCAGAGCTGGGCTATCCTTAAGAGCAGGCTTTTAAAGCCCGGCCTTCCCCAGCGGTCATTGGGTGGGAAATAGGTACCTCCAAAGAAGGCTTTACCCTCCGGGGTTAAAAATACCGTTAGGGGCCATCCTCCGGAGTTGGTGAGGGCTATAACTACCTCCTGATACCTTCTGTCCACATCGGGACGCTCATCCCTATCTACCTTGATGGGAATAAAGTTCTCGTTTATTATTCTGGCTATCTCTGGGTCTTCAAAGCTCTCATGAGCCATTACATGACACCAGTGGCACCACACACCGCCTATGGAGAGCAGTATGGGCTTATCCTCTTCCCTTGCCCTCTGGAAGGCTTCCTCTGACCACTCATACCAATCTACTGGCTGATAGGCAGACTTCTGAAGGTATGGGCTCTTTGAGCTTATAAGTCTGTTGGGCATAGTATTCCTCCTATGTATAAAGTTAAGTTCTTGCTAAGAGTTTACTGTGAGAAAGCTCAGCCTTGTAGGATTACTGGAGCATGTAGTCGTAGTTAACCTTCCGGGTTTTTCCCTTTTCGTCCTTTATGTAAATGTTTATTGAATAAAGCCCCTTTTCTTCCATCTGAAACCATCCTCCAAAGTTGTCGCCATGTGTATGAGGATACTTGTGAAGCTCCTTCTTCTGAGCTCTTAGTATGGGAGACCTAACTTCTGCCTCAACCTTAAAGTTAGAGAGGTAGACTATCTTGTCACCTTCCTTTTTCCAAATAGCCACTGCAAGATGGTGAGTATCATGCTTTGCTGGTACGCCATTGTGCTTCTCTAACAGACTGTAAGCTCTCGGGAAGGTTTTTTTGAGCTCGTCAACGCTAACTATACCTATGCTTACATTGAATTCTTCAAGACGTTTCGTAAGAGGTGTTTTTATAAGCACATCATCCTCTTGAGCAAAAGCAAGAAACAAGAGAGTGAAAATGATTAGAAAGTACCTTACCATTTTTCCACCTCCTTGTTAAATAAGATAACAAATGTTTATCCAAAAGCAATTAGAGATGTTTAAGGCATAAATAAGCATATCTTATATTCTTATGCGTATAAATCTTCTGCCAGAAGAGGTGAAAAACCGCATATCCTCTGGAGAGGTTATAGAAGGTCCTGCGGAATGCGTCAAAGAGCTTATGGAAAACTCTCTTGATGCAGGTGCTACCTTTGTCGATGTGGAAGTAATAAAGGGCGGCAAGAGGTATATAAGCGTGCGGGATAATGGCATAGGAATACCCTCAGAAGATATAAGTAAAGCGGTAATGAGCGGAGCAACGAGTAAACTAAGAACCCTTGAAGACCTTCAAAGCCTTTCCACCTATGGCTTTAGGGGTGAAGCCCTTCACGCTATCAGTCTTGTAAGTAAGATGGTTCTTAGGTCAAGGTTTTTCCAAGAAGAG
Organism: Hydrogenobacter sp. T-8; assembly: GCF_011006175.1. Classification (NCBI taxonomy): domain Bacteria; kingdom Pseudomonadati; phylum Aquificota; class Aquificia; order Aquificales; family Aquificaceae; genus Pampinifervens; species Pampinifervens florentissimum. The sequence goes on along the minus strand of NZ_CP048795.1, from coordinate 904,930 downwards.
GTAGGTAAAGAGCTAAAAGTTGAAGGTGGAAAGGTGGTAAGTGAAAAACTCGTTGGTATGCCTGTGGGAACGCATGTAGAGGTTTATGACCTCTTTTATAATGCGCCTGTGAGAAGCGCCTTCCTTGGAAAAGAAGACACAGAGAGAAGAAAAATATACAAAGTCTTTAAAGCTCTTGCCTTGGCAAACCCAAAAACTGCCTTTCGCTTAAGGGCAGAGGGGAAAGATATATACCATCTTAAGCCTGCTATAGACATAAAGGAACGGGCGGAAGAAGTTTTTCAAGTTAAGTTGGAGCATATAACAAAAGAAGAGCAATCCTTTAAAGTTGACTTACTACTTCCCTTAAACAGAGAGGGAAAAGAGCTTTTCCTTTTTATAAATGGTAGACCAGTGCAAAACAAAAGCCTCTCTGAGTATGTTAGAAGGACTTTGGGAAAGACTGGTTTAGTGCTTTGTTATGTGCGAGTGCCTCCATACCTTTTGGATGTAAACGTCCATCCAAAGAAGACAGAGGTGAAAATTCTCAAAGAAGGTAATGTAAAAAACCTCATAAAGTCTGCTCTGGAAACAAGGCACAAACACATGCCTGCCTTGTTATCTCAAAAAAAGGCGGAATACCAAACAGAGCCAGAGCTTATTGGTATAATAGATAACACGCTAATTGTGGCTAAGCTGGGAGATTATCTCTATTTCTTTGACCAGCATTTGCTTTCAGAAAGGTATAATTACGAGGTTCTTAAGATGGAAGAGGACAAGGCTTGTAGGTCTTCCATAAAGGCAGGAGACAGACTTGACCAAAAGAGGGCAAAGGAGCTTTTAAACCTGTGGCTTTCCTTTGAGAATAAGGAAGTGTGCCCTCATGGCAGACCCATATACTACCGGATATATCTTGGCGATATCTACAAAAAGCTCCAGAGAGGCTAAGATGTTAGCGAAGAGGATAATACCCTGTCTTGACGTTGATAAGGGAAGGGTGGTAAAAGGGGTGAGGTTTTTAAACCTTGTGGACGCAGGCGACCCAGTGGAGGTGGCAAAGGTTTACGAAGAACAAGGAGCGGATGAGCTGGTCTTTCTTGATATAACCGCCTCTGCAGAAGACAGAAAGATAACCCTTGAGGTGGTAAAGAGGGTAGCAGAAGAGGTTTTCATGCCTTTTACCGTAGGTGGTGGTATATCAAACCTTGAGGATATGAGGAAACTCTTAGAAGCTGGTGCGGACAAGGTTTCAATAAACACCTCTGCGGTGAAAAACCCTCAGCTCATCTACGAGGGTGCAAAGAGGTTTGGCTCTCAGTGTATTGTGGTTGCCATAGATGCAAAGAGAAAGGGAAACAGCTGGGAAGTCTACATACACGGTGGTAGAACTCCCACTGGGCTCGATGTCATTGAGTGGGCAAAGAGAGTAGAAAGTCTTGGAGCGGGTGAGATACTGTTAACTTCCATGGACAGGGATGGCACCAAGTCCGGCTACGATATAGAACTTACAAGATTCGCTTCTGAAGCTGTAAACATACCGGTGATAGCCTCGGGTGGAGCAGGCTCAATGGAGCATTTTTATGAGGGCTTTACCCTCGGTGGAGCGGATGCTTGTCTTGCGGCTTCGCTTTTCCATTTTAAGGAAATAAGCATACCAGAGCTGAAGGCTTACTTGGCTTCAAGGGGTGTGCCCGTAAGGCTTTCAGCGTAATGGTGCTTTTCAAGGCAGGCGAGACTTCTACTCGTAATAAGACTTATTAAATTCATTGCCCTCTCTTTTGCTATCCTCTCGTTTACAGGAAGGCTACCAGCCGAATCCGCATAGCCCTTTACCCTTATTCTATAGTCCTCACCAGAAGGTAGTAGGCTTATCTCCATTATCAGTCTTTCAACAATCAAATCATTCAGCTTTGTCTTACCCAAGGGGAAGTAAAAGGTATAGCTCTTAACAACTCTTTCACGAACCTCTTCCTTCTTGACCACAGGGGAGACGAGCTTTGGTCTGTATATAATTGAAGCTTTCACACTGTATTCAAGTTGTAGTTGTTCACCTGCGTGCAAAATTGGAATGCCTATATAGAGCTTACCCTCTTCCATATTATAGGGAGCAGTAATAAAGTCTTCTACTATAAGTGGGCTTCTGGATAGTATGCGTCTTGCTCTTACTAATCCTTCAAAGACACCTTCAAACCTCTGAGATATTATTACATCTTTTATCGTTTCATTGCTGTTGTTAAGCACTTCCACCCTTATAAAACCATCGGGACTAACAGATGTTTTGTAAGACAATCTGTTGTCTGGTATAACAGTGCTTACTCTTTCTGACTTTACTATTTCTATATCCACCCTTCTGTATTCCTTCCCCTTCTTGCGAGAAACTTCATAGCTCCAAGACAACTTTGGCAAGCCCTCAGGGCATGAAAAAGACGGTGTAGACACTATTAAGGAACCTAAGAAAACCAGTCTTAAAAACGTTCCCATCCACCCCATGCTTAAATTTTATACCTTAGCTATTACTATATCAAGTTTTTACAGGGGGGGCAAAGCCCCCAAGGTTTTACACTGCTACCTTTTTGGGTGGGGGAGGAAGGAAAGGCTCAAGCCCCTGCTCTTGTGCCCACCTTTGAGCAAGCTCATATGCAGCCTTTGCGGTGTTGAGGTTTTTCTCTATTAGCTCTAGCTTTTTCTTGAACTTCCTCTCAAGAGCAGAGTCCAAAGAAGCAGTTCCACCAGAGGCTACAAATTTCTTGAGAAACCTTGACTTTATACCCTCTTCTATAGCCTCAACGCCAACCGCGCCTATAGCACCAAAGAGGGCACCTATCATAGCCATATTGGTGGAAAGCTCTGTGCCTGCTATGTCTATAGCAAACTTGGTAGCTGGGAAGTTAAATACTTTTACCTCAAGCTCTTCAAGTCTTTCTTTGTCCTCGTCGGTAAGTAGGTCTTCCTCTGTGTTTATGATGATAAGACCTTTTCTCTTTATGCCAGAGTAGAAGGGCATGGTGTAGGATTTACCCATGGTGATGACTTGAGGGTGAAAGACCATGATAACATCCGGATAGACCACTTCGCCTCTGTCGTAGATGGGCTCCATTCCTATGCGTGCATAGCTCTCCGCTGGTGCCATCCTCTTTTCCGCACCAAAGAAGGGGTTAGAAACCGCATAGTAGCCCTCGTAGTCCGCCGCTGTGGCTATTATGTGTGCAGCGGTAACTGCACCTTGACCTCCAAGGGCTGGCATACGAATGTTTACCCTTCTCCTCATCATAGCAAGCCCTCCTCTTTCTTGCGTTCAATGACCTCTTTTGCAGGTTCAGAAACATACTCAAAGAAGGCAAACCTTTCCTTGTCCCTTTGCCTCATCTCATCAAGACCGTCATCAGAGTTGAGACCTATTTCAAGAATACAAGGAGTATAAAGATGCACATATGTGGGTCCTACTTCTCTTGCCACGTATATGGCTTTCTTTATGACCGTTTCTACCCTTTTGGGAGAGGACACGGTAAGCCTTGCCACATAGTGGCATCCTGAGTCTATGGCAAGTTGCCACATGGGGACTTTGTCCCACTGCTTGCCCTTTGGTGCCATCTTAAAGACATGACCTTTTACCGTCAAACCGCTCTCTTGACCGCCTGTGTTGGCATAGACCTCGTTGTCAAAGCATATGGTGGTTATCTTCTCTTGCCTAAAGAAGGACTGAAGGGTGCAGTCAAGACCTATGTCCACTGTGGCACCATCTCCAGCAAGCACTACCACATCCTTGACCTTGTCGGGAAACCTCCACTCAAGCACTCTCTTTATGCCAGAGGCTACCGCATTCTGGTTTCCAAAGAGGGAGTGGACCGTATGAAGGGCTATGTGGGGGAAGACCAAAGAGGTGCATCCTGTAGAGTTGACTATTATGGTGTCCTCGGGGTTTGGCAAAGAGGCGAGGATATACCTGAGAGCCATGGACTCAGGGCATCCCGCACACAGAGAATGCTCCTCTATTAACTCCTTTGAATAAGGAAGGTCCATAACACCCCTCTTGGGGTTGCCCCAGGTAGCCTTAAACTGAAGGTCTTTTATTTCCTGAGGCATAACATCCAAAAACTCTTCGTTTATTTCGTAAATCTTATATGACATGTTTTACCTCCTTTCCTGTAAGTTTAAGAACTTCTTTGACTATAACCTCCGCGGGCATGGTCATTCCACCGGCTACCCTTGGTGCACCTATAACCTCTGCGTCAGAGTGTCCGTAAAGATATCTTCTTACCTCTCTTTCAAGCCATCCTACCACGTTAAACTCTGGCACAAAGATGTATTTAGCACCCTTTACTGCCTGCCTTAACTCTTCTATGGGGAAAGGTCTTATGGTTTTTAGCTTGATAACCCTTGCCTTTATGCCCTCTTCTTCAAGAAGTCTGACCGCCTCCTTTGATTGAGCAGCCGCAGTGCCACAAGCTACAAAGACAAGCTCTGCGGAGGGGTCTCCAAACTCCTCTACGAGACCTCTGAGATAGTGCTTTGCGTAGGGTCTTGACCTTTCAATGGCGGACCTCACTTCCCACTGCCAGCTGGCATGGGTTGCATAGGAGATGTAGTTGGACTTCATCACAAATGGGTCTCTGAGAAATCTTCCTGGTGGCACTTCTGCGTCTATAACAGGCATGGGTGCTTTGTAAGGATTGTAGGGTGGAAGGGCTATATCATCTGGTGGGAGCATAACTGCTTCACGTGTATGAGAAACAAAAAAGCCGTCCACCACAGTTATAACTGGGACATGCACATCTGGCTGTTCTGCTACCACAAAGCCTGCCAGTATCATATCAAAAAGGTCTTGTGCGTTTTCCGCATACCATATCATACAACCAGTATCAAGCAGGAAACCCACCTCAAGGTTGTCAGGTTGTATAGAAAGGGGAGAGTTTACACCTCTTGCCATAAGGACAAGCTGGACGGGTATTCTTGTCCCCGCCCACATGGGGAAGTTTTCAAAAGCCCTAAGAGTTCCAGGTCCAGAGGTAGTGGTTATTGTCCTTGCACCCGCCATGGCGCATCCCGCTATTTCTGACATAACGCCAAACTCAGATTCGCCTCTAAAGTATACACCCACATAGCCCTCAACCCAAAGCTCACCGATGAGGTGCGCCGCCTCAGACTGGGGTGTTATTGGGTAGGACACAGAGGCGTCTACTGAAGCCCTCTTTACCGCCTCCTTTACTGCCTCTGAGCCTGTCATGAAATGCTTCGTCCTTGGAGCTTCAAAAAGAAGGTAGTCAGGTGAAACCACCCTCTGTCCTGCCCTGTTGTATATGACCGTCTCGGTAGATGTCTGCATGACCTTACCTCCTATAGAAGTTTGTTTTAAATTTATAAAAGGTGGCGATAAGCAAGCTGATTTTTATCACCGAAAGACCTCCTCAAGGTCTATGCACAAACCATCAGCCAGTTTTGAGCAAACCTTGCCCCTTTCACAGGCGAAGGAGAAAGCCCTGTATTCACCCTCTTGAAGGGTAAGCACTTCAATGAGCCTTAGCTCTGGAAGCACAAGCCAGTATTCCTTTACACCATAGTTTGCATATAGCCTTTTTTTGTCCTCTGTGTCCCTTTTGTAGGAGCTGGCAGAGACAATTTCCACCACAAGGTCTGGAACGCCAAAGATACCTCTTTCTTGAACTATGGACAAATTCTCCTTAAGCACCACCACAAGGTCTGGCTGGAGAACGTCCTTCTCTGAAAGCACCACGTCTATAGGAGCGTAAAGGACTATCCCAAGAGAGCTCTCCACTATGTAGTTGAAAAGTTTCACATACAACCTACCAGATATCTCTTGATGTCTAACGCTGGGTGCTGGCATTTCAAATAGCTCCCCGTCAATTATCTCATACCTCTTTTCTTCATCAAGGCTTAGATAGTCTTCATAAGTCCAGACCTTCTCTGCTATCATGGTAGCACTCCTTCCAACTCCACACACAAACCCTCAACCACCTTTGAACACACCTTGCCCCTTTCACAGGCAAAGGAAAAAGCTCTGTATTCACCCTCTTGAAGGGTAAGCACTTCAATGAGCCTTAGCTCTGGAAGCACAAGCCAGTATTCCTTTACACCATAGTTTGCATATAGCCTTTTTTTGTCCTCTGTGTCCCTTTTGTAGGAGCTGGCAGAGACAATTTCCACCACAAGGTCTGGAACGCCAAAGATGCCCCTCTCTTGAACTATGGACAAATTCTCCTTAAGCACTACCACAAGGTCTGGCTGGAGAACGTCCTTCTCTGAAAGCACCACGTCTATTGGTGAGAAATAGTAAAGCCCCAGCTTTTTATCCTCTACTATCTGAAAGAGCCTCACAAGCCTTTTTAGAATTTCCTGATGTCTAACACTGGGTGCTGGCATTTCAAAAAGCTCTCCATTGATTATCTCATACCTCTTTTCTTCCTCAAGGCTTAGGTAGTCCTCATAAGTCCAAAGCCTTTCCCGGGTTTTCATTTTCCTAGCTCCCTCTTTACCTCCTCTGCGATATTTATGAACTTTTCCATCTCTTCTATATGCTGGTCTCTGAGTGTTATCATAGCATCTTCATGCCCTGCCATACCGCACATGGCTATGGTAAAGCAGTCCGTTTCAGCCCTTATTATCTTGAGAGCTACATTGGCATAGTGGCAATGCACGCCTACGAATATGCACGCCTTTATCTTGTTGTGCCATATGGTAAGGTTTGGATGGTTAGGGTTTATTTCCACCGCTGGGTTTATTTTGGGATATTTAGGTCTGTAGTCATACATGGGAATAATCTTTGCACCAAGAACCTGTGCCATCTTCTTTACTAACCTTGCCTTTTCCTTTGCCTCCTCGTTCCAAGCATAAAGAACCTGAGGACCTGGGAATATGGTGGGGTTAGGTCTTGTGAGCATTGCCTTCGCAGCTTCTCTCATAGCAAGCTCTTCTTCTACGATCTCGTTAAACATTAGAGCCTTGCCCGGTGGAGGATTCAAAATACCCTCATAAACAGCCACAGGATAGGGTGAAAAGCCTGACGGTCCAAGTATTGCCATAGTTTACCTCCTTAAAAAATTTCTTCTAAATTTAGACAAAAATCTTCAAGAAGTTTTGAACAAACCTTTCCGCTTTCAAAGGCGTGGGAGAATACTTCATACTCATCTCCCTTCAAGGTAAGTACTTCCACCACCCTCTCCTCTGGAAACACAAGCCAATACTCCTTTATGCCATGCTTGGCGTATAGCCTTCTCTTGTCCTCTGTATCCCTTTTAAAGGTAGATGGAGAGACCACTTCCACTACGAGGTCTGGAGCACCAAATATACCTTTATCCCTTGCTATAGAAAGCCTATCCTTTGAGACAAAGACAAGGTCTGGCTGAACCACATGCTCTTGAGAAAGAACCACATCCACTGGAGCAAGATAGAAATCTCCGCGTTTTTTTTTCTCTTGATATCTTCTAAAGACATAGGCAAGATTCCAAATAACCTTCTGATGCCTTAGGCTTGGTGCTGGCATTTCAAGGAGCTCTCCGTCAATTATCTCATACCTTTTTTCATCCTCAAGCTGGAAATAATCCTCATAAGTCCAGAGCTTTTCCCTTACTGCCATGCCTTACTTCTCCGCATGCACTTCCGGCATGACCATGTGGATGGCGTTTCTCTTTAAGAGATTTACGCAGACATAGACACACAAGGCACAGCCCTTGCACCGTTCTTGCACCACGAAGGCATGATGCTCCTCATCAGTATACATAAGGGTGTTGGGCTCAGGACAAAAGAGGGTGCACTGCTTGCAGTTGTACTTACTGCACTCTTCGTTTATGACCTCAGCCACATAGTACATGCCTTGCCTCCTAAAAAGTTAATAGTAGGTGTTTATAAGTTATAACCCTTGAAGTTTTTGTCAACAGAATTATATTTCTTTAGCTGAACTTCCATGGGTATGTCCTTTTTGCTTGTGCTTTTGCTCCTGCATGTATCCTTTGCAGGGGAAGACTGCTCCAGGGAAGAACTCTTAAAGAAAGTTGTCGCACTCATGGAAAGGCATTATCTTTGGTGGGATAGGATAAAGGATAGTCAGTGGAAAAGTGAGCAGGAGCTAATAGACCATCTAAGAAAGATAGGTGACCGTTGGACTTCTATAACAAGACAGGAGGAAGATAGGCTTTGGTATTCAAGTTCAAAAATGATAGGTTTGGGTGTGCGATGGGATGACAAGGGTTATGTGGTTAAGGTTTTTCCCAAGTCTCCCGCAGAACAGCATGGTGTCAGAGAGGGTGACCTTATATTAGCCATAAACGGTGTAAATGACAAAAACCAGTGGAGGAGAGTTATAAGAGAGGTAGAAAAGGGAGGAATCATAAACCTTGAAATAATAAGGGAAGGGTTGTTTATGGAGATAAAGGTTTTAAAGGGTGAATTCTCCGTGCCCGTAATAGAAGAGGTGAGGATAATAGATCATGGAGACAAAAAGATAGGATATATAAAACTCGTAAACTTTACACAGCCTGCGGTAGAGCAGTTTAGGGAGGTTATGGAAAAATTCAACGCCAACAACATAGATGTCCTTATACTTGACCTAAGGGATAACGGTGGTGGGCTTATCTCTGTAGCCAAAAGTATAGTGGATATGTTGATAGGGGGTGAGGGTGTTATGTTCTACCTTGAGGGCAGAGGAAGGAACTTAGGGGTTTATCAGTTCACAAACAGACAGAGCTTTAATAAACCGATTATTGTGCTTGTTAATAAACACACCGCCTCCGCCTCGGAGCTGGTAGCCACTTTGCTTAGAAGGTATGCGGGTGCAGTTATAGTGGGGGAAAACACCGTGGGCAAGTATGTAGGGAGCAACATGTATATCCTTGACTCCTGCGGTAATGTGCTAAGGCTTATAACCTTTGAGATGAAACTTCCAAGTGGTGAGCTTGTGACTACCGATAAGGGTATAAACCCTGACTGCAAGCTGGAAAAGGAAAACCCTATAGAGCGTTCTCTTGAATGTCTTTCCTCTCAAGCCTTTGGAGTATCTCCTGCAGGACAACCTTAAGTTCGTCTCTGCTTTTGTTTGTATCTATAGGTATTGCATAGGAAGGTGGGACAAAATTTTCTTTTTGCTTTAAATACACCTCAACGTCCGCATCAGATACGTCGCGCCTTTCCCTAAGTCTTTTAATCACAACCTGTTCATCTGCATAAGCAAGCAGAAATATAGCATTTGGAAAGCTTTTCTTTACCAGTTCTCTTTGCCAATCCTGAAGGAAAGTTGCATCAAGCACTACATTTTTACCACTACAGACCAATTCTTTAGCCCTTCTTATCATCTCCTCATAAACTCTTTTTGTCCATTCTTGTGAATATATACCTTCACCGTAGCCAGATTTAGCACTCTCATAAGGGTTTATACCAGCAAGCTCCTTTCTTATTAGGTCGCTCCTTAGCCATTCAAAGCCAAAGTCCTGGTGGAGTATGCTTGCAAGAAAGGATTTGCCAGAGCCAGAAAGACCCATAACCACTACTATCATCTAATGCCAAGATGTTCCAAGAGAGCTGGGCTATAGCCTTCTATAACCTTGTAGCTCCCAAGTATTATGTTGTATGGAGTTCCTTGCACATTTAACTTTTCCGCTATCTTTATGTGCTCATAAACAAGAGGACACTCCTTTACCTGTGGAGTTCTTCCGTCAAACTTTCCAGATAGGACTTCATCAAGTGCTTTTAGTTTATCCTTTGAGCAGGCTATGTAATAAGACTTGGCGTGGCTTTCTGGAAAGCTCCTAAAAGGTAAAAGAAAAACATAGACCTTTACCTTGTCTAAGTGAGGTCTTAGGGCTTGCCACTCTTTCCTGCAGTGTCCACAGTCAGGGTTTATAAAGGTTATAAGCTCCCTTTTCCCTTTACCTACCACGATAGCCTTGTTGAGGGGTATTTCTTTAACTTGAGACCTTATAAACTCTGTGTATAGGTCTTGGGCAAGGCTTAGCTTCAAAAGTAGCAAGAGAGTTAATAAAAGCCTCATGGTTTAAATTATAAGCTCTTTTATCCTGTCTACCACCGCCTGTATTATCCAGTCAGGGGTTGACGCACCAGCGGTAAGACCTATTTTTTGAGCTCCTTCAAACCATTCCCTTCTTAGCTCCTCTGGTGTTTCTATATGGTAGCTGTTGGAGTTTAGAGATTTGGATATCTCATAAAGCCTTCTTGTATTTCCGCTGTTTTTCCCACCTACTATAACCATCACATCCACTTGTGGAGCAAGCTTGTATACATCCTCTTGACGCTCAGAGGTGGCGTTGCATATGGTGTTTATCACTTTTACTTCCCTTGCCCACAAGGCTATTTCACCTACCACCTCTTTGAAAAACTGTTCGTTTTGAGTAGTTTGTGCCACTATGCCAACCTTTTCCTTTCCAAGAACCGCCTTTAGGTCTTCTTTGCTTTCCACCACCACACCTTTGCCACCACACTCTTGTAGGTATCCCAAAGTGCCTATCACTTCTGGATGGTTTTTCTCTCCCACAAGCACCACAAAGTATCCCTCTTTGCAGAGCTTTACCACCGCCTCATGAACCGCCTTTACAAAGGGGCATGTAGCGTCCACAAGCCTTACACCCTTTGAAAGGAGCTCCCTTTCCTTCTGTGGTGGTATGCCATGAGAACGCACTATCACCGTGCTGTTTTCATCTAGCATGCTTTCATCTTCTAAAAGCATAAGACCCTTGCCTTCAAGTCTTTTAACTTCCTGAGGGTTGTGTATGAGGGGACCCATGCTGAGGACTTTTCTGTCTAAATGTGTATCCTTTACCGCCTCTTCCGCAAGGTTTATAGCCCTTCTTACTCCAAAACAAAAACCTGCATGCTCCGCCACTATTATCTGTGCCATAGGTAGAATTATAAGCTCCTATATTGTGCCTATCTGTGAGCTATCTCATGCAAAGCAGGTCTTCTTCTGAGAAAAAGCCTTCAAAAACCTTGCAGACCGCACCCTCAAGGAATACTTCCCTTAAGCCCTCGCTAAAGTCAATTCGGAGAATTTCACCACCCTTTGTATGCACTTCCACAGGCTTTTCCTTTACCAAACCCTTCATATAAGCCACTATGGCTGATGCGGTTGCTCCAGTTCCACAGGCAAGGGTCTCTCCTTCCACACCTCTTTCGTAAGTTCTTATCCTTATAGCCTTGTCTGAGAGCTTCTCTATAAAGTTCACATTCGTGCCCTTAGGCTCAAACTCTTTGTGAAACCTTATAGCCCTTCCCAGCTTTACCAAATTTAGGTCTTGCAGGTTTTCCACCACTGCCACAAAGTGAGGCACGCCCGTGTTTATAAAGCTACCTTCAATATGGAGACCATCTACCTGCAAAGATACCTCTCTGTGGTCCTTTGGGCTTGTAAGCTGTACCTTTACTCTTTTTCCACCTTCCTTGACCCACGCTTTTATCACACCCGCAAGGGTCTCAAAACGCACTTCTTCGCCTACTATACCCTTCTCATAGGCAAACCTTACCGCACAGCGAGAGCCGTTGCCACACATCTCCGCCACAGAGCCATCGGAGTTAAAAAACTGCCATTTGAAGTGGTTCTTTGGGTCTTGAGGGTCTTCTATAAGGATAAGCCCATCCGCACCTATACCCGTGTGTTGCTTGCAGAGTGCTATCACAAAGTCTTTTATATCAAGCTCAAGCCTCTTTAAAAGCTCGTATACCTTGCCATCTCTGTTGTCTATAACTATAAAGTCGTTTCCAGACCCTTGCAATTTTGTAAAGTTCATGCTATATTATTATATCTCATACCCCAGCAACCCCATGGCTCACCTCCTCCCTCACCCCCTCCCCCGGGGGTGAAAAATATGCTAAGATATTAAACCATGCTTCTTTTGAAAAGCCTTAAAGGAGAGAAAATCCCACGCTTTCCTGTTTGGCTTATGCGTCAAGCAGGTAGATACATGCCCCAGTATAGAGAGCTTAGAGAAAAAGAGAAGGATTTTCTCAGCTTTTGCAAAAACGTAAACCTTGCAAGTAGGGTAAGCCTTTTACCTGTAGAGCTTCTCCAAGTGGATGCGGTGATAATCTTTTCCGATATCCTTGTCCCCCTTGAGCCTATGGGCGTTAAGGTAGAGTTTCTTGAGGGTGAGGGTCCAAGGCTTGAATGGGATGGAAGTGTAAAGAGTTTAAGGAAAATATCCTTTTCTCAGGTGGAGTTTGTGGGAGAGGTCATAAGAAGGGTAAAGGCTCAGGTCAAAGATGTGCCAGTGATAGGCTTTAGTGGTGCTCCTTTTACTCTTATGTCTTATATGGTAAAGGGACGCTCAAGCAAGGACTTTAAGAAGACCAAGCTCTTTATGTGGACTTCAGAGCAATATGCGGACCTTATGAAACTGCTTTGTGAAAACTTACTTGAATACCTTATTGGTCAAATAAGGGCTGGTGCGGACCTTTTGCAGGTCTTTGATAGCTGGGCAATGCACCTCTCTTACGAAGACTTTGAGGAGTATGTCTACACTTATCTAAAACCCTTCTTTGAAGAGCTAAAAAAACATACAGACAAACCAGTTATATACTTTTTCAGAGGCTCTGGCTCTTTTTTAAGAGCCCTTGAAAACTTGCCAGTGGATGCTTTTTCTGTAGACTGGACGGTGGATATGGTCTCTGCCATGAAAGAAAGCTCAAAAGCCTTTCAGGGAAACCTTGACCCTACACTTCTTTACTGTGATGAGGAAAGCCTTCAAAAAAAGACCCTTGAGTTTCTCAGATGTATACCAAGAAAGACCAAGTATGTTTTTAACTTAGGACATGGTCTTATGCCAGATATGGAGCTAAGCAAAGTAAAACTTCTCGTAGATACGGTAAAGGGCTATCGCCTCTCATGATAAGAGAGGGAAAGGTCCTTTTGGACATTGAGCTTCCAGAGGTTGTCTCTTCAAAGATGCAGGTCTTTTATAACCCACACATGAGGGAAAACAGGGACATAAGCCTTCTTATGCTCTTGAACATGCCAAGCCAAGACCTTACAGTCTGCGACCCCATGGGTGCAAGCGGTATAAGGCTTATGAGGTTTTTGCTTGAGACCAACAAGGTTAAAAAAGCCATATACAATGACATAAGCCCTTCTGCGGTAGAGTTCTTTCTGAACCTTTTGAGGTCTCATAACATTCCAGAAGATAAAGTGGAAGTATACAAGGAAGATGCAAGCCTTCTTCTTAGAAAACTCAGAAACTGCCACTATGTGGATATAGACCCCTTTGGCTCACCCGTGCCCTTCTTAGAAGGCGGTATACTGCCTTTGGCAAGGTATGGCTTGCTGGCTGTAAGTGCCACAGATACTTCTGTGCTTTCTGGCACATATCCAGAAACCTGTCAAAGAAGATATGGCTCAAAGCCCCTTCTCAGTGCGGAGTTTTACCACGAGGTAGGCTTACGCATCCTCATAAAAAAGGTAGTAGAAGAAGGTGCAAAGATGGACTACGCTCTAAAGCCAGTGTTTTCCTATTCCTACAGGCACTATATGAGAGCCTTCTTCATAAAGGACATAGGACCAAAAAGGACCAACGCTCTTATAAGACAAATAGGCTTTTTGCTCTACTGCGATAGGTGTCTATACAGAGAGGGTGTGCAGGTGGAGAACATAAGGCATGAGTGCCCTCATTGCAAGAATAGACTTTTGGTTGCAGGACCTCTTTGGCTTGGAAACCTTTGGGATGAGGAGCTTGTCCAAAGGTTATGGGAAACGAGAGGCATGGTAGAAATCTCAGAAAACACCAATAAGCTCTTAAAAAGAATAAAAGATGAGTCAAGAGCTCAAACCTTGGGCTTTTATACTATCTCTTCCATATGCAAAACCTTTCGCATAGGACAATCACCCACTATAGAAAGGTTTTTAGAGGTCTTTGAAGGCACAAGAACACATTTTAGCCCCGAGGGTTTTAGAACATTACTTAGCCACGAAGAGGTGCTAAAAAGAGCCCATGAGCTATTACAGAGAACTTAAGGACTTTATACTGCAGATAAAGGGAGACTTTTTTCTTTCGCCAAGAGATAGGTGGTTTTTGAAGTTTCTTGAAGAGGAAGGCTACCCCCTTGAAGTGGTGAAAGAAGGTATAAAAAGGTTTTTTCTTTTCCATCCTCCAAATAGAGCCTCAAAGCTACCACTTTTTATGAGCTTTGAGCAGATACAAAAACTGAAAAGGTTCTATATCAAGAAAACTTCACAAGGTCTGGACTGGAAGGAAAGGTTTCTCAAAAAACTAAGGCTTGCGGAAGAGATTTTAGGAAGAAAGATACAAGTAAAAATGCCAGAGGATATGCAAAGTGCGGAGGAAATCCTACAAAGCCTTTCTTCTGAAATAGCCAAAAAATTGTGGGATGAACTAAGCAGGGAGCAAAAAGCAATCCTTATGAAGAAGTTTGCAAGTTTTAAGCAAGACCAAGAGCTTTTTAAGGCTATGATAAAAAGGGAACTCTTCAAGGAGAAGGGTATAAAGAGTTTATCTTTGTTCGTGGATTGACTCAGCCATAGCTACAGCCTTCATAAGAGCTTTTGCCTTATTTACAGTTTCTAACCACTCCTTTTCTGGGTCAGAGTCCGCCACTATGCCTGCACCTGCTTGGAGAAAAACCTGGTCTCTTAGTAGCACCGCAGTTCTTATGGCTATTGCCATATCCATGTTCCCTTCAAAGGATATATAACCCACCGCCCCTGCGTATATGCTTCTTCTTTCCTTTTCAAGCTCCTCTATTATCTGCATGGCTCTAACCTTGGGTGCACCAGACACTGTCCCCGCAGGAAATAGAGCCTTCAAAACGTCCACCGCAGAAAGACCATCCTTTAGCTCACCTATTACATCGCTCACCATATGCATAACATGAGAATACCTTTCTACCCTCATAAAGCCCTCTACCCTTACGCTTCCTGGCTTGCTTACGCGTCCCACATCGTTTCTTGCCAGGTCTACAAGCATTAAGTGTTCCGCCCTTTCCTTCTCATCTTGCAGGAGCTCCCTCTCAAGAGCCAAGTCCTCCTCGGGAGTTTCTCCCCTCCTTCTTGTCCCCGCTATGGGTCTTGTTTCTATCCTGCTCCCCTCAAGCCTTACCAAGACCTCTGGAGAAGAGCCTATTACCTTTAGGTCTCCAAAGTCCATGTAATACATATAGGGTGATGGGTTTAGAAATCTCAAAGACCTGTATATGCCCTCTGGCTCTCCAGAAAAGACCTTACTAAACCTTTGAGACAAAACCACCTGCACTATATCTCCCTGCTCCACATACTCCTTTGCCCTTTTTACCAAACTCATAAACTCCTCTTTTGTGTAGTTTGAACGCCATTCTTTGAGGTCTATAGCTCTCTGAGGAAAGTGCATAGGATAGACGCAAGTAGTGAAAATCCTCTCTTTTATGTCTTCTATGAGCCCTTTTGCCCTTTCATATTCTCTTGATATGTCCCTATCTGCATGCAAAGGCACTATAACCTTCAAACTACCGCTTAGGTTGTCATGCACCACCACCACATCACTAAGGATAAAGAAAAGGTCAAAAACCTCAAGAGTGTCTGGCTTTTTATCCTCTATAGGCTCGTAGCACTTTATAATGTCGTAGCCCACATAACCTGCAAAGCCTCCCCAAAACCTTGGAAGAGATGGGTCATGATAGGCTTTAAAGTCTTCAAGCAAGAGCTTTATTGGTCTTAGTGGGTCTCTCTTTTCAAAGAGCTTAACCCTTCCCCCTTCGTATAGGTATGCTATTCCACTTTTCCAAGCGTAATGGAAGGTATTTGCAAGTATTACGAAAGAATACCTACCCCATTTAACTCCACCCTCCGCACTCTCCAAAAGCAAACTATACTTCCAACCTTCTTTGAGCTTAAGATAAACAGAAAGAGGCGTCTCTGTATCCGCCATAAACTCTGCGTATAGAGGTATTACCTTGTAGTCCCTTGATAGTCTATTTACCTCTTCTTGGCTTAGGTTCATCCTTCAGATAAGGGTCTATTATAACAGAAGGCAAGGTTTATGGGTTAAACTGAATTATAAATTACGCAGGGGGGTGGCCAATGATAAGGAAGAGCTATCAAGAAGGCAAAAACACATGCGTGGTGAGCTTCTATGTAAAAAGGGATGATGCACAAAGGGTTGAGGTTGTAGGTGAGTGGAACGATTGGAAACCAGAGCCCATGCGCAGGAAAAAGGATGGGACTTTTTGGATAAGCAAGAGACTAAAGACTGGCAGGAGCTACCGGTTTAAATACCTTATTGACGGACAATACTGGGAAAATGAGCTGTCCGCAGACCAGCAGGTTCCTAACCCCTTTGGCACTACAGACAGCCTGATTATTATCTGAGAATATCCCTTTGCACCTCTTCCGCAGTGGGCAGGGTCTCCATTTTCTTTACCCTGCTTGCGTAATACATCACAGGTATAAGCACAAGGGTGAGGGTTGTAGAGCCTATGGTTCCGAATATTAGAGATATGGCAAGACCGTTGAAAATGGGGTCAAAGATTATAACAAAGGCACCCACTATAACCGCTATAGCGGTAAGGAGAATAGGTCTTGTCCTTATTACTCCTGCTTCTACTACTGCAAGGTGAGGTGGCACTCCGTCCTTTATCCTCTCTTCTGCAAAGTCCACCAAAAGGATGGAGTTTCTCACTATTATACCCGCAAGGGCAATAAAGCCTATCATAGATGTGGCTGTAAAGAAGGCGTTCATTATAAGATGCCCTGGGATTATACCAACCAATGTGAGGGGTATGGGTGCCATGATTATACCTGGTATCTTGAAGTCCTTAAACCAGCCCAGTATAAGGACATACATGACAAAGAGGGCAACGCCAAAGGCTAAACCAAGGTCTCTGAAGACCTCAAGGGTTATGTGCATCTCTCCATCCCACTTAACATAAATACCATCCTCTATAAGAGGCAGAGACATCCAAAGCTCCTTCACCTCTCCGTAAGGGTTCGGTAAGTTCTTTATCTGAGACCTCACATCAAGAATGCCATAGAAAGGTGCTTCTTCTCTTCCCGCCACGTCGCCTATCACATACACCACGCGTCTTAAGTTCTTACGGTATATGGTGGTTGGTATGGTGTCTTCCTTTACTTCCACAATCTCCGATAGTGGCACTCTTTTGCCATCCTTTGTGGGAATTTGGAGCATTTTCAAGGTTTCAAGGGTTCTGTATTTTTCGTCAAACCTAACAATTATGGGAGTATGTTCTGTGTCTGTGTTTTGTATTATGCCAGCCTGATAGCCTCCGAGGAGGGCTTGTAATGTGTATACTATCTCTTGTCTTGAAAATCCAGCAAGTTTTGCCTTGTCTTCTTTTACTACAAGCCTGAGCAGAGGTGCAGGGTCTTCAAGGTATATGCCTTCATCTGTTACACTTTTGCTCTCTTTGAAAACCTTAAGCACCTCTCTGGCGAAGTCTTGCTGAGTCTTTAGGTCTGGACCATAAACTTCTGCCACTATGGGAGAAAGCACTGGCGGACCTGGTGGGACTTCCACCACCGCTACATACTTGACACCGTATTTTTGGGCTATTTCATGAACCGCAGGTCTTATCCTTTTTGCAAAATCATGAGACTGCTCTTGACGTTTGTCCTTGTTTATGAGGTTTACCTGAATGTCCGCAAGGTTTGAACCTTGACGCAGATAATAGTGTCTTACAAGTCCGTTGAAGTTAAAGGGTGAGGCTGTTCCCACATATACCTGATAATCGGTCACTATGGACTGTCTTGAGATGTAGTCTCCTATAGCCTTTGTCACCTCAAGGGTCTTCTCAAGAGTTGTGCCCTCTGGCATGTCTATAACTATCTGAAGCTCGCTTTTGTTATCATAAGGTAGCATCTTAACCACTACCACTTTGGTAAGCAGAAGACCCACCGACAGACCCATAAGGGTAAGTGTAAGACCATAGAAGGCGTATCTTTTAACTTTACTGGTAAGCAGGGGAACCATTAAACGGGAATAAACCTTCCAGAAGGCTGTTTCCTTTATGTCAATTTCGTGCTTCTCATGTTCTTGGTCAAACTTTTTTCTCAGAAGCAAGTAGCTTGCCCATGGAGTTATGATAAAGGCAACAAGCAAAGAGAAGAACATGGCAACTGAGGCGTTTATGGGTATGGGTCTCATGTAGGGACCCATAAGACCTGTCACAAAAGCCATAGGCATGAGGGCTGCGATGACGGTAAAGGTTGCCAATATGGTGGGATTTCCCACTTCGTCAGTGGCTCTGACAATAGCTTCTCTTGGAGTTTTTGCCAACTTTAGCTCAAACCAGCGGTGCACGTTCTCCACCACCACTATGGCGTCATCCACGAGAATACCTATGGCAAAAATGAGGGCAAAGAGGGTGACCCTGTTTAGAGTAAAGCCAAAAACTTGACTGAGAAATAGGGCTATGGCAAGGGTAACAGGCACCGCAATACCTACCACTATGGCTTCCTTAAAGCCCAGGGCAACTGCGATAAGAAGTATCACAGAGAAGGTGGCTATTATGAGCTTCTTTATAAGGGTATCCGCCTTTTCTTTTGCGGTCTCTCCATAGTTTCTTGTTATGGTCACATTCAGGTCTTTGGGAATTATTTTCCCCTTTAGGTGGTCTACAAGGTCAAGAACTTCTTTAGCTACTTCCACCGCATTGGTTCCTACCCTCTTAGAGACCGCTATGGTGACAGCAGGGTATAGCTCCCCGGGCTTTACACCCTGTATCCCCTTTTCCCTATACTGAGGTCCAAAGCCCATAAAGACATAGTCCTTTGTTTCGGAGGGACCATCCACCACAGTTGCTATATCCTTCATATATACTGGTCTTGAATTGAAGACACCAACCACTATATTTTCCACATCTTCCCTTGACCTTAAAAACTCTCCTGTCCTTACCACATATTCTTTTCCCCCTTGGACCACCTTACCACTTAGGGCTTGAGCGTTGGCGGATTGAAGGACTTGGGCTACATAAAGGGGAGAAACCCCATAGCTCGCCATTCTCTGAGGGTCAAGGACTATGCGAACCTGTCTTGGTCTTCCTCCAACCAAGAACACATCCGCCACGTTTTGAACCTTCTTTATCTCGTTTTCAAGGGCTTCAGATATTCGCCTTAGGTCGTACGGGTCGTAGTTTTTGCCCCAAAGGGTAAGGGTAAGTATGGGCACATCATCTATAGACTTGGGCTTTATGAGAGGTGGTAGGATAACCCCAGGGGGTGCCAAGTCCATAGCGGACATCATCTTTGTGTTTAGGTCCACAAGAGCCTTTACTGGGTTTGTGCCCACATAAAAGCGTGCAGTTACAACCGCCATACCCTCCATGCTGGCGGAGTATATGTATTCAATATCTTTTAGCTCCCACAACTTCTTTTCAAGGGGTGCTACAACCCTTCTTTCCACCTCTTCTGGGGTGGCACCGGGGTAGGAGATCATTATGTCTATCATAGGAACCACTATCTGTGGCTCCTCGTCCTTTGGAGTGGTAATAACCGCAAAGAGACCCAAGGCAAGAGAAACCAGTATTATTATAGGTGTGAGCTTTGAGTCTATAAAGTAGTTGGCGAGCCTTCCTGCAAAACCATACATGCTCAGCCTCCTACCCTACAACCTTCACAGGCTCTTTCAATCCCTTGGATAACTATCCTTTCACCCTCCTTCAAACCTGACAGCACCTCAACTTTATCACCTCTCCTTTCACCCAGTTTTACAAACCTCAACTCTAAGGTGTTGTCTGACTTTACCACCCATACACCTGTAAAATCAAAGCGTCTTACTATGGCATTTTCTGGAACAAGTATCACATCAACCTTTTCGGGTATTAGAAGGCTTGCATACATACCGCTCTTTATCCCTTCCGCATTCTCTAACCTTACCTTAACCCTAAAGGTTCTCGTAGCAGGGTCAAGTGCGGGCGAAACCTCTACCACTTTACCCTTTAGGGTCTTCCCAAGTCCAGACACGCTCACTTCAAACTCTTGACCCATCTTGACTTTACCCACGAACCTTTCTGGCAGAAAGGCTTCAAATAGGTATGGGGGAGCTTCTACCACAAGGAGCGGATGACCAGGCACAGCAAGGTCTCCTACATCTACACTCTTTTGAACCACGTAGCCGTTAATGGGCGAGGTTATGTTGGCATACTTTAGGTTGCTCCCTATTGCTTGTTTTTGGCTTTGGACCGCCCTTACTCCTGCCCTTGCCTGTTCCACCTGTGCTTGTGCGGACTCAAACTGGGCTTTTACTTGGTCAAATTCCTGTTGAGTTATAGCACCTTCCTTCAGAAGTGTGGAATACCTTTCAAAGGTCTTCTTCACCGCTTCGTAGTTTGCCATTGCAGACCTGAGGGCTTGCTCCGCCTGAGCCATCTGATGATTGACCGCCTCCGTCTGAGCCTGTATGTCCTCTGCATCTATGCTTACAAGGAGCTGACCTGCTCTTACACTATCACCTTCCTTGACCAGAACACTTTTTATCTTTCCCATTATCCTTGTGGAGACATCCACCCTCTTGTCCGCCACTATCTGACCAGTGTAGGGGCTTAGAACTTCCGAGAGTTTTTCCGTAGTGCCTATAGTGAGACCTTCAACAACCTTTGCTTCTTTTGCCAATTCACCAGGCTTTTCCTTCTTTGTGAGAAACCCCCCAAGCCAGACTATCATGGCAAGTATTATCAAAACAAAGACCGCATACTTTATCCAGCCTTTCATCTCTTTACCTCCTCCACAGAGCCTGCGTTGTAAAGAATATCCATATACGCCTTACTGCAGGCGTTTATCGCCTGAACCCTTTCTATCCTTGCCCTGTCAAGCTCTGTTTGTGCATCCAATATATCTACCATTCTGGCAAGCCCATTCTTGTATCTTACCTCCATAACCCTTAAAACCTCTTGGCTCGCCCTTATTCTGTCTTCCGCTGACCTAAGCATGTCAAGTGCATTTTCATACTCTGCGTAAGACCTATCAAGGTCAAAGACTGCAGAATCCTTGAGGAGCTTTAACCTCTCTTGAAGGCTTGCCCTTCTCTCTAAGTTTGCTTGAGCCCTTCTTAGGGTTGTAAGCCCCGTATCAAAAGTCCAAGACACTCCAATGCCCGCAAGATAGCCTTTTCCATCTGCACCAAGAGGGTAGTCTTTTGAATTAAGGAAATACTGGGCAAAGGCAAAAACCTGGGGTAGATTGTCTGAAAGGGTGAACCTGAAAGCCTCCTCAAGGGTCTTGACCCTCTCTTCTAAGGCTTTTATGTCTTTTCTGTTTTGAACCTTTTCTCTTAGAACCTTTATATCCACCTCAGGGCATTGTCCTATATCATGAACCTCAAACTCCCCAAGAGGGACACCCACTACAACCTCAAGTCCCCTTTTTGCAATATCATAGCCTCTCATTGCCTTTTGGAGGTTTTCTTCTGCCTTCGAGAGGTATACCCTCGCCCTTAGCACGTCAGAAAGCAAAGCCATACCTACTGTATGCATCTGCTCCGCGAGCCTAAGATGTTCTTTTGCATCCTCAACCGCCTGCTTTGCAACCTTTATGCTTTCTTTGGCAAGCACCGCATCCATGTAAGCGTTGTATACTTGCCTTATAACCTCTTCTTTCCTTCTTTCTGCCTCAAGACTTACAGCTCTGTATTCGTACTCCGCCATCCTCTGTGCGGACTGCACTTTACCGCCGAGCCATATGGGAACTTCAAGGGTAAACTTTGTTTCAAAGTTGTTTATTGCTTTGGGATTGTTCAGTTTTGCAGGGTCAAAGTCCTGCATAGTTATCCTTTCCTGATTGAGCTTGCTCATAAAGGCATATGCTGGCACATCAGTTCTTGTAAAGGTTTCTTCCACCTTTATTCTGGGGAAGAGTGCACCCTTTGCCGCTTTTAGCTCCAGCTCCTGAGCCTTAAGGTCCTTCTGGGCAGATTTTATGAGAGGGCTGTTTCTAAGGGCAAGCTCTATAGCCTCTTTGAGTTCAACCTCTCTCGCCAAAGCCAAGCTAAAAATCGTGAGCAACAGAACCACTATTCTCATGGTTTATCACAATATAATTATATCATTATATACTAATATGTCAAGCACCACTCAGCAACCTCTTAATAGTGTTTACAACGTATAGCCTTATCTTTGTGGAATTTGCATCATCAACATCTATCTCAAATGCGAGCTTTGAACTGTATGTGCTTTCCTCCATTATACCCACGAGCCTCGCAGTGCCAGATACTCCAGAAAGCTCCTCCCTACCCGTAATTTTAAAGTCTAAACTTTTGTTTAACATGTTAGGCACAATAGATACATCTGTTACCGCAATGGAAAAGCCACCCTCCGATATATCAATAGGAGCAAAAGCACGGAAGACCCCCTCTATCTTAAGAAGAACCACAAAAGTTTGGTCCCTTTGAACTGGGACCCTTGGTTTGCTTCTGTCTCCAAGCCTCCCTTCGCCGGCGTAGAAGATGTCCACTATGATATGCTCGTTTTTACCTACAACCCTTCCCGGCAGCATGAAGTTCATATACCCAAGGTTTACTACATCCCCAGTCAATATTAGCCTTCTGACGAGGGGTGTTATGCCTAAGTAGAGCTTGCCTTCCTGATATTTGAGTTTCTCAAGCCTTGTATGGAAGAGGACGCCACCCTCAAGTATCTTATAAACATCAACAAGGTCTGCCATTAAGAGTTCCCTCCACCAACTTTTCCATGTTCATACCTCTTGAACCTTTAAAAAGTATAACCGCTTTTTCATGAACATTCTCAAGAAGCCAATGAAGAATTTGCTCATGGGATTCAAAGAAAAAGCACTCTTCCTTAAGCCTTTTGCACTCTTCGTAGGCATGTCTCATATTCTCTCCCAAGAAAAGACACACATCTATGCTTAGCTCCACACAAAGTCTTCCCACTTCCCTATGGTATTTCTCAGAGCCCGCTCCAAGCTCTAACATGTCACCTAAGACTGCAATTTTTTTAGTTTTGAAAAAACTCAAACTTCTAAGAGCCATCCTCATGGAAGGAGGGTTTGCGTTATAAGTATCGTCTATCAGGGTCATCTCTCTCTTCCTTAGGATACGAAAGCGACCTTCCACTGGATGAAAGTTTGCAAGGTGTCCACAAAGACCCTTCCAGTCTATCCCCAAAGCCTCAAGTATGGCAAGGGCACAGAGGGCGTTCTCTACTATCGCAAGACTTGGCACTGGAATAAAGACTTGCACTCCGTCCACTATAAAGCTAACACCCTCTTCGGAAAGCTTTAGGTCTTCCGCTTTGAACCTGCCATCTCCGAAGACCAACTTTCTGGGTATATGGTAGCAGTGAGATACATAAGCAGGGCATACGCCACGGTCTTCCTCTCGCATCTGGTAGAATACCTCGCCGTTTCCAAGCACCACATCATCAAGGCATCCAAAGGTCTCAAGATGCTCCTCACCTATGGCGGTTATTGCCCTTATGTGTGGCTTTACCAGTTCCACGAGCCTTTTAACATCCCCCTTTTGGCTTGCACCCATCTCTACAACCCAGAAATCACAGTCCCCTTCAAAGTTAGCTATAGAAAGAGGAACACCGATTTGAGAGTTGTAGTTTCTGGGCGTTTTGCAAACCTTCCCTACCCTTGAAAGCAAAAAGGCGGTAAGTTCCTTCGTGGTAGTTTTACCCGCAGACCCTGCTATGGCAACTACCTTTCCTTTGAAGTTTTCCCTTTTCCAACTTGCAAACCTTCTTAAAGCTTCCAAGGAACTTTCCACCACTATTTGAGGAGTATCCTTAGGTAGTCCAAGCTCTCTCTCACATATAACCCCCACTGCTCCTTTCTGAATTGCCTGCAGAGCATAGTCATGCCCGTCATGAACCCTACCCTTTGTTGCCACGAACAGCTGACCCTCTTGCACCTCTCTGCTGTCTATGGAAAAACCACTAAAAGAGGCAGGCTTTCCAAAATGTTTGGCATTGATGAGCTTAGCAAGCTCGGAAGTTGTCATGGAATTATATTATAAAGAGTATCCCTTAGCCTAGACAAATATCCCTTTTAGGGACATTTATCCACACCTCGGGTTTAGGGACTGACTGAAAGTATGGATTTCTTTCAATCAATCCCAGTGCCTTACTCCAAAGACACTTAAACCGCTCATCAAACAGGCGAGCCATAAACTCCTCTACCTGCTTGATAAGGGCTTGCTCCATCCTGCGTAAATGCAAGCTCCACTTAGCACGGCTAAGTAGATTCCTGCTTGCATTCACATCCGCATGGAGCTTTTTATCGCATAGCTCACACTCAAACTCACTCCTTGTCTTCCTATTCTCTTTGTCTACATACCCACAATTACTGCATGCTTGTGAACTATAGGCAGGATTTACATACACGACCTCTATGCCATATTCCTCTCTCACTTCCTCTAACTTCTTCTTTATCTCCCCAAGCCCAAACCTTATAAGCACTCGCTTTACTGATTTTGGGAAGTTGTTTATTACCCTTTGCAGAAATCCTCTCAAGTCCTCAAGCACAAGCCTTCGTGGTCTGTATAGCTCTATAACCCTGTTTATTACCCTCCTTACCTCGTTCTTCACATACTCACTTAGCCTGTGTTGAAGTCTTAAATACCTCTTGCTCTCTGTTGGCTTTTTTCCTCTCCTTTGCATCTCCCTTTGAATTCTGTCTATCTTATCCGCATACTCTCTGACCTTGCTGTAAAACTTCCTGCCAAAGAGGTCTCCTCTGTCTGAAACAAGAAAACACTCCATGCCAAAGTCAAGAGCTACCTCTCCACTGAGAGTTATCTCCTTCCTCTCTATCTCCTTCACAAGCCTTAGTTTGCCATCCTCTGCTATCTGAACCATGCTTGTTAGCTTTCCACCTCTTTCCTCAAAGTATTCATGAAGTTTCACAGGCAGATATATAGGCTTTCTCTTTTCATGAGTTGACAGTCTTATCCAGAAGTCAAAGCCTTTTGCTTTCTTTGGTCTTTCCAGCAAGGCACACTTGCTGTCTAAAAGCATAGAAACACCTCTAAAACTTGGCTTTTTCCAGCTTTTGAGAATATGCTTGAATATCTTTTTAGCAAGCATTCTTTCTTCTTTGACTATCTCATACTCGTGCTTGTTTTTGTCTTTATCTATCCACAGGGCTTTC
Source organism: Hydrogenobacter sp. T-8 (assembly GCF_011006175.1). Taxonomy (NCBI): domain Bacteria; kingdom Pseudomonadati; phylum Aquificota; class Aquificia; order Aquificales; family Aquificaceae; genus Pampinifervens; species Pampinifervens florentissimum. Next base: position 879,891 of record NZ_CP048795.1, on the reverse strand, counting down.
TCACTTTTTGGAATAAGCCATTCCTCTCTGGAGTTGATATAAAGGAGAACTCTTTTTGTCTTTTCAGGAAGAGTAGAGCTAAGGACTATCTCTTTGAACCTTTCTTGGACATTGGCAATAAAACTTTCCAGTGTAGGGACTACCACATGGTATTGGATAGTGGACTTGAACCTTTCTGAAAGTGGGCAGTTTAAGTGTTTTATATTAGCTTTTCTGTTAAAAGAGCCATTTTTGAAGAAAAGAGACCACTGGAAGTTTGCTATTATTTCAGCGGTTTTTCTGTATAGCTTTAGGACATGAGCTATAAGGGTGCTTTTTCTTTTTGTGGTAGGGCAAGAGACTTCAATAGCCCTATACATAGGGATATTATAGCTTTTGTTTGTGAGTTTGTGTGTGAAACAATTCAAGCAACAAATTACCATTATTAGGTATAAATGTCAATATTTTCGGAGACTGGTCGCCAAGACACAAGGGACAAAAGGTATAGCAGAAAAGCTCCAAGAGTGCTTATTGCAAAGGAGCTTCCTACAGACAGGTCAAAACCTACCCTTAAGTCAAAAACTGAAAGCAGTTCCACTACCTGTATGACAGCCTTACCCATGAGCTCCAAAGGAAGGGTGGGAAGGCTAAAGAAGGTGATAAGCTCCAAAACTCCGTAGGCGGTAAAGGGAAGTAGCATGTAGCCCACAAGGGGACTAAAAAGCACACTGCCAAGACTTGTATGGGTAAAGGAAAGCAATAGAGGAGACACTCCAAGAAAGGCAAAAAGAGAAACTCCAAAGGGTAGTCCCAAGTTTCTGTATACCCATGAGCCTTCCGAAGGCAAAAGTCTAAGACCAAGAATTATGTAGAGGACCGCAAAGAAGGAAAGCCAGAAGGAAAAGGACTGGGAAAACTCAGGTCTATACAAAAGCAAGAGAGAACCAGAAAAGAGCAGTATGCCAAGAGAGTTTGGTCTACCTTCAGAAAGCCTCACTAAGACCCAAAGCGAAAGCATAAGCCCTGCCCTAAGAACTGGAGCTTCCTTAGGAACAAGCAAAAGCACATAAAGGCTCACACCCACAACACCCAAAAGCAAACCGTAAGGATAGGGTAGGAGATACCTAAGAAGGAGAAAAACCATTCCCACATGAAAGCCAGATATTACAAGAAGGTGAATAAGACCCGTTTTGGTAAAGTAATACTGAAGGTCTTGAGGAAGGCTCTCACGGGCTTCGCCAAGAAGGTATGTAAGCACAAAGGCTCTCACCTGCGGGTCTTGTATTCTCTCTTGAACACGGTCTATGTAGGACTTCCTCAAGGTCTTTTCAGAAAATATGTCCTCTATGTCCCTGTAGCTACCGCTGATGAAAAGCTCTGAGCCTTCCGCCTTCACATGTGCGTAGAGGCTAAAGGAATCTGCCGGAAGGTCTTTGAGACCGTATATGTTTACAAAGGCAGTCCTACCGTATATGTCTGGAAGGTCTCCACCCACTACCTTTGCCCTAAACCTCAAGCCCCTGTCTGTTTCTATTGGCACTCCCTCAAGCCTTAGCCAAACAATACCCTCGTCCTTGAACCAAAGATATCTGTTTTCTCTCTCTACCCTCCAAAGGCTAAAGGCTAAAAGAAAAAGAAAAAGCAAAAACTGTAAAAGCTCACCTCTTTCTGGAAAGGATAAGGTAGACAAGTCCAAAAAGCCTTTTTTGGACCTCCAGAACCTCAAAGCCCTCCTCCTCAAACTCCTTTTTCACCTCCTCAATACTCAAGGAGTTTTCCAAAGAGTGGATAAAAAAGTCCCACTTTTCTCTGCCAAAGAGGAGAAGTCCCAAGGGTTTTAGTGGATACTTCATGAGGAATATAAGAATAGGCGTTAAACTAAAGCGGTTTATGTCAAGCATAGCAATTTGTCCGTGCTTTTCCAAAATCCTGTAGGCTTCTCTTAAAAAGGCTTTTCTATCTAAAAGATGCCTGTATACGAGGGATAGAGTTATAGAGCCAAAGGAAGAGTCTTTAAAAGGCATATTCTCTGCATCCGCTACCACAAACTTACAAACCTTACACTTGGACTTTGCCAGCTTTAGCATCTCAAGGGACAGGTCCATTCCTACCCTCATGCCCTTGTTTTGAGACTTTAAAAGAACTTCGCCCGTGCCGGTGCCAACATCAAGTCTGTTACCCTCTGGACTTAGCATACTCAACAGGTCTCTTTGCCAATGCTCTATTCTCCTGAAGGTTATTAGGTTTAGAAAAAAGTCATACTTTCTGCTTACAGAGGAAAAAACCTCTCCAACTGTTCTCTTAGTTATCATCTGAAACCTGAACTACAAGCACCTTTGGATGTCTGTCCTGCAAGCCTTCTGGAACATATGCTCCAATTACCACAGGAATGGTCTCTATGCCATATACCCTTGCAATAACATTAGCCCTTTTGAGAGCCCTATCTGCATCCTTGTCCTCAAGTGTGTGGGATACTTCCACTGCAAGAAGAAGGTTTCTACCATCTTCAGATTTCACCCTTATTAATGCATCAAGGTTTAGTGCGTCTTTCCTTTCTTCCTCACTTATGAGCCCACCATCCAGAGCATCTTCCAATTTCTCTGACCACTCCTCTATAGGGACCACCTTTACCCTTCTAAAATACCTTCCAAAGTATGCAGGTGCACGCTCTCTGACTTTTCTTTCAAGTATATAGTCCATACCATAGAATATTCTAAACCTTTTCTCTTCTTAGGCAACAAGTTCCGCAAGGGTTAAAATTCTCTCTTGCGTTTTGTCTCTTCTGTATGAGGGTAGGCTATGGTGGCATATGGTGCATACACCATACTGGAAAATCCGTCCTATTCCGCCTTTTTTTAGCCTTAGGATGGTCTCCCTTTGGGTGTCCATGTAGTGCCTGCCACTTTTGTAATGTAGGCTCACAAAGTAATTTTTGAACTCATCACCCACCTCATAACAGCAGGCTCTCGCAGAGGGACCCACAAAGGCGAGGAAGTTTTCAAGTCTTTCAAGGCTTGAGAGTATTTCAAGGGTTTTTTCTATTATGCCTTCCCTTAGACCTCTCCAGCCTGCATGCACCACCGCCACAGTTTTTTCTCCAAGAAAGGCAAGAGGCACGCAGTCCGCAGTCCTAATACCTATCTTTAACCCAGGGGTTTGGGTTATTATGCCATCTCCCTCCAAACCTTCAACTGCCTCTGAGAGCAGATAGACCCTCGCAGAATGCACTTGCTTAAGAGTTAGCACATCGCTGTCCTCTTGCCACCTTTTTATGGCAAGCCTTGCCCTTCCTTTTTGTAAGGAAAATATTAGAGTTTCTTTGCCTTCTCTGAGGTCCTTCGCACGCATTCCATTATTATGCCCTTAAAGCCTCTCTCTTCAAGCACCTTTATACCTTCTATGGTCGTCCCGCCGGGAGAGGCAACCCTTGTTATCCACTCCTCTGGGTTTCCACCAAGCCTTTTGAGTAGCTCACAAGAGCCAAGCACCATGTCTATGGCTATAGCCTTTGCCTTCTCATAGGAAAACCCCTCAAGCACGCCAGCAAGAGAAAGAGCGTGAATAAAGCTAAAGACAAAGGCAGGACCAGAGCCTGCAAGGGCGGTAAAGGCGTCAAAAAGGCTTTCCTCAAGTTCATAAAGACTTCCACAGTGAGAAAAAAGAGATATGAACTTTTCCCTTTCACCTTCTTCTATAGCCTCACCACAAACAAAGGCTATGACCGCCTTTCCTACAAGAGCGTTTATGTTTGGCATAAGCCTTATGACCCTTGAAGTTCCAGAAAGCTCCCTTATCCTCTCAAGAGAAAGCCCAGCCACAAGACTTATGAGAATCTTTCGGTCAAGCTTTCCCCTTAAATTCTCTAAGAGCCTTTCCACATCCTTTGGCTTTACCGCCACCAAAAGCCAATTGGAATTCTTTAGAAGAAACTCAAGGTCAGAAGCAACCCCAAAACCCTCAGAAAGTGCCTTTGACCTTTTCTCCTCACTCACATCGTATACAAGCACCTCCACATGACCTATTAGAGCCTTAGCAAAGCTCTCTCCCATATTGCCGTAGCCTATAATTCCCAGCACCATGCTTATCTCCTCAGTTTTGATAATAGTCTTTCCCAGAAACTTGGAGCGTAAGGTTTTATATCAAGAGGTAGTCTAAGCAATGCCTTTGTAAGGTCCTTTGTCAGATCCTCACTGAAGGGATTTTGGTTTACTATGTTCCTTATCATTTTAGGGTTATACCTTATGCCTCCAAGGTATTTGGTCTCTGCGGATGTGAACTTTTCACACACTACCCTTATGCTCTCGTAAACCCTAAGGCTCTCCTCATCGCTACTAACCTTATTCACAAGCACATAAAACTCTTTCACCTTCTCCTCTTGGTTTAGCACCTTTATGAGCCCGTAGGCGTCCGCTATAGCGGTGGGCTCTGGAGTGGTTATTATTACAGGTATGTGGGAAGAGGAAACGAGGGCTGTGGTGTCTGAATGTATGCCTGGTGGTGTGTCAAATATCACCCACTCATAGTTTTTCTCTGCGTATTCTTGTAGTTTGTATATGAGGTTTCTGAGCTGTGCAGGTGGCAGGTTTACAAGCTCTCTGACTCCACTACCGCTGGAGATAAAGTCAAGGTTTTCTTCCACAGGAACTACTACCTCTTCAAGGGACACTTCACCCATAAAGAAGTGATACAAATTCTTTGCTGGAGTTATCCCAAGCATTATATGCACATTGCTAAGCCCAAGGTCTCCGTCAACTATTAACACCCTCTTGCCATTCCTTCCTATTATCCTTCCCATATTTATGGTTATCAGCGTTTTACCAACCCCACCCTTTCCGCTTGCCACCGCAATGTATCCCGTTTTCCTCTCTTTACCTTCCACTCTCATAAGATGAAGAGCCTGAGCCTCCATTACTGCACCTCTAAGAATATCTTAGCCAAGTATTCATAACTTGCCATAATCATATCCTCGGGAACCCTTTGACCAGTTGTAAGGCATAGGATAGGTATCTGGGTTCTGTAGGCAACATTGACTAAAGTCCCAAAGTAGCTGGTCTCGTCCAATTTGGTAAATATGAGACCGGAAGGCTCTACCACGCTAAAGCTCTGTATTATCTCATACTGAACCCTTTCTTCTGTGTTGGCACTTAGGGTTATGTACGCCTTAAGTGCTGGAAGCTTTGTAAAGAAGGATGCAAGCTCCTTTAACTTGACCTCATTATACTGACTTCTACCACCGGTATCCACAAGCACTATATCCAAAGAAGAAAGTTCTCCTATACATTCTCTAAGTCTATAAGGTGTGTCCGCAGTTCTAAAGGGAAGCTCCATTATGTTGGCATAGGTTTGAAGCTGTTGAACCGCGCCCGTCCTGTAGCTATCTATGGTTATTAGCCCAACCCTTTTACCTCTTTGCTTTAGGTTATACGCCAGCTTGGCTATGGTGGTGGTTTTACCCACACCTGTTGGACCCAAAAGGGCGACCACATTAAAGCCTTCTTCTGGAAAGTTTTCCACAAGCCTTAGACTTTTGCTAAAGCCTTCTATGAGAGACTCAAGGTTTTCCCCTTTTAGGTCAAGCCTTTTTAGTTCAAAGTCATATCCGCATGCGGATTCTACTATCTTCTGCGCCACATCCCTTGAAACTCCTCTGTTTATGAGCTTATTCATTAGGTATAAGGCTCTGAGGGAATATTCTCCCTCAAGGTCATCCCTCCTTATCTCCTCCTTTTCCACCCTCTGTCTTTTGACAAGCTCCATAACCTCTTTTAGGTTTTCCTTTAGCCTGTTTATCTCCTGGTATAAGGTTTCTTCTTTTCTTAGCTCCTCTCCAAAGTCCTCTTTGTCTGGTATACCCACCGTTATCTCAAGTTTTGACCTTTTAGGGAAGGGTAAAAAGGGCAATAACCTTTGCTTTATAACCCTTGTGGATAATATCACCGCCTCTGAACCATATAGGCTTCTCACTTCCTCCACCGCCTCCTGAAGAGAGTCCACCACCAACTTTTTAATTTTCATCTATGACACCTATGACCTTTAGGTTTAACTGCCTATCAAGTTCATTATAAGACAGCACAATGAGGTTTGGCATGTAGTTTTCAAGAACCTTTCTTATGTGTCTCCTTATAGAGCTTGAGGTTATAAGAAGGGGCATAGCCTGATACTGGGTAAACTTTGTGACCTCCTGAGAGAGCTTCGGATAGAGTCCATTTATAAGAAGGTCTAAAAATTCCTCCTCCTTGCCCTCTTGCACCAAGGCGGTGAGCTTTGTTTCTACCTTTGGAGACAGTATCATGGCATACAGGGTTCCATTTGTGGAATAAAGTCTTGTTATTCTCTTGGCAAGCCTTTGACGAACATACTCTGTAAGAAGGTCTGAGTCTCTTGTTTGGTCTATGTAGTCCGCAAGGGTTTCAAGGATGGTAAGAAGGTCATTGATGGGTATGCCCTCTCTGAGAAGGTTTTGAAGCACCCTGTGAAGCACAGAGACAGGCACCACATCAGGCACAAGCCCCTGCACTGCCTTTGGATACTTCTTTGAGAGGTTTTCTACAAGCTCAAGAACCTCCGCCCTTCCCAGTATTTCATGCAAGTTTTTCTTTATAGTCTCGCTTATGTGAGTTATCATAACCGTGGATATGTCCACCACCATATATCCCAGCTTTTGTGCTTTTTCCTTTTGGTCTTCCCTTATCCAATAGGCTTTTAGCTTAAAGGATGGGTCTTTGGTCTCTATGCCTTGAAGTGGCTCTCTGGCATTGCCCAAATCTATGGCAAGCCAGTGCCCTGGCACTATTTCATAAGAGTCCACCTCTATACCCCTTATGAGTATGCGATACTGGTGAGGTCTAAGTCTTAGATTGTCCCTTATATGCACAAGAGGTATAACAACGCCATATTCACTTGCAAGCTGTCTTCTTATGGTCTTTATCCTCTCTGGCACATCTCCCCCTTGAGATTCATCCACATAGGGAATAAGTCCATAACCTATTTCAAGGGCTATGGTTTCTGGCTGTGTGATTACCTCCTCTTCTCTCTTCTCCGTAGGTGTTTTTTTCTGCTCTTTGAGTAGCTCTTCAAGTTTCTTCAGCTCTTCCTCCTTAAGTGCCCTGCTTAGGGCATAGTATAGCCCTCCGAGCAGACCTGCCATGAAGAAGAAGGGAAGTTTGGGAAAGCCCGGTATTAAACCCATAAAGACAAGAAGTGCAGAGGAAAAGAGAAAAACCCTTGGCTCTTTTGAAAACTCTTTGAAAAGCACCCTGCCAATCTCCTCCCTTGAAGAGGACTTGGTGACCACTATACCCGCAGAGGTAGAAAGCATAAGGGCAGGTATCTGGCTGGCAAGCCCCTCACCCACTGTAAGGAGAGAGTATGTCCTTATAGCGTCGGAGAAACCCATACCCTTAAAAACCAAACCCACAAGAAGACCGCCCACAAGACTAAGGAAGAGTATTATCAAAGCTGCTATGGCATCTCCCCTTATAAACTTGCTGGCACCATCCATAGCACCAAAGAAACTTGCCTCTTGCTCAAGCTGAGCCCTTCTTTTTTTAGCCTCTTCTTCTGTAATTAGTCCTGCGTTGAGGTCTGCATCTATACTCATTTGCTTTCCGGGCATTGCATCAAGGGTAAAACGCGCTGCCACTTCGGAGACCCTCTCCGCACCTCTGGTTATAACTACAAAGTTTATAACTATAAATATGAGAAACACAATAAGACCCACCACCACATCACCACCCACCACAAAAGTGCCAAAGCCTTCTATGATATGCCCTGCGGCAGAGGTTCCCTCGTGTCCGTATAGGAGTATTCTCCTCGCAGCAGCTATGTTAAGAGAAAGCCTCAGAAGCGTTCCAAGGAGCAGAATACTAGGAAAGGCAGAAAGCTCAAGAGGCTCTTTTATGAAGGTGGTAAGCACCAGAACCGTCATTGAAAAGGTAATACTAAGAGCCAATAGAAGGTCAAGAAGAAGGGCGGGCACGGGCAGGACTATAGCACCCAGTATAACCACAAAGGCAAGAATAACCCACCCTTCCCTGATCATAGGACTATAATATACTCTATCATCCCAACTGGAGGGAGCTATATGGAGCTTGATATAATTCAATACGATATAGACCCAGAAACCAAAAGGCGTCTGCGGATGGTCCTGCAAAACTTACTAAATAAGACCTCCGCCAGCGTGATAATACTTACCGACGATGCGGGAAGGATAATAGACATAAAGGGTCAGAAGGAGGAGGATTTGGAAACGGAGTTCTTAGCCACTCTTATAAGTGGTATATTCGGTGCTGCGGTTGAGATGGGGAAAATCCTCAGGATGGAAGACCTTGAAGTTCTCCAGTATGAAAGTAAGAGCATGGATGTGGTCATAAAATACATCCGACCAAGGTTCCTGCTCGGTATTATAGTTGGAAAGGGCGTAGCTCTTGGCACTGTGAGGCTTTTTTTGAAAGAAGCTGGAGAGGAACTTGAAGAAGTCCTTGAAAAAGCGGAAATGGTTCCATCAAAACAGATAAAAATAGATATAAAGGAGCTTGAGGAAAAACTGAATAGAGTTTTGGGGGGTCCTTATGAGGCTTAAGATAGTTTATTTTGGCTCCAGCTTGGCTGGCAAAAGCACTAACGTAAAAAAGCTGTATGAAATACTAAGGGAAAAGAATTTAACTAAAGGTGATATGGTGGTTATGGAAACTGAAGAACAAAGGACGCTTTTTGTGGAAATGTTTGTAAGCTCCATAAACATTGATGGATATGAATTTGAATTAAAGATACTTACAACACCTGGTCAATTCAGGCTTCATCCCCTCAGGAAAGTCATAATGAAGGGAGTGGATGGGCTTGTTTTTGTGGTGGATAGCTCAAAAGAGAGAGAAAAGATAAACTTTCTTGTAATGAGAGAGACCGCAGCGGTTCTAAAGGAACAGGGAGAGGACTTGCTTAGGTTCCCCGTGGTGGTTCAATATAACAAAAGGGACCTACCTGACGCCATGGAAATAGAGGACATGCAGGTGCGCTTCAACCCCTGGGCTACAGACTATGTGCCAGCGGTGGCAATAAGAGGGGAGGGAGTGTTAGAAACCTTTCAAAAGGTCATAAAAAATATATTGGTAAGAAAATATGCGGGGAACACCCTTATATAAAGACATAGACATAAGCACCATAAGGTTTGATACCTTGAAAGAGGAGATAAGGGAGAAGTCCTTTACAGGCTTTATGAAACTAACATACTGGGAAGCGGAGGACTACCTCTTCTATCTGCGCGGGAGGGAAGTGGCGGGTATAAGATACCTTTCAGATGGGGCTGGCAATAGGATAGAGGTGGAAGGATATAAAGCCTACCAAGAGAGGGGCTTTTTGTCTCTTTATACCACATCACCCATTGAAGTCTTTGCTTTTTTGGAATGCCTTAAGGACAGAATAAGCCCGTACAACTTTATCACCTACGGTCATGAGCTTATAGCACCCATCCAGCTTTCTCATGCGGACCCCAACAAGGTTCTTGAAAACATAAGGTTTATGCAAATGCACGGCTATATGATAATCTGTGAGGAGGCTGGGCTTGGTCCCCTTATTGCCTTTTCTGGAGGAGAGCCAGTTTTCATCAGCGGTAAAAATTGGTCAAAGGGGGCAACCTTGCAGGTAGAGCCAAGTAATGCCTACATGGCTGTATTCCAAACAGAGCCAGAGTTTGTGAACTTTTTGGCTTCTCTTGATAGTCTTAAAAGGGTAGGGAACGTGAAGGGTGGTAATTTGCAGGACATTAAGGAGCTGATAAAAAAATATGGCACTTCATACCTTCTTGTGGAGATTTTTTTAACCGAAGGAATGCGTTTTTTCAGCCTGATGAGGGGAAATTATGTTATCTTTAAGGCATTAAACAGGCTTGGACATATAGAAAAAGAAACCGCTCATCTTCCTCAGGGAGCTGTGCCCTTTATTAACCTCTATACCCTGGAAATGAACACAGACCTCAGACCTATAAATGTGCATTTTAGCTTATCTGTTAGAGAAACGAGCTTTGTAGCAAGCACTACACTCTCCTCTATAAGGAATGCCTTTGTGGAGGAAATCGGTCCCATAGGTGTGGCTGTTTGGAAGAGGGTTTTTGAGAAAATGGGACTTGCACCAGACAGGCTTCCGAAGGATAAGCTTCCAGATTTCATACAAAGGCTTGCGGAGGAGATACCCGATGAAAAACATTCAAGGAGGTTCATAGAAAAAACAAGGAGGTGGTTATCATGAGAAGATTTCTGCCCAAAAGCATCAGATGGAAGATAAGCCTTCCCATTTTGCTTTTTGGTGCTATTGCAGGCTTTGCAACAGGCATTTACACCTACAAAACGGAGGTAGACAAGGCAGTCTATACCACAGAAGAGAAGGTGAACGCAGCCATAACCTTCAGCGATAGCTCAAGAGAGTATGTGAGAAAGACACTTAGACCCCTTATCTTTGATTTCCTTGCGAGGGCTAAGGGTTGTGTTCAAGAGGACTTTATCTTGGAAGCCCAGTCTTCCAGCTTTTTCACCGCTTCCATCTTCAACATGGTCAACGAAAAGATGCCAGATTTTCAACTAAGACAAGTAGCCTACAACCCTATAAATCCAAAAAACAACCCAAAACCCGAAGAGGCAAAGATAATCAACTTCATGAAAGCCACAAACCAAAAGGAGTATGTGGGCGTCATAGAGATGAATGGACAGAGATATTTTGTTCATGCCTTTGGAAAGGTAGCAGAGGCTGGATGTATGCAGTGCCACTCCACAAGGGAGGCCATGCCCAAGAGCCTTGTTGCCAAGTATAACCCTCAGTATGACCCTAACTGGAAGGTGGGTGAGCTGGTGGGTGCGGTTATGGTATCTGTGCCCTTTGAAGCCATACTGCTACGTGCTCAGCTCAATGGACTTATCAGAGGTCTTGCTGTCTTTAGCATATTCCTCGCAATAACCCTATTTATTGTGGTAGCTCTGGACAGGCTTGTCTTCAAACCCGTGGAGGAGCTCCAAAGAAGGGCGGAGGAAATCGCCAAAGGCAATGTGGATGAACCCATAGAGGTAAAGTCTGAAGACGAGATAGGCAAGCTGGCGGAATCCTTTGAGAGGATGAGGGTAAGCATCAAGAAGGTTATGGACCTGCTTAAGTGATATAATTAGCAAAATGCGTTGGAGCAAGTATTTTTGGTATACTTCAAAGGAAGACCCGGCGGACGCAGAAGCACCATCGCATAAACTACTCCTGAAGGCTGGCTTTATCAAGCAGGTCTCTGCAGGCATATATGAGCTTACTCCACCCGGTGTGAGAGTTCTAAGAAAGATAGAAAACATAGTTCGCAAGGAAATGGACAGGAGCGGAGCTCAGGAGGTTTTGCTTACCGTATTGAACCCTGCTGAGCTTTGGAAGGAAACAGGAAGGTGGGACTTGTATGGTAGAGAGCTTTTTACCCTAAGGGACAGAAATGGCAGGGAATACTGTCTTGGACCAACCCATGAGGAGGAAATAACAGACCTTGTTAGGTCCTTTGTAAACTCATACAGACAACTTCCTTTGGTTCTTTACCAGATACAGGTCAAGTTCAGAGACGAAAAAAGACCTCGCTTTGGTCTTATAAGGGGAAGGGAGTTTATCATGAAGGATGCCTACTCCTTTGACCCAGATGAGTTTTCCGCCATGATGTCTTATGAAAGCATGAAGTTTGCCTACGATAGGATATTTAAAAAACTCAGGCTAAAGACACTGCTTGTGGAAGCGAGCGTGGGGGCTATAGGTGGAATAAGCTCTCATGAGTTTGTTGCTCTAACTCCCTACGGAGAGGCAAGAGTTGCCTACTGTGAAAGCTGTGGCTATGGAGCAAACGCAGAAATAGTAAGACTTTCCAAGCCTCAAGAGGAGGAAGAAGAGCCTTTACCTTTAAAGGAAGTTCATACGCCAAACACAGACACCATTGAAAAACTCTCCTCTTTTCTTGGAGTGCCTGCAAGGAAGATAGTAAAGGCGGTGCTTTATATGGTAAATGGAGAAAAACCCGTCATGTTCCTCATAAGGGGAGACAGGAGCATAGACGAGAATAAGGTGGAGGCTGTTTTGGGAACGGAGAATTTTAGGCTGGCGGAAGACAAGGAGGTCCAAGATATTTTGAAAACCAGCAAGGGCTTTATAGGACCCTTTAACCTTCCACCTCAGATAAAGGTCTACTGGGACAACTCTACCTACGGACTAAAGAACGCGGTAATAGCCTTTAATAAGCCAGATTATCATTACATAAACGCCAACCCAGGGAGGGACTTTGAATATGCAGAGTTTGTGGATGTGTGTCAGGTAGAAGAGGGCGACCCATGCCCTAAGTGTGGCTCTTCCCTTAAGGTAAGCAAAGGTCTTGAGCTGGGACATATATTCCTTCTTGGGACAAGGTATTCTGAGCCCATGAGAGCCTACTACACAGACCCCACAGGACAAGAAAAACCCATCATAATGGGTTGCTACGGTGTAGGCATTTCAAGGTGCATTTCTGCAATCGTGGAGCAGTATCACGATGAAAAGGGAATAAAGTGGCCCACTTCGGTTGCACCCTTTGAGCTTGACATAATATGCGTAAACATGGAAGACCAAGAGCAAAAGGCGGTGGCGGAAAACCTATATATGCTCGCACAGGAACATGGTATAGAAACCATATACGACGATAGAGACCAAAGCCCAGGCTTTAAGTTTGCGGATGCGGACTTGTGCGGATTTCCATACAGGATAGTGGTAGGCAGAAAGATAAAGGAAGGCAAGGTGGAACTCCAAAATAGACACACAGGAGAAAGGTGGGATGTGGAAATAGACAAGGCTGTGGAGACTGTAAAGGATTTGGTGCAGAGGGATAAGACCTAAAAACACCAAAGCACTTCCTAACCTTGTTGACGAAGCCAGTTAGAGGTCTATATTTAATGAATAACCATTCAGGAGGAAATCATGTGTCAAGAGTGTGGATGTTCCATAAACCATAAGCATGAACACAGCCATAGAGAAGAGGTAAACCTTTTCAAAAAGGTGCTTGAAAGGAACGACCTTCAGGCGGAGGAGAACAGAGAGCATTTTGAGGAGCATGGTGTATTTGCCATAAACCTTATGTCTTCACCGGGTGCGGGAAAAACTTCACTGCTTGAAAAGACCATTGAGTCCCTTTCAGACCTAAGAGTAGGAGTTATAGAAGGCGATTTGGAAACGGACAGAGACGCTCAGAGGATAAGGGCAAAGGGCGCACCTGCGGTGCAGATAAGCACAGGTTCTGCATGCCATCTTGATGCCTTTATGGTGCACGAGGGTATACATGAGCTACCACTTGAAGGTCTTGACCTTGTTTTTATAGAAAATGTGGGAAACCTTGTGTGTCCCGCCAGCTATGACGTGGGAGCTCACATGAACGTGGTTCTTCTCTCTGTAGTAGAAGGTGATGACAAGCCAGAGAAGTATCCTGTTATGTTCAAAAGTGCACAGCTAATGGTGATAACAAAAACAGACCTCCTGCCATATGTGGACTTTAGCGTAGAGAAGGCAATCAGGTCTGCAAGAAAGGTTAATCCTTCTATAGATGTTATAAGGCTATCCGCAAAGACTGGAGAGGGTATGGAGGAGTGGCTTGAATATCTCCGATTTAAGGTAAAAGCCTTTAGAAAAAGTTTGGTATGAGAGTTTTCTGGCTTCAGAGGCTTACCTGTTGTGGGAATACACACTCTTTTCTGAACTATGAAAGCCTTCACATTCTCTCTAAGAGGCTTGAATTTCTTTATCATCCCAGCCTTTCTCTCAAAGCTCAAGAAGAGGCGGTTGAAGAGCTTATAAAGAGCGGTGAGGGGATTGACATACTCATAGTGGAGGGTGCGGTGAGAACCGATGAAGTAGAAACAAGAGAGCTGTGTAAAATTGCCAAATATGTAATAGCGGTTGGAAACTGTGCGGTTTATGGAAACATTCCAGCCCTTGCGGATGAGACTGTATGTGGTCTTTCTTATAGGTTCAAGGAAAGAAAGGGACTGCTGGATGAGGGTTTTAAGTCAAGAAGTGGTATGCCGGTGATAAACCTCTCTGGCTGTCCAGCACATCCAGAATGGATAGTGGGAACCATGCTTATGCTTGCGGAGGGTATAAAGCCAGAGCTTGACCAGTGGGGCAGACCTAAGGAATTCTACTCTTCCCTTACCCACTGGGGATGCACGAGGAACGAATACTTTGAATGGAAGGTGGAGGCGGAGGAGTTAGGCTCAAAGAGAGGATGTCTTTTTTATCACTTTGGCTGTAGAGGACCACTTAGCTACAGCTCCTGTAATACCATACTTTGGAACGGGGTTAGCTCAAAGACAAGGGCGGGGACACCCTGCTTTGGATGCACAGAGTATGACTTTCCAAGATTGGGTCTTTGGGAGACAAAGCAGTATGCAGGCATTCCTGCGGAGCTTCCCATAGGTGTTTCAAAGAGAGGATACATAATGCTCTCGGGCATAGCCAAGATGTTTGCACCAGAGAGGTTAAAGGGTGAAGGTTGAAAACTTAGAACTTCCAAGGGTTGAAGGAGAAGCAAGGCTTGAGCTTTTTTGGAAGGATGGTATTATAGAAGATGCGAAGGTATGCATTGCCTCCGTGAGGGGTATAGAAAGGGTTCTTGTGGGAAGGCACTACATGGACGCCCTCGTGATAACACCGAGGGTCTGTGGCATATGCGGTCATGCACATCTTATAGCGTCAGTTAAAGCAATAGAGGATGCCCTGGGTATAAAGCCAACGGAGAAGGCAAGGCTCGTAAGAAACATAACACAAAGCCTTGAAGTTCTACAGAACCACGTGAAATGGTTTTACCTGTTTATGATGCCTGACTTTATTCTTTTGGAAGAAAGGCTCAGAGGTCTTTACGAGCCCTTTAAAGGTGAAAGATGGCACAGTGCAATACGGATAGCTTCAAGGATAACAATGGGGATAGCCCTTTTTTCTGGTCAGTGGCCCCATTCATCCTACGCCATTCCCGGTGGCATAACCTCAGAACCCTCTGTCAAAGAGCTAACATCCCTTAGGCAGATACTTCTTGAGCTGAAGCACTTTTTCCTAAGCTATGTGGTAGGCATGGAAGAGGCTGAGTTTGTCAAGTGTTTAAAGGAAGGTAGCTGGCGGAAACTCAATGGTGATGCTGGGCTTTTCCTTGAGCTTTGCCATAGGGAAGGTTTGCTCACCTTGGGAAGCTCTTACAACAGGCTTATAAGCGGTGGCGGTCTTTATGCCCCCTGTGGCTACTTTATGAAAAAGGTAGTGCATGGAAGGTTGAAGGTTGACCAGATTGAAGAGCTTAATGCACCCTCTTATTCGGGAGCTAAGCCTGTAAGATACAGAGGCATGCCCTTTGAGACAGGACCCCTCGCAAGACAGCTTATGTCGGGAAACCTTATGGTAAAGAGTATGCATAGGGAGTTCAGAGATTCCTTTGCGGTGCGTGTGCTGGCAAGGGTTCTTGAAGTATGGAGTATAGCTGAAGCCATAGAGCTTTGGATAGAGAGGTTAAAGGAAGTGCTACACGAGAAATCTACAAGCCTTGGAAGGTTCCCATCAAAGGCTACGGGTATAGGATACGGCATAGTGGAGGCGGCAAGAGGCACACTCATACACAGGATTAGCGTAAGGAATGGAAATATACAAGATTACGCTATAATCACACCTTCCCAATGGAACCTTGGTCCAAGGTGTGAAAACTTTCTTGGTGTAGCGGAAAAGGCGATGGTTGGTTTAAAAAGCAAACTTCATGCCCAGATGGTGCTGAGGAGTTTTGACCTGTGTTCTGTATGCACAACCCACTGAGGTAGAACCATGAAGAGGATAAGACTTTCTGAAGGCGGTGGTGGTCAGGAAACTTGGAAGTTAATAAGGGAGCTTTTCTTGAAATACCTTGGAAATCCTATCCTCTCCGCCCTTGAGGACTCTTCTATTATCAAGCTCTCTTCAAAGGTAGCCTTCACCACAGACGCCTTTACCGTGAAACCTCTCTTTTTCAGAGGTGGAGACATAGGAAAGTTGGCAGTTGCAGGCACTGTGAACGACCTTGCGGTAATGGGAGCAAAGCCCCTTTATATGTCCGTCTCCTTCATAATAGAAGAGGGTTTTTCTTACGAAGAGCTGGAGAGGATAGTAAAAAGTATGGCACAGACCGCAGAAGAGGTTGGGGTGCTCTTTGTGGCAGGTGATACAAAGGTTGTTCCCTCGGGTCAGGCAGATGGTGTCTTTATAAGCACTTCTGGAATTGGTGGGGTCATATACGAAGGTCTATCCTGTAGAAATGTAAAGGAAGGCGATGCCATAATAGTCTCTGGACCTATAGGAGACCATGGTGCCTGCGTGCTTGCCCAAAGGGAAGGCTTTGAATTTGGCGAAGACTTTGGAAGCGACTGCCAACCTCTCTGGGACTTGGTAGAGCATCTTCTAAAAAGCGGTGTAGAGGTTCACGCCATGAGAGACCCAACAAGAGGAGGGCTATCTGCAGTTCTTCATGAATGGGCTCAATCTTCTATGGTTTCCTTTCTCATGGAAGAGGAGAACATTCCTATAAGACAGGAAGTGCTTGGTTTATGTGAGTTTTTGGGCTTAGAACCTTACCATCTTGCCTGTGAGGGAAGAGTTGTATTGGCGGTAAAGAGAGAAGATGCGGAGAAGGCTTTAGAGGTCTTAAGGGCACATCCGAAGGCAAAAGAAGCCAGCCTTATAGGCTATGCGGTCAAGCCAGAGGGCAGACCAGCGGTTGTCCTTAGAACCCCTTACGGAACAAAAAGGTTTTTAGAGCCACCTGCTGGCGAGCTACTTCCAAGGATTTGCTGATGCATGAGTTTTCCATAGTGCAAAGCCTCTTTGAGCTTATAGAAGAGCAGGTAGCTCTTCATGGTGCTAAGAGGGTTCTTAAGGTTGAGCTTCTTGTGGGTGTCCTCTCTGGCGTTGAGCCTCACCTTCTTGAGCTTGCCTTTGAAACCTTTAAAGAGGGAACACATGCCCAGAATGCGGAGCTTCACATACAGATAGAAAAGCTCAAGGTTTTCTGCTTTGACTGTATGGAGGAGTTTGAAAAGAAAGAGCTAAACGCTCTCTGTCCCAAGTGCGGTGGACTAAACACAGAAATTAGAGGAGGAAGAGACCTTTTGCTTAAGAGCCTTGAATTGGAAACTTAGTGCAAAGCTATAATTTATCTAATGGCGAAGTTTGAGCTCATAAAAAGGCTATGGCTGGACGCACTTTTTGATGAAAAAACCGCAAGGAGTTTACCTCAAGACAGCCAAGAGCTTGAAAAAGCACTATCTTGGTATTGGACTTTCAAAAGGGACTTTGAAATATACAACTTGCGGAACGCCTATCTGGAAGAGATTCTAAGGGTAAAAGAGCCTAAGCAAATCCCCAAGGAAGAACTCAATCAATACTATAGGGCTTTTGTGGAGAGGTTATGGTATGAGGGTCGTATACGAAAGGCTGTTGGAAAAGTTATCTGAGAAAGGGATAAGGTGCAAGCTAATAGCCATAGGAAGGAGTGCTTTAAGTTTCTATAAGGTAAACAAAGCAAAAAGCACTATGGATATTGATTTTGAGATAACGGAGTTTGAAGGAAAAATAGAGGAGCTTCAGACTGTCCTTGACGAGCTTGGCATTAGGGCGGACTACGGTGAAGACATAGATAGATGGGGTGTTGTGCCTTTACCTGCAGGATATAGAGATAGAGCGGTTAATGTTTTGAAAAGGGGTGGTGCGGAGTTGTATGTGCTTTCTCCTGTGGATTTTATAATAAGCAAGCTCCGCAGGGGAACTCAAGAAGACTGGGAAGATGCTATTGATGTAGCTTTTGCGGAAAATATCAAGCCAGAGGAAATTAGAGAAGTTTTGAAGTTGATAAAACCTATAAGAGATGTTCAGTTTTTTCACTTTCTGAAAAGGCTTGAAAGATTTTTGGAAGAGCTACAAAGGGCTTATAACCTCAGTAATGACCCCAAAAGAGTTCCTTAAGAGTTATTCTTGTGATGGAGAGAAAAGCAGGGAGGAGCTTTTGATAAGGGCTATGCTATATACCAATCCTCTTGAAATTGCACCGCTTTTTAGTAAAGAGTAGTTTTAAAGGTTTCTGAGGATGAGCTTATTTACTCCTCTCCCTAAAAAGCCTATCAAAAGCCTCGCCAGAAAGAATATCCTTTGCAGGTGGTGTTATTCTTAAAAGCCATTCAACCATAGCCTTTGACTTAAAAGGGTCTCTTGGTCTTGTCCTTCTAAACTTGAGAGGATAGCCCATTTCAAGCCTCTTTAGCTTTTCCTCGTAGTATCTTTGCCTTATGTCCTCAAGGCTTATGTTCATTTCCCTCATAAGGATATAATATAGCGTAAAGCTCCTCATAAACTCCAAGCTCTGTCGCCCTATTTTGAAGGTATTCTATATCAAGCTCTTCCAGATACTTCCTAATTAGAAATTCAGACATCCTACAATCCTCTTCGCTCTTCCAGAACTTACAAGCGGAGAGCCTATCAAGGATTAGGTCCTCCAAGCCTATAACATATATATCCCCTTCAAGCTCCTTTGTCCTAATCCTTCTGACCTTTTCATAACTTCCACTAAGCCTATAGTCAGGAACCTCTACAAAAAGCCCAAGCTCGTCAGATATAAAAAGCCTTCCATGCTCTCTGAAATAGCCGGTAGAAAGCAATATATCTCTAACCACTTCTCTGTTTCCTACAAGGTCAATATCCCCAGACATGTAGTACCCGTAGGTGTAAACTTCAACCGCACTACCACCCACGAGAATTGGAGGATTTTTACCCCTTCTTCTAAATTCTTCAGACAACCAGGCAAGGAATAATAGATGTTTTTCAAGCTCAGTTTTTGCTTCCTTTATCTTCCTTAGTTCCATCAGCTTATATTTTAAATAGTGCTTGAAAGGCTTTGCGTAAGCATAAAAGGTGCAGTTCAAGGTGTAGGCTTTAGACCTTTTGTTTATAGACTTGCGAAGGAGCTTGGGCTTAGAGGTTTTGTGATAAACGATTCAAGGGGCGTATACATAGAGGTAGAGGGGGAAAGGAGAGTGCTTGAGGAATTTCTCATAAAGCTAAACAGAGAAAAGCCTACCCTTGCTCGCATACATTCTGTGGACTTTAGCTTTTTACAGCCTGCGGGATACTCAGACTTTGAAATAAAAGAGAGCTCAGATACAGGACAAAAGGAGGTTTTTGTGCTTCCAGATATGTCCACATGCGAAGACTGCCTTAAAGAGCTTTTTGACCCCTCTGATAGAAGATACCTCTATCCCTTTATAAACTGCACCAACTGTGGACCAAGGTTCACCATAATAGATAGCTTGCCTTACGATAGACCCAACACCACCATGAAGTTTTTTAAAATGTGCTATGAATGTGAGAGGGAATACCATGAACCTTCTAATAGACGCTTTCATGCTCAGCCTAACGCATGCCCAGAGTGCGGTCCATGGCTAAGCCTATACTCATCAGAGGGTAAGCTCATTGCGGAGAGGGACGAGGCTTTAACCTTGACATTGAAGCTACTAAGAGATGGCAAGATAGTTGCGGTAAAGGGTGTGGGAGGATTTCATCTCATGTGTGATGCCACAAGGGAGGAGGTGGTAAGCCTTCTCAGAGATAGGAAAAGAAGAAAAGAAAAGCCCTTTGCGGTTATGTTTAGAGACCTATCACAGCTCAAGAAATACGCGGAGCCTTCTGAGCTTGAGCTCCTTCTTCTTACACTTCCAGAAAGACCCATAGTTTTGACAAAATACAAGGGAGGTCTTGCACCCTCTGTAGCACCGGGTTTAAAAAGGCTTGGAGCTTTTCTTCCCTACTCACCTTTGCATCATATTCTCTTGAGAGGTTTAGACTTTCCTCTCGTTGCCACTTCTGGGAATTTTTCAGAAGAGCCCATAGTTATAGATAATGAGGAGGCTCTAAAGGGTCTTTCAAAGCTCTCTGACTTTATACTGCTTCATAACAGAGACATAAAAAGAAGGTGCGATGATTCTGTGGTGAAGGTTATTGGTGGTGTTCCCACGCCTATAAGGAGGTCCAGAGGCTACGCACCTATGCCTGTTGGTCTACCCTTTTCTCTAAAAAGAAAGGTTCTTGCGGTAGGGGGTATGCTAAAAAACACCTTTGCCCTTGCCTTTGGTGGTAGGGTGATAATCAGCCAGCATGTGGGAGATGTGGAAAATCTGGAGACCTTGAAAGCCTTTGAGGAGATGGTTTTTGACCTTATGAGGCTTTATGAGTTTGAGCCAGAGGTTGTTGTGTGCGATATGCATCCAAGGTATGAAACTACAAGGTGGGCGGAGGGTTTTAGTGTAGAGAAGGCTCTACCTCTTGTAAGAGTCCAGCACCACTTTGCACATATTCTCTCTTGTATGGCGGAGAACCAGCTAAGGGATAAGGTGCTTGGTATAGCTTGGGATGGGACGGGCTACGGTGAGGATGGCACTCTCTGGGGTGGCGAGTTTTTAGAGTGTGATTATAGCTCCTACATGAGGCTTTTTCATTTCAGACCCTTTAGGCTCATAGGTGGAGAAAGGGCGGTAAAAGAACCAAGAAGGGTAGCCCTCTCCATACTCTTTGAACTTTTTCACGAAGAGGCTCTTGACCTTGATCTCCATACCCTTAGGTGCTTTGAGGAAAAAGAGCTTAAGAACCTTTACATAGCATGGAAGAGGGGCATAAACTCACCCTATACGAGCTCCGTTGGTAGGCTTTTTGACGCAGTTGCATCATTGCTTAACATAAGGCACACTTTGAGCTACGAAGGACAGGCGAGCATGATGCTTGAGGACTTGTATGACTACTCTGTGAAGGACACTTATCCTTTTGAGTTAAAAGATGGCATCATAGACTGGAAGCTCATGTTCCTCGCTCTTATTGAGGAAAGAGAGCCTGTAAGAGCGGTTTCAAGGTTCATAAACACTTTGGCTCATATATGCCTTAGAGTAGCTCAGGAGGTCTCCTTAGAGAGGGTGTGCCTTTCTGGCGGCGTTATGCAAAACGACCCTTTGGTAAGCAAGATAAAGGAACTTCTTGAAAGTGCGGGCTTTAGGGTCTATACCCATCAAAAGGTTCCACCCAACGATGGAGGTCTTAGTCTTGGTCAGGCGGTCTTTGGGGGTTTAGCGGAGGGACTATAGCTTCAAGCCTTTCCTTTAAAACCCTAATTGACTCCTCTATATCTTCCCTTTGAGCCTTCGCAAGCTGTGGAAAGTGGCAAACCTCTATGGTTTCCAGTATGGGCTTGTTGTCTCTGTCATAGAAAACGCCTATCCACACACCGCTTATGCTCGTCTCTCTCCACTCCACAGGCTGGACCTTTGAAGATAGGCTTATCCTAACTTGACCCTCTCCAAGCACGTCAAGAAGCACCTCCCTGTCTTCCTCAGAGAGGGGTAGTTTGTTTATGTAGATGATATGCTCCTCACCCTTTTCATAAAGGTCTTTAAGAGCCTGAACCAGCTCCATTAGTATAGCGGGTGCGTTCATAAGCATGATAGAGCCTCCACATACTCACTCCATGCCCTTATACCTTCAAGAGCCCTCACTTCTTTCCCTTCAGAAAAAAGCACCAAGGAAGGTAGTTTGTAGCTTCTGAGGATTTCCATGTTCTCATCTGCGTTTATGGAGTAGAACTCAAGGCTATCAGCATAAACTCTTTCAAGCTCTGGAATAACCACATCCGTATCAAAAACCTCTTTTATGGTGTTCTTTCTGGCTTCAGACCTTACGTAAAGGACAAAGGTCTTTCCAGAGGCTATCAGCTCCTTAAACTCCTGCAGGTTCAACTCTTTCATAGCTCACACCCCATCTTTCTAACTCTCTCAACACCGCAGATATAAGCTCCTCAAACCTTGACCTTACACTCTCAGAAAGTTCAAGGGAAATCTCTAAGCTCTCTGGTTCCATACCGAGGAGAACTATCTCTTTCGGAGCTTTTCCCAACATCTGGGCTATGGCAAGCACTTCTTGAATGCCAAGCTCATGAGCGGAGACCTTTTTTCTAAAGTAAGCCTTTACCTCTTCACCCTCAAACCTATAAAGAGTGCCAGGAGGAGAGCCTCCCAGCACAGCATCCACCAGCAAAAGCCTATCAAAGCCCTCTATAAAGTAAAGGAGGTCTATACCAAGCGTTCCACCATCCATAAGCTCCACATCTGGAGAGAACCTGTAGCGTCTCCTTAGCTCCTCTACCAGCCTTACACCGAGCCCCTCGTCTGAGAGGAGCACGTTTCCCACACCCAGAAGGAGCACCCTCAAGCTACATCCTCCACATCCACGGGTGTTTCTTTGAAGTTTTTCATTCCGTTAAACATAGAGGAAACCTCTCCTTCCTTCTCAATGACGTCAAACCTTACCACCATGTATACATGCACTATAACAAAGAAGACTATAAGCCAAGCAGTCCAATGATGCCACATATGAACCATAAACTCACCGCCGAGCATTGGAACAACCCAGCCAAAGACCTTCGCCCAGAATCCATTAGGGTCAGATAGTCCATACATGGCAAAGCCCGTGATTATCATTAAGGCAAGGGCTACATAAAGGAGAAAGTAGGCAAGCCTTGCGAGGGGGTTTCTTATATAGGTTCTATGCCAAGGCTTTATAAAAAGGTAGTGAAGGAGCATTTCCACCACACCCTTCCAGAACTGACCCTTCCAGACCTTTGGGATAAAGAGCCTGTCTCCCTTGTGGAAAAAGGCTATAAAGAGGCGAAACAGGAAGGAAAACAAAAGCACGTAGCCTGCAGAGAAGTGAATAAGCCTTATAAAGTCCATCGTGAGGTTGTGGGCGTAGGCGTAGGTTGCTTCATGACCCGTAGAGCCTATGAAAAAGGGGTTTCCTATGTAAAGACCTGTGAGGAAAAGGATGGTGATAGAGAGAAAGTTTATCCAATGCCATATCCTCAAAGATGGGCTAAAGATGTAAATTCTCTTTACTGTCTCTTCTCTCATGGCTTTCCTCCTCAGTAGCATAGGGGCTGTGAGCCTTGAACTCTTATCTCAAGGATCTCTTTGCCTTCTGTATCATAAAGGTGCGTTGAACAGGCAAGGCATGGGTCAAAGGAATGGATGCCTCTGAGGACTTCAAGGGGCTTATTGACTACCTTAAGGGGTGTGTCCTTCATGCATTCTTCAAAGGCACCCTGACCTCCCATGGGGTCTCTTGCTCCTCCGTTCCATGTGGTGGGAACCACACATTGATAGTTGGCTATCTTCCCATCCTTTATTATCACCCAGTGTCCAAGTGCACCCCTTGGTGCCTCTGTGAGTCCTATACCCTTTGCTTCTTTGGGCCAGGTGGATGGTTCCCACCTTTCCATGTTGGCAACGGATGTATCCCCTGCCTTTATGTTATCGTAGAGCTTTTTCATAAAGTATAGGTTCGCCGCTGCACCCACCTGTGCCTCCAAGCCTCTCGCCGCAGTCCTTCCAACGGTTGTGGGAAGCCATACATGTGGGGGTAATTCAAGCACCTTAGAAACAAAGTCTATCTGCCTTACTATCATCTCATCCATCCAACTGGGTTTTATATGACCCTGCTTTACACCAGTGTAGACCACTATATACCTTGCAAGGGGTCCCACTTCGCAAGGTTTACCCCTCCACCTTGGAGACTTTATCCATGAGTATTTACCCTTTTCATCAAGATACTTCCAGTGGGTCTTTGTTCCTTCCTTTGGACCCGTATAGTTAGGCTCGGTTATACCATCCCAAGGATGAAGCCCACTCTTTTCATCGGGATACTTATACCACGAATGGGCTACATACTCTTGGATTACCCCTGGGTCTGCAAAGTCCTTCCCCATAAGGGGATAATACTTAGCCTTCTCTATACCTTCTGCGAAGTCTTCTACAACACCGTTACAGTGATAAAGCACCTGTTTGTGATAGTCTCCGTTCTTTATTCCGCTGTAAGACTCGTCGGGAAACTCACCATAGCCTATTACCCTCTTCTTAGCAAGCCCTCCTCCGTAGGTCTGACCCTTTTGCACATATATGTGCCCTATAGCCAAAAGGTCTACAAGGTAAAAGAGGTTTACCGCCTCCGCCTGTGTGTATATGGCATCCTCAACCACCGCAAGCCTTTCTACATTTATAGGTGCATTCATATCGTTAAGAGAAATAGAACACATCATACCGCCCACTATGTAGTGAGGGTGTGGGTTTTTGCCACCAAAGACTACCTGAGGGATAAACAATTCCCTTTGCACATCAAGCATATTAAGGTAGTGGGCTACCGCCATAAGGTGAACCTCTGGTGGTAGGAGTTTGTAGTCTGGATGGTCCCACCAGTGTGCTGCAAAGATACCAAGCTGACCGCTTTCTACTATCTTCTTTATCTTCTCTTGGAAGGTTCTGAAGTATCCGGGTGTCGCTTTTGGAAACTTCTTCGGATATGCCCTTCTTCCCAGAGGGTCAGGCATGAGCTCCGCCACCGCACCGTATTTTTCAAGGAGCTGGTTTTGAAGCACTGCGGTCTGCACGGGGTCAGCCTTTAGTGCTTCCAAAGGAGATACCCAATCAAGGGCATGGAGATGGTAAAAGTGGACGAGGTGGTCATGGACCTGAAGAGAGCCATACATGATGTTCCTTATGTAGTTGGCATTCTTTGGTATTTTTATCTCAAGGGCATCTTCCACCGCTCTAACTGAAGCAAGGGCATGTATAGAAGTGCAAACTCCGCATATTCTTTGGGCGAAAGCCCACGCATCCCTTGGGTCTCTGCCCTTGAGAATGAGCTCAATACCCCTCCACATGGTGCCACAGGATACCGCATCCACCACCT
The DNA here is from genome assembly GCF_011006175.1 of Hydrogenobacter sp. T-8. Taxonomy (NCBI): domain Bacteria; kingdom Pseudomonadati; phylum Aquificota; class Aquificia; order Aquificales; family Aquificaceae; genus Pampinifervens; species Pampinifervens florentissimum. The sequence goes on along the minus strand of NZ_CP048795.1, from coordinate 855,108 downwards.
TACCAGACTTTTCATCCACTATAAGCTCAATCCTAAGGTGTCCCTCAATCCTTGTTACTGGGTCAACTACAACCCTTGCCATGATTATTCACCTCCTTTTTTGTTAGGTTTTGACCTTAACTTTGATATAACGCCATGGGCTACCGCACCAGCCGCCGCTGCAGCTGCTACAGCTACACCCACCTTGTCTGCGTTTGCCTCCACATTGGGAACTGGTATGGTGGTAAGCCTTTGGTAGAAAGGTCCATTGTCCCAGAAGTTGTCCTCCGAACAGCCTATACAACCATGACCTGCCTGTATGGGGTAAGAAAGCCCGTTATACCAACGAATGTTTCCGCAGGAGTTGTAGGTAGTCGGACCCCTACAACCCACCTTATAAAGGCACCAACCCTTTTTTGCACCCTCGTCGTCAAACCTTTCCACAAACTGACCTGCGTTGAAAAAGGCTCTTCTGTAGCATGTGTCATGAATCCTATTTCCGTAAAACTGTTTTGGTCTTCCCTGAGCGTCAAGGGGAGGTATGGAGTCAAAGAGGACAAGATGCATTATAACTCCCGTCATGACCTCCGCTATTGGCGGACAACCAGGAACTTTTATTATGGGCTTGTCCTTTATAACCTTATCTATAGGAACTGCAGTGGTGGGGTTTGGCTTTGCTGCCTGCACACAGCCCCAGCTGGCACAAGAACCCCATGCTATAACCGCCTTTGCACCCTCTGCAGACTCTTTAAGGCTCTTGAGGAACGGCTCTCCACCTATGATACAATACATACCATCCTCGCCGAGAGGTGGGTTTCCCTCCACTGCTAAGATATAATTGCCCCAGTATTTCTTGATTATCTCTCTTCTGTGCTTCTCCAGGTCTTCCCCTGCAGCTGCTGAGAGGGTATCGTCGTATTCAAGAGATATCATGGTTAGCACCACATCGGAGGCAAGAGGAGTTGCAGACCTTATAAAGGACTCAGAACAGCATGTGCATTCAAGCCCGTGTATCCAGATAACTGGAACTCTGGGCTTTGTCTCCAGGGCTCTAACCACCTCAGGAATCATGGAAGGTGAAAGCCCCATAATCCCTGTTATGGTGGTGGCAAACTTTAAAAAGTCCCGCCTATTGACGCCATGTCGCTTAAAGGTCTCCCAGAAGGTCTCCATATTACACCTCCTAACTGAATATTCATTCAAAAATATACCTTCAGCCATGTTTGATGTCAACTAAAATTTCCTTATGAACCTTATAAGCAAGGCTAATTTTTATTACTTTTTAGAAAAGGGTAATAATCAATGCAGGGGAGATTTAAAAGCCTATATTATGAATGAACATTCAGGAGGTAGACATGTGCCTTGCTGTGCCTTCAAAGGTCGTTGAGATAAGGGAAGATAATACTGCGGTGGTGGAAACCTTTGGAGCAAAAAGGCTTGTATCCCTTGAGCTTCTTCAGGATGAGGTAGCCCTTGGAGATTGGGTTCTTGTTCATGTGGGTTTTGCAATCCAGAAGTTAGAGAAAGACTACGCCCTTGAAAGCCTCAAGCTCTTTGAGCAGATTCTGGAGGAGGAAGATGAAACTTACACTTAGCTTTAGAGAGGCTGATGCTATAAAAAGGCTTGAGAGAGCCATAAAGGAATCTGCGGAAAATCTGGGTAAGGTCATAAGGATAATGGAGTTTTGCGGAGGGCACACTCATGCCATACTAAAGCACGGCATAGACCAGCTCCTTGAGGGGTATGTTCGTTTCGTTCACGGTCCGGGTTGTCCCGTGTGTGTCCTGCCTATGCAGAGGGTTGACCTTGCCCTTGAGTTGGCAAGCCAGGAAAAGGTTATACTTTGCACCTATGGAGATGTGCTAAGAGTCCCAGGCTCAAACAGGAAGAGCCTCCTTGACCTAAGGGCAGAGGGAAGGGATGTTAGAATGGTCTATTCGTGCCTTGACACCTTAAAGATAGCCCAAGAGAACCCGACAAAGGAAGTGGTCTTTTTTGCCATAGGCTTTGAAACCACCACTCCACAAACCGCAGTGCTTATAAAAAAGGCTAAGGAGCTGGGAATAAGAAACCTCTCTGTGGTTTCAAACCATGTTATCACACCTGCAGCAATACAGCATATTCTCAACGCACCAGAAGTTAGAGAGTATGGAAAAGTGGAGATAGACGCCTTTATAGGTCCTGGGCATGTGAGCGTCATAATAGGGACTAAGCCTTACGAATACTTCGCGGAGGAATTTTTAAAGCCTGTGGTGATTTCTGGCTTTGAGCCTCTTGATGTTATGCAAGCGGTCTATATGATAGTTAGACAGATATCTGAGAAAAAGGCTCTGGTAGAAAACCAGTATGCGAGGGCGGTAAGTAGAGAAGGAAACCTCAAGGCTCAGAGACTGGTTGCGGATGTCTTTGAACTTAGAAAGGAATTTGAATGGCGTGGGCTTGGCATTATACCTTACAGCTCTCTTAAGATAAATTCAAGGTTTGTGGACTTTGACGCCGAAAGAAGGTTTTCAATCAGCCTGCCAAGACCAAAGGAGCATCCAGCTTGCATATGCGGTAAGGTTATAAGAGGTGTTGCACAGCCTAAGGATTGCAAGCTCTTTGCCAGTGTCTGCACGCCATCAAACCCGATAGGCTCCTGCATGGTCTCCTCTGAAGGTGCTTGTAATGCCTACTACAAATACAGGTGGCAGGGATGAGGATTCTTATGTTCTGCCATAGGTTCAATTCCCTTTCCCAGAGGTTCTACTGCGAGCTTTCTGAGGCTGGTCATGAAGTCTCTATAGAGTTGGATGTCCACCCAAACCTTATGGTGGAAGCGGTAAGCATCTTCAAGCCTGACCTAATTATAGCACCCTTCTTAAAGAGAAAGATACCAAGAGATATCTGGGAAAATTACATAACCTTGGTTGTCCATCCCGGACCTCCAGGAGACAGGGGTCCAAATGCCCTTGACTGGGCTATCCTTGAAGAAGAAAAGGAATGGGGTGTATGTATGCTTTCCGCTGTGGAGGAATACGATGCGGGAGATGTATGGGCATACAGAACCTTTCCCATGCGAAGGGCAAAAAAGTCAAGCATATACAGGAGAGAGGTAACTGAAGGTGCTGTTGAGTGCTTGTGGGAAGTAATGGAAAGCCTTGAAAGGGGAAGGGTGGAAGTAAAACCGCAAGAAAGTGGACGCTTTAGACCCACTGTGGATAAGAGGCTAAGGGCTATTAACTGGCAGACAGACCGCACAGAGGATGTGCTTAAAAAGGTCTACTCAGGCGATGGTCAGCCCGGTGCACTCGCCTCTATAGGGGGAAAAGAATACTATCTCTTTAATGCCTTTCCTGAAGGATATCTCAGGGGTAAACCGGGCGAATTGATAGCTAAAAGGGACGAGGCGGTGTGTATAGCGACTACGGACGGTGCTGTTTGGATAGGTCATCTCAGGGAAAAGGAAAGACATGGAATAAAGCTACCAGCAGTAAGAGTTTTACCCGAGGTCTTAATTGAAGGTTTAAGAGAAGAGCCTCTAAAACCTTGGGAGACGGTAGACTTTCCCACTTACAGAGAGATAGTTTACACAGAACACAAAAACATAGCATACATAGACTTTGAGTTCTACAATGGAGCCATGTCTACCCAGCAGTGTGAAAGACTGCGTGATGTTATAAAATACGCAAAGAAAAGACCCGTAAAGGCTATAGTCCTTCTTGGTGGTGAGGATTTCTTTTCCAACGGCATGAACCTAAATACCATAGAAGCGTCCGAAAGCCCAGCGGATGAGTCTTGGAGAAACATAAACGCCATAGATGACCTATGCGAGGAGATACTTACAACACTTGATAAGCTAACCGTGGCAGGCATAAGAGGCAATGCAGGAGCTGGCGGTGTTTTCTTTGCCCTCTGTTGCGACCTTGTTTTTGCAAGAAAAGGAGTGGTGCTTAACCCACACTACAAGAACATAGGAAACCTTTATGGCTCTGAGTTCTGGACCTACACACTTCCCAAAAGAGTAGGCTGGGAAAAGGGAAAGGAAATAATGGAAAACCGAATGCCCATAAGCTCTGAAAAGGCTTTCAGGCTTGGATTGATAGACGGAGTTTTAGGTCATTCTCCTGAGGACTTTCTGGAAAAAATCAAAGCCTTCCTACAAGGCTTTGTAGACTCGGCGGAGTTTGAGAACTTTATAATGAGAAAAAAAGAAGAAAGGCTCAAAGACTGGAGCAAAAAACCCTTAAGGTCTTACAGAGAAGAGGAGCTTGAAAATATGAGGCTTAACTTCTACGGCTTTGATACAAGCTATCACATAGCTCGCTACTATTTTGTTAGAAGGTTTTTACCCTTCAGGACACCACCTTACCTGGCCCTCCATAGAAGGTTAAGCCCTTAACGCCCTCCATATGTTCTCCGAGACCTCTTCTATGTAATCCATTAGGTGCTTATCAAGAAGCCCTTCTTTATGGAGAAAGACCATACCACCAAGAGTTCCCATTATGATAGTAAAGGCTGGATAAAAGCTCTGATTTCTAAACTCTCCTTTTTCTATTCCATCACTAAGAAAAACCATAACCTCCGTTATAACACTTGCAACGCAGGCAAAACCCTCACATCCATCGCTGAAAACTTCTCTGTTTACCAGATAGACCCTAAGGAAATAGCTTATAAGCTCAGGCTCTTCAATGGCTATCTCAAAAAAACTCCTAACAAACCCTTTTACCTTCTCATGCATGTTAACTTCCATCTCGTTTATTTTCCTGAGCCTTTCACCTACCCAATCAGAAACGGTCATCATTATTTCCTTTGCCAGCTCCTCCTTAGATTCAAAGTAGTTGTAGAGGTTTCCAACGCTCATGCCCACTGCTTGTGCTATATCCGGCATGGTGGTGTTATAGTAGCCCTTTTCGGAAAACAACCTGCAGGCGGTCCTTATTATCTCAAGCCTTTTCCTTTCCTTAATGCCTTGTCTTTTCATCTTTAATAAAATCTTAACATTTTCAAGTTCAGGGTTTACCATTTATAACCTCGTAGTGGGACATCCTCCCTTCCACCTTCACCACATTTTTACGAAGAAACTCCATGAGCCTCTCCACAAAACTGTCAAAGAAACCCTCTTTGTCATACAAAATGATAAACTTACAATCCCATAGAAACCATAAGGATTCTCTTAGTTGTTCTTTCTTAAGGATTATGGGGTTTACCCTTTTTACTTCCTCAAGGCATTCAAACAATCGCACATACTCTTCCCTTTTACTCTTAAAGTCTTCAAGTATAACAAGTAGGTCAATGTCTGACTCAGGAGAAAAGGTCTCTTTTGCTACAGAACCAAAACCACAAAGGAAAGGAGATTTTTACCAAAACGCTTAGGGAGATTCTCTCCTATCTTCTTCAAGGCTTAGTAATAAGCCTCTTTATAGCCTAATCATCTTAATAAAATCTTAACATCCAAGAAATAGAATAAAAGTCATGAAGATAGGTTTTATATGCACTGGCAACTCAGCGAGAAGTCAGATGGCGGAAGGTTTTGCAAGAAGACTGGCGGAAATCTTAAAAATCAACATTCAAGTATACTCCGCTGGCTCAAATCCTGCAAAGGAAATAAACCCCCTTGCCATAGAGGTAATGAAGGAAAAGGGCATAGACATAACCTCTCAAAGACCCAAGGGGCTTGAAGCTATACCCTACCAAGAGCTTGACCTTGTCATAACCCTCTGCGATAGTGCAAAGCAAACCTGTCCCGTATTACCCGGCTCTAAAATGGTTCATTGGGACCTTCCAGACCCAGCAAGCTTTGAGGGAACAATAGAAGAAAAACTTGAATTTTTTAGAAAGGTTAGGGACGAAATAGAGGAGAGGGTTTGGGACCTTCTGCAAAGCTTACAACTCAGGAAGGCAAACTCTGCTTAGCTTAGAGAGTTTTACGCCTCTCAGACCACCTATCTGGTTTGCAAGGCTTTCAAGCTCCTCAGCCATACCCCTTAAGACTATTACCTCAAGGCAGTTATGATGGTCAAGGTGAAGATGAGTGGAGCAGAGAACATTAACATGATGCTTGTGTTGAAGGTCAAGAAGTCTGTAAACCAACTCTTTGTCGTGATGGTCGTATATTATGCTCAGGACACCGATAACTTCTTGGTTTTCTTCCCATTTTTCTTGGGATAGGAGGTCTCTTATGAGGTCTCTAACCAGCTCTGACCTTGACGCATAACCCCTCCTTATCACTCTCTTGTCAAGCTCCTCAAGAAGGCTCTCATGCAAAGATACACAAAATCTTACACTCTTTTCCATTTTCTAAAATTTTATCAAAGGTTGTGAAGATGCCAGTCTCCAGTGCTCCTGTGTCTGTGCCTGTGCAAAAGACCCGCCCTTATGAGGTTCTCCTTATCTTTGAAAAACTCTTCTATCTTACCATCGTAAACCAAAGTATGGTCTTCTCCCAAGACTAAAAGTCTACTACCCAATTCATTCGCAAGGCTTAGGTTATGCGTGGAAACCACCGTGGTGCAAGAGAGCTCCCAAAGAAGGTCTACAAACCACCCTGTGGTTCTTGGGTCAAGATGTGCGGTAGGCTCATCAAGAAGAAGAACCTTTGGCTCAAGCACAAGAAGGCAAGCAAGGCACAACTTTTGTTTTATACCAGTGCTCAGCTCAAAGGGTGGTCTTTGTAAGTAGGGAGTAAGTCTGAACTTCTCCGCCCAGTATAGAACCTTATCCCTTATAACCTTTTCCTCCAACCCCAGCTGTCTCAGAGAAAAGGCAAGCTCATCATAAACTGTAGGATTAAATATCATAACCTCTGGGTTTTGAAAGAGAAGAACCACTTCCCTTCTGAAGGTTCTCCTAAAATCCCTTTCTTTTAGCCTCTTTTCTTCAACCCTCTTGCCACGATATAGGTATGAACCCTTTTGTGGAAAGATTAAGGCGTTTAGGATTTTAAGAAGGGTGCTTTTTCCAGAGCCGTTTATACCAAGCAGAACTACCCTTTCTCCTTCTTCTATCTTCAGGTTTATGCCTCTTAGAGCTGTGTAGTTTTCATAGTAGTAGTAAACATCTATAAGTTCAATCAATATAAAACCCCCTTGATTTCATAGCTTTTGCCACTTCTTCAGAATCCCTAAAAGCCCTATCAAAAAAGTAAAGCCCTATACCTCCAGAGAAGTTTATCATATCCCTTCTTTGCGGACCCTCTGGGCTTCTGCTCCTTAGGGAATCCTTAAACTCAGAAAAAACCCTTCTGTAAAGGAGTATATGGCTTGATGTGAGAACAAGAAGCTGTGAAAGGGTTTTTGAAAAGCCAAATGCCAAGTAGAGGTTTATATTTCTCAAAACAAGAAGAGTAAGAAGTGTAAGGTTAAGCACGCGTAAGGTAAGGAGAAGAGCATAGGAATAGTGTCCAGTCCAGAGGGCGTAGGGTGTTGATATAAAAAGGGCAGTAAAAAGGGCAAGGACAGAGGGTCTAATAGCCCTTCCGAGACTGCTCCTTAGGGATATTGCGTTAGCAAGGAGAAGGAGAGAAAGTAGTAGGAGCAAGTATTTTATAGAAGAGAGAGAGGACAAAAGAAGAAGTGCCAGCATGTAAAGCAACAGGAGAAATTTATCCTTCAAGACCCCTCCTCCTTACAAAGCTCACTATCGCCTGAGTTAAAAGCCCCTCCACAAAGGCAACTGGTATATGGGAAGTTAAAAGAAGAGGAATTGTAATGCTGAGAGGATAGGGGAAATAGAGAGCTTTTCCGTCCACATCTGTGAAAAGGTAAGGATGTATACCAAGAACAATAGACATAAAAAGGGCGGACGCAAGGGTGGATATAAAGCCAGAGAGGAAAGTGGCATACTTTCTTTTTGTTAGAAGGCTATAAACCCCATAGGCACAAAAGCTTCCTACAAAGCCAATGGCGAGGGCGTTCACCGAGTAGGTAGTTATCCCTCCATGACCTAATAATACCGCCTGAAGTAAGAGAACGAGACACATACACAGATAGGCTGTCCATGGACCAAAAAGTATAGAAAGGGGTGCAAAGCCCATTCCATGCACGGATGTCCCACCGGGAAGTGGCAAAGAAAGGGAGCTGAGGACAAAGGCATAGGCGGAAAGGGTTGCCAAGTAGGGAATGCTTTTCTCGTTTAGGTTTTCCTTAAACCTTTTAAAACCATACAAGGCAAGACCTATAACCAGTCCATACGCTGGCACAAAAACCTGAGGTGCAATGAATCCATCTGGGACATGCATGGCTAAAACATGAAGGAAAAGGTCATGATGAGCCTATATTTTTCCTTGCCTTCCGCACCCTGCTGTTGGCTCTGCTGGTTTAGGTCTTTCCATAGGGGAAACTTCACACCAGCTCCAAGTGAAGCCCTTTTGTAATACATCCTTCCACCAAGAACTCCGTAGAGTATATCGCCCCCAGAGTCATCCAACTTAGTTCCATTTTCCTTATCTTTCTGAAGGTGAAGATAATTAAGCTCTGTAATAAGGTCAAACCTCAGAGACCTCTGCACATCCTTGAAAACTCTATAACTCAGTGCAGTGTTTACCCTTACCTCATCACCAAACTTATACTTGTCCCCTGTGTTGTATTTATGCTCAAAAAACTTCAGATAGCTTGTGTCAAGGGTAAAGGTAAGCTCAGGGAGGTTTACAAACTGCTTTGTGGCTGTAAAGCCTACTGTTAACGTCGGCTTTCCAAAGCCCAAAGCCATATCTGGTGCAAACTCTCCTTGATAGCCTTTCTTGTTAGCGTTGCCAGTGGGTAGGCTAATGCCACCATAAAGGGTAAAATGCCAGTCCATCATATCCTCAAGGCTCTCCTTTTTTGGAAGTAGCTTAAGACCTCTGTCATATTTAAAGCCTAAGACTGCCATCAAAGAGACATCCGCAAAACCTTTACTGGTAAAGCTCTTTTCACCCCCATCCCTTAGCTCCTTCTTTACATTGTAGGGGACAAAAATATACAGAGAAAGCCAAGGCTTAAAACCGTATCCGACTCCGAACATCCAAAAGTCCGACCTGTCCTTTTGGTCTGGAAATTCCGAAAAGCTGTATTTTTTCCACTTGACGCTGTCTAACTTGGTATAGAAAAGCCACGAGCCTTCTGGCAGTGTGGCGGAGCTTGAGCTTTCAAGGGGTGCACCGGGTCCTTCAAGACCCACCGCACCAAGAGAGGCAACACCATGATGGGCAAAGGTTAAGCCCGAAAGGGTTAGCAATGCAAGGGTTAACCTTCTCATTTTTTCCACCTCCTTGAAAACAGGCTAATAAGACCAAAGATGCCGAGAAGATAGCCAAGAGCCGAAAGAACCCTTTGATAGCTTTCAAACTTGCGATGGTCTTTCTCTACCCTGCCGGCCTTTAGATTGAGCCTCAGCTCTGCACCATGCCCATCCTGAGAGCTTATCCTCAAAAGCCAAAGACCGTCCCTGTCAGGGCAGAAAACTACCCTCCCAAGGGCATCACTTCTGCCCTTTTGAAAGGGAACTTTCTCGCCCTCTCTGTAAACCTCATATTCCTCGTAGGAAAAGGCACTTCCGTCTTGGAAGTAAAAACGCACAAGCGTGCAGTTGCCTTCCTGACGGACCTCCTTTAAAAGCTCATGAGAAAAGGAAAGGGAAACTAAGAGAAAAAACAAAGCCAGAATCATCTCTCCACCTCAAATATCAAATAAAAGGTCTTAAGCACATAATCTGCCTTTCCACTGCTGTCCTTTTCCCTTACAGTGACTCCCACTAATTGAATACCTTTTTCTCTAACCCTTAAGTTTATCCTTCCCTCTTCGTCTGTAGAGCCAACTATCCTGCCATTGTGATATACAGGTGCATCCCTAAGGGGCTTTCCTCTGTAATAAGCTATAACCGTAAACTTCTCACCAACCCTTAGGCTTAAAGGACTTTCTACAGGGATAATTTCCAGCTCATTGCTTAGAGGTTCTCTTCTTGGCTTCCATGCATTTATCCTTCTTGCAATTTCCAAAGAATACCAGCTCTCTATTGGGTCTTTTACCTGGTCCTTTGGTAGGTTTTTAAGACCCTCGGGTGTCTTTGTCCAATAGCCAGAAGAGAAAACCGCTTGAACCATATGGCAACTACCCCTTAGTTTGAGAGGATAGCCCTTTATAAGCTCAGCCTTAAGCCTATTACCCTCCGCATCTAAACACTCAAAGCTAAGAACCTGCTCTGGTGAGTATTTGACCGTAGCCTCTTCCCCTCTTTCTGGTTTTATATGCCCGTATAGGAGGACAAAAAGGTTCCCGTCCCTTTCAATCCACAGCTCATGAGCTTGAGCTGTATAGAGCAGTAAGATTAGCAACAATACGAGCATGCACTCCTCCGTATTACTTTTTTCTTTAGAGTAATATAAACGAATTTTCATTCATTGTCAATATGATAAATATCATACCACTTCCTGTAAAACCCCTAAACTTTCTCAGCAACATGGAATTCTTCTCCTACTGTAGCCTTACAGCACCAATGGAATTGGTAAGAGGCTTTTTCAACAATTCAGCAAATCTCCTCAAGATAACACCCTTATCTTTTCTTTTTAAGGTAGAGCCAGAAGAGGAGCTAAAGGAGGGTATGGTGATAAAGCTGAAGTTTCTCGCTTTTACGATTATGGAAAGCCTTATAAGGGATGTGGGGCCCTTTGGCTTTACGGACATAGCTCTTAAAAAGCCTTTCTTTATAAGACACTGGGAACACAGGCATATATTCATACCAAAGGGAAACTCAACGGTGATAGAAGACCATCTTACTGTAGAGAGCCTACTACCAAATGTCTTGTTAAGGCTATTTCTTAGGCTTATGTTTATATACCGATGCAGGAAGTTAAAGGAACTACTAACTTAGAGCCACAGACTTTTGCTCTTGCTGGCACTCTTATCCTTCCTCTTGGTGGTTTGCACGAGGTTTTTGCAGTAATTGGTGGTCTTGCTCTCATGTATGGTATGGCTGGACTTTTGGAGAGGTCCTCTTTGGGAGAGCTAAAAAAGACCTTTGGGCTTGGGCTTTTGGTTGCCATAGTGGGTGGGCTATGGGCAAAGCATGTGCTTGACGCTTATGGTTTTGACATAAAAAGGCTTTTAATTACCGCCTTAGTTTCTGGTGTTGGGCTTTATATCCAGTCAAGGTGCTACAGTGCTTTGTCAAGGGCAAAGGGAAAGGAAATCCTTGAGCTGGGTGGTATTCTTCTTGTGATAGGCTCTGCTACCTTTTGGTTTTATGTGGGCTTTATTCCTCTGGCTTTTGGTGTTTTGCTAATAGCCTATTCCTTTTGGAGGTGGTAATATGAAGGAGTTTATTATAAAAGTCCTTGCTCTACTTGGTATAGCTCAGGCAGGTGCTCCACTGCAAGAAGGTCAGCAAGCCTACCTCTTTAGTCTTAAAAACCACGAGGGTAAAACTGTTAACCTTTCAGACTACAGAGGAAGGTGGGTAGTCCTCTACTTTTACCCAAAGGCGGACACTCCTGGTTGCACCGCACAGGCAAAGGAATATACAAGGCTCATGCCAGAATTTGAAAGACTAAGGGTAAAGGTTTTTGGAGTAAGCACTGACAGTGTGGAGAGCATAAGGAAGTTTAGAGAAAAATACAACCTTTCTGTGGAATTTCCCTCAGACCCAAAGGGTAGCGTGGCAAAGGCTTATGGAGTCACTGTAATAGCAGGCTTTTGCTCAAGGGACACGGTGCTAATAAATCCAGAGCTTAAGGTAGAGAAAATATACAGAGGTGTCGACCCTTCTGCGGACCCCCAGAGGGTTTTAGATTATCTAAAAAACAAAGTAAAATAAACCTCTTGAAATTAACGCACTCAAAACCTCATACTTAATCCTATGCGTGCAAGTCTAAAGGTTTCTGGAATGACCTGTGTAAACTGTGCAAGGGCTATAGAGATAAGCCTTAAAAAGCTAAGAGGCATTCACAGAGTGGAGGTTTCCTTTGAGTTGGGAAGGGTCGTAGTGGACTTTGACGAGGAGCTTTTGAGCCTTGAGCAGATTGGAAGAGTTATAGAATCTCTGGGCTACAAGGTTGAAAAGGTAGAGGGCAAAAAAAGGTCTCTTGAGATACTTCTTTTTTGCTGGAGTTCAAGCCTTTTGATAATGGCACTCATGTTCGTGCATAGTCCACTTAGTCTCTATACACAGGCTTTGCTTGCTACCGCTATTCAGCTTATTGGTGGATACAGCTTTTATAAGGGTGCTATAAGCTCCCTTAAAGCAAAGGTAGGCAATATGGACTTGCTTATAACCTTAGGAAGCACATCCGCTCTTTTGTATAGCTTTCTTACTCTCTTTGGTCTTCTTCCTGGAGAACCTTTTTTTGAAACATCCGCCTTTCTTATAACCTTTGTAAAAACCGGCAAGTTCCTTGAGGAATGGGTAAAGTCCAAAGCCCTAAGAGGTTTAAAAGACCTCTTTTCTTTGCAAACCATAAGGCTAAGGGTTCTCAAGGATGGTAAGGAGATGGAAAAAACTCCCTTAGAGGTTTTTATAGGCGATACGCTAATTTTGAGAAGTGGCGATTTAGTAGCAGTAGACTGTAGAGTTTTGGAAGGCTCTCTTGAGGTGGATGAGTCCCTTGTAAGTGGAGAGAGCCTGCCTGTTAGAAAATCCGTCGGTGATAGGCTCATATCTGGTAGCGTGGTGATCTCTGGTTTTGCAAAGGCAAGGGTGGAAAAGACCTTTTCAAGTAGTTATGCCAACTTGCTTGTAAGACTTGTAGAAGAGACTCTTAGCAAAAAGCCAAGAATTCATCGCCTTGCGGACAGGTTTTCCCACTACTTTGTGCAGTTGGTGGTTGCCTTGTCGGTGTTGGTTTTCCTCCTGTGGCTTTTCAAGAGCGGAGACCTCCAAAAAGCGGTGAGCTTTTCTTTGGCGGTGCTTGTAGTCTCTTGCCCCTGTGCCTTTGGTATTGCAGTTCCTCTTGCACTTACTGTGGGTCTCTTTAGAGCCTACAAAAGAGGTGTTCTAATAAAAGAACCATCCGCCCTTGAAAAGAAAATAGACATCCTGCTCCTTGATAAAACTGGCACTCTTACAGAAGGAAAGCCAAAACTTGTTGACCTTAAGCTCTACCAAAGCTCCGCCCTTTTTATAGCCTGTGGTCTTGCAAAGGTTTCCAACCATCCCTACTCTCAGTCCATAAGGGATTTTTGCAGGTCAAGGGGCATAGAAGGAGAAAATTTTGAAAACTGTAGAGAAGAGGCTGGAGTTGGTGTAATATGTGGAAATTATATGCTTGGAAGGTCAGAAGAGGGTGTAGCTCTCTACAAAAATGGCACAAAACTGGCGGAGTTCTACTTTGAAGACCACATAAGACCAGAGGCAAAAAAGGTGGTGGATTTTCTCCTCTCAAAAGGTATAAGGGTTTACATGCTTACAGGAGATAGAGAAGAAAAGGCAAGGGTGGTAGCCAAAGAGTTAGGTATAGCAGAGTTTTTTGCTGAAGCAAAGCCTGAAGACAAGCTAAGGAAGGTAGAAGAGCTAAAAGAAGAAGGCTATAAGGTTGGACTCGTAGGCGATGGTATAAACGATGCTCCTGCGATGGCTCGGGCGGACCTCTCCTTTGCTCTTGGCTCTGGCACAGACATGGCAAAAAGGGCAGGAGAGGTTATCCTGCTTAGAGGACTTGAAGGTATAAGGGAGTTCTTTGAAATAAGGGATAAGACAATGCGAAGGATAAGGGAAAACCTCTTTTGGGCTTTTATTTATAACCTTGTGGGCATACCCATAGCAGGTGGGCTGTTATACTCAAAGGGCATATATCTAAAGCCAGAACTTGCCGGGCTTATGATGGCTCTGTCCTCCCTCAGTGTGGTCTTGAATTCTATAAGGAAATAATGTATAATACATGGACTGTTCTGAGGAGGCAAAGATGGCACTGAGGATAAGGGTATCAAGATACGGAAGAAGACATCACCCCATATACAGGCTTGTGGTAGCAGACGCAAAGGCACCCAGGGATGGCAAGGTGGTGGATGTGATAGCCACCTACGACCCTGTAAACAAAAGACTTATAGAGGTTAAGGAAGAAAAGTTAAAGGAGTGGCTCCAAAAAGGAGCCGAGCTTACAGACAGAGCAAAAGCCATACTCAAAAACGCAAAAATACTCTAACAGGAGGTAAACCATGAGCCAGCTAAGGGACATCGTAGAAATAACCGCCAAATCCCTTGTGGACAGCCCTGAGAGGGTAAACGTGCAGGAAATCGAAGGAGAAAAAACAGTAGTTATTGAGCTCAGGGTTGACAAAAACGACCTCGGAAAGGTCATAGGAAAGGGCGGTCGCATTGCAAGGTCTCTCAGAACCATCCTTTCTTCTATGGGAAGAAAGATAAACAAAAGGGTGGTTCTTGAGATACTTGAGTAGTTTATAATAAACCTCCATGGGCAGGACTATAAAAATGGCAGAGTCCCCCATGGAGGGGCATCCAGACAAGTTAGCGGACCTCATAGCGGACGCCTTGCTGGATGAGTTTCTAAAGAGAGACCCCTACAGCAGGGTGTCCCTTGAAATACTTCTCATATCTGGCATGACCTTTGTAGCAGGTCATGTTTCCACAGAAAGCTATGTAGACATACCAGGCACTGTCAGAAAGACCATAAAGGAAGTGGGTTATAACAGACCAGAGCTTGGCTTTGATGCAGATTCCTCTGCAGTAATAACCTCTATAGAGGAGCAGAGCCCTGAGATAGTGCTTGGCATATCCTCGGAGGGTGCAGGAGATACTGCAACGGTTGTGGGTTATGCCTGCAAGGAAACAGAAAGCCTTATGCCTATGCCCATAAGCCTTGCTCATAAACTCTCTCACAAAATTTCCGAGCTTAGGAAGTCTGGCAAAGCACCCTTTCTCAGACCCGACGGCAAAGTGCTAATAACGGTGCTATACGAAGATAACAAACCACTATCTGTAAAGGACATAATAGTTTTCTGTCAACATGACCCAGAAACTCAACTTGAAAAGCTGAGGGACTTTATAACGGAAGAGGCAGTCAAAAGGGTAGTGCCTCATAGCCTTATAACAAGAGATACACGCATTCTTGTTAACCCGTCGGGAAGGTTTGTGCTCGGTGGTCCTGCGGCGGATGTGGGGCAAACTGGTAGGAAGATAGTTTCTGATGCCTATGGAGATGTGGCTTATTCTGGAGGTAGTGCCTTTTCTGGCAAAGACCCAACAAAAACTGATAGAACCGCCTCTTATATGGCACGCATGATGGCAAAGCATGTGGTAGCCAGCGGTCTTGCAGATAGATGCATGGTGCAGATGGCTTACGCTTTTGGCATGAGCGAAGTGATAGCTTTTGATATAGAGACTTATGGGACAGAGAAAACAGACAGAGAGAAGATAAAAGAAAGGCTCTTAGAGGTTTTTCCCACAAGCCCTAAAAGGATGATAGACTTTTTGGACCTGAGAAAGCCCATATATAAGCAAACCGCCTGCTATGGGCACTTTGGAAAGGAAAACCTCCCCTGGGAAAAGCTAACAAAACTTGAAGAGTTTTTAGAGCTCAAGTAGTCTATCAAGATAAACCGCACCCCCAACCGCACACAACTCCTTTCCAAGAGTCTTATAAAGACCGTCATACCTGCCACCACCAGCAAGAGGATAGCCAAGGGAAGGGTGGAAAAACTCAAAAACAAGTCCTGTATAGTAGTCCTGAGGGCGAAGTTCCGATAGGTCAAAAAGAAGGTTAAGCTCCTTTAAGCTCTCGTAAACCTCCAAAAGCCTGTCGCACTCTACAGAAAACTCTGGATGTTTTCTTTTGAAGGTTTGTAGCACCTCTGGACCGCCTTGTATAGTGAGTAGGTCTCTGAGTTCAGGTGCCTTAGAAAGTTCTGAAAAGTTTTTCTCAAGAAGGGCTTTTCTGTAGCCCTCTCCATATTTTCTGAGAAGACCTTGTGCTATGCCCACATGTCCTACACTTACCGTCAGTTCAGACAAGCCACAAGTCCTAAGATAGTCCGCAATTTTTCGGATAACCTCCACTTCCGCCTTTGTAGAACCTTCCCCAAGAAGCTCAATCCCTACCTGAAAGCTCTCAAACTCCGTATTGGTGGAAAAGGTATTTCCAAAGTAAAAAACCCTAAGAGGAAGTTCCAGGTCCTTTTGGAGGCTCAAGAATCTTGCAAGACTTATAGTCCAGTCTTTTCTTAAACACAAAAGACTTCCGTCCTGCAAACTTCCCACAACGAAAGCACCTTCACCATAAAGTTTTGGACTGTATAATTCAACAGAAGGCAACATAATATACCTATACTCAGCAAAAACCTCACAAGCTCTTAGGAAAAACCTCTTTAACTTTTCCGACTCCTCAAAGTTGAAAAACCGTTCCTGCGGTGGAAATTTCACAGAGAGTTATTATATACCTTATAGGTCAAAGTTTCAGCTCCTGTCCCAACACTTCCAAAAGGTTTTCAGAGCTTATCAGTTTTTTTGAGTAAAGCCTGCAAAAACTCTCTGTCCTGTATATCTCTTACCCTTTCCTCCAAACCCTCTGGCACATAGCCAAGTTTGCCCTCTACGAGAGTTATAACCATCTCCTGTGCGGATTTCAGAAGACCCTCTTCAAGCCCAATCTGTTTGCTCTCCTCAAGCCCAAGCCTATACAGAATATCCTTTCTCAGTTTTTTCTTTGGCAATCTTACATCTTCAGGTCTAACCACTATAGGTATGTGTTTGACCTTCTCTGTGAGTCTTATCCTTATGAGTTTTTGAGTTAGTTTATGAAATTCTCAGTTCAGTAGCCAAAACCTGCATAAAATCCTCAGAAGTGGAAGCCAACCTCTTAGCTAAAGACCTTAGAAACTCCACATCTTTTATTTCCCTTATCCTATTTGCTATTTCTTCAGGCACATGACCGAGTTTACCCTCAATTATGGCTATAAGCATCTCTTGTGCGGACTTTAAAAGACCTTCCTCAAGTCCGATGTGTTTACCTTTTTCAATGCCAATAACTTCACCCTCTTTTCTACCTTCCTCAAGTCCAATTTGCTTACCTTCCTCAAGCCCAAGCCTATAAAGAATATCCTTTTTCAACTTTCTCTTTGGCAATCTTACATCCTCAGGTCTAACTACTATAGGCATATGCCTAACCTCCTCTGTGAGTCTTATCCTTAAGTTAGGTCTCAGTTCTGTCAGCGTCAAGGCTTTCAAAAGATAGTCTTTTCTCTCTTCCTCGTTCATGCCTTCCATAGTCTTTATGAGTTTCTCTATCAGATATGCCTCGTCCTCCACCTTACACAAACAAGCTAAAAGCCTATCCATAGGGTCTGGGCTTTCCAAAAGCACTTTGCAGTCTACCTGCCTTATGTCAATCATCTCATAGCTAAAGCTAAGGTTTCTAAGCCTTAGCCTTGACTTCATTTTTATCTTTCTGTTTCCCACATAAACAAGGAGCTGTTTTATGGGACTGTTAGGATATCTCTCTAATATGGCAAGGTAATAGCGTAGCATTCTGAAGGGCATGTTAGGGTCGTTGAAGGATTGGAATTCTATGTGCAGTATGCTCTCATCCTCAAGCCTTGCTAAAAAGTCCACTCTTAGCTCTGTGGAAGGGAAGTTGGTGGGTAGGAGTTCCTTTATGGGTGCGGGTGCAAGTATTTTGCTAAGTCTGTGTGGTATTTCTTCAAAGATGTCCTTTAGAGCTATGTCTTTTGAAGGCATTTATGAATTTTAATACACAGGGTCAAAGGCTTGCGTTTTTAAAAGCACTTCTTGCCATTCTCTTTCTGGAGAGGAATCCCAAACTATGCCTGCACCTGCAAAGTAGGAAACCCTTCTACCTGAGCCTATGGCAGTTCTAATTAGCACACTTAGGAGAAAATCCCCGCCTTTTATAAGCCCACCTACTCCACAGTAGTAGTCTCTGCTGTGAGGCTCAAACTGGTCTATGACCTCCACCGCCTTTCTTTTGGGAGCACCTACCACAGAAGCAGGTGGAAAGGTTTCTTTCAATATTTCCTGCAGACTTTTGTTTGTCCTTGCCCTCACTGTTGAATGCATCTGAAAAAGTGTCCTGTATTCTTCTACCTTAAAAAGCTCAGGCACCTCCACACTTCCACACAGAGCTATTCTTGAGAGGTCGTTTCTTACCATATCTGTTATCATGAGATTTTCCGCTTTGTCTTTTTCACTTTTTATGAGGTCTTCCCTGATTTTTGCTGTCCCCTTTATAGGTTTGCTTAGGATAAGGTCTCCCTCCTTCTTTAGAAAGAGCTCCATAGAGCCACTTATAACATAAAAGTCCTCAAGGTCAAGGAAAAAGGCGTATGGCACTGGCTGACGCATATAGTATCTTACAAAAAGGTCAAGAGGGTCTCCATAAAGCAAAAAATCAAACCTACAGGTAAGGTTTAGCTGATATACTACGCCTTTTGATATGAGCCTTTTGACCTCTTTAACCGCATTTATGTAGTCCTTCGCAGTAAAGGAGGAGGAAACCCTCTCAAGTCTTATTTCTTTCTGCTCGTAAGAGAGCCTCTCAAACCCATCAATCTCAAGACATACAATAGGTGGAAAGTCTCCGCTTTTTATCTGTAAGCCTAAGGTTTCAGAGCTCAGAGAATAAGAAAACAAGGCAAAGCCATAGTCTAAGTTTTTGAAATCCTTGAGAGAATTATAGACCTTTAAATCCCTTACCTTAGCTTTAAAAAGACCTTCTTCCCCCAACCACCCACCAGAAAGAACAAGACGCATTCACAGAAGCCTTTTCCACTCTTCTACCATTTGCCTATCAAGGTCTACAAGTATGACCCTTTTGAGGTTCTTCGGTTGAAAATTCCTTACCTCCTCAATCATGGCTCTTGCGGATACATCCTTTGGAAGTCTTCCCACACCCGTTCCCATACCAGGCATGGCAATACTTTCAAAACCCATATTATCCGCAAGCTCTAAGACCGCCCTTACCGCTTTTCTCACCTTTTCCTCTGTGGTTTCCATAGCAGGCTCTTCCATGGTAGGCGCGTGTATCACGCCTTTAAAAGGCAGTTTTCCCGCAGAGGTCAAGACCGCAGAGCCAACAGGTATAGGTGCTTTTGAAACTGCCTCCTTTTCTATTTGCTCACCACCAAACCTTTTTATTACTCCAGCCACACCACCACCCATAAGACCAAGAGAGTTGGCAGGGTTTACTATGGCATCCGCCTGAACCTCAAGGAGACTTCCCTGGACTACACTTATCTCTATCATGGCAAATGCGTCCCCGGGAGGATTCGAACCTCCGACCTCGAGATTAGGAATCTCGCGCTCTGTCCTTCTGAGCTACGGGGACTAAAGAATAATTATACCACCACACCCTCAGGCTATCAAGCCCCTCTCTCTGGCAAACTCTCCATATTTTTTGTCCACCTTGGCAATATGACCCGCCAGCCATCCCCAAGCAAGGGCAAGGGATTCCCTAAAGGCATGGTGGTCTCCCTTCTCCACATGAGGCAGAAGGTCCAAAATTACCTTGCGAAAGTTTTCGTGAGCCTTCTTGTGCCTTTCAAACTCAGGATAGCCTATGGCTTGCATAAACTTCTCCTCTCTCGCAAGATGGTATTCAACCCATGCGACCAGCTCTTTGCTGAAGAACTCTTCCGCCTCTGAGCTTTTGCCTTCCCTGAGAAGCTCGTAGACCTTGTTCAGAAGCTCCACCAACCTTTGGTGGTCCTTGTCCATTTCCTCCACACCGGTTTTTAGGTCTTCTGTAAGTTCCAAAATTATAGCTCCACCCCTTTTATGATACTATTTTAACACCTTCCCCGTTTTGTGGTAGAAAATATAAAGGTCAAGCTCTCCTTGAGACATTCCAAGCTCTTGGCATATTTCCTCAAGTTTTCTCTCCGCCTCAAGATATATGCGTCTTGTAATGGTTTTATAGTCTGGCAGGAGACCCTTTTCTTTAAGGTATCTAAAAATGTGCCTGTCCACTATTGCTACATCTTCAAAGCCTATGTTTCTTAGGAAGTGAGATGCCTCCTTGAGACCAAAGCCTTCCACTTTGTATTTGGAACAGGTATCGCTTAGCAAGTCTCTTATAGCCTTCCCTTCCTTTGAGCCAGAAAGAAGCTCCATAACTCTTTCAAACTTTTCCCTTGCCTTTACTATTCTTTCCGCTCTTTGGCGAGCAAAACGATGCCCTGCAGAAGATATGGTCTTTTCAAGCTCCTCAAGGCTCATACTCCTAAAGCCGTCTATTCCTATAAGGCTTTGCAGTTTTATACCCATAAGGGCGGAAGAGTTAGCGGTAAGAAGACAAAAGCAAAGCTCAGAAAATATGTCCACCTCATAGGAGTAGTTGGCAAAAGGTCTAAAGTCAAAGGTAGTCTTTCCAGTCTTCCCAAGCTCTTTGAACTCAGATAGTCTTCTATCTACGTAAGGTTTTATTCTATCCCTTAACCCCTGCAATTCCTCAAACACTGCAAACCTCCTTTATAAGCTCTTTTGCTCCCTCTAAGGTCTTGCTGTTTACCGTTCCCATAAGCCTGGCTATTTCCTCAATTTTTTCTTCCCCAGAAAGCTCTACTATCCTAATGAGGGGAATATCTCCAATGGTTTCCCTTTTTGTAGTAAAGTGCTTGTCTGACGCACTGGCTATGGCGGGTGAATGGGTTATGACTATAAGCTGGGTCTTCTTTGAAAGCTCCTTGAGTAGCTTGGCAAGTTTTATGGAAGTTCTACCGCTTATGCCTGTATCTACTTCATCCAACACATAGGTCTGAGTAGGTGGAGATAGCATAAAAAAGGCAAGAGAAAGCCTTGATATTTCACCTCCTGATGCTACCTCAGATATCTCTCTTTCATCCTTTCCGTAAGAGGAAAAGAGAAACCTCACTTGCTCTTTGCCATACCTGCCTTCTTTCCTCTCAAAGAAAACCTTAAAGCTTGCCCCCTCAAGCCCCATACTTTTCAGGTATTCCATTACCTTTTTCTCAAACTCTTCCTTTGCCAAAAGCCTTTTATTGCTGAGCTCCTCGTATAGTCTATATAGCTCTTCTCTTTTTAAGTTCAATTCCCTTTCCAAAAGCTCCGCGTCCTCTTCTTCCTCAAGTTTTTGGAGCTCTTCTCTTAGTAGGACCATATGCCTATATATATCTTGGTAGTCCTTTCTATACTTCCTTTCAAGCCTTTGAACCTTGTAGACCTTTTCATTGAGTTGGTCAAGCTCCTCTTGGCTGTATGATATGAGCTTTGACCTTAGGTCTCTCTCAAGGTCTGCCAGATAGTCTTCAAGAAGTTGAGGGATTTGTGTATGGTCTTGCGAAACTCCAATGATTCCCAGCTCCCTTAGGACTTTTTTCAAAGTCTTTAAACCTTCCAAAGACATTTCAATGCCTGAAAACCCCTGGAGTACAAGGCTGTTTACCTTTTCTGCCAAGTTTATCTCCTCAAGCCTCTTTTTTACAAGCTCATACTCTTCTGGCGTTAGCCCCACCTCCTCTATCTGTTTTAACTCCTCAGATATGAGCCTTTTTCTTACTTCTCTTTCAATTTTCCTTTGGTTTATGCTTCTTAGTTTCTCTTCAAGTTCCAAAACCTCTTCGTAAGCCCCTTCTACAGCCTTTCTTAGTTCCAGACAACCCACGAAACGGTCATAGACCTCTCTCTGAAAGTCCGCCCTTAGGATCTTTGTCCTATCGTTTTGACCCTGAAGAAGCAAGTTAGAGGTTAAGACTTCCTCTACTACTTTTCTTGTACTACCTCTTCCGTTCAGATAATACCTACTTCTGCCCTTAACTATCTCTCTTCTTAGGATAACTTGTTCCCCTTCAAGGTCAAACTCCGCCTCTACACATGTCCCCTCTGGATAGTCTCCTTCTCGCCCCATAAGGAAAAGCAAAGAGGAAACGGTAAGAGATTTCCCAGTTCCAGTCTCCCCAGTTATAACATTCAATCCCTTGTCAAAATAGAGCTCCTCACCTTTTATAAAAAAGAAGTTTTCAAGGCTGATCCTGACAAGCATGGTTATTTTTAATTTAAGCCTAAATGTTTCTTGATGCTCTTTTCCAACATCTCAAGCGTGTAGGCAAATTTTCTGTCTTGCTGTTTTTTCTCTTCTACCTTTTTTATGGAATATAGGGCAGAGGTGTGGTCTGGCTTTCCGAAGAGCCTCGCTATTTCCGAATAGGACATATGCAGAAGAGTTCTGCAAAGATACATGGCGGTCTGCCTTGCCTTTAGAACCTTTCTTTCTCTTGTTTCCCTTTTGAGGTCTTCAGTTCTTAGGTTAAAGTATTTTGCTACATGCTTTATAAGGTCTTCCTCCTTGCTCAGAGCTTGTGTAGGTTGTTCCTCCCTTATGCCGGTAAACTTTAAGGTTTTTATAAAACCCTCTATCTCCCTTACGCTGTAGCCCGTGTTTTCCATTACATAGTCAATGTGTCTTTTGTCTGTGGGAAGTCCAAAGAGAAGGAGCTTGTTTTTAATTATGGATAGCTTTGTCTCTTTATCCAGCCCTATTTCCAAGATGAGACCACTGGCAAACCTACTCAAAAGGCGTTCAGAGACATCTCTAATATCCTTTGGATGTCTGTCGCTTACAAGCACTATCTGTTTTTCTGCGGATTGGAGAGCTTCAAAGACCCTAAAAAGCTCTACCTGTGTCCTTTCCTTACCAGAGAGAAACTGCACATCATCCAAAAGCAGTATATCCACGTTAGAGTAGGCTTTCCTGAAGGTTTCTATTTTCCCTTCCTTGAGGCTTTTTATCATCTCCTCGGAGAACTCCACCGCCTGTCTATATAGAGCCTTATAGCCGTTAGACCTTGCCCTGTTGCCTACCGCATGGAGAAGATGGGTCTTGCCCAAGCCAACACCACCGTATATAAAAAGGGGGCTATAGACACCGGGGTTCATGGAAACCTCAAGACATATCCTATAGGCAAGCTGGTTAGACTTTCCCACCACAAAGTTTTCAAAGTTATAGGAGGGCAAAAGGTTGTCCTTAGGAGGGTCTTCTTGTAGTTTTTTCCCCTCTTCCTGAGACCTCACCAGTATTTCTTTTTCGTAGTCAGAAAGCCTTGCCCTAATATACTCAAGCACCCACTTTTTTTGTTCAAGGGTGGGCGTGATTATAAGGACCCTGCTCGGTGTTTCCTCAATCTTGAACTGTCTAAAAAGCCCCACCGCAAACCTGTCTCTGTTTTCCACAAAAAGTAAAAAGTCCCTCATGGCTCATAGTTAACACTTATGTCCGTAAGTTTTCCTTTTGTTGCCCCTCAAATTGCATTTAAATCATAAATCCTAAGTTAGGATAGCCTCAAGCCAAGAAGGGCTTACAAGCTAAACTTCTGAAGATGGTGAGCCTAAATCTGGGATAATCTGAAGCTATTTAAAAAGGCTTAAAAACTCTGCCCCACTTAGCCTTGGCACACCCAATATCTGAAGGTTTTCCTCCAAGTGTTCCAACTTACTCATGCCCACAAGGGCAGTGCCAACACCGGGAGTGCTAAGGACAAACTGAAGGCTTGCATGCACATCCTTTTCAACCTTGAGTTTTTGCTTTAGCTCCTGCGGAACTCTGCCAATAACTCTACCCTGATATATGCTGGCACTAATATAAGTGTAAATACCAAGCCTTTCACAGGCTTCAAGGGTAGAGACCCTTTGACCATCTACCTCTTGGTTTTTCAAAGTGTAGGCTTCTGGCATTCCAAGGTTATAAGGTAGTTGAATAAACCTAAAGTGGTGCTCTTGACCTGCCACTTGCTCTGCTATGCCTAAAAGCTCTGGAAGGTTTAGATACTGCCTGCTTGCGGGAGAAACCCTAAAGCCTCCCCATGTGGCAAGCCCATAATATCTTACTCTTCCTCTCTTTACTTCAAACTCAAGATACTCAAAACACTCCCTTATCTTTGTATTAAAGGTCTTTCTGTCAAAGAAGTTAAGCTGTTCCTCTGGGTTGTGGAGAAAATAAATATCCACATAGTCTGTGTTCATGTTTTCAAGGCTTTTGTTAAGACACCACTCAATAAACTTAGCGGAAAGATAGTGTCCCTGAGGAGTCATCTCCTCCAACTTTATTATTCCTGTGTTTACAAAGTTCTCGTAAAAGTAGTCCTTTGGGTCAATCCCTGAGTCCACATCGTAAGGCACATAGCCACCCTTTGTGGACACAATCACCTTGTCTCTTGGGATTTCCCTTAGCACTTCTCCTATGTCCCTTTCACTTTTCATGTATCTGTAGACTATGGCGGTATCCACCACATTTATGCCCCTCTGAAGGGCTGTCTTTATAACCTCTCTGTATCCTTGAGAGGTCTTTGGGTCAAGCTCTCCAAGATATGTGCCAACACCAAGCTCGGAGAGTTCAAGGTCTAAGAAGTTTTTCATAGAAAGCCTCCTTTAAAAACTCAAAAAGTCAAAGCCACCTACCTGCCTTTGAAGTAGACCCTTTTCTACAAGCAGGTTTTCTTCCTCTCTTATTAGACCCTCTGGCATAAGCCTTTTGGGGCAGGCATAGGAGCAGTTCATACAATGGGTGCAAAGTTCTGGCTTGAGGTTCTGCAAAGTTTTTAAAGTAGTCTCTTGTTGCGCATTTCTTGGGTCATGAAGGTATTTGTATAATCTTGTGAGGGTTAGAGGACCTCCAAAAAGTCCACTTTCTGATAGCACAGGACATACACTATCACATATACCGCAGAGTATACACTCCCAGCTTCTTGAAGTTTTACGGTTTATATCCTCTTGTAGGCTTATAGTCCCTTCTCCAATACGTAGCCACAGGCTATAATCCTTTAGCCTTTTCACTACGCTCTCGTGGTCTACTACCAGGTCCTTTATCACAGAAAACCTGTCAATGGGTTCAACAAGTAAATCCTCTCCAGAAACCCACGTGGAGCAAGCAAGGACTGGCTTTCCATTGAGCTTTACCGCGCAGGTGCCACATATACCCGCCCTACACATACTCCTAAAGGCGAGGGTAGGGTCAAGTTCCTCTTTAACTTTATACAAAAGCTCAAGAAGGGTTATCTTCTGAGAAACCTCAACTTCAAACTCCTCAACACCTTTAGGATGCCTCTTTATTCTGACTTTCACTCCTAATACCTCTTTATCTC
The DNA here is from genome assembly GCF_011006175.1 of Hydrogenobacter sp. T-8. Taxonomy (NCBI): domain Bacteria; kingdom Pseudomonadati; phylum Aquificota; class Aquificia; order Aquificales; family Aquificaceae; genus Pampinifervens; species Pampinifervens florentissimum. The sequence goes on along the minus strand of NZ_CP048795.1, from coordinate 830,115 downwards.
AATCTGATACTTTTTTATCCTATAGTCAAGCTGACGCAGGGTGTATCCCAAAAGCCTTGCTGCTCTTGATTTTACATATCCTACCTTTTCAAGAGCCTTTATTATCTCATCTCTTTCCGTGCTTTGTATAACCTGTGGCATGTTTTTGGGACCTGTGTCATAAAGCCTTGCAAAAAAGTAGGGGGGTAGGTCTACTTCCCTTATCAAACCATCTCTAAGTATAACAAGACGCTCTATGGTGTTCTCCAGCTCTCTTACGTTACCAGGCCAAGGATACTCCATAAAAACTTCAATGATCCTTGGGTCAAGCCTGACCCTTTTGCTATATCTTTGATTGAAGACTTCCAAAAAGTGGTCTACGAGTATGGGGATGTCTTCCTTTCTTTCCCTGAGAGGGGGTATATGCACAGGAAGAACGTTTAGTCTGTAGTATAGGTCTTCCCTAAACTGTCCTTGAGAGACAAGCTCAGAAAGGTTCTTGTTGGTGGCGGAGATTATGCGCACATCCACTTTTACAGTTTTTTCACTGCCGAGCCTCTCTATTTCCTTGTCCTGTATGACCCTTAGTATCTTGGGCTGAAGGGCGAGGGGCATGTCGCCTATTTCATCAAGAAAAACCGTTCCACCACTTGCCAGTTCAAACTTTCCCTTTTTTGAGGTGTAAGCACCCGTAAATGAACCCTTTTCGTATCCAAAAAGCTCCGCTTCAAGCAAGGTTTCTGGTATGGCACTGCAGTTTATGGTTATAAAGGGCTTTTCTTTCCGCTTACTCATAAAGTGTATAGCCTTTGCAATAAGACTTTTACCCGTTCCGCTCTCACCGGTTATAAGCACGTTTACATCGGTCTGGGCGACCCTTTCTATGAGGTCAAGGAGGTTCTTTATAACTGGGCTTTTGCCCACTATACCCTCTACGCTGTATCTTTCGCTGAGAGCTTTCGTGAGAAGCCTTTTTTCTTCCTCCCACTCTTCCCTCTCCTGACTTATCCTCTCATCCAATTTGTAGAGCATGCCAATCATAGTCCCCATTATTAGCAAAAGTTCCACACCCCTCTCTACGCTTTCCTCTCCGAAGTCCTTAAAGACCGCAAGCACGCCAATTATTTCACCACCTATCCTAATAGGCACTGCCACAAAGCTTTCACCAGGCTCAAGCCTTTCCCTGAGACCAGTCTTATTAAGATAGGCGTTTATCTTTGTATCTGACAAAAAGACAGGCACGCCATCCTTATATACCTTTCCCACTATACCCTCACCCTTTTTAAAGATGCCCCTCTCAGCCTCTTCCTCTGTTAGTCCAAAGGCTTTGACTATCTTAAGGGCTTTTATCTCAGACCTATATAGTGCCACGTAGCTATGCCTTACATCCCAAAAGGAATAGAGAACCTTTAGAACTTCCTCAAGGCTTTTTGTAAACTCAAGACCCTTACTGAGTATCTTGGCAACCTCGTTGACTATGGTAAGCTCCCTGAGGTCTAAGCTCTTTTCCATCAATGCTCTTCTTTCACCTTATAATAAAAGATAAGCACGCCAACCACTATGGCAATGGCTATACCAAAGAGAAGGGTTTCAATAGGCTCTTTCCACTTTACCACGTTTTTTGTAAAGGTTATGGCAAGTATTAGGATTATTACGCTTGCCAGCTTAGCCTTGAGCTGGTCTATGCTTTCAATCTTTAACCAATCTGGAACGTTTAACTTTCCTACAAAGAGCTCATAAAGACCTACTGCAAAGATGTAGAGTATCACCGAAAGTAAGTGTATGTCCATAACCGCTATAAACTTAGTGGAAAGTATGGCAGTGTCCAAATACTCAGGGTCTGTAAAGACCTTGTAGAGGGTTTCAAAGGAAAGATAAACACCATAAAAGCCAAGAAAAACCGCACTTATAAAAAGGCTCAAGGCTGGAAGCACCGCAATTGCCTTGCCTCTCTCCACAAAAGCCTTCACAAACCTGTCCATCATTCCACCTCTGAGTTTATTTTTATTATCACACCCCTTGTCCCAACCTGTGCGTTGGTAGACCCCACAAGGTCTCCCTTTTGAGCCTCCGCCTTGTCAGAACTACTCAATCTTGCAGTTATTATAACCTGCCCTTCCATAATTCTATCGTGGCTCAGCTTGTGCTTGCCTGTTATCTTGAACTTGTAGGGTAGCTTTGGGTTCTTTACCCTTAAAACCGCCAAGGGCATAGGATTTTCAAGGTCTCTAACAGATATTATAAGAAAGGTTTTTCCCTTTGGAACTTTGTCCTTGAGAGCCTCATCAAGAACAACCTCACCCTCTATAAACTGATTTCTATACTTTTCAAGGGGCACTTCCTTTGGCAAGGGTTGACAGGCAAAAAGCAAAGAGGCAAGGAATACGAAGAGTTTTGACATAAATCCCTATTATAAGGCAAGAGGGCGGGCTTTCGCCCGCATAAGACTTATAAATACCTTTGTTCTGAAGTTTCGTTAAGGATGCAATCTGTAAAGGTCTCTTACCAAGTTTTGAAACTCCTCAGGCTTTATGACCTTGCAGAAGGGCATACCAATACACAGAATCCTTCTTGCGTTCCTAAGCACAAAGCCCACATCATGAGACACCACTATCACCGTTCTATCCTTTGCCACCTCCTTTAGGATATGCTCTATATGTTCTTGAGCGTGTATATCAAGACCAGTCATAGGCTCATCAAGGACTAAAAGGTCTGGGTTTGTGGTAAGGGCAAGAGCAAGCAAAACCTTTTGCTGTTCTCCACCAGAGAGCTTTACAAAGGGTCTGTTTAGCAGGTTTTCAAGGTGTAGGAAGGCTATAACCCAACCCACTTTTTCTTTGGGTGCAACCGCTCTTAGAAGCTCCCCCACATTACCTGTAAAGGATTTTTCCACGGAGAACCTTTGAGGCACGTAGCCTATCCTCTTCCATTGATTAAAGTTATCCAAGCTCTCACCAAAAAGTTTTACCTCTCCCCCTTGAGGCTTTATAAAGCCAAGCAAAATTCTCAAGAGCGTGCTCTTTCCTGCACCGTTTGGTCCAAGAATTCCAAAAAACTCTCCCTTTTCCACATAAAAGCTCAAGTCTTCAATGAGAGGCTCATCCTCCCTGTATCTAAAGTGAAGGTTTTTGACCTCTACTACCTTCTCTGGCACTCAAGCCCCTCTGAAAGCCTCTCTAAGTTTCTCCTCATAATGGAAAAATAGTCATCATTTCTCTCCTCTGGAAAGAGAGATGAATTAAGGGTCAAAACCCTTGCACCCACTTCCTGTGCTACTCTTCTTGCAAGCCTTTCGTCCTGTCCCAACTCCGCAAAAACCACACCCACTTTAGCTCTCCTTGCCCTTTCTATCATACGCCTTACCTCAGAAGGTCTTGGCTCTTCTTCCGCATGAACACCCCTTAAACCCACCATCTCAAGTTCATAGTCCCTTCCCAAGTATGCGGTAGAGAGGTGGGTAATCACCAAGGTTTTTGTCTTACACGTGGAAAGCACTTCCCTGTATTCCTTATCCAACGCCCTTAGCCTTTCCATATACTCACTTGCTCTCCTCTTGTATTGTTCAGAGCCAGCTGGGTCTAATTGAGACAAAACCTTCTGTATGTTCTCCACTACGCCCATGTATGCCTTAGGAGAGAGCCAAAGATGTGGGTCGTAGCCCCTTCCTACCCTTATAAGCGTTAAACCCTGTGCCAGTGGGTAAGCTCTATCCTTTCCTGCCGTGTTGACTACTTTCCTTTCCCAACCTTCTAAACCCAGATACAGAAAAGCTTTTGCCCTTTGAAGCCTTCTAACATCATCAGGCTTTAGCTCGTAGTGGTGAGGGTCCGCCTGGGACTTTATAAACACATCCACCTCAAATCTATCGCCCGCTATATACCTAAGAGGGTAGTATATGGGATAGGAGGAAGCAAGCACATAGTCCTTGGCGTATGATAGGCTTATAAGCAACACTAAAAACAATAGGACTCTCATAAGAGGTTAATTTTAACACATTTTCAAGTAAATAACTTCATCCATGCCTCTTTATGTTCTCTTTTTATGCTGGCATCTTTCTCTAAAAGCTCTACATAAAGCTCAATAAAATCAGAAGGATTCCTTACGAGTCTTAAGTAGTATTTTATGGTCTGCATGACGCCATTTATAATCAGGGTAGTTCCATATATGGAGCGAGTTTGATTTATTATTCCTCTTACCCTCTCATCTATTACATACTCGCGCGTAGTCAGGATATAATACCTATCCGGTGGTGAATTTTTGATCTTTTCCAGAGCTGATAAAACAACACCATAGTCTATGGTTCTATCTTTAACTTCTACAACTTCATATACTTTGCCTTCCATGTCCATAACTTGTATATCCCCAAGCATACCAGTTTTATCATCCGGAGATTCATGCGGAAGCAAATCCGCAAGCCTTTTATTCTCATACCTTTTCAACTCTTTTACTAAAATTTTATAAATAGCATACAAAGCTAAAACCGGCAGTCTTGACCTTCCTCGTGAAGCATATGGATGTGTAAAATGGCTTTCTAACTTGGTTAAAATTTCATCTATAGTAAGATTTCTTGGTATTGGGAGTCTTACTCTTGTCTTTTCTCTTATATCTAAGAGCCTATTAAATATGTATAGAAGTGCTTCTTTTGGGCTCTTTTTTAGGTCTTCCACTTCATGTACAATATACAGAAAGGCTTGTTTCACTTCTTTTGGTGTTATCTTGCCAGGGTAGTTAAAATCGTAGGGATGTGGTTGTTCAAGAGACCTGGTTAGCCAACCACTTTCCTTCATAGCGGGGAAATCCTTACTTTTCATGAAAGGAGTTACACATTTTGTATCTATAGTTCTACCACTAAAGCCACCTTTAAACTCTGCTCTGTGGAGTTTTATATTCTGAGATGGATTATAGAGTTTGTAAACCAAGAGCGTTGTTAGAACACTTAAAACACCTTTGTTTTGCTCTACTCTGCTAAGTATTACATCAAGATGATTCTTCAAAGAAGCATCAATTGATATTTCTCTATTCTCATAGTAAACACGCTTTGCTTCTTCGTATAAATTTTCAAGAATTCTACATATGTTCGTATAATCCTTTTCGCTCATTTTGAATTTTTCTCCTTGCATCCTCAAGTCTTTCAAGTATGTATCTGTAGTATTCTGGATTTATCTCTATACCTATATAATGCCTTTTAAGTTCATAAGCTGCTATTAATGTAGTTCCGCTACCTGCAAAAGGATCAAGCACTATATCTCCCTCTCTGGACAAAAGTTTTATAAGTTCAGAAATAAGTTTTTTAGGATATATTGCTGAATGTTTTCTACCTTTTATTGTTTCTACATTGCTTTCTATGACATCGCGCTTAATAGGTTCACCTCTCATTTTTATTATAGTAAAACCTTTTCTTCTCAAATGGTATAGCCTGCCACCTTCCTGCCCACCAAAGGGTTCTGCATGAATTCCTCTTATTTTCATCCTGAAATCCCGTATTAAACCAAGTCTTACTTCCTCTATGGCTATACTTAGCTCCTTTTTGGCAAGCTCCTTTTCTTCTGGACTAAGGTCTGAGTTTTCTATTAGTTTAAAATATCTTTCGCCAGGATTTCTCCTTTTGCCATTAAAAGATGGTTTTTTGTCCTCCATAAAGCTGTCTAAATCAAAGTAGTATTTATCAGACTTTACAAAATGAAAAAAGGGTTCTGTGGATGGTGTAAGTCTTCTTTTATATTGGCGAGGGGTTGGGTTCTTCTTTACCCATGTTATGTTGTTAACAAGCAAGACATTGAAACGTTCCATAGCCATTATTGCAAACCTATATGGAATTAATGCAAGGCTCCCATTTATATATTTATCCCCCAGATTAAATACTATGCTGCCATCATTCTTCAAAACTCTAACGCACTCTCCAAATATTTTTAGAAGGTTTTCAAGATACGCTTCTTTGGTTTCTTCATTACCGATACCTATACCCCCGTAGTCCCTCTGTCTGTAGTAAGGAGGGGAAGTAATAATAAGGTTAACAGTTTCTTGAGGAAAGCTTTTAAGAACATCATATGCATCGCCAAGTATTACTGTGTCTACAACTGTCATAGGTTTAATTATAATATATAGCAAGAGCCTGAAAAATGAAGGATTATTATCAAATACTCGGTATTAACAAAGGTGCAACAAAGGAAGAGATAAAAAGAGCCTATAGAAGGCTCGCCAAAGAGTGGCATCCTGACGTAAACCCTGACCCACAGGCAAGTGAACGTTTTAGAGAAATAAACGAAGCCTACCATATACTCTCTGACGAGCAGAAAAGAGAGGAATACGACCGTATACTTCAGAGCGGAGATGAAAAGAAATACAGGGACTTCATGGAATACATTCAAGACTTCCTTGAAAGTATATGGCAGGGTATGAGAAGAGCACCAAAGCCCAAAAGGGGACAGGACATAAGGTTAAAGTTAGAGCTAAGCCTTGAAGAATCCGCCTTAGGATGCGAGAAGGAAATAGAATACGACCGTTGGGTAGATTGTCCCGACTGTGAAGGTAAAGGCTACAAAGGTCAAATGGAAAAGGTGCCCTGTCATGCATGCGAAGGGACTGGTAGAAGGGTTAGTGGCATATTTAACTTCCCAAGACCATGCTCTGTCTGTAAAGGAAGGGGCTACATAATAAAGAACCTATGTCCTACCTGTGGAGGAAGAGGTAGGGTGGCAAAAAGAAGCAAGGTAAGGGTAAGCATTCCACCCGGGACGGACGAGGGTGAGGTTTTGAAGGTTTCCGGCTTTGGTCATACAGGAGAAAGGGGCGGAGAGCCTGGGGACTTGTATTTGAGGATAAACATAAAGCCCCATGAGGTTTTCAGAAAGGTGGGCAAAGACCTTTATATGGAAAAGTTCATATCCTTTCCTATGGCGGTGCTTGGTGGGACTACAAAGATAAGGTGGCTTGATGGGAGAGAAATAGAAGTCTTTGTCCAGCCGGGAACAGAGTGTGGGTCAACAAAAACCTTACCGGGCTATGGGTTTCCTGCAGGTGGCGGTGCGGGCAACTTGATAATAACCTTTCGCATAGAAGTTCCCAAAAATCTAAGCAATGCACTCAGGGGTATTCTTGAAAAGCTCGCCAAAGAGCTAAAGGATGATGGAGTAGAGGTAAGAAGTGGACTTATTGAGAGAATGAGAAACCTTCTACCCCTTTGAGAGTTTCTTTATTCCTAAGTAATCCCCTATACCAAGCCTGTGCCACAGTAGCTTTAATAGCTCAAGGAATACAAGAGCAGTAATTTGGGCATCATCCATAGCTCTGTGGATGCGTTTGTATTCTATCCCAAAGTAGTCCGCGAGGTCCTTCAGAGAATACTTCTTAAGGTCTGGAAGTATGTTTTTAGCAAGGTTTAGAGTGCATATGTGAGGGTGTCTAAATCTTTTGCCATATAGCTGTCTGTAATACTTGTCTATAAAAGCAATATCCTTTTCCACTCTATGGGCAACTATCACACTATCACCTACGAACTTGAGAAACTTTGGAAGGACTTCCTCCATCTTTGGCTTTCCCACGAGCATGGCGTTGGTTATGCCTGTGAGGTCTGTTATTCTCTGAGGCAAGGGGTATCCCGGATATACAAGGCTTGAAAACCTTTCTGTTATAACTCCACCCTCAACCCTAACACAGGCAATTTCAATTATCTCGGACTTTGAGGGGTCAACCCCTGTGGCTTCCACATCTATGCTCACAAAAGTGCTTTCAAGCAAGATTTCTCTCATCAGGGAATTTCCTCAACCTTTGGCGATTCCTTCCTGAGATACTTGGGGTCCACAATGCCCTCAAGCTCGTCTCCCTTTCCCTGAGGCTCTGTCTGATTTTCACCGCCACATACACCCTCAGTTCCTTCCACAAAGAGCATAGGCTTCGGACAGTCTACCACAACTACACCCTGTGGTATAGGAAAGTCATTGTTGGGATACATATAGCCCGCAACAGACATGTAGTCTATCCATATAGGCAGTGCAACCCTTGCACCTGCCATTCCTTTACCCATGCTTCTTTTTGTATCAAAGCCTACCCATACGCCAGCTACTATGTCAGGTGAGAAGCCTACAAACCATGCGTCCATGTAATCATTCGTAGTTCCTGTCTTTCCTGCCACAACCCTTTGCAAAGAGCTTGCGGACACCGCAGTCCCCTCAAGCACCACAGCCCTGAGCATATCCACAAGAACTCTTGTCTCCTGTGGAGGTAAGACCTGTTCACACTTTGGAGAGTTTTCTTCAATAACAGAGCCATCGGGTGCAACTATTTTCCTGATAAAGTAAGGCTCACATCTAACTCCAAGGTTTGCAAAAGTTTGAAAGGCAGAAGTGAGCTGGAGAGGAGTAACTTCTATACTACCAAGAGCCATGGAATAGTAAGGTTTTAGCTCAATACCAAGAAGCCTTCCAATCTCTATAGGCAGGTCAAAGCCTATGTCCGCAAGAAGGTTTACCGTGGCAGTGTTCACACTTTTTGCCAAGGCGGTTCTTAGAGTAATCTGACCGTATTCCGCACCCTCATAATTATCGGGCGTCCATTCCTTACCTGTAGATGGGTCATAGAAGCTCCTCGGAGTAGCATCTATTAAACTGGCTTGCGTATAGCCCTTCATCAGGGCTGCGAGGTATATGATGGGCTTTATAGCAGACCCAGGTTGACGCTTAGCATAAACAGCTCTGTTGTAGGGGCTTCTTAGGTAAGAATATCCACCCACCATAGCCCTTATAGCACCAGTTTTCACATCAAGGCTTACAAGAGCTCCCTGCAGGTCTGGAAGCAGTTCCGCCCTTACCTCCTTACTCTTTCTGTCCTGATAGAGCCTTACCAGCACAAAGTCCCCTTTTTCAAGGGGTAGGCTCTTTCTCTCAAGTTCAAACTCGTACTCTCCCAGCTCCAATTTTAGCCTCTCTCCGTTTACAGAAAGCACCTTCCCTATGTATACCCTGCCCGGCTTCAGCTCAATCTTTTGTTCCTTATATCTATTCGCTGTCTCGTATGGGTCTTCCGGAAGGAAGGGTATGCGGTTTGCCTGAGCAACCCTCATAACACCTCGCTTTAACACATCTCTTGCATGTTCTTGAAGGTCCTTATCTACGGTGGTATAGACCTTGTATCCTCCAGCCAGAATAACCTCACCATACTTATCTGCGAGATAATCTTTTACATAATCAAGAAAATAATCCATTCCGTAATATCTGTTTTCTAACCTAACTTTTATTGGTTTTTCTATAAGCCTCCTATATTCCTCTTCTGTAATGTATCCATCTTCGTGCATGCGACTTAGCACATAGTCTCTTCTCTCCTTTACCCTTTCTGGGTTTCTAAAGGGATTGTAGCGTGTAGGTGCTTTTGGAAGACCTGCCAAGATTGCGGCTTCATCAATGGTGAGGTCCTTTACCGATTTTCCGAAGTATATCCTTGATGCCGCTTCCACACCGTAGGCACCTTGACCAAGGTATATGTAATTCAGATACATCTCCAATATTTGGTCTTTTGTAAAATGCTTCTCAATCTTCAATGCTAAAAGGGCTTCTCGTATCTTCCTCCTTAGACTTCTGTCTGGTGTCAGAAAAAGGTTTCTCGCCACCTGCTGGGTTATGGTGGATGCACCTTGACGAATTTCTCCGTGCCGTATGTTAGCAAGGAGTGCTCTCAAGATAGCTACTGGGTCAACGCCTGGATGCCTGTAGAAGTTCTTATCCTCTGCAGAGATGAAAGCCTGTCTAACATGAGGTGGTATGTCCTTGAGGCTCACATAGTATCTTCTTTGCACCGCTACATCGCCGAAGGGTCTATCCTTCGCATCGTAAACCACGGTAGCCACTGGAGGCTTCCAATCTCTTAGGGCTTCCACCGGGGGAAGGTTGGTAGAGAGGATTAGGATAAGGGCTAAGGATATTAGAAGAAACAGACCTAAAACACCTGAAAGTATATAGAGGACTTTACGCACATTAATATATTAACTCTAATCATGGCTTATGTTAACTACCAGAATGCTATAATTTTAGTCATACCAATTTCCAAGAAAGGAGGAAGCCTATGAACCTGTATGAGTACGAAGCCTATGACAAGCTGTTTAAAAAATACGGCGTGCCTACTCCTAAGTATATGTTCAGCGACCACCTAAGCGATGACCTTGTAAACTTCATAAACCAGCTGGGCGAATGCGTTATAAAGTCACAGGTGCTCGTGGGCAAGAGGGGTAAAGCTGGAGCGGTAAAGCTCTGCAAAAACCCAGAGGATGCCATAGAGACCTTCAACGCCCTTCTTAACTACCCCGTTTATGGAGAAATGCCCGTGGGACTGCTTGTGAGCGAGAAAGCAAACATCCTAAAAGAGCTTTACGCCTCTATTACCTATTCCACAGAGGTGAGGGCTCCGGTGCTTACCCTTAGCCTTGAGGGGGGCATGGACATAGAAGAAGTTCCACCAGAAAAGGTAAGGAGCTGGGTCATTGACCCAATAAAGGGACTATATCCCCATATGGTTAGAAACTATCTCCTTGAGCTTGGCTTTCCTCAGGAATACATGGGAGTTTTGAGGGAGCTTTCTGAAGTTATAGCCAATATGTGGAAAGCCTTTTGGGAAGCAGAAGCAAGGCTCTTGGAGATAAACCCCCTTGCCATATGCGATGTGGGTGGCAAGCAAAGAGTCCTTGCCCTTGATGCAGTAGTAACCATTGATGACGATGCCAGCGTCCCACCTGCCAAGATATACGGAGTAAGAACCGCCATGAAGAGACCACCCACAGAAAGAGAGATAGAAGCCTCTCTTATAGACAGGGATGACCACAGAGGAAAGGCTGGCTCTTATGTGGAAGTGGACGGAGATATTGCCATGATGACCTTTGGAGGTGGTGGTTCAACGGTTACCATAGAAACTACCTACGCCATGGGTCTAAAGCCTGCAAACTTTACCGACATAGGAGGAAACCCCCCTGCGGAGAAGATGTATAAGATAACAAGGATAATACTCTCAAAGCCCGGTATAAGGGGAGTATTGGTCTGTGGTGGAACCGCCAACAACACAAGGATAGATGTAACTCTGGGTGAAGGCGTGGCAAATGCCATAAGAGACCTCCACAAAGAAGGAAAACTCAATCCAGACTGGATATGGGTGGTGCGTAGAAACGGACCAGAAGCGGAAAAGGGTCTCAGGATGCTCTACGAAGCCATGAAGGAGTGTGGAGTAAAGGCGGAAATATATGACTCATCTCTGCCACTTACTGAAGCACCTATAAGGCTGAAGGAACTTCTTGATAGATGTGAATCTGTGCAGAAGGAGGTTAAAGAGGATAGACACTTAACAGAAGAGCAGGCTCAGGATATGGGAATATAAAAGAGATTGGTGGAGCGGAGGGGACTTGAACCCCCGACCTCCTACACGCCAAGAAGAGAGGCTGTAGTTTAAAAGCCCTGATAATTCATGCTGAGCTTGGCTTTTCTTCTTTTTCCTGACGAAATACTGACGAAATTTCCTCAAGGGCATTGACCATGTATTCCTGTGTCAGATGGGCGTATCTTTTGGTGGTGTCTATCTTCTGGTGGTTTAAAAGCCTCTGCACCAGGTAGATGTCCTTTGTTTTCATGGCTACCCATGAGGCAAAGGTATGTCTAAGGTCGTGAAATCTAAAGTCCTGCAAGCCTGCCTTTTTGCAGGCATTCTTGAAGGCTCTTCTGTATCCCTGTCTGCCATAGGGCTTGCCCTGAGAGTTTAAAAAGACATAGTCAGTCTTTAATCCTTTTTCTTCCTGTTCTTTCTTTATATCCTCTAAAAGCTCCCTCACGGTGGAGTTCATTAAAATGGTGTAGTGTGTTTTGGTCTTTGTCTGGCTTGCATGAATACGAAGACAGCCCGTTTTGAAATCCACATCTTCCCATTTTAAGCTCAGAGCCTCATTAGCCCTGCAGCCTGTATTCAGGACAAAGAGGACTATTCTTTTAAGATGCAGAGGACAGGCGGAGAGCAATTTTTGTGCCTCTTCAGGGGTTAAAAACCTCACTATCTCCCTTGCCTTAGCCCTGTAGTAGGGTATCCTGGGTATCTCCCCCTTATATAGCCCAAGCTCCTTTCCCTTTGAAAATATAGCATGAATAACCATAAGTTCTTTGTCAATGCTTACAGGACTTGCCTTTGAGTTCTCCTCTCTATGCCTCTTATACTGCTCTATAGTGAAAGTGCTTATCCTGTGAACTGGCATATCACCAAAAAACTCCTTTACCAGCTCTATCTTCCTCACATGCTCTTTTTTAGCATGCTCCGTAGCCTGTGAAGTCCTCAAATACCAGTCTTTATAAGTATCCGCAAGCTCCCTAAAAGTAAGGTTTTCCTCTCTTGGTGGCAGATACTCCCCCCGAATTATCTTAGCCCTTAAATCATTTGCTATCTCCCTTGCAACCGTCTTTGATACAGCCCCTATCCTGTGATAATACCGCCTGCCATGATACATGAACTCAAAATACCATACATTGCCCCTCTTCCTGAGATAGCCCTCTCCTCTTGGCATAAGGTTATTATACCATTTTCTGGGGAATTCCACAGAAAAATCTCGTGAAAGCCTCAAAAATCAATACTTTCCTCAATTTCCTTTTCTGGGCTTTCTGAATAAGCTGAATAAGAGGCAGGACAGGGATAAAAGCCTGTGGTGTTTTTATCAAATCTGAGCCTCACCGTTCCGCATGCCCCCTGCCTGTTTTTAGCCACTATCACCTCTACAAGCCCTGCCTCTTCTGGAGAGGGATTTTTCTTGTAGTATTCAGGTCTATAGAGGAACATGACAATATCCGCATCCTGCTCTATTTGACCTGACTCACGAATATCTGCAAGCGTAGGTCTTTTGTCTGAGCGGTGTTCTGTCTGACGGGAAAGCTGGACAAGAGCTACCACAGGAATGTTTAAGTCTTTGGCAATTAGCTTCAGGCTTCTTGAAATTGCTGCTACCTCTTCCTGCCTTGAAGAATACTGCTTTGGTGGAGTTATAAGCTGAAGATAGTCTATGAAAATAATGTCTGCCTGCTTTAGCTGGGCTATGCTCCTTATTTCTAAGGTGGTTCTGGCAGGAGAAAAATCAAACACAACAGGCAGTCTTCTTAGCTCCAGCCCCGCCTCTACTATCTTAGGGAAATCCTCCTTTGTAATCATGCCCATGCGAATGTTTTTAAGAGGCACGCCACTGCTAAGAGAAAAAATCCTGTGAAGAATCTGCTTCTTTGACATCTCCAAAGAAAATACCACCACCCTCTTGCCCTTTCTTGCCATGTTTAGAGCTATAGAAAGCATGAAAGAGCTTTTACCCATGCCCGGTCTTGCCCCTATAAGGATTAAATTCCCCGGCTCAAAACCAGAAGTAAGCGTGTCAAGCTCAAAAAAGCCTGTCTCCAGTCCCAGAATGAGCTTTTCACTTTCCATCATCAACTTCAGCTCTTCTATACCCTCACTTACAATTCTCTCAAAAGGTTCTATCTCAAGCACCTCTTCCTTGAAGGCAATCAGCTCCTCTCTTGCTACCTGAGCCTCTTCTATGCTTTTTGCTTTCAAAAGCTTTATAGCCTGCTCTTTTAGCCTGTTTAATGTGCTATGCTCCTTAACAATCCTTAAGGCACTCTCAAATAAAACCTCTGAAGTAGCCCCCTCTTCTGCAAGCACCCAGAGGAAATTCCTCTCGAGAAGAATGCCCTCTTTCCGTGCAAGCTCTAAAGCCACCACATCGTCCCAGTTTTCCCCATATTCCTGATACAGAACCTTCAAAAGTGCATAAACCTGCCTGTGCTTTTCAAAATAAAAGTCCTCTTCCTTCAAACCCCTTGAGAGTGCCACAGAAATAAGCTTTGGCTCTACTATCATACCCCCCAGTAAGGCTCTCTCTGCCAGCTCATCAAAAGAAGGTTCAAAAAGCTCCTGCATTCTTCACCCCCTTTTTCTTTTCTTCAAAGGTGTATCTCAAAAGCTTGTATCTTCCTGTCCCTTCTTCCTCTTCAGCTTCTTCTACGGGTTTTAGCCTCAAGATTACCACAAACCTGTAGTCTTTGTCCTCAAGGTCTATCCTGTAGATAAGCTTTTCTATGGGCTTTATCTGTTTTATCTCATAGTCAATCTCTTCAGGCATTATTTCCTTGAGTGCCTTTAAGATTTCTTTCTTCCACCACATTTCCTGCCCCCAGGGCTTTTGGCTTATCACCTCCTAAAGCCTTTACTCTCAGAACCTTTGCATCGTCAAAAGTGAATTCTGTTGTGAAAACTTCCTCATGCCTGTCTTCTTCTATGGACGGGTAAAGTTTAAAAAACCAGTAACGAAGCTCTCTCTCTGGCATATCGCATACTTCCAGCCAGCCCCCCATAAGTCTTACAAATGCCTGAAGCTTTTTGTCTTCAAAAACCACAGCACCATACTTACCTGCTTTTTCAATAGCTCTCTGGAGCATTTCAAAGGCAAGGAGAGTTTTCTTCTCTTCAAGCTTTTTAGAAAGCTCTTCCACAGATGGCAGGTATGAGTATTTTGAAAGAACCGAAAGAACAAGCTCAGGTGGATAATTCCTGATAGTTTGCATATAGGCTTTTATAACCTCTTCATTGAGTTTGTCTCCGTCCGTGCTTGCCTTTGCTAAGGATAAAAGCAAAACCTTTACCTTATCCATTGCTGACCCTCCTCTCTAAGAACTTTTTCTAAAACCTTGAGGTTGTGCATAAGCACTTCATCTTTTGAAGGCTTTCTCATAAGCTCAAACTTAAAGGGGTCTGCAATAAAATCTCTGAGCGAAACCTGAGCCTTGTATCGCCCCTCCCTCTTTTCATTTTCCCTCACATACTCAAAAAAGCCCTCCACAGCTTTTAAAAACTTCTCCTTGATAAGCTCCTTGTCTGGATTTTTGCCTGCTATCTCTAACACCCTCTTAACAAGTGCGGACTTATCCTGCACTGCAAGCCCCGTGCCTTTCTCCTCCTGCCACAGCTCCGAAAACCTCATTAAAACCACTTTAGCAATAGCCTTATCTTCCTGCGTGTATCTTTCCTTTCTTCTGAAGACCACCTCTATCTTCTCAAGGGTTTCTTCACACTCCTTGAGGGCTTTCTCAAGCGTCTTCCTGCCCTTTGCGGAAAGCATTTCACTCTTTAGCTCTCCCAAAAGCTTTAAAATCTTCTCGAGCTTTTTCTTCACACCCCTTAGCGTTATACCCCTTTCTTTTTCAAGCTCTTCCTCTTCAAGCCCTAAAAGCTCAAAAAGCTCATCATCCAGCTCTTCCTCTTCAAGCACCTGCCCCTCTACAACCTCACCGTTGAAAGACTGAGGGGGGACAGCCCCCTCAGGAGAGCTAAAGGAGGTAGATGAAGGGAGCAGGGGCTTCAAGGCTTCTTCTTTTTTCCTTAGCTCCTCTTCTTTTTTCCTGAGGAGTTCTTCTTTTGCCTTAAGCACAGGTCTTGTATCAGGCACATATCCCTTAGCCCTTAGCTCCTCTTTAGCCTCTTCCTCTGTTAAGCCCTTAAGCATTGCCTTTGCAAGCTCCTCTATAAGTTCCTTTGGTGCTTTCGGCAGACTATCAAAAACTCTTTTTAGCTCCGCCATATACTTTAGAGCCACCGCCCTGTCCTCATCTGAGAGGCTCATAAGAAAGCTCTCGAGGCTATCAGGAAGAGAAGTTCTCAGGCTTGATATAATTTCACTTAGCTGTGCCTTCTCATGCTCTTCCCTCTTCTTTCTTTCCTCTTCCTGCCTTGCCCTTTCCTCTTCAAGCCTTCTTCTTTCCTCTTCCAGCCTTTTCTTTCTGACTTCTAACTTTAGCCACTCTATAAGGTCTCTGGGTATTCTGTAGTCTGGATACTGAGCCTTTAGCTCCTGCTCCAGCTCTTCTTCCGCAAGCTCATAGAAAGCCTCAAGGCTTATCTCTTCCGTAGAAAGCACAGGATACTTAGAAAGAGCCTTCTTTATCTCATCTTTGCATACGCTCATAAATAGCTCTCTGTATTTTGTCAGCAATGCCTCATGGTGAAAAGCCTTGTGGAGTATCTCCTCTTCAGACAGGTCAAGATTTTCTGCAAGGCTTTCTATCTTCTTTATAAGCTCTTCACAGGTTTTTCTAATAAGAGCTTTGTGTTTTGAAAAGCTCTCCACAAGAGCCTTTACAGCCTTTGTGCCAAAACCTATAGCCTTCAACCTTTCCCTTAAGAGCTTTTCATACGCCTCCTGAGTGTCCTTGAGCATCTCTATAGCAGTCCTGCCCGTAAGGTCAGACAGAAAAGACTTAAGCTTTTGAAGCTCCTCAGGGTCAAGCTCTATGCCCTTTGACTTAGCCCACTCCTCAAGCTTTTGACCCTCTTCACGCTCTTCATAATACCTTTCCATGAGGTCGGAAAAGTCTTTCGTGATTGTGATGTGAGATTGAGTGTCAGTATTTGCCGATTTTTGACATGTGTCAAAAATCGGCAAAATGTGATAAGTTTTCACTTGATAATTATTTGCTTTTAGCCAGTCAGAGATAGTTTGACGGGGAACGCCAAGCTCTTTGGCTATTTCCTCTTGTGTTTTACCTTCTCTCCATAGCTTTACTGCTTTTTCTTTCAGCTCTCTGTCTTCTTCTTCTATTACCTCATCAAGCCATCTGTAAATCTGTCTTTCGGATTTTTTAAATATCAGTGCCAACCTCTGGATTATTTCTGCCCTCTCTCTCTTAGCTCCCACCTGCCTCATGGTTTTGTATGCCCTTATAGCCATCACCTTGAGGTCTTCCTTTGAGACGGGCAAATTCTCAATGGGGTTTAGCTCAAGCTGAAGTCTTATAGCATCTTCATAAGAGAACTCTCCTTCCACTTCAAAGACTTTGACAGGTCTCTGAAGTAGCTCATGAGCTTTAGCAGTATGATTGCCATTGACAATCCGCCAGTCCTCAAGCTCTTTCACATAAACCATAATGACAGGCGGTAGCTCTTCACCCTCAAGGATTGCCTGCTTTAGCTTTTCTACATGCCTGAGGTCAAGGGCTTTTCTGATGTAGAAGTCTTCTCTGGCAACAGGCAAAGTTTTTGGGTCTTTTTCTACCAGATTTCCTCTTAAGCCTGCATAGTTCATTGCTGAACCTCCTGCAAGAGTTTTTTGTTAAGAAGCTCTAAATGCAATCTTGCCTGCTCAAGACGATAACATGCCCTGTAAAGACGAATAAGTTCATAAATCTGTCCCCTTTCCTCAGGAGAGACTTTTTTCAGGATGTGTTTTCTCTTTTTTTCCAGTTCCCCCACCAGATACTCATAAGTGTAAGTCTTCCCCCCTACCCTCTTTTCCTGCGTCGTCAGATACACGCTTATATACCTGAGAGAGCTTAAATCCATTCCCACAAGAGCTAAGGACTTTTTTGATAACTCCCTCAGGAGATACTCCAAATCCTCCATAAAGTTATATTATACCGCATAAAAGTCTATATGTCAAGTTTTTCTGTGGAATTCCCCAGAAAAACAATTTTTCACAGAAAAAAGCCCGTAGTTTGCTAAAATATACAGGGAACATGAAGAGGTTTTACAGCTTTTTAGAGAAGCTCCAGTTTGAGGTGCGCTGGCAGTCTTATACCATAATGGGGCTTCTGGTGGTGGTGCTTATAGAGGGGATTTTTCTTTTTAGGCTTGCTACTCATAAGACAATAATTGTTTTGCCACCGAGGGTAGATAAAGAGTTCTGGGTATCTGGAGAGGAGCTAAGCTATTCGTATCTTGAGCAGATAGGCAAGTATTTAGCGGACAGGATACTTAATGTGTCTCCTGCCATTGTAGATAAGTCTTTAGCAAGTGTTTATCCCTTTTTAACTACCAATCCAGAGGAGCTAAAGGCGATAAAAGAGGTTTTTGCGAGCTATACAAACTCCATTAAAAACAATGACTGGTGGCAGAGCTTTTATCCCATGAAAGTGATTGTAGATCCTCAAAATCAGACCTTAGCTGTAGAGGGCATACTCAAGAAATTTACTGGCAACACATACATAGGAGAGGAAAGAAGGACGATAGTTTTTAAATTCACCGTTCAGCAGGGCAGGTTTATAGTCAGGGAGGTAAAGTTATGAAAAAGCTTTTAAGTCTTCTGTTTTTCTTGTCTGTTGTTTTAGCTCAAGAGAAGCCGTCTCCTGTTGTGGTTATAGAAGATAGCGGTGGCTGGCATTATGTTAATGTATCTTTGACTGATATAAACAGGATTGTGTGTCCTCAGGCTATTAAAAGTGTAGTCTATTCAAAGGAGAAGGAGATATCTGTAGAGGTGCAGGAAAGAAATGCTTATGTTAAGTTTCTTCCAAAGGTTTTACCTGATGGAAAGGTGGAGCTGTCTGATATTAAAAGAGAGCTATATGTAGATTGTGGGGAGAAGGTCTTTCAGCTAATTCTTGTGCCAAAAAGAATTCCTGCTGTTGTGGTGGCTTTAAGGGTGCCTCATGAGGATAAAGAAAAGGCAAGGCAGTTAGAGAGGTCAGGGGATTACGATAGTGTCCTGCTCGGTCTTGTGAAGAGCGTGTATATGGAAGAAGTGCCGGAAGGCTATGAAGTAAAGCTTATCAACAAGCCATACAGGTCTTTTGAGGAGCTTGACATGATACTCTACAGGGTTTATGAGGGCAGTATGTATTCTGTAGAGGAGTATGTATTGCAGGCAAAGACAGATTTAGAGCTTTGGGAAGGTCAGTTTATTCCATACCTTAAGCAGCCTTTGGCTATAGCTATAGTTCAGCCAGTTCTCAAAAAAGGACAGACAACAAGGCTTATAGTGGTGAGGAAAAATGCTTAAGAAGTTTGAAGGAGAGAAGAGAAAGCAGTATATAGCTTTAGGTGTAGCGGTAGCCTTGCTGGGTGGTGGTATGTTTCTTCTGTCAGAGATTTTTGGCAAGAAAAAGGAAGAAAAGCGAGAAGGACCACCCGTTAAAGTGGAAGCTCCTCCTCCTAAGAAGACAGAAGAGGAAACCTTAAGAGCCTTATACGGTGAGAAGATAACACAGCTGGAAAAGAGAATAGAGGAGCTTGAAAGACGGAATAATCAACAGCAACAGAAGGGTCAATCTCCACCCCCCATAGCTGAGCTTTTAGGTCAAGGTCAAAAAGAGCCTTCAGCTTCTCCTCCTCCACCCCCACCCCCACCCCCTCCACCATCTTCTCCACCTCCAGCGACTTCGCAGGGAGCTGGTCAGTCAGGTCAGCAGGGAGAGGCTAAAAAACCAGAGCCACAAGTTCTCGCTGACCTGATAGTTATCAAAAAGGGAGAGGAAAGTCCAGCTACAAAAAAGGAAGAAAAGAAAGAGGAGATAAAGCCTGCTCCTCAGGTTCCTCAAAGTCAAAGCAAAAAGAGTTTAATTCCTGCTGGAGCTTTTGTAAAGGCGGTTCTTCTTTCTGGGCTTGATGCTCCTACTGGAGGCAAAGCTCAAAGCTCTCCTCATCCAGTTTTGATAAGGATAGTGGATAAGGCGGTTCTACCAAACCTGTGGAAGGCGGACATAAAAGATTGTTTTGTGATAGGGTCTGGTTATGGAGATTTACCATCTGAGAGAGCATACATAAGGCTTGAGGTGCTGTCCTGTGTGAAAAAGGACGGAACTGTGGTAGAGAAGGAGGTAAAGGGCTATGTAGCAGGAGAAGACGGAAAAGTAGGGTTGCTTGGCAGAGTAGTATCAAAGCAGGGAGCAATTTTAGCAAGAATGTTGTTAGCAGGCTTTATAGACGGCATATCAAGAGTTTTTCAGCAATCAGGTTCTACAGTCATTGTATCTCCGCAGGGGTCTCTTACGACTATAGACCCAGGGAAAGCTTTGAACGTGGGTATTGCAGGCGGTTTTACGTCTGCGGCTAAAGAACTTGTAGAACAATACAAGAAGCTGGCGGATGAGACTTATCCTGTGGTGGAAATAAACGCAGGAAGGAAGGTAGATGTAGTTTTCTTGCAGAGCATAGACTTTTCTTCCGTGGAGCAAGAACAGGCTGGTAAGCAAGAGAATAAGCAGGAGGGCAATAAATGAAGGTTGTTTTAATTATGCTGTGTTCTGTTTTTCTAAGCTCCTGTGCAAAGATTTTATTACCTTACGAAGAAAGCCAGCTTTGTAAAAAGGGAGCTAATTCTGGCTATTGTGGAAGGCTTTCAGATGTCTATGAGCAGACTTTGAAGGAGGAAAGGAGATGAAAAAGCGGGTATTAGCAATAGCTCTATTTTTGACTTCATGTGCGGGAGCTGTTAGTAAGCAAGAAAAGGTTCAATTGAAAGATTTACCTGAGACTTTTACGCAAAAAGAAGAAAAGCAAGTAGAGAGCCTGTATCAAAAGGAAGTTCAGGAAAGACTTTTTGAACTTGCAAGGACTATCCCAACTCCTTTGCGTGTGCCTGACAACATTATAAGAGTATTTGTTTTGCCTTATGTAGATGAAAAAGGCAATTTAGTGTCTCAGAAGTATATCTTCTTCAGAGCGGAGGAAGGCAAGTGGATACTTGGGGATTATCTTCTCAAGAAAGGAGAACCTCTTAAAGAGTTAAAGCCATTGGAGCCAGCCCCTGAGGTAAAGAAGTTTTTAGAGGAGAAATGAGATGAGGCAAGTTTTGATGTTTCTAAGTCTGTTTGCTTTGGGTGGTTATGCGTTAGGGAATGCGGTTGGTTATGTTTATGTGGAAGACTGGCTACCTAAAGCGACAGAAAAGCTTGTTAAAAAGTATTATGAGCTTGAGGCGAAGCTAAAGGAGCTGGAGGAGAGGCAAAGAAATATGGAAAACAGGGTTCATCTACTGGAGGAAAGCCTGCATACTTCTGGAAAGGGGCATGGAAGGTATAGTGTGTATGGTGAGCATATTATGATTTCTTTGGTTCCGTTGAGAGTAAGGTTTTGCGACGATTTAAGGTGTAGAGTGGTTTATCTGCTTATGCCCGGGGAGAAGGTTTATGTGCTGGAAGAAAGGGGTAAATGGGTAAAGGTAAGAACTGAAAGGGGAGTGGAGGGCTGGTCTTTCAAAAGATATTTGGGTCAGCTGGAGGCAAGGAAATGACGCAGGAAGAATTGTTTTTAGTCCTTGAGAGGGAAAACCTTTCAAGGTATGTTATGCCTTACTATGAAGAGGATGGTTTTTTCTACAATGCGGACGGCTCTATAGGCATAGCCTTTGAGTGTGTGCCTCTTGTGGGGATATCTTCTGGGACGGAGCAGTCCTTGAGGTCTTTTCTCTCTGCCTTGCCAGAGGGAGCAAGCTTTCAGTTTATCCTCTGGGGTTCTTCTGACATTTATAAAGCCATAGACACATGGAGAGAAAACAAGTATAGGGGGCTTTACAGGCTAAGAGGGATAGACCAGAGCCTCATGAAGGAGATGGTGGATGAGTTCTGGAAATTTTTAGAGAGCAAAAGGCATGAGCCTATAACAAAAACCTTTAGAGCCACCGCAAAAAATCACAGGCTATTTATCACAGTAAAGCTTGGTGGTAAGTCAAAGACATACAGTCTTATGGATAGTCTTTTTAAAAACCTTTTTGGGCTTTTTAGTAAGAAAAAAGAAGATGAGCTGGAGGATTTTAGCGTATATCTGAAAAAGCTGTCTGATGTAAGAGAAAAGCTGAGGGGTTCTTTACAGTCTGCGGGGCTTGTGCCTTACGATATGACGGGGGGAGATATGGTGGAGGTGCTTTATAAACTTCTCAATCCTTCAAAGGACTGGAGAGATGTTCCTGAGTATAGGGGGGATATACCCATATCAAGGGCAAGCGTTCATTCTTCTACAAAAGCTCGCATTTATGAGGACTTTTTTGAGCTGGACGGTTTTTATGTAAGAGCCTTATCGGTTAAGACTTATCCAGAAGAGTGGTCAATGGTAGATGTGCTTAATTATCTTGCTGGTCCTTATGAGGAGAGCGTTTATGACTTTGACTATCTGATAGTTTTGAATGGCATAAAGCTACCTGAGAGTGAGAAAGGAAAAGTAAAAAGAGATGCCACTATGGTGCTTAGCCAGCATGTGCCTTATAGCTTGGTGCCAAGGCTCAAGTTCAAGCATCAAGACCTTTCCTATGCTATGGAGAGGATAGAGAAAGGGGCGGATTTATATGCCATAGACTTTCTCATAGT
The DNA here is from genome assembly GCF_011006175.1 of Hydrogenobacter sp. T-8. Lineage (NCBI taxonomy): Bacteria > Pseudomonadati > Aquificota > Aquificia > Aquificales > Aquificaceae > Pampinifervens > Pampinifervens florentissimum. Next base: position 808,069 of record NZ_CP048795.1, on the reverse strand, counting down.
GGTCTTTTCCAGAACAAAGGAGGAGCTTGAACTGAGGACTGGAAGAGTAAAGACAGAATTCAGGAAACTTGGCTGGCAGTTAGAAGAAGACAAATACATAAACTTTGCGGATTTTATAAGCGTTCTTCCTTTTGGTTTTGACAAGGCAATAGCTGATTTCCTTTCAAGGCAGAGGGTAAGGGTGGTATTTGAGGAGAATGTTGCCACCTTAGCACCTGTTTATGCAGGATGGAAGGGGACTTTTCCTGAGCTTTTCTTCTTTTCAAACACGGGAGAGCTTATAGGCTTTGATTACTTTTCCAACCCATCTGGAGGATATAACTCTTATGTGATTGGCATGACGGGAGCTGGCAAAAGCGTGTTTTTGCAGTATATTATGTGGAACTATCTGGCAGGTGGCAACCGTGTATGGGTAATAGACATAGGAGGCTCTTATGAGAGGTTCTGCCATGCCTTTGGAGGGGACTATATAGAGATAAAACCTGAAGCTCCCATATGCTTAAATCCTTTCACATCAATAACTGACTACAGCGTGTTTGAGGACTATCTGGAATTTTTAACAAACTGGTTTTACCTGATGGGAGCAGTAAAGGAACAGAAAAAGTCTGAAGAGCAGGAGAAGTTTATAAGGGCGCATTTAGATGAGGCTTTAAGGGAGAGTTATGACAAGTATGGGGCTGATAGCAGTGTGGATACGGTGATTGATGCATTAAGAAAGTATGCGGGAGACCAGAGGATTAGTGATTTTATAAAGCACCTGCAGCCATATTCTTCTGTGGGTCCGTATGGAAAGTTTTTCAATGGAAAAGCAACTGTCTTTTTTGACAAGTTTTTGACCGTCTTTGAAAACGGGCAGATAGAGAATATACCAGACCTGAGAGACCCGGTTATCATGCTCCTTACCTATCACATATCAAAGGAGATATTCTTCTCAGGCATGAAAGACTACAGGAATTTAGTTATCGTTGATGAGGCACATAAGTTTTTAGGAAATCCGAAGATAGACATCTTCATAGAGCAGGCATACAGGAGGTTCAGAAAGCATGGGGCGTCAATGATAATAGGCACGCAGAGTTTTGCGGATATAATGCCAACAGGTGGTCTCTCAAGAGCTGGAAGAGTTATAACAGAAAACAGCTTCTGGTCTATGTTTATGCAACAGAAGGCGGAAAGTATAAATGCCATGAAACAGAGCAATCTGTTTGCCTTTGGAGACTGGGGGTGGAATTTGCTTTTAAGCACAAGGACAAGAGCTGGAGAGTTTTCAGAGGTAGTTATCTATTCAGGAGCTGGAATTGTCAAGGCAAGGGTAGTTCTTGATGACTTTATGAAAGCCATGTTCTTTACAACTCCTCATGTAAGAAAGAGGATACAAGACCTTGTGGCTTCTGGCATGAGCTATTTAGAGGCTATAAAGAAGGTGCAGGAGGAGATGAAGCAATGAAGTGGTATGAGTGGCTTTTGGTGATAGCTCTTATAGTCTTTTCCAATGGGGCTACCTTTTATCTTGCAAGACAGCTCTATTACAGACCTGTAAAGACAATAAATCTTCTTGAGCTGGACTTTATGAATGCAAAGGGGATTTATGAGGCTCTTCAGTCTGGTAAAAGTCCAGAGGAAGTTCAAAAGCTTGTTTTAGAGAAACAGGAGAAGTTAAAGGCTATACTTTCAAAGGAGAAGGGTATTGTTCTTATAAAGCAGTGTGTGGTATCTGGAGAGGATGAGGACATTACACAGAAAGTTAAGGGGGCTATAAAGTGAGGTTTTGGTTAGGAGCTGTTTTCTTGCTTGTGGTGAGCGTGCTGGCATACAGGGTAAGTCCAGTGAGGATTGCCTATAGCATGGATTATTCACTGCCTTACAAGTGGTGGCTTGAGGTAGAGCCTTTTAGAGACCCAAAGGCAGGGGACTATGTGCTTATAAAACCGCCTGTAGAGAATGAATACACGAAGGGGAAGCTTTTGGTAAAGAAGGTAGTATGCAGTGAGGGAGACTATATAAGGACTGAAGGACTTGACTTTTATTGCAACGGGAATTATTTAGGGAGGGCAAGAACAGCGGACAGCAAGGGTCGCCCAGTAAAACCTGTAGAGTTAAACCAGTATATAGGTAGAGGCTACTATTTTGTTATGGGAGAGCATGAGAGGTCTTATGACAGCAGGTATTTTGGACTTGTGCCAAGGGAAAATGTATTAAAGCTTGAGTATCCTCTTTCTACCTTTCCAGACTTAGATTTTATCTTTGCAAGGAGAGAGAAATGAGGAATAAAGGTGTAAGGCAGTTTGTTATGAGGGTAGATGATGAGCTTTATGAGTTTTTGAAGAAGGCTCCTTTGGAAGAGGTGATGACAGAAGAGCCTCTTTTTCTTCCAGGGGAGCCAAGAGGGAAGAAGAAAAGGAGGGTGTATGTAAGCTTGAAGAAAGAGGACTTTAAAGAGTTAGAGCTTTTAGCAAAAAGGTATGCGGTAAGCAGAAGCAAGCTTTTAAGAGCCAAGCTGAGGGCTTTAAGGCTTAAAAATGATTATTCTCAGGGGGCTACTTTCTCGCAAAGAACTTTTTCGGCTCCTTTTTAAGCTAAAGGGGAAAGAAGAAGAGCTTTCTGTTCTCTGGCTTGAGGGTGGAAAGTCTTTTGAGTATAAGGGGTTAAAAGTCAGGAAAGTTTCTTACTTTTCTCTTCTTTTAGAGGGCAGAAAGACGCTCAAAGACCTTATCCTTGAGGGTTATCTTTCTGAGTATCCTTTCTCAAGGGTTATAAGAAAGTCCATCTTTGTGCCAAAGCTTAGAGGAGACCTCTATTACTGGGCTTATCTTTCTAAAGGTTTTGGCAGGCAGGTTTATGTGGAGGGCTATGAGGAGTTTGAAGAAAAGGTAAAAAAGCTCAAAAGGGAGACGGGGTTTATAGACCCATGGGAAGTAGAAGAGATAAAGGTGGGGGAAGAGGTCATAGTTTTCCCTTATGCGGACAGCTACCCTCTTTCTTCCTTAGCTCCTCTGTTTAATCTTCTTCTCAGGCACAGGTCTAAGGTGCTTGTGCTAACAGACTTAATTGAAAAGAAACCCTTAGAGGAATACTTTTCCTTTACAAGGCACAGGATAGTATCAGAGGAGGAAAAGTCTTTAGACCTTACATGCTTTTCCTTTGAGCTTGTGAAAACAAGGTATGACTTTCTCAACATGCTGGAAACTCTTGAAAAGCCTGTTGTTATATGTGAAGGAAGTGTTTTTACTTTGATAGACTGGGCTTTGAGGCTTATGGAGAGGGGGATTTCCTTTGGAGTTCAGGGGGATTATAAGGGAGAGGATATATACCTTAGTCTTCCCTCAGGAGTTTTCAGGGCTTTTAAGACAGGTTTTATAGGAGCATCCGTCAGAGCAGGTGCAGGGCAGTTTTTAAGGGCAGTTTCTAAGATAGAAAGACCCTTTTTAAGCTCAGAAGACCTTCTTCTGTGGGGTTATTTTCAATCTTTCAAGCTAAAATAGTCTTATGCTTGATAGTAAAACAGCAGGAGCTATGGCTTATCTTCTGTCTAAGACTTTAAACATGCTTTTAGACCAGCCAGCAAATACAGGAAGAATAGCCATTTACTTTCAGGCAAAGGAAGCAAAGTTTCTTTTTGCTTTTACCGATGAGGTCTATGTAAGGCAGTTTGTCTTTTTTACAAACAGGGAGGCAGTAGTTTTGAGGACTGAGTTTGAGCAGGAGCTTTCTCTTGACTTTGAGAAGGAGCATATAGCTTTGGCTCTTGCTCTTATAGACTGCACCCTTTACTTTACTTTTGACCACCTTTATGTGGATTACGAAGATGCTTTTGGAGAGGTAAAAACTCACAGGATAGACAAAAGGGATTTTGCTAAAGCATGGGTAGAAGTTAGGGACAGCCTTTATGAAGGGGAGAGCCTCACCAATGAGTATATCTCTGAGGTTCTCACAAGAGCCAGAGATATGGGGCTTATAGATGCTTTTACCTTTAAGGGGATAGATGGCAGGGTATTTCAGTTTTTTGTCTGATGGTGCTTTCATTTTTTCTATCGCCTGAGGAAGTTCTTTTAGAAAAGGTAAGGAAAGGAGAGATAGACCCTGAAGATATTGACCTTGAGGAGCTAATAAGGGATTTCAGGCAAAGACTTGAGGAGCTAAGCTCTTCTGAGCTTATGCCCCATGCAGGAAGGTTTATCCTTGCCATATCTGGACTTTTAAAGCTTAAGGTGGAACGGTTTCTTGGAGTTAAGGAAAATAAAGCTCAAAAGAAAAAGGTCAGGCTTGAAGAAGTCCTGCAGGTTATTTCAGAGCAAGCTTCGTCAGAAGACCCAGACTGGATGCTCTATGAAATTAAAGTTGGAAGACCGCAGGGGCGTAAAGATGCAGTCCAGAGGGCAGGAAATACCGTAGAGGAGAGTGTGCCTCTTCATAAAGAGTTCAGGGTAGAGGAGTATGTGGAGTTTTTAAAGAGAAGGGGGCTTTATGAGTTTGAAGAGCTTAAGAGCTGGCTTTTGTCTTTGCAGGACAGGATAGAGAGGATAAGGTTTTTGCTTGCGTGGCTTTTTTTGTGGCAGGATGGCTAAGATAAGGCTTGAGGACATATACATTTTCTACACCTATAAGTATTCCATGCCTCTACATGTAAAGCAAGAGCTTGGGGCGGATGCGTATTTTCATGGTGTTGCTTTCTTTTCAGAGGAGCTAACTCCTATGGAAAAAGCCTTGGCAGGATATTTATACTGGCTAACTTGGGGCGGTAAAAGATACATAAACATTAACCTTGATTATGTAGCAAAGGAGCTGGGCTACAAAAATACAGGTAGTATAAACTACCTCTACGATGGATTAAAGCGGAAGGGCTTTATTTCAGAGGGGGAGCTGGGGGATTATCTTACTCACTACAAAGAGCCAAAGCTTGATGACTTTTTCAGGAAGGAAGTGAGCTATGCAGACCTTGGAGCCATTTACTTCTATATCAAAGAAGCAGGCACAGAAAAAGGGGTTCTTTTCAAAACATGGAAATTCCTCTTTTCAAGAACTTTCAACCTGAGCAAACATAAAGCTTTTCTGAGGTTGAAAAGGGCAAGTGAAAAGTTTCCTGAATATTTCCAGATTAAAACTCACATATGGCACGGAAAGTATCACAGTTTTGCCTTAAAGCTTATAAGAAATCTTCCCTTTAAAGAGGCAGACCTTCCATCTGTCCCTCCTCCTGAAGTCCTTACCCTTGAAGAATGGGGGCTTTTTGTAGAGGTCTGGCTCTTCAGATACAGAGACAACACTCTGCACTTTGAAAACCTGCCAAGGAGAACGGGCAAAGGAAGAACCCTAAAGCTTCTTGGAAAGCTTGCCCAGAAGGGCTTTATTAAAAAGGTGGCTAATAACATATGGAAAGTCAGATAGCTTTTCTGGGGAATTCCCCAGAAAAAATTCTAAACTTTGTCAAAAAATACCAGTCCATACTAAAATTACTTACATGGAGAAATTTATCCTCACTGTGGATGACCTTGCACAGATGCTTGGGGTTTCAAGGGTTCGCATATATGAGCTTATCAGGCTTTATGGGCTTCCTGCAAGGAGGCTAAAAAGAAGGATACTTTTTTACAGACCAGAGGTAGAAGACTGGCTTAGGTCTCTGCCTTATGCAACTCCTGATTATTTTGTCAGGAGAAAATCTAACTCTTAACATAGAGCCAGCCAAGATACAAGCCAGACAGGAAGGCAAGGAAAGCGTAAATGGCATACTCCTGAAATTTTCCGTCTTCTATGCCCCTGAGGTAATTAAGCCTCCACCTTAAGTTAAACCTTTCAAGCACTTCAAGGTATTCTTCTTTCATGTGAGAGTAGGCATAAAGGTCAGCTCTGACTTCTGTATGGTAGTAAAACCATGCAAAGAGAGAGGAATACAGGAGTATAAGAGCTAAGTCTGCTGTTTTGTGAGCGGTAAAAAGCCTGAAAAAGATAAGAAGCAAAAGCACCCCCATATAGTCTTTAAACCTTATGTGTCCCATCTCATGGAGTAAAATTGCCTTTAAAGTCTTCTCATCTTCCTGCAGAAGAGCCTTTCCTATGAGGATAGAGTTTCCCAAAGTATAGGCATTTTTTATCTTCAGGGGCAGGATAAAGACCTTGTCATGGTAAGGATTTTCCATCTTCCTTAAAAAGAGACTGAAGAATTTATCAGCCATGAGAGAGCTTAAGAAAAAGAAAAGAACCACAAAAACAAGCCCACCAGAAGAGTGAAAGAAGATGACCACTGAGAAAAGCACAAAGAAGAAAAAGACAGGGTATTCATGCATTAGCTCTCTCCTATTCTGCAGAGATTTTGATTTCCTGACTTTTTACAAAGCTCCTCTAAGTGATACTTCAAAGACCAATCCCCACAAGAAATAAAATACTGCCCTTTTGTCTTTATGTTTTCTTCAAGCCCTGCGGATAAAGTATTGTCCATCAGCTCCTGCCCCCTTACATATACCACGCATGGAACTCTCTGTATGTTAAACCTTCTGAAAAGCAAAGGGTCTATCCATACCTCTGCCTTTATCCCCTGCCTGTCTCTGTCTATCTCCAGAACCTTTGAGATAAACTCAAGGGTAGGCTTTATGTACCTGCATCCACCTATACAGCCTCTCAAAACAAGACTGCTTTTATCCGTTAGCCCAAAGTCTTCTATGTTCTTCGCATAGGTTTTCCACACAGATATTGGCACGGAAGAGGACATGAAGATGTAGATAAACTCTCCCTGTGAAAGATTTGTCTTCTTCTCTTTATTCCTTTCCTGCTTTACGATAACCCTTCCGTCCTTATACTCAAGCCTTTCCTGCCACTCTTTACTCCTTGCCTTTAAATCCTCTACCTGTTGTCTTAACTTCTCTTTCTCTTCAGGAGATAGCTCCTTTACCTGAGGAGCTTTCATCTTCTTTTGAAGTTCTTCTACCTGCTTTTGAAGTCTTTCCACATCTTCATTTACCCCCCCAAAGGCAAGACTGAAAATCAAAAAGAAGAGAAAACCTCTACCTTTCTGCATGGCTGTAGCTCTTTTATAAGCTTTCCAGATACCCTTACTTTACCCTCAAGCTCTTTCTTTATCCTGCACTCCTCTTCTCCCTTAGAGGAAATGCCCTCTACCTTCAGGTTAAGACTATTGAGATACTTTTCTACAGATTTTGCCCTCCTTTGTGAAAGCCTGAGATTATAGCCTTCCTTTCCTATCCAGTCCGCATGACCTACAAGGAAGTAAGTTTTTTCTCTGTCAAGCTTTAAGAGCTTTTCCTTTTCTTTCTGACTTAGCCTGTAGCTGTCAAAACCAAAATACACCTCTAAAACCTTTTCCCTTTTTTCTTTCTTTTTCTCTTCTTTCCGCACAAGAGAGACTACCTCTTCTTCTTTCTCCTGCTGAGGGTTTAAAGTCCTGTATCTTCCCTCCGCCAGCACATGCACCAGCGCAGGCACATAAGCTATTGCATGGTCTTTATACTGATAATCCCCCACATACCAGTAATCTAAAGCTATCATTTCATTTTCTCCTCTAAAGCCTTCATGTTAGCTCCCTGAATAATAGTGCCGTCCGAAAAAACAAAAAGAGGAGTTCCACTTACATAAGGCTTTAGAGTATCTACGCTTTCCGAAACCTTCTTTATCCCCTCTTCACACTTGGAAGTGCCATAAAGACCTTTAAGATAGTCTTCCCATGTTCTCTTTTCACACACAAAGGATACCGCCTTGTCATAAGCCTGTGGGTGTATGGGAAGAGGGAACCACACAAGCCTTAAAGTCCAGCCATTTTTCTTTGCCAGCTCTACCACCTTGTTTTTTGCCCCCTCACAGAAAGGACAGTCAGGGTCAGAAATCATATACATAACCTTGTCTTGACTTCCCTTTATTTCAGCCACATGGAGAGCAGAAAGCTTCCCAAGAAGGTTTTTCATTCTTTCCTTTTGGACTTCCTCTACACTTTCCCTGCTTACTGGCTGTCCTTTGGAGAACATGGCACCCGCAAGGGCAAAATCCTCACTGGCATAGAGAGTAAAAACACTCCCCCTGTCTTCCACCACATACTCACATATTCCAAAAACCTCACGGGCTTTAGCAATCTTGACATCCTGAGGCATAAAGGGCAGGTGCTTTCTAAGGAGTGCTTCATTGCATTCTAAAGCAAAGCTTGCATTGACTAAAAGTCCTAAAATTAGAAGTTTTTCCCTCATGATTGACAATTATAGCAGGAAGAAGTAAAATTTCAAAGCATGACTGGGTGGAGGAAATTTTTAGGAATTTTTTCTGCTCTTATTATAGGTTTTGGCACCACCATGCCTTCCTATGCTGGAATAACTGACAGTGCTATTTTAGAGGTATCTCCGCCTACAACGGTCAAAGGAAAGGAAATGACTACCATATATGGTGGTGGTATCAGGTGGAGGATAAAGGATGAGACTTTTAGACCCTTCAATGTAGTGCCACCTTCTATAAGGTCTGGCTGTGGTGGTATAGATGCTACCTTTGGAGCTTTTTCCTACTTCAACATGGAATACTTAGGACAGTTTCTTCAAAATGTTTTGAGTGCCGCACCTGTCATAGCCTTTGACCTTGCACTGCATACTCTATGCCCTCAGTGTGAGCAACTTCTTAAAAACCTAACCGCATTAGCTAATCAGATAAATCAGATATCACATAGCAAGTGTGCCTCAATAGCTTTTGCCACAAAGGTAGGTGAGATGATTGTAGATAAGTTAGGACGGACAGATTCAAGCGGTGGTTCTCAGCAACAATCTGACGCCTTTAAGACCTTTAATGATTTCATAACCAACTTATCAGGATTAGTAGATCAGGCAAGGCAAACTATAGCTCAGTGGTGTCCAGGGGGTAATTGTCTTGCTGGACTTCTTCTAAACAAGGGAGAGCCATTTAGTTTTGTGGATATGAGTGTTAAAGAAATGCCTCCTACTATGGCAAGCCTTCTTGGGATTTCTCAAGACCAGCTGGCTCTTTTGATAAGGGCTTATGTGGGTGATGTGGGAGTAAAGCCCGTAGACAAGAATAATGCGGATGGAGCTTTTCAGTATATAGGTCCTGCAGCGCATGTAGAAAATTTTGTTAAGGATGTGATAGGGCTGACAAGTCAGAATGGACAGCCTGCCTGCGGGTCTTTTGATGGAACAGCTCCTGCGTATGCTGAGGTTTCACTGCAAAGCTGGAATTTTAATACAAGCAGTGGGCAGTTTGAACCTGTGCCTAATGGGACAATTCAAATTACTCCTCTTTGCTACTGGGTTTCACAATATACTCAGAGCATAAAGCAGAAAATTGTAGCCAGACAGCCCTTATCAAATGAAGAATACCTGCTTTTAGCCAGTATGCCAGCTCCGGTGATTACCTTAGTGAATGTAGCTTCTGTAGACCCGGGGCTTTTGGATGTGATATTTAACAAGATGAACATTTACATGTCGGCGGAGCTTGCCAATGCTTATATAAGGGCTTTGATGAGGGGGGTGCAGAAGTGGGGTTCTGCCTGTATGAGTGAGCCGTATGTAAAGAAGAAGCCTGAGAATGCGAAAGCATGTGAGATGTTCCTTAGTAATGTAGGTCGTGTAGCCAGAGATACTTTTGATGTTTCTGTTAAGTATCAGAAGGAGCTTGCGGAAGCTATTCAGACTGCCAATGTAGCTTACAATCTTTACTCAAGGCTACTGGCTCAGATGTCAAACAACAATCTCTATGGCAATCTTATGTATTCAAAGATGCTTGGGGTAGTTAGATGACGGTTTATGCGTGGGGCTATGGAGATGTTTTAGAGAATATACTGCGGGGCATAGCGTGGCTTTTTGACCCCAGCGGTGGTCTTATGGTAATGTTGGGGAAAATAACAATTCTTATAGGCTTTATAGCTGTATTACTTTCATACTTTGGGGATTATGGACAGAGAGACCCTTTGAGGATTTTGAAGTTTTATGTGCTTGCCATAGGTGTCTGGACGCTTTTTATGCAGGTAAAGACCACCGTTCAGATAGATGATATACAGGACAATCAGTCAAGAGTAGTTCAGAATGTTCCCTATGCCATAGCCTATCCTTTAGCTTTTACCTCACAGGTTCAGAAGGCAGTAGCCCAGACCCTTGACCAAGTTTTTGGACTTCCAGATGACTGCGGGTATTCAAAAACAGGTATGCTTGGCTGTGTAGGTGTGGTAAATTCTGCACTTTCCATGAGAATAACAGACCCATATCTGTATCAGAGTTTTAACCAGTTTATAACCAACTGTGTTTATACCAACATACTTGATGGCACATACAACCTTGAGGATTTACAGACCTCTCAAAACCTTTTGACCTATATGGGGAGTTCTTTACATCCTGCAAGATTTACAAAGGTTTATGCAGATGCGGAGTGTCAATGGACTGACAGTGGATGTTTTCCCTGTAAGGCTGGATGTTCTATGGATTGTCCGAGTGCATACAATTACCTGATAAATCAGCTTTACAACTATGCGAATTATCAGGCTCTTAATGCTCTTGCCTATGCTACTGGAATGACTACCTCTGCTGTAAGTCAGGCTTTAAACACGGCTCCACCTTATCTTCTTAATGTATCTCAGACAGGTCAGTCTTTACTTCTTCAGTCCATAGCAATGAACCATCTTGGAGAGGCATACCTGCGGTGGGCTGAGGCAAATCTTGCACCTGGGGTAGGTTATGCGGTAGGGGTGGCACAAAGGCAGGTAGAGGCTCAAGGTATTTCTTCTTACTTTGTAGCTGGTAAATATCTTCCAGTTTTGAGAGGCATACTTATAGTTTTACTTGCTGGCTTTACATCTGCTTTGTTTATTCTTCTTCTTACTCCGATGGCGGTAAGAGCTTTAACGGGGTATATGATACTCTTTCTATGGACAATTCTCTGGTCTGTGGGAGATGCTCTTCTTAATGCCATTATTCATGTAAAGCTACATGGAGCTACGAGCTTTTCTTCACTTGGACAGGGTGGTTTAACTCTCATGACCTTACCTGTGGTGCAACAAAGTGCGATGGATTATATATCTATGGCGGGGCAATTCTACTGGATGATACCCACTCTTGCACTGCTTGCCTCTACGGGCTTTTCCATCTACGCCATGAACTCCCTTTCTGGGGCTGTATCTTCACCAGCTCAAAGTGGCACTGCAAGTGCCAGTTCTCAGGTAGCACAGGGTAATTTAGGCGGTGGTAATGTAAGCTGGAATAATCAGAGCTTTGGAAATACAGACTGGGGTGGTTGGAGATGGGGGAATATGGCGGCGGGTAATACACAGGAGTTTAATACAGGCTTTGGCAATATAAACACAATGGCAAGAAGCTATGTAGATAAGTATGGCATACTGTGGTCGGGGGCAGGTAATAACGTAGCTGGCTACGTTTACGGAAAAACCTTAGGGGAAGTAGCGCAGTCTCTAAAGGCTGGAAACTACCTCAAAGACAGCAAGAGCAGGAGAATGCTGGATGATATGCTTCAGGCATATGGAGAGGGTGCTGTGGTTTCTATGATGGAAATTAGAGGTGGTAAGCTGGTGGGTGGTGCCATAGCACTTTCAAATGGTGGGAAGGTAGAGTTTAATCCAAACATGCCAGATACAGGGAAAACCTCTATTGGTGGAAGCGAATTTGTTTTCAAGCTTGGAGACAACGGAGAATACATTTTTGAAAAAGCAAGCCATCAAGGCATTAACAGCTCTATATTACAAAGCTACAGGAAACAGCTGGCGGAGAAGCTGTCTGTTGTCAATACTTTGTCGGAAATGGCAAAGTTCGCAGAAGCTTATGGCATGCAGTGGGTAGTAGCAAAGTTATTTGATAAGTATAAAAATCAAGGTTATAGAACGAGTTCAGAATTTTTTGGCATACTGGAAGAATTCAAGAGAATAGCTGAAGCACAGAAACAAGCGGTATCAAAAGGAAGTGGATTTACAAAAGGAGATAAGCTTACTATAAAAGAGGGAACGCAACATAAAGATGAGGTAGGGGGTGAAGTAGGTGGAACATTGGGAGCTGGAGTTAATTTCGGGGTAATAAAGGTGGGGGGAGAAGGAAAAGTATATAGGAAGACGAACTTTGCTACCACAGAAGAAACTTCGCACGAAAAGTCTTCTTCAATGGAAGAATACTTTAAGAGAATGGCTGAAAAACTTAAAAGCGAAGAGGAAGGATTTACGGGTAGTGGTGGGAGCAGGGCATCGCGTGGGGATTACACAGATAGTGGCACAGCAAGGCATGATAGTCGCAGACAGGATGAGACCGCTTCTGTTCAGCAGGCTATAGAAGAACTACAGGCTCTTCAAAAATCGCTGACTAAGGAATTTACCGAAGCACAAAGCCTTGATGTTCAGGCAGGCATTGATATTATGACAAGGTATGCAAATCAGATATATCAGATTTATAGGGATGCTGGCTATGACCCTGCAACCGCAAAGGCAATCACAGAACAGGCTATAAGAGATATGCAGGAGCATATGCTTAAAACAGGAGATCTCAGTTCTCTCATAGCAATAGGCAGGGAATACAGCGAAGATTTAAAGAAACCACAGGAATTGCAGGAGGCACAAAACCAGCTCCAGACAGTTCCTCAGAATATTCAGGAAAAGAAAGAAGAAGTCAAAGGAAATCAAGGGAATGTTCTTCAGCAGGTGGGTCCAGCGGTTAATCCATCACCTGAGAAGCCAAAGAGGTCAGGAGGGAGGAGAAAAGAATGAATAGCGTTTGATATATATAGCAATTTTATTCTTTAACTGACGGGGGAGTAGCAAGTAGATTGGTGTAGCTATCAAAATACTAAGCAGGAAAGCAGGAAATATGAAGAAAAACAGCTGGACATCATCTATAATGCTTGTGAAGTAAAGCAAAGAGCCGATAATAACAAGCATTAAGAGTGTGAGCAAAACAATGATACCAAAAATCTGTCCTTCCACATATCTTTCCTTCACCCAGTTTAAATTAATAAAGCCATACACTTCAACTTCTTTAATCTTCTTCCTCAGCTCATCTGCAAGTTTTGGGTCTTCCCTCTCCACCTGTGCCAGTATCTCCTCTCTTTCCTTTTCTTCAAGACTTGCAAGTTTATAGACTATCTCCTCCTCTTTTGTCCTTTTCTCCACAAGCTCTTTTATCCTGTCAAGCCTGTCCATAAGGTTAATTATAGCCCTTTTTCTGAGGAGTTTCACAGAAAATTTCTGGGGAATTCCCCAGAAAAGGTTCTTTTTCTTTGACTGACCTATAATTTTCTTCATGAGTGTGTTGGAATTTGAAGGAAATGTGTCGGTAAGTCTTGATAGTTCTGGTGTGGTTTTGAGGGGAGAAGAGAAAGAGGTTTCTCTGCCCCTGCCTGTCAATCTTGTGAGTTTTTATGTAGCAGGTGGATATGCTTACTGGGATTTGCCTGTTAAAGATGGAGAAAAGCCTCCCAGAGCGGTTTTTTACTACAAGGATAGCAGGCTTGTGCTTTTCACGGGTGAAAAGTGTCGTGCCATTCTTCTCTATGAGAGGGGAGAAGAAAAGCTATCAAGGGTCTTCAGAAGAGAAGAACTCAGAACTCTTCTTGAGTGGATAAGGAATTCTCTAAAGGCAAGTATGGTAGAGGAGCTTGTGCTGGTAAAGGAAGATGGGAAAGTGTCTTTAAGGTATGGAGTGCAGGGGTTAGACCTTGATGAGATAAGCAGGGAGCAACTCTTCTGGGGGTTTGAGGATTATCTTCGTCAGAGACAGAAGAAAGTAATAGACACAAAGCCTTTGAGGGTGGTGATAGACGGGAACTGGGTAGTTTTGTTGAGGAAAGGAGACAGGCTACACCCCTTTGCAAGGTTTAGAGGCACTTTTGACAACATTTTGAGGTTCATGGCTGGCTTATGAGCCTCGGCATAAAGGGAGAATACACGCTTGACCTGCATGAGATTTTAGGCACGGTAGATTTTGGCACGCTTATAAGGCTTGAGAAGTTAAGGACAGGGCATTATAGCAGTGTGAAGATAAAAAAGGAAGATGGCTGGGAGATAGCTCTGACTACAAAAACTGCAGAGGGAGAGAAGTTAGAAAATGAGATATTCATAAGGAAGTCAAACTACGCTTATGGGGTTGTGGAACTCTACAGGACTTTTCATTGTGCTTTGGATGTCTATATTCAGTCTATTTCTTACCAGAGTATAAACTACAGGTGGAATGCGTGGGTTTTTGGCAAAGACAGAAAAGGAGCTTATCTTTTGCTTGGTGGTATAAAGGAGATAAGACCAAAAAAGGAACACTACCTTTATCTTATCTCCGCTTTGAGAAACAGGACTTATCTTCATTTAGACGGGTTTTTGATAACTCCGCTTAAGGCTACTTACGAAGGGTTTCTTATAGACAGGGTGGGGTTTTATCTTCTCCTTGAAAAATCCCTCATTCTATGAACTCTTTCACCCAGTATTCAGGCACTCTTCCCTTTTTCCCATACAGTCCTTTTGAATAAAGCCAGTGAAATAAAAAGCCATTCTGTTTGCCATACTTTAGCCTCATGTATCCTTTTGCAAGAAGAAAGCCTATGATGGCTCCAAGAAAGGAGTGGTTTGATATAATGCCGAAAATAACTCCCCCTAAGAAGAAAGCAAACTCATCTATCTCCCACCAGAGTATCTGAGGAAGAGCATTCACATATTTGGGTATGTAGTGTTTTTCCATTGTTCTTCAAAGGGGCAAAGCCCCCATAAAGGATTAGAAGAGCAAGGTAAATCTGGTATCTACCACGTCAGGTATGACACCTACGCCAAGACCTATGAAGATGAGGAAAATGGCAGGGATTATAGCTCCTTGCTTGAAAGCCATGAGGCTAAAACCTATGAAAGCTAAGGCTATGAGTTTGCCCCAAAAGCCTTTGAGGGAGTTAGATATGTCCTGATACCATGTTTGCACTTCTGCACCACCTGTTCCAGCAAAGGACAGGTCTGGTGCAAGGGCAATAACTGTGGCAAGGGCTACAAGTAGCCCTAAGGAAAAAAGCTCTGGCTTGAGGTAAAGTTTTGCAAGCAGGTTCCTCATGGTTTTACCTCCTAAAAGTATTTTACGGACATTATATACTTGAATTTTCCCCCTGTCAAGAGTAAAATGTCTTATTATGAGGAAAATCCTTCTGTTCATTCCTCTTGTGGTTTTTGCTCAGGAGGAGTGCAAACCTCTTAAGGAGTTCTACCAAGATGCAGAAAGGGGCTGGTTCTGGAAGGAAGTCTGCCAAAAAAAAGAGGAGAGGAAGGAAGTAAAGAAGGAAGAAAAGCAGGAAAGTGTAAAGCTTCTGAAAAAGAAAGTTGTTCAAATCCCCTGGGACAAATTAGACCAGATGGACCCTGAGGAAATATCAAAGCTGGAAGAGGAGAGCAGGAAGATAGCCATAATGAACCCTACAGAGGAAAATGTGAGGGAGTGGAAGAGGCTTGTTATGTGGATTAATGACAGGGCGGAGAAGTTTGCCTTCGTGCATTACAAAGTTCTCAAAACTGAACCCGGCTATATGCAAAAGCAGAACTTTACTCCTGCCCGTATAGCCATGGCAGAATACAGGAATGAGAGGAAGAAGGAGATATTTTCAAAGTATAGAGACAGGGCAGGAATAATAGTTTTTGTTGAGAAAGGCTGTCCTTACTGTAGGGCTTTTTCGGGGACTTTAAGGCTTTTCAGGGAAAAGTGGGGATGGGATACAAAGGAGGTGGATATTCAGGAGCGTCCAGATTTAGCATCCAGATTTGGAACACAGCTTGTTCCTGACATATTCCTTGTGCTGAAAAGGAATGGGACTTTTGAGTGGCAGAGGATAGGTTCTGGAGCTATGGCTCTTGATGAGTTAGAAGATAGCGTAATATTTGGGCTTTACAACTTAGGGGAGATTAAGGATGAAAGGCTTATTAGCTGGTAGTCTTCTAATAGGCATTGCTTTTGGTGCTACCACCTATCCCATAGTAGAGCCTGACCTTTTACAGGAGATAGAAAGCAGGAAGGCGGTTTTGCAGAAGAAGTTTTTAGAGGCGGTGGCGAAGTCTCAGGGGAAAGCTTTAAAACCTCCAGAGGGCTGGTCTGTGGCTTTACCTTTAGCCAAGAAGAGCAAAGTAAGGCATGTATCTTTAAAATGGAGTTCTCCGTATGAAATACCAAGAGTAGATAAGTCAGGTAAAGTGGTAGGAGTTCTTTATCCAAAGGGATACACCTTTAATCCGCTTGATTATGTGCCCATGGCACCACCTACTTTGATAGTTTTTGATGGAGAGGATAGGAGGCAGGTAAGGATTGTGGAAAAGCTTTTAAGTTTTTACAGGTTAAACACTATGCTTATAGCCTCAAGAGGAAGGGTAGATGAGCTTATGAAAACTTTCAAGACAAGGGTTTATTTTCTCAATCCTCTTATAAAGGAGCGTTTTCAGATAACAGAGGGGGTAAGTCTTATTACTTGGGATATGCAGAGGAAGGTAGCTGTGGTTAAGGTTTTGGGAGAAGATGAGTTATGAGGAAGGTGGTGGTTTTACTGACTATGCTGGTTTCTCTGGCTTTTGCTCAGAACCCTGTGTCAAAGGTAATCTGTCCTGCTAACCCTTCTACAACCCTTCAGATTGTTATGACGGCTATAAGCACCATATACAATGTGTTTCCTATCAAAATAGGCTCAATGACTATAATGAACTGGAGCGGGCTTGAAGATATTGATTTAGGCTCAGCTCCTATATGTATATGCATGAAGCCTTTCCCGAGAGTGGGTATAACTATATCCTTATGGGAACCCATAGCTATTGTAGAACCAGTTAAAGTTCCATGGTGTTCTCCTACTCTTGGAATGCAGGTGCCTGTGCCTGTGAATGCACAGGCTTTAGGGGCAGACTCTTCTAAGACTGCGGATGGGGGAGCTAATACTGAGCTTAGAAGTCTTCAGGTGCATTACTATAGATTTCTTCCGTGGGCTCTTTTAGAGCTTTTTATGGACTTTGTTTGTTTAGAAGCAAGGGCACCGTGGGACATAGCGTATATGACAGAGCTTGACCCTCTATGGCAGAACGATATACTAGCAAGTATAATAGGTCCTGAAGCTTTTCTTGTAGCAAATCCTGTAGCTCAGCTGGCATGTATGGCAGATGCAGTTGCATCAAGCCTCGGCTTTCCAATAGACGTTCTTTTTTGGTGTGGAGGTTCATGGGGTAGCCTTTTCCCTATGTCTGAAAATGCAGGTGGGCTTGATAGCACTCAGTCCTCAGGGCTTATGGTAGCGAGGATGCTTTTCAAACTTCACAGAGAGCTTATCCTCTGGGGCAGTTTTGGTCAGCAGGCTCTTTGTGGCTACTATCCAATGCCACTCATGAGAAAAAGCCAGTATAACATCTATCCCATTTATCCTATTTTGTATCCAAAGCGTTTCCCAATAGGCAGGTCTTCTTTTATTCTTTGGGGCTTAGGAAAAGAAATACCAGGAGTTAATAGACATGTATGGGCGTGGATGGTTTATCGTAAAAGGGATTGTTGTGCTTTTTAGTGCAGGTGGTCTTGTTTTTGCACAAGACCCAAAGGCATTGGGAGAAGACTGGGGTAATAAAATCAGGAGTGTTTATGAAGGAAAAGGTAATTTTGAGCAGAATATAAAAAATCCTGCGGAAACTGGTAAAGGTTATACTCAGCCTTCTGGGGAAAAGTTTGATAGCAAGTCTATTACATGCACCACCTCAGGTGGGACAGAGGAGATATTGAAAATTTCAGGTGGTTATGATTTCCAAAGCGGACAATACAATCTAACTGTTTCCTATAAACCTGTTCTTGGTGGTTCTTGGAGTAGTCAGAGCTTTAGCTTTAAGTATCTGTGTAATGAAGGCTATTGCAACTCCTACTCTAATGGAGTTTTTAGTGATTGTGGTAAGGTAGTGTTTTCTTCTGGGGCTTTTAGTGTAGTTACTGTTTCTGAGCTTAAGGGCTGTTCTCTATATCCTGTGGATGTGTATTCTTTTGGTATTCATCTTGCTTCTCTTTTAGTGGAAAGTTATGGTGGGAATGTGGTGCTTACAAAGGATGTAAAGACTGGCAATCAGATAAGCTATAGTGTAGCAAGACAGGTATGTTCTTCTTCAAATCCACCGCAGGCATCTTATATGGCAAATCCTTACAGGATAACGGATGATAGCATCTACAGGCAGGCACTTTGTAGGGGGCAGCCTGACCTTCCTGAGTGTAAGGCTCTTACTGGCATGCAACAGGCTATAGGTGCTACCAATGTGCGTCAATGCATTCTCAAAAGAGAGCTTTTGTCTTCTATAAGCAGTCAGCAGGTATGCGTGCCGAATGCAAGATTGTATCCAGAAGGATACAATGAAAGCCAGACTGTTTGCGGAAACCTTTCTGACTTTTTTGCTTTTTCCACGATGCTTTTCCTTGAATGTAATCCACAAGGCACGGGTTATGTGCTTAAAGGCTATGCTTTTAAAGAAGGCTATTATGACAGACAGGGGAGATATTCGGTAGATGTGCCACCACCTCCGCCTTATCCTCTTGAAGTGCCTATTTCCGTAGACAGGTCTTATAACTGGACGCCGATAGGTTCTTTAAGCACAGGCAACGGCACATTTACGGTGAGTGCAAAGAATACCTATAATCCTTCTGACAATTCAAACATTTTTGAGGTTAGCATAAATTCTAATTCCTGTAATTACTTTAGATGGACGCTTACAAGACCTACAGGGGAAATTTTTACTGGCTGTGAGGAGCTAAATGACGCTACTAAAAACTGTGTTCCTGTGAATATCTGGTGGAGAGATGCAAATGGGAAAGAGTATCAGATAGTTTCAAGCGGAAAGCTTTTAGAGAAAGTAGCTTATTGTCAAGAGGTAGTAAGAGATGAGAGCATGAAAAGATGGGAAAGTAGATTTTCTACAGCACAAAGTCCTCCTCAGAACTGTGGATATCCGCCGAAAACCTGCATGCCTTTTGGAAATTCCTATGAGTGTAGAACATGGTGGTCTCAGAGGATAGAGTATCAGTGTGTATCAGATACAAGTAGCTACAGCAAGCATTTAAAGAGTATAGACCTTACAAGAGTATCAAATGTGCTTGGTTCTATTTCTGAGAATGGCAATACCTTTAGCTGGGGTGAAAACTGTGGGAAAGTATGTCCTGAAGGACAGCTTATAAACGGTCAGTGTATCAGACAGAAGAACCCCTTATGTTCTTCACCTTATCAGAAAATAGGTTCTATATGCGGAAAAGCTCCAGATTGTCCTCAAGATATGACTTATAATCCAGCTACTGACAGGTGTGAAAAGCCTATAGGACTTTTCATAGCTTATAAAGGGACGCCTGATGATGATTTTTACAGAAATAATCCGCAATGCAAACTTATAAAAGAAGAACCTACATATCCGTGTGCTTACAGCGTTATAAATGTAAATGGAAGAGATTATTGTGTTCTTGGTGAGATAAATACTGGGAGATGCTTGAGAGGAAGTTGGACGCTGAGTAGTGGAAAGTCTGGTCTTCCTTTTAACGACCCTGTTTATAAGGGGCTTACCTTGAGATTGTATCTTGTGGTGGATTACTCTTGCGATAATGATACTACCAATACCTGGACTAATATTGTCGACAGTGCTACAGGGCAGGTTCTTGCAAGTAGAAGCACAGCTTGTAATCAGTATATAAACTGGCAACCAGTTTGGACTAATGATGGTAGCAAACAAATAGATGTTTCAATTAGTGCTTCTCATTGTTGTCGTGGGTGTGATTATGTGTTTATGAGGGTAGGGTATGATATGCTGACAAAGAGGTATTATAGGTGTGGAACTTGCGATAATGGGAGTTTCACTCCTGATTGGTCGCTCTGTATAGCTTCTGCTGTATGTCCAGATGGTGGCACTTTGAATACTTATTCTGATTTGTGTGAAAAGCCTTTTAATAAAGCATGTCCCGATGGGTGGTTGGAAGGGGCTACCTCATGTGTATCTGAGCCTCAAAGTGTTTGTCAGGGTGGTGGCACTTCTTCTTATCCGAAAGGCACTTATTCCGGAAAGCAGTATTGCGTGGTGAAGTATATCAACAGTCAGAACAGGAGAGAGTATGATACGAGGGAGTGTAATCCAAACTGTCCTGTTAATGCTGGTGAGGAGCTTGTAGAACCCTGTAAAGAAAAGCCAATGAGTGGTTTTACTGTAGCAACGGGAGTTTTAAGCGTAATAAGAGAAGCTTTGAGGGATAAGATATGTGGAAGGTAGTAGCTTTACTGTTATTTGTGTCAGGCTTAAGTTTTTCTCAGGCTATTAATTGTTTTGACAGCACGCCTAAGTGTGTTGTAAAGGATGTATCTGAGGGTGCGACCTCTTGCAGTGATTATGTGCAGGATTGTCAGAATGTGAATGGTGTCTATTGGTGTCCTATAGACCTTCAGGATAAGCTCTGCACTGATTTTGATAAGGTGGGAGGACAGAATGTAAATGGTTTTATAGTTTCGTCTAATTTTGTGTCAAAGAATGAAATGACTTATTCTGACTATCAGAATATCCTTTCTTCTTTGGGTGTTTCATGTATGCCAGCTCAAACAGCTCAGTCTTTAAGCCTTGACAATGTGTGGGTCTGTGAAGGTTATCTGCAGGGAGGGCAGGTAAAGCCAGCACCTCAGGGAGGGATACCCCTTGACGAAGGATCGATAACTGTATCAGGACAAACCTCTACAATGAGCTATGGCACTTTTCAAGGGAAGGGGAATAAATTATGCCATATTGAAACAGGTACATGTTTAGAATTTTCTTTCCATTCAGGGCAGATAGTAGTAACAGGGCAGATGAGCAAGCCTGGTTATTGGACATTTGTAGGTAGTGGCAATCAGATGGTTGCAACATATTTAGCCAGTCCATGTGACAGTCATTATTCTAATGGAAAATTTGTTTTTAATTTTTCTCAAGGGAATATTACAATTGTGCCTCAAACATCTCCTTTATCGTATATAGTAAGTGGTTGTCGTTTTCATGCTGTACCTAATGGAAACCAACTAATTTTTTATGATGGGGCATCTAAAGGATCAATTACTTTTTCGTATACTTGTCCTTCTGGAACTATGCCAAATCCTCAGGGTTATTGTGAGCTAAAACTCAAAGGAGCTGTTGTATCTTCAGATGAAAACAGATGTAATCATCCGTGTATGACGCAGGATACGGTAAGTTCTTTTATTCAGTCAGAGCCAGCTCAGGATACTCCACAGCAGGTAAGTTCTTCAGACACTTCCCTGCAGGAATGCACTAATCCTGTCTTTTTCGCAGGATTTAGGAAAGACTGCAGGGCTGGTGGTCTTACTGTTCTGGGAGCTTCATGTTGTGGTATAAGCGGGTGGTTTTCAGATATGTGTAGTAATTCTGAAAAGGAGTTGAAAAAGAGGAGAGAGGCTGGCACATGCAAGGAAATAGGCACATACTGTTCTAAGAAGGTTCTTGGTGTATGTATAGAGAAAAAGCGTTCTTTTTGTTGTTTTAATTCTCAGCTGGCAAGGATACTTCAGGAGAGCTGTTTTAGACCACAGCTTGGAAGAGGCTGGGGTTCTCCAAAAAATCCTGATTGTGGGGGTATAGCTCTTTCAGACTTTCAGAGGGTAGATTTAGGTAATCCAGACTGCGTAAGAGCCATAGAAGACTGGATATCTCAGCGGGCTCAATCTTTTCAAGAGAGGCTCAATAATATGAACCCTACTCAAAAATCTTTAGAAGCTGTTCAGACATGGTTTCAGAAGGTAAGCAAATAACTGTTGGAGACCTTGTAGATTTAAGCAAAGAGAAGAAAATAAAAGCGGAGATATACTCAGACAGCTCTGTGCTTAATCCTTTTTCCACGCTCATTATAAGGTTTTATGAGGATAAGGAGCTTCTTCTTGAAGAACAGACTATCTTCAAATGCGACTATCTTGGAGACTGCCATTTTTGTTTTACGGCGGATTTTTCAAATGTGGTGCTGACTAAAGGAAGAGAAAGGGTTGTAATTCCTACAAAATGGGTCAATGTTCTTACTTTTAACCACTGCCCTGTCTTTGAAGAGCAGTTTTATCAGGAAGTTATCGTAAGGCATAACCACCTTGTAGCCAAAAAAGAAAACCTCTTGCTCGTAGAGAACTTCAAAAGACTTCTCATGGAAAAACAAGAAAAAGTTTATAGGCTGGTGCTGGATAACAATTTGAGTAATCCTATCTTTACTGTTCAGGTAAATCTGGAAGTTTTCTGATAAGGCTCATGTAGTAGTCTCTTGTTGTGCCTCTGTGCTTTCTAAGGTAGTAAAAATAGAAGATGGGGACTAAGAAGGCGAATACCTTTAGAGGCAGGGTCAGGAAAAAGGCTCTTAAAAGCTCCTGTGGAAGCTCTATCTTTGACAGATAAGCTTTTACCGTATAGTAGAAGAACTCAGCAGGGGGTTTTAAGAGGGTATCAATGATATTGTTGGGTTTCCCTGAAAAAAGCCAGCTTTCAAATAAAAACCACAGCTTTGGAACTACTCCAAATACAAAAAGCTCTAAACCAAGCCATATGAAAAGACTACATAAAAAGCTTGCCCAGAGAAAATCTCTTAAAACCGCATACAGATATCCCCTGCCCCACAGATACCTCTGGACTATCCATATGCTAAGAAGTCCATACAGAAGCGATGCTATAAGCGTTGCGGAGATAAGGCTGAGTTTGAGTATGATAGTGAAAGAAAGACTAACCACTAAATACACAAAGGATACCCACTTTAGATACTCCTTTATAACAAAGAGCCATAGCTGTGTTTTTTCCTCTGTGTAGTAAAGATAGCCTGTATCAGGCATATCTTCAAAAGCTCCTGACTTCTCAAGGAAGGCAAGATAGTCAAGGGAAGATAGAAAGGCAAAAAGGTTGCTAAAGTTTAGCTTAATATCCGCACTTGAGGAGCTGTCAGGAATTATCCTCTCCATTCTCTACCTCCACACGAAAACCTTTGAAGAGCTTACTGCTTAACTTTCTCTCCTCTAAAGCATATTCCTTTTCTGAATACTCTATGCCTAAAAACCTGCCATGCATTATAGGGCTTTTACTCAGATAAAGGGTTAGCTCCACAGGAGCAAAGCCAAAAAGCTCACAGAGAACTTCTTCAGATGGTCTTATGTTTGTCTCAGTGCCTACCCAGTTCTGTAAGAACTCAGATAGAACATAAAGCCTTCCTCTATATGTGAAAACCCTGTATTTATCATCTCTGTTTGCCATCTCCAAAAGCATATTCCAGAGCTTTTCCTCATTCAGCTTTTGCTTTATCTCTTTGATAAGGTCTTCTTCTATAAGCTCCTCTTCTTCTCTCCTTGCGGAATGGTCGGCAGACTTGAGGATAAGAACCCTTTTATCGTCCGTTTCTTTATCGTGATGCTTTACCGCCACATCCGCTATCTCTGGAGACACGCCCATGAGGTCTAAAAGCTCCTTTATCTCCTCCACATGGTCTTTAAACTCATACCCTCCAGTGTCCGCCACCGCCTTGCCAAGGTCATGCACAAGGCTTGCAAGAAAGGCAATCTCTTTGTCCTCCTGAGAGAGGTCTTCCGTGCTTTGCAGAACCTCAAAAGCCTTTTCCGCTACTCTTATGGAATGATCCACAAGGCTTATCTTCTTAAGAGGATTTTTACCCTTAACAACAGAGGGGATGCTTTTGACCCCGTCCATCCACCTTACAATCCTCTCAAAATCATCCGCATAGTATTCAAACCAGCCAAGATACTTTTCATAAAACTCCTTCAGCTGTGGGTCTTTTATCTCCTCAGGTAAAACATTTGTATAATGCTCTCTTATTCTAAGCAGGCTTACAATCAAATCAAAAAGCTCCTTTAGATTTACCTCTACTTCCGCCTTTAGCTTTTCCTCTTCCTCTTCTTTCCATATGACCTTCACTCTTCTTCTGTCTGGCACAAGGGGTGAATAGACCATATAAACCTCTCCATCCATGAAACAATAACCCCACCCTGGGGGAAGCCCCCCTAAATCTTGAGGTTTTAAAAGTGAAGCCTCTGTATAGGTAAGAGATATGGAGCTTTTATGAACTATCGCCTTTGGTTTTTGATACCTGCCCGACATGTTGGCAAAATACTCCTGGTCTGTTGGCTCATTGATGGAAAAGACTACTCTACAATCACAGTTGTTTATTATGTCCTGCACTATGTTTTCACCGTTCTGTTTAAAAGCACTCTTAAAACCTGAGGGAGACTGGGTAAAGAGCTTTATGGCTACATTTCTCTCTCTTACAAGTCTTATGGCTTTGTTTATCTCCCAGAAACCTACCTCTGTTGCCTCATCTACATTAACCCTTAGCTGTGGCTCTACAGTTTTAAACTCTCTTGAATACTCTCCCACCACCGCCAGTAGCCACGCAAAAAGCAATCTCGCCACATCGTAAGCAGTCTGCCCCTCTTTCTCCGCATTGAGAAAGGCAAAAAACCTCAGCTGTCCGTTCTCTATCCTCTCTTTAAGGAGGTCTCTGTCTGTCTTTACATTGAGTATCTTCCCCGCCTTGCCGGTGATAAGCCTTGTGAGATAAGTCCTTAGTGTGGCATTTACTCTTGGGAAATACTGAGGGTCATAGCTTGCTATCTGGTTGAGAATGGTAAGCCCCTGTGTGGTAAGCTCATCCTGTCTTCTTGTGTATATCTGCAAAAGCTTTCTCCTCAGCTCCTCTATCTTCGCCACATTGAGAAACTCATATATATCTCCAAAGCATATCTGTTTTAAACCCTTTGCCTTGAGAGCTATGGCTATGGCTAAGGTTATCTCATAAGAGATATTCCACCAGAAAGGCTCTTTGCTGTCAGGCAGTCCAGAGGCTATCACATAAGCTATCTGATGAGGCTCAAGCCCATAAAGAGGGTTAAACCTGAAGGATACCTCAGGATAATTCAAAGCAAGCACTATGGGACCACCATCCTTATCATACAGCTTCCCTATCTTATCACACGCCTTAAAAAAGGTTTCCAGCCAGCTCTTTGAACCCTTTGGGTCTATGTTAAAACTCTGAAAGCCATTGACTATATCCTCATAGGTAAGCCTTGACAAAAACTCACTCTTTCCAGAACCAGATGCCCCAAAGACTATCATCTGTCTCTGTGGCTTTTCCCAGAAAACATAACCAGTTTCTTTAGTCCTTAAATTCATTCCCTTTCCCACATATATCTCAAACCTGCCCATAAGGGAAATTATAGTTTTTCTTTTTTCTGGGGAATTCCACAGAAAAGCCGTCGTTTAATTTTTGAAGTGCTTCAAAAACTAAACAAATGCGATATGTTTGCAGTTAGAAAGCTATTGCATTTCAGTAATTTCTGAAGCACTTCAAAAATTACTAAAAAAAGCTGAAACCCTCAAAACCCCACAATCTTGAGCCTTCCGTTTTCTAACCTCACCTTTGCGTCAAACTTCTTTCCAGCTTTGGATTTCAATCCCTTTAAAAGAACTTCCTTACCCTCAAGGAGCTTTATAGCATCTTTGGAGCTTATCTTCTTCCCCATGAATTCTTTCCAGACAAGCACCCCACACTCAGAACACTTAAAAAGCTTTGGAAAGTCCTGAATTTGTCCTTTTTTGCAGACAGGACAGGAACCCACGCTTTCGGTCTTTCTCTCAAAGCTCTTCCCCTTAAGCTTTTCTATCTCTTCAAGAGTTAGCTTTTTGACTTTTTCCACAAAATCCTGATAGCCTCTGTATCCAAGCTTTTTCTTATAAATGCTTTCAAGCTCTTCTTCCCATTTTCCTGTCAGCTCTGCATCCACCAGTGCTGAGCCTGATTGCCTGAGCTTTTCTACAAGCTCTTTTCCTTTCTGAGTAGAAATTAGACTTTTCCCTTTTAGCCTCACATAGTCTCTTTCCTTTAGAGTTTCAATAATACTTGCTCTTGTAGCAGGAGTGCCAAGACCAAGCTTTTCCATCACCTTCAAAAGAGTTGCCTCTGTATAGTGAGGCGGTGGCTGTGTGAATTTTGTAAGAGCCTTGAGGTCTTCTTTTAAAACTCTGTCTCCTTCTCTCAGGTGTGGAAGTTTGGTCTCTTTTTCCTTCTCCTGATACAGAGACTTCCAGCCAAGCTTTAGGTCAGTCTTTCCCTGAGAGTAAAACTCATACCTGCCAAGACGAGTAAAGACTTTTACAAGCTCATACTCATAGCTATCCATAAAAGCTCCTATGAACTTCCTCTTTACCAGCTCATAAATCTTCTTCTCATCACCAGCCAAATCATCTCCCCGCTTCTGAGGAATAATAGCATAGTGGTCCGTTAGCTTGCTATCATCAAATACACGCTTGCCTGCTTTATCTACTTTTTCTGCAAGCTCTTGATAGCCAAGCTCTTTCAGGATTTTCCTGACTAAATCCCTTGAGCTTTCCGCAAGGTGCTGTGCGTCAGTTCTTGGATATGAGATATAGCCCCTTTCATAGAGGCTCTGAGCGATAGAGAGAGTTTTTGATGCGGAAAAGCCATAAAGCCTGTTTGCCTCTCTTTGCAGTGATGTGAGTGAGTGAAGTAGTGGCGGTGGCTCTGATTTTTTGAGTTTTATGACTTTAAGCACTTCTCCTGTCTTTTCCCTGCTTAGCTCCTCCACAATCTTCTTAGCCTGCTCAGGAGATAGTCTGAAAGCGGTGTCTTCACCTTGTTTTGCTTCCTCATCATCGTCCATAGCTGTATCTGGCTTATCTCTGAGAAGCTCTTTCTTAAATACAAGGGTTGCCTCATACTTTTGCCCCTCCTTTGAGAAAATAGCCTTCACAACTCCATATGGCTCTGGCTTGAAGTTTTCTATTTCTAAATCTCTTTTTACCACTAAAGCTAAGGTAGGCGTCTGAACTCTGCCGACAGACCACACTCCTTGATTTGCCTTTATGCTTACAAGCCTTGTCAGATTTATTCCCACTATCCAGTCAGAATGCTGTCTTGCTATAGCACACTGATAGAGGCTGTCAAAGTCTTTTGCGGGCTTTAAGTTCTTTAGCTCTCTTCTTACCACCTCAGGAGTTAAAGCCTCAGAGGTCCAAAGCCTGTATGTTCTGTCCCAGTCTTTCCAGCCACAGTGGATTAAAATAAGCCTTGCAATAGCTTCGCCTTCTCGCCCCATGTCGGTTCCTATTACCACCATCTGCGATTTCTTTAAAAGCTCCCTTATCACTTTCAACTGCTTTGCCTGAGCCTGTCCTTTTACTCTGTATGAAAACCTCTCAGGAAAGATGGGAAGACTTGCTATTTCCCACTTCTGAGGTGCTATACTGTCATCTATCTCAAGAAGATGCCCCATAGCCCATGTTATCACATACTCGCCTGCTTCTATATAGCCATCTTTGGGTTTCCCACCGCCCAATGCCTTTGCTATATCCCTTGCCACCGATGGCTTTTCTGCCAGTATGAGCTTCATGCAAAAATCCTCTACAGGATAACAAGAGAAATTACTACCACAGCTATGGCTAAAAGAACAAAACCAATAGAAAACCAGAAGGCTAACTTTTCAAAATCCTTATCCATCTTTCATGTAATACTCCGTGTGAATTCCCTGTCCTCTGTCGTTTTCTACCACATAAACCTTTTTAAATCCAAACTTCCTAAGGAGATTCTGATGAGCTTCGTTTGAAGACCATGTCCTTGTGTATAAAACAGGATACTCTTTTAAGAGCCTCTCATAGAGTTTTTCTGCCACGCCCAGCCTTCTAAAAGCTCTTTTGACTGCTATAGTGGAAAGATAAAAAACTGGAGCTGAAGTAAAAGGTAAAAGCTTTTTTCTTACACAGGCACAGCCAACAACTCCATAAACAGGATGATAAGCTACAAAAATCCTCTCTGGACTTACATCTCTAAGATAGTCCTCTATTGAAGAGTTCCTCTCCGTAAGTGGCGGATAGAATTCTCCATCTACTTCTTCCAGCAAAGATACAATCTCTTCCTTAGAGCCTTCTCTTATCTCCAGAGACAGAAGAGGTTTTCTCACAACACAGTAATGTCTTACCGCAAAAACAGGAATATCGTCTTCTTCACATTTTTGCAGAAAAACTTCTTTAAAGACCTCTTTTCTGTCTTTGTCTTCTATTTCCTCAAGAAAAACATTAAGCCCCGCCACAGCAAAGCTCTTATACAATTCACCTCTTGTATAGTCCTGCGTCTCTATCCTCTTTTCATGAAACAACACTTTAAACCCTTTTCTTGAAAGCTCTCCCAAAAGCCTCCTCTGAGTCGGATAAAATAGCTTCCTGTTATAGTCTATATCCTTACCAAAAAGATGCTTGAAGATTCTTCTCGCCGTCTCATAAAGAGGAAAATAAGTCCATCTTCCCCCCTGATGCAGGAAAAACCAGCCACCTTCTTCTAAAAGACTAAACACCTTCTCAACAGCCCTATCCCAGTTTTCTCCAAACCAGTGAAAAACATTTGAAGAAGCCACAAAATCAAACCTTAAATCCGTATACCACTCCAGAAAATCCGCATGAATATGCTCCACATGAGGATATAGCCTTTTGCCATGCCTGATAAACTCTTCATTAATGTCAAGGTTTATAACAGCACATAAAGGATAAAACTCTTTTATCTTGCTCGCCACATAACCGTCCGCACCACCTACATCTAAAGCCAACGCTGGTTGATAGCCAACAGAAGAGAAAGTCTCATGAATAAGCTTTAAAAACCTCAAGTTCTGTCTTTTTTGAACATAACTCTTTTTAAGATACTCTACACTCATTTATAACCTCCTGCATAAAGCTTCTGCATGGCTATATACACGCTCCATACATACCTTGAGCTTTCTCTTGCTTTTGAGCCTTTGTTATAACAATCCACCGCCCTCCAGCTGTAGCCGTAAGTATCCACACAGTGCCTTAGCACCATAGCCCCTAAGTGTATGTTGTAGCATGGCTCCCATACCCATCTGGGGTCTATGCCATATCTGCGAAGATAACTGTCCCAGCTTGTGTTTATCTGCATTATGCCTCTGTCAGCCGTGCCATTCCTGTTTATGTTGATAGCTCTTGGGTTGAAATTACTCTCTACCTGAGCTATGGCTATCAGAAGTTCATAAGGAACTCCATAGTGCTGACTTGCGGAGATAAAACACTGCTGGTAGGGAATTGCAAAGGAAAAACCAGTAAGAAATAGAAAAAGAAAAAGTTCCCTCATTAGAAGAAAGTTTAGACTACAAAAAGTTTTTTCTCCAGCAGATACCCCTGAGCCAGTCCTATATTTAAGGCTCTTGTCTTTTTGAGATGCTCCTGAGTTTCCACTTTTTCAGCTACAAGCTGCAGGGGGAGTTTCAGCCCCTTTATGCTCTCTACAAGATGCAAAAGACTGGTGGCTGGCACTTTGTTTAAAACCTCAAGGTCAAGCTTAACCAGATTTGGCTCAAGGGTAATAATCCTGTCTATGTTGGAAGCTCCTTTACCAAAGTCGTCAAGAGACAGAAGAAAAGGAGCCTCTTTTCTGAGGCTGGCAAGCTCTACAAGCTCCTTATCTCTTATCCAGTCCTCACGAAGCTCTAAGATTACCACAAAAGGTAGCATCTCTATAAGGCTCATAATAGAGCCTGCAAAAACAAGAAGAGTGGAAGGCTTGATATTCAGCAAAAACCTGTGAGGCTCAGGAAGCACGCCGTTTTCCAGCATATGCCTGAGGGTAAGCACATTTGACAGGAATATCTCATAATCCCACTCCTCGTCTATTGACGCAAAAGCCTTCTCCGCCTCCCTGTTAAAGCCCCTGTAAAGCACCTCATAAGCCACTACCTTGTCCGTTCTTAAACTTACTACCGGCTCAAGCTTAATAAGTGCTTCATTTTTCATACAAACAACCTCCTCTGCACGCCTCTGAGCCTCATCAAAGCCAAAGCATTCCCTATCAGGATTTGCATGGCAGCTCCTTAAAATATATCCTGTTGTTTTCCTTATAGGGCGACCAGAAAAACCAGCCTGTTGCAAACCACACGCTACCTTTATCCATAAACTCCACTCTTCTGTCAAAAACGATAAGGTTTATGCCATACTTTCGGAAAAGCCTTCCTCTCCTTACCCCCTCTAAGGCGGTCAAAGGCAGTAAAAAATAAAAAGGCTTTTTCAGTGCATAAGCTCTTTCTAAAAACCTGTCCTTTAAGCTATAAGGCGGATTTGACACAATGGCGTCAAACCCAAAATCTGGTTCATCTTTTAAAAAGTCAAAGCCTTTTTCAATATGCGTGGAAATGACCTCAAAGCCAGCCTCTTTTAAAACTCTTGATATCTCAGAATTTCCTCTGTCTGTTGGCTCCCAGAGAACTCTCCAGCCACGCAAAAACTCAATAAGAGGATAGACCGCACAGGCAGGCGTCCTCAGCTCATCATTCCTGCCCGCATATATAAGAGCCTTCTTCATTGCCTCTCTGTGAGCCTCACCTCTCCACCACTGCCATAAGCAGACAGGCTTGATGAGGATATCCACACCTGCGAAAGCTTGCCCCACCTGCATTTAAAATCCCCCCACAGGTATAGCCTGTCCTTAACAAGGGGGCAGACCTTTGAAGAAAGCACTTCCTCAACATTTTTGTTTTTGACGCAGTAGGCTTTTACCTTCCTGAGACACTCCTCTATAGCCTGACGTTCTTCCTGAGACTGAAGATACTTCTGCCTTTCCTCAAAGGCTATGCCAGAAACAAAAAGAGAAAAGAGCAGTATAAAGCCCCCTATTGTATAGGCAATAGCCTCTTTTTCAAGCTCCTGCTCTCTCAAGAGAAAAACCCTCCAGCTTTTTTATACCGTCCTCCAACACATATATGCCCCACTCACTTGCAAAAGAGGCTGGCACGAATAGATGCCTCAAGGCTCCGCTTTCATAAAGCTCCACCAAAAGCCTGTAGCCTTCCTCTCCAAAAACCTCTATGAGTGCCTTTTCAAGCTCTTTCTTTCTCTTCAAAAACTCCTCTTTTAGTCTTTCCTGCTCCATCTTCCACCACCAGAACTATGTCTGCCTTTGAAAGAAAGGAGCTTTTTAGCTCCCTTTCCTCTTTCACAAGAGCTACTTTTAAGCCCCTTCTTAAAAACTTCTTCTCAAGCCTTTCCGCACTACCCCTGTCTGTCCTTATTACCCTCAAGCCACCTCTCATCGTCATACTCCACCTCAAAGGAGTGATATGTGATTTCTTCTCCGTCTCTCTCTCTTCTTTCCTTTCCTTTGTAGATAATCCTTACAAGCACGCCAGAGCCTACCTTGTCCTCAAGCTCTTCCATCTGCCTTGCAAGATTAGCAGGAGCAAAGAGAAGATACCTTGTCTTTTTGTCTTCTGATACCAGGTTCAAAATAGGACTGTCAAACTTCTCAGAGTGATTGAGCTTTTCAAAGTATCCCACAAGCTCACCACCCTCTTTAAGTGTAAAGTAGCCTTCCTTTTCCTTGCCAACGGAGACCCATATCTCCTCATAGCTCTCTCTCTGCCTTAGCTTTTTCCACGCCATAGCAAGTCCTCCTTTTAAAGTCCTGAGCTAAGAATATTTTAGCAGATAAAGACCATTTCCCACTTTTCTGTGGAATTCCCCAGAAAAATTATAAAACTACTTGACAAAGTCCTAAATTTGTGGTATAATAATAGGCATCATGAAGAAGGAGGTGGCAGGTATGAAAAAGCCTGTGGTAGTTTTAGTTAAAGACGGAAAGCAAAAGCTAATAAGGAAAGAGGAATTAAGGAAATACGTTCTGATAGGGGAGATACCTGAGGAGCTTGCCCTTGTGCTGGAACATATCCTTACATGCCTTGAGATAGCTGAGAAAAACTAAGTAGGAGGTAGAACATGAGCGTAAGTATTTATGTAGAAGTAAGCGGAAGGACTTACGATGTTAAAGAAAAGCTAAAAAGCTTGGGTTTAAGGTGGGATGGTGATAGAAAGGTGTGGAAGGGGACGGTAAGTGAGAAGGCACTCAGGAAACTTGGTAAGCTTGCGGACAAATTTCCAATAGAGATAAAGACAAGAACAAGGAAAAGGCATGAGCTTACGTATGAAGATGAAGTTGATAAGGACTTGCTTGAAAAGGTTTATGCAATCGTTGGTGAAAAAATAAAAGCGGTTATTCTTTATGCAAATCCTTACTCTCACTACGTTCATGACAGAGATGTAGTATTTACTGCAGGAGAGCTAAAAGACGGGAAGGTTAAAGTGGTAGCAAGAGTAAAAGGTAATGAAGGAGAAGTTCTTCTTTCTGAAAATGCATACAAAAAGACAGCAAAGGAGCTTTTAGAGAAGGCTCAAAGAGTTTATAAGAGCGTAGAAGATTACAGATTGGAAAACTATCTGGAATTCTTGAGAGAAAAAGAAGAGGCTGAAAGATACAGATACACAAACTCCACATGGGTGCGTTGCTGGGAGTGTGGAAGACTTATACCCCCAGGGCAAGCTACGAAAGACCTCAATGGTGAATGGTATTGTGGATGCTAAGGAGGTTCTGTCATGAGCATAAGAGTTGAAGGTGTTATAGACCTACCTCATGTAGATTTGAAAGACCTTGACACTCTGTATGAACTCTTTCTCTTCCTGCAGGAAAACAACATCAGCGTAGGCTCTTTTAATCCAAAGGAGTGGCTTTACATACTCAAAGACGGAGTTCTAAAGGTCATTCATAAAGAGAGAGACTGGAGCTACTTTGAATTCCACCAAGATGGTCGGTTCTTCATAGACAAGCACCACACGATTACAGAGAAGCAGGCAGACGACGCTGTAAAGGCAATAAGAGAGTTCTACCCAATGGTTAAGAAGGCTTTAGAGGTTCTAAAAAGCGTGCCAAATGCAAAGGTAGGCTACGACAGAGAAAGAGAAAAGCTTGTAATAGAGGTAGAAGAGCTATGAAGAAGGTGGTGTTTGAAATAGACAAAGAGGGGAAGGTCTTGATAAGAGCAGAAGGCTATCAGGGCAATCAGTGTGAATACTCTCCTAATGTGAAAAAACTCCTTGAGCTGTTGAAAGCTCAGGGGGAGATAGACAAAGTAGAAAAGCTCTATGAAGAAAAACAAACACAAACACAAGAGGAGGTCTGGTAATGTTTTATGTGGTAAGGACTAAAGACTACAGGAGAGTTATAGACAAGATAGTCAGGAGCTATCAGAGGAAAAACATAGAGGAAGGCACTCAGTATAGAGTTTTTGTCTATTCACCAGCCATAGAAACTGTGGAGGGACAAAGCTTTGACAGAGAGAGCTTTTTCAGAGCTTTGAAAGACGGACAAGAGCATGTGTATATCTTCAGGAATTTCTGTCCTTTCAATGCTGATGAGATAGCTCACATGGTAGAAAAATACATGCTTGGCTCTTCACCCGTTGATGTTTATGTGCTGTCAGCCACTTATGAGATACCCCAAGAGGTCTCTTCTCATGTGGTAGAGATAGACGACTATCTTCCTTCTCAAGAAGAGGCTGGAGAGGATTACTTTCAGGGGCTATCTTCTGTTGAAGTAAAGAAAGCCAAAAGGCTTGGGAAAGACTTGAAAGAGGCAAGAAAGGAAATACTTAAGCAGGCAGGTGGAATACTTGAAGTCTTTGAGCCTTATGAGGTTGAGCAGGCGGTGGGTTTAGGAGAAGTTATAGAGCTTTTAAAAGCCATGAAGGGTCATGGAAAAGGAACGCTCCTTATGGGTGTGCCTGGGACAGGGAAAACGCTTATAGCCAAGAACCTCTCTAAGGAAGATGTGGTTGTAAGGTTTAACTTTTCTGCGGTGTATTCAAAGTATGTGGGGGAAAGTGAAAGGAACTTGAGGATAGCCTTGAAAACTCTTGAGCAGTTTGGGGATTGTTTTGTCTTCATAGATGAATTTGAGAAAGCCCTTAGCACAGGACAAGGAGACAGCGGAGTATCCAGAAGGCTCTTGGGAGAGTTTTTATCGTGGCTTGAGGACAGAAAGAGAGGACAATACATAATAGCCACTCTTAACGACCTTACCAACATACCTGTGGAGCTGGTGAGAACTGGCAGGTGGGACTTCATGCTGGGGCTTACTCCACCGCCTCAATCAGTGAGAAACCAGATAATAGACTACTACGCTCAGAAATACTCACTGCCTTTTGACGCAAAGCTTGCAAGCATTCAAGGAATAACACCTGCGGACATAGCCACCATCTACAGAGTTGCCTATGTGGTAGGGCTTGAAAAGGCAAAAAGGTATGTAAAGCTCACAAAAGACCTGCATCCTCATTTTGACAGGCTTGTGGAGCTTGTAAAGAAATACACGGTGCTTGTGTGGGAGGAAGACATACATGAGCTTGTATAAGTGGCAAAAAGAGTGCTTAGAGCTTATAAAAGACAGGAACGGGATAATCTCTGCCCCTACCAACGCAGGAAAGACAAAAGTGGCATACCTGTGGATGGATGTAAAGGGGGCTGTAGAGGGCAGGCACAAGATAATCTACACAGTGCCTATAAAGGCTCTGGCTAATGAAAAAACAGACGAATTAATCCAGCTCTATGGAAAAGAGCATGTGGGAATAGAGACAGGAGATGTAAAAGTAAGAGAAAACTCACCAATTCTGGTTTGCACGCAGGAGATATACACAAGGAAGTATGCCCGTCAGAAGAAGGACTTCAAAGTTGTTATGGACGAATTTCACTATATCTTTTCTGCAAAAGACAGGGCAAGGGCATACATAGACGGCATAAGATACGCTCAGAAGAGCCACAGGCTACTTATAATGAGTGCTACTCTTTCTAAGCCAGAGAGAATAAAGGCTTATCTTGAGAAGAACACAGGCAAGGACTTTGTGCTGTATGAGACGGACTTTAGACCTACAAAGCTCATATTTACTGAAAAAGTCTTCACTCTGAAAGACATACCACCTTATAGCCTTGTGTATGTCTTCAATACATATGCTATAGACCGCATGGTTAGAAGACTTACCGCTGAGTATCCTCAACTGCCAATCCTCAAGAGAAGAAAAATACAGAAAATAGCTCAAGATTTTAAAGTCAATCTTGAGAAGTTTCCAGAAGTTCTCCACGGCATAGCTAAATACCATGCAAAGCTCACATACACGGAAAAGAGGTTTATAGAGCGTCTTGTCAGAGAGGGCTTTATCAGCATAGTCTTTGCCACAAGTGCCTTAGGAGTGGGGGTCAATCTTCCCTTTCAGTGGGTTTTGTTTGCTACCTTGAAAGTGCCGACTGGCAGAGGAGAGCAGGATTGGCTTTCCAAGATAGACTTTGTCCAGCTTGCAGGAAGGGCTGGAAGGAAAGGGTTCTTTGATGAGGGGTATGTAGGTTTTCTAAAGCATGACTATGTGCCTTATGAGGACTTTTATGAAAGCCATGACCACTACAGAACTCTTCTTGTAAAGCCCTTAGAAGAGCCTGTTATAAAGCTCACAGTAGATTTAGAGGCTGTAGTGAAAGGACACAAAGACTTTGATGAGGAGATAGAGTATGTGTCAAAGTATTCAGAGCCACCGCTGACAGAGGAAGAGGTCAAAAGGCTAAGGCAGTGGGCGGAAAGTGTAAAGAAGACGCTCTCAGGACTTTCAGAGCTTGAAAGAACCGTTCTTTCTAAGTTTTATCTTCCTGAGCTTGAGCTTGAGGAAAATATAAGACTTGCCAAGCTTATAGTCAGCAGGCAGGCAAAGCTTTATGAAAACAAGAAATACAGGGTCTTTTATTCTTCTGACCTTGAGAGCTTTATAGCAAGAGATGACGAGGTAAAAGAACTGCTTGTCATAAGAAAGATAATGAGGACTTTGCAAGGTAAGAAGTTTGAAGACACTTATCTGTATTTTGAAGGGCTTGAAGAAGTAGAAAAGAGGATAAAAGAGCTTGACCCATTACTTCTGGAGGTAGGCTGATGGTAGGAGTGCTTATGCTTTATAATGACGAAAGGTCAAGAGGAGAGCTACACTTAGCAAACGGATACTTTTATGATGGCTTTGTGGCTATTAAGGAAAACTCAAGGCAGGAGCCATTGCCAGAAGGCTACTACATTGTGAAGTTTATAGAAGAGCGTCAGGGCAAATACGGAAAGTATCCTTATGTATCAATGCTGAAAAAGTTGCCTCTTGACCTTGCTTTTCTTGAGACGGTGCTGTGCCTTTCTGAGCTTTCTCTTCACACACAGAGAGACCTCTTAAGTCTTCTTGACCACATATTCACAAGCCCTAAGGAAAAAGAAAGAGCTGTCAATCTTCTTAACTGCATAGCTATAGCGGACAGAAAAGAACTTCTGATAGAAAGAGAGCCTTTAGATGACAGTCTTTTGAAAGAGCTTGATATAAACTATGAGGAGGTGGTAAAAAGCTATGAAGAGATACTTAGAGATAGACAAAGCAGGCAGAGTGAGGACTTTCAAGGGGGACTTTCCGACATTAGAGAGCCAGCTAAGAGAGAAAAGAGAAGAAAGGATAAGTCAAATAGTGCCTCAAGGCAAAGTCAGAAGAGCTTTCTGGATAGTTCTAAGAAAGGCTTTTGAGCTTGTAAGGTTTGAGAAGGGCGTGGAGTGGCTGAGAAGCTGGAAAACAAGCTGGGTTGTGGTGGTGGATGGAAAGGAGATAGCTCATTTCAAAGACAGAAAGAAAGCTCTTGAGTTTGAAAAAGAGTTTTTCATCAAGAGGGGGCTATGAGGAGCATTTTTCCTTATACCAGTCTTTCACTCCCTCTGGGTTAAAGCCATAGTATCTTGAAATGACCGCATTGCCTTTGATAAGCACTAAGGTAGGAGAACCCCACACCCCATACATCCTTGCAAGCTCCCTGTTTTCTTCTATAGACACTACCCTGTAAGGCATGGACATTCTTTCAAGGTAATGCTTTGCCACATTGCAGGAGCTACAGCCTGTCTGGGTAAAAAGCAATATAAGACACTCCGCAAGCATAGAGAATAATATAGCATTTCAGTTTTTCTGGGGAATTCCCCAGAAAAGCCTGCCCCTGCCCTCAGCAATCCTGCCTTCTTTTCAGTCCTTGTCTTTCAAAGCTTTCCTAAAATCACCACTCTCAAAGCTTTGATTTTCAAAGTTTCCACCTTAGTGCTCCTAAGGTGGAAGAATTTTTGGAAACCCGCTTGTCCATATTTTCAGAAAGGATTTACAATTTCCAGAGCGAAGTTTTTATAGACTGTGCTGTAAATAAAACCTTGATAGGGCTGCTGAACCGCTCAAATAAAAGAGTTCTCCAAACTCTTCTGTAATAGCAAGGATAATTCTGTCCTGAAGAGGATAAATAACTTCGTGGTAAAAATCAATCTCTTCCTGACTGGCAAGCCTGAGGAGCATAGCTTTAATAATAGCTACCGCCTTCTAACATCTCAACTCCTGAAGAACGCTCTTTTCTAAAAAACTCCCTGATATCTTCAATCAGCCTTTTCATCTCCTCTGCAGGTGTAGGCTCCACATAAGAGAAAAAGGCACAGGAAGCGGTGGAAATATGTATTCCTTCCTTCCTTATAAAACCTCTTAACCTTTCCTCCGAGATTTCCACCGGATGTTCTACTCTTTCCTGCTTAGTTCTTCTTTCCCTTTTTCCGTATATGGTTCTCACATACTCCTCCCAGACCTCAGAGATTAGCTTTTTACAGAGGGTATCATCAAGTATATACACCCCTTTCCTGCCAATAATCACTTTGTGCTGTTCCGGTCTTATAACCTTTACCTCATAGCTCATTGGCTCCTCACGAGGATGGACAACCCTTCCAAGTATGAAATACACACTGCCTTTTCTTTCACGGGTTGGAACTACATGCATGGGTATCAATATAAGCCAGCCCGTCTATTTTGTCAAACATTATTTAGCTTTAGCTAAGCGCTATTAATAGCATTGTAAGTAAGGTATTCTAATAAAGCTTGACATAAAATAGCTTTACCTTACATTTTCTACATTATGGAAAGGGCTGTGCTTGTGGATACAAACATATGGGTCTATGCCTTCGGAATAGGGAAAGAAGATGAAAAATGGAAATTCCTCTTATGCGAATCTCTTCTAATGGAACTTACAGAAAAAGGTTTTGTTATATATGCACCAAAACAGGTAGCAAAGGAATTAGGCAGGGTGGCTCTAAAGTATGGACTATTATGCCCACTGGCACAGGTCCATATTTCATTGCCAGATATCTAAGCCCTATAGCTGGTCTTCCTGTTTCTCTGACCGATAGAAAATCCATGAAAGCCAAGTATTTATAAAGGTATATCTTCGTTAGTGGTCTGCCAGTCTTTTCATAATGCCTTTTTGCAAAGTAGGCTATAGCATTCTCCAGTTTTTCCCTTCTTAGAGGGTCCATACTTATTAATTATAGTTCTGGTAGTCAAAAAGGTAGTAGAGAGGAAGCAAGAATCTCAAGATATGCCAGCTATAGCCTTGCTGGTGGCTGTGGCAGTTGGAGTGGTGATTGGCTTAATCCTCAGCAGGTTTTTCTGAGGAATTCCACAGGAAAGAGGCTATAATATTACCATCTGGAGGGGTTTCATGATGAAAAGAGTTATATTGTTTGGAAGTCTTTTGGTATCTGCAGGTTTTTCTCAGGAACTACCAGATTTTAGAGAGTATTTAAAGAACACAGGTTTTTATTCTATCACGGTAGATGAGCGAAGAACCATAACGGGGCAGTATTTGAGAACCCAGTATTATCGTCCTCTTCCAGCCTTTTATGTGGTAGGAGATTATAAAAATAGATATTGCCCTCAAAATGGGCTGAGGGTCTTCAGAAGGGTAATATCGCAGGGTATAGAAACTGAGCAGGAGTATGATGCTAAAGCGAGCCTTCTCAAACAGGTTTTTTCAGAGGCTTTTTTTGAGTATGAAGGCTACTGCAAGAATGACAAGGGAGAGGTGGTTATTGAATACAAAATGTATGGAGTGGTGCATCCGCCCTCAAAGGTTTTTTATGACAGGCTACATTACACTCTGGAGGAGCTGATAGAAAAGTATAAGAATGCAAGTCTTGAGGAGATAGCTACTGCTTTTGGTTCTGGACTTTTCAAGAAAAGTCCGATAAAAATAGGTGTAGATACTTATAGACTTGAGAATTTATACAACACAACACAACCTGTCTTTACCGCAGAGCCTAAAGACCTTTATATTCTGTGGAAAAACTGTGAGGCAGGTCAGGGGCAGTTCTACAGAGTAGGCAAAGAGGGGCTTATACCTTTCAGAGAATATCTGTGGTATGTGGCTACGGGGGGTGGTGGGTTTAGGACTTATAAGAAAACTTCGCCCTTCTTCAATCCAGAGGAAGCTGGAGCTGTGTCTGCGTCAAATGCTGATAGCTTAGCAAGGGCAATGGCTGGTATGTATGTATGCAAAGGTGGGCAGAGGGAATTCACATACAGCTTGAGCGATGGAAGACCAACTTCAGGCATTCTAAAGATTGGAGTAGATGAAAAGGCTATAGCAAGGGCTACTCAGAAGGCACAGATAGAGGAACACAATACGATGGCAAGGGCAGGATTAACTGATGAGCTGTCTTTCCTTGCTCTATCTACTGCAAAAGCTAAAGCTCCCGTATCCATACAGAGAGGTGGGCTTATTTACAAAGGTCTATACAATGGAGAGCAGGGTGGGTGTTCTCTGGTTTCCGTTCAGGTGGTCAGCGGTGGAGCTTTGCAGGCAACCCATAACTACAGAGTTTGTGGAGAAAGAGTGGAGTATATAGGTGAGACGGGGCTTCCAGCACTTCCGAAAGGTATAGAGACTATAAAGCTTGATGTGGCAAGAGCCTGTCAGAGATTTGGACAGATGCAGATGGTTTATGAAGGAACCACCATTCAGTGCAGAGCCTTAAGAGATAAGGATAAATGCCTTGTAGAGCTT
The DNA here is from genome assembly GCF_011006175.1 of Hydrogenobacter sp. T-8. Taxonomy (NCBI): domain Bacteria; kingdom Pseudomonadati; phylum Aquificota; class Aquificia; order Aquificales; family Aquificaceae; genus Pampinifervens; species Pampinifervens florentissimum. Next base: position 768,378 of record NZ_CP048795.1, on the reverse strand, counting down.
ACCTATTTGCAGGAGGGCAAGCTGGTGGGGAAAGAAGAACTAAACGGGTGCAGGTGAAAGCCTATAATATCTTCTATGCTTACCTCTACATATCTATCCTCTCTTTCTCACCTCTCAGAAAAATCTTTGCAGACCAAATCCTATGCCTTATCTTTGCTTGAAGACTTCACAGGTGGCTATGTAGTAGATGCGGTAGAGTTCTCTCAATTTCTCAAAGAAAAAGGACTTTCTAATTCCACTATCAGAATGGTTCTTGAAGAAGTTCAAAGGTTTTTCCTATGGCTGTCAGAGAGAGGCTATATAGCAAGGCTGGAAAGAAAGAAAGAGGCTTTTAGAGTGCTAAGGACAAATAAAAGGAAAAGTGCCTTTACAGATGGGGAGCTAAAGGTGATTTTTGACTACATGAAAAGTCAAGCACACCCTATATTCTACATTTTCAGTCTTGTCCTGCTTCACTCAGGAATTAGACTTTCCTCAGCACTTGCCTTAAGAAGTGAAGACCTTGAAGTTAAGAGGTTCAGGCTCTCTACAGAAGACTTTGAGGTAGTGGAAAAAGAGCTTTTACTTTTGAATGTTAGACACTCCAAATATGGCAAGACCTATCAGGCAGGCATGCCACTCCTAAGTGAAGAGGAAAAAGAGACCTTAAAGAGGTTTTTCAGCCAGAGGAAAGATAAAGACCTGTGGCAATATGGCTGGAAGTTTCCAAAGACTGTAAAAACCGTTAGACTTAATGAAGACACGGTTCATAAGTTCTATCAGAAGCTTTCAAAGGAGACAGGCATAAAGGTTTATCCTCACCGTTTTAGATACACCTATGCCTCAAGGCTTATAGCCAGCGGGTTTTCTCCCGCTTTAGTTCAGTCATGGCTGGGACATTCTACGGCAAAGCTAACTCTTGAGGTTTATACACAGGCTATGTTAGAGAAGGAAATCCTGAGGTGGTTAGGCTCCTGAGAAACTCAAGCCAGAGAGGAAGGAAGTCCCTATACTCTATGCTGGAAAGCACATTGACAAGGAAAGACTGATTGAAAAGAGTTTTATCTCCTTGAGGTGGCATCCAGCCACAATACATACAAAGCTCTTTCAAGCTATTGGCTTCTATTCCAAACTTCTTTGCTACCTCTAAACTCTTCTCTGTGAGTATTTCATAAAGCCTTTGGGGATTTTCAAAGTTTAACTTAAGAAGTTGCATGTAGTTTTTGATATGTTCTTCCGTAAAGCCTTTTAGGTCATGTCTTAAGACCATCCACAGAAGCCATTCACCGCCACCGTAGGTAGAGTTCCATGTAGGGTCAGGCTCTTTAAAGTAGCAGTGTCCAAGCTCATGGACTATTACATGGAAAGGCGGTCTTTTCTTTCTGAAGGATACTTCATTTGTATCCATGAAGGCTATTCCCTCTGTCCTTGACGCATATCTGGGTAGAGAAGACACCTTTTTTTCATACTCCTCCTTGCTTATAAGCCCGCTTTCTAATAACATCTGCCAGAACTCAATCTCATCAATCACCTCAGGATTTTTATCCGCTACTGCATACTCCTCTTGCCAGTCCAATACTTTGACAAAGTAGGCATAGTCATAAAACTTTGGGAACTTTTCTTTCAAAAGACTTGCCTCTGGATAAGTTTCAAGTAGCTCCATAAGTAGCATGCCAAATACCTCCTTTATTATTCATAACCCCCAGAGGTGGCTTTTCCTGACATGGAGTTATTATACCTTTTTCTGTGGAATTCCCCAGAAAAATTTTGTATAATTTTTGGCATGTTAGAGGACAAGCTGAGGGATATAGTAAAGCAGAGGATGGTAGAGGAGAGGCTTGACTATGGGGATTTAGCTAAGCTGGCGGGGGTGGATAGAAAAAGCGTTCAGAATTTTATAGAGGGAACTGCGGGTGTGCGACTACATACGGTGGAGCTGATACTACAGGCTTTGAAGATAGACCTCAGGGAAGTATTAGAGAGGGAAAGGGAGAGGGAAGAAGCGGAATATACAAGGGTGAAAGTTTATGGTTCCATTGGAGCAAGCAAAGAGGGGCTTGAACCTGTGGATGTGGTAGATGAGATAATCCTGCCAGTAAGAATAAAGAAAAATGGGGTTATAGCCTTTAAGGTAAGGGGCAACAGCATGCATCCTTCTATTGTGGATGGCTCTATAGTGCTTATAGACACGAACATAAAACAGCCCGAGCATGAAAAGATTTTTGTCTTCTACATGCCTTATAAAGGTGCGGTAGTAAAAAGGACTATCTTTCTAAATCAGGACACGATTATTTTAAAATCCGACAATGAGCTTTATGGGGAGTTTGTCTTCACCAGAAGAGATTTTGAGCTGGGAGAGGTTATGGTGGTGGGTAAAGTAATACTGAGCATTCAAAAATACTCTTGAAATAATTCCCTCCTGAACTTAAAATTTTCCATAAGCCTGTAGGAAGGCGGAACTTTGGCTTCCCAAAAGAAGGTTAGCCTCTCAGGGAGAGAAGAAAGAGGGTCTTTATAGGCTCTGTTTTTTCTCTCCCTGAGAGGTTTTAAGCCTCTACCTCCTTCCCTCTGCTCCCGCTGAGGGGGGAAGGCAGGCATTCAGAGGGTAAGTCCAAGCCTTACTCGGGGGATAACCCCCAGCTTGGAGACTGCCCTCTGGCTGTCCTGCCGACCTCCCTCTGGCGGGAGAGGCAGGACAGTCTATCAGCGGGGTAGGAGGATACCATGGTAAAGTTTTCCACAATCCCAACCCCAATTTTTTACAAATCTAAGAATTCTGCCCGTGATAACTTTGTTAAGGGCAGAATTTTTAAGAAGGGTGAAGAAATTTTTATAGTGGCTCTCATAGAGAGCCACGGGGGTGCAAAAAAGCACCCTGTGCTTCTTCATTACAAAGGGGGCAGTAAAGCTTCCGATTGGAGGCACTACTGCTCTCTTGAGCCTCAGCACTTCCCTCCTGAAATTCCTCAGGAGGTGAAAAGCCTCTATGAGGAATATTTCAGGGAGGGAGCGGATGAATGCTGGAGGAAGCACTCCAATCCCCATATAAAAGGAATAATGGCAGGGGATTATGTGGTAGGGTGCAAACACTGCGAGGAGGCATTTGTAAAAGCCTCCTTTGCAGTGGATGATTTTGAAATCATTGACCTTACTCCCTCCCCCGCCTCCACCATAGAGGATAAAGAATGGTGGAGGAGATACTTAGAGGAGGGCTACAATCTCTTGCTTGAAGGCCCTCCTGGGGAAGGGAAGAGCAGAATGGCTTATCAGATAGCTGACCAGCTCGTATCAGAGGGCTGGGAAGCTATCTATATTGACGGAGGACCCCACGTGGGGGCAAAAGACCTCTTAGGTGGGGTCAGCATAAGAGGGGGCAGCACCACCTACCGCCCCGGGCTTCTCCTCAAAGCCTTTATGCAGGCTGAGAAGGGGCAAAAGGTGGTGGTGGTGATAGACGAATTACCAAGGATACCAGTTCGGGAGCAGGGTATCCTCGTTGCCTCCCTATTCCCTAAGTGGATAGGGGGCAAGAGGGTATTCACCCTGTCTGTCCCCGAACTGGGGAGAACATTTTTTGCCCCAGCTGAGAACCTGTGGTTCATAGCCACAGGTAATCTCGGTGAGGGGTATGTCAATTCTGCCCTCTCCGACAAAGCCTTGGAGGAGAGGTTTGCATCTGAAACCATCAAGATGTCCTTAAATCAGGTGCAGACCCTCCTCACAGAGCTTGTTGTCAAAAGAGGCTTCTCCCCCTCTCTGGCTCAAAAGCTTGTAAAGGTCAGGGAGAAGATGGAGAAAGCCTATGCTGAGGGGGCTGTGGCTACCTTCCTCTCCTATCGTCAGCTTGAAAGAGCAGTAAAGCTGGCAAGGAAAGAGGAAGAAGTGCCACAGCTTCTTGTCAAATACTACAGCAGGGATATAGAGGAGAGGGCAGTGCTTGAAAAGGCACTGCAAGGGGTCTTTACCTGACCCCTGCTTTCCTCTTATCCCTGAAGGAGGTAAAAGATGGTAGGTGTAGGGCTGGATAATATCAAAAGCTTGTATTTACAGTATCTCTGGAAAGAGGGAGTGTTTGAAACACTCCCTCCCACCCCCAGACCCATAGAGGTGGGGGTGGTAAGAAGACCCCCTGGCTCATGGACACCAGCGGAGTTGAGGGGGAAGTTTCAGAAAAAAGACCTTATCACCCTCCCCTCTACGGAGGAGGGGGATGAGGTTTTAAGGACTTTTTTACATGAGCTGGGACACGCCCTTTTCACCCCCACTCCCTCCCAGAACCCAAAGTTCTGGGAAGAGTATCAGGAGCTGGGGGAGGTTTTAAATGTTGTGGAGGACCTCAGGATTGAGGGCAAAATGTCCGAAATCCTGGGGTTTGATTTGGGGAAGTTCCCCCCCTCTGAAAAGCCCACAGCTAATGTGGGCGACCTGTTATCTATAATGGTCTATCTCCACCTTGGCTACAAGGTGGAGTGTCCAGAGGGGGGTGAAAAGTTAATAAAAAGAGCGGAGAGGCTCCTGAGGAGGCTCTACAAAGCCTCAGCGTGGAGTTCTCTCCGCTTAGCCAGATACTTTAAGAAAAAATTCCCATACCTTTGCCCGCCCAAACCCATAGAGTTGGGTGGGGCAAAGGATATAAGGCAGGAAGCTCCTCAGGAATATGAAAGCCTTGAAGAACCTGGGGGCTTCCTGTCTGGGAAGGAGAAAAGAGGAGGGGGGTGGTTTGAGCAAGTCCCTCCTCCAGAACTCCCTCCTGCCATCATAAAGCTGGCGAGGGAGCTTTTCAAGGCTCCTGAGCCAGAGTGGGTGCCTTCCTCCTCAGGAAGGCTTGTAGTCTCCTCATACTTGCGGGGAGATGAAGAGCCTTTCGTGAGGCAGGAGGAACTCCCCACGATCCACCCACTTATTGTGGTGGATACGTCGGGGAGTATGTTTAAGGTTCAGGAGGAGGTCAGGATGCTCCTCTATGCCCTGTATAAAGCAGGGCTAAAGGGGAGTGTCCTGCTGGTAAAGAATGACACAGTAAAAAAAGTCCCCGTTAGGGACGCTTACAAGGCGTCCTTTAACGGGATGACAGAGGGGCTGTGGGCTTGCGCTCGTTTCATAAATTCAAGCCCCTTAACAATAATTATTTCTGACCTTGCCTTGTCCCATGAGGATGGGAGCAAGGTCAGAAAGAGCTTCTCCAAAAAGCCCAATGTATATTGGGTGTATTGGGGAAGCTATAAAGGGGAATTTTTGAAAAATGCCCTGCGACTGGAAATCCCCAGGAGCAGGGTGATAGCTGAGGACACCCTTGAGGGGTGTCTTAAGAAGCTATCAAGACTTCTCAGGGGCTAAGCCCACGCCCCTTCCCTCCTTTTTCTCCCCGCCTTCCTTTTCAAAAATCAATCTCCAGTTCTCCCAAAACCCTGTCAATTTCTTCCTTCAGCAAGCTTGCAAAAACATTAATCCCTTCATCTTTCAGCACGATAGAGACAGGCACACCTCTGAAGTTTGCATAAACCACATGCACTTCTTTTAAACCTTTTGTCATCAGCCTTGGCAAATTCAAAATGTTTGCCCTTATCCTCTCAATATCATATTTGCCAAAAGCGTATCCCTCTCCACCATAGACAACAGGATTTGGCATCTGCTCATCGTAAAAATGAAACTCCACCCTTGAAAGAATACCATCTTCAGGTGTAGGTGGCAGGAAATAAATCTCATCCTTTTCCTGAGCAAATCTGTGTATTACTGTCAGCACAAGGTTTATGTCTCCCCTCTCATAAGGCTCCCCCCTGAAAAGGTTAATGGTTCTGAACCTACCATCTGGCACAAACTCAATCATACTACCACCTCCTTTCCAAGTATTAACTTCTTTAGCTTTTTGAGAGCAAGCTTGTGTATATGGCTTGCCCTCTTCTGAGAAAAGCCAAGCTTTTCTCCTGCTTCCTTAATAGTATAACCTTCAAAATAGACAAGGCTTATAAGCTCTCTTTCTTTCTCTTCAAGCCTGCTGATGAGGTCTTTTAGCTCCGCCTGATTAAAACCTTTGTCTTCAGCCCCACAGAAAATTTCAAAAGTGTCTTCTTCTCCCTCCTTCACATGCTCATCGTAAGAAAGGAAAGAATTCTTAAGGTTCTTCTCATAGTATTCCTGCACTCTGGACATGATGAGAGGGACAGCTAAGGTAGAAAGAGCATGTTTTTCATCCCAGTCTTCTATTGCCTGATAAAGAGCAAACTTTGCTATATCCTGAACCTCTTCCCAGTCATCTGGACTTACTCTCATAGACCTCATGACCTTGTAGATAAGTCCTTGATTTTCCTTGTAGAGCCTCTCCTTTTCCTTTTTGAGGGCAAGATAGAGCCTCTGAACCTCTTCATAGCCCTGTAGCTGGCAAGAAATATAGTCCCTTATTATCTCATCCACAAACCTGCCTCTTAGACCTCCACAGGAATAGAGAAGCCTTTCCTGACCTTTTTTGCTTAGCTCATTTTTAAGCATAAAGACTTTTAACCTTACAAACCACTCAGGTATCAAACTTAAAGCCTTTCTTCTCAGCTCCCAGAGCATTCTTTCTACCTCCTAAATAGTTTCTTTCCAGAAATCTTCTGAGATACAGAGTATTCAGCACATAAAACGGAATGTTTCTTTCTTCTTTTCTTAGATGCCACAAACCGCTTGGGGTTATAACAAAGAAAAGCTCCACCTTTTTAGCAAAAAAGTCTCTCAAAAGCTCTTCAAACCTTTCCTTTCTGTCAATATACTTCTTCTCATACCGCTTAAAAACAAGCACCCTGTCCTTTAAAACCACCCCCACATCAAACTTTGAAATAAACCCTTCCTTTTCATCAATTAGCTCAATATCCTCAATAACTTCAGGAAATAGAGGCTTCAGAGTTCTGTAGCAGGTGATGGAAGTAAAAATCCCGACAGAGTTAAAAGGCTTTGCCAGTCTTGCCTTTAAAACTTCCTCATTTAGCTCCTCTATCACAAAATAACCACCCGCCTCCATTCCATAGAGAAAGGTCTTAAAGTCTTCAAAAGAAAGTCTTCCCCTCACAAACCTTCTCCAGCTCACCTGCCCTTCATTCTTTATCGCATTCTTGAGCCTTGATAGTTTTCTGTGGTGTTTGAAATAAATAACCAGAGCCTTATGAAGAGCCTTGTAGTCTATAGACCAGAAGTCAGCTTCCTTAAACTTAAACATCTTTACCTCCTCCACATTATTTTCCCGTGATACTGATGGACGAGAAGCTCGCTTACTCTCAAAGCTTCCATATGACTTCCTCTCTCTTTTCTTTTACCACCTCATCGCCAAAAGTGTTCAGGATTTCCTCTTTCTTAGATGGCTTTACATACACATACTCATGAGCCTTATCTCCTGCCTTTTTCAAGAGCTTTTCCACATCAAAAGACACCACCTCTCTTTTCACCCAGCCAAGCTCCCTGCCACCTATTTTGAGAGTGCCTTTTACCGCCTTCTTCAAAAGAGTTTCCACCTGCTTTAGTTCTGTCTCTAAGGTTCTGTAGTATCTCAAAAGCTCAAAAGCACTCTCTTGAGGCTTTTCCTCTTCCAGCCTGTATTCCCTGCCTTCACAAAGCCCTTCTCTGTAGAAGACACAGTAAGAAGTGCATTCATTGGGATATCTTGGCGATTTATCTTCATGAAATCTTCTTACAAGCTCTTTTAGCTCCTCTTCTGTGATGCTCTCTTTTACCTCTGATACCACATAGAGCTTTTGAGACCAGCTCTTGTGTTTGGCAAGGCTCTTATAAAAGAGATACTGCCTGACTTTCTTATGAGGATAGAGCCTCCCTAAGATAAACCTCTGGATTTTTGCCTGGGTGAGATACACAGAATTATGAATTACAAGCCCCTCATCTTCATAAAGTCCGTCCTTTATGCCTTGAGGAATGTCCTTAAGAAGAATGTATTTTGGAGCTTTTAGCTCTATGCCTATGACCTCATCTTCAAGCTCTATAAAACAGTCAAGATGTCCGTGTATGAGAGTGCCATCTATCTCATAGATGAGGTCTTTCTCCTCTTGAAAGCTCTCTCCGTATAGCTCTTTCAGAGCCTTTTTTACCTGCCTTTCCCATACAAAGCCATCGTCAATCTCTACTGCCTTTGGCTCTATCTCATACTCCTTTGCAAGCTCATGCTTGAGAGGACAGGACAGAAGAGCGGTAATGCCTATGGCTCCTTCTGTGTAGGTAAGAACTCTTCCCTCTTTACTTTCCTGCCTTATCTTCTCCACAAGCTGTTCAAACATCTTCAAGCCTCCTCAAATTCTGCTTTAGACAAGGAAAAGGCGTATTGAAGTCTCTTTCTTATACCTTCCATGAGCTTATCACCGTCTTTGAGGCTTACCTTCACCACAGGGCGGTCTTTCTCATCTACAAGCACATAGTAGCCGTTTCTTTTCTTTAGCTGTCCCCAAATTCTTAATCCCTCCACATCAAACAGGCACATGTCCTTATCTACCTTGACAAACCTTACTTTCATGGTCTATCCCTCCGAAAAAGCTTTCCTCATGTTCTTCTCCTCGGAAAGACCTTGTCAAGTATTACGCTTGCCTGCTCCTTTGTGAGAGTTCCTTCTTTCAGAGCCTTTCCAAGCATAAAGTCCTCAGGAAGTTCTCCCTCTGCTTTTAGCCCCTGTATGACTTCCTCATTTATCTTCTTTTCTTTTACAAGCTTTTCTATCAGCTCCGTCTGTCTTTGAGAGGCTGGCTCATTGCTTTGTCCTTGTCCTTTTTGATAAGATTGAGGGAAGAGCCTCTTTATCGTCTGATTGATAAAGTCTTCCCCCACAAGTATCTCAAGAAGCCTCTTCACAGCTCTGGTATATGCGGTTCTGGCAAGAGTTGTGTCTTTGCCTTTTTCCTTTGCGTAAGCTTCTCCCACCTCAGAAAGGGTTATCTCCACCTCTCCTATCTTTAGCCTTGCAGTAGCCACCATTATCACCATCTCTGGACTTGCATACTCCACCTTTACGGATATATCCAGAGAACCACCATGAGAGCTTACCATGTCCCTTACCATCTTCCACATCTCAAGTGCTAAGGGTCTTGTTATCTCATGAGTTTCCCCTATCTTCACAATGAGGTCTTTTCTTTCTTCCATAAGTCTTACCATTGAAGTGATAGCAGGCTCAAAAATGCCCTCTGTCTTAAGAGCAGGAAGAACTTTTTCCATAGGAGTTCCCCAGCGGTTCTAAATTCACCCCTACAAGACCGCCACCCCTTGTAGAGGTCTTTTATACGCCTATTATTATACCACATTTTTTGGTCTTTGTCAAGAGGTAAGTATAAATTTCTGGGGAATTCCTCAGAAAAGACAGGAAAAAAGGAAAGGCTAAAGGCTAAACGGAAAATCCCGCACTTGCCCAGAGTTTTTTGCCGTCGGGGTCTTCTGGCACATATTCACGGATAAGGTCTTCTACAAGCTTTTTCCCAAGCTCTCCCCAGTGGTCTCTTATGTGGATAAAAATAAGGAGCTTTTTCTTAGAGCATTCAAGCCTTTTTTTGACACCTTTTTTTATTTCCTCGTAGTATAGCTCCCAGAGGGGCAGGACTACTTCATAGAAGAATTTTTTCCCTTGTTTTTGACTTCTTAGCTTGACAAGGTTGCCCTTGTGCTTTATAAAGCAGTTTCTGAAGTGGGGACAGGCATCGGACAATACAGGAGTTGATATGCAGGAGAGAAAGCTGGCATACTCTACTGCATCTGTTATTGAGCCAAAAAAAGAAAGCAGGTTCATAAAGCTCTTTCTTTTCAAAGTCAGCTCTAAAAGTCTCCCTTCCCTGCCAAACAAAAACCTCTTTACCTGCTCATCTCCATACCTTTTCTTAAGCTCATCCAAAGAAATCCCAAGCAAATAATCCTTGTCTATCATAGGAGTTATTTTAGCCTCACTCAAGAATTGAGGAGTATTTAGACCAGAAGTCATCCTTTTTCTCTACCCTTTTCTTTGGTTTCTTAAGAGGGCTTGCTTTTCTTTCTTCCACTTCTTCCTCTTCCTCTTCTTCTTCTTCTTCTGGTTCTGTATCTTTATGCTCCAGTGATAACACAGAAAGGATAAAATCTCTCTTTTTCTCTTTCCTTTTTTCTCCACTATAAGCATCGTAGATATACAGGAGTTCTAACAAATCCTCTTCATCCACCCTCTCTAAAAAAATCTCTAAGAGGGTTTTCAATAAATCTGGAGCATACTTGCCAAGAAGAATAGCCTTTCTGTGCGTCTCCCTGTGCTTGATAGGATGTAGATAGACATTCACCCTTATCCTGTGCATTACCTTAACTCAAGAGCTTTCAGAAAGCCTCTTGCATTTGAAAACTCTGGCTCAGAAGGCACATAGGCATCTTTCCTCAGCTTTCCAAGAAGATACGCCCCCCCACCTGCGGATACTACCTTATCACTTTCCAAAACCGCCTCTCCCACCTCTGACTTTAACCTGCTTAACAAAGCTGTCCTGTAAGTCTCTATAGCCCTCTCCCTGTAGCTTTTAAGGTCTATCTTCTCCCCTTCCACATTCACCTGCCCGCTTTCAAAAACCTTTACAAGCCTTGAAAGAGACCAGTTTTTGATATACCCCAGCTCCGCAGGAAGAATAGACCTGAAAGTCTCTACCGCCTGAAGCACCCCAGCCCTTTCTATAGTTGCCATTCCTTCCCTGAAGTATTTTCCATTTTGCTTTGATACAAGAAGATAATCCACCGTGTTAAAACCTATATCCACTACAAATACCGTTTCTCCCTCTTCTATACCAAGCTCATCCTCTACATCTAAAAGCACTCCAAAACCCTGAGGTAATACAAGCTCAAAGCCAGAAAGCTTTTTCCTCACCTCTTCACTGTCTTTATACCTCCTGTAGTGCCTCGGTGCCAGCCCCACCCCTATCTCAAGCTCCTCCTCCCCAAGCTCCCTCTTTACATACTCCACTATCAGAGGTAAATACCTCAAAAGTGTTTCAAAATCCACTAGCTCCACCCTTTGCGTGCAAAACCTTGCAGACTCACCCACCACATAGTCCCTCCCCTCAAAAGATATAGGCTGAACGTCCGATATGTCCTTCTCATTCCATACCCCTATCCACGAGGGAAACTTAAAAACTCTCTCCTGAGTTGCTACCTTCACATGCCCAAAACCCACATCAAGCCCTACCTTCATGCCTTTTGTCCTCCTAAAAGTTCTTTTCCTGTTATTATAGGACAAAGTTTGAAATTGTGGCTATTCGCCACTTCGCCACTTCGCCACTTCGCCACACTTTGCCTTTTGTGGTATAAAATCCCCCCTCTTTCCATTTCTGTGGAACTCCCCAGAAATTTCTGGGGAATTCCCCAGAAAAAAAGACTTCTCCCTCCTTTTCCCTCTTTTTGCTTGACAATTTTGGTGAGTGGGATAAAATAAAAATTGCTACCCCTAAAGGGTAGTCAAAGAAAGGTATAGCCACACAGGGAAGAGCCAGACCCCTGAGGGTTTTAGTGAGGGACTTTGATTGAAGTCTCTTTCTAAAGCCCTCAGGAGGTCTGGTGAAAGCACTCCCTTGAGTGTTCTTCTTCCCTGTGTGGGGGCAGGGAAGAGGTAGCCAGCCTCCTGTAGGGGGATAAAAAAACCTGAAGGAGGTGACAACATGTTTGAAATTCTCAGAAAAATAATATCTGGAGAATACTGTGCGAAGAACATGTTAGGAGTTTATCTCCTAACGAAGCAAGATATAAAAGGGGCTTTAGCTTCAGGAATGGAAATAATAGTAGAAGATGGGAACGGGAGTATCCTCGGATATCTCTTTCTTAATCAAGACCGTGAAATTGGCTTTATTCCCTACACCCACCATACTTCCTATATTGAAAGCTGATAGCTTTTTAGCTTTTGCTCCCCTCCCCCAGGGGGAGCTAATATTCAGTCCCTTAACTTAGGGACTTCTCAAACAGCTTTTTTTAAAAATCACTCTTCCTGTGGAACTCCTCAGAAAAACCTCAATTCTCTTCTTCCCATAGTCTTTCAAGAAAAGCTTTATAAACTCCTTCTACGCTCCACTCTTTGTTTTCAGCCACCATGAACTTAAGAGTTTTGTTTTTGTCAAGGAAACACAAGAGGAGAAAGCCACCTTCCGCTTCTACGATGTCTATTGCCTGACAGCTCTCAAGCCTGCCATGGGTCAGAAGAAAATAGCATACCTTTTCTACAAGGTCTTCAAGCCTCTATTTAAGGCTTTGAGGGTGAATTATTCAAAACGGCAATTCAGGTTCCTGATGGTGTCGGTTTTCTTTCTTTTTCTGTCTTGATTTTTTCATATTCTCTCTTGCTTTTGCCTTTATCTCTTCAAACCTCTGGTCATACAGCCTTTTGAGTTCAAGAGCCTTGAGCCTGAGCGTGTTTTTGTCATAACGATGTATTTCAAAAACATCTCCGTCCTTGGCAAAATCCTTAATAAAACCTATTTCTTTGAGGCTTTGAAAAGCAAGAGTTAAAGATTGAACCTTTTTCCATAAAGGTGTGTCCGTATTTAATCCAGCCAACCTCACAAGAGTTTCTATTTTTAGTCTGTTCACAAGCATCTGGTTCTCCGACCTGCTACTAAGTATCGTAAAAAGTGCTATCTCGTTTTTGCCTTGCAGATGCAGGAGAAAAGGAACATAGAGGCGAAGTCCTTCTTCTTCACAAAGCCTGTAAAATTCTGCTGGCAACTTAAGATAGAGCCTTCTTTCCTTTTCTTCATACCTGCTCTGATAGACTATCTGAGTTTTTAGCTCCGCCCCGCTGTATATCATATACCTCAAACTCATCAGCTCATCTATAGCCTTTGATATCTCTTTAAAACTCATAAAACTAAGATATAAACCCGAATTTTCTGACAGAACTATCTGAACCGCATCTTTACTCATATCCACCTTCTCACCAGCCCACAGGCCGTAGAGAAAGAGCTTCCACGGACGGGCATGAACAAGTGGATTGTGTATAACCACTCTGCCATTGCCACTTGTGAAAACATGCTCTACTCTATCCACCTTCTTTGACACAAAAGGCGGATACTTCAATATCACCCCATAAACCTTAAGGCTATAATCCTCTCTCATAGTGTGAATATTATAGCACGAAATACCCCGTTATAGAAAACTTGGTAGCAAAGCAGGTGTTATATAAAACTCGGTAGCGTTATATAAAACTCGGTAGGCTGTTATATAAAATTCGGTAGGGCGTTATATAAAACTCGGTAGGTGGTCTGGTATGCCACACCTTCGCCAAAACCTTGATTTTCAAGCCTTAGAAAGCTTGGCACTGTTTTTGCATTTTTCTTTTTAGAGTCTTTATTTTTTAGAGAATTATTTTTTAGAGATTCTCTATTACTTTACTGCGTAAAGTAATAGAAAATTGCTTCGCTTCGCTACGCAATTTTCAAGGACGATAAAAAAAATTTTTACCTTTTTCAGGAAAAGGAAGAAAAGAAAAATAGGACTTCTAAGTCTTTTATTTTTTTTTCTTTAAAGAGATAGCCCCAAAACCGACTTTGTGGTCAGGAATTCTCTTTTTTCTGTGGAATTCCCCAGAAAAAAGGGGGTGGTGTCAGGAAAGGGGGTTGTGGGGAGTTATATAAATAGTAGGAGGTGAAAAAATGTTAACAGTGATGGATTTTCTGAGGCTTTATGAGAAAAGTCTTGAAGAAGGCAGGCTTGTGCCGGTAAAAGTAGATGGTGAGCCTGTTAAAGTGGGGCAGGTGCGTGAGCTTGCCACAATTCCGGGTGAAAGATTTCTGGTGCTTGAAGAGGTAGAGCCTGAGCTTTATCTTACTGTGCCAATGAGTTCTTATCTGCCACTTCTTAACTTTGAGCCTTATCCACCTGTTTTTGTCTTCAGGGGTTATAGCTCAAGGTATGCTCTAACTCTTGCCTGCGTGCCTGTGTGGGACTATTTGAGAAAAGAGCTGATAGAGGGCTACTCTCAAAAGATTGGCTATCTTGGAGAAGAAAGTCTCAAAAGAGTAAAAGAATGGCTTGAGGAAGTCAAAGGCATAGACCTGCCGTGGTATGTCAGAAAGTTTATAAGGCTTAACTCAGAGGTATGGGCATCCCTTATGCAGGTAAGCCTTATGGAGCATGCGGACAGGCTTGAAGAAGAGGTATCAGAGCCTCAGGTAATAGAGCTTGAAAAGGAGCTATCTTCTCATGTAGAAAAGCCCATCTACAAAAAGCTTGAAAACTTTTATGTGGCTATAGACAGCCAAACACGGCTTTATCCACCCATTGAGCTGGCAGGAAAGAAGATAAGGATAAGCATAAGTGGCAGACCTGTTTTTGAGGGAGAGGTTCTGTCTCACTGTCTAATTCTGACAGAGCCTGTAGAACTTACCAGCCTGAAAGTTGATATCCTCTCATGAGACCTGAAAAATTCCCAAAATCAGCCCTTGAGAATCAAGCACTTGAGAGGGGTCAAAATGCAAAGTAAGGGGTAGACACTTAGGGAGAGGGAATAGGGAGAGGAGAAATGTTGCTTAAAGTGTTGGAAGAGAAGGAGAAGAGGGTTTATACAGTTTTGATGGTCTGCCTACTCCTATCATACCCTATCAACCATATCAACCAGTATAAACATAGTTAACATCATACCCACAAGGAATAGGAAGGATTTCCATGTGCTATGGCTATAGCATACTATAGCCCGCATCCTATAAAAAGCTATACTCATCGTTAACATAACTACTGCCTTGCCTATATGCGATGGCAAAATATACACTGCCATCACAATTGCCACAAATAACACTACCGGCTCTATAATCTCTACTCCTTTCCTCAATACCATCTCTCTCATATCTCGCCTCCTTTCCTAACTATTATAGCTCGCAAAAAGCAATTATTCCACACATGGATGTATGAAGTGGGAGCTTGCTCCACCCCATATGAAAAAAAAGTCAATATCGCATTCCTTCCCCACGTGTCAAGTGGGGGTTTCCTGTGAGGGTGGTTTGATGAAGGCAGAGAACTCTTTCGGTTTGTAAAGTTCTTTACAAACTACATCTTTTGCTAAACTCAAAAAATCCCGTTTTAGAGTATTGTCAGACAAGGCTTTGAGAGGGGTCAAAATGCAAAGTAAGGGGTAGATACTACTCATCATTTTTCCCACTTTTCTGGGGAATTCCCCAGAAAAAATGTGAACCTCTCCGCCCTTACGGACGGAGCTTCCGGTAGGGTTTAGTCCCACCCGGAAGACCCGCACGGGATTCCTGCTTCTGCGAGGGATGGCTAACACTCTCTTTTGAGAGTGCCCCGCCAGAGCCCTCTCCACAGGCGTAAGTTCGGGTCGCTCCGACCCTACCGCCCTTAAGGCGGGCGAGACCTTTCTTTAGTATGTTCACACTCGCATTGTAGTCCCTGTCCATTACAGCCCCGCATTCGGGACATTCGTGTAGCCTCTGAGCCAAAGTCTTGGGAACTCTAAAACCGCATACACAGCAGTCCTGCGTTGTGTAGGACGGGTCAACCCTTACCACCCTCGCCCCTGCCATTACAGCCTTGTAGGTGACGAAGGTGATAAGTGTCCCCCATCCCGCATCAAGTATTGACTTTGCTAAGTTGCTATTTTGAACAAGTCCTTTTATCTCAAGGTTCTCAAAGCTTATGTAATCGTAATTGTTTACAAGATACCTTGACAGCTTGTGTAGAAAGTCCTTTCTTGCGTTCCTCACCCTCTCGTGAACCTTAGCTACTCTCTTTCTCTGCTTTTCCCAATTATTTGAGCCTTTAATCTTCCTTGAGAGCTTCTTCTGTTCTCTCTTCAGCCTTTTCTCAAGCCTTTTCAGGAATCTGGGATGCTCTATGAACTCTCCCTCAGAAGTTGTTGCGAGGTTTTTTACCCCGAGGTCTATCCCAACCGCCTTTTCCTGTGCTTCCCTGAGTATCTCATCAAGCTCCGCCTCTAAGGTAATACACACATACCATTTTCCAGACGGTTCCCTCTTCACCGATACCGTCCTCGCCTTCGTCCAGTCTATCTCTCTGTGGAGTCTAACTTTGAGCTTCCCGAGCTTGGGAAGGTAAAGGTATGCAAATCTGCTATTCTTCCTCTCAAGCTTGACAAGCTCAACGAGCCTTTTCTTCTGCTTCATCCAAACCTGCGGGAAGGTGAAGGAGTTGTATTTAGAGAGCTTCTTTCTCTTCGGGTATTTTGCCTCTTTCCTGAAGAACTTCTGGAAGGCGTTATCCACCCTCCTGAGGCAGTCCTGAAGAACCTGAGAGTGAACGAGCTTTAGGGTTGGGTCTTTCTTTTTAAGCTCAGGCAGGGAATTCTGCTGGTCTGAGTAAGTGATGCTTCTCTTTTCCTCCTTCCAGGCTCTTTTTCTTTCCTCAAGGGCGTGGTTGTATAGGTTGCAAAGTATGTAGAGCCAGTTTTCCATTCTGTATTCCATGAGAGCGGAAGGGTAGGCTCTGAACTTGTAGGTCAGCAGAAACTTAGTTTCTTCCTTGGCTTTGGACATAGTGTTTTACATCCTCCAATTTTACTTGCCCCACGCTCGCAATAAAGTAAGATTGAGACCAGAACTTACCACCCCATAGTTCTTTTTTCATCATAACCTCCGCAGGAGACTCCCACTTCTATAAGTGGGAGAGGAATGCGGTCTTGATTTTTTTCTCACAGAGAATATAATATATCCTATGATAGAAAAAGTCAAGCAGGTTTTGAGTGTAAAGGTAAAGCTAATTCTTGATGAAGAAAAGAAGAGGGAATTGTTAAGGCTATGCAAAGCGTATAAAGATGCTATGAATTTTGTTTTTGCGAATTCTTTTGAGAAAGGAAAGAAAGACTTTAGGACACTGCACAAAGCCTATTACAGGATATTAAGGGAGAGATTTTCTTTGCCTTCTCAATATGCGGTTAATATATCAAGGAAAACAGCAACTATCTATGCAAGCAAGAATAAATGGGAAAAGCCACCCAAGAGGAAATCTCTCTCGGTAGATTTGACTTTTAACAGAACTTTTTCTATTAAGCCAGACAAGAGAGTAGTTTCCATAACAACAATGAATGGCAGGCTAAAGAATATTCCTTATCTTGGATGGGAAAAGCATTATGAGTATTTGCAAAGAGGTAGGATTGGAGATGCTGTTTTGGTTTATGACAAAGCAAACAAAGAGTTTTTCCTGCATATTCCTGTAGAAATAGAAGTAGAAAAGCAAACTCCACAAGAGGTAATAGGGATTGATGTAGGAGAGGTTAACACAGTTGCATTGGTAAGTTCAAAAGGGAACAAAGAGATAGTTCCGAGAACAGAGGAATACAAAAGGCTAAAAGAGAAGTATCAAAGATTGAGACAAGCTCTCCAATCAAAAGGCACTCGCTCTGCGAAGAGGAAACTTAAAAAGGTAGTAGGGCGAGAGAAACGGTTTGTGGAGAGCTTTATGCATTATGTGTCTAAATATCTTGTTAGCAAGTATCCACAAGCCCTCTTTGTAATGGAAGACCTAACTGGGATAAGAGAGAGGAGGAAAGTCAAAAGGAAAAACACAGAGGAGATAAGACAGTCTAACCAGTGGGCTTTCAGAAGTTTTCAGACAAAACTCTATTACAAGTCCATTCTCTACAATGGCATCTCTCCTATCTTTGTAGACCCATCTTACACGTCTCAGATGTGTCCTGTGTGTGGCTATACTTCAAAAGAAAACAGAAAATCTCAATCAGATTTTGAGTGTAAAAACTGTGGATACAAGGAACATGCAGACATAGTAGGTGCAACCAACATAATGGTAAGAGGGCTTGTGGAAGTGCAAAACTTTTATCAAGGGCTGTTTGTCAACCAGCCTAATGCTCTCCCTTATGGGATGGAGCAAGCTCCCACTTCTTTAAGTGGGAGTAGTTGACTACATCGGGAAACTCTTTTCTGAGCTTTCTTGATGTAACCGACTTGAGAGAGTTTACGAATTTAGAAAGCGTAAGAGTTGGTCTTCCCGAAAAAAGTATGTGTATGTGGTCCTTGTCGGTCTCCTGCTCAATTATTTTTACCTTGAAGTGTTTAGCCACTTCCTCAACTATTTCTTTGAGTCTCTGAGCAAGTTTTCCTACAAGGACTTTCTTTCTGTATTTGGTGACCAGAACTAAGTGGAACTGAAGGGAATAGACTGAATGACAACCTTTGTCTAAATGGTATTCCATAGCAATAATCTATTGTAGAACCGAATCTTTGTCAACGCCCTTACGGGCGATGCCCTGTATCCCCTCCCTCACGGAAGAGGACTTAGGGCATAGATTTAGTTAAAAGCCCCCTTGCGGGGGCTGTGGGGAGAGGGAGCTATTGAATGGAGGATTTGGAGCATTTTCTATTATAGCTCTCTGACCATACATTGTCAAGCCCTTTCTGAAGACGAAATACTGCCGAAAAACAAACATAAATTAACCATACTAAACCATACTAAACAAGAAAATGTTAAATTCACAAGTCAAGTATTTATGCGGGTTTGGTTGATATTTGAAGTGGAGCGGAGGGGACTTGAACCCCCGACCTCCTACACGCCAAGCAGGCGCTCTCCCAACTGAGCTACCGCCCCTACAAGGTAAATATTTTAATGCAGGTTTTCTTTCTTGTCAAAGGCTTTCTTCTGAACCTCAAGCCTTAGCCTTATAGCTGTCCTTCTCTTTTCCCTTTCTTCCATAAAGACCTTAAAGACCTGCCTTTTCAAGGTCCTGTATAGGTCCACCATCGCCATGCCTTACCCCCTTCGCATGAAGTTATTTATAATCTATTCCTCCTCACCTGGTCCTTCCACACCTTTGAAGGCATAACCACAGAAGGGGCACTTCTTAGCCCTCCAGTGGACTTCGCTGTAGCATTCGGGACACCTTTTCCTTCCCTTGAGATACAGAAAAAGGTTAAAGTGAAAAAAGACCTTGGGAAGGAGGTATAGGGAAAATATTAGAAGTATTACAAGCCAAGCCTTTATGGGAGTTATGGGGTCGAAGGCTTTTAGCCACAAAACAGTGGTGCTTATAGAGGATACCCAGAAAGCTATACGCCTATCTAAAAACACCTGAGCAAGAAGCTGGATCAATGCCATCCAGAGGAAAAACTGAAACAGAGCATTCCTAAAAAGAGGTTCAAGCACCTTCAGGTCTTCCATTTTTCATAAATCCTCTGAAGATTAATGAAAGGAAAAAACCAAGGATAAAGCCGAGAAAACAGAAAAGAAAACCATAGGTATCTCTGAGGTTATAGCAGACAAAAAGGGCAAGAGCAAACAGAAAGAGCTTAAAAGGCAGGCTAAGCATATAAAGGGGCAATAGTTTAAAGTTAGCAAGCCTGTAGGTGAACTCTACGAAGGCAAAACCTAAAATAAGTCCAGCAAAAGGCATTATTATTTTCTCCACAATATAATTTTAAACCCATGCCTAAAATAATAGTCCTTCAGGAAGGAGCAGACCTAGATGCCCTATCTTCCGCCTACGGTATTATGCTTCTGTATGAGGATGCCTTCTTACTTAAGCCCAACTACCTCTCCAAAAGAGCCAGTGAGGTGCTTAGCCACTTTAAGGAAAGGTTTAGGATTTTAGATAACTTGCCTGAGAGTTTTGATTTAGTGCTTGTGGACAGCCATGACTATGAGGAATACCTGCAAAGGTTTGGTGAAAAAATAGGCAAGATATACATATTTGACCACCATCCCTCTGCACCCAAAGGCTTTGAGGGAAAAGTGGATGCGGTGGGAAGTTGCACAACCCTTATTGTAGAGGAACTTATGGAAAAGGGAAAGGTAATAGATAGCGAGTCCGCCACCATATTGGCTCTTGGCATATACGAAGACACGGGCATGCTTACTTACGAGGGAACCACATACAGAGATGCAAGAGCTGTAGAGTGGCTACTAAGAAAGGGTTTAAATCTCAAAATTCTCAGAAACCTCCTAAGCGGTGGTATAAGCAAAGAACATATACACCTTCTCTCAAAGCATTTAGTTAGCTTTGAGAGTTTATTCTTGAATGGTAAGAGGATAAGTCTCTTGGTTCTAAGAATGGAAGAATACAGACCTGACCTGCTGAGCCTTGTGTATGAGCTTAGAGACATAAGGGAGTCATCCGCTTTCTTTGTTATAGTTGAGGCTGGTGGAAAGACCTACCTCTTTGGACGTGCCATTAGGAATGAATTTGATGTCTCTGAAGTGCTCAGAAAGTTAGGAGGTGGAGGGCATGAGTTTGCAAGCGCCGCAAAGTTTGAAGGAGTCTCCGGAGAGAGGCTTAAGGGCTTGTTGGAGGCTATGCTAAGGGGAGAGAGAGTTCCACTAAAAGTAGATGAGGTCATGAGCTATCCACCCTTTCTTCTTCATGAAGATATGGATGCAAACCTTGCACTCCTTGAGCTGACACAGAGGAATTTCGCCGGTGCACCTGTAATAGATGATAAAGGTAGGCTTGTGGGGATTGTATACAAGAAGAACCTACTCAAAGCCCAAAAGCACGGCGTAGTGGGCAAGGTTAAGGATTTCATGGTTGAAGAGTTTCACAGCCTTACACCAGAAGACTTTGTATGGGATGCGGAGAACATACTTTCAAGATACGGAGAAAAGCTTATACCTGTTGTTTTAGAAGGAAGGGTCGTGGGTGTGATAACGAGGTTAGACCTTCTTCATGCCTACAGAAAACACATGGAGGGAACAAAAGCCTACGAGAGAAGGCTTCCTGTACCAGAGGAGCTAAAGCCCATGTTGGAAAAGATAGGAAATACCGCACAGAGGTTTGGCTACGGGGTCTATCTTGTAGGGGGCGTGGTTAGAGACCTGCTTATGAAAAAAAGCATATGGGACCTTGACCTTGTAGTGGAAGGTGATGCAATAAAGTTGGCACGGAGGCTCGCAGAGGAGTGGGGTGTAGATTGTCACACTTTTCCTGAGTTTGGAACCGCACACATGAAGATAGAAGGCTACAAATTAGAATTTGCCACCACAAGAAGGGAAACATACCCTCACCCCGGGTCTTACCCAGTGGTGGAATGGGCAACCTTAAGGGAAGATCTCCTTAGAAGGGACTTTACCATAAACGCCATGGCTCTTTCTATAAACCCAGAAGACTTTGGCACTCTCATAGACTACTTTGGAGGGCTCAGAGACTTAAAGGACAGGATAATAAGGGTTTTGCACCCTATGAGCTTTGTAGAGGACCCTGTGAGAATCCTCAGAGCTTTGAGGTTTGCAGGTAGGTTTGACTTTAAACTTTCAAAAAGCACAGAAAAGCTCCTGAGGAGTGCGGTAGAGATGGGTCTAATAAAAAAAGCTCCGAGGGGAAGGCTACTAAATGAGCTTAGACTTGCACTCAGAGAGGAAAGACTTTTAGAGATTCTCAAACTTTATAAAAAATACCAAGTGCTTGGGCAGGTTATAGAAGGCTTTGAGTTCAAGCCAGAAATAGAAACGAGCTTAGAAAAGCTAAGGGAGATAATAAGCTGGCACAAGATAGAGTTTCCTCAGGAAAATATAGACTACGGTTGGGTGTACTTCTTATTTCTCATAAAAGAGCTTAAAGAAGAGATAGGTGAGATTATCCTAAGGGATATAAGTGCACCCTCTTGGGTAAGAGAAAGCTACAGGTTAATAAAGGGCAGTCTACATAAGGTCATACAGACCCTAAAAACCGCAGAGAAAAATTCAGAGATCTACCTTACACTCAAGGGCAAGCCAATAGCCTTTCTCCTTATCCTTATGATCTACCAAAGGGACAAGGTAAAGCTATATTTAGAAAAGCTCCGCCATGTAAAGGTTGAAGTTGAAAGGTTTAAAGGGCTTGAAGGTAAAGAGCTTGGGCAGGCAATAGAGAGAGAAAAGCTAAGGCTAATGGATAGCCTACTCCTCTGACAGGTAGCTAAAGATGGCTTCTATGATGGAGAGGAGTATGGATATGATGTTTGCTGCAAGAGCACCTACAGCGAGACTAACCGCCTCCGGGATATCTCCCAAGAAGTATATAAAGGCTGCGGGTATAAGGTGAAGGTCTGCCACAAGGCTTGCCGCGGTCATTTCTGTCGCCAATATCTTACCCTCGCCGAGCTTTAGTATGGTGGCTGTTAGGTTTGCTATAACTGTTATTACCAACTCGTAAGGATTTGGATTAAATATAAAGCTAATGTTTGTAGTAAGAACCATAAGCAGGAAAAAGTCTGTCATTATCTTTTTAAACCTCATATTAAAACCTCCTTGTAGAAATCCATAGCCTTTCTTATGTTTGAAGGCTTACCGAGCAATAAAAGCGTGTCTCCTTCTTCTATCTGCGTGTCTCCTGACACTGTAAGGTCAAGGCTTCCATCGGACCTTCTTATGCCTATAACGGTAACGCCGTATACCCTCCTTAGGTCTATCTCTTTAAGTTTTTTACCTACAAGAGAGCTACCACTTTGGACGAAGAGTTCCACTATCTCAAGGTCAGCCTCCTCACCGTAAGCTATCCTGTCAAAGAGGTCGGAAACATAACCTCCAGCCTCGTGTAGCATATAAGAGAATATCCTATTGGCTATTAGCTTGTCTGGAACTATAACCTTGTTGGCACCAAGCTCTTCCAACTTCTGGGCTGTGCCGTCAGTGGGTGCGGTAGAATATATAAATAGCTTATTCTTATCAGGCACGAGAAGTCTTGCAGTGGCAATAACCGCTATGTTTTTTGCCTCATCCTCCATGTTGGCAATAAGATACTTTGCCCTATGTATCCCTGCAGAGTTAAGAGCGGTCTTTTTAAAAGGCTCCTCTGTTATGAAATACCTTATGTTGTGTAGCTGTAGATACTTTAAGGCTTCCTCCCTTGCGTCTATAACCACAAAGTCAATTTTCCTTTTACGCAGAGCCTCCGCAAGCCATGCAGATGTTTTGTTATATCCACACACTATGGCGTGGTCTTTTAACTTTTCAATATCTGTGAGCATCCTTATGTATTTTATTAGGTTTAGCACATCGCCCACAAGGAAGAGCCTGACAATTACCGTCACTGATGTAGTAAATACGCCTATACCCATTAGGGCGAGAAAGGTGGTGAATATTCTGCCTACTGGAGTGTCTGTTCCCTTAGCTATTTCTCCAAAGCCTATCGTTCCTATGGTTATAACGGTCATATATATGGAGTCTATGAAGTTACCATCAGATAGCACCATATATCCCAGTGTGCCTATGCTAAGGGAAAATGGAGCAAAAGAAGGGGTATTCTCAGCTCCTTTAGAGATTCTATTAACCTGCTCTGATAGAAGTCTATCAACTGCTTTTCTTTCTTCTTTTTTAGTCTGAGCTTTTTTCTTACATCTTTTACTTTCCTTGACAGCTTTGGCATGTTTATTTATATTTTACATAGTTCCCTTAGGGGGCGAATGGGTTCGACGGGAACCGTAGGACAGGGTTGCAGGCAGGGTGGCAACCTAAAGAGCCACTAAAAACACTTCCCGAAAGGGAACTCGCTCTCGCTGCCTAACTGAAGGCAGTGGCTCTGCAACCGCTGTGCCCCTGGGTGGTTGACAGGGCTTAGAGACAGGGGTGTAGGTGCGAGCTGGTGCAGGGCTGGCTCACACCGAAAAACTTCCCTGCTCGCCTCTTGGGAGTTTGCCAGTGGACGCCCAAGAGGTCAGAAGTAAAACGCTGGCTAAGCCTGTAGAGGCTCTGGGTTCTGAAGGTTCTCGGACGCGGGTTCGATTCCCGCCGCCTCCACCAAACTAAAACTCTTCAAGCTCTCCCTCTTCAAAGCTAACGCTTTCTATTGCAGGGATGAGTTTTTCAAAAACCTGGTAAAAGTCTTCACTTAACATTCTCACATACTTTCCATAAACACTCTGAAAAGCTTTTGAGACTATAGCCTCTTTTTGAAGTGCGTTTTTTAATCCAAGTTCTTCGTATCTTTTGTTTAAAACCTCTTTTGCTTTGAGAAGGATCTTAGCTCTTTCTTCCCTTTCCTTTTCCGCTTCGCTCAAAGGCTTTTCCAGAAAGGCGTCCACTTTTTTGAGAACTTTTTCAAAGGCGTAGCCAGGAAACTTCTTGTCTTCATATCTGTCTACCACAAAGCCCACTGTAATTAAATGGGCATCCTCTATGAACCTTTCTAAACGGTATTCGGAAAGGTTTGGGTCCCTTTGGAGATAGGACATAAATATCTCATAAGCCTGATGGGCTTTGTCCTTTAAGGAAGGAACCTTTTCTATGTTTAGGGCTATTATGTAGTCCTTGGCAGAGGGTGGCAATATTATGGCTGGGAACTCCTTCATGCCAAGCTGTCTACCAGCCTCAACCCTGTGTTGTCCGTTTATAACTTCATAATAACCATCTTCTGTAGGAACTACCGATATGGGTTCTACAAAACCCACCTTTTCCATGGATTCCATAAGTCTCTTTATGTGCATATCCGAAAGCTCACGTTGAATAGAGGGTATCAATATCTTTTCAGAAGGTATAATGGCAAACTCAAGCTCAAGTCCTTTTATAGGCTCTATGAACCTCATACTTTAACTTGCCTTTGCACCCTCTTTTATATCTCTATCTGGAACAATCACAGATAGGTTTTCTCCATCAGAGAGTGCCAGCACCATACCCTGAGACTCCACGCCAAATATCTTTCTTGGCTTTAGGTTTGCCAGCATTAGCACCTTCTTACCCACCAACTCCTCTGGGCTATAGTGCTTTGCTATACCAGCCATCAGCGTCCTCTCCTCTTCTCCAAGAGAAACCCTCAGCTTTAGAAGTTTTTCCGAGCCTTCTACCCTCTCCGCAGAAAGAACCTTCGCAAGCCTTATGTCTAATTTTAGAAAGTCTTCTATGCTTATGAGTTCCATGGGAATAATATATATTTTAACTCACTTCCTTATCGCCAGGGAGATGTCTGAAGAATTCCACCAATTCATACAAGAGAGTTCTTAAGGGAAACCTGTAGGAGCTTTTAAGCCCCTCGTTTGTTTGACGGTTTATATTCAGATAGATATTCCTTTCCTTTGAGTATAGACTTAGCTTGCTGTAAGGCACTTGAAAGGCTTCGCTTTCATACATGGAAAGGGCGATAAGGGTAAAGAGGAAAAGGTTGTGCTGTTGAGAGTAAACCTCATCAGATGACCACCCTATTTTCTCGGTGTAAAAGACCTGCAGGGCAGGATGATATATGTCTTCAAATTCCCTTGAAGGTCTGGCAGGTTTTATGGCTATGGCCGCTGCGTCCTCATCAAGCCTTATACCCAGAGTTTTTGCAAGCTCATTAAACTGCTGAGTGTATATAACAAGGCAGTCATTGTCCGCCCTCTGAGAAACGTATGCGGTCTTTAGTTCCTTGTATCTTATAAAAAGGGCTTTCCTTTCAAAATCGCTGTAGCTACACATATCCTCATAAAGAACCTTTGCATATCCATCCTTTAATGCACTGATAAAACAGAACCTGCTTCTTTTGTCCTCTATCCTCTGCTTTATGTACTCCTTCAATCTATCCACATCGTCTCCAAAATAATCGCACATCACAAAAAACTTATCCTCAAGCTCAATACTTGCCTCATTACCCTTTGATTTAATAGTGTAAACCTCATACATGTAGTGTCTACTTGCGGAAACTAAGGACATTTCGCTTTTTTCATAGAAGAACCGTGGTGATGGCTTTTCAAGTATAACGTAGACCACAACCTCTTCTGGAAGTTTAAAGCCATCAAAGTTAAAGTGAAGTATCTTTGTGTCCTTGTAGAGGCTTATAAGCATGTTTTTGATTGCGTTTGAACTTCCTTTACCATTTTCAAGTATAGAAAGAAAACGTTTTGTTACGGTTTGAAAGGGCACTCCGTAGTAGTCATACAAAAAGCTAATACTATCCCAAAAGTCATACCTTTGGTCTCTTTCAAGGTTTGTATTCAAAAGCAAAAGTGCTCCTATAAGCTTTTCCTTCTGCTCCATACTTAACCTTAAAAATCCGTTTAACCTTGCGGTAAAATAAGCAAGGGCATATAGAAGTTTCACAGATTCCTCGTGTCTTAGCTCCTTTGAACCACCTTCCAAGCCCTTTAGAATTCTGAAATATTCCTCTCCTCCAAAAAGTGAATGTATTGGTATTGGTTTTTCATTCTTCACACTAATTTTCACATCCCCAGCGTATTTAAATTTAGCTAGTCTATCCTTTAAAAGCTCTATATACCTGTTTTCTATTCCATCCTCGTAGAAAAGGAAAAGCTCCAAGTTCCTTGCTGGCACTTCGTAATAGCCGTAGCTCACAGAGGTTTTCTTGCCTCTATCCCTCTTCTTAAGAAAAGCACCCACAAGTCTTCTACTTTCTATTCCTCCGTTTAGCACCTTTTTAATAAACTTCAACCAATCCTTGCGAAGCCTAGCTAAGTTCTCCTCTTTAAAGGCTTGGTCTAAAAGCTCTTCCAAGTCCCTTAGACTTTTACCCTTGCTCTCCAAGTGTCCTTTTAAGTCTTCAAAGTCTTTAGTCTTTTGTAGTTCCTGCCAAAGGTTTTGCTTGGTATCTGGTCTTCTGTTATACATACTAACGCTTGAGACGAGTATAACGTTTTCAAAACGGTCAAAGTTTACAGGAAAAAGATAGTAAGCTAAAGTAGAGAAGGGAAAGCGATAGTGTGAACCATATACCCCACGCTTGATGTCCTCTAAGATTTCTTTAACCCTTTTAAGATACTCCCTTACCCATCGGTCTTCCGCAACCTCAAGCCACTCCTCCAAGAGCTCTTGTCTTAGGTCATACTTTAGCTCTTCAGAAAGCTCTTGATCCTCATAGCCTCTTATTCTCAAAAAGATAATACCTGCATAGTGTTGAATATCGGAAGGATTTCCCAAGTCCAGCTCTGCAACGTCAAACCTCTCATTCGCACTCTTCCTATAAAAACCTACCTTTTGGTCAGACTTCACAACCTTAAACAGGTTTACCCATCTGTTAACCACTTGCCTGCTATATATGGCATTCCCAGAAACTTTGTAGTTTAGATTTTCCAAAAATCCCTTGAGCTCTCCGTCCACCTTCTGCCTATCTATGAGCTTCTTAGCCAATTTTGCCATATTGTCCAAGTATTGCGAGTTTCCATTGTAGAAAAGCCCCGCACAGACAAAATTTCTGCTTATAAACTCACCGTTAGAAAAGGCATCCATCCTATCGTCCCACTGTCTTCCAAGCAGTTCCTTCTCCACCGCTTACCCCTCCACAAGAAGTTTGTAAATAAATTCTATAGGAAACTTGGCAAAGCGTCCACTTAGAACCTCTCTGTAAGGATAGTCCTCTCCAAGAGGAATAACCGCGTATTCCTTTCTACCTATTATGTTCTTACAGCTCGTGGTTATTTCCATGTTTGCACCAAGCACCACCGCACCACCTCTGCCCACCCTACCTGAGATATTAAACCTAAGGTACTCGTCTCCCTGCTCGCCCAAAACATACTTTGTAAAAACCCAAGAGTAAACTGGTATAAGAAAGATGGTCTCGTATACCTCCTTAGGTGCAATAACGTTTAGAAACTCTTCTATTTCCCTTGTCTTATCCTCGTTATGCTCCATAAGTTTAGCCTTAACCTTTTCTAAATAATCCTTTGCACTCTTTCTTCTCTGATTGTCAAAGCCCATATGAAGTTTACCTCTTATAAGTATGTATGGATGGTAATATTCCACTTTTTCAAGGTTCTTTGGCACATCGTTTGTATACATAAACATACCAGATAGAATCTCTTTTACCAGCAGACGTATATACATTGATACCTCTTGGTTTTTTGATTCCATCATGTAGACATCTTCAAGAAACTTTATTATATTTTCAAGCTCAGAAAAGCGATGCATTTTATAAATAGTGATGTGCTGTGCAGGAATAGGCACTATAACAGACCTGTTTGGAGTTCTAAGAAAGTCCTCTATTATCCTTTGGACCACCAAGTCAAGCAACAATTTTTGTTTTAGCTGCTCTCTTCTGTAAAAAAGGCTCACCAATTCCTTGTCCTGATACTCTACGAGCTGAGTTATCTTTTCAACTACGTATGGATTTTCTTTTTGAATCACATGGATAAGATGGATATGCTTAGGTTTTTGTTCTGTAACTTCGTCGCCCCTTGCCCTTGAAATAGCTTGTATAACTTCAACAAGGTTTTGCTCTATACCCCAGTCTGTTATAACTACAAAGATTTTTTCCACAGGTTTGTGCGGTCTGCTAAAATCAAGACCCCTCGAAACTGCAGAAGTGCCCATAATAATATCTTGCCTTCCCTCGTTTATGTCCCTTTGACTTTTTCTGGAACTTGCGGTTATGTAAAGGTTAGAAACACCTCTGGTGTTAAAGTATTCAGAAAGTTTTGTTATCATCTCCTTGTCTTGCACATACAAAAATGCAGTGCTTTCCCTTTGCAGGTTTTGGATAACGTAGTCCCCTATAAGCTCTATTAACCTGTCTTGCTCCTTGTGTCCCACGTCAAGTATAAACTTCCTGTATATGTATAGACCCTTGGCAGGGTATCCATGCTTAGCGTATATTTCGAAGGGAATTTCCTCGTATTGAGTTTGCAAAGCAGGTTTATAACCACAGAGGATAAGAGAGTCTGGAACAACTCCATAAGACCTAAACTCATACATAAGCCTTTCTAAAAGCTCTGGAGAGTATCCGTTGGCATCAAAAAGATACAGATAAGCCTTACCTCCCATCCTCTTTGCCTTTAAAAGGAACTCAAACATTCTATGCACTGCATCAAGACCATTTCTGTATCCGAAGAACTCATCAAGAACAATATGAATGTGGTAATTTTCAAGGGCGTTTGACCTTAGGAGCTTGTCAAGGTGCTCTGCGGTATTTTTAGTAGGCATGTCCACGATCGCTTGTATAGTGGCAAAACCCCATATTTGTGAATGCTTTTCCCTTATCGCATCCAAAACCTTATCCACTATCCTTTTGATGATACCTTCTTTATTTTCCGTGTGCTCAAAACCTTCACCTGTATGCTTTAATAGATTGCCTTCATAGGGTTTTCTCCTTTCGTATATGACCTTCACAGGCTTGCCACTCTTCTCCACACTATACCTTTCCTTCTCTACAAGGCTTATCCTCGTAGCCATGTATAGCACTATGTGATTTCCCTCAGAGTTAAGTATGAGGTTTCTCAATGTAGAAGTTTTTCCACTACCTGCGGAATGAAGCAGTGCAATAGCCTTGCAGTTCCCTTGAGAGGAGAGGAAGTTTTCCAGTTTTTCTCTAACATCCTTTCTTGCTTCCTGTATAGGATTAGTGTTTACAAAAATGGGAGCTTCTTCCCTCCGCTTTATCTCCTCAAGATACACTTGTATCTCTTCCTTTATTTTCCTTTCCAACCTTTCCCTTTTCCCAACCCTCTTTTCCACAGTTTCATCAAGCTCATCGTAAGCCCATTCCTTACTCCTTAAACTCCTGTATATCTCCTTTACTTCCTCTCTGTATTTGGAAAGCCCAGATACACCCCCAGAAAGCATAAACCTTATCCTGTAGGACTCTGCAGAGGGATACAACAGCTCAAGGCACAATTCCCTTAGCCCTTTATCTCCCTTTTCCGTAAGATAGTCCACCGCATAACAAATCAATTGAGAAAAGCCCTTTATCTCCACAAAGACTTCTTTCAAGTCCATAAGTGTATGCTTTAGAGAGAGGAAGTTTTTAACAAATTTAGAAAAGTCCAACTCTCCCAGAGAAATATTAACTGGCACTCCTGGGTTGGCTACTGGAAGTCTTGGCAAGTCCCTAAGTTCCTCACTTCTACCTCTATCAAAAACTTCCTTCAACCAAGAGATAAGTCCAGAGAGCTTAAAGTCCACTATGTAGAGGGTTTCGCCCTTTATGTAAACGAGGTCTGCATTTCTCCAAACAATGTCTGAGGATTCCTCACCCATTTCAAACTTTTCAAGCTTTATGTTTTTGCCATCTCCCGCATACAAAAAACCACCGTGGTATCCAAGCAGATATGTGATAAGCGTATATACCCTCTCCGCATTTTCAGGTGTTATAGTTGTGCCAATATTGCCCCACTCCTCTATAGGCTTTTGAAGTTCTTCTATAAGCTCTTCCTTTAACCCTTCGGTTTTCAAAAGGTCAAAGAAAATTCTTTTAAAACCTTTGAGATAATCAGGTGCTACCCTTTGTAGAAATCCTATCTTAAAAGCCCCCTCAAAGACAAAACCTTCAAGAATGGTTAAGTCTTTCATATCTCTCACATAAAATACTTAACGCCAAAAAGTTAGTTTTTCTGACTAAAACCTCGCCTCACAGACCTGCTCGTATTCTATTAGTTCCTTTATCTTTGGCTCTTTGCCACAGAGGGGGCATTGTGGGTCCTTGCGGAGCTTTACCTTTCTAAAGTCCATAGACAAAGCATCCATTATGAGAAGCTTACCCACCAAAGGTTCACCTATACCTAAGAGAACCTTTATAGCTTCTGTTGCCTGAATACAGCCCATTATTCCGCCTATGGAACCTAATATGCCTGCCTCTTGGCAAGAGGGAACAAGCCCCGGTGGTGGTGGCTCAGGGTATAGACATCTATAGCAGGGTGAATTTTCCTTATCCCTGTAGTCAAAAACAGTTATCTGTCCCTCAAACCTTAGCATCGCTGCGGAGACAAGAGGCTTTCCAAGAAAGTAGCAAGCATCGTTTATGAGAAACCTCGTAGGAAAGTTATCGGTCCCATCAAGCACCACATCATAGTCCTTTATGATATCCATTATGTTGGACTTATTTATCATAGTGTTGTAGGTTATGACCTTCACGTCTGGGTTTAGCTTTTCCACTGTCATGCGTGCGGACTCTACCTTTGGCATGCCTACTCTTTCTGTGTTGTGGAGTATCTGCCTTTGAAGGTTAGAATAGTCCACCACGTCAAAGTCCACTATGCCAATTGTGCCTACACCAGCAGCAGCAAGGTAGTATATGGCAGGAGACCCAAGCCCACCAGCACCTATCACAAGCACCTTTGACTTGAGAAGTTTTTCTTGTCCCTTGCCACCAACCTCTGGCAGGATTATATGCCTTGCATACCTCTTTATTTGCTCTTCAGTAAACTGGAACATGGCTAATAAATTATAGCCTAAGCTCCATATTTTCAATGCTGGGTTTCAACTCCACACGGTGGATTAGCAACCTTAGCAAAAGGATAAGAGAGTTCCCTCGCACTCTTAGTTTCAACTCCACACGGTAGATTAGCAACAGAAACAACAGGTCTTGAGGCGGATAGACACAGCATAGTTTCAACTCCACACGGTAGATTAGCAACTTAAGGAGGATTTAAAGGAGAAGGACATCACCTCTTTGAGTTTCAACTCCACACGGTAGATTAGCAACAGTAGTGCGGATATACCTTCCTTCAGTAAGTTCATAGTTTCAACTCCACACGGTAGATTAGCAACTTATTCGTAAAGGCAGTAGGTAAAGCCTTTTTGGTACAGTTTCAACTCCACACGGTAGATTAGCAACTTAAGGAGGATTTAAAGGAGAAGGACATCACCTCTTTGAGTTTCAACTCCACACGGTAGATTAGCAACTTCTTAAGGTTGGATGAGGGATTTGAAAGGTTAAGAGGTTTCAACTCCACACGGTAGATTAGCAACCCCGCTTCTGCCAGATACTGGCAGAAGTGGTGCGCGAGTTTCAACTCCACACGGTAGATTAGCAACGATGTTCTTTAACCCAAAATTGATCCTTAGTATAACGTTTCAACTCCACACGGTAGATTAGCAACATGTGAGTTTGTGGAAAGGAAACCCGCCTGAAAAAATGTTTCAACTCCACACGGTAGATTAGCAACAACGCTTGACATCTATCTAATAGCTTCTGCAGCAAAGTTTCAACTCCACACGGTAGATTAGCAACAGAGGTTATGAGCATAACAGAGAAATGGCTAATCGAGTTTCAACTCCACACGGTAGATTAGCAACCAAGATATCCATAGACAAGCAGACCATCCTATTTGGTTTCAACTCCACACGGTAGATTAGCAACCTCAACTCACCACATAAAGAATAATAAGACATATCAAGCCTTTTGTCAAGGGGGTACCCCTCTCAAGTGAAGGTGGTTTGCCAAAAGTGGCAGGTTCTGCAAGGTTGAGTGTGGTATTGTCAAATTTAAATCCTTGAGAGACAAGGCTTTGAGCTATACGCCGTATTACCGTAAAACCGTATTTATGTTTTTACGGCGTTATGGTCATACGGTCATATGGCATAATATAAGCTATGAGAAACAAGGCTCAGAAAAGGCAAAAATTCAAGAAAACCACTATCATCCTACCTTACGACCTCTGGGAGAGCCTGCGTATAGAGAGCATAAAAAGGAACATCTCAATGGGAGAGCTAATAGCCAAAAAGTTAAAGGAGTTGGAGGAGCTAAGGCAAAAGACCACCATAATGCAAGTTGACGAAGAGGGACTTCTCAAACCTCTTGAGTGAATACTATCCCCTTGCTCTCAAAAACCCAAAGCCCTATTCAGTTGCCAAAATGTCATGGGAGCAAATGCTCCCCAAAAGCCTTTCTGCTTATAATTATACCATACCATGCGGAAGGTGAATAACAAAATTCTCTTTTTTTCTCCACAGGTGGATGGGCTTCTGCTTAAGTTTCTTCTTAGACTCTTTAGTCTATTTCTCAAAAGGGAAAGGGTTTGCCATGTTGCTCTTGCAGGTGGGAAAACTCCCATAGAGCTTTACAGGATGCTTTCTTCTCAGAGGCTACCTTGGGATAGGCTTAGGTTTTATCTTAGTGATGAGAGATATGTGCCTCTGTCTTCTGAGCTTAGCAACTATAGGGTGGTAAAGGAGGCGATAGGTAATAGAGGCAGGCTTGCCTTTTTTAAGACGGAGATGCCACCAGAGGAGTGTGCTATGGATTACAGTTTTCAACTTCCAGACAGGCTACATATAGCACTTCTTGGTGTGGGTGCGGACGGGCATACCGCCTCCTTGTTTCCGGGCGTGGAGTGTGAAGATGTAAGTCCAAAAGTTTGCATAAGCAGGTCTCCCGATGGACTTCTTAGGCTGTCTCTAAAAGAAGATTATCTCAATGAATCCTGTGTCCTTATCTTTTTCCTAAAAGGCGAGGAAAAAAGGCAAGCCCTTGAAGCTATTCTCAAAGGAGAAGACATTCCTGCCAGCAGGCTTGCAGGAAAATTAAGGAGCTACATATTTACCGACATAGCTATTCCTTGAAGTGAAAATCCATGCCTACCAACTTCCAATCTGCTAAGCCTCTTCTTTCAAAAACAAGGTCTATGCCTTCTTTGGAGCTTTTATCTCTTATGCGATATACAAAAGTATTTATGCCTTTGTAGCTTGCACTTGTTTCAAGCTCTTCCTTTGTATCTGCATTTGTGTTGTCTGTGGATATTTTCATGCCTTTTGGTTTTTCTTCCTTAGCTTCTGAGTTTTGCATTACTACTTCTTCTGTGGGCATGCGACCCTTTTCCATTATGTATGCAAGCCCCTCTTGTGAGACTGCCATTTCCACAAAAAGGTCTATCAACAGGCTTCCAAGGGCTAAGGCAAAAAGACCAACCTCTTCCGTATCTGCCTCCTTAGCCACCTCTTTGGCTAAAAGGGCCTTTAGGTCTTTTTTAAGGTCTTCCCTTAAGGCTTGATAGTCTACATATTTGGATACCTCATCGGCATCACCCCTTTCCAAAGCAGAGCCGAACCTTTTAAGGGTTATGTATGGGCTTGCAAAGAGCCACGCACTGAAAATTAGCATGGGGATTAGGATTATTAGTATGATAGCTTTTTTCATATTTTCCCTTCCTTTGCTGTTAAATTATAACCTATGCAAGCTAACATATTGGTGGTAGATGACGAAAAGGGTATAAGAGAAACCCTAAGGAGTATACTTGAGGAAGAAGGCTACAGTGTATCCGTCGCAGACAGTATAAAGTCCATGAGGGAAAAGGTAGAGCGTTTTTACTTTCATTGTGTGCTTTTAGACCTTTGGCTTCCTGACGGTAATGGGCTTGAATACATTTCTTACCTGAAGGAAAAACTCCCAGGTTCTGCCATTATAGTCATAACAGGTCATGGCAAGACGGAGCATGCGGTTAGGTCAATAAAGGAAGGTGCATATGACTTTCTTGAAAAACCCTTTTCTATGGATAGGCTTTTGACAACGGTAGAAAAAGCCCTAAGGGAGACCATAAGGTCAAGAAAAGAAGAAGACCAAGACCCAATAATTGGCAAAAGCAGGCAGATACTACAGGTAAAGGAACTTGTCCACAAGGTGGCAAAGACCAACGCCAATGTCCTTATCGTAGGAGAAAGTGGCACGGGAAAGGAGCTTGTGGCAAGGAGAATACATATCCTTTCAGAGAGGTCAGAGGGACCCTTTATAGACATAAACTGTGCTGGGCTTCCCGATGACCTTGTGGAGGCAGAGCTTTTTGGCTACGAAAAGGGTGCCTTTACCTCCGCCAGTCAAAGAAAGCTCGGTAAAATTGAGCTGGCTCATGGTGGCACGCTCTTTTTGGATGAGGTTTCCGAGCTAAGTCCAAAGGCACAGGCAAAGCTCCTTAGAGTGCTTGAAACAAAAGAATTTACAAGACTTGGTGGGACGCAGGTAATTAGGTCAGACTTTAGGCTCATTTGTGCTACCAACAAAGACCTCCAAGAGGAGGTAAAAAAAGGCAACTTCCGGGAAGACCTCTACCACAGGATATCCACCTTCGTGGTTCAACTGCCACCTCTAAGAGAAAGGGGTGAGGATATTCTTCTGCTGGCGGAGCATTTTCTGAGTAAGTTCCTCAAAGATTATGGCAAGCCTCCCAAGTATTTGAGCGAGGGTGCCAAAAGGCTCTTGGAGACCTACCAGTGGAAGGGCAATGTGCGGGAGCTGAAAAACCTCATGGAGAGGCTTGTTATACTTCATGAGGGAACGCAGATATCAGAGAAGGACCTAAGAAACCTTTTGGGCTTTGACCATGAGCCAGAGGACATAGGCTCTCTGCTGGAGGAGACAGACCTCAGAAAGGCAAGGCAAGCCTTTGAAAAGCTTTTCATAGAGAGAAAGCTCAAGGAGTATGGCTACGACCTTAGAAAAACCGCAGAAGTCATAGGCATAGACCTTTCTAACCTTTACCGAAAAATAAGGCAATACGAGATAGAGGTTGGCATATAATTAATACATGGAAGTCTTTGATGCTTATACCTTTGATGACCTACTTTTAGTCCCCCAGTATTCTGAAGTTTTGCCCCACGAGGTGGATGTTTCCACTTGGCTCACAAAGAAGATAAGGCTCAACATACCCATCGTATCCGCTGCAATGGATACGGTAACAGAGTCTCGGCTTGCTATAGCACTTGCCAGAGAGGGTGGCATTGGCATAATACACAGAAACCTCTCCATAGAGGAGCAAGCCCAAGAGGTAGAAAAGGTCAAGAAGTCCGAAAGCGGTATGATACTCCAGCCCGTGACTGTAAAGCCAGATACTACCGTCAAGCAAGCTCTTGAGATAATGGAAAGATACAGGATATCAGGCGTGCCTGTTGTAAGCGACGGAGACAAGCTCGTGGGCATACTTACCAACAGAGACCTCAGGTTCATAAAGCCCACCGACTATGACAAGCCCGTT
This sequence comes from Hydrogenobacter sp. T-8, assembly GCF_011006175.1. Lineage (NCBI taxonomy): Bacteria > Pseudomonadati > Aquificota > Aquificia > Aquificales > Aquificaceae > Pampinifervens > Pampinifervens florentissimum. Next base: position 732,898 of record NZ_CP048795.1, on the reverse strand, counting down.
TCCCTCTTTATGACTTCTGAGAACCTCGTAGTGGCTCAGGAAAGGGTTACCCTTGAGGAGGCCACCGAGATACTTCAAAGGCACAAGGTGGAAAAGCTCCCTATAGTGGACAAGGAAGGTAGGCTCGTGGGTCTTATAACCATAAAGGATATAACCAAAAGGAAAAAGTATCCCAACGCTTGTAAGGATGAACTTGGAAGGCTCAGAGTAGGTGCTGCGGTTGGGACAGGTCCAGATACCATGGAAAGGGTTTCCTCCCTTGTCTCTGCGGGTGTGGATGTGATAGCTGTAGATACTGCGCACGGGCATTCAAAGAGGGTTATAGAAACTGTGGAAAAGATAAAGTCTCACTATCCAGACCTGCAGGTTATTGCGGGTAATGTGGCAACAAAGGAGGCAACCCTTGACCTCATAAAGGCTGGTGCGGATGCCATAAAGGTGGGCGTAGGTCCTGGGTCTATATGCACCACGCGTATAGTGGCAGGAGTAGGTGTTCCTCAGCTTACTGCCATAAGGTGGGCTTACGAAGTGGCAAGAGAATACGGTGTTCCCATAATAGCGGATGGGGGCATAAAGTATTCGGGGGATATTGTCAAAGCCTTAGCCATGGGTGCAAGCTCTGTGATGCTTGGAAACCTTTTGGCAGGCACGGAGGAATCTCCTGGAGAGACCGTCTACTATCAAGGTAGAGCTTATAAGGTATACAGAGGTATGGGTTCTTTGGGTGCTATGATGAGCAGAAGGAGTGCGGACAGATACGGACAGGAAAAACTTGAGAAGTTTGTCCCAGAGGGTATAGAGGGCAGAGTGCCATACAGAGGGAGGCTTAGCGATGTTATATACCAGCTTGTGGGGGGTCTTAGGTCTGGAATGGGTTATGTGGGTGCAAGGAACCTTGAGGAGCTCCGTCAAAAAGCGAAGTTTGTCCGTATAACGTGGGCTGGCTACAGAGAATCTCATGTGCACGATGTGCAGATAACAAAGGAAGCTCCCAACTACTGGGTGGAGTAGTTAGAGCACCAACATCCCATCTCCATAGCTGTAAAACCTATACCTTTCTCTTACCGCCTCTTTGTAAGCCTGAAGGATAAACTCTCTACCTCCAAAGGCACACACAAGGAAAAGGAGCGAAGACTTGGGAAGATGGAAGTTCGTAATTAGTGCGTCCACCACCTTAAAGCTATAGCCCGGGTATATATATAGGTCTGTCCAGCCTTCAAAGGGTTCAAAACCTGCTGTTTCCAAAGCTCTTACAACAGTTGTGCCAACCGCTACAACCTTGTTTCCTCTCTCTTTTGTTTCCTTTATTAGCCTAATTGTATCCTCTGAAACTTTAACATACTCAGGCTCAACCCTGTGTAGCTCCACCTCAGAAACCTTTACTGGCTTAAAAGTCCCATAGGATACATGAAGAGTTATAAAGGTTTTCTTGATGCCAAACTCCTCTAACCTCTGCAATAACTCCTCTGAAAAGTGAAGGCTTGCGGTAGGTGCTGCCACAGAGCCTTCCACTTGAGCGAACACTGTCTGGTAGTAGACCCTGTCTACGGGTTCTTCTTCTCTTTTGAGATAGGGTGGTATGGGAATTTTTCCATACTTATCAAGAGCTTTTATTGGGTCTTGTGCTAAAAGTTTTACTTTGAACTTTCCTCCCTCTACGTGTTCTAACACTTCTATTTGTAGGTCATCCCCTACATGGATTATAAGACCTTCCTTTATACCTTTGCCTCCTATTAGGGCATACCATTCTTCTTTGTTTACTTCTTTGTTTACAAAATCTGTTAGCAAGACTTCCACCTTGCCACCAGTGGGTTTTCTGCCATAAAGCCTTGCAGGCAAGACCTTGGAGTTGTTAAAAACTAAGAGGTCTCCCCTATTGAGGTATAAGGGTAAGTTCCAAAAAATGTCTTGCCTTATGCTTTTTTCTGCTCTGTTTAAAACCATAAGCCTTGCCTCGTGCCTTGGCTGGACAGGATACTTAGCTATTAGCTCTTCAGGAAGCTCATAGTCAAAATCTTCTACCTTCATTCCTTTGCAAGATACTTGAGAATAACAGGTGCAAGAAGCGTCGTAATAGCTACTACAAATATGACCACCGCATAGAGCGTATCGTCATAGAGACCACTTTGCCTTCCAAACTCCGCAAATATAAGCCCTACCTCACCCCTTGGAAGCATGGAAAAGCCTATTAGTAGTCTTTCTCTCAAAGAACCCCTCACAAAGAAGCCTGATATAACCTTTCCAAAGACCGCAACTCCTAACACCAAAAGGGAAAGAACCCAGAATTTGGCAGAGCTAAAGTCTATGGCTTTTAGATTTAGCTGAAGCCCGACATAAACAAAGAATATGGGTGTGAGAACCCAAACCAGTGGCATTATGGTATGTTCTACCTTGTGGGCGAGCCTTTCGTCCGTTCTAAGAAACACCGCAAAGGGTAATGCAAAGCGTCTTGAAAGGGCTAAACCTGCGGTAAAAGCTCCAAGTATCTCTGGAGAGCCGACCTCGTGAGCAAGGAAGGCAAAGAGGAATATGGTGGCAACCACCGTGGGTGGTATAAAGTCTTCTGTTTTTAGCTTTTTAGAGAGTATAGCTATTATCCTTGCCAGTATCTGGGCAAGTATGGGTGAGAAAACAAAGAAGGTAGCAATATACAAAACAAGCATAGTTATGGCATCAAAGTGAACCACACCTTCCTTTGAAAACTCAAAAAGACCTGCAAGCACCACAACACCAAAGATATCGTCAAGCACCGCAGCACCTAACACTATCTGTGCAAACCTCTCTTTCATCTTCCCAAGGTCGTCAAGCACTCTTACGGTTATTCCGATACTGGTGGCAGTCAAAGTCCCACCTATAAAAAGGGAAACGGTTAGTGGCAGGTTTAACACATAGTGGCTCAAAAGCGTTCCAAGAACCATCGGCGTAAAGGCACCCACAAAGGCAACTACGAAGGCTGATAAGCCAACTTTTTTGAGCTGGTTTATATCCGCCTCAAGCCCTATATGAAAAAGCAGAAGTATGACCCCTATCTCCGCAAGAAGCCTTATAACCTCACTGGGCTGGATAAGACCAAGGGCACTTTTGCCCAACAGAACACCTACCAATATCTCTCCAAGGACTGGTGGCAGTCCAAGCCTTCCAAAAGTGTCTCCTATCACCCTCGCCAGAAAGAGTATTATGGCAAGATAGAGGAAAATGGTGTGAAGGTCCATGGCTCATATATTATAACCCGTTGAACCAAAGCCTCCATCAGACCTACGGGTGGTGCTAAGTTCCTCCACCTCCTCCAACTCAACCCTTACCACTGGGCATATGACCATCTGTGCTATCCTGTCCCCTCTGTTTATTACAAAGTCTTCCTCGCCAAGGTTTATAAGAATTACCTTTATCTCCCCTCTGTAGTCCGCATCTATGGTGCCTGGGGTGTTTAGAAGGGTTATGCCGTGTTTTATGGCTAAACCGCTCCTAGGTCTTATTTGGGCTTCGTAGCCCGGTGGTATTTCAACCACAATGCCTGTGGGAATAAGTGCTCTCTGCATAGGCTTTAGGACTATGGGCTCGTAGACCGCAGAAAGCAAGTCCATACCAGAGGCATGCTCTGTGGCATAAAAGGGTAATGGTAGCCCTTCCGCATGAGGAAGCCTTTTGACCTTTATCTTCATAGCCTTCTCCAAGCCGGCGGTGGGATTTGAACCCACGACCTAGGCATTACGAGTGCCTCGCTCTGCCGCTGAGCTACGCCGGCTCCTTTATGCCCATATTGGTGAGCTTTGGTCTTCCTTGCTCGTCTACCTCAAGCACCTTCACCAAGAGCTCATCCCCTACGCTAAAGCGAGCCCTAACATCCTTAATATATCCTTCCATCTTACTCACGTGCAAGAGCCCCACCTTCCCGGGCAGTATCTCTACAAAAACGCCATAGGGTTCAACCCTTGTTATCTTGCCCTTGTAAACCTTGCCCACTTCCACCTCTGCCACAAGTCCCTGGATTATCCGCTTGACCTCCTCTATGGCTTCCTTTGAGTTGGAGGTCAAGGACACCCTTCCACCCTCATGCACCCATACGGACACACCCATCTTGTCTCTGAACTCTTTGACATTTCTCCCGCCTGGTCCTATTACCACCAAAGCCTTGTCTTCTGGTATGGTGATTATCTCTATCTTGGGCGCGTAGGGGGATACCTCTTTTCTCGGCTCTGGCATGGCTTCATACATCCTTTCCAGAATGTATAACCTTCCCTCCTTTGCCTGCTGGAGGGCTTCCTTCATTATCTCTTTCCTTAAACCTTTTATCTTTATGTCCATCTGCACGCTGGTTATACCATCTCTTGTGCCAGCTACTTTGAAGTCCATGTCTCCAAGCTGGTCTTCGTCTCCTAGTATGTCAGAGAGTATGACATAGGACTCGCCTTCCATTATAAGCCCCATGGCTATGCCTGCTACGTGCTTTTTGAGAGGCACTCCTGCATCAAAGAGAGCCAAAGAACCAGCACAAACAGTTGCCATGGAAGTAGAACCGTTGGACTCAAGGATGTTAGAGACTACCCTTATAATGTAGGGAAATTCTGTCTCTGGCGGGATAAGAGGTTCTATTGCCCTTTCCGCAAGAGCACCGTGTCCTATTTCTCTTCTTCTTGGTGGACCCCATGGCTTGGCTTCGCCGGTAGAAAAGGGTGGGAAGTTGTAGTGGAGCATAAACCTCTTGAAGGTTTCACCTTCGTATATGCTTTCCACCATCTGAGCTTCTTCTGGTGAGCCTAAGGTAGCTGTGGCAAAAGCCTGGGTTTGACCCCTTGTGAATATGGCACTGCCGTGAGGTCTCTCAAAGGGATGAACCTGTATGCTTATGGGTCTTATGTCCTTGGGTCCTCTTCCATCTATGCGTCTGCCCTCTTGGAGGACTTGTTTTCTCATCAGCCTGCTTATGAGCTTTTTGTAATTGTAGGAGAGCTTGAAATGTAAGTCTTCTGGGATCTGATAGCTTTCTATGAACTCCTTAAGTATGTCAGACTGGAAGGTTTTCCTTTCCCTTTTATCTGATATACCAAAGGACTGGATTATCTTTGGAGTGCAAAATTCTTCAAGTTGCTTTTGGATATCTTCGGGAAGCTCCATGCTTTCAAAAGAAACCTTTGGAACTCCAACCTTCTCCCTTAGCTCCTCCTGAGCTCTTATAAGGTCTTGTATGGCGGAAAGTCCAAAGTATAGAGCTTCTGCAAGGGTATCCTCGTCCACCTCCTTTGCCCCACCTTCCACCATAACTATAGCGTCCTTGCTCCCAGCCATAACTATCTCAAGGTCTGCCTTCTGTCTTTCCTCATAGGTGGGGTTTGCGGAAAACTTGCCATCTACCCTGCAAACCCTCACTCCTGCTATGGGACCCTCAAAGGGTATGCGTGATATATGGAGCGCAGCCGAGGCTCCGGTTATGGCAAGCACATCAGGGTCGTATTTGTCATCCGCAGAGAGGGTAAGGGCTGTGATTATAACATCGTGGAAAAAGCCTTCGGGTAGCATTGGTCTTATAGGTCTGTCTATTACCCTCGAGACCAGCACCTCTCTGTCTGTGGGCTTGCCCTCCCGCTTTACAAAACCTCCTGGAATTTTACCCCAAGCGGAGGACTGCTCTCTGTAGTCTACCGACAGAGGGACAAAGTCTATGCCCTGAACTGGCTCTTCGGACATAACCGCAGTCACCAGCACTGCGGTCTCACCCTGACGGACAACTACCGCACCGTCCGCCAATTTGGCATAAAGTCCCGTTTCTATAGAAATTTCAGACTCTCCCAGCTTTGCCACTACTCTTTCCATCATCTTACCTTCAACCCAAGCCTTTCTACCACCTCTAAATACTTCTTGTAGTCCCTCTCCTTGAGGTATTCAAGATGCCTTCTTCTTGCGTGTATGAGGGCTATAAGCCCCCTCCTTGAGTGCACATCCTTTTTGTGCTTTTTAAGGTGCTCGGTGAGCTTGTTTATGCGTTCCGTTAATATGGCTATCTGCACCTCTGGGGAACCCGTGTCTTTGTCATGCCTCTGGAAACTTCTTATAAGCTCCTCCTTTAACGCCTTTGGTAATGCCATCTTTTTTCCTCCTGGGTTTCTTCAAAAGATATTATTATATCTCAACCACCACCGTATTCGCTCTGGTCTATTTCCATAAGAAATTCTTCAACCATGTCCTTTATGAGCTTTGCGGTCTCTTCAACCGGGGTATCAAAGTAATACTCAAAAAGCTCTATTTTTCTCTCATGGGAATGTTGCTCGTCTGTGTAGTATCTCAGGAGGAGGTAGGGAACTTTAAGGCTTTTGTCAAAGTTTGGGTTTTCGGGAGTTATAAGTTCATACTCTACATCAAGACCGCTCAGGCTTTCCTCAAGGACTTTCCTTAATTCTTCAATCTTTGCACTGTAAATTTTCCAGTCTTTCATGGTTAAATATTTTACAATGGAAGGGGTATCCATAGAGGATAAAATCCTAAACCTTATTAAGAATAGCAAAAAGCCTCTTAGCTTTGAGGAAATACTCAATAGGCTTGGGCTTGACCAGAAGGGGAGAAAAAGTCTAAAAAAGGCTCTTAAGTCTCTTAGGAAGTCTGGTAAGGTTCTTTTACAGAAGGGTAAGTATTCCTATGTGGAGGAAGAGATAGTAAGCGGAAAGGTGATACCCTACCCTGCGGGCTTTGGCTTTTTGCAGATAGGAGAAGGCAAAAAGGACATATACATACCTCCCTTTGAGATGGTGAGGCTCTTCGGGGGTGATGTGGTAAAGGCGAAGGTTGTGGAATATAAGGGTAAAAAGGAGATAAGGGTTCTCAGAGTCCTAAAGAGGGCGAAAAAGGAAATAGTTTGTAAGCTCCTTAAAAGAAAAAAGTTCTGTCTTGGTATACCTGTGGACGAAAACCAGCATCAAACCATACTTCTTGAAGGAGACAAGTGTCAAGACCTAAAGGATGGCACTCTTGTGGTTGTGGAGATAAAGAAGTTTCCTACAAGAGAAAATCCTGCGGTAGGTAGAATAAAGGAGGTGCTCGGTCATCCTGAGGATAAAAACCTCGTTATAGAGGTGCTTATAAGAAAGTATAACTTGCCTACCTCATATCCTCAAGAGGTTTTGAAGGAAGTAGGGGCTATCCAAGTGGACCTTAACAAAGAGCTAAGAAATAGAAAAGACTTAAGAGACCAGCTGTGTTTTACCATAGACCCAGAGAGGGCAAAGGACTTTGACGACGCAGTGGCCATAGAGAAAACTCCCGAGGGATATAGGCTTTGGGTTCACATTGCGGATGTTTCCTACTTTGTTAAAGAGGGTTCTGCAACAGATAAGGAGGCTTTCAAGAGAGGTTTTACCTTCTACCTGCCTGACAGGGCGTTGCATATGCTTCCAGAAAGGCTTGCAGGAGACCTTTGTAGCCTTAGACCCAACGAAGACAGGCTTGCCTTTACCTGTGAGATGCACTTTGATGAGAGGGGAAGGCTTTTAGAATACCACATATACGAAAGCGTCATAAGGAGCAAGGCGAGGCTTACCTATAACGAATCCCTCAGGCTCATAGTGGGTGATCCAGCTCTCGAAAGCAAGTATCCACAGCTTGTGGAGCCTCTCAGGCTCATGGAAAACCTCTACAGGATACTCTCAAGGGTAAGATGGGAGAAGGGAAGCATAGACTTTGACTTGCCAGAGGCGGAGCTTGTGGTGGACGAATTTGGCGAGCCTGTTGCCCTTATGCCCTATGAGAGACATGTAGCTCATAGGATAATAGAGCAGTTCATGGTCTCTGCAAACGAAACGGTAGCCATGCACCTTGAAAGTATGGGATATCCATGCCTTTACAGGGTTCATGAAAAGCCAGACCCCCAAAAGGTGGAAAACCTTCTTGAAATTCTTGCGGGGCTTGGCTACAAGGTTAAAAAGCCCTCCCTCAGCCCAAAGTTCTTCCAGAAGATAATAGAGGACTTTGAAGGAAGACCAGAGGAAAACCTGGTGAGGTTTTTGACCCTCAGAAGCATGAAAAGGGCTCATTACTCTCCTCACAACTTAGGGCATTTTGGTCTTGCATCAGAGCATTACGCTCACTTTACCTCACCTATAAGGAGATACCCTGACCTGATAGTCCATAGACTTCTTAAAAAGGCTCTAAGAGGTCAGGATATAAACTACGAAAAGACCCTTGAATATCTTGAAATGGCAGGCATGCACCTTTCACAACAGGAAAGGCTTGCGGAGGAAGTGGAAAGGGAAGCCATAGACAGGTTAAAGGCACGCTTTATGAAGGCTCATATTGGTGAGGAGTTTGAGGGAATAATAACTGGCGTTGTTTCCTTTGGTGTTTTTGTAGAAATTCAGGAATATCTTGTGGAGGGCTTTGTAAACATAAGCACTCTCAAAGAGGACCAGTATGTATACGATGAGCCTGCCTACAGGCTTGTGGGCGTGAGCAGTGGCAAAGTCTACAGGTTGGGCGATAGGGTAAGGGTCAAGGTGGTGGGCGTGGACGAAGACAGAGCAAGGCTTGAGCTTGTCTTAGTTTAGAGAACTTCTAACTTTGCCCTCAAGGCTCCTGCGGCTTTAATGGCTTGCAGGACTGATATTATCTCTCTCGGTGTGGCTCCTATCCTATTAAGGGACTCCACAAGCTGTGAGACACTTGCACCCCTTAGCTCCACAAGCCTTGCCTCCTTTTCCTGAACCTTTAACTCTGTTCTTGGGACTGTTCTTGTCTCACCCGGTGAAAGGGGAGGTGGTTGAACCACCTCTGGGGCTTCCTTGATGGTGACCGTAAGGCTACCCACGGCCACCGAGACTGGGTTTATAGTAACATCACCACCCAGAAGAACTGTTCCAGTCCTGCTGTCCACAACAACCCTTGCCACAGATGGCACATCAATCCTTATGTCTTCCACCTTGGCAAGAAAATCAACGGGGTTCATCTCCTTTGGAATCCTAAGCCTTACAGTGCTTGCATCCACAGCCTGAGCAACCTGCACACCAAACTCTGTGTTTATCCTGTCCTGTATGAGCTTTGCCAAGGAAAAACTTGGACTGTCCAGATAAAGACTTAACTCTTCCCACGTTCCTTGTAGGGGCAGTTCCCTTTCCACCACTGCACCGTTTGGTATCCTACCAACCGTGGGTGTGTTCTTCACTTGCTGAGCCCCTCTACCCCTCGCCTCGTAACCCCCTACTATAACCTGCCCTTGAGCAAGGGCGTAGACTTCGCCATCTGGACCTCGTAGGGGTGTTAACAAAAGTGTTCCTCCCTCAAGGCTTTTTGCATCACCTATGGAGGAAACCTCCACGTCTATGGACATCCCTGGCTTTGCGTAGGGTGGGAGCTTGGCTGTAACCATCACCGCCGCTACATTTTTTGTGGTCATCCTCCTTGGGTCTACCACTATACCCATCCTATTTAGCATATTGGCTATGCTCTTCACCGTAAAGAGGGTGCTTTTTCCATCGCCTGTACCCCTAAGCCCTACCACGAGACCGTAGCCTACAAGGTAGTTGCTCCTATTTCCTTCTATAGTTGCCACATCTCCTATGCGTGTGGCAAAGCTAAAAGAAAAGAAAAGTATCAGAAAGGCAAAACCTTTGCTAATATTCTTGCAAACCATCCTGGGCTACCTCCATCTGCCAGAAAACCCTTTCCATCTATGAAAACCTCAAGGTTGGCTATTTTATCGCTGGAGACGGTGTTGGTGCTGTCTATGTCTTCTGGTCTTACTACACCCCTCAGAACCACCTCCCTTTGGGCGTTGTTCATTATTATATTTTTCTTAGCTTCTATAAGCATGGTGTTGTTGGGATAAACCTTCATTACCCTACCCGCAAGCCTTGTGGTCAAGACACCTGTTTGTTGGACTTTACCAGACCCCTTTGTGTTTACATTTCCAGAGCCGCGACCACCTATATCTGCAAGGGTGTTTTGTGAGATACCAAAAAAGGAACTAATACCTTGCTGAAAGGCTGATGACCTTTGAGTTTGATTTGAAACGCTTTCCACAGCGTTTATGCTTTCCACTACCTGAAGGAATATAACATCACCCACTTTGCTTGCCCTTCTTTCTGAGTAGAGGTCTTGGTAGCCGTTTTTTGGCATAATGCTTCCTCTTGAGGCATACTCAAGTTTTTCTTCACCAGCAGGATATGGATTTTTCCTCTCATATTCTTCCAGAGTGCTTAGCTTTGGTCCGCAAGAAAAGACTAAAAACCAAATTGTTAAAATCCAAAACCTCCCCATGTTTAATAATTTAGTCCTTTTCCCACCTTTTGTTTATAGAAACTTCCACCTCTACAGGGACTTGTTTAAGCACTATCTTACCCGCATGCTTCATCGCCCTTTCTAAAAGCTCCTTGACCCTCTCCGCAATATGTTCCTCACATTCCACCAAAACTTCGTCATGAACAAGGTTAACCACATTAGCCCTGAGGTTTTCTCTTCTCAGTTCTGCGTCAAACATAAGGACAGAAAGTTTAAGAAGGTCTGCTCCTGTGCCTTGTATTGGGTAGTTTACTGCATCTGGAAAGGTATGAGCGGTATAATGTCTTCCAAGCAGTGTGTGTCCCCTTGACTCTTTAAACTCCCTTAGCTCTTTCTTTACCCTCTCATGCCACGCTCTTATGGCGGTGTAATAGCCAAAAAAGCTTTCCCTTATCTTCTGAGCCTCCTCAAGGGAGAGGTCTACTCCGTATGTCTTTGCATATTCCACAAGACCCTTTGCGGATATGCCGTATATGAGACCAAAATTCACCGCCTTGGCAAGCTGACGCTCCTCCTTTGTTATCTGGTCTTCAGGTTTGCCTAAAAATACACTGGCGGTGTAGCGGTGAAGGTCTTTGCCTTCCATGAAAGCCTGAATCATCCTCTCCTCCCCCACGTATTCGCTTGCTATCCTTAGCTCAATCTGAGAAAAGTCCGCTATGACGAAGGTTTTGCCTTCTTCTGCCTTAAAGATGCTCCTGAGATTTCTTGGTATGTTTTGCACGTTTGGGTTCATGCTTGCCATCCTGCCAGTTATAGCACCTATTTGCCTAAACTCAGGGTATACTCTGTTGCCCCTAAGTTTTTCCTTTATCTCTTGGAGTTTCTCTATGTTTTTTTTCAAACCCCTTATTTCAAGAAGCTCAGATACCACAGGATGGAGCGAATGCTCCGCCAAAGCCTTATCATCGGTAGAAACATTACCCTTTTCTGTCTTTGGAAGGTCAAGACCAAAACGTTTTGTGAGAAGGTCTCCCACCTGTTTGGGAGACATAGGGTCTGTTCTATACCGAAGCATAAAGTCCATGACCCGTTTTTGTAGGAGTTTTTCTTGTTCCTTTAGCTTCCTCTCCAACTCCTCTCTGTCCACTGGTATACCCACCATCTCTAACTTTGCGGTCTCTTGCACAAAAGCCATCTCCACTATGGCAACTGGGTTAGTAAGCCCAAAGACCCTTGAAGTTCTCGTTTTGAGGAGCACCTCTTCCCTGTGAGGGTGTTCGTTCAGCTTTTCAAGAAAAAGATAAAAAAGGTCTCTTACCACCTTAACGTCCAAGGCGGCGTATTCAAGCTGTTCTCTTCCAAGAAAAGGTTGTCCCCAGTTTGATGCCTGAAGCCCCTTGTCCAGAACCTGCCCCAGGTAGTGCATGGCAACCTTTTGAAGAGAGTGCTTGTCTGTATTCCCAAGAAGCTGGCTTGCTATCATAGTATCAAAAACCGCATAGGGTTCTATTCCATAGGTATATAGATATTTAAGGTCAAACTTCAAATTATGCCCCACTATACCTCTTTCAGAAAGCAACCTCTTAAGAAATACCACACCCTCTTCCCCAAGGTCAAAAAGGTCCAGTATGAATATGTCTTCTTGCCCCCCAACCTGAACAAGTCTTATCTGGTCACCAGAGACCTCTGTGTCAAGGAAAAGGTATCTTTCCTCCTTAAGGTGGTTGTATACACCAGCAAGTCTTTCCCTTGATGTTATGTAGCTAAACTTTGGCATCATGTTTTATACTGACCTTTTCAAGGTCTATCCACATGGCTATCTCATCGCAAGAGGGGAACTTAACACAGTTTACACACTCACCCCAGACCTTGTGAGGTAGTTTTATCTTCTCTACTTCTTCGAAGTTTAGCTTTGAGAAAAAGCCCTGAGCGTAGGTGAGGACAAAGACCCTTTTAACACCGAGCTCGTCCGCCTCTTTCAAACACGCCTCCACAAGCATAGTGCCTATGCCTTTACCTTTATGCTCTTCGCTTACCGCAAGGCTCTTTATCTCCGCAAGGTCTTCCCAGACTATGTGGAGACTCGCACAACCTATAAGATTGCCACCTTCTTCGCAGACCCAGAAATCCCTTATGTTCTCGTATATGGAGTTAAGGCTTCTGGGAAGTAAGATGCCTTCTTTGGCATAATGGTTTATCAGGTTATATATCTCTCCTGCGTCTTTTAACTTTGCCTTTCTAATCACCATTCGAAGCTCTGAACCACTATGTATCCTTGCTTGCCCGCCTCTTCCAGAAAACCTTTACTGGCAAAGTGAGTAACTATGACTGGCACTACATTCTCCTCAGTGTATTCTCTATACTCCTCAAGCACAGCCCTTATTTTATCCTCTAACTCCTCAAAGATATCCTTAGCCCTCTCTGGACCTATGGCTAACCTGCTTTTTGCCTCGCCCACTATCAAAACCCTTTGCCCGTTTCTTTCTCCCTCCGCCAAAAGGTTTATTTCCTTTCCATTTACCTCTTTTCTTATTATGCGAGTGTGAACCTTTATACCAAACTTTCTCTCAAGGTAGCCAGGCAAGTTCCTATAGGCTTCATTTTCAAGCATATAACCCATTGTTTGGTCTATGCCACCGAGTTTTCTGTTAAGCTCCTTTTGAGATTCCATAAACTCTTGGAAAATCCTTTGAGTTTTTTTAGATTCCTCAGAAAGTTCAGCGAGCTTTTGCTCACTTATCCTTTGTGCCTCACGCAGTGCTTTGGCTGATTCATCATTTTTCCTTTGAGCCTCTGCAAGTTCAGCGAACTTTTGCTCAGTTATCTTCCTGTATTCTTTGAGTTCTTCCTCGTTTCTCTTTTGAGCTTCTGCAAGCTCTGCAAACTTTTGTTCTGTTATTTTCCTGTATTCTCTAAACTCTTCCTCACTTCTCCTTTGAGCCTCTATGAGTTCTGCCATCTTTTGTTCAATTATTTTCTGTGCTTCACGCAGTTCCTTGACTGATTCCTCATTTCTTTTTTGAGCCTCTGTAAGTTCTTTGATTGCTTGTTGCATTTCCCTTTGAGATTCCGCAAGCTCAGCAAACTTTTGCTCAGTTATCTTTCTGTATTCTTTTAGCTCTTCTTCATTCCTCTTCTGAGCCTCTGTAAGCTCTGCTATCTTTTGTTCAGTTACCTTTTGTGCTTCATGGAGTTCTCTAACTGACTCTTCTGTCCTCCTCTGTGCTTCTGCAAGCTCTGCTATCCTCTGCTCGGTTACCTTCTGGACTTCCTTAAGCTCCAAGATGCTTTCATCCACTTTCCTTTGGTTTTGAGCAAGCTCTCTGACCACATCCCTTAGAGACTCAATGGAGTTCTCAAGTCGGATTATAGCCTCCTTTACTTCCATAAAGTCGGTAGCCTTTACCAACTTGTCTAAAAACTTAATAAACTCAGTAAGCACTTCCACCTGCTCTGGAGTAAAGACCGCTCGCATCTTGGAAAGAAGCTCTTCCACTGTCATCCCTTTATAATATAGTCAAGGTCTTTGTAAAAGTTTGGATAAGAAACCGCAACGCAGGCAGGTTCATCTATCACAGTCTCACCCTCCGCCACAAGCCCCGCTATGGAAAAAGCCATGGCTATCCTATGGTCTTTGTAGGTCTTTATGGTAGCACCCTTGAGGTTTTCAACGCCCTCTATCTCAAAGCCATCTTCAAGCTCCTGGACTTTTGCACCCATAGACCTAAGGTTTTCAACCACTGCCCTTATACGGTCGCTTTCTTTTACGCGAAGCTCCTGAGCACCCCTTACCACAGACTTTCCTTCCGCAAGAGCCATAACCACCGCCAGGATAGGAAGCTCATCTATCATAGAAGGCACTTCTTCTGGCAAAACCTCCACACCCTTTAGCCTTCCACTATACCTAACGTAAAGGTCCGCTACTGGCTCCCCAGATAGCTCCCTTAGGTTTTCATACCTTATGTCCGCTCCCATCTGTCTGAGTTTTCTAAAAAAGCCATCCCTTGTAGGATTTACAAGGACATCTTTGAGAACAAGCTCCGAGCCTTCAAGAAGGCAAGCCAAAACGATAAAAAAGCTCGCAGAGGATGGGTCCGCAGGACAGAATATCTCAGTAGCTTTAAGGCTTTGCCCTCCCGTGAGCTTTACCACATGACCCTCCTGTCCCTCTAACTGAATAATCTCCACACCAAAGGTTCTTAACATTCTCTCCGTGTGGTCCCTTGAAAGGACAGGCTCTAAAACCTCCGTGTATCCTTCCGCCATTAGCCCTGCAAGCAAAAGTGCGGACTTTACCTGTGCGGATGCCTTTCTATTAAAGAAGGAAATACCCCTTAACTTACCACCTCTTATGCACACAGGAAGTTTGTTTCCCTTTTCCCTTCCATCAAGAAAGGCTCCCATCTGTCTGAGAGGCTCTACAACCCTTAGCATAGGTCTTTGCCTTAGGCTTTCATCCCCCGTTATGACACTGAAAAAGTCTTGAGTGGCTAACACCCCCATCATAAGCCTTGCGGTAGTGCCAGAGTTTTTGGCATCAAGCACCTCAAGTGGCTCACGAAACTGATATCCCCTTCCAATTACCCTTAGGTTCTTTCCCTTTCTCTTTACTTCCACGCCAAGTTTTTTTACTATATCTAAGGTTGCCTTTGTATCTTCGGAAGCTAACCACTCTTTTATGTGGCTTTCACCCTCTGCTATGGCAGAGAATATTACCGCCCTATGGGATATGGACTTGTCTGAAGGAACTCTTAGCTCGCCTTTTGCCTTTTTTGCCCTTCTTAGTTTAAGCATATGACTATTCTACCAAAAGCAGGTAAATTCCTATGAAAAGCCCCCACACTATTACAAAGAACCTTACCACCTTTGGCTTAAACCTTTGAGAGATTTTTGCTCCTGCATATCCACCAAGAGCAAAGCCCGGCATCATAAAAAGTGCGTAAGCCCAACTTACCTTACCACTAAATATGAAAATAATAGCACCAAGGAGGTTTATAGAAAAGCCAAGAAGGTTTTTTAGCCCATTTGCGGTGTGTATGTGATACACTCCAGAAAGCGTTAGGCTCGCCAGCATCATTATGCCTATGCCTGCACCAAAGTAACTTCCATATACGCCGGTTATAAACTGAAGGAAAAGAGGCAAAAGCAAAGGAAGGTTTTTCTCTTGAATTACAAACTTAGCCAAAAATCTTCTTATGACCTCGCTAAAGGCAAGCATAAAGACCGCAAAGAATATGAGAAAGGGCACTATGGACTTAAAGGTTTGAGAGGGTGTTTTTATTAAAAGCACCGCACCCACTACCGCACCTACAGTAGAAGAGATAAGAAAAGGCAGAATAAGGCTTTTTACCTCCTGTATTCTTTTCCTAAAGCCAAAAGCACCAGAAAGGGAGCCTACCCAGAGGGCAACGGTGTTTGTTATGTTGGCAACCACTGGGTCAAGCCCAAGCCATAGGAGAGTGGGAAAGGTAATAAGCGTCCCACCACCTGCAACTGAGTTTATAGCTCCTGCCAAAAAGGCAGAGCAAAAGGATAAAAGGAAGTATTCCATTTAGACTATCTTTCCAAACTCCTCAAACTTAAACCTGTAAGCCCTTGGCAAAAGCTCTTTGGATGGGTCTTTGTATCCTATGGCTATTATCATAGGCACTACCTTGTGGTCTTCTATCTGCAAAAATTCCTTAAGCCTTGCCTCGTCGTAGCCTTCCATAGGATGGGTCTCAAGCCCGTAGGCTCTGGCAGTTATCATTATAGTCATGCCAAAAAGGGCTGTGTCTCTAACCGCTTTTCTGAAGGCTCTTTGAGGGTCTTGCCAACCTGCTATAATTTGGCTTTTTAGGCTCTCTTTTGCCTCTGGCTTTATATAGCCCAGCTCCTCCCAGCTTTGCAAAACTCTGTCCACATGCTCAAAGCCTGCCCTTGTGTTGGCAATAAGCACTATGTTAGCACTGGCATCTTCCACCTTTTGTTGGTTATAGCATATTTCCCTTAGCCTCTTCTTTTTCTCCTTATCCTTTACCACTATAACTTCCCATGGTTGAAGGTTGTAGCCAGAGGGTGCGGTTGCGGAAACCTCAAGTATCTCCTTTATTATTTCATCTGGCACATCCCTCCTTGGGTCAAAAAAGGTAATAGACCTCCTTTCTGTGATTAATCTTAAACATTCTTTCATAGCACTTCCTCCAGCTGTTTTTTGACCTTGTCTAACATGGCTTTCCTTTCGTCGTCGCTTACGTATGGCACTGCATACAGGAAAAGATGTCTTATTACTTCAATGCCACAGAACTTGAAAATGCCAATATCCGTGGTCTTTATTAGGCACTCCTCCATGCCTGAGGGTCTATAGTCAAGCTCAGAAGCTCCAAGGGTGTTTATTATGAAGGCTTTTTTGTCAGAGAGAAGTCCAACAAGCTCTCCATCTCTCTCTTCGTAAGCAAAACCGTAGCTAAAAACCCTATCTATGTAGCCCTTTAGGATTGCAGGCATGCCTGTCCACCATATGGGATATATAAAGACCAAAAGTTTTGCACCTTTTATTATCTCCTGCTCCCTTCTTACGTCCTCTGGCACGCCACCCGATAAAAAGGTTTCAAAATCCCTTGCGGACAAGACAGGATTAAACTCAAGGGCATATAGGTCTCTCAAGTTGTATTGAACACCCTTGGCGGACAAAGTCTCAAGGACAACTTCCTTTATAGCCTTGTTGAAGCTCTTTGGGTTTGGATGGGCGTAGATTATACATACCATCTTATACCTCCTTTGTCTGAAAGATTAAAAAATAATGGTATGGAAATATGGCGTGGCTTTCTATGAGTTTAAAGCCTTCTTTTTGCATAAAGTCAATGACCTTTTCCTCTGGAATTCTATCCTCAAGGGGTGGTCCTGCTGGTGATGGTATGGGATGCCAGTCAATGAGGATTATCTTGTGGGTGGTTATCCTGTTTACTTCTTCCATAAAGGCTTTGGGCTCTAAAAGTTCATGAAATAGGTTTGCGAGAAGGCTTACATTCACCGATTTGTCCTCAAGAGGTATACGGTTTTCTCCACACTGGATATATTCTATGTTTCTAAGGCTTTTAGCCCTTTCTCTGCACCTATCTAACATAAAGCCTGACTGGTCTATGGCATAGACCTTTTTTACCCTTTCCGCAAGGGGTATGGTAAAGTATCCTGGACCACACCCAATATCTGCCCAAACCTCCTCTTTATTTGGCTTTGCTACTTTGAAAAAGTCCTCAAGGTTTTGCCAACTTTGTCTTTCTGGCAAAAGAAGCACCCGCCAGTTTTCTTCTGGAAACTTAAAAGCCATCTATTCCTCCTGAAGTTGATACTTCCAGTAGTCTATGGCTTCTCTTACTGACTCAAGGTTCTTTCTAAGGTCTTCCATAAGAGCCTTCATGAACCTTTCACAACCTTCCATTGGAGCGTAGCCCGCACACTCTTCCGCCTCCTCCGCACAGGCGTATATCATCTGACTTAGGCTTTCAAGCCTTCTTAGATACTCTTTTGCCTTTTCCCTGTCAAAGTTTTCCATGACAACCTCCTATAGCCTTATTTCTACCCTTGAATTTTCATCGTATAGGTATAGCTTTCCTTCCTCTTCATCCCTTGTTCTTTTGTGAGAGCCATCACAGAAGGGAAACTTCTTAGAGAGACCACACTGGCACAGATAATAGGTCTCTTCCCCTATCTGAAGTTTGTACGGACCCTTTTCTGTGAACTTTACAAGTCTTGCCATGTTTATACCTCCTTTTCTGGTGGATTGTATAGAAAGCCTGTGAGACCACCCCACACTATGTGAAGCACAAAGGTGCTAATTTGTGCATTCATCTGCATGGGTTTTTGAAACCACAAGGCATCCCCCAGACTACCCACGAAGGACACCACTATAACAAATATGTGCCAAAGAACGCCGTAAACTATGCCCTTTATGAGACCAGGACCAGGAAGTAACCTCCACACATAGGGAAGCACAAGGGGTATGGCAAAAAGTGTAGCATCTATCTGGTGTTTTAGCACCCACCCCCAATCCTTTGTGCCGGGAAATATGCCAAAAAGCCCAAACCAGCCAGCATATACCATATCAAGCACTACCATAGCCCACCCATCTGGGAAGCAAAGAGAAAACTCCAGAAGTTTACACCTTTTATCACACTCATGTTTTCCCACCTCCTGCTTTTGAGTTTAAACCTGCTCCGCAGGCGTGTCAAGAAGGGTCCTTTTTGTTATATACTATCCTTCATGAAACCTAATAACAACTCTGTAGTATGCCCAGCAGAGCTTGCCATACAGATACTAAGCGGTAAATGGAAGCTATACATTCTTAAGAACCTAATGGATGGAAAGAAGAGATTTTCAGAACTTCAGAGGGCTATACCTGGTATTACTCAAAGGATGCTTTCAAAACAGTTAAGAGAGCTTGAAGCTTGTGGACTTATACGCAGAACCGTATACCCTGTAGTGCCTCCTATGGTAGAGTATGAGCTAACAGAGATAGGCAAGAGCCTTGAGGATGTATTTAACGCCATACATAAATGGGGTCTAAAATATGTGGAAGCTATGTCTATCAATGCATTAGAATGCCAAGAGGAAAACTCAAGCTAAACTTCTCCTTTGTTTTCCAGCACCGCATATGTCCCTGTAGCGTAGGCAACAAGCTCAGAATCCTGCCAAACCTCCACCACCGCAAAGGCTACCTTTTTGCCCCTCTTTAAGAGCCTTCCTACTGCCAAAAGCTCACCCTTTACCGCAGGCTTAAGATAATTTACCTTTATCTCAATGGTTACAGAGGTCTTATCCTCTGGTAGGTCAGAGATGACCGCAAACCAGCCTGTGTTGTCCGCAAGGCTTGATATAACACCACCATGCACATATCCAAGGTGTTGAAGGTGATAATCTTCCACCAAAAGCCCAAGCCTTGCCTCCCCTGAGCTTATATGCAAAAGCCTTGCACCCAAGTGCTGGAGAAAGGGCAGGCTTACCTTCATAGCAGGCTCTTTATATATTCTGGCGTCATAGGAAGTCTGTTTACTCTTATGCCATAGCCCCAAAGGAGTGCATTGGCAACCGCAGGTGCAGTTGGTGGAAGCCCCGGCTCTCCTACACCACCCCTTTGACGATTTGAGGTAAGAATATGAACCTCTATCTCTGGCGTTTCATCCATGGTCAAAAGCCCATAAGACCCAAAGTTGCTGTTTTCCACACCACCACCTTTAAAGCTCACCTTCTCCTTAAGAGCCATGCTTAGCCCCATAACTACAGAGCCTTCTACCTGAGAGCGTATAAGGTCTGGATGGACTATCACAGGACCCACATCTATGACCGCCACCACCCTTTTTACCTTGACCTGTCCACTTTTTGTGTCAAGCTCCACCTCCGCCACATGACAGGCATGACTTCCAAAGGAGTAGTGATAGGCTATGCCAAGATTTTTCTTCCTGCCCCAGCCAGACCTCTCCATGGCAGTCTGGACTACCCTGTAGGCTACTGGGTTATCCCTTAGGAGCTTTAGCCTTAGCTCTCCCGGGTCTTGTTTTGTCTGATAGGCTATGCGGTCTAATATGGTTTCAAGGCTAAAGGCGTTGTGGGTTGACCCCACAGACCTCCAAAACCATACGCTTATAGGAAGCTCCACGTCAACCTTTTCCACATAAAGGTTGGGAATGTTATAGGGTGTGTTTTCCACTCCTTCCACTGAAGCCCTCCCACCAAGCAGTGGTTGAACCGCTATCTTAAAGCTAAGAGAATTTATGTTCCCCCTTTGGTCTGCAGAGACTTTGATATGAGTGGCACTGTAGGGTCTGTAGTAGCCAGACCTTATGTCATCCTCTCTTGTGTATATGAGCTTTACGGGTCTTGAAAGCCTTTTGGAAATCTCAAGGGCTTCCGCCACAAACTCCACATTTGCTTTTCTTCCAAAACCACCGCCAAGGTAGGTGGTTATGACCTTTATCCTGCCTTCTGGCAGTCCACTGACCCTCTTTGCGGTTTCCAACACCCACGTTTGAGATTGTGTAGGTGCATAAACTATGCACTCATCCTTCTTCACCCATGCAAGGCAAGCCATAGGCTCCATGGTGGCATGATAGAGGTAGGGTTGTATGTAGGTCTCCTCAACCTTTACTGGAGAGCCTTCAAAGACCCTCTGGGGGCTTCCCTTGACCCTTACCACATCACCCCTTTCCCTTAGCTTTTGCAAGAAGTATTTCTCCAAGTCCTTGTCTTCCCAACCCTTTACAAAGCTCTCACTCCACTCTATCTTTAGAGACCGTCTTGCCTTTTGACAAGCCCAGAGAGACTCCCCACATATTGCCACTCCTGTGGAGATGGGAAAGATATCTACCACTTCTGGCACTCTTTTGGCTTCCGTGCTGTCCACTTTGAGAGCCTTTGCTCCAAAGTAGGGTGGTCTTTCCACCACCGCATAAACCATACCTTTCTCAAAGGTGTCTATACCAAAAACCGCCTTCCCATCTACCTTTTCTGGTGCGTCAATCCTTGGCACAGACCTGCCTATGTATATGAATTCCTTTGACTCCTTTAGTCTTGGTTTTGCAGGTATTTGTTCCTTGCTTGCAAGGTCTACAAACTCTCCGTAGGCATACCTTTTGTCTTCCACAAGCAGGTAGCCCCTCTCCGCCCTTATCCTATCCGCAGGAACTTTTAGCCTTTTGCTTGCAGAGGCAATAAGCATTTCCCTCATACTTGCCCCCGCAAGCCTTAGGGTTTCATACATGTTCCTTACGCTGGTGCTACCACCCGTTAGCTGTATACCCATCTTAGGGTCCACATAGGCCCTTCCTGCAGGTGCTGGTTTTACCCTTACCCTTTCCCAAGGAAAGTCCAATTCCTCCGCAACAAGCATGGCAAGCCCTGTATACACACCCTGTCCCATCTCCGACTTGTTAACAAGCACTGTAAGATAGTTATCCCTTGAGAGGTTTATCCAAAGGTTTGGTGCATACCTTCTTGGCACTTCTTGAGCTTTTAAAATCCTATATCCCTCAGGCATTAGCATAACAGAGAGGGTAAGACCGCTCAACTTTAAAAGGTCTCTTCTTGTTATCATGTCCTTCCTCCTACTGCCTTTTCCACCGCCCTTACTATCCTATTGTAAGTTCCGCACCTGCAAAGGTGAGAAGAAAGCCTCTGAACTATCTGTTCCCTTGTGGGTTTTGGGTTTTCAAGAAGCAGTGCGTAGGCTTCCATAATTTGACCAGGCTGACAGTATCCACACTGAGGTACTTGAAGCTCAATCCATGCCCTTTTGAGAGGATGGTTTGAGGGAAGTCCTTCTATGGTGGTTATCTCCTTTCCTACCGCATCCTTAACTGGTAAAAGACAAGACCTGACCGCCTGCCTTCCCACCAAAAGGGTGCAAGCACCACACACACCTATACCACATCCAAACTTCGTGCCTGTTAGACTCAGCCTTTCCCTAATAACCCAGAGAAGAGGCTCATCCTCAAAGGCTCTAACCCTGTATACTTTGCCATTTATCCTTAGCTCAAAGTCTTTTACCATGGAAACTTGCCTCCAAAGTTCCTTATGTGGTCTATAAGCTCCCTTCTACCTTCGTATAGCACCGCCACATACTGAGCGAGCCTTTCACCTAAGCGAAGACATGCTTCTTTCTCCTCTTGGCTTCTTGGCTCACCTGCAACCACTGCACCGTAATGTAGTGTAAACTTCTTGCCTGTGTAGTCGGTAAGACCAAAAACCAGAAAGCCGTAGTTTATAAGCATATACAGGACAGACAAGCAAGCCACCTCGTTGCCACCACCCCATCCGCCAGAAGAGGAAAAGGCACAGCCAATTTTACCGTCTATCTGCCCCCAGAGGTCTCCAATGGTGTCATCAAAAAACCTCTTTATTTTCCAAGAGACTATGCCCATATTGGTAGGCGTCCCAACCGCCAGCCCATGACACCAAAGCACATCTTCTTTGCTTGCCTCGTCCACGTGCAGTAATCTTACCTCCGTTCCCTCCACCCTTTTTGCTCCCTCCGCCACTAGCTCTGCCATCTTCTTCGTATTTCCAGTCCTGCTATCATACAACACCAACACCCTTCCCATACCTCACCTTCTCAAAAGTTTTAGAAATTCCCTCATTATCTCAGGCAGGTCTGGCCAAGCCCTTCCAGACACAAGGTTTCCGTCTACCACCACACCGTCCACATACTCTCCACCTGCCATCTCAATGTCTGGCTTTAGAACAAAGAAGGCACTAACCCTTCTGCCCTTCACCACACCCGCAGCCACCAAAAGCTGAGGTCCATGACATAGGGTAGCCACAGGCTTGTTTCTCTCAAAGAAGTGCCTAACGATATCCAAAGCCTTTTGGTGCGTCCTCACATACTCTGGAGCTCTTCCACCGGGCAAAAATAGGGCATCAAACTCCTCGGGGTTTACATCCTTTAGGTTCATATCCACTTCCAGTTTGTATCCCAGCTTTTCTGTGTAGGTTTCCATCACATTGGGCTCCATATCATGAACCACTGTCTGAAGAACCCTTCTCCCGGGCGTTGCAACCTTTACATCGTAGCCTTCTTCTCTGAGCCTGTAAAGGGGATAAAAAACTTCAAGGGCTTCCGCTGCGTCTCCTGTAAGTATTAGAACCTTTTTCATGGTTGCACCTCCTCCCTCAAAGTATATAACCCTATATGAAACGAGGTCAAGAAGGGTCTTTCATTTAACTTAGTTACATGCTTGTAAGTTTTACCAGTCCCAGCGGTGGTGCTTTTTCCAATGTTTGGGCTTGTGCTTTTCCACTATAACCACCCTTTCGTAAGGAGCATAGTAATAGACAGGTGCGGGTTTTACTATAACCACCTCTGGACCTCTATCTACGTAGACAACCCTCCTTTCTGGGCAGGAAGGATATCCAAGATTTACCCCAAAGGAAAGGTAAACCCTATCACCTGCACTACTTATGCCAGCCAAACCTAACAACAGGGTAGATGTGGCAAGGAATCTTCTCATAGCACTTCCTCCTTTTTGAGGAAATATAATTAACTAAAGATGAAAAGAGGATGAAATTTGCTTGAGTGTCTTGTCCTACAGGCGGAAGGACTATACAACAGTGCCCTTTTCGCCTCTGATGGTCAGGTTTTGGTGGGAAGGGTTTTCAAAGAAGGTAAGGGCTATCAAGCTCTTTTAGTGGATAAGGAGAAGGGGATTGCTCTTATATTAGGTGGCAAGGGGGACGAAGGTTTGTATAG
Organism: Hydrogenobacter sp. T-8; assembly: GCF_011006175.1. Classification (NCBI taxonomy): domain Bacteria; kingdom Pseudomonadati; phylum Aquificota; class Aquificia; order Aquificales; family Aquificaceae; genus Pampinifervens; species Pampinifervens florentissimum. The sequence goes on along the minus strand of NZ_CP048795.1, from coordinate 709,476 downwards.
CGTGAAGGAGTGTGGTCATGTTTACGTGGCGGTAGGACACTCGGGAGATAGGGCTTTGTTCCTATTTTATGAGAAGGCTTCTGGAAGGGTGCGTTCTTTTGTAGGTCCCAAGGGCATACTTTGGCAAACAGATTGTAATTATGCGGTAGGTGGTGCAAAAGAGAAGCTATGGCATCTTTTCCTTGTGGACCTGAAAAACAAAAAGGGTAGGGCTTTATCCGTGGGTGAACACCTTTACGCCTATAGCCTTGCTAAGTTTGACGGGGGTTATGTGTTGGTGGGAAGGATAGGACAAGAAGGTAACTATGACAGCTTTATCCTCTGGATGGACCCTAAGATGAAACCGCTTAGGGCATTGAGAAGTACATGGAGAGGGAACGACTATCTTAGATATACCAACGGAAGCTGGGCGGTGGGAAGGCTTGAGATAGAAGGAGACTCGGAGGGCTTTATAGTGGGTGTTGAAGGACTTGAAAGCCTCTTATACAGGAGACAAGGCTTTGATTATTTTAGGTGTGTAGACTCAGAGTTAACGCTTATAGCTGGTGAAGGCGAAGATGGGAGTGGAGTAAGGAAATCTCTCTTAGTTCATCAGGGGCATGGTTTACTATTAGGCGAGTATTTCTCTGCGGTTAGGTTTTACCATGAGAAGGACAACACTGCCTACGGTTATGTGTATGTGGGAGGCAAAGCCTACGCCTTTAGGGTAAGGAATCCACAGTTGAAGGCGGAGTTTAAATACCAAATAGAAGAAAAGCCTTTGAGGTGGAAAAGTTTTAAGCTCAAAGTGGAGAAAGACTTTATGGAGTTTAGGTCAATAAACTTTCCAATCACTAAAGCCTCATACCTTTGGGAAGACTGCAAAAGGCTCTATTAAAATATTCCTATGGCAATAGTTAAGCCTTACAAGGACAAGTATCCTGTAATACATCCCTCTGTGTTTCTTGCGGAGAACTCCACAGTTATAGGAGATGTGGAAATAGGAGAGGACTCTTCTGTTTGGTATGGCACTGTGATAAGGGGTGATGTGAACTACATACGCATAGGGAAGGGGACAAACATTCAAGATAACTCTGTGGTTCACGTTACGCACGATACGCACCCTACGCTGATAGGAGACTTTGTCACTGTGGGACATAGGGTGATACTACATGGCTGTAGGATAGGAAACTATGTGCTTATAGGTATGGGTGCGGTGGTAATGGATGGTGTGGAGATTGAGGACTATGTGCTTGTGGGTGCTGGTGCACTGCTAACACCTAACAAGAAATTTCCATCTGGCGTGCTTGTGGCAGGCTTTCCTGCAAAGGTGGTGAGAGACCTAAAGGAAGAGGAAATGAGGCTCATCGAAGAATCTGCTAAAAACTACATAAACTACAAAAACTCCTACCTTAGTCAAAAGCCATAAAAGTGTTACCTGCTATCATAAGAAGAGCCGGAAAAACTACACGCTTTGTTTCTTCCTTCAGAAGCACCTTTCCGTAGAGAATAGCTATCAGCAAGGAAAGCCTTTCTGCGGATGCCACGTAAGAGGAAAGGGTAAGCAAAAGGGCGAGATTGTATAGAGCATCTCCTACTGCAAAGAGGAATCCAAGTAAAGGTATTTCCCAATGCTTGTAGTTTTCTTTTCTGAAGACTTCAGAAGGTTTTACAAAAACCAAAGTGCCAAAACTCATACAAAGGGTATAAAACCAGCTGAAGAAAAGGCTATTGCTCTCTATTATGGACGCCTTGCCTATAACTACATTAAAGCCAAAGAAGACAGTGGAAAGGATCATGTAGACAACTCCCCTGTTTTTCTTGAAAAATTCTTTTGGTGAAAAACCTACAAGAATTAAAGTAGCGAAGATTACCAAAGACATACCCAGCATACCTATAGGAGAAGGCTCTTCGGAAAGAATAAGCCAGCCAAAGAGGGCAGAAAAGACGGGCATAAAGGAATAAAAGGACATGGCCACAGAAAGGGGTGCATACTTCAAACCTTTGATGAAAAACACGCCACCGAGGACTTCAAGAGGAAGCCATATTAGGGCATAAGTCAAGACCTTTATATTAAAGTCCCAGTAGAGAATGCCAAGGGGTGTAAGAAGTAAGAAGGCTATGGGAAATCTAACCCACAGGGTGAAGTTTTCATCCAGTCCCTTTATCAAAAGCCTTTTGCTAAGGTAGTCGTTTGTCCCCCAAAATATGGAGGATAGCAAAGCCAGAGAAAGTCCAAGCATTTAGGGTAAAATATTCTACCATGCGTCGTGAAAGAATTTTCACACCTGGTCCGGTAGAGCTTCCCGAAAGGGTAAGAGAAGTCCTCGGAAGGCAGATAATCCATCACAGGACAGAGGAGTTTAAAAATGCCTTTCTTGAGGTGAGAGAGCTCTTTAAAAGGCTTTTGGATGAGCCATCGGACAATTTCGTTTTCTTTGCCTCCTCCGGCACTGGGGCGATGGAATCTGCCATACTTAGCTTTTTCAAAGAGGGCGATAAGGTGCTTGTGATAAACGGTGGGAAGTTTGGCGAAAGGTGGCTAAAGCTCGCTCAACATTGGGGTCTAAGACCTATAGAATACAAGGTAGAATGGGGCAAATCCGCAGACCCAGAGAGGGTAAGAGAGCTTCTGAAAGAAAACCCAGAGTGCAAGGGTGTGCTCTTTCAAGTTTCAGAAACCTCCACTGGAGCATACCATCCAGCATCCGAGATAGGTAAGGTTTGCAAAGAGTTTAACGCCCTGTGTGTGGCGGACGCCATCACTGCACTTGGTGTTTATAATATAAAACCCTCTGAGTGGAACCTTGATGTGATAGTGGGTGGCTCTCAAAAGGGCTTTTTGCTCCCTCCTGGTCTTTCTGTGCTTTGGTTTTCCGAACGTGCAAAAGAAAGCCTTGTGGATAGAGCCTTCTACTTTAGCGTAAAGAGAGAGCTTTCTAAACAAAAGGAAGGTCAAACCGCATGGACGCCTGCCATAAGTCTGATACTTGCCATGAGAGAATCTCTACTTATGCTACTTGAAGAAGGCATGGAGAAGGTTGAAAAAAGACATAAAGCACTTTCAGAGGGAACTATAAGGGCATTGGAGACCTTGGGTCTAAGGAAATTTGCGGAAAATCCATCCCTTTCTGTAAGTGCCATATACTCCGAGAGGTCAGAAGACATAAGAAAAGAGCTTTTAAAACTTGGTATAAGGGTGGCAGGAGGGCAGGACAGTCTTAAGGGTAAAATATTCCGCATATCCCACATGGGCGTAGATCCCAAGGACGGTCTTATGCTTATTGGAATGCTTGAGGTAGTCCTCAAAAGGCTTGGCTTTGGCGTGGAGCTTGGAGAAGGAGTGAAGACCTACAGTCGAACCATTATGGAACACAAAATATGGTAAGGCTATATATAATAAGACACGCAGAGAGCCAGTGGAACCCCATTGGCAGATATCAAGGGCTTCTTGACCCAGAGCTTTCAGAAAGGGGCAAAGCTCAAGCCAAAAGACTGGGAGAACACTTTCAAAGCATTGAGCTACATGCCATATACTCCTCTCCTTTGAAAAGAACCCTCCAGACCGCACAGGAGGTGGCAAAGGCAAAGGGGCTTGAGGTAATAGAGGATAGAAGGATTATAGAGATAGACCACGGTGCGTGGTCGGGGCTATTGGTGGAAGAAGTCCAAGAGAGGTTTCCAGAGCAGTTCAGACAGTGGCTTGAAGAGCCTCACAAGGTAAGCTTTGAAGGTGGCGAGAGCCTTCAGCAGGTATATGAGAGGGTAAAGGATTTTCTTGAGGAGATAAAGGAAAAACATTGGGAGCAGGCGGTGGCGGTGGTCTCACACACAGTGCCTATAAGAGCCATCTACTGTGCCCTTCTCAAAGTAGACCTTTCTAAGTTTTGGTCCTTTGGCTGTGATAATGCCAGCTATTCTCTGGCTCACATGGAAAGAGATAGGAATGTTATAATGAGGCTTAATATAACATGCCACTTAGGAGATTTGTATGTGGAAGCCCATAAGGCTCTTTAGTTTTTTGCTTTTGTTGTCCTTTGTCCTTGCCCAGCAGATAACCAAGGAGTTTGACATAAATGTGGAGCTTACAGGCAAGGTCTTTGAAGAAAAGCCCAAACTCATACCACCGGAAAAACTTCCTATGCTACAAACAAGGGAGCTTGACCTCTCTTCTGAGCTTCTTGAACCGCCAAAGTTTATGGAATTTGTTCCAGTCAAGCCTGTGGAAAGGGGCGGTGGAATAAGTTGTGGAGAGCCAAGGGATGCTCTTTCCTATAGGCTCGGGGTGGACTACTATCTAAGGGGTAGATACGCCTTAGCAGAGGAGGAGCTTTCAAAGGTTGTTCTTATCCCCAACTCTCCCTTTAAGCCTATGGCGGAGTATGTTTTAGGGCTTATAGCCTACTCAAGAGACCAGAAAGACAAAGCCCTTGAGCTCTTTAGGAGCTCCTGTCAGTTTTCCCACATATATCAGAAGCCTGCCTGCGAAGCTTACTATGCCTTGCATTTTATCCTTAGAGACTCTGTGCCAGAAAATAGGGATGAGCTCTGGCAGGCGGTAAAGGCTATCAAAGAGGGTAGAGTGCAAGAACCTAACTGTAGCAACGTGGTCTTTTCTCAGTATTGCGGTTATGTAGCGGATTTTGTGAGGGGACAAGAAAATGTCCTATACAAGGATAGCACTTCCCTTAGGTCTGCAGTAGTTAAGTATTTCTCTGGCGACCTACGTGGAGCAAAGGAGACCTTTTCCCTGTACTCTGCACCAAGCAGTCCCTATAGAGAAATAGCTCTCTATTATCTTGCACTTATAGAATACAGAGAAGGTAAAGGAGAGGAAGCCTTCAGATACGCAAGCATCTTAGAAAGCCTTAACCAAAGACTTACAAGTGAACTATACGCTCTTCTATCTGAGCGGGACATATACCTTTCGAGGCTTACGTATAGCATCACGAAGAATCCCAACTTTTTGGAGAGGGCAGGCATAATAGCCTACAATGCGGGAGACTATTCCCTTGCCCTTCTTAATTTTCTTGAGGCGGGGAACGTAAGGTATGCGGTTTATTCAGCGATTAAGATGGGAGATTACATAAGGGTTATAAGCCTTTTGGAAAACAAGAAGGGCAAGGACAGAGAAGACTACATGTGGCTTCTTGAAGCCCTCTATTGGACCAACGGGGACTTAAACCCTGTAATTTCTGAAGTATCAAAGCTTTACCCTGACCTCGCAAGAGAGTTCTCAGGTTGGGAGAGATTCAGGAGAGGAGATTGGCTTGGAGCTTTAGGCTTTTTTGAAGACCCATACTACAGGGCTATAGCCTTATACAACCTCAAGAGATACAAGGAGGTCATAAGCCTTCTTCAGGGGAAAACAGACCAGAGGTCAAACATTCTAAAGGCTCGCTCCGCACTCATGATGGGGGATACGAAACTGGCAAGGAGTTTTCTCACAGAAAGGTCGGACGAAGAGCTTTATCTACTGGGAATGTCCTACTTTTTAGAAGGCAATTATCAAAAAGCGGTGTCCTTCTTTGGAAGAGTTTCAGATAAAAGTCCACTAAAGGCAAAAGCCTTGCTTAGGATGGGTGATGCCTATTACAATGCTGGAAATGTAGAAAAGGCAAAGGAGAGCTATTACGAGGTTTTAAAGAGGTATCCAGATAGCGAGGAGGCTAAGCAGGCAACTCTGTCTCTGTTTGAGTTTTCTGGTAAGGGAGTAAGCGACGAAGAACTGGAAAAGCTCCTTCTGGATTACATGCAAAGGGAGAAAAACCCCCAGCCTGAGGTAATCTACCAGTATGCATCCCTCTTGGCAAGAAAGGGAGACAAAAGGGGAGCGGAAAGGGAGCTTTTAAAGCTTCTTGACACACCCCTTAGGTTTAAAGCCATACTTAAGATGGCGGAGATGGAAGAAGACCCTGCCAAAAAACTGGTGCTTTATTACAAGGTATACAAGGAGGCTGAGCCTCAGGAGGATAGGGCTAAGGCGAGAGAGGAGCTTATAAAGTTATACACTTCAGCAAGAGACACCAAAAGTCTTGCGGATTTGCTTGCGGAGGGAGACATCCAAGATAAGGTTAGGGCACTGGGTCTTTATCTTGCCTTAAAAGACGCATCCTCCGCCCTTTCTCTTTCTCGTGAGCTTATAAAGGCTGGCTATAGAAGTAGAGACTTTGAGAAGTATCTTATTGACCTATACAGACAGACAGGAGAGACGGATCTGATAGGCTATGTGATTAAAAGCCCGGACAGGAGCTTGCGAGGAGAGGCTCTTTTCCTTCTCGGTCTTGACAGTCTCAAAAAGGGTGATAAGAAAAAGGCTCTTGAAAACTTCGTAGAAATATCCCTTAACTACAAGGAAGAACCATACTACAATCAAGCTGTTTTGGAGGGTGCTAAAATACTTATAGAGTTGGGTGCGAGGAGAGATGCCAGCTGTTTGTTGGAGAGGTTTGACCTAAACAAGTCAAAACCAGAGGAGGTAAATTCATACAATAAGCTCAGACAAGGCTTACCAAAATGTGAGGTGAGGTGATATGGAAGGACTTTTTGAGCTATTTCAGAAAGGTGGGCTTGCCATGTATCCTCTTATTTTTCTTTCTGTGGTCTCTTGGGCTGTGATAGTGGAACGCGTATTTCATCTTCGCTCTTCTTTCTACATAGGTAAGTCTGTAAGAGACCTAAAACCTCTTATTGCAAGCGGAGACATAGAAGGTGCGATAAAACTCCTTTCCACAGAAAGCTCCTTTATCGCAAACCTACTCAAGGACATGCTACAGGGATACAGAGATGGGAAGGTTAGTAAAGAAGATATGATAAAAGTCCTTGACCTTGAGCTTTCCCTTTTGGCGCCAAGGATTGAAAAGAACCTGCCATTGCTATCCACCACCGCAAGCGTTGCACCCCTCATTGGGCTTTTTGGCACTATCACCGGTCTTATAAAGGTTTTTTCCGCCTTTGCGACCGCAAATCCCGAGCAGGCAATGGTTCTCCTTTCAAAAGGTATAAGTGAAGCACTTGTGGCCGCAGCTACAGGTCTTGCGGTTGCCATACCAGCCCTTATTGCCTATTGGCTCTTTAGAATATGGGGAAACAGTATACTTGATAGGATAGAGTTTGAGATTTTTGAAGTTTTGAGGATGCTAAGATGAGAAGGAGGAGGCTCGGCTACGATGAGAGAACATACATAGATGTAGTTCCCTTAGTGGATACCCTCCTTGCGGTCTTTCTCTTTCTTGCGGTTATTGCCTTTCAATCCCCTATTACCTTTCTTGCGGTAAAGCTTCCCTTTGCAAAAGAGGGTGAGAAGATAAGCCTTGAGGTCTTTAGAGTTCAAGTTTTAAAAGATGGAAGGTATCAGGTGGGCGGTAAGGATGTTAGCCTTGAGGAGATAGAAACGCTTATTCAAGAGAAAAAGCCAAAGACATTAGTGATAGAAGCGGATGAGGATACCGCTCACAAGTTTGTGGTCGCTCTTATGGATATCGGTAAACGCAACCAAGTGGAGAACGTGCTTATAGGCGTTAGAACACGGAGATGAGTTTTTTCCTCAAAAAGCTCCTAAGTCTCATCCTCCTACCTCCAACGCTTTTTATTATTCTTTTTCTCATTATAGCGGTCATTTCCAAGAGAAGGGTCGTCAGTTTGCTCGCCTTCTTTGGTGCATTCGGGCTTTATCTGTTGTCAGTAGAACCAGTAAAGGACATGCTATACAAACCTTTGGAAGAAGCCTATCCTGTTCCAAGGGAAGTGCAGGCGGATGCCCTTGTAGTTCTGGGAGGTGGCTCTTACAATACGGGTATTCTCAAGGAAGACTCAATGAAAAGGCTTCTAACAGGCTTCATACTTCACAAAAGATATGGATTGCCTATAATCCTCTCGGGCGGTGCAAGTATAGGAAAACTTCCCGAGGCTGAGGTGATGAAACAGGTTCTTGAAGAGCTTGGTGTAGACAAAAAGGAGATAATTACCGAAGTAAGAAGCAGAGATACCTTTGAAAACGCTAAGTATGTAAAAGAAATATGCAAAGAGAGAAACTTTAAGAAGATAGTTCTCATTACATCCGCATACCATATGCGTAGAGCTGTGGAAACCTTCAGGAGGGCAGGGCTGGAGACTATTCCATATCCTACAGATTTCAAACAAGACAAAAGCTACAACCTATACAGCTTTATTCCCAGAATGAGCGTCCTAAACGATAGCTACAAGGCTCTTAGAGAACACTTAGGTGGTCTGGCTTACAGCATGCTTTATTAAACCTTCCCTTTCAAGCCCTTCTCTTATGGCACTAAGGAGCTTTTCAAGAGCAGATTCATAGCTATCAGCCTTAATCTTACAACCAGATGCATACTTGTGCCCTCCACCACCAAGAGCTTCCGCTATCTTCGCCACATCCACTTTTCCCTTGGACCTAAGGGAAACCTTCCACACACCTTCGTCAGGCTTTTCTATAATGGCGTAAGCCACTTCCACTCCTTCCAGAGACCTGGGATAACCCACAAGTCCTTCGCTGTCTGAATACTCACAACCAGTTTCTTTAAAGAACCTGTCAAATATGGTTATACCTGCAACAAGACCATCTTCATGAAGTGATAGGGTGTCAAGCACCTTTGATATCAGCCTCATCTTGTTTAAGCTCTCTCTTTCCGCAAAGTTCACATAAGTCCAATGAGGTTCAGCTCCAAGCTCTACAAGCTCCTTTGCCAGTTGGAAGGTTTCTGCGTTGGTGTTAGAATATTTAAAAAAGCCCGTGTCTGTGGCAAGCCCAGCATAGAGGTTTTGTGCTATATCCTTGTCTATGGCAGACCTATCCCACTGACAGATTAGTCTGTAAACAAGGGCTGTGGTGGATGGTGCGGACGGGTCTATGTAGTCATACTCTCCATAGAACTCTCCGCCTATGTGGTGGTCTATCCTTGCCCTCTTGAAAGCTCTCACCTCTGAGTTAACCCTGTAGAAGCCACTGGCATCCACTACGATGGCAAGGCTAAAGACTTCGTTAACTGGAAGCGGGACTACATCACCGGCTCCCGGCAGAAAGTCTAAAAAGTGTGGCACTTTATCCTTACAACCCACAATAACCTTCTTACCCTTTTTCTTTAGAAAAAGGTATAAGGCAAGGGCACTTCCCAATGTGTCCGCATCTGGGTTTTCATGGCTGGCTATGAGGATAGGGCCTTCTTCCCTTTTTAAAAGCTCTATTAGTGGTATGCTTTGTTCAAACATGGCTTTCCTCCTACAGTAGATTATACTTTTTCAAGACCCTATAAAGCCTTTCGTCCTCACCTGCGAGGTCTCTGAGTGCGTCCAAAAGTTTAGAAAACTTGCCCTTTTCAAACTTCTCAAGAGCCTCATCTGTAGCCCTTTTCACAGTGCTTTTCCTATCCCACAGGATAAGCCCAATTATAGTGGCTATCAAGAGAAGCTGACCACCAAAGATGGCTATCATTATCTGAGTAAGCCTGTCTATTTGCTTCTCCATCTGCTCAAAACGTTTATCTACTTGCTGAAAGCCTACATCCATCTTTGTTTCAAGTCTTTCTATTTTTATCTCCATATTTCTAAGTCTTTCCCTGTCTTCTTGGGTAAAGGAGACCTCCTTGGCAAAGCCAAAGCCCAAAAGCACGATTAAAAGAAGTATAAGCCTAACCATAACACTTCCTCGTAATCTATTAAATTTATACCTCTTGTAGCACTCCTGCACATCTTTTGCATACTTCTCCCTCAAACTCTTCCTCTGGGTAGTATAGCCAGCATCTTGGACATTTCTTACCTTCCGCAGGAGACACGCCCACTCTTATACCCTTTACCTCCTCACCCTCTATAACATAACTACCACCCTCTGAAAACTTAACTGCACTCACAGTAAAGAAATACTTAAGGTAGTCTTCATATTCTCTCGCAATTTCCAAGCCTTTTCCCCACAGAAAGACTTGAGCTTCGTATGGGTGGTTTACCGCCTTGTCCCTTCTTGCTATTTCTATCGCCTTCATCACATCCCCTCTTAGCCTTATTAGATACTCGTAGTCCTTGAAGAGTTGCTCATCAATTAGCTCTTCTTTTCCTTGAGGCATGTGGTGCATAAAGACGCTTTCTGGAAGCTCTGGGTTTGTCTTCCTTAGGTGCTCCCAAGCCTCCTCTGCGGTAAAGCTAAGAAAGGGTGCGATTGAAGTAATGAGGGCTTCCGCCAAGGCATAAAGGACTGTTTGAGCAGACCTTCTTTCCCAGCTGTTTGGAGCATAAACGTAGAGCCTATCCTTTAAAACATCAAGATACAGGCTCGAAAGCTCCACAGAGCAGAAGTTTCTTACTAAGTGATAGACCCTATGAAAGGCGTATTCTTGGTAATGCTTATGAACCTCTTGGAGAAGTTTCTGCAGGTATGAAAGCATCCAACGGTCAAAGTGGTGAAGTTCCTCGTAGGGCACTGCCTCTGAGGGTTCAAAGTCATAAAGGTTTCCTAGCAAGAACCTTATAGTGTTTCTTATCTTCTTATAGTCCTCAACAAGTCTTTGGATTATGCCCTTTCCGAGCCTCACATCCTCCGTGTAGTCCTCGGATACCACCCAAAGCCTAAGCACGTCCGCACCGTATTGCTTTATGACCTCCTGAGGTGAGACCACGTTTCCTAAGGACTTGGACATTTTTCTGCCCTTTTCATCCACCGTAAAGCCATGGGTAAGGACCGCCTTGTAGGGTGCTTCTCCGTAGCTGGCAACGGACTCAAGCAAAGATGCCTGAAACCATCCCCTATGCTGGTCCGAACCCTCAAGGTAGAGGTCTGCCTTCTGAATGCCCCTCTTTCTCAAAACCTGTGCGTGAGAAGAGCCAGAGTCAAACCACACATCCAGAATATCCTCTTCCTTTATAAACTCCCTTGAGCCACAGGAAGGACAGGTATAGCCCTCTGGCAGGAGCTCCTCTGGAGACTTCTCAAACCAAAGGTCAGCTCCCTCCGGAGAAGTCTCTATCATATTAGCTATCCTCTCAAATACCTCTAAGTCAGAGACCACATGCCCGCAGTTTTTACAATAAAAGACCGTTATAGGCACACCCCAGAACCTTTGACGAGATATACACCAATCTGGTCTGTTTTCTACCATAGACCCTATGCGGTTTTTACCGTAGGGTGGAATCCATTGAACTTTTTCTATCTCCTCAAGGCACTTTTCTCTAAAACTCTTACCATCAACCTGACCTGACATGCTTATAAACCATTGAGGCGTTGCCCTAAATATGACAGGATTTTTGCATCTCCAACAGTGAGGATAGGAGTGCCTCATCTTGCCTTCCCAAAGCAGCAGACTTCTTGCCCTCAGGTCTTCTATTATGAGAGGATTTGCCTCAAAGACCCTCTTGCCCCTTATAAACTCTGGTGCTTCTTGGGTAAACCTACCCTCGTCATCCACGGGTGCAAAGGGCTCAAGCCCATACCTAAGACCCACCAAATAGTCCTCCCTACCATGACCCGGTGCCATATGAACAAGACCTGTTCCTGTAGATAGCTCCACAAACTCCGAGGGGTAGACCTTGTTTACCCTGCCCCCATAGGGTGCAAAATACTCAAGACCCACAAGCTCAGACCCCCTTACCTGCCTTATAACCTCTCCGTTTATACCCGTAAGAGACTTGACACTTTCTAATAACTCCTTTGCCAATATGTAGGTCTCTTCTCCAGACTTGAAAAAGACATACTCGTAGTCCTCTCCCACCATAACGCCAAGGTTGGCAGGCAAAGTCCAAGGAGTGGTAGTCCATATAAGCAGGTATGTTTTTGGCTGGTCCCTTAGTGGAAACTTCACATATATGCTTGGGTCTTCCTTCTCGTAGTATTCTACTTCCGCCTCCGCCTCTGCGGTTTTGTCATATATACACCAATAGACGGGTTTTTTGCTCTTTATGACCAAGCCCCTACTGAAGACCCTTCCTAATTCCCTTACTTCTTGTGCCTGATAGGCAGGGTCCATGGTTATGTAAGGATTTTCCCAGTCCGCAAGGACACCAAGCCTTATAAACTCTTCCTTTTGAACCTTTATAAACCTCTCCGCATAAGCTCTACAAAGCCTTCTAAACTCCACCTTACCAAGCTCTTCCTTGGAGAGCTTTTTCTCCTTTAGCTCCTTTTCCACCTGCTGTTCTATAGGCAGTCCATGACAATCCCAACCAGGCACAAAGTCCACATTGTATCCTGTCAAAAGCCTATATTTGACAATAAGGTCTTTAAGGACTTTGTTGAGAGCATGCCCTATATGAATATGCCCGTTAGCATAAGGTGGTCCATCATGTAGCACAAAAAGGGGTTTGTCCTTGTTTCTCTCCCAGAGCTTTCTGTATAGCCCCTGCCACTTCTGAAGTATTTGAGGCTCTCTCTCTGGCAGGTTTGCCTTCATTGGAAAATCCGTCTTTGGAAGGTTTAAGGTTTCTGCGTAGTTTCGCATGAGGTTATATTATACTAAGCTAATAGAGCCATGCCCTTTATAACAAACAGCGACCAGAAAACCCTTGAGCAGAGGCTAAGGTATATAATCCCCAAAAGTGTGGAAATAAACATCCTTGTGGGCTTTTTCTACTTTTCCTCCGCACCCTTCTTGTATGAGGTTCTCAAAGATATGGAGGAGAAGGGAAAGCTAAGAGAAGGACATATAAAGATTCTCGTTGGGCTTGATGTGGACCAGAGGATAAACAGGCTCTATGAATATGCTCTTGAGACTTCAGACCCAAGAAATCAATTTTTCCTCTCTTTGGACAAGGCTTTTACCTCCGGTGATACGGACAGAAAAGAAACCTACGAGCAAGTGGAGTTTTTTATAAAACTTCTACAGGAAAAGAAACTTCTTTTGAAAAAGACAAGGAAACCTAATCATGCAAAGCTTTACCTTTTTATCTTGGAAGAGGGACAAGCAATACCACACCTTTTTATAACAGGCAGTAGCAATCTAACCAGCGCAGGGCTTAGCTATCAAGAAGAGTTTAATGTGGAAATAAGGGACTACGGCTTTGAAGAAGCTAAAGCATACTTTGATAGACTATGGAAAGAAGCGGTATCCCTTGATGTAAACAAGATATTAGACCATATCAGAACAAAAACCTTTCTAAGGGCTATAAGCCCCTTTGAAGCCTATGTATATGCACTTAAAACCTACATGGAAAGCTACACAGATACCTCAGAAAGTTCAAAAAACACCATAAAGACTCTATTGGAAGAGGCAGGATATAAAGCCTATAGCTATCAAGTGGAAGCCATCGCACAGGCGGTTAGAATAGTAAACACCCATAATGGTGTTATTTTGGCAGATGTGGTAGGGCTTGGAAAGTCTGTTATAGCGGTTGCGGTAGCCAAAAGACTTGGCACAAGAGGAATTGTTATTGCACCACCACACCTCATAGGAGACGAAGGAGAAAACTATGGATGGAAAAAATACTTGGCGGACTTTGGACTGCATGACTGGAGAGTCTTTTCTGTGGGAAAGTTAAGGGAAGCCTTAGAATATGTGGAGAAACACCAAGATGTCCAAACTGTTATAGTGGACGAAGCCCACAGGTTTAGAAACGAAAACACCAAAAGCTACACCTATCTGCAACAGATATGCAGTGGTAAAAGGGTGCTACTCTTGAGTGCAACTCCCTTTAACAACAGACCTTCGGATATATTTGCCATGCTAAAACTCTTTACCATTCCCAAAAAATCCACCATAGTCTTTGACGAAGACCTTGAAGGTAAATTTGAAGAGTTTGAAAGAGACTTCAAAAAACTATCCTACATAAAAACCTATTGGAACTCCTCAAACAAGAGCAACGAAGAACGTGCCCGAAAGTATTATAAGGAACTTTTCAAAGAAGATGACATAGACATAAACAAGGTAAAAGAAACCGCAAAGAGTTTGGCAAGGCAGATAAGAAGTATTATTGAGCCAGTAGTTATAAGAAGAAACAGGCTTGACCTACGGTATTACCCAGACAGAATAGACCTTCCTGAAGTAAAAGACCCTATAGAGAAGTTTTTTGAGTTAACACCAGAGCAGTTATACTTTTACGACGAGGTCATAAGTGCCTTTACCGACCTCTCAGAAGGTGGAAGGTTTACAGGAGCCATATACTTTCCAGAGAGATACAAAAGAGAAGAGGAAGAAAATGAGGATTTTACTTACCTCTATCAGAAAAACCTTTATAGCTTCATGAGAAGACTACTGGTAAAGAGGTTTGAAAGCAGTTTTGGAGCCTTTAAAAATAGCCTCAAAAGGTTCTTAGAAATTCACGAAAACGCTTTGGATTTCATAGAAAGAACAAAAAGCTTTGTGCTTGACAGAGACATCATAGAAGAGATACTTTCTGTTGAAGACGATGAAACTGTAGAGCAAAAGCTAAAAGAATTAGAGGAAGTATACAAACAAGGCAAGAAGTCAAAGTATCATGAAGTTTACAAGATAGAAGAGCTTGGTAAAAAGTTTGTTGAAGATATACAGAGGGACATAAGGCTTTTTAGGGAGCTTTTGGAGAAGTTTGAAAGAATAGGTTTGGAAAGAGAAGACCCAAAAGCAAAAAAGCTCATAGAAACAATAAAGGAGTTTTTAAAAGACAGAAAGGTGGTAGTTTTTACAGAGTATGTGGATACTGCCAGATATTTATGTAAAATCCTTAATGAAGCTTTTGGTGATAAGGTTCTTTGTGCCCATGGAAACCTCTCAAAACAAACCATAGAGTCCATATACAAAAACTTTGATGCCAGTGCAAAAGAGCAGAAAGATGAGTATGACATTTTGCTTGCCACTGACAAGCTTTCAGAGGGCTTTAACCTAAACCGCGCAGGAGTGGTTATAAACTACGATATTCCCTGGAACCCTGTAAGAGTTATCCAGAGGGTTGGAAGGATTAACCGTATTGGTAAAAAGGTTTACAAGGAGCTTTACATTGTAAACTTCTTCCCTACAGAAAGGGGAGCGGATATAGTGCGTTCAAGGGAAATAGCCCAGAACAAGATGTTTATGATTCACAAGGTTTTGGGAGAGGATGCAAAGATATTTTCACCAGAGGAAGAGCCACAACCCTCTGAGCTATACAGGAGACTTACCACCTACACGGAAGCAGAGCAGGAGAGCTTTTTCTCAAAGGTAAGAAAGGAATTTGAGGAAATAAAGAAAAAGCACCCAGAGGTTTTAAAGGTTGTGGAAGAGTTTCCATACAGAGTAAAGACTGCAAAAAGGCACAGCCAAGAAAACCTTATAGTGCTAATAAAGAAAGGCACAGACCTATTTGTTGGCTACAAAGAGCCAGAAGGACAGCCAAAGATAGTTAGTTTTGAGGATGTATACGAGCATATTAAGGCAAGTTATCAAGATAGACCTCTTGAGCTCTCTGAGAGCTTTTGGAAAAACTACAATGAGCTTTTGAACCATGCTGCAACAAAAACAATAGGAAAATTACAGAGAAGTTATTCAGAAGCGTGGAGTATGCTAAATACTATAGTCAGGAACCATCAACTACCAGAGGACTTACGTCAATATGTGAAAAACCTTATGGAAAACATAGAGAATTACAGCACTGTGCCAAAATACGTGATAAACAAAATAAGAAACCTGTCCTTGGGAAAGGACTTGCAGAAACAACTTATGCAACTCAAGGAAGAATATCCAGACCCAGAGGTAAAAGTCCTTATGGAAAGCCATGAGCCCGTTTATATACTTGCGGTTGAAAATAGACTATAAAAGGTTTACGAGCCAAAGTTTGCCTTTCTATGTTAACTGCACCCCAAGTATATGACGAAGTTTTAGAGATTTAGCTCCTTCTTCAACACTTCCAATACTTTCTCAGAGCTTATCAACTTTTTAATCAAAGCGTGTAAAAAATCTCTGTCTTTTATCTCTCTTACTCTTTCCTCCAAGCCCTCTGGCACATAGCCAAGCTTACTCTCTACGAGAGTTATAACCATATTTTGTGCGAACTCTAACTTTCCAATCTGCTTACCCTCCTCAAGTCCAAGCCTATACAGAATGTCCTTTCTCAACTTTCTCTTTGGCAATCTTATATCCTCAGGTCTAACCACTATAGGCATGTGCCTAACCTCCTCTGTCAACTTTATCCTTAAGTTAGGTCTCAGTTCTGTCAATGTCAAGGCTTTCAGTAGATAGTCCTTCCTTTCTTCCTCGTTCATGCCTTCCATAGTCTTTATGAGTTTCTCTATCAGATATGCCTCATCCTCTACCTTACACAAACAAGCTAAAAGCCTATCCATAGGGTCTGGGCTTTCCAAAAGCACTCTGCAGTCTATCTGCCTTATGTCAAGTATCTCATAGCTAAAGCTAAGATTTCTAAGCCTTAGCCTTGACTTCATTCTTAGCTTTCTGTTTCCCACATACACAAGGAGCTGTTTTATAGGACTGGTTGGATATCTCTCCAATATAGCAAGGTAATAGCGTAGCATTCTGAAAGGCATGTTAATGTCGTTAAAAGACTGAAACTCTATATGCAATATGCTTTCATCCTCAAGCCTTGCCAAAAAGTCCACTCTTAACTCTGTGGAAGGGAAGTTGGTAGGCAGTAGCTCTTTTATGGGTGCTGGTGTGAGTATTTTGCTAAGCCTGTGTGGTATTTCCTCAAAAACATCTTTTAAAGCTATATCCTTCTGCATACAAGTTAAAATATCATACATGCTTCAGGATCTTATAGACAGCTTTAGCCCAGAGGTTTTAGTAAGGTTTTTGGAAGAAAAGGACGAAGACTTTCGCTTCCTTAGAGAAAAATACGCACCTGTAGAAAACTTTACAGATATTGAGCTTTTGGCACAGAAGGAGCTTGAGGATAACAATAGGTTTGGTGTGTGGGCTATAAAAACCCAAGCTGAGCTTTCTGAAAGAAGTGGAAAGAAAAAACAATTTGAGCTTGCAAAAAACATACTCAAAAATGACTTTTTTGATGTTGGACTCTTTGCCTTCTATGACGAAACTGGAAACTTTAGACTCTCCCTTGTCTATGCACTATACAAGGGAAAAAAGGTAGAGCTTAGTAGCTATAAGCGTTATACCTACTTTGTGGAAAAGGGTAAAAGATACAGAACCTTTGAAAAGGCTTTGAATACTTTGAGTTTTGAAAGTCTTGAAAAGATAAAGGAAAGTTTCTCAAGAAAGCCTCTCATAAAGGAGTTCTACAGAGAAATTCAAAACTGGTATGCTTGGGCTTTGAAGGACCCTCAAGTATTCTTTCCTTCTGGAAGAAAGGAAGAGCATCTTATTAGGCTTATTACACGGCTTGTGTTTGTATGGTTTTTGAAGGAGAAAAACTTAGTTCCAAGCCTTATCTTTGAGCCTGAAAGTTTGAAACACATAGTGAAGGACTTTATGAAGGGCACTAATTACTACAACGCTATTTTGCAAAACCTATTTTTTGCTACTCTTAACACACCTGCTAAAGGTAGAAGGTTTGCTAACAACGAAGATTTTCTAAAAAACAGACAGGACTTTGGAGTAAAGAACCTATACAGGTATAAGGAGCTGTTGGAGATTTCCGAAGAGGAGTTTATAAGGCTTTTTGAGAGGGTGCCTTTTATCAATGGTGGGCTTTTTGAGTGTCTTGATGAGGATAAAAACTATGTGGATGGCTTTACGAGAAACGAAAAGTATAGGGCAAGAATTCCAGACTACCTTTTCTTTTCTGAAGAGAGAACTCAAGACCTTTCGGATTTTTATGGAGAGAGAAAGAGGGAAAGAGTTAAAGGTCTTATTAATATCCTAAAGGACTACAATTTCACCACAGATGAGAGTACTCCTTTGGATGTAGAAGTGTCTCTTGACCCAGAGCTACTGGGACACATTTTTGAGAACCTTCTTGCGAGCTACAATCCAGAGACACAGGAAACCGCAAGGAAACTAACAGGAAGCTACTACACACCTATAGAGATAGTGGACTTTATGGTGGAGAGTGCTTTGCTTGAATACTTTAAGAGGAAGACAAACATTGATGAGAAGAGGTTAGAGGAGCTTTTTAGTTCTGAGCGGATGCCTGAGCTTACAGAAGAAGAGAGAAGGCAAATAGTAGAGAGCATAGACAGTATAAAGGTTTTAGACCCTGCGGTAGGTTCTGGAGCATTTCCTATGGCAGTGCTTCATAAGCTTGTAAGACTTCTTGAGAAGGTAGACCCAGACAACAGCCTGTGGAAGGAAAAGCAAAAAGAAAAGGTTTTGAAGAGTGCAGAGGAAATCTTTGAGAGAGAAAGCAAGGAAGTAAGAGAGGAGCTATTGAAGGAGCTAAACGAGAACTTTGACCAAGCCTTAAGAGAGCCAGACTATGCAAGGAAGCTATACATAATCCAGAACTCCATATATGGCGTAGACATACAGCCCATAGCTATACAGATAACCAAGCTAAGGTTTTTCCTAACTTTGCTAATAGACCAGAAGATAGACCCCAGTAAGGAGAACCTTGGCATAAAACCCTTGCCACACCTTGAGACAAACTTTGTAAGTGCCAACACTCTGATAAAGCTACAAAGACCTCAACATAGCCTTATGCCGAGGGAATTTAATGACCTAAGGAAGGAGCTATTGGAGCTATACAAGAGACACTTTAGCGTAAGGACGAGGCAGGAGAAGAAGAGGATTCAAGAGAAAGCGAAGGAGATAAGGGAGAAGATAAAGGAGATGCTACAGAGGAGTGGTTGGAGCAGTGAACTTGCAAAGAAGATAGCGGACTTTGACATTTTTGACCAGCTTTCTGAAGCGGACTGGTTTGACCCAGAGTGGATGTTTGGAGTTGAAGGCTTTGATATTGTTATAGGAAACCCACCCTATGTAAGACAGGAGAGACTAAAGGAGACAAAGGAGCTATTAAGACAGAACTATCCAAACATATACGAGTCTACTGCGGACCTGTATGTATACTTTATAGTTAGGGGCTATGAGCTATTAAAGGAGGGGGGAGTATTGTCATACATAACGAGCAATAAATGGATGAGGGCAAGATACGGGAGGAAACTAAGGAAATATTTAAGGGAGAATACAAGGATAGAACTTTTGCTTGACTTTGCAGGGCATAGAGTATTTGAGAGTGCGACAGTAGACACGAGCATAGTCATACTTAGCAAGATAAAGGAGAAGAACCCTGCCATAAAGGTAGCTGTAGCGGACAGGGAGCTAAAGGAAGGTAGCTTAAGAGAGTTCATAAGGAGCAAAGTTTTTTATCTTTCACAGGAGAAGTTAAGCGATGATGTGTATGTGTTGGAAGAGGAAGAGGTTCTAAGGCTAAAGGAGAAGATAGAGAAGGTAGGGAAGCCATTGAAGGATTGGGATGTGAGGATATACTTTGGGATAAAGACAGGCTTTAATGAAGCCTTTATTATAGATAGTCAAAGGAGGGAGGAGATTTTGGCTAATTGTAGGGATGAGGAGGAGAGGAGGAGGACAGAAGAGATAATAAAGCAATGTATTAAAGGAAGAAATATAAAGCGATATATTTACGAGGCTGAAGATAAATACATGCTGGTGCTATACAGAAACGTAAATATTGAAAAACTCTCTTCTATCAAAGCACATTTAGAAAAATACAAATCTTTTCTAATCAAGAGGGCTGGAAATCAAAAATGGTATGAATTGCAAGCACCACCGAGTAAAGAGAAGCTTGAGTTTTTGCTAAAGGATAAAATAGGATATTCCGATATAGGTTTTAAGTTCTGTTATGTTCCAAGTGGTATCGTTGGTGATAACACAACCTATTTTATAATACCTGAGGGAAATCTTAGCATATACTACCTACTTGGACTTTTAAACTCAAAGGTGGTTAGTTTTTACTATACACACTTCTTAGGTGCACGTTTGGGTGGACGGACGACGAGAGGATTTACTGAATATATGAACTTTCTTCCCATTCCACCCATTACAAAAGAAAACCAAGCCATAGCGGAGCAAATAGAAGAGCTTGTAAGTCAGATATTGCAAATAAAAGCCCAAGACCCAAATGCGGACACCCAAGAGCTTGAAAGACAAATAGACCAACTGGTTTATCAACTATACAAACTAACTCCGGAGGAAATAGAGCTCATAGAAAGAAAACTCACACACAACTAAACCCCCAAGCCAAAAACACACCAATTAGATATTCAACTCCTTTTTCAAGACCTCCAACACCTTTTCAGAGGCTATCAACTTTTTAATCAAAGCATACAAAAACTCTCTATCTTTTATCTCCCTTACCCTTCCCTCCAGACCTTCTGGCACATAGCCAAGTTTACCCTCAATTATGGCTATAAGCATA
Organism: Hydrogenobacter sp. T-8; assembly: GCF_011006175.1. Taxonomy (NCBI): domain Bacteria; kingdom Pseudomonadati; phylum Aquificota; class Aquificia; order Aquificales; family Aquificaceae; genus Pampinifervens; species Pampinifervens florentissimum. The sequence goes on along the minus strand of NZ_CP048795.1, from coordinate 689,262 downwards.
TCCTGTGCAGACTTTAAAAGACCTTCCTCCAGTCCAATCTGTTTACCTTCCTCAAGTCCAATCCGCTTACCTTCTTCAAGCCCAATCTGTTTACCCTCTTCAAGTCCAATCTGCTTACCCTCCTCAAGCCCAAGCCTATACAGAATGTCCTTTCTCAACTTTCTCTTTGGCAATCTTATATCCTCAGGTCTGACCACTATAGGCATGTGCCTGACCTCCTCTGTCAACTTTATCCTTAAGTTAGGTCTTAACTCTGTCAGTGTCAATGCCTTCAGTAGATAGTCCTTCCTTTCTTCCTCGTTCATGCCTTCCATAGTCTTTATGAGTTTCTCTATCAGATATGCCTCGTCCTCCACCTTACACAAACAAGCTAAAAGCCTATCCATAGGGTCTGGGCTTTCCAAAAGCACTTTGCAGTCTACCTGCCTTATGTCAATCATCTCATAGCTAAAGCTAAGGTTTCTAAGCCTTAGCCTTGACTTCATCCTTAACTTTCTGTTTCCTACATAAACAAGGAGCTGTTTTATGGGACTGGTTGGATATCTCTCCAATATAGCAAGGTAATAGCGTAGCATTCTAAAGGGCATGTTTGTATCGTTAAAGGATTGGAACTCTATATGCAGTATGCTTTCATCCTCAAGCCTTGCTAAAAAGTCCACTCTTAGCTCTGTGGAAGGGAAGTTTGTGGGTAGCAGTTCCTTTATGGGTGCTGGTGCAAGTATTTTGCTAAGCCTGTAAGGGATTTCTTCAAATATGTCTTTTAGGGCTATGTCTTTTGAAGACACGTTAAGGATTATACCATGCTTTAAGCCTTTGCTAAACTACTCTGGCTTTATTACATCCACCCCTAAATAATCTCTCAAGGCGGGTGGCACTATTACAGAGCCATCTTCTTGTTGGTAGTTTTCAAGAATGGCGGAAAGCGTCCTACCTACCGCAAGTCCAGAGCCGTTTAGCGTGTGGACGAAGTGCAATTTGCCCTGTGAGTCTCTGTATCTTGTATTCATCCTCCTTGCCTGAAAGTCCTCACAGTTGGAGCAAGAAGATATTTCTCTGTATCTTCCCTGAGAGGGAAACCACACTTCAATGTCGTAGGTCTTAGCAGATGCAAAACCCATATCACCAGTGCACAAAAGCACTACCCTGTAAGGAAGTCCAAGAGCTTGCAAAATGTCCTCTGCATCTGCGGTAAGTCTTTCAAGCTCTTCATAAGAGTGTTCTGGTTTTACTATCTTTACAAGCTCCACCTTATTAAACTGATGCTGTCGTATTAAACCCCTTATGTCCTTTCCGTATGAGCCTGCTTCTCTTCTGTAGCAGGGAGTGTAAGAGACCATGTATATGGGAAGCTGGTCTTCTGAAAGGATTTCATCTCTAAAGAGGTTTGTAAGTGGTACTTCTGCAGTGGGTATTAGGTATAGGTCATCCCTTTCGCATCTGTATAGCTCCTCTTCAAACTTGGGAAGCTGACCAGTGCCTACCAAAATTTCTGGTCTTACAAGGTGTGGTGGCAAGACTTCCTTGTAGCCCTTTCTTGAGTGCAGGTCTAACATAAAGTTTATAAGAGCCCTCTCTAACTTTGCACCCCAACCAAGAAGCACGGAAAACCTGCTCCCAGAGAGCTTGCCCGCCCTTTCAAAATCAATGATGCCAAGCCTTTCTCCAATTTCCCAATGAGGTCTTGGTTCAAAGTTAAAGTCCCTTGGCTTTCCCCACCTACGGACTTCCACGTTCTGACTTTCATCCTCACCTACAGGCACGCTCTCGTGTGGAAGATTTGGAATGGAAAGCATCACCTCTCTTAGCTTTGTCTCCACCTCAAATAACTCCACCTCATATTTCTCTATACTTTCCCTTAGGTTCTTCACCTCTGATTCAAGCTCTGATGTGTCCTTTCCCTCTTTTTTTAGCTTGCCTATTTCTTTGCTCTTTGCGTTTCTTTCCGCTCTTAGCCTTTCAATCTCTTTTAGAATAGCTCTTCTTTCTCTGTCAAGCTCAAGGACTCTGTCTACAAGCTCCGCATAAGCCTTATCTCTTGTGGAAAGCCTTTCCTTTACCCACTCTGGGTCTTTACGTAGGAGTTCTATATCAAGCATAGAGAGATATTTTAATAGCTATGGTGTGGTTTTGTCCTTACTGTTGGCATGAGGTAAAAGAAGATGACCGTACTTGCCCAAATTGTGGTGCAAACCTTGAGTCCTTTCATTCTCTTGACTTTGACAGTAAGCTTATCCTTGGCTTGAGGAACCCAGTAGTTCAAACAAGGATGTTTATCATAGAGCTTATAGGTAAGAGGAAGGTCAAAAGTGCGGTTCAAGAGCTTTGCAAACTTTTTAGAGAAAGCTCAGATACTTACGAGCTAATAGCCATAGTGGATGCGTTGCATAGTATAGGAACAGGAGAAGCCATAGACTGTATAAGGTACGTAGGTTTTGAAAAGGGAAACTCTGTTGTTGAAAAACATATACAAAAGCTCCTAAGCTCTCTCTAACCTACCATTAGCATAGGTAAACTGTGCGTCTATTTTCTTCTCTGAGTCTTTTCTGTATTTGTCTACCGAATATATGGTGCAGACCGCACTGTCTTTTGCTAGCCTAAGCACGCTATAGCCCCAGCAGTCTATGGAGTTTATGTGTCTTATCCAAGGGTTTTGTTTCATCTCCGCCTGTTGGAATTCCTCAAGGGATGCATAGCTCCAATTTCTCCTCCACCAGCCACCTTCTTTTGCATTGATAGAAGACACCGCAGGCGTCATAAACTCTGCACCAAGGAGTCTCTCTGGTCTTTCGTAGCTTTCTGGAATTTCCGTCACAAGGCTTGCATGCCTATCGCCAGTTATGGCAATTAGATTATTCATACCCCTTTCCTTCAAAAAGTTAAGTATCTGAGACCTCTCCCCTGCGTAGCCGTCCCAAGCATCCAAAGAGCCAAACTTACCATCTGTCTGAGACCTTGAGAACTGCACACTACTTGCCCACACCTTCCAACGATAGTTCCCCTCCCTTAGTTTTGAGAAAAACCACCTTTTTGGGTCCGCACCCAGCATAGAAGTCTTGTTTTGCTCTGGACAACCCTCTACGCCAAACCTTCCTATGCTAAGAATTGGTTAAGATTTGGTTAAGAAATCTCCAAAGACCTTCTTTTTGCACTCGCTTTGCGAAGATACTCAGTGAGTTCCTCTTCTTTCCCTCCCCTTATGGCTTCCCTTAGTCTTTGCAAAGAGGACATAAACACCTCTATAGCTTTGACCACCTCCTGGGAGTTTTCCAAAAAAATATCCCTCCACATAACTGGGTCAGAGCCAGCTATACGAGTGAAGTCCCTAAAGCCACCGCCAGGGTATCTAAAGAGGTCTATCTCTTTGCTTAGCCTTTCTACCGCATCCATCAGGGCAAAGGCTACCGCATGAGGCAGGTGAGAAACCACTCCAAAAACAAAGTCATGCACGTATGGGTCCATTTCTTCAACCAAAGAGCCGATTTTAGTCCACAGGTCTTTTATCTTTTCCTTTGTTTCCCTGTGAGTTTTTTCTGTGGGTGTGAGGATAAATCGCTTTCCTCTAAAGAGGTCTTTCAGAGAGTTTTCCACTCCCGCCTTTTCTGTGCCTGCTATAGGATGTCCTCCCACAAACCTTTCGCCAAGTATTTCTTCCAGCCTGTAAACAAGCCTTCCCTTTACCGAGCCAAGGTCGGAAACTACACACTCCTTGCTTATATGGTCTTTTATAACCTCTGCTATCGGAACAAAGGTTCTCACAGGCGTTGCCAACATCACCAAGTCTGGCTCAAACAGGCTTATACTCTTGAGGTCAGTTGAGCCCTCTTGAATGACACCCAGTTGCTTGCCTTTTTCTAACGCTTGAGGATTTATATCTATCCCAAAGACTTCACAGCCAATCGCTTCCCTACAGGCAAGAGCAAAAGAGCCTCCCATAAAGCCAACACCTACTACCGCAACTCTCTTAAACATCCTGATAAACTATCCTACCTTCAAAGATAGTATAAAGAACCTTACCTTTGAGCCTTTTACCCCAAAGCGGTGTGTTTTTGGACCTTGAGAGGTTTGTCTCTTCATTGAGAACCCATTCCTTTTCTGGGTCAAAGAGCACCAAATTCGCTTTTGAGCCTTCCCTTAGGCTTCCACAGTCTGCAAGACCGAGTATTTTTGCAGGTGTGCAAGACATTAACTCCACCATCCTTGAGAGGCTTATATGTCCTTCTCTTACAAGCTGGAGCATCATTGGCAAAGCGGTTTGCAATCCTATCATGCCAGGCATAGCCTTTTCTATCTGCCCCTTTTCCCAAAGTGCATGAGGAGCATGGTCTGTCGCTATGCAGTCTATTGTTCCGTCCTTGAGTGCCTCCAAAAGAGCTCTGCGATGCTTTTGACTTCTTAGTGGTGGGTTTACCTTTGCATTAGAGTAAGAGTTTAGAATTTCTTCTTCTGTAAAGAGAAGATGGTAGGGGTTTACCTCACAGGTTATCCTTGCCCCCTTTTCCTTGAAAAACCTTATTATCTCCACGCTCAAGGAAGAGCTAAGATGCTGTATATGGATATGCCCGCCCGCGTGGTAGGCAAGTATGCAGTCCCTCGCCACCAAAAGGTCTTCCGCACCTGCAGGTCTTGACCCTATACCAAGCAATGAACTTACATACCCCTCGTTTATATGCCCGTTGGCAATCCTGTCATCCTCGCAGTGGTTCATTATAAAAGAGCCAATCTGAGCGGTGAGCTTTAGAGCTTTTTCCATAAGTCTTGAGTCCATAAGAGGAGCACCATCGTCGGTAAAGGCAACACATCCAGCCTCTTTCAAGGCAAAAAAGTCCACAAGCTCTTGTCCCTTTCTCCCCTTAGTTATAGCGCCAGAGGGTAGAACTCTACAAAGACCTATATCCTCCGCCTTTCTAACTATATACTGTGCAATCTCTGGTGAGTCTATAGCTGGCTTGGTGTTTGGCATGCATACAAGGGTGGTAAAACCCCCAGCGACAGCACATTTCATACCGCTTTCCAAGTTCTCCTTGTATTCTTGACCTGGGTCTCTCAGATGCACATGCAGGTCTACAAAAGAGGGGCAGGCAATAAGACCATGACCTTCTATAAGCTGAGCTTCAAGCTCAAAAATGTCATCCCCTATGGCTTTTATCTTTCCCTTTTCTATAAGAATGTCCTTTGTGCTGTCAAGGTTTTGAGAGGGGTCTATGAGCCTGACCTTCTTTATGAGTACTTTTGACATCGCATAAATTATAAACCACCTCTTTCAGAGCCTTGTAAGGGTTTTTCTCCTCTGTTTCCCAAACAAATACGCCCCTCTGACTTAAAATTCCCTTCGCCTTTGAGGATTCTGGATGATGTCCGCAGATGACCACAAGCAAACCTTTATTGCATACGAGCTCAGATATATCTACTTCATCTTTTGGCAACTCTTTTATCCTCTCTGGAGAGTCACCAAAGATAAGAAGTTCCTTAGCTCTTTCAAACTTTTGGCTTATATTTCCTCTTTCATCCACAAGCACCCCTACCCTTAGGTCTTCACCATCCACAGGTTCATAGTGTATAAAGACCATATCAAGCTCCCTTATCTCTTCCTTTAGCTTCTCCTCTATTTGGTCAACAAGTTGGTGCATTCTTATAAAGTCTCTACCCTCCAATGCAATCACCAAATCCGCAAAGAGCTTTCCACCAGAACTTCTCACAAAAAGACCCTTTATCTCCTTGACCTCTGGGAAAGAGAGAAGCACCTGCCTTATTCTATCAAGGGTCTTTTCATCCGCAGACACATCCAATAGCACCGATACCTCTTTCCAAAGTATGCTAAAAGCGGTATAGCTTATAAGTAAGGCAACACCAAAGGCAAAGTATCTGTCAAGCTGATAGCCCATGTAAACTCCCAAAAGGCTCATAAGCACCAAAGAAGAGCCAAAGGCATCGGTAAGAGTGTGGTAAGAGTCCGCTATAAGGGTAGGAGAGTTGAGCCTTTTGCCTGCCCTTCTTTCAAGAAAGGAAAGGGTCAGAGAGCTAAGGAGAGAAAAGACCACCACACCAAGACCCAAGCCAAGATACTCTTCCTTTACTACCACCTCCTTGCTTATAGCCCTCCTTATCATCTCATAGGCGGTCAAAAGCAGGAAGAAGGCTATCACTATAGAGCCTATGTTTTCCAGCTTGTATAGACCATATGGAAACCTCTTAGTTTTCTTGTCGGAGAGCTTTATGGTAATAAAGGCTACCACAGAGGCAAAGGAGTCGGAAAGAGAATGAACCGCTTCACCCACCATAGATAGGCTTCCTGTCAAAATCCCCGCTATGAACTTAAGAAGTGCTTGAAGCAGGTTAACAGAAAGAGATATCAGAGCCCAGTGATGCTTCTTCATCGGTTAAAGGGTTGCTTACAGCCTTGATAGCTTCCTCGTCTTACAAGCTCTTCTTCTATTGCCTTTATGACCTCTTGCTTCTTAGCATAGGTGCAGTAGTCTGGTGCTATGAGCCTGTCTGGTTCTACCTCTCCAGTGAGCCTATGTATTACCATCTGTGGTGGTAGTATTTCCAGAATGTCAACAGCTCTTTTTGCATACTCTTGGAGGCTAAGCACAGCAAACTCACCCCTTAGATACTGTTCCGCCATCTTTGTGTTTTTTATTATATGTAAAGGATGAATCTTTATGCCATCTACTGGTAGGCTTGCTATGAGCTTGCCCGTTTCAAGCATGTCTTCTTGGTCTTCGTAAGGCAGTCCCAAGATTATGTGGGCACACACCTTTAGGTTTCTTTTCTTTGTCCTCAGCACCGCATCCACAAAGTCAGAAACTCCATGAGCCCTGTTTATAAACCTCAGGGTTTTGAAGTTAGCACTCTGGAGCCCATATTCTACCCATACCTCAAGCCCTCTTTTTGAGTAGCTTTCAAGAAGGTCAAGCACCCACTCTGGAACACAGTCTGGACGAGTCCCCACATCTATACCCACCACCTCTTCAAATTCAAGAGCGGTGTCGTAAACAGACTTGAGGTATTCATACTCTCCGTAGGTGTTAGAGTAGGACTGGTAGTATATGAAAAAGTAGAGCCTTTCACCGTATCGGTTTTTTGCCCTTCTTATGCCCTCCTCTATCTGTTGACGCAGAGGAATGTATGGCTCAAGGTGTGCGGGTCTTGTGCCAGAAAAACAGTAGGTGCATCCACCCCTTGCCTTTGTGCCATCTATGTTGGGACAGGTAAAGGGTAGTGCAACTGTTATCTTTTGCACTCGCCTGCCGTACTTCTCTTTTAGATAGTCCTTTAGAGAGTAGTAGAGCCTTCTGGTTGCTGTTGCCTGCATACTGGTCATGGGATAAATTATAGCCCTAAGCTGAAGTTTGTGTTATACTATTTCCTTCAAGGCGCGTAGCTCAGTTGGCAGAGCGCCTCCCTTACAAGGAGGAGGTCGGCGGTTCAAGTCCGCCCGTGCCTATTTTTCTTTTCCTTGACTAAAAGCCCAAAAGGTGATATGATTTAATATTGCCTTTAAGCTGGCGTAGCTCAGTGGCAGAGCGCGGGATTTGTAATCCCGCGGTCGTGGGTTCGACCCCCACCGCCAGCTCTGAGGCTTAGGAGGGGTGGCCGAGCGGTCAAAGGCAGGGGACTGTAAATCCCCCGGGCTCCGCCCTACGCAGGTTCGAATCCTGCCCCCTCCACCAGCGGGCGTAGCTCAGTGGTAGAGCAGCTGCCTTCCAAGCAGCAGGCCGCGGGTTCGAGTCCCGTCGCCCGCTTTTTTAGTAAGAAAAACTTCGCCCAGGTAGCTCAGTAGGCAGAGCACACCCTTGGTAAGGGTGAGGTCGCCGGTTCAAGTCCGGTCCTGGGCTTAAACAGGAGGTAAGGCAATGGCAAAGGAGAAGTTTGTAAGAGAAAAGGAACACGTTAACGTAGGCACCATAGGACACGTAGACCACGGCAAGTCCACGCTCACCTCAGCCATAACCTGCGTGCTTGCTGCAGGCGTAATGCCAGGCGGTAAAGCCAAGTGCATGAGATACGAAGAGATTGACAAAGCACCAGAAGAAAAAGAAAGAGGCATAACCATAAACATCACACACGTAGAATACGAGACGCCCAAAAGACACTACGCACACGTAGACTGCCCAGGACACGCAGACTACATAAAGAACATGATAACAGGCGCAGCACAGATGGACGGAGCCATACTTGTGGTTTCCGCAGCAGACGGACCCATGCCACAGACAAGAGAACACGTGCTACTGGCAAGACAAGTTAACGTGCCATACATAGTAGTCTTTATGAACAAATGCGATATGGTAGATGACCCAGAACTTTTAGACCTTGTAGAACTTGAGGTGAGAGAGCTGTTATCCAAGTATGAGTTTCCAGGAGATGAAGTGCCAGTGATTCGTGGTTCAGCTCTTGGAGCATTGCAAGAGTTAGACGCAGGCAAACCAGACCAGTGGTGCAACGCCATAGTGCAGTTAATGGAAGCCCTTGACGAATATATACCCACACCACAAAGAGAAGCGGACAAACCCTTCCTCATGCCCATAGAGGACGTGTTTACCATCTCAGGTCGTGGAACAGTTGTGACAGGAAGGGTAGAGAGGGGCGTGCTAAAGCCTGGAGAGGAAGTGGAGGTGGTAGGGCTTAGGGAAGAGCCACTAAAGACAGTGGCAACCTCCATAGAGATGTTTAGGAAGATACTTGACGAGGCACTACCGGGTGACAATGTGGGAGTATTGCTAAGGGGAGTAGGCAAGGACGATGTGGAGAGGGGTCAAGTGTTGGCAAAGCCTGGGACGGTAAAGCCCCACAAGAGGTTTAGGGCACAGGTGTATGTGCTAAGCAAGGAAGAGGGTGGAAGGCACACGCCATTTTTTGTGAACTACAGGCCACAGTTTTACTTTAGGACAGCGGACGTGACAGGGACGGTGGTGAAGTTGCCAGAGGGACAAGAGATGGTGATGCCTGGGGACAATGTGGAGATAGAGGTGGAGCTTATCAAGCCAGTGGCTATGGAAGAACAGCTTAGGTTTGCCATAAGGGAAGGTGGAAGGACTGTTGGTGCTGGCGTGGTCACAAAAATTATTGAGTGAGGTGTAAAAGATGGCTGCGGCGAGAGAAGTGGTGGTGCTTGCGTGCACTGAGTGCAAAAGGAGGAACTACTCCATAACAAAGAACAAGCAAAAGCATCCTCAGAGAATGGAGCTTAGGAAATACTGCAAGTGGTGCAAAAAGCACACACTACATAGAGAGGTCAAATAGGGGCGCTAGCTCAATTGGCAGAGCGCGGGACTCCAAATCCCGCGGTTGGGGGTTCGAGTCCTCCGCGCCCCGCAGGGAAGAAGGATGGAAAGGCTTAAGGAATTTATAAAGAGCGTAAGGAAGGAGCTTGATAAGGTTTCTTGGCCAAAGAGGAACTTGGTGATAAAGGCAACGATTAGTGTTATAATATTCTCTTTGACCTTTGGTATAAGCCTGTGGGTCTTTGACCTTGTGTTTACCAGGCTTATACACTTTCTGCTTTCTTTGAGGGGTTAAAGATGGATGAGTTTAAGTGGTATGCACTGCAGGTAGAGGCAGGCAAGGAGGCTACCGCAAGGGAAAACCTGCTAAAAGTCCTTGAGCTTGAGGGATTGCTTGGGCAGGTAGAAGAGGTTATTGTCCCTGCGGAGGAAAAGGTGGTCATAAAGACTATGGGTAAGGAAAAGTATAGACTATCTTTGCGTGGCAACAATAGAGATATAAGCGTGCTTGGTAAAAAGGGTGTTACTACCTTTAGGATAGAGAACGGAGAGGTAAGGGTAATAGAGAGTGTGGAGGGTGATGTATGCATAGAAGCACCTCCCATATCAAAGCCTGGTCAGAAGATAACTTGTAAAGAGAATAAGACAGAAGCGAAAGTTATCCTTGAGTCTAAGATGTTTCCTGGATACCTCCTTATAAAGGCGGTCATGAACGATGCGCTTATGCGTGCCATAGAAAAGACGCCTCACGTTTATAAACCTGTGTTAGTTGGAGGAAGGGTTGCACCCCTTGATGAAAAGGAGGTGGAAAGAATAGTTGCCTTTGTGAAGAAGGGTGTAAAGCCTGTCAGAATTCTCTTTGAAAAGGGCGACCAGGTAAGGGTTATAGAGGGTCCTTTTATGAACTTTACTGGCACGGTGGAAGAGGTGCATCCAGAGAAGGAAAAGGTGGTTGTCTTAGTAAGCATTTTTGGCAGACTCACACCCGTTGAATTAGATTATTCTCAGGTGGAGAAGCTATGAGAGAGTGGATAGGTGGTGCAATTAAAAAGGTGACTCTTGAACTTATATACAACATAGTGGATGAAAGAACCGCCGCCATACTGGAAAAACAGGAAAAGGACAAACAGGAACTGCTCGGATACATGAAAAGGTTGGAAGAAAAACAAGAGAGGGATAAGCAAGAACTGTTTGGATATATAAGGAGGTTAGAGGAAAAACAGGAAAAGGATAAAGAGGAGCTACTTGGACACATAAAGGCACTTAGAAACGAATTTACGGAGCGTCTTAATAAGATAGAAGACAGGCAGGAAAAGTATCAAGAAGAAACAAGGGCTGAGCTTAGGCATATAAACCAAAGACTTGATACTCTTATGAACATGCTACTTACCCTCTCTATGGAAAGAAGAAAGGAGGAAAAAGGATGAAAAAGGTAACTGCAACAGTTGAACTTATGCTACCTGCCCAGCAGGCAACACCTGCACCGCCAGTGGGTCCTGCACTGGGTCAGCATGGTGTTAACATAATGGAGTTTGTAAAACAGTTCAACGCCGCAAGCAAGGATTTTGAGCCTGGAACTGTGGTGCCTGTGGTAATAACCATCTACCAAGATAGGAGCTTTAGCTTTATACTTAAAACACCACCGGTTTCTTATCTTCTCAAAAAGGCAGCAAAACTACAAAAAGGTTCTTCGGACCCCAAAAAGCAGAAAGTGGGTAAAGTGAACCTACAGCAGGTAGAAGAGATAGCAAAGCTCAAGCTCAAAGACATGAACACACGAGACCTCAAGGCTGCCATGAAGCAGGTGGTGGGAACCGCCAGAAGTATGGGCATAGAAGTAGAAGGATGGAAGGAGTAGAGCCATGAAGAGAGGAAAGAGATATCAGAAATGTCTTGAGCTTTATGACAAGGATGCCTTTTACACAGTAGAAGGAGCAGTAGAAGTTCTCAAAAAACTTCATGCAGGTTGTGGTCCCAAGTTTGACCAGACGGTGGAGCTTGCCATGAGGCTCGGAGTTGACCCCAAGTATGCGGACCAGATGGTAAGAGGCTCGGTGGTATTACCCCATGGTCTTGGCAGGGAGCTAAAGGTCTTGGTGCTCGCAGAGGGTGAATATCAAAAGATAGCAAAGGACGCAGGTGCGGACTATGTGGGTGGCGAAGACCTCATAAACAAGATAGCCAAAGAAGAGTGGGTGGACTATGACGTGGTTATAGCAACTCCTGAGATAATGCCCAAGGTGGCAAAGCTCGGTAAGATACTGGGTCCAAAGGGTCTTATGCCAAACCCGAAAACTGGAACGGTCACCACAAACCTAAAGCAGGCTATAGAAGAAGCTAAAAAGGGAAGAGTGGAGTTCAGAGTTGACAAAACAGGAAACCTGCATATGCCCGTGGGTAAGATATCCTTTGAGGAGCAAAAGCTAATACAGAACATATACACCGCCATAGATGCGGTTGTGAAGGCAAAGCCCCCAGGTGCTAAGGGTCAGTATGTGAAGGGAATAGCCTTAAGCCTTACCATGAGCCCCTCTGTTAAGCTGGATGTTTCTACTACCCTCAGGAGACTTCAGGAGCTCGTAGCATGATAAAAATGCTCGTGTCTTTGAGCTTGGTGTGTGTCTCTTTTGCCTTTACACCTCAAGAAGAAAGGCAAATAGTCAGAGATATAGCGGAGATAAAAGCCACTTTGGAACAACTAAACAAGAGGATAGAGGATATCAACAAAAGGATAGAAGACACGAACAAAAGGATAGAAGATGTGAACAAAAGGATAGACGACCTTATGAACTTCCTTTGGATGCTTGCTGGTATTTTTTCTGCTATAACCGCAGTTACAATAGGTTTTGCTTTATGGGATAGGAGAACTATGATAAGACCCTTTGAAGACGAAGATGACAAAGTAGCAAGACTGCTCAAGTATATGAACTTAATGTAGGAGGTAAAAAATGAGAAAAAGCTGGGAAGAGAAGGGCAAGCTGATAAATGCCTACAGCGAGAGAATACAAAGGTCAAGCCTTGTGGTCTTTTTTGACTTTACTGGCATTGACGCTCAGGCTATTACAAAACTCAGAGCGGACTTAAAGGATGCAGAAGGAGAAATGCTTGTGGGTAAAAATACTCTTTTTTACAGAGCCTTTATGAACACAGTGGTGGCAGACCATAGGGAAGTCCTCACTGGTCCCACTGCCTTTGCCTTCGCGTATGGTGACCCTGTTAAGGTTGCAAAAATCCTCTTTGATTTTATGAAAGAGCTTGATAAGGAAAAGCCCCTTGGGAGGATAAAGGGTGCATACATGCAAGGAAGATTTTTAAAGCCTGTAGAGGTGCAGGCTCTTGCGGAACTTCCGCCCAAAGAGGTGCTGGTCTCCAAGCTTATGGGAGCCATTCAGGCACCCATATATGCTCTTGTTATGGCTCTCAAGTCCGCACCTCAAAAACTTGTGCTTACACTTAAAGCTATAGAAGAAAAGAAATCTTAATAAGGAGGTATAGACATGGCAACACTTACCATTGACGAGATCGTTGAAGCCATAGGCAGTATGACACTGCTCGAGGTTGCAGAGCTCGTCAAGAAGCTCGAGGAGAAGTTTGGCGTATCCGCAGCCATGGTAGCCGCAGCACCTGTGGCTGCCGCTGGAGCACCCGCCGCTGGAGCACCTGCGGTTGAGGAGAAGACAGAGTTTGACGTGATACTCAAGTCCGCCGGAGCCAACAAGATAAACGTTATAAAGGTGGTTAGAGAGCTCACCGGACTTGGTCTTAAGGAGGCAAAGGACCTCGTGGAGGGTGCACCCAAGCCTGTCAAGGAGGGCGTTTCAAAGGAGGAAGCGGAGAAGATTGCAGCCAAGCTGAAGGAGGCTGGTGCAGAAGTAGAAATAAAGTGAACCTGTCCTTATGCGAAGGTTCTACAAAGCTCACCCCCTGTATCCACAGGGGGTATTTTGTTTTTATTGACACAGTATTTGCAATGATGTATAATTACAAGTTTATCCTATCTTAGAGGGTTGAGAGATGAGAAAAAATATGCCCTTACCAAGAAAATTCTTTGGTAGAAGGGAAGAGCTTGTCAGTCCACCAAACCTTCTTTTCCTGCCAAAGGAATCCTTTGAGGCTTTCCTTCAGTTCTACACTCCACCATCCAAAAGGGAGCAGAAGGGACTTGAGTATGTGTTCTCCACCTCCTTTCCCTTTAAGGACCCAGACGAGAAGATAACCCTTGAATACTTGGGTTATGAGGTGGGAGATTGGGAATGTAACAGGTGTGGATACAAAGCCTATACAGACCAGAGCTTTCTGGGAGGTTACAGTGTAAATTGTCCAAAATGTGGAACCTTGCTGGTCCATAAGGAAAAGTATACGGAAGAAGAATGTAAAATAAAGGGCTTTACCTACTCCCTGCCCCTTAGGGTTATGGTCAGACTCAGAACCAAGACCAAAAAGGGTGAAAGGGTAGGAGAACCTAAGAAGGTCTACTTCGGTGAAGTGCCTATGATGACCAAGACTGGCTCTTTTATCATAAACGGCAGTGAGAGGATAGTGGTGAGCCAGCTAATACGCTCTCCGGGTGTGTTCTTTGAGGAAAAAGAGGAGCGTCAAAAGGAAACCACTATAATCCGTATGATATACAGGGCGAGCATCATACCAGACAAGGGACCCAGGGTTGAGTTTGAGCTTTCAAGCACTACTGATATACTTTCCTCAAGGATAGATAGGCGAAAGGTGGGCGGAACCTTTGTCCTTAGGGCTCTGGGTCTTGAGACCGCCTACGATATACTCAAGCCCTTTTATCCAGATGCGAGAGCCTTTTTTGTGCAGAAGGGAGTGATATTTGACAGAGATACAGGCGAAGAGTATAAGGTGGAAGACTTAGAAGGTTTTTATCTCTTTGCGGTCCTCCGCTATAAGGCAAAGTTGGAAGAGAAGGGTGTGGAAGAAGAAATGCTGGAGGAGAGGTTCATTGAAGAACCCGGACAGCTTGAAAGGCTTTTGAAAGACGAAAGGATAAAGATAGACCTTATATCCGCAGTTCCAAAAGAGAGTGCAGTAAAGAGCCCATACGGTAAGATACTCATAGAAACTCTGGTGGCGGAGACTGCTCCAAAGGACCAGGACAAGAGAAGCCCCCTCAAGATACCTGCAAGGTTCACCCTCAGAGACTTTGCCCTTGTGGATATATACAAAAAGCTCAGGGCGGTAGAGCCTATGGTGATGGAGCTTGAACATCTCATAAGCAGGGCAAGGTCTCATTTTGACCTATACTTCAAGGACCTTACCCGGTATGACCTTTCTAAGGTGGGAAGGGTAAAACTCAATGCAAAGGTTCACAGAGTCCCTAAGGAGCTAAAACCTGCAGACTTTGAAAGACTATCAAGCCTTCCAGCCCTTGCCCTTGCGGAGGATGTGGGTGAGTTTAAGGCTGGAACTCTAATAACAGAAGATGTACTCTCTGGAATTTTCAAGCTCAAAGACAGTGTAAAAGTAAAGGACTACACAGAAGGTCAGGCAAGGTTCCTCAATGCCCTTGACCTTGTAAACACCATAAAATACCTCATAAACCTCAGATACGGAAGGGAGAAAAAGGATGACATAGCCTATCTTGGAAACAGAAGAATAAGGGCAGTGGGTGAGCTTTTAGAAAATCAGGCAAGGATAGGCATAGCCCGTATGGAGAAGTTTTTCAGAGACAGGTGCACTGTGGCAAACCCCGAAGACCCCAACCTAAAGCCTCAAGACCTTCTAAACCCGAGATATCTTACCAGCTCTCTCTATGAGTTTCTAAAGGGTGGTATGCTCTCTCAATATCTTGACAATACAAACCCACTTTCCGCTCTTACTCACAAGAGGAGGCTCTCCGCATTGGGTCCAGGAGGTCTGACAAGAGAGAGTGCCAAGTTTGAGATAAGGGACGTGCACCCCTCCCACTACGGAAGGATATGTCCCATTGAAACACCAGAAGGTCAGAACATAGGTCTTGTCACATCTCTTACTGTCTACGCTCAAACCAATGAGTATGGTTTCATTGTCACTCCCTACAGGAAAGTGGAGAATGGTAGAGTAACTGACAAGGTTGAACATTTAGCTGCCTATGAAGAGGAGAACTTTGTTATAGCTCAGTATACGCCTACTGACGAGGATGGCAGGATTCTCAGCGACAGGGTCTATGTGCGATACAAAAACGACATACAGATAGTAAAGCCAGAGCAGGTTCACTATATGGATGTTTCTCCAAGACAGGTCATATCCGTGTCCGCCTCTCTCATACCCTTCCTTGAGCATGACGATGCTAACAGGGCTCTTATGGGTTCTAACATGCAAAGGCAGGCGGTTCCTCTTATGTTTACCTCCTCTCCTCTCATAGGCACTGGTATGGAAAAGAAGGTTGCCTTTGACAGTGGTGCGGTGGTGGTGGCAAAAAGAGGTGGTGTGGTGGAAGAGGTGGACTCCAAAAGGATAATAATAAGGGCTAACCCAGAAGAGATAAACATGGCAGACCCCACGGACACGGGCATAGACCTTTATGAGCTTAAGAAGTTTGAAAGGACAAACCAGAATACATGTATAAATCAGAGACCTCTGGTGGTCAAAGGTCAAAGGGTAAACAAGGGCGAGCTACTGGCGGACGGTCAGTCCACCTTTAGGGGAGAGTTAGCCCTCGGCAAAGATGTGCTGGTTGCCTTTATGCCATGGAGGGGCTACAACTTTGAGGATGCCATCGTAATTTCAGAAAGGCTTGTCAAAGAAGATGTGTATACTTCCATACACATAGAAGAGCTTGAGGTAGAGGCAAGGGAGACGAAGATAGGTAATGAGGAGATAACCCGTCAGATACCGGGGGTTCCTGAGAGATTGCTTTCTCATTTGGACGAGTTTGGTATAGTAAGACCGGGAACATACGTAAAGCCTGGCGATATACTGGTTGGTAAGGTAACGCCCAAGGGTGAAGCCCAGCTCACACCAGAAGAAAAGCTCCTTCAGGCAATATTCGGTGAAAAGTCTAGAGATGTTAAAGACTCCTCGCTCAGATGTCCACCGGGTGTAGAAGGTGTGGTGGTTGATGTGAAGGTCTTTGTAAGAAAAACTGGAGAGAGAAGAAACTACCTTGCAGAGCATGTGGAAAGAACTGAAAGGGAGGAGCTTGAGAAGGAGCTTGAGAAGAAAAAGAGGCTCATAGTAGATGGCAGGAATAGAATAGTAAAAGACCTTGTGCTTGGTAGAAGGCTTGATAAGGATATCACAGTTAAGAAAAAAGTATACAAAGCTGGCACTGTAGTGGATGAACAGGTTTTTGATGCCCTGCTCAACTATATAATAACCAAACCAGAGAACCTCTTTGAAGATGAGGAACTGTGCAAAAGGATAAACGACCTTAGAGAAAGAACGCGCTTTCAGGTAGATATGATCTCAAAGATCTACGAGGACAAGATAGAGTCCATAGGAAAAAGAAGCGAGCTTCCGCCCGGTGTGATAACTCTCGTAAAGGTATACATAGCTCAGAAGAGAAAGATAAAAGTGGGAGACAAGATGGCAGGTCGTCACGGAAACAAGGGTGTTATATCTGTGGTGCTTCCTGTGGAGGATATGCCTTTCCTTGAGGATGGAACTCCTGTGGACATAGTGCTGAACCCTCTGGGCGTTCCATCTCGTATGAACGTGGGGCAGATATTAGAAACACACCTTGGCTGGGCTTCCAGAGAGCTTGGCAAAAGGCTTAGGGAGCTTATAGAAGAAGGGGCGGAAAGACAGGAGCTTATAGAATTTCTAAAGAAGGTCTATGCGGTGGGTGATGTGAAGGGTGAAAATCAAAGGCATGTGGAAGAGTTCCTGCATAGCCTTGATGAAGAGAGCTTTGAAGAGGTCATTAACCTCTACGCAGAAAGAGGCGTGCCAATGGCAACCTCAGCCTTTGAAGGTGCGAGCGAAGAGCATATAAGAGAACTTCTCAGGATGGCAGGGCTTCCAGAGGATGGCAAAACGGTCCTTTACGATGGAAGAACAGGCGAGCCCTTTGACATGAGGGTCACCGTCGGATACATGCATATGCTCAAACTCATACACATGGTGGATGACAAGATACATGCGCGTAGCACAGGTCCTTACTCTCTTGTGACCCAACAGCCTCTTGGCGGAAGGGCTCAGTTTGGTGGTCAAAGGCTTGGAGAGATGGAGGTTTGGGCTTTAGAAGCTCACGGTGCAGCCCACACCCTTCAGGAGATGCTCACCGTCAAGTCCGACGACATAGAGGGAAGGACAAAGGTATACGAGTCTATTGTAAAGGGCAAATACATCTACCAGCCTGGGGTTCCAGAATCCTTCAGGGTCCTTGTGCGTGAGCTAAAGGCTCTGGGGCTGGATGTAAGATGTGAAAACGGGGCGGTAATGCCCTGCGATCAGATAGAAGTTGAGGAGGAGCAGTGATGAGAAAAGGTCTTTTACCCTTTGAGAGAATAAAGCTCATGCTTGCCTCCCCTGAGGAAATAAGGAGCTGGAGCTATGGGGAGGTAAAAAAGCCAGAGACCATAAACTACAGAACCCACAAACCTGAAAAAGATGGTCTTTTCTGTGCAAAGATTTTTGGTCCCATAAAGGACTACGAATGTCTATGTGGAAAATACAGGGGTAAACGCTTTGAAGGCACCATATGCGACAGGTGTGGTGTGGAGGTTACAAGGTCTTATGTAAGACGCAAAAGGTTCGGACACATAGACCTTGCAGCTCCTGTGGCCCACATATGGTTTCTCAAAAGCACACCATCGAAAATAGCCACCCTTCTGGGTCTTTCTGTCAGGGATGTGGAAAGGGTAATATACTTTGAGTCCTATTTGGTTATAGAGTATCCCATGAGCGAAGAGGAAGAAAAAGTCTTCCGCCAGCAGGAAGATACCCTACCTCTCAAAGATGAGATAGGCAACACAAGGTTCGTCAAGCTCCATGTGGTGGACGAAGATACCTACAATGCAGAGTTTGCAGTAAGCCTTGAGCACAAGTATGAAGGGGGTATGGGTGCAGAGATAATAAAAAAGGTTCTGGCTTCCCTTGACCTTGAGACATACGCAAAGAAGCTGAGAGAGGAGATAAGACCCTACAGCTTGGGCTACGAAGACCTTTCTGAAGAGCTCTACAGTAAATACAAAAAGCTCTATGAACGCATGATAAAGGTGCTGGCGGAGGACCTTAGCCTCTACGGTGCGGATATAAAAGTTCCAGAAGGTTCAACGCTGAACGAGACCCTTCACCAGATAATTTGCGACAAGCTCTACCTCCATCCCGAGACTGGACAGATATCTACCGAACCCATTGAGGGCTACATGACCGGCAGGGAGGCAATACAAGCCTACTACGAGAAGCTCCGTCAGAGGAAGAAGGACCTTCCGGTGTTTGAGAAGATAAAGCTGGACATAAGGACCGCAGTTCTCAAAGAGGTCTCCGAGTCAAAGGTAAAGAAGGTTCTAAGGGTCCTCAAGCTGGTGGAGGACTTCATAAAGAGTGGAAACAAGCCCGAGTGGATGATATTAGAAGTTCTTCCCGTTCTACCCCCTGAACTCAGACCCCTCGTTGCCCTTGATGGTGGGCGATTTGCCACCTCAGACCTCAACGACCTTTACAGAAGGATAATAAACCGTAACAACAGACTAAAAAGGCTTATAGAGCTGGATGCTCCAGAGATAATCATAAGGAACGAAAAGAGGATGCTTCAGGAAGTGGTCTCCGCCCTCATAGACAACGGAAAACGCGGAAGGGTGGTGACCCAAAACGGACGGGCTCTTAAATCCCTCTCTGATTATCTGAGGGGTAAGCAAGGGCGTTTTAGGCAGAACCTTCTGGGTAAAAGGGTGGACTATTCGGGTCGTAGCGTTATAGTGGTAGGTCCTGAGCTAAAAATGCATCAGTGCGGTCTCCCCAGAATAATGGCTTTGGAGCTTTTCAAACCCTTTGTTTACAGAAGGCTTGAGGAGAAGGGCTATGCCACCTCCATAAAGAACGCCAAAAAGCTGGTGGAGCAGAAAACTCCAGAGGTGTGGGAGTGCCTTGAGGAGGTGGTAAAACAGCACCCTGTGCTTCTCAACCGTGCACCCACCCTTCACAGGATGTCCATACAGGCTTTTGAACCAGTTCTTGTGGACGGTAAAGCCATACAGCTACATCCCTTGGTGTGTCCTCCCTTTAACGCAGACTTTGATGGTGACCAGATGGCGGTGCATGTGCCTCTGGGGATTACCGCACAGCTTGAAGCTTACATACTCATGCTTTCTACCCAGAACATTCTCTCTCCAGCCCACGGCAAGCCTATAACCATGCCCTCTCAGGACATGATACTGGGCGTCTATTACATGACCCAAGAAGTTCCCGGCGTAAAAGGTGAGGGCAAGCTCTTTTTCAGCAGAGAGGAGGTGCTTCTTGCCCTTGAGAACAAAAGGGTGGACATGCATGCACGCATAAAGCTCAGGCTCGAGGATGGAAAACTCGTAGAAACAACTCCCGGCAGAGTTCTTTTCAACAGCATACTGCCAGAAGGACACCCCTTTGTAAACGAACCCTTAGATAAGAAAAAGGTTTCCAAACTCATAGCTAACATCTACAACAGATACGGAACGGAAAGGACTGCAAAGTTTCTTGATGACCTCAAGGAGCTGGGCTACAACATAGCCACAAGGGCTGCGGTATCTATAGGCATAGAAGACCTACAAATTCCGAGTGTGAAGAGAGAGGTTCTTTCTAAGGCTTTTGAGCAGACCGACGAGATAGCAGAACTGCACAGAAAGGGCATAATCACTGCAAAGGAACGTTACAACAGGATAATTGACCTTTGGTCTGAGATAACGGACAGGGTTTCAAAAGCCATGTTTGAGGAGATAGAAAAAAGCACAAGAAAAGAAGGGGAAAAGGTTTACACGGGCATCTTCAACCCTATATACATGATGGCAAACTCTGGAGCCCGTGGAAACAGAGACCAGATAAGACAGCTTGCTGCCATGAGAGGTCTTATGGCAAAGCACACAGGAGAGTTCATAGAAACGCCTATTGTGTCCAATTTCAGAGAGGGTCTTTCTGTGCTTGAGTATTTCATTTCCACCTACGGTGCAAGGAAGGGTCTTGCGGACACTGCCCTAAAGACCGCCTTTGCGGGATATCTCACCAGAAGGCTTGTGGATGTGGCACAGGATATAACCATAACGGAGAGAGACTGCGGAACTTACAGAGGCATAGTGATGGAAGCCATAGTGGAGGGTGGTGAAGAGAAGGTCTCCCTCAAGGACAGGATAATAGGCAGGACACTGGCAGAGGATGTGCTTGACCCCTACACGGGAGAGGTGATAGCTCGCAGAAATCAAATAGTGGACGAGGAGCTTGCGGACAAAATAGTGCATGCGGGGATAGAAAAGGTCATGGTAAGGTCTCCACTTACTTGCGAATCCCAGCACGGCATATGTGCCATGTGCTACGGTTGGGACCTCTCTCAGAGGAAGCTGGTAGATGTGGGAGAGGCTGTGGGGATAATTGCAGCACAGTCCATAGGAGAGCCTGGAACACAGCTCACCATGAGAACCTTCCATATAGGCGGTGCGGCGGTGGCAGAGAGGGTAAAGGGCGAGCTCCTAAACGAGAAGGCAGGCACCGTCAAATACTACAATATAAAGCTCATAACCAACAGGGAAGGAAAGAAGATAAACATTTCCAAAGATGGAGCCATAGGCATTGTGGATGCAGAAGGTAGGATGGTGGAGCGTCATGCGGTGCCATACGGGGCAAGCATACTTGTGGAGGAAGGAAAGGAAGTTTCAGAGAATACCCTTTTGGCTGAATGGGACCCATTCAACACCTTCATCATCGCCGAAGAATCTGGCAGAGTGGAGTTCAAGGACATAGCCCTTGACATCACCGTCAAGGAGGAGAGAGACCCACTTACTGGTAAGACCTCCACAATAGTGTCCTTTACAAGACCCAAGGACGCCATGCTCCACACACCAAAGATAGTGGTCCATACAGAGGATGGAAGGGAGGTATCCTATGACTTGCCTGTCAACTCTATCCTCAATGTGCCAGCAGAGAAGGTGAGCTTTGAGTGGATGGTATGTCCCACATGCAGTGAGTCCGAAGGCACGGAGATACAACACAAGTATTATGTGGTCAAGGACTATGTGGTTCAGCCCGGTGACGTGCTGGCACGCATTCCAAAGGAGATGGCAAAGGTCCGTGATATCGTGGGAGGTCTTCCAAGGGTGGAAGAGCTATTTGAAGCAAGAAGACCCAAGAACCCTGCTATCCTGACTGAGATAGATGGTATTGTAAGGATCTTTGAAGATGCGGACGAGGTTATTGTGTTCAACCCAAGAACGGGAGAAACCAGAAAATATGATATAAAGAAGGACGAATACATCCTTGTGAGCCACGGACAGTATGTGCAAAAGGGTGTAAAGATAACAGACCGCATAGAAGCCGAGATAGACGGGCAAGTAAGAATAAAGGGAAGAGGCTACAGAATTGTGGTCTACAACAAGGAAACAGGACTTCAAAAGGAATACTTTGTGCCAAAGGGCAAGCACCTACTTGTGAAGAATGGTGACCTTGTGAACGCAGGAGACCCTCTCACTGACGGCACACCTGTGCCAGAGGAGATACTCAAGATAAAAGGAGTGGAAGAGCTTCAAAAGTTCCTCCTTAAAGAGGTTCAAATGGTCTACAGATTGCAAGGCGTGGATATAAACGACAAGCACTTCGAGATAATAATCCGCCAGATGCTTAGACGCAGACGCATAGTAGACCCAGGGGACAGCAGGTTCTTAGTAAACGAGGAGGTGGAAGTGGAAGAGCTACAGCAAGAAGTGGAAAGGATAAAGGAAGAGGGTGGCAAAATACCAAAGGCAGAGCCCATACTTGTGGGCATATCAAAGGCTGCTCTAACTTCAAGAAGCTGGATATCCTCTGCCTCCTTCCAAGAGACCACGAAGGTGCTAACCGACGCAGCCTGCGAAGGCAAGGTGGATGACCTCAGAGGTATAAAGGAAAATGTAATAATAGGCAATCTCATACCTGCAGGAACTGGTCTGTGGGAGTATGCGGAGGTAGAAGTTATAGAGGAAGAGAAGGCAAAAGTTCTCAAAGATGTGCTATAATAATTAGCTTAGGAGGTTTAAGGTATGCCTACCATAAACCAGCTGGTAAAACAAGGTAGGGAAACAAGAAAGAAAAAGAGCAAAGCACCTGCCCTTCAGGGCAATCCTCAGAAGAGAGGTGTCTGCGTAAGGGTCTATACGGTTACACCCAAAAAACCCAACTCCGCCCTGAGGAAGGTTACAAGGGTAAGACTATCAAATGGCATTGAAGTAACCGCCTATATACCCGGCGAAGGTCACAACCTCCAAGAGCACTCCTTGGTTTTGGTAAGGGGTGGAAGGGTAAAGGACCTTCCCGGCGTGCGTTATAAGGTGGTAAGGGGTGCACTGGATACTGCGGGTGTTGCCAACAGAAGGCAGTCCAGGTCTAAATACGGAGCCAAGAGACCAAAGCCCGGTCAACAAGCACAGGCAAAGGGAGGTAAGAAGTAATGCCAAGAAAGGGTCCAGTTCCTGCAAGAGAAATCTCTCCAGACCCAAAGTATGGGGATGTGATAGTCCACAAGCTCATCAACAAGGTAATGAAAAGTGGAAAAAAATCTGTGGCGGAATGGATAGTCTACAATGCCCTTGAATCCGCCGCAAAAGAGGTAAACATGCACCCTGTGGAGCTACTTCACAAGGTGGTGGAAAAGCTAAAGCCTGAGTTTGAAGTGCGTCCCAGAAGAGTGGGTGGTGCCACCTATCAAGTCCCCGTGGAAGTTCCTCCAAGAAGGCAAATAAGCCTTGCCCTAAAATGGTTGGTTCAAGCCGCAAGAGAAAGGTCAAGGCACAGAGGAAGCTACACCATGGTGGAAAGGCTAAAGGCGGAGCTTCTTGATGCTCTAAACGAAAAGGGTGGTGCCATAAAGAAGAAGGAAGATACCCACAAGATGGCGGAAGCCAACAAGGTTTTCGCACACTTTAGATGGTAAGGAGGAAGTCATGCCAAGGCTTGTGCCTATAGAAAGGCTCAGAAACATAGGAATAGTAGCCCATATAGACGCTGGAAAGACCACTACCACAGAAAGAATACTCTACTACACGGGTAAAACCTACAAGATAGGTGAGGTGCACGAAGGTGCTGCCACCATGGACTGGATGCCCCAAGAGAGGGAAAGGGGTATAACCATAACCGCAGCAACCACCGCCTGCTATTGGAAAGACCACCAGATAAACATCATAGACACACCCGGTCACGTGGACTTTTCTGTGGAAGTGGTCCGCTCTATGAAGGTCTTGGACGGTATCATCTTTATCTTCTCTGCGGTAGAAGGCGTCCAGCCTCAGTCAGAAGCCAACTGGAGATGGGCGGACAGGTTTGGAGTGCCAAGAATAGCCTTTATAAACAAATTAGACAGGCTTGGTGCGGACTTTTACAGGGTATTTAATGAAATAGAGAAAAAGCTAAGCATTAAACCTGTGGCAATCCAGATTCCCATAGGTGCGGAAGACCAATTCAAAGGCGTTGTAGACCTTATGGAGATGAAGGCTATAATCTGGCTTGAGGAAACCCTCGGTGCCAAATATGAAATAGTGGATATACCTGAAGACTACATGGACAAGGCTCAAGAGTGGCGCGCTAAGATGGTTGAGGCCATCGTAGAGAAGGACGATGAGCTTATGATGAAATACCTTGAGGGAGAGGAGATAGCTACAGAAGACCTAAAGAGGGTTCTCAGAAAGGCAACCATAAACAAGGAGCTTGTTCCAGTTCTTTGTGGCTCCGCTTTCAAAAACAAGGGCGTCCAGCCCCTTTTGGATGCGGTTCTTGACTACCTTCCTTCTCCCCTTGATGTCCCGCCGGTGCGTGGAATAAATCCAAAAACAAGCCAAGAAGAGGAAAGGAAACCCTTTGACGAAGAACCCTTCTGTGCATACGCCTTTAAGGTTATGAGCGACCCATACGCGGGACAGCTTACCTACTTTAGGGTCTTCTCGGGTAAAGTCACCGCAGGCTCTTATGTATACAACGCCACAAAGGACAAGAAGGAAAGGGTTGGAAGGCTTCTACTTATGCACGCCAACTCAAGAGAGGATGTGCAAGAAGCCTCTGCCGGTGAGATAGTGGCGGCGGTTGGAATGGATGCTACCACAGGAGACACCCTCTGCGATGAAAAGTTCCCCATACTCCTTGAAAAGCTGGAGTTTCCAGAACCTGTTATCTCTATGGCGATAGAGCCAAAGACAAAGAAGGACCAAGAAAAGCTTTCTCAGGTGCTCAACAAGTTTATGAAGGAAGACCCCACCTTCAAAGCAAGCGTAGACCCAGAAACAGGTCAAACCCTTATACACGGTATGGGAGAACTGCACCTTGAGATAATAGTGGACAGAATGAAAAGGGAATACGGTATTGAGGTGAACGTGGGTAAGCCTCAGGTTGCCTATAAGGAAACCATAAAGGGTAAAGCGGTTGCGGAAGGTAAGTTTATTCGTCAGACAGGTGGTAGGGGTCAATACGGGCATGCGGTTATAGAGATAGAGCCACTTGAGAGGGGTCAGGGCTTTATCTTTGAAAATGCCATAGTGGGTGGAATAATACCCAAGGAGTTTATCCCAGCGGTTGAAGAAGGTGTAAAAGAGGCTATGCAGAATGGCGTTATGGCAGGCTATCCTGTGGTGGATGTAAAAGTAAAGCTCTTTGACGGTTCTTATCACGAGGTGGACTCTTCAGAGATGGCTTTTAAGATAGCAGGCTCTCTTGCCTTCAAAGAAGCGGCAAAGAAGGCGGGTCTTGTGCTCCTTGAGCCAATAATGGAAGTAGAGGTGGAGACCCCTGAGGATTATGTGGGTGATGTGATAGGAGACCTCAACTCAAGAAGGGGTAAGATAATGGGTATGGAGAACAAGGGTGTCATAACTGCCATAAGGGCGTATGTGCCTCTTGCGGAGATGTTTGGCTATGCAACCACACTTAGGAGCTTGACACAGGGAAGAGGAACCTTTATAATGAAATTTTCTCATTACGATGAAGTTCCCCAGAGCATAGCGGAGCAAATAGTTGGGGAAAGAACTGCTGTAGCAAAATAAGGAGGTAAGGCAATGGCAAAGGAGAAGTTTGTAAGAGAAAAGGAACACGTTAACGTAGGCACCATAGGACACGTAGACCACGGCAAGTCCACGCTCACCTCAGCCATAACCTGCGTGCTTGCTGCAGGCGTAATGCCAGGCGGTAAAGCCAAGTGCATGAGATACGAAGAGATTGACAAAGCACCAGAAGAAAAAGAAAGAGGCATAACCATAAACATCACACACGTAGAATACGAGACGCCCAAAAGACACTACGCCCACGTAGACTGCCCAGGACACGCAGACTACATAAAGAACATGATAACAGGTGCAGCACAGATGGACGGAGCCATACTTGTGGTTTCCGCAGCAGACGGACCCATGCCACAGACAAGAGAACACGTGCTACTGGCAAGACAAGTTAACGTGCCATACATAGTAGTCTTTATGAACAAATGCGATATGGTAGATGACCCAGAACTTTTAGACCTTGTGGAACTTGAGGTGAGAGAGCTGTTATCCAAGTATGAGTTTCCGGGGGATGAAGTGCCAGTGATTCGTGGTTCAGCTCTTGGAGCATTGCAAGAGTTAGATGCAGGCAAACCAGACCAGTGGTGCAACGCCATAGTGCAGTTAATGGAAGCCCTTGACGAATATATACCCACACCACAAAGAGAAGCGGACAAACCCTTCCTCATGCCCATAGAGGACGTGTTTACCATCTCAGGTCGTGGAACAGTTGTGACAGGAAGGGTAGAGAGGGGCGTGCTAAAGCCTGGAGAGGAAGTGGAGATAGTGGGATTAAGGGAAGAGCCACTAAAGACAGTGGCAACCTCCATAGAGATGTTTAGGAAGATACTTGACGAGGCACTACCTGGTGACAATGTGGGAGTATTGCTAAGGGGAGTAGGCAAGGACGATGTGGAGAGGGGACAAGTATTGGCAAAGCCTGGGACAGTAAAGCCTCACAAGAGGTTTAGGGCACAGGTGTATGTGCTAAGCAAGGAAGAGGGTGGAAGGCACACGCCATTTTTCGTGAACTACAGGCCACAGTTTTACTTTAGGACTGCGGACGTGACAGGGACGGTGGTGAAGTTGCCAGAGGGACAAGAGATGGTGATGCCTGGTGACAATGTGGAGATAGAGGTGGAGCTTGTCAAGCCAGTGGCTATGGAAGAACAGCTTAGGTTTGCCATAAGGGAAGGTGGAAGAACCGTTGGTGCTGGTGTGGTCACAAAAATTATTGAGTGAGGAAGAGCTATGGAGCAGGAACTAATACGGATAAAGCTCAGGTCTTATGACCACAGGCTTCTTGACCAGTATGTAAAGCAGATAATAGACACGGTCAAGAGAACCGGTGGCGTGGTCAAGGGTCCCATACCTCTCCCCGTTAGGAGAAGAAGGTGGGTGGTCCTTAGGTCTCCCCACAAGTTTGACCAGTCAAGGGAGCACTTTGAAATGAGGGAACACAGAAGGATATTGGATATAACCAGAGCGACCTCTCAAACCATAGAGTCCCTGAGGGACCTGACACTCCCTGCAGGGGTTGATGTGGAGCTAATAATAGGGAGATAGCCATGGCGATAGGGCTTATTGGTAAGAAGATAGGAATGACAAGAGTTTTCCTAAGGGATGGCACTTCTGTGCCCGTAACGGTTATAGAGGTAAAGCCTAACTACATAACCGCCATAAAAACTCCTGAAAAGGATGGGTATACCGCTCTTCAAGTTGGTGCCTTTGAAGACAAGGAAAAACACCTAACAAAGCCGGAGCTTGGACATCTCAAGAAGGTGGGCAAAATTCTAAGGGTGCTAAAGGAGTTCAGGGTAGACTCGGTGGAAGGCTACCAATTAGGTCAAGAGCTAAGGCTTGAAGAGGTCTTTCAGCCAGGAGAGCTTGTGGATGTGGTGGGCAAGAGCAAGGGAAGAGGCTTTGCGGGCACTATGAAAAGGTGGGACTTTGGCGGTTTTCCCAAGTCTCACGGACATAGATATCATAGGGCGGTTGGTTCTATCGGAAACAGGTCAGACCCGGGTAGGGTTTGGAAAGGCAAGAGGATGGCTGGACATTGGGGTAATGAGCCTATAAGGGTTCAATCTCTGTTGGTGCTTGACATTGTCCCTGAGCATAATGTCCTTTTGGTAAAGGGTTCTGTGCCAGGACCTAACGGTGGGATAGTTTTTGTAGAAAAAAGCAAGATAGCAAGTAGAAGGTCTCAAAGACTTAAGCTAAACAGAATAAAGGGTATGGTGGAAGCCTTGGTTAAAGGAGAGGTCTCATGAAGGTGCTTGACGCTGAGCTAAAACCTGAAGTCTTTAATGTGGAAGTAAAAAAGCATGTGCTGTGGGAAGTGGTAAAGTGGCAACTTGCCAGCAGAAGGCAGGGAAGCCATAGCACCAAAACTAGAGGTGAAGTATCCTACAGCGGAAGAAAGCTCCTACCTCAGAAGGGCACAGGAAACGCAAGGCATGGAGACAGAGGTGCCAACATATTCGTAGGCGGTGGCGTGGCTCACGGTCCAAAACCAAGAGATTACTACTATCCTCTCCCTAAGAAGGTAAGAAGGCTTGGACTTAAAATGGCTTTGAGCTTGAAGGCTAAGGAAAACAACCTGCTCCTTGTTGACAGCCTGGATTTGGGAGATGTGCCAAAGACCAAAAAGGCTATAGAGGTGCTTAAAAATCTTGGCATATATCCTCAAAAGGTGCTTGTGGTCTTGCCTCAAAAGGAAGAGGTTATATACAAATCCTTTAGAAATCTGCCTTATGTGAGGGTTCTGCCTGTTGAGGGTTTAAATGTTTATGATATCCTTTGGGCGGATAAACTACTTATAACCTCCCAAGCCTTAGAGAAGATATATGAGAGGTTGTCATCATGAGAAGACCAGAGGAAGTGATAATAAGACCTATAATAACCGAAAAGAGCAACAGGCTTATGGAAGACCATAAAAAGTATACCTTTGAAGTGGCTATGGACGCCACAAAGCACGAAATAAAGCATGCGGTGGAAAAGCTCTTTGGTGTAGAGGTGCTAAAGGTAAACACCCTCATAGTAAAGCCAAGAAAGAAGAGAATAATAGGAAAGTTTAGGAGGTATGGCTATACAAGGGCATACAAGAAAGCCATAGTTACCATACCCCCTGATAAGGAAATAGACCTCACAGGAGTGTAAAGATGGGTGTAAGGAAGTTAAAGCCTGTTACCAACGGTCAGAGACATGCGGTTCTGTATGACTTTTCTGAGATTACTAAGTCTGAGCCAGAAAAGTCCCTGCTTGTGCATTGGCATAGGGCAAAGGGAAGGTCCCGTCAGCAGGGCAAGATAACCTCAAGGGGCAGAGGCGGTGGCAACAAGAGAAGATACAGGCTCATTGACTTCAAAAGGGACAAAAGCCTTGTCCCTGCAAAGGTGGTTGCCATAGAGTATGACCCTAATAGGTCTGCACGCATAGCATTGCTCCAGTATGCGGATGGCGAAAAGAGGTATATTCTTTGGCCTGAGGGGCTAAAGGTAGGAGACACGGTTTTGTCCATCTCTTACGAAGATGCAGAAAAGGGCAAGGAGCTTCCCGAAATAAAGGTAGGCAATGCCTTGCCTCTTAAGTATATGCCTGTGGGAACAGTGGTTCACAACGTGGAACTTCATCCCGGCAAGGGTGGGCAGATAGCTAGGTCTGCGGGCATGTCTGCCCAGATATTGGGTAAAGTGGGAGATTATGTCCAGCTTAGGATGCCCTCTGGTGAGATAAGGCTTGTTCACCAAAGGTGTATGGCAACGGTGGGTGTTGTGGGTCTTGCGGAGCACGAGCTTGTGAAGTATGGAAAAGCTGGCAGATACAGGTGGCTTGGTTGGAGACCAAAGGTTAGAGGAACTGCTATGAACCCTGTTGACCACCCTCACGGTGGTGGTGAAGGAAAGACAAAGGGTAAACATCCAGAGTCTCCCTGGGGTTGGAAAACAAAGGGCTACAAAACCAGAAGGGGCAAGAAGTATTCTGATAACTTTATACTGGTATCAAGAAAGGGTAAGCCTCTCAGAGGAGGTGTTAAGTAATGGGCTTTAAAGGTGCGTGGAACAAGAGAAACAAGCTCGTTGAAGACCTTGACAACTTTCTAAAGCTCTACAAGAAGACTCAGAGGATATACAAAAAAGTCAGGGCGGTTCAGCATACGCAGGAGCTCTACCAAAAGGCTCTTGAAAAGTATCAGCAGGTGTGGGACGAATACAGAAGGCTGGTAAACAAGAAAGCATGGGTAGACCCAAAACTCTGGACAAGGATAAAGAAGATGAACCAGACTGGCGATAGGAAGGTGATAAAAACCTACAGCAGGGACACCACCATAATCCCTGAGTTTGTAGGACACACCATAGCGGTGCATAACGGGAAAACTTTTGTCCCAGTTTATATAACCTCAGAGATGGTGGGTCATAAGCTGGGTGAGTTTGCTCCCACGAGAACCTTTAAGGGTCACCCAGAAAAGTCCGCAAAGGCTACAAAGAAGAAGTGAGGTGTAAAGATGGAAGCAAGGGCTGTTTTGAGGTATGCGAAGGTCTCGCCTACAAAGGCAAGACAGGTGCTAAGGGTTATTCAAGGCATGAAAGCAGGGGACGCCCTCTACCAGCTTAGGTTCATACCCAAAAAGTCCGCGCGCATAGTGGAGAGCGTCCTAAAAAGTGCTCTCGCCAACGCAGAACAAAAGGGTATGGACTTGGAAAAGCTATACATTCAAAAGGCTGTGGCGGACGAGGGTCCTATGTATAAAAAGTGGCTTCCAAGAGCCCATGGAAGGGCTACTATGTTAAGAAAAAGAACCTCTCACATAACCCTTGTGCTTCAGGAAAAGGAGGAAGACTAATGGGTCAGAAAACTCATCCCATAGGTTTTAGGGTTGGAGTTATAAGGGACTGGACTTCCAAATGGTTTGCTAGCAAAAGGGACTACACCCAGCTCCTACATGAGGACATAAGGATAAAAGAATACATAAAGAAAAGGTATGCCTCCGCAGGGATATCAAAGGTGGTTGTAGAGAGGATGGTGGACAAGGTCAAGGTGAGGGTTCTTGCCTCAAGACCGGGTATCATCATAGGTAGAAAGGGTGCGGAGGTGGAGCAGTTAAAGAAGGATATAGAATACATAACTCGTGGTAAAGACGTGGTTATAACCGTGGATGAGGTGAGGGTCCCAGAGTTAGACGCACAGCTTGTGGCGGAAGAGATAGCACTTCAGATAGAGAGAAGGGTATCTCACAGAAGAGCTATGAAAAGAGCAATAGACAACGCCTTCAAGGCGGGTGCAAAGGGCGTAAAGGTTCAGGTAAAGGGTAGGATAGGTGGTGCAGAGCTTGCAAGGGCGGAGTGGTTTCTTGTAGGAAGGATGCCTCTGCAAACCTTGAGGGCGGATATAGATTACGGTTATGCGGTAGCACAGACCAAGTATGGGGTGCTTGGTATAAAGGTGTGGATATACAAGGGAGATGTGCTAAAGGGTGGTAAGGAAGAGATAGTTAAAAAGATAGAGGAAGACCTCAAGAAGGCTGAGAAGGAGGTATAAACATGTCTTTTCTTGCTCCAAAGAAGACAAAGTTTAGAAAAAGCCAGAGAGGCACTTTAAAGGGAAAAGCAAACAGGGGCAATAAGGTCTCCTTTGGTGAATACGGCATACAAGCTCTGGAGTCCTGCTGGCTCACCCAGAGGCAGATAGAGGCCGGCAGAATAGCCTTAGTGAGGGCTCTCAGAAAGGGTGCAAAGGTATGGATACAGGTATTTCCGGATAAGCCCTACACGAAGAAGCCTAACGAGGTTCGTATGGGTGGTGGAAAGGGCGACCCAGAGGGCTTTGTGGCAGTGGTTAGACCCGGAAAGATACTTTATGAGTTCTCTGGCGTCCCAGAAGAGGTGGCAGAAGAAGCCCACAGACTTGTAGATGCAAAACTACCCATAAAGACAAGGCTTGTGAAGGCTGGAGGTGTGAAGTGATGAAGGTAAAGGAGCTAAAAAAGCTTAGCCTTCAGGACCTTCTGAAGAAGGAAGAGGAATTAAGAAGGGAGCTTCTCAGGCTTAGGTTTAAGAAGAAGATAGAGGGACTGCCAAACCCTATGCAGATAAGAAATACGAGAAGGGACCTTGCAAGGGTTCTTACCCTTATAAGAGAAAAACAGCTGAGAGGTGAAGGATGATGGAAAAGCCTTGGCATCTGAGAAGAAAAGAGCTTGTGGGTTATGTGGTGAGTGATAAGATGGATAAAACGGTGGTGGTGAAGGTGGATAGAAGGGAAGCCCATCCCCTTTACAAAAAGCACATAATAAAGAGTAAAAAATATCATGCCCACGACCCCAACAACGAGTGCAGGGTTGGAGACCTGGTGGTTATAAGAGAAACAAGACCCCTCTCAAAGACCAAGAGGTGGGTGGTGGTAAAGATACTTCAGAGGGCAAAATCTCCTGAGGAGGCACTAAAAGAGTAAAAGTAAAATATCTTTATGCTCCTTCTTATTCTCTTTCTTTTGTCCTTTTCCCTTTCCTTCTCTCTTGAAGTTCTTTCCCAAAGCCTTGAGAGGTTGCCCGATGGAACTTTTAGAGCTACTGGTGACGTAGAGGCCTATTACAGGGAATATTATATAAAAGCGGATTTTATGACCTATGACCCAGGAAAAAGGCTAGTTTATGCCAGAGGTAATGTTTATATAAAGTCCGTGGACGGCAGGCTTGAAGTAAGGGGAACAGAGTCCTTTCTTGACCTTGAGAAGGATGTGGGATACTTCCTGGATGCAGAAGGTAGATTTGAAAAGTTTAATTTTACTGCGAAAAGGGTAAACAAGAGGGGAGAGGAGTATGAGGTAGAAGAAGGCTCTATAACCACCTGTCCACCGGATAAAAAGGAGATGAGACTATGCTTTTCAAGGGCACACATATCTCAAAGGTATGTTTTCAGTCAGAACAACTCCCTCAGGCTCTTTAACATACCCCTTGCCTACCTTCCGATTAGTCTCTTCCCCGTTGGGGAGAGAAGGTCTGGGGTCCTGCCCCCCATCATAGGCTCAAACACCTACAACACCCTTATCTACCAGCAACCCATCTATTGGGTCATATCAAAAAATAAGGATGCTACTTTGACCCTTGACTTCAGAGACAGGCAGGCAAAAGGCTTTGCCATTGAATACCGTCAGTCCATGAAAAGGGAGCTGGACCTTCTTGCTAACCTCTCCCTTTACAAAGAGCCTACACCGCCTGGTAAATGGTGGCAAGGAAGGGACCCATCCACCTTTAGGGAAAATCGCTACCGTATAAAGGCTGACCTGAACCTGGGAGACCTAAAGGCTGGTGTGGACCTTCTTTCGGACCCCTACTTTATGCAAGATGTCTACTTTACCACACGGGAAAGAACAGTGCCCTACCTTAGCTCTTACATAAGCTACAAAAGGGAGTGGGATAGATTCTTTTTGGCTTTTGACCTTAGAAGGTTCTATGACACCACCTCACCCAACAACAAGGAGACCCTCCAGAGGCTTCCCGAAATAGGGTTCTATCTGAAGGATAATCCTTTACTGCAAAATCTCTACTTTAACCTGAGCGTTTCCTATACGAACTTTTACAGGGAAGAGGGACTTAGAGCTCACAGACTTCTTCTATTTCCAGAATTTTCAATACCAAAACAGCTTTTTGGTCTTAACCTGCTTTCTATCCTTACTGTGGAAAACATTGCCTATTTAGATGTTAAAGGAGGAGACTTTAAAGATAAAGGCCTATTTGGAAGCGTTCGTTATAGAGAAAGCCTCCCCTATTTTTATAAGCTCACTCTCGGAAGGTTTGACCTTAGGAACACTTTTGAACTCTCCTATTCCTATAGGCCCAAGAGCTTTAATAACCCTAGATTTGACGACCTTGACAGTATAGACAAGGAGAACCTTCTTTCCTATACCCTTAGAAGCTACGGTTATTACAAAGAGAAACTTCTCTATAGCCTTTTTCTTTCTGGTGGATATAGCTATCTTGGTAAGTTTACCTACGCTGGACAGGAGGTCAGGGAGAAATTTCTACCAATTAGAACAGTCTTCTGGCTTTACCCCACAGGCTGGATTAGGTTTTCCTCAGACAGCGTCTATGACCCAGTTCATGGGCGTCTTTTAAAGACAATAGGCTCACTCACTTTGGCTGGTGAAGGCAAGAGTATAACTTTGGGTAGAACCATGGAAAGAAATTATGATGGAAGTAAGCTCAACGACCAGTATAACCTGTCCGCTTTCGCTCTATTATTTAAAAATATGAACCTGTCCTTTAGTCTCATAAGGGACAACAGAATAAACAAGGACCTTCAAAGACAAATAGGTTTGGATTACAGGGGTGCTTGCTGGAGTCTTGGTCTTTTGTTAAGGGACATATATGACGGCACAAGGAAAACCTACATCAAAGAGGTCTTTCTCGCCTTCAATATCTTTGACCTGCAAAGGTTCACAGTGCCTCTGAAAAGGTAAGCATATCTTTCAATTTCTTGGTTTGTACCTTTATGTCTTCTGAATGAAATATGCCAGAGCCTACCACCAATATGTCCGCACCAGCCCTTGCTACATCTACAATGTTGTCCTCCTTTATACCGCCGTCTATTTCTATGAGCACTGATGGGTTTATGTTCTCCACCATGGCTTTCAGAGCCCTTAGCCTTTGTATGGACCTTGGGATAAACCTCTGCCCGCCAAAGCCTGGGTTTACGGACATCAAAAGCACAAAGTCTGCGTAATGAAGTGCCTCCTCCAAAGCTCCAAGGGGAGTACCAGGGTTTATAACCACGCCTGCCTTTGCTCCAAGGCTCTTTATAAGCTCAAGGGTTCTGTGTATATGGGGTGTGTTTTCTATGTGGACGCTTACCATATCCGCACCAGCCTTTACAAAGTCTGGTATATACCTGTCTGGGTTTTCTATCATAAGATGGGCATCCAAGGGCAGGGGGCAGTGCCTTTTTATGCTCTCTAATAGCACGGGACCAAAGGTAATATTTGGCACAAAGTGCCCGTCCATTACATCAAAGTGTATAAGGTCCGCACCGCCTTCTACGCATGCCATTACCTGCTTTCCAAGTTCCCAAAAGTCCGCTGAGAGGATAGAGGGGGCAAGGAGTTTCATTCCGCCTCCTCCTCAACCCTTATAAGGATAGGCTTTCCCATAACCACAGGCAGGGTTTGCACCTCCTGCAAGGCTCTACGCATAGAGCTTTCGTAGGCTTTGTGGGTTAGGACCACCAACGGTACTATATGTTCGCCTTCTCTTCCTGCCAGCTTGCAGACCTTTTCCTTTTGTAGGACACTAGCTATGCTTATGTGGTGGTCTGCCAGGACTTTTGCTATGCTTGCCAGCACACCTGGTCTATCTGGCACATCAAACCTCAGGTAATACCGGCTGTAAAAATCTTCCGTCAGCTCTATCCTCTTGTCTTCCCAATTTATGGGATAGGTGCATACTTGCCCCGACTGTAGTCTGCAGGCTATGTCCACTATATCTGAAACCACCGCAGAGGCTGTAGGATGAGAGCCTGCACCCCTGCCGTAAAACATGGTTTTACCCACAAAGTCTCCCTCTACCATAATAGCGTTAAAAACATCAGAGACCTTTGCCAGCGGGTCTTCTTCTGGTAAAAAGGTAGGGTGGACCCTTACTTCAAGCTCCTCTCCTCTCTTTTTTGCTATGGCAAGGAGTTTAAGAGTATAGCCCAGCTCTTTTCCAAGTTCCACATCCAAAAGGTCAATGTTCCTTATGCCCTCCACATGGATACGAGAGAAAGGTAAAAAGCTACCAAAGGCTATAAAGGATAGTATGGCTATTTTATGGGCACTGTCCCAACCGTCTATGTCAAGGGATGGGTCCGCCTCTGCGTATCCCTTTTCTTGAGCCTCCTTTAAAGCCCTTTCAAAGTCCACATCCTCCTGAAGCATCCTTGTAAGTATGTAGTTGGTGGTGCCGTTAAGTATGCCGTAAATGGCTTTTATGTTGTTGCCCACAAGGCACTCTCTAATTGCCTTCACAATAGGTATGCCACCGCCTACAGAGGCCTCAAAGCCTATATGCAGACCTCTTTCTTGAGCAAGGCTAAAAAGCTCTTCACCTTCCTCCGCAAGGAGGTGCTTGTTAGCAGTCACCACATGCTTGCCCGCTTGCAATGCCTCTCTTATCAATTCTTTCGCAAAACCCTTTCCTCCCACAAGTTCTACCACTATGTGGGAGTTTTCAATAACCTCTTTGTAGTTCTGTGTTCTGAGTGCCTCCGGCACATGGAAATGTCTTGGTCTGCCCCAGTCCCTATCCGCTACCTTTGAAAGCTCCAGCTCTATGCCAGTCCTTTTTCTTATGGTCTGTGCGTTTTTAAGGAGGAGCTCCACCACGCCCGTGCCCACCACACCGCAACCCACAATACCCACACGGACCTTCAATGCTTGCCTCCATGACTTGTTCTATAGGGCACAGGTATGTATTGCACCGAAGGAACCTGCGAGCCCATAGGCTGTGGGAAGAGCTCCATGAGGGCATAAACCTCCTCTGGCACTTCTGTGCTTACATTTAGTCCAAGGCTTTTGAGGTATTCCACAGTCAGAGGATAGTCATGGGTGTATTTGCCAGTGGCAAGCTCCTCTGCTATGTGCTTTGCTTTTTGCTCCTCCATGCCGTTTTGTGTCAAAAGCCACACAAGGTAAGACCTCATCTGCTCTATGGCTTTCTGGGCTATATCTGCCATAATGAGGGTTTGGTCTTCTATTTCCTTTAGCTCCTTTTGCTGAAGCACCTTCAAGATGGACGCAGCAGGCATCTGACCTATCTGGGGGTCCACTGGTCCCAGCACCGCATTGGGGTCCATCACAATTTCATCGGAAGCCAAAGCCAGCAAGGTTCCACCGGACATGGCATAGTGAGGCACAATTACCCTTACGGAACCTTTGTGCCTTACAAGGGCGTTGGCAATTTGCGTAGCTGCAAGGGCAAGACCACCTGGAGTATGCACTATGAGGTCTATGGGCATATCTGGTGGCGTCATCCTTATGGCTCTTAGCACCTGCTCAGAGTCCTCTATGTTTATGTATCGGAAGATGGGAATGCCAAAAAAGCCAAGACTTTCCTGCCTGTGTATAAGGGTTATAACTCTGCTACCCCTCTTTTCCTCCAGCTGTCTAATAAGGGACTCCCTTGCCTTTGAAAGGAGCATCCTTTTCCAAAAGGGCAAAAAGAAAAAAACCAACAGCAAGAAAAACCACAGGAAGTTAAGAAGAAAAAAGAAAGGATTGTAGTAAGGTTGCTCCATGTGGAAAATTATACCATACAAGGGTATTCTCTTGCCTGCAGTGGCTTGGGGTGTGGTATAATATTTTATGTATGGTTCTAGGGTTTAAAAAACCCTTGATATTTTGACAACTGAATACAGTGATTTTCCTGCTGGACTTTGCACTATTGCCAGTTTGTAACAAATAGCCCTCCCTTGAGAGGAGTGGTGGCTTGAAGGATAGAGCCTGCCAATATTTCCTTAGGCTTTGAGCTTTTTCCATTAGAATAACCATATGTCAAGGGCAGAGCTAAGGATAAAGGTTGAAAACCTTGTGGAAAATGTTAAAAGTCTTTGCCGGTTTTCCCAAAAGCCCATCATAGCGGTGGTCAAGGCGGATGCCTATGGTGTGGGTGCAATGCAGGTTTGCTCTGTGTTGGAAGGTCTAAAGGAGGTTTCCGCTTTTGCGGTTGCCTGCGTGGAGGAGGGTATAGAGCTAAGGAAAGCCGGCACAAAGAAGAAGATTCTCGTGCTTGGAGGAGTTCTAAAGGGAGAGGAGCGTGCTTTTGTGGAGTATGCTTTGACGCCGGTGGTTTCTCACAGGGAGCATTTGAAGGTCCTTGAGGGTATAGACATACCTATTCAGGTAAAATACGACACGGGTATGGGAAGGCTTGGCTTTCTGGAGGAGCTGGTGAAAGACCGCAGGGTTGAAGGGGTTTTAAGCCACCTTTCAAGTCCTCTGGACGAAGACCACTCAAGACTTCAGATAGAGCGATTTCAAAGGATAACAAAACACTACCAAAACCTCAAGTATGTTCACATGGAAAGCTCTGCTGGTGTTATTTACCACATTCCCTTCACCACCCATATACGCATAGGACTTGCCCTGTATGGAGAAAAGCCCATGCAAAACTACCCAGTGGAACTAAAGCCTGTGTTAGAACTAAGAGCCAAGCTCCTTTCTGTAAAAACTCTACCCACAGGCTTTCCTGTTTCTTACTCAAAGAGCTACATAACAGACAAGCCCACAAGGGTGGGAGTGGTTGCCTTTGGCTATGCGGACGGTCTTATGAAGAGCCTATCTGGCAAGGCAAACCTTTTCTACAGGGGAAAGCCCCTTAGAATACTTGGCAACATTACCATGGATATGAGCATGGTAGACCTCACGAACACAGATGCTAAGGTGGGAGATTGGGTAGAGATCGTGGGACAAAACCAGAGCTTTACAGACCTTGCAAAACTTGCTGGAACTATACCCTATGAGCTTATGACTAACCTATCAAGTAGGATAAGGAGGGTAGTGTTATAATACTAACAAAGGAGGCTTATTATGCAAAAAGCCCTTGTATGGCTCTCTTACGATTTATCTGTAGGTGGTGATTACGAAGGTTTGTATACTTTTTTGGACACTCTTGGTGCAAAGGAATGTGGAGATTCTCTTGCCTTTTTTGAGTATGAGTATAAATCGGACTTAGAAAGTGAGTTGAAAGAGGAAATAAGAGAAAAAGTGAGCTTAAATAAGGATGACAGAATATACATTATAGCCACATATTACACTCAAGAAGGCAAAAAAAAGTTCGTAGCAAAGTTTTTATATGGGAAAAGAAAGAGACCACCTTGGCAAGGTTATGCAAAGGTTGAATACGATGATGTACTTGACATACAAGAATGAAATATGTGCTTTTGGACAGTGGTTGTAAGAATTGAAGAGTAAGTCCATGCTTATAACCTTTGAAGGTATAGACGGCTCTGGCAAGAGCACTCAGGCAAAAAGGCTTTATGAATATCTTAATGCAAAGGGTTATAAGGTTTCTCTATACAGAGACCCCGGGTCTACGCCTCTTGCGGAGAAGATAAGGGAGCTTTTGTTGAATTTTGAAATGGACCCAACCACGGAACTCTTGCTTTTTGAGTCCGCAAGGTCAAGCCTTGTGTGGGAAAGAATCTTTCCAGACTTAAAAGAGGGAAAGATAGTTATTCTTGACCGTTTTATAGACTCCACAACCGCCTATCAGGGCTACGGCAGGGAGATAA
Source organism: Hydrogenobacter sp. T-8 (assembly GCF_011006175.1). Taxonomy (NCBI): domain Bacteria; kingdom Pseudomonadati; phylum Aquificota; class Aquificia; order Aquificales; family Aquificaceae; genus Pampinifervens; species Pampinifervens florentissimum. The sequence goes on along the minus strand of NZ_CP048795.1, from coordinate 650,661 downwards.
ACCTCGGCACGGTAAGTATTCTAAATCACATAGCCATCAGAGGTAGAAAGCCTGATATAACCTTCTTGCTAAATGTTCCCCTTGAGGTAGCCTTAGAGAGGATTAAGGGTAAAAAAACCCGTTTTGAAAACAGAGAGTATCTCAGAAAAGTAAGGGATGCCTACATACTTATGGCAAACCAAGAGAGGGAGAGGATAGTGCTAATTGATGGAAACAGAGATATGGAAGAAGTTTTTGAGGATGTTCTTAGTGTCCTCAGAGAAAGACTTGGGCTTGATATATAATTTTGAGAGGAGGCTCTGCCATGCAAGACTGTATATTCTGCAAGATAGTGAGGAAGGAAATTCCCTCAAAGGGTGTTTATGAAGATGAATTGGTTTATGCTTTCCATGATATCAACCCAGTTGCACCTACACACATTTTAATAATTCCTAAAAAGCACATAGTTGGTATTCAGAGCCTTGAGCCTGAGGATGTGCCTCTGGTGGGTCATATGTTCTATGTGGCAAGGAGGCTTGGAGAAGAGCTGGGTTATGCACCCGATGAAGACTTAAATAAAGGCTACAGGCTAGTCTTTAACGTGGGAAGGGATGCAGGGCAAAGCGTCTTTCATCTTCATCTTCACTTTATTGCAGGGAGGAGTATGTCCTGGCCACCGGGCTGATATCCTTTAGGGATTGGATGTCTCAAAAGGTAAGGGAGTATTATCAAAGGGATTTCAGGAAAGATTTTTTTACCGCACCAGAGCTTGACAGAGCCTTTGGATATGCCCTAGCGGAGCATATGGCAGAGCTTATAAGGGACTTCGGAGAGCCTGTCCTTCTTGAGCTTGGCGGTGGCAGTGGAGTGCTCGCCTACGATGTGCTTAGCTATTTCAGAGAAAAAGAGCCTGAGCTATTTGAAAGGCTCAGATACTACATCTACGACTTTAGCCCTACCCTAATTGATATCCAAAGAAAAAGGTTGAAGGACTTTGAAGGCAAGGTTTTTTGGTGTGAGCATCTCTTCCCCTTTGAGGGTGTGGTTTTCTCCAACGAATTTTTTGACTGTCTACCAGTGCATGTAGTGAAGGAAGGCAAGGAGCTTTTTGTCAAGAATGGGCAAGAGGTATGGCTTGAGCTGGAGGATGAGCGTGTAAAGGAAATGCTCAAAAGGATGGGCTACGAAGGGCTTTCACAGATTGTGGAGGTTTGTGTGGACTGTGTGGAGTTTCTCAGAGAGCTTTCAAAGAATCTAATAGGAGGCTACCATCTGGTGATAGATTACGGCTATACCTCTCAAGAGCTATACAGATTCCCTGAGGGCACGGTTTTGGGTTATCGCTCTCACAGGGTTGAGAAAAATCCTTTGAAAAGCCAGAAACCTGTTGATATAACAGCCCATGTAAACTTTTCGGTGCTGGAAGAGTATGGGAAAGACTTTGGGCTTGAAAGAGTTTATTTGAAAAGCATGAGGGATTTTCTTTTGGAAAGCTCCGCCTTTGTGCAGGAGCTTGAAATTCTTGGTTTTTCCCAAGAGCCTGAGGACATAGAAAGGTTCTCGCGTCTTAAGACCATGCTGTTGAGCATGGGCGACCGCTTTAGGGTATTACTTCAAAGAGCCCTAAGTTCCAACTCGTAGACTTCCCCTCTGTTCTGTATGGCAAGCGTTCCAGTCCTTCCAGTAAGAACCAGCACCCTTCCATCCTTTGTGGTAAGCACCGCCTGCACGGATTCTTCAAAGTTTCCACCCCTTATGGGTCTTATAAACACAAGGTCTTTACGCCTCTCTCCTATAACAAAGAGCTCACCTCTGCTGTATTTGACTATGTCTAAAAATCTTTGCACTATACCTGTATGGTTTTTCACCACAAAAGCCATGTTGAAGTTTAAAAACCTTGCCCCTGTGCCCGGTGGGTTAAAGATGAAATTGACTTTTCCTTGCTCAAGAGGGATTTCCACAAGGGTATAAGAACCACCAAAGCCCTCTTCTGTTGAAAAGACCTCCGTATCTCCTCTATAGATCCTTACCCTACCAATGCTATCTGTAAAAACAAGATAGTCTCCAAAATAGAAGGCACTGTCTATCCTAAAGCCTCTTGGAGCAAGAAAAGCTCCCGTCTCCCTTAAGTTTTCTCCCTCTAAGGACAACCTCACTGTTTGACCAAACCTATCTCTGAAGTTAAACCTTTGACCTATAAAGGTCTCCTTTGGTCTGCTTTTGTCAAGAACGCTCATTATGTAGGGAATATTTCTTCTTACAGGAACAAAGCTGTCGCCCACTGACCTCAAAATGAGAGAGTTTGCTGAGTCTCCAGATACCATGTTTACAAGCACAAGGTCTCTACCATCAGTGCCTATCTTGCCACATCTGAGACCTACGGGAACACCTGCAGGCAAGCTGTAGTCAAACCTCTTTACCAAGTCGTTTTTCAAAAGCTCATAAACCTCAACCCTTCCAGAAAAAAGCACTACAAGAAACTCTTTACCAGTCCCAGTAAGGTCACAAAGGTCTGCGGATAGAGGTAGCGATGGCAAGGCTCTGAGAAGCCTTGGTCTTGCAAGCAGGTTTATATCCTCAAGGCTTGCCCTCTCTATGCCCTGCACTACCGCCTGCTGTGTTTGGAAAAAGGCTACAGGAGAGTTTCTATACTCCACACCTATGCCGTCCTTTAACTCCTTTATGGTGTAGGTGCATGTTTTTTCCCTTTTTAATTCTGGCAGGACTGAACGAAGTTTGAAAAACCAATCTTCCGAACCATCAAAGCACACATCTTTTGCCAAAAGCCTTATTCTATCTCCTTCCCTCGGAGACCCTTCAATAAGTTTTGCGTGAGAGAAGTTATCCTGCACCTCTTCCACTCTGAGAACCCCTACTTGTTGGCTTTCTCTTCCTATAACCTGCTTTGTAATGGGATGGACTATCTCTTTGCCCTCTCTAAGGATTGTAAACTCCTCACCAACCCTTACCTTTTCTCTGCCAAGGTCTATAAGCACTCTGTTTGCGTCCACTTTTACCACGTAGCCTTCCCTTTGGAAAAAGTCCTTTAAGCCTTGCAAAGCATCCTGTGCCCATACACTTACAGAAAAGAAGAATATAAGAATTAAGACAAGCCTTCCCATAGCTCCTCCATGGCTTTTATTATAGCGTCAGTCATAGCCTCTGTTCCCACTTTTATACAACCCTCGCTGTATATGTCTGGAGTTCTGTAGCCCCTTTCAAGCACCAATTCCACTGCTCTATCTATAAGGTCTGATTCTCTCGTTAACCCAAAGGAATACCTAAGCATCATGCTTGCAGAAAGTATGGTAGCTATCGGGTTTGCCACACCCTTGCCTGCTATATCTGGTGCAGAGCCATGCACTGGCTCATAGAGAGCATACTTGTCTCCAAGGCTGGCAGAGGGTAGCATCCCAAGACTACCCGTTATAACCGCCGCCTCGTCAGAGAGTATGTCTCCAAAGATATTACCCGTCACTATCACATCAAAGGAAGAGGGTCTTCTCACTATCTGCATGGCACAGTTATCCACATAAAGGTGCTCTAACTCCACATCGGGGTAATTTTTTGCTTCTTCTTCTACTACTTCCTTCCATAAACCACTAACCTCTAAAACGTTGGACTTGTCAACGCTTGTAAGTTTTTTTCTTCTCTGAAGGGCTATTTCAAAGGCTTTACGCACAACACGCCTTATCTCATCCTCTGTATACTTCATGGTGTTTATGCCTACCCTTTTGCCACTCTCCACAAAGATACCCCTTGGCTCTCCATAGTAGACATCCCCTGTAAGCTCTCTAACCACTATAAAGTCTGTCCCCCTTGCAACCTCTTCCTTTAGAGGAGAAGAACTAATAAGTGGCTCGTAAACCTTTGCAGGTCTGAGGTTTGCATAAAGGTCAAGAGCCTTTCTTATACCCAAAAGACCCTTCTCTGGTCTTTTATCTGTGGGAAGGCTATCCCACTTGGGACCTCCCACTGCACCAAGAAGCACTGCGTCCGACTTAAGGCATAGCTCCACCGTCTCCTGTGGCAAGGGCGTGCCCTTCTGGTCTATGGCAGAGCCACCTATAAGAGCCTTTTCAAAAAGGAAGTCCAAACCCGAGAGCTCGCCAAGCCTTTTTAGCACCCTAAGGGCAGAAGCAATTATTTCTGGACCTATTCCATCTCCCTCTAAAACCGCTATCTTGAAAGTAGGCATACACTGTATTATACTAAACCTTATGCTTGAACTGCTTACTGAAAAGTTTAGCAAGGCTCTTGGTAAGGTAAAAGATACGAGAAAGCTAACCGAAAAGCAGGTCAACGATGTGTTAAGGGAAGTAAGAACCGCCCTTATAGAGGCGGATGTGGATTACGAGGTAGTAAAGGGCTTCTTAAAAAGAGTCCGAGAAAGGGCTTTGACCGAAGACCTGACCAAAAGCCCATCACCGCAAGATAGCTTTCTGCTTACCATATACGAAGAGCTTGTCCAAACCCTCGGTGGTCAAAAGCAGGACCTAAAAAAGGGTATGGTGCTTTTTGTGGGACTTCAGGGAACTGGTAAGACCACCAGCATAGGCAAGATAGCCAACTATCTAAAGGAGCAAGGCTTTAAGGTATCTTTGAGCTCCACAGACGTTAGAAGACCTGCAGCGATGCTACAGCTTCAAAGGCTTGCGGAGAAAATAGGCGTCCCTTACTATGGCTTTGAGGAGGGTCTTACTGCGGTGGAAATAGCCAAAAGGGCACTTCAAAAAGCCAAAGAAGAATCTGTAGACTACCTTCTTCTTGATACCGCAGGAAGGCTCCATATAGACGAGGAGCTTATGGAAGAACTAAGACAAATAAAGGAAGCTGTCAAGCCTTCAGAAATTATATACGTAGCGGATGCCATGCAAGGACAGTCTGCCCTTGAGTCTGCAAAAACCTTCCATGAGCTTCTCGGTCTTACTGGAGTGGTGCTTACAAAGATGGATGGTGATGCAAGAGGTGGTGTTGCCCTTTCTGTTAAAGAAGCTCTTGGCGTGGGTGTGAAGTTCATAGGAGTGGGTGAAAAGATTGAAGACATCGAGCCCTTCTATCCAGATAGGATAGCTCAAAGAATATTAGGTCTCGGTGATATACAGACCCTTGCGGAGAAAGTTCAGAAGGTAATTCCAGAAGATGAAGCACAGGCTCTTGCCTTTAAGGTTCTCAAAGGAGAGTTTGACCTTGAGGACATGCTAAAGCAGATTCGGTTTATAAAAAACATGGGACCCCTTGACAAGCTCCTTGGTATGCTCCCGGGCATAGGTGCACAGCTCAAGGGTCTAAAGATAGATGAGAATAAATTTAAGAAAACAGAAGCTATAATCCTCTCCATGACAAAGCAAGAGAGGAGAAATCCAAAAATAATAAACATGAGTAGGAAGCAGAGGATAGCAAAAGGTAGTGGGACAACGGTTTCTGATGTAAACAAAGTCCTAAAGGAATACGAAGAAATGAAAAAGATGATAAAAAAGCTAAAAAACATGCAGGGCATGCCACAGCTACCAAAATTCCCCTTCCCCTTCAAAAGATAAACACTTTACTTTTTCTCTCTCTATTGCACTTCTTATATCTTCTTCTGTTTGCTTATATTCTGGTTTTTGTGCCTTGGCTAAGGCTTCCTCTATTAGTTTTAAAGCCAAGCAATGGTCTCCTTTCTTGTTAAGCACATAGGCTAAGTTATTCAAAAGGTCTGGGTCTCTTTTTATCTCTAAAGCCCTTAGGTATAGCTCCTCCGCCCTTTCCCACTTTTCTTCCCTTGCGTATATGTTTCCAAGATTATAGTAGGCTATCCAGTTTTTTCTGTCCTTTCTTATAGCCTTCTTGTATTCTTCTCTTGCCAATTCTATCTTACCCTGTTTTTCGTATATGTATCCAAGATTTACATGCTCTTCAGAGGTGAGCGGGTCAGTATACATTATAATTCTGGCACAGGAGGAGAGCAGTAAAAGAAAGGTAAACAAAACTAATATCATTCTAATATCCCAACAAGGAAGGTTTCACTCCCGAAGAAATATCCATGCCCCACATCTATACCTAACTTGAGAGCTAAGTTAAGCTTCTTTAATGAATCTATGTTTTTAAAGCCAAGTTTTACTTTGAAAAGCTTAAGATTAGCTATTAGACGCTCCAGGTTTGATATTTTTGTGTTTGTGTAGAAATCTTCACTAAAAAACACATAATCGAAAGTCCCTACTCTGAATTCTTTAACCTCATAACCAATCGTGCTGTATCCATCAAGGGCAGATTTTAATCCGCTCTTCTTTAGGAAACTTATGGCTTTAGCTAAATCTGCTAATTTCATATCCTGAGGAAGACAAACAACGAAGTTTTTACTGATAACTGGAAGATACTCAAGGTCCATAGCTATTGGTTTTTTAATGAAGATAGGCTTTGTGAGAACTTTTTTTGCTACCGCTTTTAGCACCATTGTTTCCGCTTGTGCCCTCAAGTCTTTGTCTACAATATCTTTGAAGCTAAGTTCTGAATTTCCAGAAAGTATCCTTGTCAAAACCCAGTATCCATGGAGACTCTGATCCTTGAGATTTACTACACTCTCAAGGTTGGCGTAAACTTTTATACTTTTACCCTCCATCGGGAAATATGTTATAATAAGTCAGGAGGTCTTGCAATGGCTATAACTGTGAGAGTTCCCACACCTTTGAGAAGGATAACCAACGGTCAAGGTGAGGTTCAGGTGCAAGCAAGCACTATAAAAGAAGCTATAGAAAAACTTGAAGAAGCCTACCCGGGCTTTAAGGAAAGGCTTGTGGACGAGCAAGGCGAAGTAAGAAGGTTTGTAAACCTATACCTTAATGATGAAGACATAAGGTTTTTGAAGGGTCTTGACACAGAACTAAAGGATGGAGATGTGCTGTCTATAGTCCCTGCCATTGCAGGCGGTTATAGATGAAGCCTCTCAATACTTAAAAGTATATCCTCAAAGAGTGCAAGGGCAAGCCCTTGGTGAGGTAGCTGTATAACGAGCCTTTCTATACCGCCTGTATAGACTATAACCGTATCTTCTTTTAGTTCTATAGTTCTGATATGAAAGTAGGGCACCGCTATAACTTTGTCTTCTCTTCTGTATATGAAATACCTTGATTCTATTTCTATGCCATAATTTCTAAGCTCTTCTCTCCTGCTTTTCATACCAATCCTGGCGGTATCTTTATTGGGCTTTCAAACCTTTCTTGCTCTTGTTTTAGCACCATGGCGTAAACGCCAAAGCAGTATTTTCCAAGCTCTACCACCCTCCCTACCCTTAAGCCTGCCTCTTCAAGCATAAGACCTATTTCCCACTCAGAATAAACCTCCTCTGGTGGAGGACCCTTGTCCCTTTCTTCCTTCTTCCAGTCTATTATAGACACATACGCCAATGGCTTGCAAACCCTTTTTATCTCCTCCATATAGCTTACTGGCTCTTCAAGCTCATGGAATACAAAAGCCATAAAGACAAAATCTACCAAGTTATCCGAAAGGGGTATGCGGTTCTCTTCCGAAAGTAATACCTCCACGTTAGATAGCCCAAGCTCTTTTACCTTTTTGCTTGCATACTCCACTGCCAGAGGTTCTGTGTCTATGGCATATACCTTGCCCTCTGAGCCTACCGCCTCTGAAAGGTATGGCAGGTAAAAGCCTGCACCAGTGCCCACATCAAGCACCTTCATTCCTTTTCTAAGCCCAAACTCCCTTAGGACCTTCTGGGGGTCAAAGAGCTCAAGCCTGCTGGGGTCGTCAAGTTTTTGCAGTTTTGAGGGGTCAAATTTATGTCCCATGAGAAAATTATATTAGCTTTAGAAGTTCTCTGAGCTGTTTTATCTCATCTCTGAGCTTTGCAGCCTTTTCAAACTCCCACCTTTTGGCACATTCCCACATTTCCTTTTCCAACTTGCTTATCCTCTGTATTAGGTCTTCCTCTGAGGATATGCCTTTGGGTAGCTTTAGGGGGAGCTTTACATAGTCCAGCTCCTCTATAGCCAAAAGCTCCTTTATAGGCTTTACTATACTCTTTGGAGTTATGCCATGCTCTTGGTTGTATTTCTCCTGAAGCTGTCTTCTTCTGTTTGTCTCTTCTATTGCCCTTCTCATGGACTCTGTTATCCTGTCCGCATAGAGGATGGCTTTGCCGTTAAGGTTTCTCGCAGCACGCCCTATAGTTTGGATCAGTGAGGTGTAGCTCCTTAGAAAGCCTTCCTTGTCCGCCTCAAGTATGGCAACAAGGGAAACCTCTGGTAGGTCAAGCCCTTCTCTTAGAAGGTTAACGCCCACTATAACCTCAACAGTGCCTTCTCTTAGCTCCTTTACCACCTTTGCTCTCTCTATGGCATCAAGGTCTGAGTGTAGGTATTTTGCCTTTATGCCTCTTTCGTTTAGATAATCAGAGACCTCCTCCGCAAGTCTTTTCGTGGTAGTCAAAACCAAAGCCCTTTCTCTTCTCTTTTTCCTCTCTTGAATTTCCCTTATTAAGTCTTCAAGCTGGTTTCTCGTGGGACGCACTTCCACCACGGGGTCAAGAAGCCCAGTGGGTCGGACAATCTGCTCCACTATTACACCCTTGCTCCTTTGGACTTCCCAATCTCCAGGGGTTGCGGACATGTATATAACTTGGTTGAGCTTTTGCAAGAACTCCTCAAACTTAAGAGGTCTATTGTCAAGAGCAGAGGGAAGTCTCCAGCCGTATTCTACGAGTTTTTCCTTTCTTGAACGGTCTCCGTTATACATGGCTCTGACCTGAGGAATAGTCACGTGGGATTCATCCACTATAAGAAGAAAATCCTCAGGAAAATAGTCAAGAAGGGTAAAGGGTGGCTCTCCCGGTTTTCTGCGGTCAAAGTATCTGGAATAGTTTTCTATTCCCTTACAATGTCCAAGCTCCCTTATCATCTCCATATCGTGCATGGTTCTTTGATAGAGCCTTTGGGCTTCCACAAGTTTTCCATTAGCCTTAAACCACTCAACCCTTTCCTTTAGGTCCTTCTCAATCTCTCTTAGGGCTTCCTCTATGGTATCCCTTGGTGCCACATAGTGGCTTGCGGGAAAGAGAACAACCTTTTTGAGGTCTTTTATCTTATGTCTGTTTAAGGCATCCATCAAGCTAATGGAATCTATTTCGTCATCCCAAAACTCAATCCTTATAAGCTGGTCTTCCATATCTGAAGGGACAACCTCAAGGGCGTTGCCTTTTACCGTAAAGGTTGCCCTCCTTATGGCATAGTCGCTCCTTTCGTAGCCTATCTCTACCAGTTTCCTCGTGAGTTTACTTAGGCTATACCTCTGACCCACCTCAAGGGATATTCTCAAGGAATAGTAAGCCTCTGGTGAGCCAAGACCGTATATGCAAGAGACAGAGGCAACCACTATAACATCCCGCCTTTCAAGAACTGATACGGTGGCAGAATGCCTGTATCTCTCAAGAATCTCATTTATGCTCGCATCCTTTTCTATGTAAAGGTCCTTTTCTGGTATGTATGCCTCTGGCTGATAGTAGTCGTAATAGGAAATGAAGTATTCCACTGCGTTTTCTGGAAAGAGCTCCTTTAGCTCCCTGTATAGCTGTGCAGCGAGTATCTTGTTATGAGCTATTATAAGGGTTGGCTTGTTATACTTTTCTATCACATTGGCTATGGTAAAGGTTTTGCCTGTGCCAGTGGCACCCAAAAGCACCTGCTCCTTTACTCCAGACTCCAAGTTTTCAAGAAGTTCTCTTATAGCCTTTGGTTGGTCTCCTGCAGGTTTGAGAGGAGTCTTAATGCTAAAGCCAGTAAGAGTTTTCATAACTTATAATTTAAACCTGTGAAAGCACTCCTGCTAACAGAGGGCTCTTCTTCCATCGGGCACGGACACATAACAAGATGCCTCTCTTTATATCAGGCTTTTGAAACCCTCGGGCATGAACCCTTTTTACTCGTGGCAGGAGACAGCTCTGTGGAGAGCCTTTTGAAAGATAAAAACCATAGAATCTTTGACTGGCATAAAAACTGGAAAACCCTAATTGAGAAAATAGAGGACTATAATGTAGTGGTAGTGGACTCTTACCTTGCAAGTGAGGAATTCTATCAAGAAATATCCAAAAGGGTAAAGCGTAAACTTTACATAGATGACTACAAGAGGATTGACTATCCTTCAGGCATCGTGCTAAACGGAGGCGTATACGCTTATGAATTGGCATATCCTCAGAAAATGGGTCTTAAATACCTTCTTGGACCCAGATATATACCTCTCAGAAGTGCCTTTTGGAAGGTAAAGAGAAGGAACATAAGGCAAAAAGCTAAAAGGATACTTATAACCTTTGGCGGAGACGATTCAAAAAACATGACACCAAAAGTTTTGAAATCCCTTAGAGAACACTTCAAAGACCTTGAGTTTTTGGTTGTTGTTGGCAAGGGCTTTCGCAATATTGAGGAGATAAGTGCTTTGGCGGACAAGCAAGTTAATCTTTTTGAGGGTCTTAGTGCAGAAGGCATGAGGGAGCTTATGCTTTTGGCGGACATAGCCATAAGTGCTGGAGGGCAGACCACCTACGAGCTTGCGAGGGTTGGCACACCTGCAGTCCTTGTGGCAGTAGCAGAGAACCAGCTGTTAAACTGTAAAGGATGGCACAATATAGGCTTTGCCTTTTACGCAGGCTGGTGGGAGGACAAAGACATAATTGAAAAGGTTATCACCCATACAGAAAGCATAATGGACTATAAGGTAAGAGAAAAGATGGCAAAAGTAGGCAAAAAGACCGTAGATGGAAAGGGAGCTTTGAGAGTTGTAAAAGAGCTTACAAAAGACTAATATTATCCTTATGGAGCAAGTAGAGCTTCAAAAAACCTATCAGATAAGGAACTTCTATGACCTATTGCAGGCTCTTAGAGAACATCCCGAGTGGCTTGAGGAACTGAGAACTCTTATACTGACCGCAGACCTTATAGAGCTACCCAAGAAGTTTGACAGGTTTGTAAAGGAAAGGTTCGAGCCCTTAGAGGAAAAGGTTGCCAAAATTCAAGAGGACGTGGAGGCAGTAAAACAAACCACTGCACGAACTGAAAAAAGGGTTGAAGTCCTTGAGAAAGATGTGGCATGGCTAAAAAAGGAGGTAAAATCTTTAAAGGTGGATGTGGCGTCTTTGAAAGGTGATAACCTTGAAAGAAAGGTTAGAGAGAAAGCACCTGCATATTTTGGAAGGTTCTTCAGAAAGATAAAAGTCATAGACATACAACAATGGGCAGAAAAACTTGACGATGCGGAAGAACAAGGCTTGATAACTCCCGAAGAAAGAGAACAAGCCTTAAATCTTGATATTTTGCTAAGGGCTAAAAAAGGAGAGAAAGAATTCCTTCTTGCGGTTGAAGTATCATATACTGTAGATGAAAAAGACGCAGTAAGGGCTTTGGAAAGGGCAGACATTTTCTATAAACTCTATCAGATAGAAACCATCCCAGTAGTTGTAGGCGTTGAAATCCCTCCAGAGCTTGAAGAAAAGCATAAGGAAGTGCTCTTTATAAGGGTTGTTCAAGAACAGAACCCTTCTTAATCATTCCCATCACTATCACATCCTTCCATCTTCCATCCTTAAAAACAAACTCCCTTAGCCTACCTTCCTCTTCAAAGCCCATCCTTTTGTGAAAATTTATAACTCTTTCATTATCTTCTATAACCTCAAGTTTTAGAGTATGCAACTGTGCAACATCAAAAGCAAGACTTATGGCACTCTTTTCCAAAATAAGACCCGCTCCATGAATTTTCTCTTCTGGGTTTGCATATATTCCAAAGTAGGCATTGCGATTGCGAAAATCTACCTTTGTCAAGCTAAGCACACCAACAGCCTTATCAACCTTATAAACAAGATAGTAAAAATTTCTTTTGTCATGTTTTAGACCTTCTATGAAGTTAACATGCTCCTCTTTACTTATCTCATGGTCTGTATACATCCACCTTCTAACCTCTGGATGATTTCTCCACCTTCTGACCATTTCAATCTCTTCCTCATTCAAGTTCACAAAATTTTTCAATAGCACATCTCCAAGCTCTATATTTCTCCTTAAGTTCTCTGATGGGTGTATCCCATCCTTTTTCTCTGATAAAGGGCTCAAATATGTTGTATTCTCTTCTGTAATGCTTTGAGCCCCCCCATGTTGTTTAATGGGCTTTATTTTCAGGGTTTTTATACTTTCCCAGTTTTCTTTAAAAAGCTCTTGAATTTCTCTATGGAGTTTCAAGTATGAACTCCTTAGTGTTTCCTTTTCCTCGTCTATAAAGACCTCTTTTTGCACCAATATGTCTCCAGTATCCACACCTTCATCCACAAGATGAATAGTCACACCCTTTGGTGTGTCTTCCAAAAAGCTCCATACATTTGGATAAGCACCTCTATTATAAGGAAGAAAGGATATGTGAAGATTTATTATTCTTGGATAGTAAGCTCTTACTACTTCCTTTGGTATTATGTGCTTGTAGTTGTAGCTTATTATGAAGTCAGGGCTTAATTTTTTGACGAGTTCTAAGTTAACCTTCTCTTCTATATATATAACCTCTTCACCTATGCTTTTTAGCCACTCTAAAAGCTCAATACTATGCTCGTTTCCACCAAGAAGTAACACCTTCATAGTATCTCTCTGACAAGTTTAAAACCTTCTGCATATTCTACACCTATTTGTAGACCTCTTAACCTTGCTAAATATTCTACACCTTCAACGGACCTTGGATGTGGGTATGTCCTTAATTCACTTTCATAGCAACTCAAAGCCTCAACTTTTTTCCTTATATGCTCTGTAGAAAGTATAAAATATGTATCTGGTTGAAAACCCAAAGGATAGTTCCACTCAGTTGATGATAGCACTTCGCACGAGTCTATTTTTTTAACAGGATTGCCGGGCTGAGGTCTAGTTGCGGTTAGCACTGCTTTATAGGTTATCTGGTGGTTTATGTTGAGGTCTTTTTCGTAGTGGGTAAATATTATTTCTGGCTTTAGCTCTCTTATAACCTTCTCTATAGACTTTACAATATCAAGCAATGGCACAGTATCAAATCTATTATCAGGAAAATCATAAAATATCACATCTCTAACACCTATCTTCTTGTTGGCTTTAATCGCATTTCTTTTAAGGTCTTCCAGTTCCTGTTTCCTTAATTTTGTATCCCTTTTTTGTCTCTTGAGGTTATACCTTCTCCAAGTATAAGCGTATAAACTTCAAAGCCCTCTTCCGATAACCTTGCTACAGTCCCACCACATGCCAAAACTTCATCATCAGGATGAGAGAAAATTAGGAGAACTCGCATGGCTGTTAAATCCTCTCTCTATTTATCTTCCAACATTACCCTGAACCTTCCCACCACATTATTGCTATATAATACAGCTTCGCTAAACTCAATTTTCAGCTTACCTAATTTTATGTATGCTTTAGGATAACCTTCTGCGTCTAACATACGAACAAAGTCATAAAAATCTTGGATATCATTGATATTCGCAGACAATAAATCACTCTGCTGTTCTGTTCTTCTTTGGAACATATAACTCTCCCCCACTTGCTCATAAGGTTTTGGTCTAAATTTGATTATAAAAGGTATCATATCAAAGAAAATAATTTCAGAGATTTTTATAAACAGCTCCTCTGCTCTACCAACCCCTAAATAAAAATCTCTTTTCAGATAGATTTTTCCTCTATCTATCCCCTCTCCAATTCTAAAAGCGGTTATTTTCGTGTTATATATTTTCCTTATGATATGGTTTTGTAGTGGGTTTCCTCCTCTCCCATAGGGTAAATCTCCTAAATGAAAACCTATGCATTCGTATGTCTTGAATATATCTTCTGGAACTAACCAGGACCAATGAGGGAAGAAAATATAATCTGGTTTAAATTCATCTAGCAAGGACTTTGTTAAATCAGCTTTTGAAGTTATAACTTTAATCTTCCATTGGTTTTTGTATAACTCCATTAACTTGTTAGCGTTTTCTATATTCCAAGATTTTATAGTTGCTATAACAATCCTCATAGCTCTATCTCGCAAAAACCAATACAAAACCTATTCCAATCTTCATATAGTTTTTCATACTCCCCATACCCATGGCTGAAGTTTGCACCTCCATAGTATATTATAAACCTGTCTTCCATAAAGATAGGCTGATTTGCAGTTGTTATCATCCCACTATCCCACTCATCCTCCTTTCCAAGTGGTATTACAGGCTCATCTGAGACAAGCTCCCATTTTCTGCAGTCCTTACTGTAGGCTAAATAAATCTCTATTTTCCCATCGTGCGTTCCTTTTTTAAACTCATGGTCTATCATAAAAAGCCACAAAAAGCCAAGATAATGGTCTTTGTAGTTAAAGGGACACAAGCCATAAAAGTCTGCCCAATTAAAACCTCTTTCTTGTGCTATTCTGTCTTCCCTTTCAGATGGTATCCATACTGTTTTTGGCTTGCTCCAGTTTATAAAATCCCTACTTATTGACATTCCCACACAGCGTCTTGTCCTGCCTTGCTTGTCTATCTTATAAGTTTTTACCATAGCTCTATAAACCCTTTTCCTTTTATCGTAAAAAACTGGTGCAACATCGCTATACCATATCTTCTTTGTCTTTTTGTTTGGAAATTTTAGCAGAGGAATTACAGGGTTGTTTTCGTATTCCACGAAGTTTATACCATCCTTTGAAAAGGCAACGCAATAGCCTTTGTCTGTGTAGCCAAAGAGTTTGTATGGATACTCATCCTCTGGCTTGTATATAACAGATGGAATGTGATAGTTTGCTACCACGTTGCTCATACATTCAAGATGTTGAGTTTTGTGGTAAAAGTCCAATACCCTGCCTTCTACTTCCACAGTAGGGTAAAGATGAGGGATGCTTTCCTTGAGAGGTCTTATGAGAGGTTTTTTCCAGTTTATGCCATCCTCTGACTCCGCAAGGCACACAAAAAAGCCAATCCCATCCACATAACTTTGATAATACATCCTCAACTTGTCCTGTAGCTCTATAACAGAACCATAAAGGTATGTATGTTTTTCTTCCCAAGGATACTCAGGGCAAAGAACAGGTTTTGGATGCTTTATAGATTTAAACATTTACCTCCTCAAAGTTAAGAATATCCATATACTCCCATTCTCTATAAGCCATAGCATATATATTAGCCTTAGACAACTGCTTGACAAAACCCTCATTAAAGCTAAGGCTTGCCATGATAAGAATTAACTTCTTTCCTGTAAACTCAGGAAAGTATTCCAGAAACCTCTTGGCTTTTTCTTTAAACTCCTCTATGTGCTTTTCCCTTGGAGTAGACTTTACCTCAAGCAAAAACACCTTGTCCTCACACACTGCCACCGCATCAAACTCTTCGTATATATCCTTTTGACGATTAGTATACTCAAGCCTCATATAGGTTTTCTCTGGCTCACAGCCAAAGTATTTCCTTACCACAGGTCTAAAGGCTGGGTATATGATGTCTTCTACGATTGTTCCTAACTTGTTGGCAAGCTCGCCCCAGCGTTTGTTGTTTTCTCTTATCTGATTGCGAGTTTCTTCTTTATGTTCTCTTATTTGCCTATCAGTTTCAGCCCTATACTCTGCTATCTTCCTGTCTGTTTCTTCCTTGTATTCCTTTATCTGTCTGTCTACCTCTCTCCTGTATTCTTCCAATCTCCTTTCGCCTTCTGCTATCATCCTACTTGCCCAGAGTTTAAAGTCAAGCATCTCTCTGACAAGCAATTCCCCGAGTTTTTCCAGTCTTTCTACTCTGTCCTCAAGTCTCTCCATAGATTTAAATATAAATCACATCTTTCTAAACACAGGCTGTAGTATTTGTCCCTCTATCAACTCATCTACCATATCGTATTCCACTGCAAACTTCACAATATCAAGCACCTCATCGTATACTTCAAGAGTTTTTTCAATTATCTTATCATCATGAGGTAAAGCCATGTTATGAGAACCTGTGAAAAGAATTCCTCTTTTTGCACTTTCTTGTTGGAAAAGAGTTTTTAACTTTAGGCTGTTTTCTCCTACAAAATCCAGCAAAAACCTAACATCATAACCCTTTACAAAGGCTCTATCCTCCATTTCTTTATCTTCTATTAGCTTTTGAATGCCTTGTTTTAGCTTTTTTCCTTGCTCCCAAAGGTAGGGTATTACCTTTTGGTCTTTTAGATATTGGATGGTTGCGATGGCGGATACTATGCTTGCGGTTTCTCCTCCAAAGGTAAAAGAGAAAAAGACCTCCTCAAAAAGCTCCATAATCTCCGACCTTCCAACTATGGCGGATATAGGCATGCCATTGCCCATAGCTTTGCCAAAGCAGGCGAGGTCTGGAACTACTCCAAAATATTCTTGTGCACCTCCCAAGGAAAAGCGAAAGCCACTAACCACCTCATCAAATATCAATAAAGCACCATGTTTCTGTGTAAGCTCTCTGACCTTTTGTAAAAAGTCTTCCTTTGGCTCTTCTACGCCCACAGGCTCCATTATTACGCAGGCTATCTGGTCTTCGTATTCCTCAAAAAGCCTTTCAAGACTTTGTATATTGTTATACTCAAAGGTAAGGGTAAGGCTCTTTACCTCCTCTGGAATTCCCTTATCCCTAGTGGTTGTCCCTATATACCAATCCTGCCAGCCGTGATATCCACAACAAGCTATGTATTTCCTGCCCGTGTATGCCCTTGCAAGCCTAACGCCCGCAGAGGTCACGTCAGAGCCATTCTTCCCAAAACGCGCCATCTCACAGCATGGTATAGTTTCTCTCAAAAGCTCCGCAAGCTCTGTCTCAAGATAGCTCGGTAAGGTAAAAACTGTTCCCCTTCTTAGCTCCTTTTCCACTCTTTCAATAACAGGCTCAAAGGCATAGCCTAATATACAAGCACCAAGTCCCATAGTGTAGTCTATATAGGTATTCTCGTCAAGGTCCGTAAGATAACAACCTTTTCCTTCTTTCACAAAAAGTGGGACCGCTCCCACAGAAAACTGCAGGTATGACTTGCTAAAGGTTTGAGAACAGTTAGGTATTAGAGTTTTGGTCTTTTCAAAATGCCTTAGGTTGTTTTCAAGTTTTAAAGGTTTTGCTTTCAGAGACCTTATAAAATCCCTGTCTTGCCTTAGGGACTTGAGATATCCCTCGTTTACAGGAATTTCTTTCTCCCTTTTCAAGATTTCTGGCTTTTCCTTTATAAGTTTTACCACCTCTTCGTAGGTAAAGTCTTCCTTTCCAAGGGTTTTTATGATTCTTTCTATGATTACCAAATCCTCTGGATAGTCAAGGCTAAGATGTATGTGCGAGAGGTCTTCTTCGTGTATTCTATAAAATAGCTTTTTAGCCTTTTTTGACTTACTTATGTATGGGCTTACATGCTCTCTTTCTGACGGAAGTTTAGCCCTTTGATGAGCCTTTAGTATCCATTCTCCCTTTATGACCTCCACATCAAAGCCGTCTATTATACCAGTAAGCACGAGATAGTCTACATTTTCTTCAAGTGCTTTGCTAAGAGCTTTTTGGACAAGTTCAGGGTCTATTAGAGGACAATCTCCAGTTATTCTCACTACTAAGTCAAGGGAAAAATCTTCTACCGCCTTTGCATATCTACTGAGGACATCCTCAGGGTCTCCTGCCAAGGTTTTCCAATTATTATATTCCGCAATTTTGAGTATGTCTCTATCTTCCTCTTTCCAAGAAGTCGCAACTATTCTCTCGTTAACCTTAACCTTTTCAAGCCTTTTCAAAAGCCATTCTATGGATTTCCTCCCATTTATATCTGCTACCATCTTATAAGGAAACCGAGTTGAACCGTTTCTTGCCTGAAGCACTATGCCAGTCTTCATAGCATTTTATCCTGTCTTAGGTATAATTCTTGCTTTTTTAAAAGGCTTACGCAAAACATATTTTTTAGGTTTATATTTCTAAAGTCTTTCGTGTCATGGTTATAGCAAAGAGTTGCTAGTTCTATATAGAGCTTTGATGATAGAAAAATCTCTCTATATGCCTGTTTATAAGTGTATACCTCCACATCTTTGAGATGATGATATGGATTTTTGAAGGGTATTGGTGTTTGGAAGTCTCCAATTATCAAATGACCACCATCTTTCAGTGCTCTGTCTAATTTTGAAAACACCGTAAATAGGTTTTTTCTATCTACCCAATGAAACACACTATTTATTATTATTAGGTCAAAATCCTCTTGAAATTCCATCTCCTCCGCAGTTATGTTATAAAACTCAACCTCTGGAAAACTTGCCTTACCTTCCTCCACTGCCTTCTTTGATGGTTCGACAGCAAAAACCTTACATTCATATTTTTCTCTTATCCTTTCCAATCTGAAACCGTTAGAAGCTCCTACTTCCAAGACCGCACTGTTTTGGTGAACAAGCCCATAAGTGTCTATTAACCATATTATGAGATCATCCCCTGGCTTTAAGCCCTCTTTATTCCTTTCATACCATCTGTCCGCTTCATAGCTTTTAAATACTTCGTCTTGTCTCACTGTTTTCTCCATTTATATGGAAGTATTATATCTTCATCGTCAATCTCAAGGTCTTCAAGTTCTAAAGCGTCAATCTTTTTTAGCTTAGCACAATTAAGCAGGTCCTCGAGCTGTTTTTTATCATCTACACCTACTATAAAACCATCTACCTGTGAAAAATTCAAAACAAACAAAAGACAAAGACATGCAAGGCTTATACCAAGTTTTTCTGATATTTCTCTTAGTCTAAGAATCTTCTCCTTGACCCTTTCAAAAACCCCTTTTAGCTTCTCTTCAGGAAGAAAGAAAAGACCTTGAAGAAATACAGACCTTGCAAACAGTATTATACCCTTTTCTTTCCATTTTTCAATGTATGGAACAAATCTCCTGTCAAATACGTTTATAGGAAACTCCACTGCAAAATTGCCACCAAAGGTTTCAAGAAACTGAAAAACCTCCCATGGATGATAAACAGAAATACCATAGAACTTTAAGAGCCCTTGCTCTTTTAGAGACTTGAGAGAATAGTCCAAAAGCTCTTTATGTTGCTTAAAAGTTTCAAAAGAGTGAACAAGCAAATAATCTACGCTATCAATTTTTAGATTCTTAAGACTTTCCAACAAAGTAGATTTAACATCCTCGTAGGATTTATAGTATTTTTTCGGTAGCTTAGTTATAACTTTCAAAACCTGTCCCTTTTGAGAAAAATATTCACCTATAACCTCTTCCGCATCACCATAGACTGGTGCGGTGTCAACACCAAAGACCTTTTCCTCTACCGCAAGGTCAAGTATTCTAAAAACCTCTTCCTTAGAAACTTGCTTGCCAAAGGCAATGCCGTAATTCATACCAAAGTTTGCAGTGCCAAGTATAAGTTTGTTAACCATCTATCAAGCTCCTCAACCTCTCCACCACAAACTCAAGCTCCTCTTCCTTTAGCGTAGGATACATGGGCAGGCTTATCTCTCTTTGATAAAAGTCCTCCGCATTAGGGCAAAGTCCCTTTTTGTATCCAAGTTTTTCCATAAAGGGATGCCAGTAGACGGGGATGTAGTGAACCTGAACTCCTATACCCTGTGCCCTGAGGTTTTTGAAAACTTCCCTCCTCCTTTCTTTGTCAGTTAGCTTTATAGGATAGAGATGATAGGAATGGTATGCGTATGGCTTTTCTACCAAAAGACTTAGGCTCTCTAAGCCTCCAAGTTTTTCTTTGTATAGCTCCGCTAAATGTCTTCTCCTCTGGACAAAGTGGCTGAGTTTTTTTAGCTGTGAAATTCCCAAAGCACACTGAAGGTCTGTTATTCGGAAGTTAAAGGATGGAAACTCTATGGCATACTCCCAGTCTTCACCTCTTACCATTCCGTGATTTCTGCACTTTAACAACTTTTCGTAGAGTTCATAACTCTTAGTTAGCACCGCACCACCTTCTCCTGTGGTTATGTGCTTTACTGGATGGAAGCTAAAAACCGTAGCGTGCGAATACTTGCAAGAGCCAGTTTTATGACCTCTATACTCAGAGCCAAGGGCGTGGCAGGCATCCTCCACCACATAAAGCCCGTATTTCTGAGCCACCTGCCAGACCTTTTCCATATCCACAGGATGCCCAGCGTAGTGAACAGGCACTATGAGCCTTGTCCTTTCTGTTATCAAACTCTCCAATAGGTTTACATCCATGTTTCCCGTATCTGGTTCTATATCACAAAAGACTGGCTTTGCACCAAGCATAACTCCCATAGAAACCGTAGCGGTAAAGGTTATAGGAGTAGTTATAAACTCATCCCCCTCCTTTAGCCCTAAGGCTTTGTAAATGCAATACAAGGCAGAAGTGCCAGAGTTAAAGGCTACCGCATAGTCCACACCGCAATAGCTTGCCAAAGCCCTCTCAAAGGCTTCTATCTTTGGACCCTGCGTGATATAGTCAGACCTCAGAACCTCCACAACCGCCTCTATGTCCTCTTGGTCTATATACTGCCTACCGTAAGGAATCGTTCTTTTCCAAAATTTAGTATTCCACATGTTCAATAGCACTTCTTAGAAACTCTTTTAGCTCCTCTCCCTCAAGCCACCAGTCATTTTTATCGCTTCTGTAGAAAAAGCCTTCTTGCATCTTTGGATAGTCTTTCCAAACCTCCAAAGCCCTTGCTTCAAAGCTGAACTGAGGAAGGATAACAAAATACTCTTTTTCTTTGTGCTTTACCAGTCTTACATCCCGTGCTTCGTCTTCTGCTATCAGGCTTTCATGTAGTTTTTCTCCTGGTCTTATGCCTATTATTCTAAAGCCACACTCTGGACATAGAACTTTTGCCAAGTCAACCACCCTAACACTGGGTATTTTTGGCACAAAGACCTCACCACCTTCTGACCTTTCAAGGGCAAAAAGCACAAGCTGGACGCCTTCCTCAAGGGTTATCCAAAAGCGCGTCATTCTTGTGTCTGTTATAGGAAGCTCCCTACAACCTTCAGAGATGAGCTTAAGGAATAACTGCACAACGCTTCCCCTGCTTCCAACCACATTACCGTATCTAACTATGGCAAAAGAGGTATCCTTTGCACCTGCGTAAGCGTTGCCTGCAATAAAGAGTTTTTCCATAGTTAACTTAGTAGCACCGTAGAGGTTTACTGGGCTTACCGCCTTGTCGGTAGAAAGGGCTATTACCTTTTTCACTCCCTTCTCTATAGCGGTCTCAATGATATTTTGAGCTCCTATGATGTTGGTCTTTACTGCTTCAAAGGGATTGTATTCAAGGATTGGCACATGCTTGAGGGCTGCAGCATGCACCACATAGTCCACACCATCAAAGGCAAGCCTTAGTCTGTCCTTGTCCCTTATGTCTCCGAGGAAAAACCTAAGCTGTGGAAACCTATCCTCTGGAAACTCCTTGCTCATCTGCCACTGCTTGAACTCATCTCTGCTAAGGATTATTACCTTTTTTGGTTTGTAATGGCTAAGCACATACCTCACAAAGGTCTTTCCAAAGGACCCTGTGCCACCAGTTATAAGTATGGTCTTGTTGTCTAAAAAGCTCATTCTACAAGCTCCCAAGAAAGTGGAGTTCCAGCCTTTATGTCAAACCTTGCCCTTCTACCAAGGATATCCTTTAAATACTTGGGATGCAAACCCACTGCCGGTCTTACACTTCTTACATTTTCCTCTGTAAATGTCTCACCTGCTTTTATGTCCTTGGCCACAAAAAGGCTTCTTGAAAACTTTCTCATGGCTTTTTGCCTTTCTGTTAGCTCGTAGCTCACTTTTCCAAGTGCCTTTTCCACCTGTCTTATGGCAGAGACCATAGCCTTGAACTCCTCTGGCTCAAGGGAAAAGGCACTGTCTGGTCCTCCAAGATTTCTATCAAGTATAAAGTGCTTTTCCACCATAACCGCCCCCAAAGCCACAGAGGCAATAGGCACTGCTATGCCAAGGGTGTGGTCAGAAAGACCTACTGGCACTCCAAAGGTTTCTCTCATGTTGGGTATTGTCCTTAGGTTGGCATCCTCATAGGGTGTAGGATACTCAGAAACACACTTTAGAAGTATTATCTGCTCATTTCCTGCCCTTTTGCAGGCCTTTATGGCTTCTTCTATGTCAGAAAGGGTGGCAATGCCCGTGGAGATTATAACTGGCTTTCCCTTACTGGCTATATACTCTATAAGAGGAATGTCCACTATCTCAAAGGATGCGACCTTATAAGCTGGTGTCCCAAGCTCTTCCAAAAAGTCAACCGCAGTTTTGTCAAAGGGTGAGGAAAAGCACACAAGCCCAAGCTCTTTGGCAAAGTTAAAAAGTTTCTCGTGCCACTCCCAAGGTGTGTAGGCTTTTTTATAAAGGTCATACAGATACTGCCCATCCCAAAGCGTGCCTTCTTTTATCATAAAGTGTTCGTTTTTTACATTTAAGGTTATAGTGTCTGGCGTATAGGTTTGGAGCTTTACCGCATCCGCACCAGATTCTTTTATCGCCTCTATGGTTTTCAGTGCAAGGTCAAGGTCTTGCAGATGGTTAGCGGAAAGCTCAGCCACCACAAAAACAGGCTCACCCTCTCCTATTCTTTTCCCACCTATTTCTATCATCCAAAGTCCTCCAAAAGCTCTCTTATCTCCTTAACAGCATCCTTAAGAAAGTTATAGTATAGACCATAAAACTCCCTTAGGAATTCCTTCCTTTCCTCACCTTCCAAACTCAAGGCATGCCCAAGGGCTATCTGACTCCAACGATGTGTATTGTGGTAGAGGAGGTTATACAGGAGAGGGTTTTTAAAGGAGACGAGCTTTCTAACCAAATCCTGAAAACTGTAAACCGAATCGTGTAGCTTTGAAAAGTCATAGGTTTTTGGATAATCCCGTATGTATTCAGAAAGGGTTTCAAAGTCTGTCTGTAGTCTTTTGAGGACTTCTGGGACGTTTACCATGTTTATATATCTTGTATCAAAGTTCTCTTCTATGGATGCTATGGCTTCTTTTTTGTTTGCGGAGTTTTCCAGCCTAAAGAACTCTATGGGTAAAGGTATGGCACCTTCTATTTTTGCACCGTCAGAGGTGTTGTAGACCTTTATACCCTTCTTTTTTATGGTCTGCTCTATGCCGTATTTGGTATTTAGAAACCATAAATGGGTCTTTACTTCGCCTCCGAAGTTTCCTGGCACAGTAAGGTCAAAATCTATGCTTGACTTTGAGAGGAAACTTTTAGGGTTGTAGTAGTTTGTTAGTTTTGAGTGGTGGCTCTCCACATTCTTTGAGCCAAGGTCTACACCAAAGAGGTATACCTCTTCAAAGCCAAACTCTCCTGCAAGGGCAACGCCTGCTGCGGTCACAGTGGGTCCCGTGTGCCATATGATAGGTGAGCCAGTAGGCTCTAAAAGAAGTGCACCAGTGTCGTTTAGCTTTAGAAACATGTATCCTCTCTTGAAGAGCTTAAAACAATCTGTCCATAGAGGGTTGTTGGCTATAAGCCTTGTCTGTTTGAGATAGTTTCTGTCAAGCTCTATAAGTGTGTCGTAAGTATACTTTGTCCTTTCTATCTCCACATGAAAGTCTGGCACTATGCCCGCCCTTTGCAGTGCGGATATGGCGGTCCCGCAGGAGAATATAACCGCCTTGTCCCTGTATTCCTTTATCTTATCTATGGCGTAGTCCAAAGAAGGACCTGCACCCACCACAAAGGCAACCGAACCCGTTGGCACTTTCTTCTTAGGATAATAGAGTGGTATCTTCTTCTTAAACTTTTCAAGGGTCCACCTCAAAGACCAAAGCTCATCGTCAAAGTATCCATGAAAAAGCTCCTGAAAGGCAGGAGAAGAAGAAAACCACTCTATAAGCCTCATGGGTGGGTTATATTCAAGATGCTGGAAGTAATAGCCCCAGTAGAAAACTCCTGGGTTTAGCTGTTGAGCAGTCCTCAAAAGCTCCTCAAAAGCTACATTAAGGTCTTGCTCCAATATGAGCTTATCATGGACTATGAAGTTTAGGCTTCTGCCCGGCTTTGAATAATACTCAAAGAGCTTTTCCCAGTCAAGGTAATAAAGGCTTAGCCTAAAAAAGGCAGGCACATCAAGTATTATGAGGTTCTGTATTTCATACTTTTGGAGCAAAAGCTCAAGATGTATGCCAAAGCCAAGACCCACCATAAGGAGAAGTGGGATATGTCTTGTTTCTCTGATAGGCTTGGGTTCTACCTTGTTGCCTATAAGACTTTGTATCTTGTAATCATACCTATGAGCTATAATATCTGTTTGAGCGGAAACCTCTAAAAGGTTGATATCTGGAAACAGCCTCGTAGGTTTTTCTTCAAAAGCCTGTACTTGAGATAGGCTGAGCTGGTAGGCATCGCCCTTATATATGCCACCACCCCCAAAATCCGCATCCAGCTTTCCATCCTTGACTATCACGCTAAAATTGGGAGGTAGGCTTGATATGAGCTGGAGTATACCCGGTGCTTTTTTACGAAGAAATTCGTGGTTTTTGTATACCCTCTCTTTAAGAAACTCCTCTTTTATTTCCATGCCCTGTAAAATTTTACCACCATCCATAAAAAGCTGACAAACTATCACCCAATGGCAGAGGGTGTAAGTTTAGGTGTCTTAAAAAATTTTTCCACTATCCGATAAAAACATACAAGAAACTTCAAAGGAGGTAGAAACCATGGCACTAAGAGTGAACTTCAACTTTGAGGCGGCGGCGTCACACACCGCCATCCTCTCTAACGAGAGGGAGATGAACAAGTCTTTGCTCAGGCTTTCAACGGGTCTGAGGATACTTAACGCCGCAGACGACTCTGCAGGACTCTTCATTGCAGACCAGCTCATGGTGGTTGGGTCTGGCTTGGAAGAGGGTAACAGGAACATCCAAACTGGTCTTTCTGCACTTAGAATTGCAGAAAGCTCCGCAGGTCAGATATTCAACAGGCTAAATGAGATATACAAAAGAACAGTGCGTGCAGCAAACGACATAAACGACCCAAACGCAAGAGCGAGCCTGCAGAGAGAGATAGACAACTTCATTGATGCTATTAAGAAAATAGGTACAGATACAGAATATAACGGTATAAAACTTCTTGATGGAACCTTTGCGGGCAAAGCAATCCACTACGGAGCGAGAAAAGACCAGATACTACAAGTAGACATAAAGAGCGTTCTCCCTAACGACATAGGTGCCTACATGGTAAAGGGACAGGGTGCGAGGTATGTAACCTCTACTGCTACGTCCGCTATGAACTTTGCCGCACATCTCAGTACCACATCCAACTGGCTTGTAGATTCTGGAGATTACGTGGATATAGCTGGCATAAGAGTTCTACAGTTTGATGGAACCCAAAGATTTGTGGACGCTGCAACTCTTGCCAGAAACATAAATAGCAATAATGCTCTCCAGGCACTTGGTATAGAGGCCACAGCTAAGAACATAAATATGGCAGACGCAGACTATAGTGGTTTTGCTAACTTTTGGACACCAGTGGGCGCTGATAGTATTTCTTCTGCTACTCTTGAGTTCTATATAGGCAATGCTGTAGCTTCAGGTTCAGCAAACTTCCAGGTAACCATAGACAGCAGTGTGACGACTGTTCAACAGTTAGCTGACCTTATAAATACTCAGGCTTCTGGATCGGGTTCTCCAATAAGTGCAAAGGTTATAAACAACAAACTTGTTTTGGAAACAAACAACGGAGAAACTATAGCAGTAAGAGTAAGTGTAAGTGGTAATATTTCATCAAATGGAGTTAACGTAAACCTTGGACAGATATTAGAAGGAGCTGGCACAGTCAGCTTTACGGCAGCAACCAACTATGCCTACTATATAGACGTGGGCACAGTGGACATAGCTGGTACAGATACTTATAAGATTCAATACAGTGGTGTTTCTGCTGCTTCCACAGCCACAGGCTTCAATTTCGATTTATCTACAAACGCTGATGCTACCTTTAAAAACCTGTACTCTGTTAACGTGCTTACCAACGAAAGGGCAGAAGAGTCTATGCTCATAGTCAAGAAAGCCCTCCAACGCGTTGACACGGTAAGAGCCCAGATAGGTGCAGTTATGAACAATCTACAGTCCATATACGACTCTCAGAAGGTTGCGTGGGACAATACAAAAGAGGCAGAAAACGTTATACGCAACACAGACTACGCAGAAGAGATGACCAACTTTACCAAGCTCCAGATAAAGATGCAGTCCTCTATGGCAATGCTGGCACAGGCGAACCAGCTTCCTCAGCTTGTGCTTCAGCTCCTCAGATAATAGATTAGTAGGGGAGGCTCCACCTCCCCTTTTTTAAGTGAGGGGAGATATGAAGATAGAACCTGTTGGACACAATGTTAATGTTGAACAGCAGGGGTTAGTTCAAAAGCAGGTTAAGGATGGAGTACTTGAAGGGATGAGAAAACGCGTGGAAAGGGAGATACAGCAAACTCAACAAGAAGCCCAAGAAAGTAGAAGTGTTAAGTCAGAGGAGCTTCAAAAACTACTTGAAGAACTTAAAAGAAAGTTTGATATGCTTAGCAAATATCTGAAGATAGACATAGATACGGAGCTTGAAATACCGGTTGCTAAAATTATAGAAAAGGATACAAATAGGGTTATTCGCCAGATACCACCTGATTACCTTCTTGACCTTATGAAAAAGATTGACCAGATGCTTGGTATACTTTTACAGAAGGAGGTATAAGCTTTGGCTGGGGAAATATACTTCAACAACCTTACTGGTAGGTTTGACTGGGGCTCAATAATAGACCAGATAATAAGGCTTAAATCTATTCCCATACAGAGGCTTTCCCAGGAAGCCCAGCAGGTGCAGGCAAAGCAGTCCGCCCTTCAAGGTCTTACTAATGCTGTTGGAGACCTTTCAAAGCTCTTTGAGAACCTCAACGTAGATGACCTTTTTAGAAGTAAGAAGGCTAACTCCTCTGACAGTTCTGTGCTTACCGCTACCGTTACAGAGGATGTTCCAAACATAACCCTCAACCTTTCCGTTTCAAAGCTCGCTCAAAAGGAGGTTCTTATAACCAATGAGGGACTTTCTGACATAAACGCTTCCATAAACTGGAATGCCTTTCAGATAACCTACAATACAGGTAGCTCCATCCTATACTTTAATGTGCAGGCAGGTTCTGGAAGGCTTTCTGACCTTGTGAATGCCATAAACAACTCCGCAGGTGACAAAATAGTTGCCAGCATCTTCTACGACGGAAGCCAATACAAACTCATGCTCTCTGAAAGGGACGAAGCCTCCTCCACAGCAGAGACCAACTCAGTAAGCACTGTTATATCCTTTAGCACAGCTCCAGTTATAAATGGCAATGTTTGGAGCCTAGATACCACAAGCCCACTACAAAGTGCTCAAAATGCTAACATAAGTATAGGTTCAACTGTCATAACAAGCCCCAGCAACAGATTTGAAAATATAGTAAACGGTCTAAGTGTGGAAGTAAAAAATATAGGGAATGCGATTATAACAGTTAGTGATGACTACTCAAAAGTGTTGGATTTTCTCAACAACTTCGTTAAAAACTACAACGGAGTGATATCACAGGTGAACAAGCTAACGGACAAAGACGCCATCTTTCAGGGAGACTACTCTATTACAGGTATAAAGACAGAACTTTCAAGAATGCTGGACAACCTTTTTGCCTATGATCTTGTGAATGTAAAAGAGGATGGCACTCTTGAATTAAACAGCTCTGCGGTTAATTCCCTTGCCAGTTCAAACCCTCAAAAGCTCAGGGACATCCTAACAGAATTAAAAAACACGGTAGGAGATTATGCCCTCAGAACCTCTACAACCCTTCAGTCCTTTGGCAACGACCTGCAGGGCAGGTTAGATTATATAAACACAAGGGCTCAGGAGCTGGCAAAGCAACTGGCAAGGGAAGAGGAAAGGCTCAGGCTTGAGTATGCAAAAGTGGAGACCTTTATGAACCAAGCTCAGGATATAATGGCAAGGATGCAGGCTTTTATAGTAAGTCTATCAGATATGCAAGGAGGTAAAAGATGATAAACGCATACCTTGAAAACATGGTCTTGACCGCAAATCCTATAAGACAGGTTATCCTCCTCTATGAGAAGGCTATCTCGTGCCTTGATGAGGCGGTGGAGCTGATGGAGAGAGCTTCCGCAGAGCCTGAGGATATGAAAAGGAAATATGAAGCCATGGGTAGAGCGACGGAGATACTCACGGTTCTTGACGCGACACTCAATATGGAGCAAGGTGGTGATATAGCAAAGAGCCTTCATGAGGTATACCAAGCTCTTATAAATGACCTTATAAGGATTGTGGTGGAGGGCGATGAGCCTCAAACCCTTCGCAAAATGCTAAAGATACTTGCAGACCTCAAAGAGAGTTGGGAAGAAGTGGAGAAGAGGATATATGGAAGACCTGAAGCAACTGCTTCTGCGGTGTGAGGTATACCTCCAGCAGGGAGATTGGGACAAGCTAACAGAAACACTTAATGGCATAGGGCAGGAACACTTTAAGAAACTTGACCTTCAAACTGCACAAGAATGTCTTAGAATTATTGAACATCTTATAGCAGAGGGGGAAAGGGCAAGAAACAAACTTGCGGAGAGCCTTGTGAACCTTAAAAGGTTTAAGGAGGGCTATGGCATTTAGCTTTCTCTATTTATGAGCTTGAGTATTAAGCTCTCTATACCACCAGAGGTGTCAAAGCTCCTCACAAAATGCAAAACCCTTTCAATTTCCTGCCTTGCCTTTTCTTTCGTTTTTTCAACACCGCCATGTTTCAAGACAAGCCTTTTTAAATCCTCATACCCTTCGCCGTAGAAGAGTAGTTTTTCCTCTTCTTTTAATTCATCAAGCACGCACAGAAGAGGATAGGTGCACTTTCCTTCCGCAAGGTCAGAGCCCACGGGCTTTCCCAGTTTTTCCTCACTGCCCGCATAATCCAGAGCGTCATCAATAAGCTGAAAGGCTCTGCCAGCAAGGATTCCCATGCGATAAAAATCCCAATAATCTTCCCTACCTGCTATCAAAGCCCCCACCGCCATACAAGCTCCAAAGAGGGCACCCGTTTTGTAGTCTATTATTTTGAAATATGTTTCTTCATCTATAAGGTTTCCAAGGCTTTTTAGCTCAAGGAGTTGTCCCTGAGACATTTTCATCACCGCATCGCTCAGAACCTGTATACTCTCAAGGCTTCCATATTGGGAATACAAGGAAAGGGCCTTTGCATACATATAGTCGCCCGTTAGCACACACGCTTGATTGCCAAAAACCACATTGGCGCTCCTTTTGCCCCTTCTTGTTTGTGCACCATCCACCACATCGTCATGAAGCAAAGAGGCTATATGAACATATTCTATGCCTACCGCCAAGGGGATAACCCTCTCCACATCACCACCCAACGCCTCGCATACCATTATGGTTAGAAGAGGTCTGACACCCTTTCCACCTGAGGATATGATATAGTTTCCTATCTCGTAAACTTCCCTTACCTCTGGGTCAAGATAGGAGATTATCTTCTCTCTTATATCCTGCGTGTTTACCATAGGCTAAAATAGTATAAAACAGCTTTACCACTGGGCGGTAATCTTTGCTTTTTTGTTAAGGTATTTGTCCACCGCAAGGGCAGCCTTTACTCCATCCGCAGCGGCTATAACCGCCTGCTTTATGTTGGTGCATAGCACATCACCCGCAGCGAAAACCCCAGGAACAGAGGTCATCATCTCCTCGTTAACTACTATGCAGTGGTCTCCCGTCATTTCCACTTGGTTCATCAAAAAGTCTACAGAGGGCTTGTTGCCACCAAGGAAGATGAAAACCCCATCCACCTGTAAAAGTCTTTTCTCCCTTGTGTTTACATTCTGAACCCATAAGCCTTCCACAAGGGATGTGCCAACTATCTCCAAAACCCTGTGATGCAAAAGGATTTCTACCTTTGGGTTGAATTGTATCTCGGAGACCATCTCATGAGGAGCTTTTATCCTGCTTGAAGGCACAACCAAGTAAATCTTATTTGCAAAGCGAGCTATAAACTCAGTTTCCTCAAGAGCGTAGTCATCCTCGCCTATAACCGCTACCGGTCTATCCTTGAAAAAGGCAGCGTCGCAGACTCCACAGTAGGATACACCCTTGCCAAGAAACTCTTCCTCACCTTTATACTTGTTTGTTCTTTCCATAGCACCAGATGCTATTATTACCGCTCTACCCTTAAACTCTCTCCCATCTATGGTATAGACCTTTTTTATCTCGCCGAGAAGGTCTGTAGCTATCACCTTGCCCCTTACAAACTCTGCACCAAAGGCTTTGGCATGCTCTCGGATGAGTTTGAGAAGTTCATAGCCAGATAGGGGTCCCCTTATGCCAGGATAGTTCTCTATCTGCTGGGTCACCCCTAATGCTCCATCTGCCTCAGCTCTGTATAGCACCAGTGTAGACAGCCCAGCTCTTGCAGTATAGATAGCTGCAGAGGCACCAGCAGGACCACCACCAATTATGACAACATCGTAAATCTTATCCGTGCTAAAGTCCAAAGTCAGCTTCATCTCTATCCTCCTAAGGATAAAAATATATCCCCCGAAGGGGGGGGAGCTCTCAAGTTTGAAGAGCTTCGTAAACCCTACCCACAATTTCCTGAGAAGGCTTTAGTGTCTTCTCTCCCTCTTTCCACCTTGCCGGGCATGCCTCATCTGGGTGGCTCATAAGGTAGGCGTTTGCCTTCATTTTCCGCACAAGTTCCTCTGCGTTCCTTCCTACATTGTAGAAGTTCACCTCAGAGCCAACGAGAACGCCATCTGGGTTTATTATGAAAGTCCCCCTTAGGGCAAGTCCTGTGTTCTCGTCATAAACACCAAAAAGCCTTGAAACCTTTCCCGTTGGATCCGCACCCATAAGGTATTTCACCTTTTCCAAGAGCTTTTCAGACCTTTGCCATGCAAGATGGGTATACTTAGTGTCCGTGGAGACAGATATTACCTCCACGCCCATCCTCTGGAGTTCCTCATAGTAATCCGCAAGGTCTGCAAGCTCTGTGGGACACACAAAGGTAAAGTCCGCAGGGTAGAAAAATAGCACTACCCATTTTCTCTCTCTGAGAAGGTCCTCCAAAGAAACCTTCCCAAAGCCAAGGGTTTTGGGGTCATAGACCTCCATCTCAAAGTTTGGAACCTTTTGTCCTACCTTTAAGGCTTCCATGTCTTACCTCCTTTCAGTTTTGTTACTGAATATTATAACTAAATGCAAAATTTTTGCAAGATGATAGAAATCATAACTACACCCATCAGCTTTTACAATATACTAAGTAAGGTTATATTATAGGAGGGAGTTTTATGAAAAAAGCTACAATATTCAGGCTATTTGGTGTCTTGCTCCTGGCTTTTCTTATCATGCTTTTATCCGCTTTATACACCTTCAGGGCTCAGGCTTTGGGTGAGTCAAAGCAAAGGGCTCATATCATATCGGAGCTTGTCAGAGATACTCTTACCTCTTACATGGTGATGGGTGTAATGGACAGAAGGGATAGCTTTTTGAACAGTATAAGAGAGTTGCCAGGTGTAAAAGAAATAAGGGTTGTAAGAGGTGAAGCGGTGGTAAAACAATACGGTTATAGATGGAGGTGGGAACTTCCACTTGATGAAGTAGACAAACTTGTGCTGAGAAGTGGAAAACCATACACAGTGTTGAAAGAAGGCATCTCTGAGGTAAGCTATAGAATAGTTATACCTTATAAGGCAGAACCTATAAAGGGTGTGGATTGTTTGAGCTGTCACAGGGTTGAGCCGGGAGAAACACTTGGGGCTATAAGTTTGACAATGGACCTTTCTCCTGTAAGGAATAAGTCAGCAAAACTGCTCGCCTCACTCACGATTGTGTTCTTGATAACTCTTGGAAGTGTTATATTCTTGGTAAACCACTTTATGGCGAGGATAACCACCTTTATAAAGGAGCTTTCTAGTGCCTTAAAATCCGCAAGCGAAGGTAATTTCACCTATGAACTTAAAATAGACCCGGGTTATGAAGCAAGCCTGTTGAAGAGAACTATGGAAGAGTCCTTTTCCAAATTGCACAAAACCCTTACATCTATAGAGGAGAAAGTAAGGAGTCTGATAGGCTATGGTGTTTTGAAGACAGGAAATGCTCTTTCGGACACATCAAAAATAGTGGATGAACTGTTAAACATATACAAATTCAAGAGAGTTATTGAAAAGGATAGAAGCAAGAAGGATGTTTACGAAAGGATAAGAAGCGTCCTTGAGGATTATATGGGTTTGGAGAGTTTTTCCATATACGAGGTAGACCATGGGAAAGGTAGGATAAGCGTGGTTTATGTAAAGGGTTCTGACCTTTGGTGCAAGGAGGTTATTTTTGAAAACGCAGACGAGTGCAGAGCAAAGAGAAGTGGTGCGGATGTGGACTCAAAAGAGTTTCCATGTGTATGTCCAAATTTCAGAAACAATGAAGCCTGTAAAGAGGGGAAGATTCACTATTACTGCACGCCTGTTTATGTGGGTGGAGCTGTGGGTAATGTGCTACAGATAGTTTATGAACAGGAGATAGAGCCCTTTATAAATCTTGTGATCCCTTATATAAAGGGTTATCTTAAGGAAGCCTCACCAGTGCTTGAGGCAAGAACATATATGGACATGCTCAGGGAGCAATCTCTAAGAGACCAGCTTACAGGGCTTTATAACAGGAGATTTCTTGAGGAAGCTATAGATAAGATAACTGCACAGATAAGAAGGCGTGGAACAGCTCTTGGTATTCTTATGGTTGACATAGATTACTTTAAACAGGTGAACGATACGCACGGTCATGATGTGGGTGATAGGGTGCTTAAGGAAGTTGCAAGAATACTCTTAAAGTCTGTAAGGGACTCTGACGTAGTTGTTAGGTTCGGTGGGGAGGAGTTTATGGTGCTTTTGGTAGATGTGCAGGTTGGTAAGTCTGAGGAAGTAGCAGAGAAAATAAGGAGAGCTGTGGAAAACCACACAATAGAGGTACCCGGTGTTGTTCTCAAAAAGACGGTAAGTATAGGGGTTGCGGAGTTTCCACATGATTCTGACAGGATATGGCAGTGCATAAAGTTTGCGGACGTAGCCCTCTACAAGGCAAAGGAGATGGGCAGAAACAGGGTTGTAAGGTTTAGACCTGAGTTCTGGCAAGAGGAGAGTTACTAAAATATTTTACTGATGAGAGAAAAGGACCTCATAAGGCTTGAGTTTTTTCAGGTCTTGGATAGGATAAAAGCCTACGCACACTCAAAGGCAACGGAGAGGTTTATTGAGCAGGTAAGACCTATAAGAGAACACAAGACCCTGGAGGAGGAGCTAAAACTCCTTGAGGACTTTCTTAACGTGTCAGATAGGCTCTTGCTCTACGAGTTTGAGGATGTGGAGGGCATAATAAAGAAGACCACCATCAAGGAATATGCCATTACAGTGGAGGAGGCTTTGGCTCTCTTGAAGGTCATAAGGCTTATCAAAGAGATAAGGCGGTCTTTGGGAGAATCCGTCCAGACTTACAAAAGTCTTGGTTCTCTCACAAAAAGCCTCTATCTCTTTAATAGCCTTGAGAACCTTATAGAGTCTGTGATAGACCCGAGGGGCTTTGTAAAGGACTCTGCCAGCGAGAACCTAAGGGATATAAGGCAGAAGATAAGGGATACGGAGAAGGAGATACTCAAAAGGCTTGAGGCTGTCTTCTCAAGACCGGATGCGGACAGAATTTTCTCTGACAAGTTTGTAGCCTACAAAAACGGCAGATATGTCCTGCCTGTGAAGACCACAGAGGTTAAGAAGATAATAGGGGTGGTGCATGGGACCTCCTCTTCTGGTTTTACCACCTATGTGGAACCTCAGAGCGTCATAGAGCTTAACAACAGGCTCACCACCTTGCGGGATGATGAGGAGGATGAGCTAAAGAGAATACTCAGAAGGCTCTCTTCCATGATAGGCGAGCAGGCTCAGAGGCTTATGGAAGCCTTTAGAACCCTTGTGAAGGTTGACTATCTAAAGGCTGTTTCTGAGTTTTCAAAGGCTTATGGAGGAAGGTTTCCGAAAATAGGCCCACATGTGGAGCTTGTAGGGGTGAGGCATCCCCTTTTGGTATTTCTCAAGGAAGAGGTGGTTCCTCTTGATATAGTGATGAAGAATAAGAGGGGGCTTGTGCTGACAGGACCCAACACGGGCGGTAAGACGGTGGCTTTGAAGACCCTTGGACTTTGCTGTCTCCTTTTCCAGTCAGGCATACCCATACCTGTTAAAGAAGGCACACTGCCTGTCTTTGAAAATATCTTTGTAGACATAGGAGATGAGCAGAGCATAGAGCAAAGTCTCTCCACCTTCTCTTCTCATATGACAAACATAGCGGAGTTCCTCCCTCTCGTGGACCACAAAAGCCTTGTGCTTCTTGATGAGCTCGGTGCAGGCACAGACCCAGTGGAAGGCTCCGCCCTTGGTATAGCAATCCTTGAATACCTAAAGGATAGAGAGGCTTTTGTGCTTGTAAACACGCATCACACACCCATAAAGGTCTATGCCCTAAACTCTGACTACTATACACCTGCCAGCATGCTTTTTGATAGGGAGAGCCTGAGACCCCTCTACAGGATAGTTTACGACGCGGTGGGTGAAAGCATGGCTCTTTTTGTAGCCCAAAGGTGCGGTCTGCCGGAGGAACTCATACAAAAGGCAAAGAGCTTTCTTCCTGCAGGCTTTGAAGAGTATTTCACCGCAAGAGAGACCCTTGAGGGATACATAAGAGAGTATCAGGAAAGGCTAAGGGAACTGCAAGAGGAAAAAGAAAAGGTTGAAGGGCTAATTTTGGAGCAGGAAGCCAAACTGAAGGAGCTGGAAAGTAGGAAAAAGCAAGAGATAAAAAGGGCGGTGGAAGAGATAAGGGAGCGTTTTGAGGAGCTCCTGCTAGAGGCAGAAAAACATATAAGAAGTCTAAAGGACAGGCAGAAACTCAGGGAGCTTTTCAGAGAAAAGGTGGAAAGCGTATATGAGAAGGAGAGGGGAGAAGCCATAGGGGTTGGTGATTGGGTGGAGATATTCGGTTCAAAGGGGAAGGTGCTTGAGCTGAAAGATGACAGGGCGTGTGTTCTATCTGGGGGTGTAAGGGCGTGGGTGAGGCTTTCAGATCTCAAAAAGACCGAACCGCCACCAGAAGAGCAAAAGCCGGAGAAGGTCTTTGAAATAAGAAAAAGTTCACCCTCTGAGATAAACCTTACAGGCTTTAGCGTGGAGGAGGCTCTCACAAAACTTGAGCTTTTCCTCCAAGAAGCCCACAGCATGGGTCTGAAGGCGGTAAAGGTCATCCATGGGTATGGAACTCTAAAAAAGGCGGTTCAGGAATTCCTTTCCTCTTCACCCCTTGTGGTTTTTCACAGAGAGGGATACCCAAAGGAGGGAGGTGCAGGCACCTCCCTCGTATACCTAAGCAGGGATTAACATGCACTTCCCGGTGAACCTGAGCAGTCAGAGCAGAGATGTATGGGATGCACCTTTAGGAGAAACTCAAGCCCTTTCTCTTCAAACCATGGTGCCACATCTCCACGTTTTACCTTCCACATAAAGTATTTTTCAAAGGCGGACTTTATGTAGTGCATTATGGCACCCTTCTTGTAAAGAACCGTTGACCTTGGGGGAAGCACGGGAGAGGCAAAGAAGCCCATGGCATCACCGCCCATGTCTGCGATGCATATGGCGGATAGCTCTGGCGCGTATCTGTCCGGGTTATTCCTTATATCGTTTACTATGTTATGGGCAACCGCTAAAGCCATCTGCTCTATCATCATGCCTGTTTTAGGTGCGCCTGTGGGTATGGGTGTCTGTTCTACGGGCGGTATGGCAGTTACTACTCCAACGCCGAATATGTTTTTGTATGTGGGGTTTTGGAAGCACCTGTTGACTATAACCATCTTGTTGGCTGGGTTTGCCACCTTCTCACCCGCAGACTGAACCACCTCTGGTCCCATAAACCTTGGCATAATCATGGAGAGCTTTGCAGGTGCCTCGTAGGTCTTACCTTCAAGGTCTTCGTATATTACCTTGTCAGGTTCTACCTTAGTTATTTTCACATTTGCCACCCACTTTATGCTCCTTTCTGCCATAAGGTCTTCCATAAGCCTTCTGGAGGGTCCAACACCACCAAGACCCATATGTCCCACATAGGGCTCAGAGGTTATGTAGGTTATAGGGACCTTGTGTCTTATACCTCTCCTTTTGAGCTCATGGTGGAGCATAAAGGCAAACTCGTAAGCTGGACCAAAACAGCTAACACCGGGTATAGCACCAACCACTACAGGTCCGGGATTTCTGTAAAACTCCTCAAGTTTTTTGTTTAGTTCCATAGCATGCTCTGCGGTGCAGACAGAGGTGGAATACTGTTCTTGACCCTCTGCACCAAAGACCAGCTTGGGACCTGTCGCTATCACAAGGTAGTCGTATTCTATTGTCTTACCACCCTTTGTCTTTACCTTGTTGGTTTCTGGGTCAATGCTCTCCGCATCCTCATTGATAAAGTCTATACCGTGTTTTGGAAGTAACCCAGCCAACGGAATGCTTATGTCCTCAAACCTTCTCCATCCTAAGGCAAGGTGAGGATAAGAGGGTGTAAAGCCAAAGTATGGCCTTCCCGAGATGACCGTGACTTTAAAGCTCCTGTCTAACTTTTTCAGGTCGTAGGCGGTGGCTATTCCTCCTACACCGCCACCTATTATGACTACATGTTTGCTCATAACACAACCTCCTGAGTTTTATAAGCAACAGCTTATAATTATATAAGCAAAATGTTGAATGTGTCAAATAAAATTACAAAAAACTCCTTTTGTCCTTTATAATTCCTTCTGATATAATTAAAATGTTATGAACTATATCAGGAGGTAATGTCATGGAAACCTCAAGAAGGGACCTCATGGGTCTCGCCATAGGCGGTTTAGGAGTAGTAGGAGTCCTCGGGGTTCTATATCCAATTGTTAAGACCCTTGCACCAAGCGCTGCCTCCCTTGCGGGTGCTATGATGGAGGTGGACGTAGCCTCAATTCCTGAGGGGCAGGTAAGGGTTGTCTCATGGAAAGGCAAACCTGTCTTTGTGGTCAAACTTCCTCAGGGCTTCCAATGGACCGGCAAGGCAAAGGAAGACAAAAACGCCAAGCTACTTCAAGGTCAGGATGCCTACGCCTTAATAGCGGTTTGCACCCATCTTGGCTGTGTCCCTCTTTGGAAACCTCAGGGTGAGGCGGAGTTTAACTATCCCGTTTTCCACTGCCCCTGTCATGGTGGTTTTTATTCTCCATGGGGTGATAACATAGCTGGACCTCCTCCAAGACCTCTACACGTGCCTCCACAAAAGAGAGATGGTAGTAAGTTAGTAATAGGTGAACCAGGGTTTGTTAAAGAACTCACATAAGGAGGTATAAAGATGCTTGGAAGGATTGGCAGATGGATCGATGAGAGGGCACATCTTTCTGAGTTATGGCAGGCTCAGATGGTGGACTATAAAGTCCCCAAGAACCTTACATTCCCCTATGCCTTTGGTATAATGGCAATTGTTGCCTTTGCCATTCAGATAATCTCTGGTATATTCCTCACCATGTATTATCAACCAAATGTCCATACCGCCTTTGACAGTGCCAACTATACCATAATGAAGGAAGTTCCCTTCATGTGGCTCATAAGGCACGTGCACGCAGCGGGGGCGAACTTCTTCCTTGCGATAGTATACCTTCATATATTCACCGGCATATACTACAACGCTTACAAAAAGCCAAGAGAGCTAACCTGGATAGTGGGATGGGTCATATACTTTGTCCTTCTTGTAACCGCTCTTACAGGATATCTCTTGCCTTGGGGACAGCTCTCCTATTGGGGCATGGTGGTCACAGCAGAAATACCTACATCCATAGATTCTGCACCTTTGATAGGTAGCTTAAAGATAGGGGAAACTATTTCCATATGGATGAAGGGCGGATATGAAATAGGACAGATAACTCTTGGAAGGTTCTTTGGTCTTCACATATGGCTTTTGCCACTTATACTTCTGCTTCTTGTGAGCGTTCACCTCTACTTGGTGCGTGCTGCGGGCATATCCAACCCAGAGGGAAGAGAGATAGACAAGAAAAAAGAAGGAGTGCCTTTCCACCCCTACATGACCCTTAAGGAGGGTGCTTATGTAATGGGATATCTTGCAGTGTTTTTCTTCTTTGTCTTTTTCTACATGCACCACTTTTTACCACCGGACAACTACGACCCTGCAGACCCCTTCAAGACACCAGCCCAC
The DNA here is from genome assembly GCF_011006175.1 of Hydrogenobacter sp. T-8. NCBI lineage: Bacteria > Pseudomonadati > Aquificota > Aquificia > Aquificales > Aquificaceae > Pampinifervens > Pampinifervens florentissimum. The sequence goes on along the minus strand of NZ_CP048795.1, from coordinate 612,528 downwards.
ATAGCCCCTGAGTGGTATCTGCTCGCCTACTACACCATATTTAGGTCCATACCAGACAAGTTCCTCGGTTTTGTAGCCTTTAACCTTACCCTTGTTTTCCTTCTTATACTGCCCTTCCTTGACTTCTCTCCTCTAAAAAGTGCAAGGAATAGACCTCTTTTCTTTATAATGTTTATAGTGCTTGTAATTTCTTCTATGGCTCTTACCATACTTGGCACTATGCCCCCCACACCCACTAACGCAATGCTTGGTCTTGTATTTACTGCCGGTCTTTTTGCCTTTTTCCTCTCCCTACCAATAATCTCCATCATAGAGTGGGGATGGTATAAAGCAAGAGGAGGTGAAAAGCAATGATTAAGGCTGTTTTCTTTACGGTTACCACAGTGCTTTTCTTTTACATAATATGGATAAACAACATATTTGCCCATCGTGAGCATTACGAAATGCCTGCTCAGCACGCAAAGATAGCGGATGATGTAAAGAGCTACGCAAAAGAGGGCAAACAGCTCTTTGAGCAAAACTGTCAGGCATGCCACTCTGTCAGGTATGATGCGGTATATCTAAGCTCTGTGCAAGCGAACCCAAAACTGAAAACCCTTCAGGAGAAGTATGGGAAGGTGCTTCCAAGGGATGTGTATGAGGCGGTATTTCATGAAGACCTCATGGCTTTGAAAGAGTCCTTTGGTAAAGTTCCACCAGACCTCTCCACTATGTATCTTGTTAAAGGCAAAGAGTACCTTTATAACTTCATTCTTGAGCCTCAAAAGGTCCTGCCAGGCACCTCCATGCCACCAGTTATGGCAGGAAGACCTGAAGAGACAGCAAAGATAATAGCTTACCTTAAATCTGTGGCTGAGCCTTCTCCGGAAGAGAAAAACAAGAGAGTTCTTATGGGCGTAGGAACTTTAGCCTACCTTATAGTTATGGGTGTTCTTCTCTGGGTATGGAGGGATAAAATACTCAAGAGGATGGGCTTGCACTAATACAAAGGCTATTCAAAGGACACTCCCCACATAGGGGGGTGCTCCTGCAATACCTTTTTGCATGCTCGTCTATGAGGGCATGGAATTCCTTATAAACTCCAAGATCTTGAGGTAGGTTTGATTCAAAGAAATTCTTTAGCCTGTGGTAGTCTCCCTCAAGGTTCATAAACCTTTTAATAAACCTCTGCGTGTATTTATCTATAACAAAGCTGAGCCTTTCACCAGCATACAAAAGTATAGCATCTGCGGTTTCGGGTCCTATGCCTTTGACTCTTAATAGTTCTTCTCTTGATAGGGTTTTTACCCTGTCCGTAGGGTTTATAAACTCAGCCACTGTTTTTAATCTAATAGCCTTCTGATTGTAAAAGCCAGAGGGTCTAATAAGTTCCTTCAGCCCTTCCAAATTGACCTTTCTGACAAATTCAAGAGATAATTCACCTTCTCTTTTTAGGTTCTCTAAGGATTTTTCTACATTTTTCCAGCTTGTATTTTGAGTAAGCACAGCACCTATTATGACCTCATCTCTGGGGTCTGTGCCCATTAGGTTATGGTAGTAAGCATCCACTGGCCACCACCCCTGAAAGCCGTAAAGGTCAAGTAAAAGCTCGTATAACCTCAGCAACTTCATCGTATACATTCTCTCCTCTTGAGTATTTTCTGCCCAAATCTATCGCCCTTTCCCTTCCAAGAAAACCTTCTCTTACCAGCAATTGGAGAAACTGTGTAAGGTTATGTAGCTTTTTAGGTTCTTGGCTACCCCTCTCAAAGTCAAGCATGTATACCCCTCCATCTTTGCCCAAGAGGGTATTTTTGTCAAGGCTATGAAGCTCGTCCTTGTTTATACCAAGAGAGTCCAAAACTTTAATAAGCTCTAATACCTTCAGATAAACCCTTGCCTTTTCCTCAAGGGATAGCCTTTTCTTTTCTAAAGGGACGCCTTCAATAAAAGGATAGACTATAAAGTCCTTTCCGCAAAAAAGAACTTGTGGAAAGCCTCCGTGTCCCAAAAGCCTTTTTAATATCTTGCATTCCTTCTGTATGGCGTATACTCTCTCCTGGTCTTTAGCAACCTTTATGGCTACCTTTTGCCCTTTCCAAATGCCCCTGTAGATATATCCTCTCCATCCTTTGCTAAAAAGCTCAAGCCCTTCCACTTCCTTTTTAAACTCTTCAAACTTCACCAACCACTCTATAGCCCCACTCTTCCACTGCGGACTTAAGGACATGAAAAGGTATTTCCTTTTCCATATAGACCTGCACTCTACCCTCTTCAAGACTCACCTCAACATGGGAGACACCTTCAATGGAGTATATTGCCTTCTTTACCCTCTCCACGCAGTGGAGGCAGGTCATACCTTCAACCTTTAGCGTCTTTCTCATCATACTTTCTAATATAAGACATCTCGTATGTATCTGAGTAGCCTATAACTTTTACTATATAGTCAGCATCCGCCCTTGTGTTCATGTTCAGAAAGGACAAAAGCATAGGGTCATATTCTAAAACTTCCCTTTCGGTAACTTCCTTATATGGAAACTTTTTTACAAAGTCTAAGACCCTTTCACCACCCGATTCAATATATAGCTTTAGCTCTGGCAAAACCTGTTTGTAATAAACTGCAAAAAGCGGATAGAGCCTTCCGTCTATATTAAAGAAGGTTATAGGTGGCTTCGCCTTTTCTAACAGAAGACTTACTACTTCTTTCTTTATGAGTGGCATGTCCCCAGCTACGATAAGGGCTTTATCTACTCTTAAGTTTTCCAACGCTGTATAAACACCTGCAAGAGCAAATTGTTTTTCAAGTGTATCTTTTAGAATTTCTACTTCCTTTAGAAAGGAAAACTTTTTTTCATCCTTTACCACAAGACACAGTCTTCCACATATGCTCCTTAAGGCTTCAAGGGTATGCTCTATAACTCTCTTTCCGCCTATCTGATAGAGAAGTTTGTCTTCACCGAATCGCCTACTAAGACCGCCTGCAAGCACAAAGCATTCTATCATTCCCTTATTATAAGTTTTGCACCGTTTGGAAGTCTTTCAACCCTCTCTTCCATGTTATGCTCTCTTGGTATGTAAACATAGGTGCCTGCAGGTATGATCCCAGTTCTTATATGAGGATTTAGGTCCCTGAAGATGTTTTCTCTTACGTTTTTCTCGCTAAGGACCTCCTCAACCGCAGTATCTCTTTCCACAAGCTTTCTGTCTACACTTAGTCCTTCAACCTTAACAGATAATCCGTATTTTTCAGGGTCTCTTGCAAGAAGTAATACTGCAAAAAAGGCAGGGACATAGTTTCTCGTCTCCTCTGGCAAGAACCTCTGCGTTGCCCAGAAGTCTATACCACCTGTCCTTCTTGCTACACAGTTTTCGCCACAGTTATAGCTGGCAAGGGCAAGCTCCCAGTTTCCAAACATGCTGTATAGGTCTTTTAGATATCTCATGGCTGCGTCTGTAGCCTTAAGGACATCAAACCTCTCATCCACAAACTGGTCAACTCTGAGACCATACCTTCTTGCGGTAGAGGGAATAAACTGCCAAAGCCCTGCTGCACCAGACCTTGATACTGCGAAGTTGTTAAAGGCACTCTCTATAACAGGCAAGAGGGCAAGCTCCTCAGGAAGACCGTGTTTCCGCACTATTGGTTTTATTAGGGGCATATAGTAGTTTGCTCTTTGTAGAGTAAGCTCAAAAAACCTCCTATTGCTAAGATAGTAATCCATAAACCTCCTTATCTCCTCTCTATCTGGTATAGGTATACCAAGAGCTTTTGCCTCCTCCCTTATGAACTTCTCTTCCTCTTCTGTAAAGTAAAAACTCCCTTTCTGCACAAGGCTTACTTGGTTGTCCGCCTTAGGCATTACCGCTTGTCTTACGATAGGAGTGCAAGAGCTTAAAACCGTTGATAATAGCCCCAAAAATAATATCCCCTTTTTCATATCTACCCTCAACTATGTATTATATACTTATCGCAATCAATGTTATAAATTTAATACACTATGTGGTTACTATCCTCTCTTAATTTAAGGGAGCTAACGGACATACTCATAGGGCTTGGTCTTGAACCCTATAGGGCGAGCCAGATCCTTGACTGGGTTTACAAGAAGTTTGAAACAGACTTCCAGAATATGACAAACCTCTCAAAGGCACACAGGAGTTTGCTTTCTGAACATTTCAAGGTTCATACTCTTGAGCTTGTCAGTAAAGTGCCTGCGGAAGACTCGGTAAAGTATATATTCAGAACCGAAGATGGACATCTAATAGAAACGGTCCTTATATTTGAGAGAGACCATCTAACCTTGTGTGTATCCTCTCAGGTAGGCTGTGCGGTAGGGTGCAGGTTTTGTGCCACTGCAAAGGATGGGCTTTTGAGAAACCTAACAACCTCTGAGATAATTGACCAGTATCTCCTCGTGCAGAAAGAAACACCCAATAGGATAAGGAACGTGGTCTTTATGGGTATGGGGGAACCTTTGGCAAACTACGAAGCGGTCAGAAAGGCTGTGGAGATAATGATAAGCCCATGGGGTATAGACCTCTCCAAGAGAAGGGTCAGCATATCCACAAGCGGTCTTGTAGCTCAGATAAGAAGAATGGCACAGGACCCTCTCATGAGAGAGCTAAACCTTGCGGTTTCCATAAACGCACCCTCTCAAAAACTTAGAGAAACCCTTATGCCCATAAGCAAAACCAACAGCCTTGAAGAAATCCTTAAGGCTCTTATAGAATTTCCCTATCCACCTGACAGAAGGATAATGCTTGAATATGTTTTGATAAAGAACCTTAATGACTCACCCAAACAGGCGGAAGCCTTAGCCAAACTCATAGCACCCTATAAGAGGAAATTTAAGGTAAACCTCATACCCTACAATCCAGACCCATCTATCCCCTTTGAAAGACCCTCCATGGAGGGCGTATATGCTTTCCAAGAAGTGCTAAGGAAATACAACATATCCACCTTTATAAGACTGAGCAAGGGTATTGAGGTTTTCGGAGCTTGCGGACAACTAAGGAGCAAAAGGCTTGAGCTTATGGTAAAATAGAAGGGTGCAGGCAGTTCCTAAATGGATTAGAGAGCTCATAGTAGTCATAATAGTGGTTCTTTTTATAAGGGCTTTTCTTCTACAGGCTTACAACATACCTTCTGGCTCTATGAAACCCACCCTTCTTGTGGGTGATTTTATACTGGTCAACAAGTTGGTTTACAGGCTTTCTGAACCTCAGAGAGGGGATATAGTAGTTTTCAGGTGGCCAGTAAACCCGCAGATAGACTTCATAAAGAGGATAATAGGTATGCCTGGCGACACTCTTGAAATAAAGGGTGAAAGGGTATTTATAAACGGTCAAGAATTACCTTTGAGGTTTGTGGAAGAGGTTTTGGAGGATGGAAACCTAAAGCTCATCTATGAAGAAACACTTCCCAATGGGGTAAAGCACAAAATAGCCCTATATCAAAGCCCTTTAATACAAAGAAAAGATGTTTATTATGCTAAGATACCCGAAGGATACTACTTTGTAATGGGAGATAACAGAGACAATAGCGAAGACAGCAGATACTGGGGGCTTTTGCCAAGAGAGAACATAGTAGGGAAGGCTTTTGTGGTTTACTTTTCTGGAGATATACCTCCCCTTGATAGCACAGATGTAAGCATACTTACTGGTTTTAAACAGCTTTTTCTTGCCCTGCTGAACCCGAGATTTGAAAGGATAGGCAAGCCTCTTATATGGTGATGGAAATACCCGCCATATAAAAGTGTTTTATTGCTTTTTTTATAGTAGCAGGGTTTATACCCTTTACATACATGAGGCTTAATATGAGAGAGGGTATATTTTCGGGGTCTACAAAAGGCTCTACTATTTTGTTGTCTTCCATGTACATAAAGCTACCCAGCTCCTCAAGGAAATTCTGAAATTCCTGTGTTTCTAAGTTGTCTCTAAGATAAGACAGAATGCTGTTGCAGGTTTCTAAGAGCACTTGGCTATCTCTAACCTCAGGAACTGCTAAAAATCCGCTTTCCAGTCTATCAAATATCTCTCTTATTTTGCCTTTTGAGTATATGGGATTGCCTAACATTGGTAGTATGGCATTTATTTCTTCCTTATTTACCTGTCCCAGAGACCTATTGAGGGTATCCTGCGAGGGTATGAAAAGGCTTGTATATATAAGCACATCTTCCATGTCCCCTCCCTCTAAGGGGTTAAGGTCTTCATAAGTGCAAAGAGAGCTCAAAAACCTTCCAGTAAATAGAAAGCCCGTGCTTTCCTCCAATACTGCAAAACTACCTCTCTCAGGAAGAAAGGGTAAGGACAGAAACCTTAGAACATCTCCAGTGGCTAACCTAAGCCTTTTGTTGGGGAAGGTTTCAAAAGCCTTTATTCTTGCCTGCGGAATACCAAAAGCCCTTAATCGCTGAGCAATGCTAAGAGAAGTTATCACGAAAGCCTTTTGGTTTGACTGTAGAAAATTTACAATTCCCGAACAATCATCCACCCCAGAGCTAAGCACTACCACCGCCTTTACAGCTTCTACAGTGCCAACCACCTGCTCCAGCTTTGACCTTATAAGGACATAATCTTGCACCGTGCCTATGTTTATAAGCATGGGAACCTTTATGTTATCCTTTTCGTATATACGCAGGTATGCGTTTTTCTGGAATAGCCCATCCTCCTGAGGCGACCCTATCCAGAAGAACCCATAAGATATTTCTATAGGTTGGCTTAAATCAAGAGTAGACTTTGGGGCTTTAGTTTCTTCTACTTTTGAAACGGGTTGTGAAACAGCCTGCGGTGGGGCATAACCATAGACAAGACCAGAGAAGAACTCCCAGTTGTCTTTGTATACATAGCTAATAACAGCCTTATCCTCCTCGTAGATGTCAAGTCTGATTTTAACATCCTTTACAAACAAATTAGCCAATTCCTCTATCCCACAACTACAACCCTTTATAATGCCCTTATGTATGTATATGGTGCAAGATTTCTCCTCATCCTCTACTACGAGGGCTGAAGTAGCACCTTTACGCAAGAGTTTAATTAGCAAATTCAGGGGACCTATTATTGACAGGGATGCTGAATCTTGCGGGTCCCTGCTTAGGCTGACTATTTTGGTTAAAAGTTCCATAGGATTAAAGGGAATAACCTCGTAGTTAACTTCCCTCAGTCCGTATTTTGCTAACGCCTCTGCATCTTCATAGCTTTCTACAAACAGAATGGGCAGAAGGTATTTTTCAAGTTCAAGGAGCTTAAGCCAGAAACCTATATCTTCCGCGGGAAGTATTATGACCTCAGGTTCTGATACCTTTAAAAGCTCAAAGGCTTTTTCCTCATCAAAAGCTATAAGGAGTTTATGTCCAGTTATGTTAAATATATCCGCAAGAAGAGGAAAGTATTGTTTCTTTTTGTCTAAAAGCATACACATAACACCCATCAGTAAACCTCCCCCTTCTGAGCTGCTATTCTCAGAAGTGCTAACTGTTCTTTGAGTATGTTCATTGATTGCACTAACATGAAAAAGGCATGCTCCACCTTAAGAAGCGCAGACTGAAAGGACAGGTCATCTTCGAGAAGTCTTAGCTCTCTAAACCTTCTGTAGAACTCATCTGCCTCAGTGCCAAAACTCAGAAGAGCTTTAATGGTCTCCTCTGAAAGATCTAAAGCGAGTTTCTTGGTATCCATATGCTACCTACCTCCTCTCCTTCTGACCTTGGCATATTATATCTACTAAAAAGTATAGATTCAACCATTTTGAGCTCATAGTCTTGCAGGTTTTCTATCCATAACCTCGCATTACCTTCTTCCATCACATATCTTAGGATTATGTCTCCTTCCTCATCCATGTATACATCTCCACCCCCTGTCATAAACCCTACCGCCACTGAAAGGGTAAGGAAATTTAGTGCATCCACTCTCATCTTCGGTCTTTCAATACTCTTGTTTATCTTAAGGTAAGTGCATAGAGCAAGACCCACTCTCATGAGGTTTTCCGGAGTAAAGGGGAATAGTCCAACCTTCCCCTGCATGTAGTTTCCTTCAAACAACTTCCTTGATTGCACCTTCCACAGCCTCCTCTAAATTTTCCAAGGCTTTAAGATGCTTGCCTGAGAGAATGAAAAACTCCTCGTTGCCCTTTGTTCCCTTTGGTTTTGACTTTATTACCTTAGCCACATTAAAACCTAAGGAAATTAGAAACTCCGCTACCTTTAGCACAGCCCACTTTCTTTCCTCTTGCTCTCTAACTATTCCCTTTTTTACCTTCTCTGGACCTACCTCAAACTGTGGCTTTACCAACACTATCAAAAGCCCTTCCTCCTTAAGGAATTTTACCACATATGGAATTAGCTTTGTTGCAGAGATGAAAGATACATCCATCACAATGAGGTCTACGGGTTCTGGTATATGCTTTTCTGTAAGCTCTCTTGCGTCGGTCTTTTCATAGAGCACAACCCTTGGGTCTGACCTGAGCTTTGGGTCCATTTGACCGCGACCCACATCCACCGCGTATACCTTTTTAGCACCATGCATAAGAAGGCACTGAGTAAAACCACCTGTAGAAGACCCTACATCAAGTGCGGTCATACCTTTCACATCAAGTCCAAACCTTTGGATAGCCCATTCTAACTTATAACCACCTCTGGATACATATTTAGGAAGCTCTTTAACCTCTATAATTTGCCCCTCTTTTATTTTCGTCCCTGGCTTTGTAATAGGTTTGCCATCTACATACACAAGCCCTGCCATTATTATGGCTTGAGCCTTTTCTCTACTAGAGACATAACCCTTTTCAACCAGATACTGGTCAAGCCTCAAAGCCTAAAAAGATGCTTTATGAAGTAGAGTATAAAAAGAAGGACAAGAGGAGAAAAGTCAAACCCGCCAGTGGGTGGAAGAACTCTTCTTATAGGGTTAAGAAGGGGTGATATAAGGCTGTCTAACACCTCGTATAACTTACTTTCCCTAACTTTGGGTATCCATGAGCCTATGGCATGGATAAAAACCAAGAGTATAAGCAAGTTTATGAAGAGGGATAAAATTCCCTTTATCATTCCACAAGCTCAAGGATAGCAAGCTCGCACCCGTCACCCCTTCTTCTTTCGGGCAATTTTATGATACGCGTATAGCCTCCATTCCTATTTTCAAACCTAGGAGCTATCTCTTCAAAAAGCCTTTTGACTACCTTTCTATCAGGTAAGAGAGACAGGGCGAGCCTTCTGGAGGATAGATCTCCCTTCTTACCAAGGTTTATGAGCCTTTCTACAAAAGGTCTTACCGCCTTAGCCCTCTGAAGGGAAGTCTCTATCCTCTCTTCCATTATGAGGGCTCTGGCAAGGGATCTGTATAGAGCAAGCCTTTGTTCCTTTGTCCTGTCAAAGTGCTTTTTCTTAACCCTGTGCCTCATCTTTTACCTCCTACTTTCTATGTCCATACCCAGGTAAAGCCCCATCTGTTTGAGAGCTTCCTTTATCTCATTGATGGCTTTCCTACCCACGTTCTTTGTCCCTTTGAGGTCTTCCTCTGTGAGCTTTACAAGGTCTCCTATGGTAGATATACCCATCCTCTTTATTGAATTGAGAGCTCGCTGGGATACATCCAGTTCCTCTATGGGAAGGCTTAGCTTTTCCACAAACTCCTCAACCACTGACACTGGCTCCTCTATGACTGGCACCTCAAAGGATATGTTTTCGAGGGGAGTAAAGTTTTTAATTATTAGATCAACCGCTTCCTTTATGACCTCTTCTGGGGTTTTTGTGCCATCTGTGTAGACTTCCATTATAAGCCTATCGTAATCGCTTCTTTTCTCCACCCTTGTCTTTTCCACTCTGAAGGCCACTTGACGAACCGGTGAGAAATCCGCATCCACCAGTATCCATCCTACCTCCCCAAGGACTTCCATTTCCTCCGTAGGCACATATCCAAAACCCTTTTCTATCCTTAACTCTATGTTTATTTCCTTATTGGGGTCCGTAATGGTAAGTATCTTCTGGTCAGGGTTTACCACTTCCACGCTGGGAGGAACGCTTATATCCTTTGCGTAGACAACACCTTCGCCTTTCTTTTTGAGATAAAGCACCTCCACATCAGAATTGTGGAGCTTAAACCTAACTTTTTTGAGGTTTGCTATTATTTCAAGGGTATCCTCTTGGACACCATCAACCGCTGAAAACTCGTGATAAACACCGTATATCTTTACCGCAGTTAGGGCAACTCCCTGTATGGAGGACAGGAGCGTTCTTCTGAGGGAGTTTCCTACAGTTATACCGAAACCCCTCTCCAGAGGTTCCATCACAAATCGCCCATATGTCCTTGTCCTTTCTTCCCAATAAACCTTTGAGGGGAAAAGAAACTCTCTAAGCATAATCTTTCCTCCTTAGACCCTTGAGTAGAACTCTATGATATACTGAAGGTTCACTGGCACCTCCAGTTGTATGTCCTTTGGAAGGTCTATAACTTTTCCTCTGTAGTTGTCCTTATCCAGCTCAAGCCAAGGGGGAACACTTCTGGGGTCTGTGTTTTCTAAGTTTTCCAAGACCTGGGGTATGTCTCTGGAAGAGGGTTTTAGCTCTATTATATCTCCTACTTCTACCCTGTAGGAGGGTATGTCCACCTTTCTGCCGTTTACCAAAAAGTGCCCGTGCACAATCCACTGCCTTGCCTGTCTTCTGGTGCTGGCAAAACCAAGCCTGTAGACCACATTATCAAGTCTTCTTTCCAAGAGTTGGAGAAGAACCTGTCCAGTGTTGCCCTTGGAGCGGGAGGCTTCATCAAAGTATCTTTTAAACTGTTTTTCCCTCAAACCGCCGTAGAGGAACTTGAGCTTTTGCTTTTCCATAAGCCTTATGCCGTATTCAGTCAGTTTCTTCCTTCTACCCTTTACCCTTCCATGCTGACCGGGTGGGAAGTTTCTCCTGGCTAAAATTTTTGGTGCACTCTTTTTGCCCGAGACAACTACACCGAGCTTTCTGTCAATCCTTACCTGAGGTCCTATATACCTACCCATGCTTCAAACCCTCCTCTTGGCTGGTGGTCTGCATCCATTGTGAGGAATGGGTGTTACATCCCTTATAGCCTTTATCTTTATGCCTGCGGCGTAGATAGCCCTTAGGGCAGATTCCCTTCCTGCACCTGCACCCTTTACCCTAACTTCCGCTTCTTGAAGTCCATATTCCTGCATTGCCCTTTTTGCCGCCTTTTGGGCGGCAAGCTGTGCTGCGTAGGGTGTGCTTTTCCTTGTGCCCTTGAAACCAACAGTGCCACCGCTTTCCCAGACAAGGGTGTTGCCCTGTTTATCCGTTATGGTCACTATGGTGTTGTTAAAGGTGCTTAGTATGTTAACTATACCTTCTGTTACAGTTTTTTTCTGCTTTTTGGGTTGCTGTTGTCTTCTTGCCATCCATTACCTCCTTACTTTACTATCTTTTTCTTTGTCCCACCCACGGTTTTTCTCTTACCCTTTCTGGTTCTTGAGTTGGTTCTTGTCTGTTGACCCCTAACGGGTAAGCCCTTTACATGCCTCATACCCCGGTAGCACCCCATGTCTATAAGCTTCTTTATGTTCATCTGCACTTCTCTTCTTAGGTCGCCTTCTACCGTGTAGTTTTGCTCTATAAACTTCCTTATGGTGTTTAGCTCTTCTGGTGTTAGCTCTCCAAGCCTTTTGGTGCCCGGTATGCCCGTCTTTTGGCATATTTCCCTTGCCCTTGCCCAGCCGATGCCATAGAGATAAGTAAGGGCTACCTCTAACTTTTTACCGTCTGGAAGGTCAACACCTGCTATCCTTGCCATCTTCTACCTCCTTAACTACCCTGCCTTTGTTTGTGCTTTGGGTTTTCGCATATAACCATCACTCTTCCCTTTCTCCTTATCACCTTGCACTTGGCGCATATGGGTTTAACAGAAGGCTTTACCTTCATGCTTACCTCCTTGTAAGCTAAAAATTATACCACAAATCATCCCCTGTAGACTATCCTCCCGCGGGTCAGGTCGTAGGGAGATAGCTCCACCTTTACCTTGTCACCGGGCAGTATCCTTATGAAGTGTATACGCATCTTACCAGACACATGGGCAAGCACCTCGTGCCCAGTTTCCAATTTGACCCTGAACATGGCATTAGGCAGAGCCTCAAGCACCTCACCCTCAAGCACTATACCCTTCTCCTTCTGTTTTTCTTCTCCCTTCTTTTTAGCCATCCTTGAACTCCGTTAGCACTATGGGTCCTTGTTTGGTGATGGCTACCACATACTCGTAATGGGCAGCAGGGCTTTTGTCGGCGGTAATCACCGTCCAACGGTCCCCATCATGGGATATCTCCTCTGTGCCCAGTGAGAGCATGGGCTCAAGGGCAACCACCATACCCTGTCTTAGTTTGTAGTCCTTCTTTTCCCTTTTTAGTGTTTCAGGATGGTTGGGTATAAAGGGGTCTTCGTGCACCTTTCTCCCTATGCCATGACCGCCAAGGTTCTTAAGGGGGTAAAGACCGTATTTCTTTGCTACCCTATAGATAGCGTCCACGATGTCTGAGACCCAGTTACCCGGCACGCAGACTTTTACCGCCTCCTCAAGAGCTTCTTTTGTGGCTCTCATAAGCATTTCCTTCTCTTTGCTTATTTCTCCCACGGCCACCGTGAGTGCGGAGTCTCCTGCATAGCCATCCACGTAAGCTCCAAAGTCCAAGCTCACAATATCCCCTTCTTTTATTATCTGCTCCCTCTTTGGTAAACCGTGAACCACCGCCTCATTTACGGAAACACACAAACTGGCTGGGAACTTTTCATCGCTAAAGGGTGGCTTGTAGTTTAGAAAGGCAGGCTTTGCACCTCTTTTTTTGGCTTCCTCCCTTGCTATCTGGTCAAGCTCGTAGGTGGATATGCCGGGTCTTACCGCCTTTGCTACTACCTGCAAAACCTCTACCACCACATCGCAGGCTCTTTTTATCCTTTCAATCTCCTTAAAGGAGTAAAGTTCAATGCCCATCTCTTAACACCTCTAACAACCTTTTGTTCACTTCCTGTATATCTTGGCTTGCGTCCAGTCTTATCAATTTATTCTTTTTTTGATAAAATTCAACGAGAGGACTTGTTTGTTCCTTGTATACCCTGTATCTTCTTCTTACTACCTCTTCCTTGTCATCTTCCCTCTGAATTAGCTTGCCACCGCACAGGTCGCACACACCTTCCTGTTTTGGAGGGTTATACTTTCTGTGGTAGACCGCACCGCATTGAGAGCAGGTGAGCCTTCCAGAGAGCCTCTCTACCACCACCTCTTCTGAGAGGTCAAAGAGGAAAACCTTGTCCACATCCCTTTTATAACCCCTTAGCATCTCCTCGAGGGCAAGGGCTTGTGGCACAGTCCTTGGAAAGCCGTCCAGTATAAAGCCACCCTCTTTTGGCATAACCTCTTCTATGAGGGCTATCATGAGATTGTCTGGCACTAACTCACCCCTGTCCATGTATTCCTTTGCCTTCTTGCCCAATTCGGTTTGGTTCTTGACCGCATCCCTGAGGATATCGCCGGTGGATATATGCATAAGACCCAGCTCCTGAGAAAGCTTTTTTGCCTGCGTGCCTTTGCCAGAACCCGGCGGTCCAAGGAAGACCATTATCACTTTACCTTCCTCCTGTATTTTGTATACCTTTGCTGGAGGAGCTGAGCCTCCAGCTTGTTTATGGTATCAAGGGCAACGCCTACCACTATGAGGGCAGTGGTCCCTCCAAAGTAAAAAGGAACCTTGAGCCATAGGCTTACGAATATGGGTATGACCGCCACCACGCTTAAGAAGAGGGCACCCACAAGAGCAAGCCTGTTTATGATGTATTCCAGAGTTTTTTGCGTATCCTGCCCAGGTCTTACGCCAGGTATAAAGGCTCCTGCCTTTTTGAGGTTGTCCGCTACATCTACGGGGTTTATAAGCACTGCGGTGTAAAAGTAGGTGAAGAAGATTATAAAGGCTACGTAAAGTATGTTGTAGGGCAGGGTGGTGGGATTAAAGGCATCGTGTATGGCTTTGGCTATGGGATGCTGTATAAAGCCCAGCACTGTTGAGGGAATTATAAGAAGAGACTGAGCGAAGATTATGGGTATAACACCTGCGGGGTTTATCTTTATGGGTAGGTAGCTGGAAGAGCCAACAATTTCCTGTCTTCCCACCTGTCTTCTTGGATATTGGATTGGTATTCTTCTCTCTGCCTCTTGTATGAATACAATACCAACAACCACCGCCAAGACAAAAAGTATGACACCCACAAAGGCAAAAGGTGAAATATCTCCGTTCTTTAACATATCCCAAACCCTTATGCCTGCACTGGGAAAGCCTGCCACTATACCGGCGAATATGAGCAAAGACATACCGTTGCCAATACCCTTTTCAGTTATCCTATCACCCACCCATACAAGGAACATGGTGGAGGATACGAGGGCTATTACAGTGGTTAGGGAGAAAAGAATTCCTGTATCAGGCACTATAGGAGTTCCCTTCGGTGATACCTGCCCCTGAAGCCACACCGCTATACCCATGGATTGCACGAAAGCTACAAAGAGGGTAAGATACCTCGTATACTGGTTTATCTTATACCTTCCGTAGTCTCCTTCTTCTTTTGCAAGTCTTTGTAGCTCTGGCACTGCCACGGTAAGAAGTTGCATCATTATAGAGGCGGATATGTAAGGCATAACCCCAAGGGCAAAGAGGGTCATCCTGCTCAGGTTCCCTCCTGAGAAGATATCGTATAGATAAAAAAGCGTCCCCTCAAAGCTCTTGAAGAAATCCTGTAGGGCGGTGGTGTCTATGCCTGGCAGTGGGATATGACTGCCAAGTCTGTATATGGCTAGCATAAAAAGCGTGTAGGCAAGTCTTTTTTTGAAGTCCTCCAAGGAAAAGAGCTGTTTTATATACTCTATCACTTTATCTCCTCGCAGGTTCCACCAAGGGCTTCAATCTTCTGCCTTGCGGAGACCGAAAAGGCGTGAGCCCTTACTCTAAGAGGCTTTGTGAGCTCTCCATCTCCGAGCACTTTTACTGGCATACCCTTCTTCACAAGACCCCTTTGAAGAAGAAGCTCTGGCGTTATCTCTTGACCTGCTTCAAAGTATCTTTCTAAGGTCTTGAGGTTTACCACCGCATACTCTACCCTGTTTATGGGTCTAAAGCCCCTCTTTGGCACTCTCTTATGGAGTGGTGTTTGTCCGCCCTCAAACCATGAGGGAAGTCTTCTGTCTCCAGACCTTGTCTTTTGACCCTTGTGTCCCTTCCCACAGGTTTTACCAAGTCCAGAGCCTATACCCCTTCCAACCCTTCTTTTTTCCTTCACCGCTCCTTCGTTGGGTGCAAGCTCATGCAGTTTCATTCCTTAACCTCCTCTACTTGAAGAAGATGAACCGCCTTGCGTATATTACCCCTTACCATGGGGTTGTCCTCAAGCAGGACTTCCTGACCCACCTTCTTGAGACCAAGGCTCTTTACCGCCTTTACTTGAGCCTCTGGTTTTCCTGCGAGACCTCTAACAAGTTTTACTCTCAGCCTTGCCATGTTTTTCCTCCTCATGGTATGCGCAGGTCTCTTGCGTAGATGTTGTATCGCTTTTTGAGAACCTCCAAGTCTATTCCTCGCTCTCTTGCCACCTCTTCCAGAGACCTTAGCTTGAGTAGGGCGTCAAAAACCGCCCTTACCACATTGTTGGGGTTTGTGCTTCCTTGTAGCTTGGTAAGCACGTCCGTATAACCTGCCAATTCAAAGATAGGCTTTGCTGCACCCCCAGCCACTATACCCGTTCCACGCCTTGCAGGTATAACCTTTATCATGGTAGGACCGTAATGTCCTATCACGTCATGTGGGACAGTGCCGTTTTCTATTGGCACTCTTATTATGTGCTTTCTTCCGTCCTCTATGGCTTTGGCTATGGCTATTGGCACTTCTCTGGCTTTTCCAAGTCCAAAGCCTACAAAACCCCTTTTGTCGCCCACTATTACCAAAGCACTAAAGGAAAACCTTTTTCCACCCTTTGTGACCCTTGTGGTTCTTTTGGCGTAAATGAGCCTCTCTTCTATCTGTAGCTGGTCTTCAAGCTCCGCTATCCTCTGGTCTCTTCTTTTGTTGTCAATAAGCTTTTCAATGGATATGCCACCCATCTTTGCCTCCTTTAGAATTCAAGTCCAAGCTCTCTGCATTTGTCTGCAAAAGCCTTAATCTTTCCATGGTAAAGGAAACCGCCTCTGTCAAAGACCACCTTTTTTATGCCCTTCTCGGTAGCCCTTTTTACCAGAATCTCTGCCACCTTCTGCACATCCTCTATGGACTTTCCACCCCTTTTGCCCGTGAGCTGGACAAACTCTGGGTCTATGGAAGATGCGGAGACAAGGGTTTTTGACTGTCCTCCAGTATCATCAATGAGCTGAGCGTAAAAGGCGTGCAGGCTTCTATACACGCATAGCCTGGGCCTTTCTGGTGTGCCTATTATCTTCTTTCTTATCCTCTTATGCCTTCTTTCTCTCTTTTCATGCCTGCTTAGCTTTGCCATAGACTACCTCCTTACTTCTTACCACCCTTGCCCTTTCCGGCAGCCTTTCCAGCCTTGAGCCTTAGCACTTCGCCCTCGTATCTTATACCCTTACCCTTGTATACATCGGGCTTTCTGAAGGCTCTTATCTGGGCGCATACCTGACCCACCCTTTCCTTGTCTATCCCGCTTACATATATTTTGTTTTCTTTTACTTCTATCTTCACATCGGGTGGTATGGGGTATATGACAGGATGCGATAGTCCGAGGCTGAGCTCTAAGTTGTTGCCCTTTACCGCAGCCCTATAGCCAAGCCCCACCACTTCCAGCACCTTGGTAAAGCCTTCGGTCACGCCCTTTATCATGTTCCTTATGAGTGCGGCGGTGGTGCCATGCATAGCCCTGTGAAAGGGTTGGTCTGTGGGTCTTTCTACCCTTATGGTGTTGCCCTCAAGGCTTACCTTTATGTCTGGGTGCACTTTCATGGAGAGCTTGCCCTTTGGTCCTTCAACCCTTAGCTCTCCATCCTGAAGGTTTACCCTTACACCTTGAGGTATCTCAATGGGTTTTTTGCCTATCCTTGACATGTTCGCACCTCACCATACATAGGCTAATATCTCTCCACCTCTGCCCAGCCTTCTGGCTTCATGGTCCGTTATAAGACCTGCATCGGTGGAGAGTATGGCTATGCCAAACCCCCTCTGCACATAGGGTATTCTGTGCTTTGGGGTGTATATCCTTCTTCCTGGTTTGGAAACCTTCTGTAGCTCCGATATGGCACTTCTTTCCTTCTTAGGGTCAAGGTATTTGAGGTGTATCCTCAACGTATACTGAGTGCCTTTTTTACCCTCTTCCAATCTCTCCCAGCCCTTTATATAGCCCTCCTTTTTTAGAAGTTCCAGTATGGCCTCCTTTAGTCTTGAAGAGGGCACATCCACATAATCCATCCTTCTCCTTATTGCGTTCTTTATGGCGGAGAACATATCTGCCACTGGGTCCATCTTTTACCTCCTTACCAACTTGCTTTTCTAATACCTGGAATTTCACCCCTGAGGGCAAGCTCCCTAAAGCATAGCCTACACATGCCGAACTGTCTTATAAAACCTCTGGGTCTTCCACAGAGAGGACATCTGTTTTTCTGCCTGACCACATACTTTGGAAAGTGCAGGACATCCTTTGCCACCTTTGCCTTTCTTGCCATATTAACCTCCTGCGCTCCTTATAGGAAGCCCCAGCAGGGACAAAAGCCAGAAGGCTTCCTCGTCTGTTTCTGCAGTGGTATGGATTATAACATCCATACCCCTTATGGCATCCACCTTTTCGTAATCTATTTCTGGAAACACTATCTGCTCCGCAATACCAAAGGCGTAGTTGCCCCTACCATCAAAAGACCTGGGGTTTAGCCCCTTGAAGTCCTTCACCCTTGGTAGTGCCACGCATATGAGCTTGTCTAAAAAGTCCCACATCCTCTCCTTTCTTAGGGTCACCTTCAAACCCACGGGCATACCCTTTCTGAGTTTAAAGCCGGCTTCGGATTTCTTTGCCCTTCTTACCGCTGGCTGTTGACCTGTTATTGCCCTCAGGTCCTCTGTGGCCCTTTCAAGATGCTTTATATCGCCCACTGCCTCGCCCACGCCCATGTTGACCACAACCTTGACTATCTTGGGCACCTCCATGGGGTTCTTGTAGCCAAAGCGGTTTATCAGCTGAGGAACTACCTCTTCTTTATACTTGGTGTAAAGCCTGGGAACATACTTGGTCTCTACGCTCATGCTCTAACCCTCACTTTTTCTCTTATAAGGTCAATGTTTTCGTTGCATTTTTTGCAGTATCTGTATTTTCTAATGGTGTCTCCTTCCAACACCGTCCTTATGCCCACCCTTGTAGGCTTTTCGCATTTGGGGCAGATAAGCATCACATTGCTTATATGGATGGGAGCTTCCATCTCGTATATGCCACCCTCTCTTACATTGGGTATTTCCCTTACATGCTTTTTCACAAGGTTCACATCCTTTACTATTACTCTGTTTTCTTCTCTAAGAACCTTGATAACCTCTCCAGTCTTGCCCTTCTCTTTTCCTCTTAGAACCACCACAGTATCACCCCTCTTTATTCTCTGAGCCATCACACCACCTCCGGAGCCAAGGATGCCAGCTTGGTAAAGCCTCTATTTCTTACCTCTCTGGCTATTGGACCTAGTATACGAGTGCCAAGGGGCTCTCCATACTGGTTGAGAAGGACCACCGCATTATCATCAAACTTTATGTAGCTACCGTCTGGGCGTCTTACCTCTTTCTTTGTCCTTACCACCACAGCCCTGTAGACCTTACCCTTCTTGGCTGGGCTGTTGGGTGCAGCCACCTTGACGGTGACTGTAACCACATCACCCACGGTAGCATATTTCCTCGGAGCGTAGGGTATACCTATAATCTGCACCTTCTTCGCGCCCGAGTTATCTGCAACATTTGCATAACCCTGCCGTTGTATCATAGCTTCCACCTCTATAACAAGCTAAAAATTATATCACAAGCAATCCTTTTTTGGGATATATCAATCAAGGCTATCCATTTTAACCCAAGCCACAGAACCATGTCAAGTAGTAAAACACGAAGCATTAGTCGGGCTATGTTAACAGGCATAAACGAGGGCTAAGATGTATCTCTTTTAATGTTATACTTTCTACTTTATGAGGGTTATTCTCTTTTCTGGTAAGGGGGGTGTGGGCAAGACTACCGTATCGGCTGCAACCGCCTACAGGCTCTCCACCCTCGGCTACAAGACCATAGTGGTTTCCCTTGACCCAGCACACAGCCTTGGCGATGCCTTTGATGTGCCAGAAGATGAAAAGATAAAGGCAAAGGGGCTACCTATAAGGATATCAGATAACCTCTACATACAGGAGATAGACATACAGGAAGAAGTGGACAGATATTGGGGAGATGTTTACAGGTTTTTGGAGCTTCTTTTCAATACCACCGGGCTTGACCAGATTGTCTCTGAGGAGCTTGCCATACTGCCGGGTATGGAGGAGGTTACAAGTCTTCTGTATGTAAACAAATACTATAGAGAAGGTGAGTTTGATGCTTTGGTGCTTGACCTACCTCCTACCGGTGAGTCTTTACGCTTTGTTTCTATGCCAACGGTCCTCAAATGGTATATGAGAAAGATATTCAACGTAGAGAGAACCATACTCAAGGTGGCAAGACCTGTAGCAAGACGCCTTACGGATGTCCCCATACCCGATGACGAATACTTCAAAGCCCTTGAAAATTTCTACGAAAAGCTAAAGGGAGTGGACGAGCTACTGGTTGACCCCGAGATAACCTCTGTTAGGCTTGTGGCAAACCCTGAGAAGATGGTCCTAAAAGAAAGCCAGAGAGCCTTCATGTATTTTAATCTCTTTGGAGTCAACGTGGATGCGGTGGTGGTCAACAAGGTCTTACCTCCTTCCGTGGAGGGCTGTGAGCATTTCTCAAGATGGGTGCTTACGCAAAAGAGATACCTTGAGGACATGCAGGCACTCTTCTATCCTGTTCCTGTCTTTAGTGTTCCTCTGATGGAGGACGAGGTGGTGGGCGAGGAAAGACTCAGAATTCTATCTGACCTTATATACGGCGACTCGGACCCTATAAGGGTGTTTCATAGAGAAAAGCCCTACGAGTTTGTAGAGCAGGACGGTGAATACATTGTAAAGCTAAAAGCTCCCTTCCTTACAAAGGATGGGCTTTCTGTGCTAAAGAGCGAGGGTGAAATAGTGATAAGGTGGAGAAACTTCAAAAGCCACATACTTCTTCCCAGAAAGCTCAGAGACTACAAGCCAGCAGGGGCAAGGATAGAGGAGGGATATTTGAAGATTTTCCTCTCAAGAGCCTGATAGGAATTGTTTTATCCTTTTGAGGTCCTCCACGAACTCATCCTCTGCCCCAGGATTTCTAAGAATGTAGGCAGGATGATAAGTGAGAAAGACCCTTATTCTTCTGTCGTAGGGATAATCAAAGAAGGCTCCTCTGTGCTTGGTTATGGGCATGGACTTTCCCAGTATGCCCTCAAGGGCTGTGGCACCCAGACACACTATTAGCCTTGGGTTTATTATCTCTATCTCTTTACGCAGGTAAGGTAGGCAGGTTTGCATTTCCTTTGCGGTGGGTTTTCTGTTGCCAGGAGGTCTTGATTTTACCACATTGGTTATGTATATCTCTTCGCGTCTTAGCCCAACCTCTTCAAGTTTTTGATTGAGATACCTGCCAGCCCTTCCCACAAAGGGTCTTTTTTGTTGGTCCTCTTCCTCTCCGGGGGCTTCGCCCACAAAGACCACAGGTGAATGAGGATTTCCTTCCCCAAAGACATAACCGCTCGCTCCCTCGTAGAGGATGCACTTTCTCTCCTCCTCAAGTTTTCTATACAAAGCCTTCAACATTTCCTCTTTGCTCTGGGTAGGTTCTTTGACCTTTTGTGAAGGCTCTACCTGACTTTGCGGAGCTTCTTTTTCTATATACAAAACGTCAAAGCCAATTTCTATAAGAGACCTTATAGTATGCTTCAAAGTCTTCATCTTTTAAAGAGGTCTTCAAGCCAAGACCTTTCAAAGCACTTAACTCCCTCCTCATAACTTTGGCTCTTTTCTAAACAGCTTCTTATACCATCAAGCCTCTTTAAACCAAGATTTTTGCATATACTCCAAAAATATCTACAGTATTCCTTATCCTCTAAAGGATTGCTTTCGCACTTTTGCCCTTCTGAAGCGTAAGCAAGGTAAACCGCAAAGAAAGACAAGAGAAAAAACCTCATACTCCTAATTTTACTTGCTTTCTGTATTTCTCCCACTCTTGTGGGAACTTTTGCATAGTTTGACGAATTAGCCTACCCGCAACTGCACCAAGACCGCATATAGAAGTGGGCTGTATGTGTGAGTTCACAAACTCAAAGCCTATCCATTCTCTTTCATCCGCTTCATGGTGAAGTATCTTCTCAAGTAGATTAGCCTGTTCATGGGTGCCAACTCTACAGGGCGTGCATTGACCACAGCTCTCATGAGCGTAAAACTCTGCTACCCACAGACAAGCTTGGACTATATCGTCTTCTTCTGTCAGGACTATAACCGTTCCCGTCCCACCAAAGCCAAAGGGCGAGTAGTCCATGGGTGTGTCTAACTCCTCTGCGGAAAAACAGTCAAGGGCTCCGGAGAATACTGCCTTAATCTTTTTGTTTCCAATAGTTCCTCCCGCATACTTGAAGATAACTTCTCTGAGGGTGGTGTTCATGGGGAGCTCATAGACCCCCGGCTTTTTCACCTTTCCACTTACAGGAAAGAGCTTGGGACCTGGATAGTCGCTGGGTCCTATGTAGCGATACTCTTCCCAACCCATACTTACTATTAGTGGTATATTGCAAAGGGTTTCCACGTTGTTTACCACAGTGGGTCTTCCCCAAAGACCATATTGGACAGGAAAGGGTGGTTTTATCCTTGGAAAGCCTCTCTTACCTTCAAGAGATTCAATGAGCGCACTCTCTTCTCCGCATATGTAGGCACCTGCGCCTCTTGCCACATAAATCTCAAGGTCAAAGCCAGAGCCAAGTATGTTTTTCCCAAGAAAGCCCTTCTTCTTTGCTTCTCGTATAGCATCCCTCAGTATGTAATAACCCGCAGGATATTCACCCCTTATGTATATGAAAGCCTCATTTGCCCCTATGGCGTAAGCAGAGATTATCATACCTTCTATGAGAAGGTGTGGGTCTCTCTCTATGAGTATTCTGTCCTTGAAGGTGCCAGGCTCAGACTCGTCCGCATTGCATATGAGATATCTCGGTGCTGGGTTTTGCACCGCAAACTTCCACTTTCTACCCGTGGGAAAGCCTGCACCACCTCTACCCCTAAGCTGGCTTTTGTCCACCCAGTCTATTATCTCCTCTGGCTTCATGTTGAGGGCTTTTTCCAAAGCGTGATAACCACCGTCCTTGAGGTAATCCTCTATGGTGTGAACTCTTGGCTTTTTAGCCCTTTTTAACAAAAGGTTAAGCGTTGTCTCTGCGTATATTTCAGGTATAACGGGATAGGATCTCATGTAGCTTCTCCTTTGATTCAAATTTATAGGTGTCGTTATCTATCATGAAACAAGGTGCCTCTGAGCATGCACCTATGCATTGCACCCCTATGAGCTTAAACCTTCCATCCCTTGTGGTCTCACCTAAGGAGATGCCAAGTAGCTCCCTTAAGGCATTTAGTACCTTGTTAGAGTTCATAAGATTACACACAACGCTTACACAAACCCTTATCCTATGCCTTGCAGGTTCTCCCCTGTCAAACATATCGTAGAAGGAGACCACATTTTCCACGTGGCTTAGTGGCACTTCCAAGAGTTTTGCCACTTCCTCCAAGGCAAAAAAGGGTATATGTCCGTAGTAGTCTTGGACTTCGTGGAGACAAAGCAACACAGCCTGTTCCTTTCTTGGAAAATACTCCACATGTTCCCTTAGCTTTTCCATTAGTTCTTGTGGCAAGACACCCATTAGTCTTTCACCTCATCGCTAAATATCACCTCGAGCATCTTAGCCTTAATTATACCCCTTTCTATGCCCATCTGTAGCAAAAGTCTTACCGCCTGCCTGCCATCCTCGCCGTAATCCAGAGTTCTATGGTTTACATACATGCTCACAAACCTTCCGGTGCGCTCCATGTCTTCTTTTATATCCCTTGCATACTCCCTTGCAAAGCTCAGGGCTTCCTCTTTGTGTTGGAGGGCATACTCTATGCTATTCCTCATTAACCTTTCCATCTTCCTTATTAACTCAGCTCCAAGGTCTTTCCTTACCACGTTGCACCCAAGGGGGAGCGGAAGGTTGGTCTTTTCTTGCCACCACTTACCTAAGTCCACCATCTTTTGTAGCCCTCTGTCTTGGTAGCTTAGCTGTCCCTCGTGTATCACAAGCCCTGCATCCACTATACCCTGTGCCACCATATCCAATACCTTGTCAAAGGGAACAACCACCTCTTCAAAGCCCGGTTCGTAGAGCTTGAGAACAAGGTAAGCGGTGGTTAGTGTGCCTGGAATGGCAACCCTTTTGCCCTTAAGGCTTTCAACCTTTTCCTTTACCACCACTATAGGTCCATATCCTTCTCCCACACTTCCACCGCTGGGTAACACAAGATACCTGTCCGCTACGTAGGGATAGGCGTGGAAGGATATGGCGGAGACCTCGTAGGTGCCCCTCAGGGCTTCTCTGTTGAGGGTTTCAATGTCCGCAAGCACATGCTCAATCTCTAAACCCTCTGTGTCTATCTTTCCAGCGGTCAAAGCATAAAACATAAAGGCATCGTCCGAGTCAGGGCTGTGGGCTATCCTTATCCTCATGCCTTTTCTCCTTAAAAAGGTCTGGCAGTTTTAAAATATAGGCGTAAAGTCGTTTCCATCTTGACCATTCCATGGCTGGGATAGTTCCTCCGTATACCTTGCCACCTTCAAGGTTTTTTGACACACCTGCTTTGGCAGAGACCACCGCTTTATCCCCTATTTCCACATGGTCCGCCACCCCAACCTGTCCAGCCAAGATTACTTCCCTACCCGTCCTTACACTACCAGAGAGTCCTACTTGAGACACTATAAGGTTTCCCTCACCTATTTTGCAGTTATGCCCTACCTGCACAAGGTTGTCTATCTTTGTATTTTCCCCAATAACCGTTTGGTCTATGAGAGCCCTGTCTATGCAGGTGTTTGCACCTATTTCCACTTTGTCCTCTATTACCACCTTGCCTATGTGGTTTAGCTTTATTATTCCCTCTGGACCCACATAGTAGCCAAAACCATCCGCACCTATCACAGAACCGCTATGAATTCTCACCCCTTCACCTATCACGCAGTAAGGATACACATGAACTCCGCTAAAAAGAACACTATTTCTACCTATCCTCACACCCTCACCTATGTAGCAAAAGGGATAAACCTTTACTCCATCCTCAAGAACCACATTCTTTCCCAAATAAACAAAGGGTGCGATATAAACATCTTTTCCTAATCTTACTCCATCTTCTATGTAAGCCTTATCGGATACGCCAGAAGGATGTTTTTCTGGGTAGAAGTAAGATAAAAAGCGTGCGAGGGCAAGTCTCACATCCTTGACTTTTATGTATGTAGGAAAGTCAATATTCTGAGATACTACTGGGATTACTTCCATCTCTCTTAGCCTCTCCGCTTCTCTTACATTTTGAAGAAAGACGACCGTGCCCTTTTTTGGATTTTCTGGTGAGGAAATTCCCTCTACCTCTAAACTGGAAGTTCCAAAGACTTCACCCTCTAAAAGCTCCGCAAGGTCTAAGAGCTTCATTTCTGTTGGTCCAGCCTCTGGATAACCTCCGTAGTAATATCTATCTCCGCAGACTTATATATAAAGGCGGAGCAGTCAAGAACACCAGTAAAGCCCTGTCTCTTTGCTATCTCCTCTGATATCCCCCTTACTCTTGATATTATCTCTTCTTCCATCTTGCCCTTTATTTCCGAGAGTTCCTTTTGAGCCTTTTGTTGAAGTTCCATTCCTTCTGCCTCCGCCTTCTGATATTCCCTTATCCTTTGCTCTCTTACGTTTTGAGCTATTCCCTTACTTTCTATTTGCTTCTTGAGTTCCTCGAGCCTCTTGTTTATCTGGTCAAGCTGTTTTTGATATTCCTCCACTTTGGCTCTTAGCTGGGTTTCCTTACCCTTTACTAGCTGTGATTCTGAAAGAATCCTATTTGGGTCAACGCAGGCAAACTTCTGCTGGGCAAAGCTATAACCAGAAAAGAGGGCAACTACAAGAAGAGCTTTTTTCATAACCATAACCTCCTTACTAAAAAGCATATCACTAAATTATGCCCTATGTTGCTTTTATAGGGTTGGATTAAGCTCCATGTATTCATGGCTTAACTCTTTACACCGCTTCTTTCATTATATATATGGGCTTTAGTTTGTTCTTCACTACTTCCGCACTTACAAGCACTTTCTTTACATCATGCAAAGAAGGTATCTCAAACATCACATCAAGCATTATCTCCTCCATGATAGCCCTTAGACCCCTTGCACCCGTTTTCCTTCTTATAGATTCTCTCGCTATTTCTACAAGTGCATCCTCTGTAAACTCAAGCTCTACACCTTCCATCTCAAAAAGTTTCTTATACTGCTTCACAAGTGCGTTTCTTGGTTCAACAAGCACCCTTATTAGCTCCTCCTCCGTTAGCTCATCAAGAACCGCAATCACAGGAAGCCTACCAACAAACTCCGGTATTAGCCCATAGTGTATGAGGTCATCCACCTCCACAAAGTGGAGCGGGTTTTCTCCTTTGTCAAACTTTCTTATCTCCGCCTCAAAGCCCACCACAGATTTGCCAAGTCTTCTCTTTATTATGTCCTCAAGTCCCACAAAGGCACCACCGCATATGAAGAGGATGTCTGTGGTGTCTATCTGTATGAACTCCTGATGGGGGTGCTTTCTTCCTCCCTGTGGTGGCACGTTGGAAATGGTTCCTTCTATTATCTTCAAAAGTGCCTGCTGGACACCCTCGCCAGAGACATCTCTTGTGATGGAGGGGTTTATGCCAGCCTTCTTGGCTATTTTGTCTATCTCATCAATGTATACGATACCCCTCTGGGCTGCCTGCACATCATAGCCACAGTTTTGCAAAAGCCTTACAAGAACATTTTCCACATCTTCTCCCACATACCCCGCCTCTGTGAGAGTGGTGGCATCGGATATGGCAAAGGGCACATCTAGTATCTTCGCCAAGGTTTTGGCAAGCAGGGTTTTGCCAGAACCTGTGGGACCTATTAGTAAAATGTTGCTTTTTTCCACCTCTACATCGTCAAGGCTAAACCCCAGCTCCTTTGTCCTTATCCTCTTATAGTGGTTGTAGACTGCCACAGAAAGCACCTTCTTTGCCCTTTCTTGTCCTATCACATACTGGTCAAGCTGTCTTTTTATCTCTTCTGGAGTGGGGACTTCTTTTGAGAGGTTATAGCTGAGCTGTTTTTTCTGCTCCTTTATTATGTTGTTGCAAACCTCCACGCACCGGTCGCATATGAAGGTATCGTTGGGTCCTGCTATTAGCACCAAAACCTCGCTCTGAGAGCGTCCACAGAAGGAACAGTGGTTTTCCTGTCTCTTTCTTGACATATTAGCTCCTCTTTTCTATTACCTTATCCACTATGCCGTATTCCATAGCTTCCTGAGCGGACATAAAATAGTCCCTTTCCACATCCCTTTCAATCTTTTCTAAGGGCTGTCCTGTGTGCTTTGATAGGATTTCGTTGAGCATGTGTTTTATCCTCTTTATTTCCTCCGCATGGATTATTATATCTGTCGCCTGACCTGTTATACCTCCAAGGGGTTGGTGTATCATTATCCTTGAGTGGGGCAATGCATACCTTTTGCCCTTTGCACCTGCAGAGAGCAAAACCGCACCCATAGAGGCTGCCTGACCAAGGCATATGGTAACCACATCGGGCTTTATGTATTGCATGGTGTCGTATATTGCCATACCAGCAGTGACGGACCCACCGGGTGAGTTTATATACATATATATGTCTTTGTCAGGGTCCTGAGCCTCCAAGAAAAGTAGCTGTGCCACGATAAGGTTGGCTATGTGGTCGTCAATGGGAAAGCCCAATAGGACTATCCTGTCCTGTAAAAGCCTTGAGTATATGTCGAAAGCCCTTTCACCCCTTGGTGTCTGCTCTATAACTATGGGAACAAGCTGGTCAAGTATTCTCATCCTTTTCCTCCTTTTTCTCCTCTGTTTCTTTGACCACTGCCTTTGAAACTATGTCCTCAAGAGCTTTCTCCCTCTTTATGTCCTCCTCAAGGACTGGCAGTAGGTTTTCTCTCTGCAGAAATTCTCTCATCTCCTCTGGTGTACGTTCATAGGCTTGTGCCAAGCCTTCTATCCTCTGCTGTAGCTCCTCCGTGCTAACTTCAATATTCTTCTGGACTGCGTATTTATCCAATATAAACCTTAGCTTTATGTTGAAAACCGCCTGCGGTGTAAGCTCTTGAGCTATAGCTTTGTAGTCTAAATACTTGGGGTCTATCCCCCATTGGGATAGCTCCCTTACCCTCCTTTCTACAAGGTGCGAAAGCTCTCTCTGAAGAAGGGTCTGAGGGACATCAAACTGGTGCATTTGGACCAGCTTTATGGCTACCGCATCGGCTATCATGGCTTTCTTCATGTTTTCAATGCTTGCCCTTACCTCTTCCCTTATCTTCTCCTCCGCTTCCGCCCAAGTCTCACCAAGCCCAAGCTCCTTTGCAAAGTCGTCGTTGAGCTCAGGAAGCACCTTCTCCTTTATGCTTTTTATGGTTATCTCCACCCTTGCCTTGCCCGCAGGTTTGCCCTCCGTGTCGTAGAGGGTTAGGTCCTCAAGAACAAAGCTGTCGCCTTCTTTCTTTCCTACAAGCTCTCTCTCTATCTCTTCTCTGAAGGTTTTTGTCCCTATGACCCCTGAGGTTTCCCCCTCGGTGTGCTCACCGCTTTCTGTTTCCTCAACCCTGTAGTCCACCACCACCAGGTCGCCCTCTCTTGCCTCCCTTTCTACAGGCTCCCAGATGGCATGCTCCTCCCTTATCTCCTCTATCCTTCTCTTTACCAACTCATCGCTGAACTCTACCTTTCCTATCTTCACCTCAAGCCCCTCAAGGTTCTCAAGCTCAAACTCAGGAGGGACCTCAAAGGACACACTGTAGCTCAGCCTCTGAGAAGGCTCTTCTAAGTGAACGCTTTCAAGGTATATGTCCGCCACCGGCTTTAGCCCACTTTCCTGTATTGCACCCGCCAGCGTGGCATTTGCCACCTTTTTGCCCACCTCCTCCTGTATGTATTCTTTGAACTTAGCTTTAATGACCCAAAGAGGTGCTTTGCCCCTTCTAAAGCCTTCCACCTCTGCGTTTTGCTTAAGGTAGTTGTAAACCTCATCAAGGGCAGACCTCACTATATCACCTTCCACCTCAACTTTAAGGCTTTTGAATAGCCCCTGTCTGTCTTCTACACTAATCTTCATGCAAACCTCCTATTATTGGTGCGGGTGGAGGGAGTCGAACCCTCACGGGTTATCCCCACAGGATCCTAAGTCCTGCGCGTCTGCCAGTTCCGCCACACCCGCTCAAGAATACAAAATTATAACCTGCTTTTGGTCAATTCAACCTCTTACAAAAGCCCTATATTTACATAGACTATGGAGAAGTTTATAGAGATACCTCTTGACCTTGCTCAAAAGTGCGTAAAATGTGGACTTTGTAAGTCCGTATGCCCCACATATCCATACATACAAGAGGAGGCTGGATTTGCACGTGGCAGGCTTGCCCTTGCGGAGATGGTGGTAAAGGGAAAACTACCACTCTCTGAAGAGGTTGCCAAGCAATGGGACCAGTGTGCCATGTGTAGAAGATGTGAGTGGATATGTCCCAATAACGTGGAATATAAGGAGATTTTGGTCCATGCAAGAAATATGCAAAGGGAAAATTTGGGACAGGGAATAGTAAAAAGTCTTGGTCTAAAGTCCCTGGAACTATTGCAGTCAAAGGCAGGTAGAAAGGTGGTAAAGTTAGCTGGTAAACTTCTTAGCCCCTTGCCTTTTGGAGAGATAAAAACGCCCTTTCCCACCGGTGCGGTGAAGTTTATGCCAAAGCCTACTGCAGAGGCTTTTGGACTAAGAGGTAAGGTCTTTAAGGCTCAGGAAGAAAAGGGAAAGCTCCTTTTTTTCACAGGCTGTATGATAGATGCCTTTTATGGCAAAACGGGTGAGAACGTCATAAGGCTAATGAACAAAGCAGGCTACACGGTGGTTGTCCCAGAGGATATAAAGTGCTGTGGTGCACCCCACTATTACTCTGGAAACCTACCCGCTTTTGAGAAGTTAAGAGAGCATAACCTTAAAGAGATGGAAAAGTATGAGTTTGACGCAGTGGTGGTTGCCTGTCCCACATGCGGTGGAGCTTTGCAGGAGGATTACAAGCTACAAAAACCAGTTTATGACTTTGCGGAAATAGTCTTCAAAAGCCCTTTGAAATTCAAAGGCTCTGGAAAAGTCCTCACCTTCCACGTGCCATGCCACTCCTACAGTGCAATGAAGGTAAGCGACAAGGTCTTCTACGGTGTCATGGAGAGGATTGAAGGAGACAAGGTCAACAGGGCAGAAAAGGACAAGTCTTGCTGTGGCTTTGCAGGGCTTTTTTCCATAACAAACCCCAAAATGTCAGACCAAATACAGAAGGAAAAAGTCCAAGACCTTCAGAAAACTCAAGCGGATGTGGTGCTTACCACCTGCCCAGGCTGTGTGCTTAATTTAAAGGATGGAGTTAAAAAACACAAAACTGGACAGGAGGTCTTGCACTTGGCGGACTATCTGGCACAAAACCTTGAGGATTGATATATAATTGCACTATGCGAATATTAGTAACGGGGGGAGCAGGCTATATAGGTTCTCATATGGTAAAGCTATTAGGTGAGAGAGGATACCAAGTCCTTACTGTAGACAACCTCTCCGAAGGCAACGCTTGGGCTGTGCTTTACGGAGACCTCAAAGTAGTAGACCTTCTCAACTACAAAGCCCTTGAGGAGGTTTTCCTTGAGTTCAAGCCCCATGCGGTTATCCACTTTGCCGCAAAGGTAAAAGTCCCAGAAAGCGTTAGAAAGCCACTGCTATATTACGAGAACAACTTTCTGGGAACTCTCAACCTTCTTCAGGCTATGCAAAGAGCTGGGACGCAGTATCTCATATTTTCCTCCACCGCTGCAGTTTATGGCATACCAGATAAAGTCCCAGTAAAAGAGGATGACCCAACAGAGCCTATCAACCCCTATGGCTGGAGTAAGCTATTTACAGAGCAGGCAATAAAAGACTTCTCCTATACCACAGGCTTGAAGTATGCTATCCTCAGGTATTTCAACGTAGCGGGTGCAGACCCAGAGGGCAGTATAGGACAAGTAAGCAGAGAGCCAACGCATCTTATCCTAAGGGCTGTAAAGACTGCAACTGGTCAGTTTCCCCATATGGAGGTCTTTGGAACAGATTATCCAACACCTGACGGGACGTGCATAAGAGACTACGTGCATGTTATGGACCTATGCGAGGCTCATTTAAAGGCTTTAGACTACCTAATGAGTGGAGGGCAAAGCGACGTCTTTAATGTGGGATATGGTAGAGGATACTCGGTGCTTGAGGTAGTGCAAAAGGTAAAAGAGGTCTCTGGCGTGGACTTTCAGGTAAGATACGCATCAAGGCGTGAAGGAGACCCACCCATGCTCGTAGCGGATAGTCAAAAGGCAAGACAAATTCTTGGCTGGAAACCTCAATATGACAACTTGGAGTTTATCATAAAAACCGCCTTAGACTGGGAAAAATCCTATATTTATTCCAATGGAACTTGAAATCTTGGAAAAGTTAAAAGAGATAAAAGACCCAGAGATACCTATAGACATAGTAAATCTTGGGCTTATATACGGTGTGCAGGTCAAAGACAGAATGGCATACATAGATATGACCTTAACAGTCCCCTCCTGCCCTGCAAGAGGTTTTTTTGCTCAGCATATAAGGGAGCATCTGCTTAAAAACTTTCCAGATTTGGAGGATGTTGTGATAAACTTTGTATTTGAGCCTGCTTGGAGCAGTGATAAAATATCTGAAGAAGGAAGGCAAAAACTTAGGAGTATAGGATGGAATATTTAAAGGATAAGTTCAGAGCTCTTGCGGAGGCCATTGAGCGGGAGTCTGTGCTTGTGCACCGTGCGGCGCTGGTGGATGGCTATAGGGACATATACAAGCTCAGCAAGCTGGGCATAGATAAGGTTATAAAAAAAGCCACTAACTTTGGCGGAAAAAAGGGTGCAAAGATACTAAAGGAAAGGTATGGCATATACACAGATAGGTTGGATGAGGCCCTTGATGTGCTAACGGTTATAGCAGAGTCCTCAAGGCTTTTGGATGTTTTTGAATACGACCTTGATAAGATGGAGATAAGGGTTGATGGATCCATTCTGGTGGAGGCGGTGGGTCAGAGCAAAAGTCCTGTGTGTGAGCCAATGGCTGGGTTCTTTGAAGGCTTTCTAAGTGAGCTTCTTGATAAGAAGGTGAGCGTCAAAGAGGTAGCCTGCAGAGCCCAAGGCCACGAAAGATGCATCTTTAAGATGACCCTCAGGTAGCATGGCTGTAATAAAGGTCAGAACCACAAAACATACGAGCTTTGTAAACATCACCAATCAAGTAAGAGAAGTGGTTAGAGCTTCTGGTGTGAGGTCTGGCATGTGTCTCGTATATGTTCCCCATACCACCGCCTGCGTATTTATAAACGAGGGTGCGGACCCAGATGTGATAAAGGATATAACCTATTCCCTTGAGAAGATAATCCCATGGAGGGATAACTACGCCCACTCAGAAGGAAACTCCGCAGCACATATAAGAAGTGCCATAATAGGCAACTCAAGGGTAATACCTATAGAAGATGGAGACCTTGTCCTTGGCACTTGGGAAGCGATTTTTCTTGCAGAGTTTGACGGACCCAGAGAAAGGAAGATTATAGTTAAGGTCATAGAAGACTAAGTGAGGAGTAGTATGAAACTTTTCCTGCTGTTGACTTTGTTATTTAGCATTGCACTGCCAAAGGAAGTGCCTTTTACTCAGGAGGATAGGGATAGGATTATAAGGCTGGAAGAGGGTCAAAAATATCTCCAAAGACAGATAGATGACCTAAAAAAACAGATAGACGAACTTAAAAAAGACACACAGAGACAATTTGACGAATTAAGAACCTTTCTTTATTGGGGCTTTGGTATATTATTTGGAGGTATGGGAATTCTTATAGGTTTTGTCATATGGGACAGAAGGACTGCGGTTGAGCCTGTGGCAAGGAAGATTAGAGAGATAGAGGAAAGGGAAGAAAAGTTGGAGAAAGTTATGAAAAAACTTGCCAAAAAGGACCCTGAGATAGAAAAAATATTAAAGGAAGAAGGTATCACTTAGGAGGTAAACATGGAGTATGTTTTGGCTTTTCTTGTTCTTATAGGTGTGCTTATATGGTTTCACGAGCTTGGTCATTTTCTAATGGCAAAGCTTTTTGGTGTCAGGGTGGATATATTCTCCATAGGCTTTGGTCCTGTGCTTTTCAGTAAGAAGGTGGGAGAGACGGAGTATAGGGTCTCTGCATTGCCTCTTGGGGGCTTTGTAAAGCTCTACGGTGAGGAGGAGGTGGTTCAAGACAAAAGAGCCTTTTCCTCAAAACCTAACTGGCAGAAGATACTTATAGCCTTTGGTGGTCCCCTCTTTAACTTTATTCTTGCGGTTTTGCTCTTTGCCTTCCTTGCTATGGTGGGCAAACAGGTTCCCAAGTATGTTTATGAAAAGCCAGTGGTAGGTCATGTGGCAGAAAACAGCATAGCTCAAAAGCTGGGCATAAGGGAAGGGGACCTTATACTGGAGATAAACTCCAAGAGGGTGCAAAGTTGGAAAGATGTGGAGAGTGCGGTCTTTGAGAATATACTCAGCAAAGGTTGGAGCGTAAAGGTAATAAGGGACGGAAGGGAAATAAACCTATCTG
This sequence comes from Hydrogenobacter sp. T-8, assembly GCF_011006175.1. Lineage (NCBI taxonomy): Bacteria > Pseudomonadati > Aquificota > Aquificia > Aquificales > Aquificaceae > Pampinifervens > Pampinifervens florentissimum. Next base: position 579,520 of record NZ_CP048795.1, on the reverse strand, counting down.
TAAGGGACAGCATAAGTAGGTCTTCTGGCTTTGGTGCGGAGCCATGGCTTCCAGCAGTGGTAGGAAGGGTTGTGGAGAACAGCCCTGCCTTTCAGGTGGGCATACAGAGAGGAGACAAGATACTAAAGGTCAATGGTCGTGAGGTAAAGGGATGGTATGACCTTGTAAAGGCTATAAGAGAGTCCAGAGACAAGCCTGTAGTGCTTCTCGTGCAGAGGGGAGATTCCTTAGAGGAGAAGACCGTTATTCCAAAGATTGACCAAAAGACAGGACTGCCCCTTTTGGGTATATCTCCCTACGTGGAGACGGTGGAGAGCAAAGAGCCACCCCTGCAAGCCTTCCTTGACGGGGTTCACAGAACATACATGTTGAGCCTTCTTTCTTTGAAAGCTCTTTGGAGCCTTATTACTGGTGGTTTGTCCATAAAGACCCTTGGTGGACCCATAGCCATAGCCCAATTGGCGGGTGAGTCCGCACAGCAAGGCATACTTCCCTTTATAGGTATGATGGCTTTTATATCTGTTCAACTTGCCATATTTAACCTTATACCACTTCCCATTCTTGATGGTGGGCTTATCCTACTCTTTCTTATGGAATCCATGAGAAGAAAGCCCTTCTCTCCCAAGTTCAAAGAGGTATGGGTAAAAGCAGGCTATGCCATAATAATAGTGCTTGCGGGTTTTGTGATATTAAACGACATACTCAGAATTCTCGGCGGTGGGAGGTTTTAGAAGGGTCTTCCTGGCACCTTCTCCCAATCCTTTAGGAAAAGCTCAATACCCTTATCGGTGAGAGGGTGCTGGAAGAGTTTTTTCATTACCTCAAAGGGCATGGTGCATATGTCCGCACCTATTAGTGCTGCCTCCACCACATGCATGGGATGTCTTACACTGGCGACGATTATCTCCGTATCCACTATGTCATAGTTGTCAAATATCTGCTTTACTTCCCTTATAAGCTTCATTCCATCGCTTGAAACATCGTCTATCCTGCCTATGAAGGGCGATACAAAACTCGCTCCTGCCTTTGCCGCAATGAGAGCTTGAGCGGGTGAAAAAACAAGGGTAACGTTCGTTGGTATACCTTCAGATTCAAGAACCTGAACCGCCTTCATCCCCTCTGGAGTCATGGGAATCTTTACCACTACATTATCCCCAAGTTCCGCAAGCATCCTACCTTCCCTTATCATACCCTCCGCATCCCTTGAGACCGTCTCAAGGCTTACAGGTCCGTCCACCAATTGGAGTATTTCCTTAGCTACCTCCAAGAAGGGTCTTCCCGTCTTGGCTATTAGAGATGGGTTCGTCGTTACACCGTCAAGTATTCCCCATTCAAGAGCTTGTTTTATCTCATCCACCATGCCAGTATCAAGAAAAAATTGCATAGTCTACACCTCCTGAAGTATTCTCTGGTGTCTTACTACACCAACAAATACCCTTTTAATTATACCATCCTTAACCACAAGGGTTGTGGGTGTTGCCATAATACCAACCACAAACTCAAAAGCCATGTTTATATCACCTCAAGGTTATTTGATTAGGAAGGGCTTTGCCATTTCCTTTTCCTTTTTATGTAGCCATTCCATTATGGCTTCTCTGACCAACTCAGAAATTCCTCTACCTTCTTCTTCTGCCACAGCATCCAGCTTTTCTTTTACACTTTTTGTGAGCCTAACTCTTATAACTTCCTTTTTGAACTCCATGTTGCCACCTCCATCCTTTAAAAAGGAAAGCGGACCGCGGTATAATATCGTGACTTCCTCTCCTCTATTCCACTGCCTTGCTCTCAAGAAATCTCTGGCGGAGCTCCTGCTCTCTCTGTGAGGGGTTTTGAAATTCCCCCTTGCTTTTTTCTCTGTTCTGTGCTACCTTGTTCATTGTAGCTCTCCTTTTCAAGTCCCCTTTTTCCTCAAAGTGGGCTAATTCTTTTTCTTAAAAAGAGAGCCTTCTTGTGAAGGTTTTGTAAAAAAATTCCTTCTTTTAGAAACAAGCTCTGCTCATACACAAGGGTATTGATTTCTTTCTTACTCGGCTTATAGCTATATGTCAACCTCTGAAGCTACAAACCCTTTCATAAGAAGCTGAGCAACATCCTCTCTTATCATCTCTCTTGGAGGAGTGAGCCCCTTTCTTAACATATCCCTTATCTTGGTCATGCTAACGTACACTCTTTGATGGTCATCATGTCCACAGCTTTTGTCTGAAGCCATGGCTTCACATAGGTGGCAATAAAAGACTGCAGTAACCTTTACTATCTCTATACCTATGTCGGAGGGGAGTTTATCAAATATTCTATGTGCTTCGTATGGGTCGTAAAAGTTTCCAACGCCTGCATGGTCCCTACCTATCATAAAATGCGTACATCCAAAGTTCTTCCTCACTATGGCATGGAATACTGCTTCCCTTGGACCTGCGTACCTCATGGATGTAGAAAGTCCAGAGAGCAAGACCCTCTGACGTGGATAGTAGTTATCTATGAGATACTCGTAGGCTCTTAAAACTGTATGAGAATCAAAGTCATCGGATTTTTTCCAACCTAGGACAGGGTTTATAAAAAGCCCATCCGTCATTTCTAAGGCTATCCTCTGAAGGTATTCGTGAGCTTTATGCGGTGCGTTCCTTGTTTGAAATCCAGTTATAGTCTTCCATCCTCTGTACTCAAAGACCTTCCTTGTTTCTGCCGGTTCTAAGACCCATTGCTTAAAGGGAGATTCTACCCTTTCCAAAAGCCAAACATCACCTCCTAGCGCCCACTCACCCTTTGAATAGAAGATATTTACACCTGGATGCTCATCGCTATCCGTGCCCCATACAAGCTTGGCAATTTTCTTAATATCAATGCGATAAATATCCTTAACATCAACTATCGCCTTTATTCTATTACTACTGTCCTTTATAACCACTCTCTCCCCAATCCCCAACTTTCTTAAACTATCTTTCTCTTTGACCTGTAGCAAAATAGGTATGCTCCACACATCACCGTTAGGTAGGATCATCCTGTGAGCAACACTGCTAAGCTCTTCCTCCGTCATAAACCCCTTAAGAGGTGAAAAAACTCCAGTGGCTATGTTCTCAATATCAAGAAGTGTATCAGTATCAACGTAAAGAGCTGGATATTTTTCAGCCTCCATCAGTATCTTCACCTTTTCCCTTTCAGGAACAACTCTATTTACAAGCGCTCCACCATGGGGTGCTGGAAGCATACCTTCACCTCCTTTGAAAACTGATTCATATATTCTCTAAGTGTTACTACACTCCCTACAACCATAACGGCTGGAGGGTTCACCTTTGGAGGGTCTGTGGAAAGCTCGTAAAGGCTCGTTAAGATCACCCTTTGCCTCTCAGTTGTCCCATTCTCTATAAAGGCAACTGGCTCATCTGGACTCCTTCCTATCTCTATTAGCCTCTTGGCTATCTCCTTCCTCCTTGATACTCCCATGAGAAAAACCAGTGTGTTTATACCTTTTAGGCTATTCCAGTCTATGCTGGAGCTTTCTTTCCTTGTGTCCTCATGCCCTGTTATTACCGCAAAGGAAGAGGATATTCCCCTAAAGGTCAATGGTATACCCGCATAGGCTGGTACTGAGTAAAAGGAGCTTACCCCTGGAACTATCTCAAAGTCTATTCTATGCTCTGCCAAAAATAATGCCTCTTCTCCTCCCCTTCCGAAGATGAAAGGATCTCCTCCCTTTAGCCTTACAACGACATCCTTTGTTTGAGCATACTTTAGCAAAAGCTCGTTTATCTTCTCCTGTTCTATTGTATGCTTTCCAGCTTCTTTTCCTACGTATACGAGCTCGCAGTCTGGTTTTGCAAAAAGAAGTATCTCTTGGTTTATGAGCCTGTCGTAGAGTATGACATCCGCAGATTTTATGAGTCTTAAAGCTTTAAGTGTTAAAAGCTCTTGGTCTCCTGGCCCTGCTCCTACAAGGTATACTTTACCCATCAGTTAAGCCCTCTGCGGATAAGGTTTAAAGCCACTATGAAAAGCAGGGCTGATATGATGAACCTCAAAGGTCTTGGGTCGATTTTCCTTGTTAGTTTAGTTCCAAGCCAAACACCTAAGAGGCCACCAATACTCATAGGAAGGAAAAGGCTCGCCTCCGCATGTCCCAAGAACATATGAGAAAAGCTACCGATTAAAGAACAAGCTAAACCAAAAGCTATATCCGTACCAACGCATTTTGGAGTGTCCAAACGAGTAAAATAGATCAGGAGCACCATTCCCAATGCTCCAGCGCCAGTCGAGGTAAAGCCTACCTCAAGACCTATAAAAAAGCACGCAAAAGGTAATACGTAAGAGTGCTCTGTCATATCTATCCTCATGTTTTTAAAGAGGAGAAAGAGGTTTAGGAGTATGGATAAGAGTATGGTAAGGCCTATGGTCAGAAGGATCAGACCTTTTAGGCTTTGAGCAAGGGAAAGCTTGGAAAGGAAGTAAGAGCCTATGAAAACACCTGGAAGGCCTCCAGACAGCATAGCCCTGAGAACTCTGTAGTCTACGTTTTTATGGAGTGCGTGTAAAAAACCTGCTGGTAGCTTTACGATAGCTGAAAAAGCGAGGGCTGAACCGACAGCTTTTGCTGGGTCCAATCCAAGCAGTATGAGGGTAGGAGCTGTGAGAGTTCCAGCACCCACACCAGTTAGGCCTATGGCAAAGGCTATGAAAAATCCAAGAAAAGCAAACATAATGTGCTCAGCTCCCATACTCCATCCTCGCAGAAAGGGAAAAGTCCATAACTTCAGAGACCTCCTTCAGTTCCTCTATCAATTTCCTCATACCTTCAGAGTGGACCCTTGAGCTATCTTCTATGGGAAAAGATACAAGTTTCACCTCTTGGTCTGAAAGGAGACAAATCCATAACCAGCTTCCTAATTCCTTCATTAGGCACCTCCGGCCATCGAACTTTCCCTCTTTCCAGCCTCTCTTTATAAGCTCCTTTTCAAAATCTTTTGAGACACACCAAACTCTGATCATTTTATGTCTCCCAGCACTTTGTCAGCTATTCTTTCAAAGCCTCCAGTTTCTAAACTGCAGTGCATACCACACTCTTTTGGTGCATCCTTTTCCCACCACCATCTACCAGACCTTGGGTCCTCACCTTCAGACACGGGCCTTGTACAAGGAGCACATCCTATGCTTTTAAAGCCTTTGTCGTATAGCTCATTGTAGGGAACCTTGTTCTCCTTTATGTAATTCCATACTTCCTTCTCTGTCCAATCTGCCAAGGGATTTATCTTTACTATCTGTCCGTGGTCATGGTCTACCTCAATTTTCATTATGTTTTGCCTGCTTGCCCACTGCTCCCTTCTTAGTCCAGTTATCCATGCATCCACCTGTCTTAAAGCCCTCAGTAAAGGTCTCACTTTTCTTACATGACAGCAAAGGTGTCTTAGTTCTACAGACTTGTAGAAAAGATTTACGCCAAATCCCTGTACCATCTGTTCAACTTCTTCACTGTTTGGAAAATAAACATCTATCCTTAAACCGTATACCTCGTAAACTCGTTCAATAAGCCTGTAAGTTTCTTCATAGAGTCTTCCTGTGTCAACGGTAAAAACTCTAACCTGTGGGTTTATCCTGTGAGCCATATCAAGTAGAACCATGTCCTCTGCTTGACCGCTCCACGCTATGTAAAGCCTTGGATGGAAGCTATCAAGAGCCCAAGCTATCACATCCTTAGCTGGTTTGTCCTCGTACTCAATGGCAAGCTCATGAAGTTCAAGCTCATCGTACATGGGAGAACCTCCTGCAAGAGCTGGATACATAGCTATCTCATCCCCCTCTTTAACGGGTGTTTTAAGCCCCTGTAAGAACCTTACGTCCTCCTCATTCAGAAAAACCTTCAAAAAGGGTTTTAGCTCTCCCCTTTCATCAATGGCCTTTCCACGAAAATCTTCAAACTCCTCCTCAAGCTTCAAAAGGGCTTCTTCTACCGTTTTCGCAGACACTTCAACCTCAGAAAGACCGCCAAAGAACCTGCTTATAGGCCCAAATATCCTCACTCTTACCTTTCCTCCTTCTTCTTTTATAACCTTCTTTTCCTGCATGATGTTTAAAAGCTCCTCATCAGAATGAGCTTTTATAAACTCATGAAAGCTTCCATACGCTGAGCTTTTATAAGCTATGATGAGCTTCTCTATGTACTCCTTCGCCAAAGGTAAAGGAACCCTTTTTACCACAATCCTGCCTATGCTTGCATGCCTTCCATAACCACCTCCCAGCACAATATTCACGGCACTTTCCACACTACCATCTGGATGTCTTATGTGGGTAGCCTGAAGCCCTATATCGTTCAGCCAATGATGGGCGCAGGCATGGGGACATCCATCAACACCTATTGCTATGTCCCCTATATCTCCAATTCTTTCTTCTAGATAGTTAAGAAGTTCCAAAAGCCACTCTTTTGAGGAACCAACAGAGTAATTGCAGAAGGGGTCGCTAGTGCAGGCTATGGAGATACTCCTTGGAATGCTCTTTTTCAAGCTAAAGCCTATCCTTTCCATACCTTCTATAACATGCTCAAGCCTTTCCTCCGGTACGTCTGTTAGTATCAGGTTTTGCCTCTGAGAGATCCTTATGGAAAGGTTAAGAGCTTGCGCAAGCTCTGCTACCTTTATAAGCTGACTGCCAGATACCCTACCAGCTTCTACAGGAAAACCCACATAGAAGAACCCCTCCTGCTTTTGTTTTCCAATCCCCACGTGAAAGTTCCTCCTTATTGCCACTGGCTCCTCCTTAATGGATTCTGGAGTGAAGCTTAGCCTTTCAAAGAGCATCTCTTTAAACCTTTCTGCTCCTACCTTGTCTACGAAGTACTTTATCCTCGCCTTTACAAAGGACTTTCTGTTTTCTGGCTCTTCGCTCCATATATCTACAACTGCCTTTGCCACCTCTAAGACCTTTTCCTTTGGGATGAATATGCCAAGCTTCCTTGCAAGCCTTGGCGTTGATGAAAGCCCACCGCCTACCCATACTGCAAAGCCTTCAACTCCATCCTTTACCATCCCAACAAAGGAAAGGTCATGCATCTCCGGATAATTGCAGTGGTAAGGACAGGCTGATATGGTTATCTTGAACTTTCTTGGTAGGTTAAAGTACTTCCTGTTCTCAGGGTTGTGGAAGAAGCTCTCAAGCTCCCCTATGCACTCTCTGACATCAAAGAGCTCATCCTTGTCTACACCAACGACAGGACAGCTTGTTATATTCCTTACTGTATCACCGCAGGATCCAACGGGAAAGAGTCCAACGCTGGACAATCTTTTAAACACCAGAGGAAGGTCATCAAGCCTTATGTAATGCAGCTGTATGTCCTGACGGGTTGTAAGCTCCGCATAGTCGTTAAAATTCTTAGCAAGTGAACCTATTTCTCTAAGCTGTTTCGGGCTTAACATGCCACCTGGTAGTTTTATCCTCAGAAGAAAGTGCCCAATCCGTGGTTTATCATGGTAGAGTCCGTACCACTGAAGGCGTACAAGGTCCTCTTCAGGAGTTTTATCATAACCATCCCTTATGAGCCTTGGAAGGTCTTCCATTATATCAAGAGGATGTTTGTCCGCCTTTAGCTTTTCCCTTGGATTCCTTTCTATGATCTCTTCCAAATGTTCTCTCTTCATACTTCAACCTCCTATCTTGAGTATTGCAAAATCTGTGTATTGCAAAATCTGTGCCAATCGGTGATGAATGCAGAAACCAGTGTTTTTGTTCACTTATGATAAGTATCATGTATATTTTATAAACAACTTGTATACTTAATAAACATGGATGTGGTGCTCTACACAAAAGATTGCGAGCTTTACTTAGATGGCATAGAGCGCGTTGAAGAATTACCAGATGACATCAAGAACTCTGTGGTAATACTGGATGTAGATACTGTTGGTTTTTCTGCAGTTCCAGACCTAAAAGAGAATGGTAACATCATAATGGCTATAACTGCGAAGCGTTTACCAGGGTACACTATGAAACTCATAAGCCTCGGCTTTTATGATGTCCTCCTGAAACCTGTTGATGTTAAAGATCTGGAAATGTCTATAAGTGAAGCTAAGAGGGTGATCTATCACGAGGAAGAGGTCATACCAGTCTTTACCAGTGGTGAGAACCTATCTGGTGAGCTGTGTAAAGAGCTTTGCTCCATAATAGGAAACCCAGAGGGGAAGATGAAGGAAGTACTGAAAAACGTTGGTAAAGCTGCACCTTTGGATGTGCCTGTTCTGATAACCGGTGAAACGGGCGTTGGGAAAGAACTCTTTGCCAAAGCTCTTTGGAAATTGTCCAGGAGATGGAACGGTCCCTTTGTAGCCATTAACTCTTCGGCAATCCCTCCAGAACTTCTTGAAGCAGAGCTTTTTGGTTACGAGCGAGGTGCTTTTACTGGTGCATCCCATACTAAAGAAGGGCTAATAGAGTCTGCAAAAGGTGGTGTACTCTTCCTTGATGAGATAGGAGACCTGCCTCTTTCCATGCAATCTAAGCTGCTGAGAGTACTACAGGAAAAGAAGGTAAGGAGGCTGGGAAGTACAAAGGAGGTGCATTGCGATTTTAGGCTCATAAGTGCTACCAATAAAGATATAAAGAGCTTGGTTAAGGATGGTAAGTTCAGGGAAGATCTATATTACAGGATAAGCACCATTCATATACACATTCCCCCTCTCAGGGATAGGAAGGAGGATATTCCAATCTTGCTCAACTGTATGATAGAAAACCTTTCTAAAGAAATGGGGAAGAGGATAAGAGGTTATACAAGGGAGTTTTTGGAAAAAGTTACATCTTACAGTTGGCCTGGTAATATAAGGGAGATGGAAAACGTTCTTAGGAGAGCAATTGCTCTCAGCAGTGGAGATGTACTAAAAAGTAGGGACGTTGAGCTTACGGTGGTAGATTACTGCAGGGAAGGTCTTGAGGAACTTGAAACCCTTCTCAGACTGGAGATCAAAAGGCTTATAGAAGGAGGGGAAGAGGGAATATACCATAAACTTTTAAAAAAACTTTCCTCAGTTATTGTTCAAGAAGCATACACCTTACTGGATAAAAACCAATCTAAAACTGCCAGGATCTTAGGCATAAACAGGATAACACTCAGGAAGATGTTAGAAGCTCTTGCACCCTCTCCAAAAGCTTAATGTTCCTCATGGCCCTTTCTCTGCTCTTTGTATCGTACTCATCCCTTAGAAAGCTCTCAAGCATCATCTTAAGCTTGTCCCTTTTTTCCTGAAGGATAAGTTCTCCCCTTTTCCACACTTCCTCTTTGACAAAGTCTAAAACCAGTTCCCCACAGTTTATCAACCACTTTCTTGAAGGGCTTGGATGTTCCCATGCAACGCTCAATCTATACATTATTCCATCAGCTGTAGAAAACACCATAAATTGCAAACTAACATCAAAAAAATTGAAGGACTGTTTCAAAATTTGTGTAAATTATACCACCTATGACCTTCTGCCTTGCATCTTCTTGCTTCTTATACCTGCATAGATTCTTAACACAGCCATGAATGCGAAAAAGAGGGCCAAAAACAAAACTACCAACTTGAAAAGGCTTTCCATGCTCAATCCCTCACAAAGGATTTTATACCAAGGGCTTGCCTGAGACTTTTAAGCTCTTCCTTTGTCATATCTCTCCACTCACCGGGTTTGAGCTTACCTAGCCTTACGGGTCCAATGGCGACCCTCTTAAGTCTTATAACCTTGTGTCCAAAGCTAGAAACAAACCTTTTCACTATGTGTTTTCTGCCCTCGTGGAAAACTATCTCTATAAGGCTTTTATCCTTCATGTGCTTTACAAGCCTTACACTGTCAGGCTTTGCTGGACCATCCTCAAGCACTGCACCCCTTTTCATAGCATCAAGGGTCTCCCCCTTTACTATTCCAGAAACCCAAACCAAGTAGGTTTTAGGAAGTTTATGCCTTGGGTGCATTATTCGGTGGGCAAGTTCTCCGTCGTTGGTAAGTATAAGAAGTCCCTCCGCATTATAGTCAAGCCTTCCCGCAGGATATACCCTCTCGGAGATGTCCTTTATAAGTTCTTCTATAGTCCTTTTGCCCTCCTTGGTTCCTCCAAGGGAGGTAAGATAACAGCAGGGCTTATACAGGATTATGTATCTATAGGTCGCTGGTTTCACTTCTCTTCCGTCCACCTCCACCACATCCCTATGCGGGTCCACCCTCCAACCAAGCTCCTTTACCACAAGACCGTTAACCTTTACCCTTCCTTGAAGTATAAGCTCATCCGCCTTCCTTCTTGAAGCAACTCCGCACATGGAAAGGTAGCGGTTTAATCTTACCAATAACGTTCCTCCTTCCATGGGTCTCCCCTCATGTTGTATCCTCTTTGCTCCCAAAAGCCTGGCATATCCTCCTCCATAAGTTCAATACCCCACACATACTTGGCACTTTTCCAAGCATATAGCTTTGGAACCACAAGCCTAAGAGGGTAGCCGTGTCTGAGAGGTATAGGTTTTCCATACATCTTGTATGCCAGTATGCTGTCTTCCTCATAAAGGTATTCAAGGGGTAGGTTCGTGGTATATCCCTCAAGGCAGTGAACCATAACATATTTGGCTTGGGGCTTTGGCTTTGCAAGGTTTAATATATAAGAGGTCTGTACACCTTCCCATCTTATCTCCTTTACGCTCCAGCGAGTCACACAATGAAAGTCCGCTACAAGCTCCACAGAAGGCATCTTGAGTATCTCCTCATAACTAAACTCTAAAGGATTTTCCACAAGTCCAAAGACCATAAAGCGGTATTTTTCTGTATCCCACTGGGGTATCTCATCCACTATATCATAGACTATGGGCGCGGATATCCATCTTTGACCGGGTGGTAGTCTATCTTCCCTGAGGTTTGTAGAGCTTACAAGGGTTTTCTTCTCCATGTTTTTCTATTATAGGCTTTTCTCTTTTCCACACACTGTCCTTTGTCAGGAAGGCTTGACAGAATATAAGTAATTGCTTACTATATATACATGTTTTATGTGTCAAAGGTGAGCTTGCCCTTTTTCTTTCTTGCGATGCTGGACCTGTTGTATTCTCTTGCTGTAAAAAGCCTCCAGCTTGACCCAAAGATAGTTTGGATAACTGCAGTCTTTGGTTTTGTTGCCCATACCATAATGTCTGCTATGTATCAGATAGTTCCCAACTCTCAGGGTAGACCACTCAGACCTATTTGGCTCTCCTATGTGGTTTTTGCCCTAAGTCTTTTTTCTTCCTTTCTTTTCTACCTTTTTCAGACACTCTACGCAAGCCTTGTATATGCCTTTGCCTCTTTGCTTTTTGCCATAAACATTCTGCTCTCTATAAAAAACTGGCAACCTATAACTGTAAAGTTTATAGGTCTTGGCACTCTTTACCTCCTCTTTGCAAGTTTTTTCCTTCTACTTTCGGAGCTTGGTTTCCTTCCCTTAGCCCTTGCGGTTCACAGCCTTACTCTTGGCTTTATGCTTAATGTGGTGGTTGGCGTTGAGCTTGCATGGATTCCTATGCTTTACATGGAACCCCTCAACATAGTCCTAAGTAGAAGGCTTTTCTACCTTAGCCTTTTATACCTTCCACCCTTTCTTTTGAGCCTTTACCTCCTTAACTACAGACTTATTTCCCTCGCGAGCCTTCTTGTGCTTGCCTTTGTGGGATACTTTTTTTATATTCTCTACTCTGTTTTCTCAAGAAGGCGCATGCCAAAGGAGGTGCCTCTTGTGGTGAGATATTTCATACTTGCTCTCATCATGCTACCCTTCGGTCTTTTACTTGGCTCTATTATGGCAGGTGAGGGCATAGTCTCCTTCTTGCTTCCCTTACACTTTGACCTGCTGGTTTATGGCTTTACTGGGACAACCATAATGGGCGGGCTTGCTCACCTTTATCCAAGGATTGTGTATAACTGGAAGTTTTCCGGAGCAACGGGTGTCTCACTCTCAGACTTGCTTAGGGAGGATGCCCTAAAAAGGATAATCTTTTTAATCCCCCTCAGTCTTGCCTGGATGCTTTTTGCGGACGCTTATGGTGGTTTTCTTTCCTATATGTCCAGCCTGCCCTATATACTTCTGTGGCTATACTTTGCATGGGCGGTGCTTTTGAGGGGTATGTTCTACAAGCCTACCAACTGAAATCTCTTCCAAGATAAACTTCCCTTACGTCTTCCCTTTCACTTACCTCGTGTGGTTCTCCCTCTGCCAATATTCTGCCATCGCTTATTATGTATACCCTGTCTACCATTCTTATGGTCTCTCTTACATTATGGTCTGTTATGAGTATGCCTATATTCTGACGCTTTAGGTTCAGTATTATTGCCCTTATGTCTGAAATCATTATGGGGTCTATGCCAGTAAAGGGCTCGTCAAAGAAGATATATTTGGGTTTTGGTATAAGAGATCGCGCCACCTCAAGCCTTCTCTTTTGACCTCCAGAGAGCCTGCCAGCCTTTTGGTTCCTTAGCTCCCAGAGCCCAAAGTCCGCAAGGAGCTCCTCCGCTCTTGCAAGCTGTGATTCCCTGCCCTCCTCAAAAAACTCAAGGAATATAAGAAGGTTTTCCAGAACCGTAAGGTCTTCAAAAAGTGTATGCTCCTGAGGCAGAAAGGTTATGCCCCTTCTTGCCCTCTTATGGGCTGGGAGGTGTGTGATATCTTCATCATCAAGTTCTATAGTTCCACCGTCAACGGACAAAAATCCTACCAGACAGTTAAAAAGTGTGGTCTTACCCGCTCCATTCGGACCAAGAAGTCCTACTATCTCACCTCTTTTGAGTTCCAGGTTTATGCCCTTTAGTATTTCTCTTCTTTTAAAGCCCTTTTTAATTTTCCTTGCGACCAGCACCCTAAAGATTTTAAACTATTGAGCATGATACCAATAAAGGATGTAAACCCTCACAGGAGCTTTCCTCTTGTAAACCTGAGCATAATACTGACCTGTTCCATTGTTTGGCTTTACGAGGTGAGCCTCTCCGAAGAAAAGCTCAACCTTTTTATATATCACTATGGGCTTGTCCCTATTAACCTTTTTGAGAGGCCTCAAACTCTCCTGACCCATATGTTCCTCCACGGAAGCTGGCTTCACATAATAGGCAATATGTGGTTTCTCTGGGTCTTCGGGGACAATGTGGAAGATAGGATGGGCAGGTTTAAGTATCTTCTCTTTTATATACTTTCAGGGCTTGGCGCAGCAGTAATTCAGATGTTTGTTAGTTTCCTGTTTGGCGGAGCGGATATTCCTATGGTGGGAGCCAGCGGTGCCATAAGCGGTGTGCTTGGTGCATACCTGTGGATGTTCCCACATGCGAGAATCCTTGCCTTGATTCCCATTTTCTTTTTCCTCACCTTTATGGAGCTTCCTGCGGTCTTCTTCATAGGTTTGTGGATACTTATACAGGTTATAAATGGGCTTATAACCCTTCCACTCTCTGGTGTTGGTGGAGTTGCTTGGTTTGCTCACATAGGTGGGTTCGTGGTAGGGTATTTACTTGCAAAAAGACTATATAGGAGAAGATGGTATTAGTGTTGGGGTAATGCCCCGAAGGGCATCCACCCTAATATCTAAATTACCTGCACTTTATACTTAGAGTGCTCAAAAGTAAGCTTGTATTTGTCTATTGCCTTGCCTCCCACTTCTGCAACAGGATACATGAATTCGTTGAGAGATTCTACGCTGGACATGGGAGGCTTCAGCTTAAAGTCCCTTGCATAATTAAAAGCTACCCAGTGGACATCCCACCCGCCGAACATAAACTCTCTTATCTGTGCCACTTTAGGATGCTTTAGGTCAAGCTGTTCTTCAAGTATTAGCTTCCTTACGTCCGCAGGGTCCGCAGGTATCCATCTGCCCAGATAAAATTCTGCCCTGCAATGCTGTGCTTTTGTGGCATCACCTTGAACAGAGGATATTCCCTTTGAAAGCTCAGAGGGCAATACCCTTATCCCAAATATTTCCCTTGCTGGTATACCAGAAGCTCTACATAGTGCGACAAACAGAGAGTTTATATCTGTGCACTTTCCGCCAAAATATCCGCTTTCCAGCATACTCTTCACGTCCCCGACACCACAACCCAAAACTTTTGGGTCTCTAAAGGTGTTTTCTACAACCCAGTTATATATCGCCCTTGCTTTTTCTAAATCCGTCTTTGCTCCTTTTGTTATTTTGTCTGCGTATTCTTTAACTATACCATCCGTCTGTATATGTTCCGTTGGCTTGAGATAAAGAGCCACATCCTCTGGTATTTTTCTATTATTAGCAGGTATAGTTTTCCAATCTATCTTATCTCTATTCCAAATTTCTACATGGAAGCTCACCTCTGCAAAGTTTCTTTCTGAACCACCCTGAAATTCTAAATACAGAATAGGGGTCTTATAGATATTTTCCTCTGTCATAAGAATTCTGGAAGCATTACTCCTTACCTCCACATCAACGAGCTTCTGATAGGAGGTGTTCATAGGAACTGGAATCCATAACCTAACGAGGTCTTTATAGGGTAATTCCGTGGAGTAGGTTAGCTTCAACGCTTTTTTATTTTGTGATGTCTTGCTTAAAACAGTGCCGATGGGCATAGCCATAAGCGTAATTCCACACACTGCTCCCTTAAGAAGCGTTCTTCTATCCATGGTTAACCTCCTTTAGTTTTTGGTTTCATGGCTCACTAATATAGAGCGACTTCAAAGACCTATCATCAGATTTATTCAAACAATCATCAAAAACCCTTTGAAAAATTTGTAACTTTGTTACAGACAACAGAAAAGAGGTATCTCATAATTTAAACAAAACCCTTAAGGAGGTGCTGTCATGAAGAAACTTTTAGCTTTGGGAATCATTGCAGGTTTTAGCCTTGCCCTTGCAGAAGCCTTCAAGGTCGCTCCTGAGAAATACAGGAGCTGGAACCATGTAAAGAGTATGGTAATATTTGACCAGAAGCATCCCCTTTTTAACCCATTCAGCGGTGTTCACCATGTTTATGTGAACGATAAGGGCTTGGAAACCATAAAGAAGGATGGAAAAAGGGTCTTTCCAGATGGAACGGTTATAGCCATAGTCTTCTACGAGCATGTGCTTGATAATGGTGCTTATGTAGAGGGTGCAAAGAGGATAGAAGCCTTTATGGTAAAAGATAGCAAGAAATACAAGGCTACCGACGGCTGGGGCTACTATGGCTACGATGGTAAGGGGAACAAATTGGTCAAGGACATGGCAAAGGACTGCCATGCGTGCCATGCTCAGGTAAAGGACAAGGACTTTGTCTTTTCTGTTTGGACTAAGTAAAGCTCAGGGGCGGGTTATCCCTGCCCGCCTTTTCAGAGCCTCATAGTCCTTAATAAATATCCTTCCTCTGCAGACCTCTATAAGTCCATCCCTTTCAATGTCCTTTAGAACCCTACTTACCACTACCCTAACACTTCCCACATCTTTGGCAATATCTTCATGGGTCTTTTCAATAAACCCTTTTCCTTTAGCCTCTGAAAGCAGATAGTGTATAAGCCTTTCCTCAACCCTATCCGACACCATTGAGTTGATTGTTCCCATTACGGAAAGGAGATTTTCTGAAAGGACCTTCATAAAAAGGCTCCTCCACCATTGATTTTCTTCAAACCATCTGAAGGCTATTTCCTTAGGCACCATAAAAATAACGGAATCTTCTTCAGCTCTTGTGTAGGCTGGATATTCCCTATTGGAGTAAACTGTAATCATAGCAAGCATGCACATCTGACCGGGCATCACCTTGTAGAGGGTCAGCTCCCTCCCTGAGTCGGATATAAGATAAACCTTTAGTTCACCTTCTTTTACAAAAGGAACTGCAGAGCATAGACTACCTTCAGAAAAGAGCAAAGACCCTCTGCTAACCTTCAGAGGGCGAAACATACCTTCCAGAAAACTTCTTATCTCTTCCGCTCGCATTGACTTAAAATATAAAATATGATACCCCTTTTTACCGAGAAAGCACCAAAACCTGTAGGTCCTTATTCTCAAGCTCTTATGGCAGGTGACTTTTTGTTTCTGTCTGGTCAAATAGGCATTGACCCAGAGACGGGAAAACTCAGAGAAGGGTTTACAGACCAAGTTAAACAGGTTTTTGATAACATAGAGGCTATACTTCAAGCAGGGGGTGTGGGTAAGGAAAGCATAGTGAGAGTTGTGGTCTATCTAAAGGACATAAGCCTTTTCAAGGAGTTTAACGCTCTTTATGAGGACTTTTTCAAGGATGTCCCTGTCAAGCCTGTGAGAACAACCGTTGAAGTAAGCGGACTACCTCTTGATGCTCTCGTGGAGCTTGAGATTACCGCACTTGTCAAAGAAAAGACATGATACCCTCCGACCTTGAACCACCTTATGACGAGCTTGCGGAAAGGGCGGTCTTGGGTGCAATAATCGCAGACCCAGAAACCATGCCCACCGTGCTTGAGCATCTCAGAGAGGAAGATTTCTATTTTGAAAATCACAAACTGCTCTTTTCTTTGCTTTACAAGGTTTGGGAAGACAAAGGAAAGGACTGGGACGATATAGTCCTCAAGGAATATATAGAGAAAAGAGGTCTGAAAGAAAGGTTGGATATGGCTTTTATTTACTCTCTTGTGGAAGAGGCTGCTACAGGAAGCCTTCTTGAAGAAGCCATAAGAAATGTAAAGGAAAAATCAGGTCTTAGGCGTCTCATGGACCTTTCTCTGAACGTGCTAAGGGGCATAAGGGAAGAGCCAGACCTTGAGAACCTTCTTGAGCTCTTAAATACAAAGCTAATAGAAATATCCGAAAAGCAGATAGTTAGCCATTACTGGCACATAAGGGATGTGGCGAGGGATGTTATTGATATTATAGAAAAGCACCGAAAGCAGGAAAAACTTATAACTGGTAGGGCAACGGGATTTCTTGACCTTGACACTCTAACCACTGGCTTTCATCCCTCTGACCTTATCATAGTTGCTGCCAGACCGGGCATGGGCAAAAGTAGTTTTATGCTCTCCATGGCAATAAACATGGCGATGCAGGAAAAAGCTCCAGTTGTCATATACTCTCTGGAGATGAGCAAGGAACAGCTTGTGATGAGGGCTTTGTCCATGCTTTCCGGTGTGCCTCTTCAAAACATAAGAAGAGGCTTTGTAAACGAGGAGGACAGGAACAAGCTCATATCCGCCGCTCTGGACCTCTCAAGGTGTGAGATATACATTGACGATACGCCGGGGCTTTCCACCACCGATGTGAGGATAAAGACCAGAAAGTTAAAGAAAGAAAAGGGTGTGGAAGTAGCCTTTATTGACTATCTTCAGCTCCTTAGACCTCCCACAAGAAGGTCTTCAAGACAGGAGGAGGTGGCGGAGATATCAAGAAACCTCAAAGCTCTCGCAAAAGAACTTGCCATACCCGTGGTGGCTCTGGCACAGCTATCCCGTCAGGTGGAACACAGGTCAGACAAAAGACCACAGCTTGCGGACCTAAGAGAGTCTGGACAGATTGAGCAAGATGCGGACCTTATCATATTCATCCACAGACCAGAATACTACAAAAGAAACCCATCACCGGAGGAGCAAGGAATTGCGGAGATAATCGTAGCAAAGCAAAGGCAAGGACCCACTGGGATAGTTAAAGTGGCCTTTTTGAAGGATACCGCCAGCTTCAAACCGCTTATGGCGGGAGTGAGTAGCCCCTCTGTGGAGAACTATGAACCAGAGTTTGAGGAATTCTCAGAAGACGAGCTTGACTTAGACTTTTAGCTTATAATCTTCATAATGCTCAGCATGACTGGTTATGGCTCAGGAGCCTTTGAAAACGATAGGTGGGCGGTTAATGTCTTTGTAAAAAGCCTTAACGGAAAGACCCTTGATATTTTCATAAAGTCCAACTACAACCTTATGTCCATTGAGTTTTCCATAAGAAGGCTAATAAGAGAGTTTGTAAGGAGGGGCACGGTAAACCTTCAGGTTGAAGTAAGGCGAAAGGACATTATAGAACCGGTAGACCTGGAAACCCTCTTTAGAAACATAAACTTTTTTAAGATACTAAGGGAAAAGTTAAGCCTAAGTGTAAGCGACGACATTGTCCTCCAGCTGGCAACGAGGTTTTCTGAGTCTCCAAGGGAGGAGATAGACCCATCCCTTGAGGAGGCAATTTCTTGTGCCCTGACGGATGCACTAAAGGAGCTCCTCAACAGAAGAGCGGAAGAGGGAGAGCATATAAGAAAAGACATGGAGGAGAGGCTCACAAGGATAGAGGAGCTACTTAAGAGAATAATGGATAGCAAGGAAGAGGTATATGAAAAGGCTAAGGTTAAGGTTATGGAAAAAGCGAAGGAGCTGGGTCTCTCCGAAAATAGCGCCCTTGTGCTTAATGAAATTGCCTTGATCCTTTCCAAAATGGATGTGGAAGAGGAGATAACAAGGTTTAAGGCTCACCTCAACAAGAGCAGGGAGCTCTTTAAGTCACAGGAGGATGTGGGAAGAAAGCTGGAATTTCTCTTTCAGGAAATGCACCGGGAAATAACCACCCTTTCCAACAAACTGCCAGACCTTTCTCCTCTCGCCGTAGAAATAAAGACGGAGATTGACAGACTAAAGCAACAGGTGGCAAACGTGGAATGATGGTATAATATATATACCTTAGCGGGCGTAGCTCAGTGGTGGAGCGGCTGCTTGCCATGCAGCAGGTCGCGGGTTCGAGTCCCGTCGCCCGCTTTTAGGCAACGTGGCCGAGCGGCTAGGCGAGGGACTGCAAATCCCTTTTACGGCGGTTCGAATCCGCCCGTTGCCTTGAAAGATAAAAGGTAAGGAGGTTTTGAATGCCCAACACAAGACAAGCAGAAAAGCGTATGAGAAGGGACGCAAAGAGAAGAGTAAGGAACAGGTATCATCTATCAAGGATGAGGACCTACATAAAGAAATTTAGGAGAATGGTAGAGTCAGGGCAGTTGGAAGAGGCAAAGCAGTTTCTACCAGAGGTCATAAGCATCATATACCACACCGCCTCAAAGGGCGTTATCCATAAAAAGGAGGCAAGCAGGAGAGCTTCAAGGGTTTCTACCCTTCTTAACAAGGCTCTTCAAAAGGTTCAAGGGCAGGTGAGCTAAGGGTTCTTTAAGCATAAGAAGGCACAGCCAATACATGGCAACTGCAAGGGGTATAGCATACAGCACTCCATAAGGGGAGGGTTTTAGTAAAAGGACAGAAATACACATAACCAAGGTGGCAAAGATAGACTTTATCGTGGTTATGAGGTAGGCTCTTATGTCTAAGTTTCTTTCTCTCCAAAAGTATAGCAAAAACCCTAAGCCTGCTATAGAGGAGCTTGCAGTTCCAAGAGCAAGACCCACTACGCCAAGTTTGAGGACAAAGGCAAAAACAAAGGCAAAAAGACCCTCGGATAAAACCGCAAAGAGAGAAGAAAGCACGGGAGTTTTTGTGTCTCCTCTTGCAAAAAAGACACTTGCCAGCACCTTTTGAAGGGAAAAGAAGACAAGACCCAAGGAGTAGACCGCAAGCACCTTGCCTGCTATTGCTATGTCTTCTTCTGAAAACCTTCCCCTTCCGTAAAGCAAGGCTATTATCTGATGCGATAGCACCAAAAGACCTCCAGTGGCAGGAAGGGCAAGCAGTGTAATAAACCTAAAGGCGAGGGTGATGTTTTTCTTTGGGTCTTGCCCGCTTGCCAAGACGGAAAGTAGAGAGTTTGCCATACCTACAGACAAGGCACCTAAGGGAAGCTGGAATATCCTGTTGGCGTAATAGAGGTATGATATAGCACCCAATGCCAAAAAAGAAGCAAGGAATGTATCTATAAAAAAAGAGAGCTGAGCCACGCCAAAGCCCATCAGGGCTGGAGTGAGTCTTTTCAAAAGGAGGTTTAAGTCTCTGTCTCTTTTAAGCGTTGGTTGAGGCACGAGCTTTTGAGAAACTACTGCAGGAAGATGAAAAACTAACTGGGCAAAGCCCCCAGCTAAAACTCCTAAAACAAGAGCCATATAACCCAAACTGTGAGAGGTGAGTGCAATACAAAGAGCCATCACTATGTTGAAAACCGCTTGTGCAAAGGCGGGGACAAAGAAAACTCCCCTTGTGTTCAATACCGCCATGAAGAAGGCACTAAGCCCTACAAAAAAAAGGTAGCTGAAGAGAAACCTTGCCATGAAGACTGCCAATTCAAAGTAGCTTTTACCTACTATTCCTGGAGCTATAAGCCTTATTATCCACTCCGCAAATAGGATGCCTGCAAGGGTTACTAAAAGATTAAAAAGTGTATAGTAGGTAAAGGTTGAGTTTAGAAACTCCTTTTCTGTTCCTTCCTTTACCCTTTTGGCAAATATGGGAACAAAGGCGGCGTTGAAGCCACCCTCTCCAAAGAGCCTCCTAAAGGTGTTGGGAAGCCTAAAGGCTACAAAGAAGGCATCTGTGATATGGGAAACGCCAAAATAGTAGGCTATTAAGGCGTCCCTTACATAGCCTATAACCCTACTCAAAAGGGTGGCGATGGAGAAGGAAATAGAGTGCTTTATTAAACTCATACGGATTCCTCGTATATTTTCCACACATTATTAGGGTTATAGTTGCCACAAGGGAAAAAAGTGTAGTGTTTACTGCCTATCGTAGGAGTATTGTATAGCTCCCCATAGTCTTTGAGATTTTCACAGATAAGTATTTTATAGCCTTGCTTCTTCAAGTTAGGAAACTTTCTTGACCTTGCGGATAATACTCTTCCTAATGCTTCTTTTGAGTTTTCATAACTAAGATAGACAGAAAGTCCACACATCATACATCTATATTTATTATCTTTTGCTTTCTTAAATCTCTCTTTGTTGCTTATGAAGTATGGATATCTATCAAATCTTTCTATCTCAAACCTATAGAAAATTCCAGAAGGTTCTTTCCTCAAGTCCGCAAGTAGATTCTTAGGGCAATCCTCTTTGATAGATTGAATTAGATTTCTTATTTCTTGCTCTACTTCCTTCATAAGTTTCCAGTATTCGTAATCATTGCATTTCATTTAATCAGGATATGAGGCAGTGGTGAGAATATAAATCCAGCTTCTCTTTTTATAATATCAGATAAATGCCTTATATAGGGATATACCAAGAGCAAGCCACTATTTTTTGCATAAGCCATAAGAAGGCTTCTTTTTAATTCCTTTACGTTTCCCTTATACTCGAGCTGAAGTTTATATGATATCTCTATGTTTATTTCCTTGCCTTCTACTAAGATTTTTTCTTTGTGGTTGTATAAGAAGCTAAGTTTACCATCTTCCTCAATCTTTGGTCTTATTGAAAGGTCAGCTTTTACTTCAACACCTTCGGCTGTATCCGATTCTTTTACATTCAAGGCTAATTTCACAAGACTTAAAGATTCTACATCTACATTTTCTAAAAAAAGCCTCAGATTATCCTTCAGTTTTTTATCTATAACTTTTCTCATGCAGCCTGCAGGAGGTCTATGTCTATACCTTTTTCGTATCCTATACTGTAGGGAGCATATACCTTATTTTCCAGGGATTTTTTAATTGACTTCTTCAGTCTGTAGTTTAAAGAGTTTACTTTCAAAAGGTTTCTGAAAGGTTTATCAAACATTGAACGAAAACCTTCAAAGACTTCCAGATCTTCAATTTCCATCTTAAGGGAATTATCTGGTAATTCAAAATCTTGTAAGGAATAATCGGTTTTTATAAAAAGTCCAAGGTTTTCATAAGGTCTTTTAACAATGCTTACCTTACCAGATTTAAAGAGGTCTCCTATAGGTTTATTACCCTTCAAATAATCTGCCAGTAGTTTGTTGGGAAGGTTTTCTATTAAAAACCATAGCTCTCCATCCTCTGTATCTCTTATGTAAAGGGCATAGTATTTACCATCACGAGAAACCAATTCCACTGGGAAGTCCAAAACATCAACTACTACAAACTTGGTTTCAACACCCATTATTTGAATTTCTTCGTATTCCCACACATACATTTTCAAAGCCTTCCTTTTTTCATGCCGGAGGCGGGAGTTGAACCCGCACGCCCTCACGGGCACTGCCCCCTCAAGACAGCGCGTCTGCCAGTTCCGCCACTCCGGCTCAGATGTTATATTATACACCATGGCTTTAAATTTGCCAAGACTTTACGCAATAACGGACAGCAAGAGATACCCAGACATGCTCCAAAGGTTGGAGAAGGCTCTCAAGAAGGGTATAAGAATGGTTCAGCTCAGGGAGAAGGAGCTTTCTGGACTTGAATACTATCAGCTTGCAAAGAAGGTAAGAGGGCTTACGCAGGACTATGATGCCATGCTTTTTATAAACGATAGGGTAGACATTGCACTGGCGGTGAATGCGGACGGAGTGCACTTACCAGAAAAGGGTCTGCCACCCAGCGTGGTTAAGAGGATAGCACCGAATCTCCTCGTGGGATACTCCGCTCACAGCCTTGAGCAGGCTCTCTGGGCTCAAGAAGAGGGTGCGGACTTTATAACCCTTAGCCCTATCTTTAAAACCAAGTCCCATCCAGAAGTAGAACCTATAGGTCTTGGTCTGCTGATGGAGGTTTCTCAAAGGCTATCCATTCCAGTATACGCTTTAGGTGGGATTACATGGGATAGGATAAAGCTATGTTATAAAAACGGTGCCTATGGTATTGCCGGCATAGGACTTTTCTTTGACCATGTTGATAGTAATTGGGGGACCCACGGGTAGTGGTAAGTCAGAGGTGTGCTGTCTTTTAGCAGAAAGAATTGGAGGAGAAATAATAAGTGCGGATTCCATGTGCGTCTACAGACATATGGATATTGGCACTGCAAAGCCTTTGGAATGTATGGGAAAGGTCAAACACTATCTGGTGGATATAGTAGAGCCGGGAGAACCCTTTGATGCTAAACTTTTTGAAGAGTTTGCTTTCAAGGCTGTAGGGGAGATATTAAGTAAGGGAAAAGTCCCCATAGTATGTGGTGGGACATATCTATACATTCAAGCACTGCTTTATGGAATAGAGGAAACGCCACCACCAGATTGGAAACTAAGGGAAAGACTCTACGAGATAGCAGACAGAAAGGGAAGTGAATATCTCTACAGCAGGCTTAGGTCTGTTGACCCACAATACGCACAGAAAATATCTCCAAAAGATACAAGAAGAATAGTTAGGGCTCTTGAAGTTTTCATAAATACGGGAAAACCCTTCTCCTCCTTTCATCGTTGGAGCAAGCCAAGGTTTGACTTTGTTGGGTTTTATCTTCGCTGGAGTTGGGAAAGGCTCTCTGAAAGACTTGAAGAAAGAACAAAGAGAATGCTTGAGATGGGACTAATGGATGAGATTGAAAAACTTATGAAAATGGGCTTTGAAAACTTTCTCACATCACCTCAAGCTATAGGCTACAAGGAGTTTATTCCCTGTATAAAAGGAGAAAAACCTCTGCAAGAGTGCCTTACTGAAATGGTAAAAAACACAAAGGAATACGCTAAAAGGCAGATAAGGTGGTTTAGAAAACAGGGATGGCATGAAGTGGACATGGAAAAGGTTGGTATAGAAGGGGCGGTAGAGGAGATATTAGGCTATATTGGCAACTCCTCTACCCTTTCATAAAGATTTAGAAAGTGGTTTTCCTTAACCCTGAAAGCAGTTCCTCTATTCCTTACAGAACCATTCTCTTTCAAGTGCATTCTCAAATCAATCCCCACATATCTTTCTTCAAAAGCCTTTATAAATCTTTCTGGAGTTGGGTTAGATAGAATATAAAATTTTTTATAATGGAAGTGCTCTAAGTTGTCAATTATTTTAGTTTCCGCAACGCAAAATAAAACAGTTGAGAGTTTTGTCAAAAACTTTGCTTGTATGTTAAAAAGATTATAGGACCCTAAGAGATTATTGTTTAAATCCACAATGTCTATAAATACCTGTATATCATCTCTTCTTAGTTTAATTGTTAAGCCACCAGAGTCCGTATTGTAAAACAATGTTCTTTTTAATGCTAACCTTCCATTTGCGTCTAAATAACCGTATGTTTTTATTATTTCCTTTAAGGGTCTTACCCAAACACCCTTGTTAAAGGTAAACAAGGTTACATAATTGCTTGAACCTTCTCTTGTAGCTTTTATTTCTATCCTTCCACCAATATCTGGTATAGCTAAATTATTCTCTGACACTCCCAGAAGTTTCTCTAATGTATATCCCACACCTGTGGAGCCAATACGCATGGTCATTACAAAGCCTTTTTCCTTAATCTCCCTTAGTTTTCTTAGCAAATCCGCTTTTTTCATTCCTTTTCCATAACTACTATGTATTCGTAGTGCATTGTGTTGCTTTTCAATCCTGCTTGATTTGTAGGAGAGTTCAAAAGCGGCATTCTTTTATTGTGAATTTTTCTAATAAATGTCCCTCTATGAACCAAACCTAAACTTTCGTAAATCTCTCTAACTATATCATCCATGGGTATATTAATTCCTGATACAGTCCTATTTCCAACAACAAAGCAAACAACTGCTTTCCGACTTAGGATATGCGTTATATTTTTACAGGCATAGTATAGGTCTATGAAAAAGTTAAGGACTTCTTTTGCTCTCTTTTCAGAAATCTGACTAAGTCTTAGAATTGTTTTATAAAGGCTTGGAGAAAAGTCAAAGGAAGTATTTAAATCCATATTTTTAGAACTTCCCAAAGATAGACTTTTAAGTTCTCTTTGGCATGTGTCTCCAAAGGGGTTTAATCCACTGAGCCACTCTAAACTAAAACTTGAAAACTGCTCGTATGCTACGGTCGTTTTGCTATCACCATAGGGAGGTGATGTTATCACTATATCCACGGTATCTTTGAGATAAAAACTTTCCCTTACATCTTTTCTATACACTTCCAGAATACCGTTTGGTATATTGTCTTCTTTGAGCCTCTGCATGTAGTCAAACAACGTCATTCCAAAAACTTCAAATACATTCGGATTGTAGTATTTTAGTTTTTTTTCATCAATTCTATACCGCTTAAATTCCCCTTTTCGATTATTAGAGGTACTTCTAACAGTTTGAGAGAATGCTACAAGTAAAAGCTCATAAAACTCTGTCCCTTTGTATTTTTTTATTACAGCCCTTAGCTTACCTAAGTTTTCAATAACTTGTGGTTTAAACCAATATTCAAGGTTTTTTACTTTTGGTATATCTGGTTGGCTCAACTTAGCTTCTTGAATTATCTCTCTTATTGGAATCTGTGCATAGAGTTGACAAGACCTAACCTTTGCTATTAACAGAGCAAGAGGGTTTATATCTATACCTATGGCTTTTTTGCCTGCTCTTATACCCTCACAAAGAGAAACCCCACTACCACAAAAAGGGTCAAAGAGAACCTTTTTACCCTCTCCAAACTCCTTTAATAACTCTCTTACGAGTAAATAATGGAGCATAGCTGGATATTCGTGAATTCCATACCTTCCATTACTTGCCTTTATACCTGCAAAATCCCATGAAGGCATTCTAATTTTTGAGGATATAGCAATCATCTAAACCTCCGTCCCACCCAAAACCATTGACCTTATCCTTAAGGTTGGCTGAGCATCTGTTACAGGCACACCTTGCCCATCCTTTCCACAGGTTCCTATACTCCATCCTAAGTCCGAGCCTACCGCGTCCACATCCATAAGAGCCTTAGGACCGTTGCCTATCAAAGTTGCGGACCTTATAGGATAGGTTATTTTTCCATTTTCTATCATGTAGCCTTCCATCACTTCAAAGACAAAGTCTCCTGTGACTGTATTTACCTCACCTCCCCCCATCTTTACCACTAACACACCTTTCTTTGTGTCCGCTATTATATCCTCTGGGTTGTCTTTGCCTGGTGCTATATAGGTGTTGGTCATTCTTACCATGGGAATGTGGGCGTAGCTTTGCCTTCTGCCGTTTCCAGTGGACTGCTTGCCTTCCTTCATGGCGGTTAGCCTGTCATACATGTAGCCCACTAAGTAGCCCTCCTGAATAAGCACAGTCCTTTGAGCTGGCACACCCTCATCGTCCACCGTAAAGGAGCCGTTATGGTTTTCAAGGGTGGCATCGTCTATGACAGTAATAAGCTCGCTGGCTACCTTCTGTCCCAGCTTGTCCTTGTATACAGAAAGCCCCTTCTGCACCAAGTCCGCCTCAAAGCCATGCCCCACCGCCTCATGTATCATAGTGCCACCCGCCTGAGAGGCAAGCACCACTGTAAAGGGACCAGCAGGTGCAGGCCTTGCCCTAAGCATAAGAAGGGCCCTCTCTGTAGCTTTTTTTGCTATTTCCTCTGGTGGAACCCTCTCAAAAAGCTCAAAACCACCCCTTATGCCCGCAGACTCGTAGCCTCTCTGCAAAAGCCCGTTTTCCTGAGCGACCACGTCTACAAAAAAGACAACCCTTTTCTGAGTGTCCTCGGCGGTCTCCCCAAGGCTGTTTATGACCATTATCTCCCTTGAGCGGTCCATGAGGACAACTGTCACCTGCCTCACCTTATCTCCATAGCTCCTTGCCTTTTCATTTGCCCTGTAGAGAAACTGAGCCCTGTAGTTTATGTCCATCTCGTCGGGGTCTATGCTTAGCTCCGTCCAGCCCCTTATATGCCTTTGCCCCACCTTGATAGGTCCATGCCCCAAGCCCCTTGCGAGGGTCCTTACTATCTCCATTAGATTTTCAAAGGTGGGTTCTGTAGTGTATCCGTAATAGGTTTTGCCACCCTTTATAAGCCTTATACCCACACCTTCATCAATACCCCATTGAACCTTATCTATTTTGTTGTCCTCAAGTTGAACCCTACATGCGCGCGCCCTCTCGTAAAAAATTTCTCCATATTCTCCACCCTGAGAGAGTAGATTAGAGAGTAGATAGCCTGATTTTCCCTTTAGCATTTCTTTGACCATCTTGAACCTCCAGAGGTTTAAAAATATATGCTAAAATCATATACCATGGGAGTGAAGATTGACATAAACAGCGTGCAGAGGGATATGTTTATTGAGCATAATGGCATGCCCCACAGGGTCTTGGACTACGAGCATGTGAAACCCGGTAAGGGTCAGGCTTTTGTGAGGGTCAAGGCAAAAAACATGCAGACGGGCAACGTAATTGAGATTACCTACAAGTCCTCTGATGCCATTGAGCTTGCGGACTTTGAGCAGGTCTTTGCGGAGTATTCCTACTCTGACGGAGACTACTACTATTTTGTGAGCCAAACTACATACGAGATGGTCCCTGTTTCTGCGGACAATATAAGGGAGGAGACCAAGTTCCTCAAAGAGGGTATGACGGTGGTGGTCTTTTTCTACAAGGGACAGCCCATAGGCATTGAACTTCCCAAACAGGTGGAGCTTGCAGTGGTGGAAACCGAGCCAGCCTTTAAGGGAGACACAGCGGCAGGTGGTTCAAAGCCTGCCAAACTGGAAACCGGTGCAGTGGTGCAGGTGCCCTTCTTTGTAAAGGAGGGAGACATAGTAAAGGTGGACACACGCACGGGAGCTTACATAGAGGTGGTAAAGAGAGCCTGATGGATAGGGACTTCATAAGGGAAATAATAAACCTTGTCAAGGGAAGCGATATAAAACAGCTCACCATAGAGGCGGAGGGCTTTAAACTCTTCATAGAAACCCATCAGAAGGAGGTGCTACAAAGGGTAGAGGTGCCTTACAAAGAGGTCCGATACCAAGAGCTTTTGCCTCCTTCCGAAGAGGCGCCTCAGGATAACCTGCATGTAATAAAGAGCCCCCTTGTGGGCACCTTTTACAGGTCTCCGTCGCCGGGTGCACCGCCCTTTGTGGAGGTGGGTGATATAGTGTCTCCCGGTCAGGTGCTTTGCATAGTAGAAGCCCTAAAGGTGATGAACGAGATAGAGAGCGATGTGAGGGGTAAGGTGGTAAAGATACTTGTGGAAAACGGAGAAACGGTGGAATACGGTCAGCCCCTCTTTATCATAGATACGAGCGTGTAAGATGGAAGAGAAAAGGGTCAGCCTTAGGCTTTCTGAGCTTGAGCATACATACAGGGCTCAAACGAGCTTTGGAGAGCTTTTGGTGGGTGAGCAGGGCTACAGACCTATGGAGCTTGTGCTTGTTGCCCTCGCAGGCTGTAGTGGTGTGGACATCTCCAACATACTCAAAAAGAAAAGGCAGGAAGTCAAAGACATACAAATTGAAGTCTCTGGAACAAGAAGGGAGGAGCATCCGAGGGTTTACGAGAGGATAATGCTCAAGTATAAAGTCTATGGGAAGAATATAAAGGAGAAGGCAGTGGAAGAGGCGGTAAGGCTATCGGTTGAGAAATACTGCAGTGTTTACGCTATGCTTAGCAAAGCCTGTCAGATAGAGGTTAGCTTTGAAGTGTTCCATGAGGCTTGAAGGTTTTTGGAAGAAAAACAAAAAGGCTCTGGTCTCTTATATGATGGTGGGCTATCCCGACTATGAGACCTCTCTGGAGGCTTTCAGAGTTCTTCTCAGAGAGGGAACGGATATATTGGAGATAGGCTTTCCCTTCTCAGACCCTGTGGCGGATGGACCTACAATACAGACTGCTCATGAGGTAGCATTAAGAAATGGCATAAGGTCTAAGCATGTCTTTGAGCTCTCTTTGAGGCTAAGAGAAGAATTTTCAGAAAAACCTTTTCTGCTCATGACTTACTACAACCCAATATTTCGCATAGGCTTGGAAAACTTCTGCAGAAGGGCAAAGGACAGTGGAATAGATGGCTTTATAGTCCCTGACCTGCCACCAGAAGAGGGAATTGAGCTAAAAGGTGTTTGTGAGAAACTTGGTCTTTCTGTGGTCTTCCTTGCATCGCCCACAAGCACAGAGGGAAGGCTCAGGCTCATATGTGAAAGCTCAGACCATATGGTTTACTTTGTATCTTTGACTGGCACCACAGGTGCAAGGGAAGAGCTTCCTATACAAAGGCTTAGGGAGAGCCTAAAGCTCTACAGGTCTGTTTGTAAAAAGCCGGTGGTGGTAGGCTTTGGTATTTCAAAGCCCCAGCAGGCAAAGGAGGTGGCAAGCCTTGCGGATGGTGTGGTGGTGGGTAGCCATTTTGTCAGGCTTGCAGGCGAAAGAAGCCTTAAGGAGCTTTCAAAGCATGTGAAAGGCATAAAGAATGCCCTTGAGGATGTAAAATATTAATTCTATGCTCTTTTGGAGGAAGTCAGAAGAAGAGAAGCTCGCAGAGAAGGGAAACAAGAACGCCATACTGGCTCTCATAGAAAAGGGTAAGAAGGAAAGGGCTATTGAGATATTGGAAAGGTTTAAGGAAAACCCAGAGCTGAGGGGTCTTCTCTTTAGGCTATACATGGAGGAGGGCAAATACTACTACGCCTATCAGCTTATAGAGCATTACGACCCTGAGCTTGCAACCGCTAAGGAGAAGGCTCTTATATATGAGAGAGTGGGAGAGTTAGAAAAGTCCGCAGTTGAGTATGCAAAGCTCGGGGACTGGGAGAGCCTAAAAAAGGCAGGTCTTTTGCTCTACGAGGCAAAAAAGCCAGAAAAGGCTCTTGAGCTTTTAAACCGTTCTATAAAACTTGCACCAGCCCTCAAAAGGCAGGAGGTAGAGGAGGTCATAAGAAAGATACAGGAGGAGCTCGGTCTTATACAAAAGGAGAGCTTTCTGGAAAAGCTCAAAAGAGGTCTGAAAAAGACAAAGGAAGCGGTAGAGTTTGGTATACTCTTTGCAGGTAGAAAAATAGACGAGGAGCTCTTTGAGGAGTTGGAGGAGAAGCTCATAAGGGCAGATGTGGGAGCTAAAAGCTCCCTTCAAATAGTGGAAGAGCTAAGGAAAGAAGCCATAAGAAAAAACCTTAAAACCTCAGACCAGCTCTCTGGGCTTTTAAAACAGGCAATACTTTCTCAGATAAGCAGGTGCGAAGCACCCTTAAAAGAACCTCATGAGGGCATAAGCCTCTATCTCTTTCTTGGTGTAAACGGCTCAGGAAAGACAACCACCATAGGAAAGCTCGCCCATAGGTTTGTAAAAGAAGGTAAAAGGGTTCTCCTTGTAGCAGGAGACACCTTCAGGTCTGCGGCTATAGAACAGCTTGAGGTCTGGGCTCAGAGGAGTGGTGCGGACATATTTAAAAAGCACGAAGGTGCAGACCCCGCCTCTGTGGTTTACGAGGCCTTGCAGAAGGCTATCTCAGAGGGTTATCAGGTTGTGCTTATAGACACTGCTGGTAGGCTTCACACAAAAGAACCTCTTATAAGAGAGCTTAGGAAGATAAGGGATGTTATAAAAAGGTTTTTGCCACAAGAGCCTACAGAAACCCTCCTTGTGCTGGACGCTACAATAGGTCAGAACTCCATACAGCAAGCCAAGGTTTTCAAGGAGGCGGTTGAGGTAACGGGGCTTGTGCTTACAAAGCTGGACGGCTCCGCAAAGGGTGGTGCGGTGGTGCCTATATGCAAGGAGCTGGGCATTCCCGTGAAGCTCATAGGGGTGGGTGAGGGGATAGAGGACCTTCAACCCTTTGTGGCGGAGGATTTTATAGAAGAGTTAATCTCTTAGGAGGTAGGTATGTTTCCAGAAGAGTTTGTAAGGGTTCCGGAGGTGCCTTCAGAAGCCTTTGAGGTTCCAGTGATGCCCCTCAGGGACCTGGTGGTCTTTCCCACCATGGTGGTCCCCCTCTTTGTGGGAAGAAGCTTTTCCATAAGAGCGGTAGAAGAAGCCTTAAAGAAGGACAGGCTTATATTCCTCCTACTGCAGAAGGACAAGGCGGTGGAATCTCCGGGCATGGAAGACCTTTACGAGATTGGCACCATAGCCCACGTGGTAAGGTCTGCACCCATAGAGGAAAATAGGCTAAAGATACTGGTACAGGGTATAAAGAGGGCAAGGCTTTTAGAATACAAACAGGCTGGGGATTACTATGTGGCAAGGATTCAGCCCTTGGAAGAGCAGGAGCTTGACCCCGAAAACCTCTCCAGTGAAGTAAAAGCTTACATAAGGTCCCTAAAGGAACAGCTTGACACTGCCATCTCCCTCGGCAAGCAGGTCATACCAGACCTCATAATGCTTATAAAGGACATTGAAGACCCAGGCAAGCTCGCAGACCTGACCGCATCCATATTGGACATAAAGGCGGTAGAAGCCCAGAGGGTTCTTGAAACCCTTGACCCTGTAGAAAGGCTCAAGCTTGTTCATCAATATCTCCAGAGCGAGGTGGGGCTTTTGGAGGTTCAAAGCAAGATAAGAGGGGTCGCAAGGGAGAGGATAGAAAAGGAGCAGAGGGAATACTTCCTAAGACAACAGCTCAAGGCAATACTGGAGGAGCTGGGCGAAGGAGATGAACGTAGGGCGGAGATAGAGGAGTACAAGAAAAAACTAAGCAAGCTAAAGCTCCCAAAGGAAGCCAGGGAGGAAGTAGACAAGCAGATAAGGAGGCTTGAAAAGCTACATCCCGAATCCGCAGAAGCGGGGGTTCTAAGGACTTGGCTTGAGTGGGTCCTTGACCTGCCTTGGGATAAAAGCACTAAAGACCGCTATGACCTTGACAAGGCAAGGGAAATATTGGACAGAGACCACTACAACCTAGAAAAGGTAAAGGACAGGATAATTGAATACCTGGCGGTGAAAAAGCTCACAAAGGGCAAAAGCCATGCGGTGCAGATACTTTGCTTTGTAGGACCGCCCGGCGTGGGAAAGACCTCCCTTGGACGGTCCATAGCCGAGTCCTTGGGCAGAAAATTTGTCCGCATATCCTTGGGTGGCATAAGAGATGAGGCGGAAATAAGGGGACACAGGAGGACCTATGTGGGTGCCATGCCCGGCAGGATAATACAAGCGGTGAAGCAGGGTGGGACAAAAAACCCTCTTATTGTGCTTGATGAGGTGGACAAGCTCTCCTTGTCCTTTCAGGGCGACCCGGCGGCAGCCCTCCTTGAGGTGCTTGACCCAGAGCAGAACAAGAATTTTGTAGACCTTTACATAGGTTTGCCCTTCGACCTATC
Source organism: Hydrogenobacter sp. T-8 (assembly GCF_011006175.1). Lineage (NCBI taxonomy): Bacteria > Pseudomonadati > Aquificota > Aquificia > Aquificales > Aquificaceae > Pampinifervens > Pampinifervens florentissimum. The sequence continues at coordinate 547,686 of NZ_CP048795.1, read as the reverse complement.
TGAGGTCTTTTTCATATGCACCGCAAACCGTGTGGACACCATACCCAGACCTCTTTTGGACAGGATGGAGGTAATACACCTCTCAGGATACTCAGAGGAGGAGAAGGTCTTTATCGCCAAAAACCACCTTCTTCCAAAACTCTTACCAGAGCACGGCTTTAAAATGGAAGAGGTCCTCTTCCACGACGATGCCCTTTTAGAGGTCATAAGGGGCTACACAAGGGAGTCCGGCGTTAGAAACCTACAAAGACAGCTCAGCTCCATACTTAGGAAGTTGGCTCTCAAAAAGCTCAAGGGCGAGCCATTGCCTTTTGAGGTAAGGGCTGGGGACATAAAGGGATTTCTGGGTGTTTCAAAGAGGTTTACCGTATCAGAAGAAAAGCCCATGGTAGGCATAGCGGTGGGGCTTGCGTGGACGGAGGTAGGAGGTGAGATAATGATAATAGAAGCCACCAAGTTCAAAGGTAAGGGAAGCCTCATACTTACAGGCTCTCTGGGGGACATAATGAAAGAATCCGCCCAAGCGGCACTATCCTACATAAAGTCAAGAGCGGAGGACTATGGCATAGACCCAGAAACCTTTTCAAACTACGATGTTCATGTGCATGTGCCAGAGGGAGCTGTGCCAAAGGATGGTCCCTCTGCTGGCGTGACCCTTGCGGTAGCCCTTCTTTCTCTTTTCACGGGGAAGGAGGTAAGGACGGACATAGCCATGACAGGAGAGGTTACACTCAGGGGAAGGGTGTTGCCCGTGGGAGGTCTAAAGGAGAAGATACTGGCAGCCAAGAGAGCGGGTATATACGAGGTTATACTTCCCTCAAAAAACAGGGATGAGGTGATGGAAGACCTGCCAGAGTATGTAAGAGACAAGATGACCCTGCACTTTGTGGAGAACCTTAGCGAGGTTTTTGGTATAATATTTGGCAAAACTTAAGGAGGTGAATAGGTTTGGCTATAGTTCAAGTGATGGAAAACGAGCCCTTTGAGAAGGCATTTAAGAGGTTTAAAAGGATAGTGGAGAAGGAAGGCATACTTACAGAAGTTAAAAGAAGACAGTTTTATGAAAAGCCCAGCGAGAAGAAAAAGAGGAAAGAGAGGCAGGCAAGAAAGAGGATAATCAAAGCCCTGAAGAAGAGGAGCCTTCTCTAAGCTCACCCATCTTGTAGGCTCTTAGTATTTCCCTTTGCTCTTCTATTATAAACTTTCTTATGTAGTCTTCGTCCGCCTTGCTAAGATTTGCAAACTTTATGCCTAGGCATGTCCTGCTTGGTGAGCTTCTTACGTTCTTTACAATCCCGAAAACCTTTATAGGGTAGGACTTTATCTCAAATTGTATGAAAACTCTTTCCTCAACCCTTACATCTGTAAAACTTGAAAGACATACCCTTATGCCCTGAACACTCAAATCCTCTATAGTGCCTTCTATGAATTCTTCTGGTTCTTCAAACGAAAGTGCACTGCTATCTTTGTATATATGTATCTTTGCAGGTATTTTCACCTTCCATCGAAGGCTCTCTCTTAGCTGAATTTTTGACAGTTTGTCTGTATGGGGTAATACTATAACTAACTTTGTCCCATCTCTGTAGGTCCTTAGCACATCGCCTTGAAAATAATACCTACCATCGCCTTCCCTTAGAAAGGAAAACTTAACTTTTTCCCCGGGCTGTATAGGCTTAAGAGGTGTATCGAGCACTGCTATATGCAATTCAAGCTCGTTCTTTTCCCAAACTGCGGAGCTGTAAGCCTGGTTTTCGTAGGTTATAAAACCTGTCTGATAAAGGTCTATATCCTTTGTGCTACTGAGAGGTAGAAACCAAGGGAGGCTATCAAACCTGAGCTTTTTTCTTATCTCTGTTACCATTTCTATTTTTGATGCATCTTCCTTCACAAGTTTTGATATACATCTTTCAAATACCACTTTTGCCTGCATTATCTTAATGGGTTCTTTGGTAATGTTTGCGCATTTCCAAAGAAGGTTAATTTCCTCCTTTTCAAGCCCCAGAGATTTTCCCACAGTAAAAAATTCCCTTCTGAGGTCCACCTTAGCCCTATATCTTGACCAGAGATAAGGAAGGACTATGAGAAACCCTACTGCGAGAGAAAAAAGCAAAACCACAAAAAGCACATCAGAAAGGCTTGGAGACTTAAACATATACCTAGTCGCTTCCCTAAAGGTTTCAAACCCTCCCTGATATTCCATGTTAGCACCTTTATATTTAAAATTTATCCTCTATGTATCTTTCCGCCTCTATGGCCGCTATGCACCCTTCCCCTACTGCCACCGCAACCTGACCGGTAGCCCCGCTTCTGCAGTCACCTGCTGCAAACACTCCTTCCATTGAAGTCCTCATCCTTTCGTCAGTTATTATGTATCCCTTATCGTCAAGCTCTATGGTTCCTTTAAGAAATTCCGTGTTGGGCTCAAGACCTATGAATATAAAAACACCTTCCACGGGCAACTCAGAGAGGCTGTTATCCTTGGTATCTCGGAGGAGGAGCTTTTCAACGAAATCACCGCCCCTTATCTCCTCCACCACCTTGTTGGGAACAAAGGTTATCTTGGGATTGGAAAAGACCTTCTCCTGGAGATGCTTTTGTGCTCTAAGCTGGTCTCTCCTGTGGACAAGGTAAACCCGGCTGGCAAACCTTGTTAGAAAAAGGCTCTCCTGTGTGGCTGAGTCCCCGCCCCCCACTACTGCTATGGGCACACCTTCAAAAAGAGCACCGTCGCAGGTGGCACAGTAGGATACCCCTCGGTTTAAAAACTCCTCCTCCCCCGGAACGCCAAGTCTTCTTGGGTTGGAACCTACTGTAAGTATGACGGTTTTACTTCTGACAAGCTCTCCAGTCCTCAGATGGAGGAATATCTCTTTGCCAACCTTTTCTATCCTTGTGACCTCTTTTCTGAGTATCTGCAGACCGAACCTTTCCGCTTGCTCCTTAAACCTTTTTGTAAGCTCTTTACCGCTTATCCCCTCTGGAAAGCCTGGATAGTTTTCCACTAGGTCTGTGATGGCTATCTGTCCACCAAGCGTTCCTTTTTCAAAGAGAAGGGTGTTGAGTTTTGCCCTTGCACAGTAAAGCCCTGCGGTCAAACCCGCAGGACCACCACCAACTATGATGCAGTCGTAAAGTATGTCTTCGGACAGCTCCACCATCACAGATGGCTGTTAATCATCTGCCTGAGGGCTTCTTTTGGCTGAACTCCGATGCGTGTGTCCACCACCTCACCATTCTTAAAGAGCATTATGGTGGGTATTGCCCTTATACCATACCTCATGGCTATGTTTGGGTTTTCATCAGTGTTGAGCTTTCCAAACTTGACCCTGTCGCCCATTTCCATAGCCAGCTCTTCCACAATGGGAGCTATTATTCTGCAGGGTCCACACCAAGGAGCCCAGAAGTCCACCACCACAGGCTTGTCAGAGTTTATAACCTCTGCCTGCCAGTTGCTCTCTGTGAGCACTATCACCGCCATCTTACACCTCCTTACTCAGTATTTCGTAGATTTTTACCACCCTTTCGTCCTTGATGTAATAGCACACTATGGACCCATCCCTTTTACATCCCACAATGCCCCTGCTCCTGAGGATGCTTAAGTGCTGGGACACATTGGGCTGTGAGGTATGCAAAAGGTCGCTCAGGTTTTTCACACACTGCTTGCCTTCAATAAGCACCGCCAATATTCTTAGCCTGATGGGATGAGCCAAAGCCTTTAAAAACTCCGCCCACTCTTCTAACTTTTCTTCGCTCAACATCTCCACTTGCATATTCTCACCTCATATGCTTATATTCTATCATAGGAATATGGAAAAGGTATATATTTACAGAACAAGGTCAAGACATCTGCACTATGCCTTTGTAGCTTCCTTGGTTATCCTATACCTCGCTTGCATTCCTCTCTACTTTTACTTTAGGCTTCCTCTTCACAAAAACTTATTAAACTTCTTTACCTTCTTCGTGGTGGCTACTGGAATAGTTTCTGTCCTTCCTGCAATCCTTATAAGAAAGAAGGTGTTTCCTATAGATACTACGAAGGACCCCTACTGGAGCTATACCGCCACGAGGAGATATTTTTGGCTTTATGTCCTGTGTCTTGTTCCCTTTGCCTTCGCTCTATTAACCTTTATAGCCTTTGCCTCTTTTCAGGTCTTGTCCGCTGGCTTTCTGGTCAGCCTTTGTGGTTTAATATTAGTAAGACCTAAAGAGGAGGACATAAAATGAGCAGAGAGGAGGCAATTCAAAAACTTCTTAATGAAAACAAGGAGTTCAGGTATCACTACGAGAGGCATCATGAACTTGATGCACAAGTGGATAAACTGGAAAAGCACCACCCCATGACCCATGAGCTGGAGATGGAAATAGAGAGGCTAAAGAGGGAAAGGCTCTATCACAGGGATATGATGGAGAAGATAATAAGCGATTACCTTAAGGAAAACTCATGAAAAGCCACACTGTATATCTGACATTTAACACAAATAAAAGAAGGGAGCTTATAAGGATAACAGAGCAAGTGAAAAAGGCAGTAGAAGAGTCTGGCATAAAAGAGGGTCTTTGCCTTGTCTCTTCCATGCACCTTACCGCGTCGGTAATAATTCAGGATGATGAAGAAGGGCTTCACGAGGATATATGGAAGTGGTTAGAAAACCTCGCACCCTACAGAGAGGACTATAAACATCACAGAACGGGTGAAGACAACGCTGACGCCCACCTTAAAAACCTTCTGACCCACCTTCAGGTAGTTCTGCCCGTCACCAACGGGAAACTTGACCTTGGACCTTGGCAGGAGATATTCTATGCAGAGTTTGACGGACAAAGAAACAAAAGGGTTGTGGTCAAAGTAATAGGTGTTTAAGTGCCTCTTGCCTTTCTTTGCATTTTTCACATTTCCCACAGTGGAGGACCTTACCCCTAATCCTTCTGGGTCTTATGCAGGAGAGGGTCCTTTCAAGTGGGACACTTTCTGAAAATCTCTTTAACACTTCGTGCTTTTCCATTCCCATGAAGGGCGTCAAAAGCCTTATGTTCATAAGGGACTGCAGGTTATTCATATACTCCGCGTTGTTGTCAGGAAAGGGGTATATGCCCAGACTACCTATGGCTACATGGCTTATGTCTTTTAGCACCGCATAGTTGCCAGCAAGGGCTATAAGGCTCATGTTCCTGAGAGGTATGAAAAGGTGCTTGTCATGTTTCCTTCTGCTTACCCTTTCTGGGTTTATGGCAGGCAAGACCCTAAGAGGCATGAGATTTTTGTGTTTTCTCTTTGTGTAGAGCCACAGGCTTTTTGCATTCTCAAGCTCAAGGGGCTCCCATGGATAGCCCGCCTTTATGTATACAGGATATACAAGCCAGCCTTTTCTAAGATACATATAAAGCAGACAGGTGCTTTCAACGCCTCCGCTGAAAAGAAGGACTATCTTATGAGCATTCACCTGCCACATGCCTCCCGCTGTCAAGCATTATAATCTCTCCTGTCATGCTTTCCACTTCAAGCAGGTATTCTGTAAGTTTAACCACATCCTTTATGGATACAGTCCTTTTGAGAGGTGTTTTGTTCACATACTCCTGCCACCTTTCTTCGGGGAAGTCCGGAGGCTTTATGGTAGGACCGAGAGCTATGGCGTTCACAAGCACATGAGGAGCAAATTCCTTGGCAAGCACCTTTACCGCCGTGTGCAAGGCACCCTTTGCCAAAAAGTAAGCGGAATAGTTTCTGTAGGGTGTGGTGTTTGTAGCCCAGTCGCCGAAGGCAACTATTCTGCCCTTGATATCTCCAGAATTTCTCAGCATCAAGGGATAGGCTTCTCTGCTCATAACCACAAAAGCCTGAGCTATGGGCTTGAAGTGATAGTCTATGTCTTCTTCTTTGAGCTTTGCAAGGGGTGTGGGTTCGTAGGGGCTTGCAAGATGTATGAGGGCATCTACTCCGCCCAGCATTTGTGTAAGTTCTCTTACTGCCCTTTCCGCTTCGTGCCAAAAGCACAGGTCTGCTTTGACACCATAAACCCTTTCACCAAATTTTTCCATTAGCTCCTTGTAAACATGTTCAGAGCTTTTGTAGACAAGACCTACGCTCCAGCCATTTTGGAGAAGACCTTTTACTATTTCATAACCTATTCTTCTTATTCCTGTTACTATGGCTTTTCTCATGGCTATAATTATATGTGTGAGAAGCCTTCTCATAACTGCTACAGATACGGGCGTTGGCAAGACCTTTATAAGCTATAATCTAGTCTACACCCTCAGGGAAAGGGGCATAAGGGTGGGTTATCTAAAGCCCATTGAGACGGATGTTAGGGATGTGCCTGCGGACGGTAGCCTTTTGGCTTCTATCACAGGGCAGTCCCTTGAGGAAGTTGTGCCTGTGAGGTTTAGACTACCTCTTTCCCCCTATGCGGGCATAATGGAGGAGGGTGGGGATTTCTCCCTTGAGGCTCTGAAAGAGCATTTTGAGGGGCTTTTGAAAAAATACGAGTTTTTGTTGGTAGAGGGAGCGGGCGGTGTAGCGGTGCCCATAAAAAAGGACTACAACTACGCAAGGCTCGCTCAGGATTGGGGGCTTAAAACCCTGCTGGTGGCAAGAGCAGGGCTTGGAACCATAAACCATAGCTTTCTAAGTTGGTATTACATGAAGTCTATGGGTGTAGAGCCTATAGCTATAGTGATGAATGGCTTTGAAGGAGATGATATCTCCGAAAGGACAAACCCCCAGATAGTGGAAGAGTTAACAGGTTTGAGAGTGATAAAGGTTCCAAAAATACAAGGAATTTTACTGCCTGCGGAATACAGGTCCTTACTTGCTAAGCTTGTCGGGTTCTAAGCGGTAATAAAAGGCTACTCTTTCCACAAGCTCTTTGAAATAGGGTGCGGCCACCGTTCCTCCGTAGGGGTCAGGACCTCTTGGTCTGTCCACCATTATACCCGCTATGAACTTTGGGTTGCTGGCGGGGAAGTATCCCACAAAGTAAGTGACCAGCTCTTCCCTTGAGTATCTTCCAGTTCTGAAGTCAAACTTCTGAGAGGTGCCAGTTTTGCCCGCGATAGTAAAGTAATCCGATTTAGCCCTTTGAGCTGTTCCTTCTTCAACTACCTTTGTAAGGTTTTTCTGTAGCCATTGAGAAACCTGTGGTGAGAATATATTTTCCCTCAAAACCTCAGGCTTGTCATCGAGCAGTATTCTGGGCTTTACTATTCTGTTTGTAGCTAAGGCATTAAAGCTCACACACAGATTCAAAAGATTCGAAGCTATGCCCTGTCCTATGCTGGCATAGAGAATGTTGGCTGGATAATTAAAGTTGGGAAGTTTAGGTTTTACCTCCCCTGGAAGGAGATTGAACCTGTCTGTCATGTGTATTTTTTGCATAAGCTCCTCCACATCCTTCTTTGATAGGAAACGGGCAACCTTTATGGTTCCCACGTTAGAAGACTTTATCAGCACCTGTTCAAGGGTAAGCCTTCCTGAAGGTTTCACATCCTTTACAAACCTGCCAAAAACTTCTGTTCTTCCGCCTTCTGTGTCTATCCACATACCCGGTCTTACATAACCCTTCTGAAGTGCTTGTCCAATAAAAAAGGGCTTCATCACAGAACCAGGCTCAAAGAGGTCTGTTACCACAAAGTTCCTCCTATGGGAGGCTGGAAACTTTTGATACTGGTTGGGGTCAAAGGTTGGGTAGTTTGCCATACCTAATATATCACCAGTCTCTGCGTCCATGAGCATTATGCCCACCCTGTCTGGGTTCCACTGTTTTACTATCTTGTCCCTTATATCCTCAAGTATGGTTTGCACTCCAAGGTCTATGGTGAGCTGAACATCCTTTGAGCTTATATCCTCAGACAGCGGGTTTACTGCCAACCTGCCCAAGTAAAAGACTCCCTTAATCTCCTTACCACTCAGGTCCTTGTTGAGGAGGTATTCAAGACCCTCAAGCCCCTCTCCATCCTTTCCCACAAAACCGAGAAGGTTGCTGGCAAGATTGCCGTGGGGATAGAGCCTTTTATACTCTTCCTGCAGTCCCACCGCTCTGTCATTGTTTGTATCCCTAATGACTCCCCTCAGATAGGGCATATAAACCTTGTCTATATGCCTCACGAGCCATACAAACTTCTTGTCTGAATTGAGCCTCTCTATGAGTTCTTTCTCCTTCACTTCAGGCAATGCGGAGATACGTTGAACAAGCTCCTCCTTGTTTTGCACAAGGTGGGGGAAAGAGTATACAGAAAGGGTAGGTATGCTAATGGCAAGCTCATTTCCCCTTCTGTCCTTTATTGAACCTCTGGGTGTAGAAAGTTTAACCACCGATGCCTTTGGAAACTTTTCCACCACCTTGTCCACATAGCCTTCTTTTCCTATCAGTTGTATGTAGGCGATCCTTACAGTTACTATGGAAAACCCTAAGAATATAAGAAAAGATATGAGAAATATTTTCGCGCTACTGCTTCTGAGGTTCTGCATGACTCATGGCAAGACCTATAAACTCCTTGAATATGCCCTTAGAGTCGTGAGGTCCTGGCGATGCCTCGGGATGATACTGGACACAGAAGATGGGTAGGTGTTTGTGCCTAAAGCCCTCAAGGGTTTCGTCAAGAAGGTTTATATGAGTTATTTCCACCTCCCTTAGAGTATCTGGGTCTACCGCAAAGTTGTGGTTTTGTGCGGTTATCTCTATATGCCCGTCTCTTAGGTCCTTTACCGGATGGTTTCCACCGTGATGTCCAAACTTGAGCTTGTAGGTTTTTCCTCCTAAGGCAAGACCTATTATTTGATGCCCAAGACATATGCCCAGTATAGGAAGTTTTTCCATGTATTTTCTCACGAGCCTTATACCTTCTACCACTCTCTGAGGGTCTCCAGGTCCGTTGGACAGAAAAAGGGCATCCGGCTTTATCTCTTCCATTATTTTCTCCACATGGTAGGGTGGAACCACCACAACCCTTGCACCTTCCTGGGTAAGCCTGCGAAGTATGTTCCTCTTTACGCCGTAGTCCACCACCATAATAAGAGGTTTGACGCTTTCTCTGTATATGTAGCCCCTCTTTAGGTCCCAATCTCCCTCTTTCCAGTAGTAAACCTCCCTTGTTGCCACCTCTTCAACAAGGTTTAGCTCCGATATGTCGGGTAAGCTCCTTGCCTTTTCCACCAGTCTTGCAGGTTCGCTTTCCAAAGTGGATATAACCCCTCTGAGAGCTCCCCTTTCCCTTATCCTTTTGACGAGGGCCCTTGTGTCAATGCCCCATATTCCCACCACCCCGCTCTCCGCAAGGTATTCATGTAAACCCTTTACCGCCCTCCAGTTGCTATATAGGGGTGATAGCTCCCTTATGACTAAACCGTTTGCCTGAATTCCCGAGGATTCTACATCTTCATAGTTTACGCCGTAGTTTCCCATCTGCGTGTAGGTCATAACTACAATTTGCCCCTTATAGGAGGGGTCTGTAAGGATCTCCTGATATCCTGTCATGGAGGTGTTAAAAACTACCTCTCCTGCGGCTTCTCCCTCTGCACCAAAGGAGTATCCTACAAAGTAGCTTCCATCTTCAAGGGCGAGTATGGCTCTTTTCATAAGTTCTATATTAACACGGAGAGGGCGGGATTCGAACCCGCGGTAGGGCTGTTAACCCTACAACTCCTTAGCAGGGAGCCGCCTTCGGCCTCTCGGCCACCTCTCCTGCGAGGAGAATAGTATAACCATAAAATATGGCTCTTGCAAGCCAAAAGTGTTATATTCAACTTTTCGAAATAGCAAATCATCGCTTCTGGATTCTTGACCTAAGGACACACAGAAGTTTATATTAAACCCTTATGGAATGGCAGACCGCATTGACTATAATCGTGAGCGTAATAACCGCACACGCAGTGGTTCTCGGACTGGTAGCTGGGCTTCTTAACAAAAGAATAGAGGATACTAACAAGAGGATGGATGACTTAAAGGTGGATATCAACAAGCGTCTTGATAGGATAGAGGAGGAGATAAGGGAAATAAGACAGCTTTTATACAAGTTCCTTGAAGTTCCTCAAAAAAGCAAAGATTAGAATTTGACTTAAGAGGAGCTAAGGGTATATATTAACCTTTATGGAATGGCAAACTGCTTTGACTATAATCCTAAGCGTAATAACTGCACACGCAGTAGTGCTTGGCTTAGTTGCCGGGCTTATTAATAAAAGAATAGATGATACCAACAAGAGAATAGACGAGACCAGTAAAAGAATAGATGAACTAAAAGCGGACGTTAGCAGACGCTTTGACAAGATAGAAGAAGAGATAAGAGAAATAAGACAACTTTTATACAAGTTTCTTGAAGTTCCTCAAAAAAGTGGAGATTAACTTGGCTTCTTTACAACAACAAAGACCCTATACAAGGCTATGGCTATGACACATAGCACGAGGGAGACATACAAAATTGCCATAAAGGCGTTTACATAGTTGTTAAAGATAACTCTATAAGCTATATCTATACTTGGAATAGTCGCAGGTAGTTTACCCAAACTTATAGCTTTCTTTAAAAACTCTGCCTGAGCCAGAAAGCCTATTGCCTTATCTGGGTGAAAAACTCTTATAAGACCAGCACTTATAGTGTTTACCGTAAGGAAAATTGCAGGAAGACCAGTTATCCATGCGTATTTTAGTTTTCCGCTGTTTACCATATAAATGGTTGCGACAACTAGGGCGGTGGTTGCCAAAAGCTGGTTGGATATGCCAAAGAGGGGCCAGAGGGTTTTTATGCCTCCATAAGGGTCAATAACTCCCACATAGAGAAAGTATCCCCAGCCTGCTACCGTTATACCACTGGTAAGCACATTTACCCAGAGGTTTCTGTAGTCCCTAAAGGTAGAAGATATTCCAGAAAGCAGGTCTTGAAGAATATACCTGCCCACTCTTGTTCCTGTGTCTATGGTAGTGAGGATGAAAACCGCTTCAAAGAGTATGGCAAAGTGATACCAGAAGGCAAGCAGGGCTTCGCCTGTTATCTTTGTGAATATAAGAGCCATGCCTATAGCAAGGGCTGGTGCTCCACCAGTTCTTGAAAGAATGGTGGGCTCTTCAATTTTTCTCGCTATCTCTTCAAGGTATTCGGGTGTTATATAAAAGCCCCAGCTGGATATCTTCTGCGCTGCTTCTTGAACCGTTTTGCCTATCTCTGAGGCTGGGCTGTTTATGGCAAAGTAGAGACCTGGCTCCATAGAAACAGCAGCGATGAGTGCCATGATAGCCACAAAGGACTCGCCCAGCATGCCCCCATAGCCTACAAGTCTTACATGGCTTTCTTTGTCAAGCATCTTAGGTGATGTTCCAGAAGATATAAGTGCATGAAAGCCAGATACCGCACCGCATGCAATGGTTATAAAGAGAAAGGGAAAGAGGTCTCCTTTCCAAACGGGACCGTAGCCGGTAAAGGCATACTGCGTAAAGGCAGGCATCTTTATCTGTGGGTTTGCTATCGCCACTGCAATGGCAATAAGGATAATAGTTCCCAGCTTTAAAAAGGTGCTAAGGTAATCTCTTGGTGCAAGCAAGAGCCAAACAGGTAAAACGGAGGCAAAAAAGCCATAGACCATCAAGGCTATAGCAAGCTGGGCTTCAGAGAGTGTAAAGAGCTTGGCAAGGGTTTCGTGTTGTGCTACAAGCCTGCCTACATAGAGACTTATCAAGAGTGCCACCACGCCAAAGATAAAGGACTGTAGCACCGCACCAGGTCTTATATGCCACATATAAATGCCCATAAGCATGGCAATGGGTATGGTCATGAAAACGGAAAAGGTTGCCCATGGGCTTTCTGCCAATGCCTTTATAACCACAAGACCAAGAACCGCAAGAAGTATGATAAGGATGCTGTATATGACCAAGAGGGTTATAAGCCCACCCACCTTTCCCAGCTCTTCCTTTGCAATTTGACCCAAGCTCTTCCCACCCTTACGCATGGAAATGGTTAGCACCACCATATCTTGAACTGTGCCAGCCAGAACCGCACCAAGAAGTATCCAAAGAGTCCCTGGCATGTATCCCATCTGTGCTGCCAGCACAGGACCCACAAGAGGACCTGCACCCGATATGGAGGCAAAATGATGACCAAAGAGCACCCACTTGTTGGTAGGCACATAATCAAGACCGTTGTAGAACCTATGGGCGGGCGTGGGGTTGTTGTCATCTATTTGAAAGGCCTTGTAAGCTATGAAGTAAGAGTAATATCTGTAGCCTATAATGTAAGCGCAGAACGTTGCTATCAGAAGCCACACTGCACCCACAGGCTCACCCCTTGAGAGGGCAAGCACCCCAAAAGCAAAAGCACCCAATACAGAAAACCCAAGTAAAATTAGCCTATCCTTCCATGTCATTTAAGGTGCTTATTGAAAAAGGCTATAGTCTTCTCCCACACATCATTAGCGTATTCTTCGTGGTAAACTTCAGGTCTTGTGTTGTTGAAGAAGGCATGGTCTACACCAGAATAGATTAAAAACTGCGCATCTATTCCGTGTTTATTACACTCTTCTATAGCCTTTACCACCTCTGAGAGAGGTATAAAGGCATCTTTGCCAGCGTGTATGGCAAGGACTGGAGCTTTTATCTTTGAAAAGTCTATGGGAACTATGGAATAAAGACCGTAGTATGGCACAAGGGCCTTAAAGTCTTCTGCAAACTTTGCCCCAAAATACCATGTGCACGTACCTCCACAGCAAAAGCCAGTTCCGCCAAGCATAAACTCACCCACCCTCGCCACATAACCCATGTCTTGTTCCCTAAAGTATTCAATGGAAGCCCTTACCATATTCTCCGCCTCAGAGAGCCTGTTTTGGAAAAGGTCTTGCATGAGCTTGCCTGCATTTTCTGGGTCGCTGGCAGTTTTACCCTTATACAGGTCAATACCAAAGGCATAAAAGCCTTCCTTTGCATACCTGTCGCACACATCTTTAATGTGGTCCACAAGCCCCCACCACTCGTGAAACACAAAAACCATAGGACCCTTTCCAAACTCTGGCTCGGAAAGATAGCCTGAGACCTCCACTCCGTTTTTCTTAAAAGATATCATTCTTCCCATGATACACCTCCTTTGGATTTTTTTTGAAAATTTTAGAGCATATTCTTTGTGAATGCAAGTTTCTAATAACAGATTTTTACATCTTAAAATCTTACTATCTTGAAATATTATTAATTGATAACACTTGACAAAAGAGTAAAAATGATTTATATCATTAGTAAAACTCACAAAGGAGGTGAAAAAATGGCGCACGAGGGAACCCATGCGGCGCACCACGAAACCAGCGTATGGGCACTGCCCGTAGGTTTATCAACCTTTTTTCTGTCCCTTGCTGCCATAGCCTATTTCACCTGGAAGCTTGCCCTTCTGGCGGTTTTGTCAGGTGGTATAGGTTTAGCCCTGTTGGCGATCGGTATCGCAGGCTGGGCTAATGAATACTTCTCGAAGGGTCATGACGAAGGGCTTGGCTTTCAAGGTATTGTGTGGTTTGTCTTTGCGGAAGTGGTTATATTCGGAACAATCTTTGCAGGCTTTTGGATGGCGAGGGCAACCCATGCGGATGTATGGGTTAGGGAATGGATACCAGAGGGGGGTATGAACCTAGCACTTGTAGCACTTCTCACTCTTATCCTCTGGACCTCCAGCTACACCATATGGAAGGCAGAGCATAGTATAGAGCATGGAGACCTTGGAGGCTACAGAATGTGGCTTTTGGCAACTATGGTTCTGGGTGCTGCCTTCTTGGTAATACACGCTTGGGAATGGCTACATCTTTGGCACAAGGGCTTTACCATAAGTGCAAACATGTATGGAACAGGCTTTTACATGCTCACAGGAGTTCACGCTTCTCACGTGCTTGTGGGTCTTTTTATGCAGCTGATACTTCTAATAAATAGTGGAAAGGCTCTTAACAAGAAGACGCCTGCAAGAGCGGCGAGCTATTACTGGCACTTTGTAGACCTTGCTTGGTTACTCGTGGCAGGCACTGCTTACATTGTAGGTTCTTATGGTAAGTTCTAAGCCATGAGGGTTATAGTCCTTCTTTTCCTGTTTTGGGTCTTTACCTTTGGCACACCCCAACCTAAGAATACTCCAAGTATGTTTGATGCAACTATAATGCAGATAGAAGAAGAGAAGTATCTCGGAAACAAGGTTGCGGATGTGGAGTTTACAAGGGAAGATGGAAAAAGACAAAAGCTCTATGACCTCATAAAGGGTAAGCCCACAGCTCTGATACTTGCCTACTTTACCTGCGATTCCGCCTGCCCTCTCATAGTCAAGTCCGCCCTTGAAGCTACCAAGGGACTTGGAAAAGATGCGAACCTTCTGGTGCTTTCCTTTGATAAGGAAGACACTCTTGAAGATATAAAGAGGTTCAAGGCTCAGCTTGGTGTAGAAAATCCAAAATGGACCTTTGGTATAATGAAGGAGGACCAAATTCAAAAACTCACCCAATCCTTGGGTTATAGGTTTTTCTATTCTCGTCAGGATAGGGTCTTTGTTCATCCTAATGTGGTGATATTCATAGCTCCAGATGGGAAGATAGTTAGGTATCTTTATGGCATATCTCCAAAAGAAAGGGACTTTCGTATTGCCCTTGCAGAGGCTGAAACCTTTAGGATAACGAAAAACACCATAGTGGATGTTGCCTATATGGTGTGCTACAGGTATGACCCAAACACGGGAAAGTATGGACTTAACCCAGCCATAATCTTTGCCTTTGGTGGGGCTATGCTTGCAAGCCTCACCTTGCTCCATGCCATAGTAAGAAAGAAAAAGGAGGTTAAAACATGAAAAACCTCTTGAGCCTGCTTTTGTTGGTAGGAACAGCCATGGCAAAAGAGGACATACTTGCCTACCCAAGAGCCTACTGGGAAAACTCTGTAACTGTATGGTTCTGGGTGGCGGTAGCCATATACATCATAGTCGCTGTGCCTTCTATCTACTTCATGGTCAAATACCGCTACAGACCAAAAGAAAACGAAGAAGGTGCTCACATTGAGGGAAACACCGCAATAGAGATAGTCTGGACCGTCATACCTACCATAATAGTCCTCTTTCTAGGAACCTACTCTTTTGCTAACTTTGTAAAGCAGAGAAATGCTCCCGAGGGTGCATTAGAGATAAAGGTTACCGCCTTCATGTGGGGTTGGGAGTTTGAGTATCCAAACGGTAAGAAGGTCTACACCTTTTTCAATCAAGTAGCCGACCCCGAGAAGAACATATACCTGATGCCAGAAAAGATTGACGATTCCGCAAAAGCATACATACCTGCAGGCAAGCCTATTAAGGTATATTGCACCTCAAGGGATGTAATACACTCCTTTTTTGTCCACGAGGCAAGGGTCACAGAGGACTGTGTTCCTGGAAGGATTACAAAGCTTTGGTTCCAGTTCAACAAGCCCGGTGAATACTGGGTTTTCTGCAGAGAATACTGCGGAACATGGCACTCAAGGATGGCAAGCGTCCTAAAGGTTGTATCTGAGGATGAATTCAACAAGTGGCTGGGAGGGCAAGAAGCCCAGCAAACAGCTCCTGCAAATGAGCCGGCTCAGCCGGTTCAACAATAAAAACTAAAGGAGGTATGTCATGGCAGTAGCACATGTGCCACCAGCGGGAACGTGGTACGGTGCCACTCTCAAAGAGTGGGTCTTTACCACCGACCACAAAAAGATAGGTATGCTTTACTTTATTACTTCCCTTATCTTCTTCATAGTAGCGGGGCTTTTTGGTCTTATCATAAGGTTTGAGCAAAGCGCTCCGGGCATTCAGCTACCCGGTTTGTTTGGACAAGAAGGCACAGACCTGTATAACTATATCCTCACAGGTCATGGAGCTGTAATGCTTCTTTGGTGGGCTGTGAATGTCTGGATGGGCGGTTTTGCTAACTTTTTAGTCCCTCTTATGATAGGTGCAAGAGACGTTGCCTTCCCAAGGCTTAATGCCTTCAGCTACTGGTCCTTCTTTGGTGCAAGCCTTTTGGTTTTGCTTACCCTTATACCGGGCAACTGGATTAAGATGCTCTGGACTGGTTATGCACCCTACTCCATGAACGACAACGCAGGACCAACTTCTCTTTATGTCCTTATAGTTCTTCTTTATGGCATATCTTCTACAGGTGGCTCTGTTAACATGATAACCACCATAGTGAGCATGAGAGCAAAGGGTATAGGTTGGACAAAGCTCAACCTCTTTGTGCATGCCATAATGGCAGCAAGTCTTATACAGCTCTTTGGTGTGCCATCTCTCATGGGTAGTGTCATACTTCTCTTTACCGATAAGTATCTTGGCACAAACTTCTACAATCCTATGCTTGGTGGAGACCCACTACTTTACCAGCATCTTCTATGGTTCTACTCCCACCCAGTTGTTTATGTGATGATACTTCCTGCCTTTGGGGTGTTTTCTGAAGTTATTTCCACAATGTCAAGAAAGCCAATTTTTGGATACATATCCATGGCTCTCGCCATATACGCCATAGCCTTCGTAGGCTTTGAGACATGGGTTCACCACATGTTTGTTTCCGGCGTGCCAGACTGGCTAAGGGTTCTCTTCTCTTACACAACTCTTTTTGTGGGTGTTCCTACGGGTATAAAGATATTCAACTGGGTTGCTACGTTGCATAAAGCTTCCATAAGGTATAACACACCCATGCTCTTTACTTTTGGTGGTATTCTCATGTTCCTAATAGGTGGTCTCACAGGTATTCCAAACGCCATGGTCTCCATAGACCTCGGTATATCTGATTCTCTGTTTATAGTAGGGCACTTCCACTATGTGCTTGGCATGGCTCTTACCTTTGGAGCTTTCAGCGGAATATACTACTGGTATCCAAAGGTTACTGGAAGGATGTATTCAGAGGGTCTTGGAAAGCTCAGCTTCTGGCTCATGCTCATAGGTGCCAATATAATGTTCTTCTTCCAAATGTATATGGGAATGGTTCATGGAATGCCAAGGAGATATCCTGACTATCCACCTATTCCAGAATGGGTTCAGCTCATGCAAATACAGACTGTCGGTGCTCTCATAATGACAGTGGCTATACTCCTATCTCTTATTAACTGGATAAAGAGCCTTGGTGGTCCAAAGGCAGAGGAAAACCCATGGAAGTCTCCATCCCTTGAGTGGAGCATGACAACCACACCGGTAGGACCTAATAACTTTAAAAAGTATCCAGTGGAAGTTCCTGACGACTGGCACCCCTATGCTTACTACAAGGGATACCATACGCATATTTAAAGTGGTGGTGCACCTTATACTTTTGCTCCCCATCTGGGGAGCTCTTTTTATTTTTTAAATATGGAGGTATATTATATGACCCAAGAGCAAAAAAAGAAGCTGACGGGTATCATAGTTGGGCTTATAGTCCTCGGAGGTTTCCTAACTGGGCTTTTGGGGATGATCCTTTCTGAGAAAAACAGAGAATATTTTATTAACAGGCTTAAGAACATAAAAAACGTGCCCTATATAAGGCACGAGAAAGACCCAACAAAATGAGCTTTGATGCGGTCACGCTTGGGCACATACTTATAGTAGTTGCAAGGCTCTTGGAGATGTTCAGCTTTGGTGTGGTGCTTCTTTTTGTCTTTAAGGGTGTGGCTATTAAGCATGTATTCCTTACCGCAGGCGTAACTGTGGGTGGTATACTTATCTCCATATTTGGCTATTTGGGAAATTTCCTCTCTCCATTTGCTTCTTTTGCGGTTGATGTTTTTGTTTTTTCTTTGGTTATTGCCATAGCCTTCTACGCCTTTATGGAAAAGAGGGAGTTTAGGATAAAACCACCACCGCCTCCTCCAAAAGGAGTAAGGTGTCCGGTGTGTGGTGGTTTTGTAAAGTCCGAAGATGATTATGCTGTGGCAAGAGAGGGCAAAGACTTGCTCTACTTTGATTCAAAGGAGCATCTTGAGAGCTTTCTTGAAAACTTTCAGGAGTATAAAAAGCTCAGGAAATTAAACTTCAGAAGGGTTGAAGATTTTTACATTAAAGGTTCTAAGGGCTGGAAAAAGGTTGAAGATTTAGGTGATAGAAGCTATAATAAACTACATGAAGTTTAAAATAATTACTCTAACCTTCCTTTTTGCCTTTGCCTGTGCGGAAAAGACCACAGTTTTGGTGGGAGATACACCACCCCCTTCAAGACCTCCAGGTTTAATTGTCGCTTCAGACAAGGCTCTTGAAAACGGGAAAAAGCACCTGCGAAAGGGCAACTGTGGGAAGGCTATAAAGGAGTTTGAAAAGGCTCTTGAGAAAAACCCCAACAACTTTGAAGCCTTATACTGGCTTGGTGTTGCGGAGGGCATGTGTGGATACTACAGCAGGGCATACGACAGGTTTTTTCTTGCCTTAAGATATTCACCAGATAGGGGTTGGCAGGCAAGAGTAAACGCCACTATAGGCTTAACCCTTTTATATATGGGTAGGGATGATGACGCAGTAGTTTACTTTGAAAGGGCAAGGGTTATCGACCCGAGGAACGAGATAATCGTTGCCTACTACGACTGGGATACTCCTGGGAAAGGTTCAAAAAAGCCAAAAATAAAGAAAAAGCCAAAGGATAGAGAAGGCTTTGAGATAACCCTAAGATGGCTTGATTAGGGTATAGTTTCTGCGTAAGACCTGCTAAGCTTAAAAAGCCTACTGGCTAACTCCTTAGCTTCTTCCTTTTTCTCATAATGAGGGTCGTCAAGCAAAAAGCTGTTTACCTTTCCTCTCACATAAGCCCTGTAGCATTTGAAAAAGGGCAAAAAGAGGTCAAACTCTTCATCCTGCGTTATTTTCTTGTATTCTTCTTCATAGACTTGAGATAGGTCTCTTCTTCCTACAAGCTCAAGCTCCATAGAGAGAAAGCACATATCGTTTATCACATCACCGCACCTAAACCTGTCATTAAACTCAATACAGTCAAAAACACAGATACCTTCCTCTAAAAAAGCCACATGTTCAAGCCTTATATCTCCATGTCCGTCCCTGATGCGTCCCTCTTTTATGCGTTTTTCAAAGAGGTCTGAGTATTTTCTATAAAAGCCTTCTGTTTTCTCTCTGATAAACTCGTAGTCTTCCTTGTCTATGGTTATGCCTATGTATTTTTCGGTTTGCAAAAAGTTTTCGTCGGTGTTGAACTTCATTACCTCAAGCCTTCCAAACTCATCCCGCCTCTCTGCCTTTGCATGGAAGTTTGCTATGTGTCTTGCAAGTTCTTTCATGTCCTCTTGAGAAACCTTTGAAAGCATGTTTTTTAGAAGCCTTTCCTCTGGTATCCTTCTCATCTTCACCGCATACTCCACTGGGTTTGAGGGGTCTTCTATACGATATTCACCATCTACATAACTTATGGGAACCACATCCATGTATACCCACCCGCATAACCTTCTGTTTAGCTCCAGCTCCTTTTTGCAGTTTTCAAGCCTTTTCTCTAAAGTTGAATAGTCCAGAAAGCCAAAGTTTACTGGCTTTTTTATCTTGTAAACCACCTTCTCTAAAAGCAAAACCCAGCTTGTATGGGTTTGCAAAACCTCTGCATTTAGGCTCTTTGATAACTGCTCTATCATGATATCAGTCCGTAAAGCCTTTTAAAGTATTCTAACACCTTTGGTAGTTCTTCGTATATTTTATCCGCTAACTCTTCATCGTAGGTTTGGGAGGTAAGGTTTCTATAGTCGCATATCTGAAGCCAATAGGAGTCGTTATCTATTAGACCAACAGAAAAGGCAAGCCTTAGGCATCCCTTTGGAGACCTGCATTCAAGCCTTTCCACCTCTTCAAGGTATAACTTAAGGCTTTTCCACGCAAGGTCAAAGGTAAATTCAAACCTCTGTATGGCGGAATCTCTAACCACTGCGTTTTTTCCAGCTTTAGCACCTCTTCCAACCTTTCTATAGCCTTTGCGAGCTTTTCAATGAATATCCTTCTCTGGCTCATAAATGACCTCTATGTGTTTTAGGGCTTCTCTTTTGAACTCTTCTGAGGTTTTGTTAAAGTCCACAAGGTCTTGGCGAATAGTCTCTGAAAATATTGACATTTATACCTAATAATGGTAATTTGTTTCTTGAATTGTTTCACATACGAACTCACAGACAAAAGCTATAATATCCCTATGTATAGGGCTATTGAAGTCTCATGCCCTACCACAAAAAGAAAAAGAACCCTTATAGCTCATGTCCTAAAGCTATACAGAAAAACCGCACAGCTTGTGGCAAACTTCCAGTGGTTTCTTTTCTTCAAAACTGGCTCTTTCTCCAGAAAAGCCAACATAAAACACTTAAACTGCCCACTTTCAGAAAGGTTCAAGTCCACTATACAATACCATGTGGTAGTCCCTACACTGGAAAGTTTTATTGCCAATGTCCAAAAAAGGTTCAAAGAGATAGTCCTTAGCTCTACTCTTCCTGAAAAGACAAAAAGAGTTCTCCTTTATCTCAACTCCAGAGAGGAATGGCTTATTCCAAAAAGTGAGAAAGCCCTGTGGATAGATAAAGACAAAAACAAGCATGAGTATGAGATAGTCAAGGAAGAAAGACTGCTTGCTAAGAAGATATTCAAGCATATTCTCAAAAGCTGGAAAAAGCCAAGTTTTAAAGGTATCTCTATGCTTTTAGACAGCAAGTGTGCCTTGCTGGAAAGACCAAAGAAAGCAAAAGCCTTTGACCTCTGGATAAGACTGTCAACTCATGAAAAGAGAAAGCCTATATATCTGCCTGTGAAACTTCATGAGTATTTTGAGGAAAGAGGTGGAAAGCTAACAAGCATGGTTCAGATAGCGGAGGATGGCAAACTAAGGCTTGTGAAGGAGATAGAGAGAAAGGAGATAGCTTTCAGTGGAGAGGTAGCTCTTGACTTTGGCATGGAGTGTTTTCTTGTTTCAGACAGAGGAGACCTCTTTGGCAGGAAGTTTTACAGCAAGGTCAGGGAATATGCGGATAAGATAGACAGAATTCAAAGGGAGATGCAAAGGAGAGGAAAAAAGCCAACAGAGAGCAGAAGGTATTTAAGACTTCAACACAGGCTAAGTGAGTATGTGAAGAATGAGGTAAGGAGGGTAATAAACAGGGTTATAGAGTTATACAGACCACGAAGGCTTGTGCTTGAGGACTTAAGAGGATTTTTGAAGAGGGTAATTAACAATTTTCCAAAGGCTATAAAGAGGGTGCTTATAAGGTTTGGGCTTGGGGAGATAAAGAAGAAGTTAGAGGAAGTGAGAGAGGAATATGGCATAGAGGTGGTGTATGTTGCTCCTGCCTATAGTTCACAAGCATGCAGTAATTGTGGGTATGTAGACAAAGACAACAGGAAGACAAGGAGTGAGTTTGAGTGTAAGCTATGCAATAGAAAGCTCCATGCGGATGTGAATGCAAGCAGAAATCTACTTAGCCGTGCTAAGTGGAGCTTGCATTTACACCGTATGGAGCAAGCCCTCACTAAGCAAGTGGAGGTTTTCATAAAAAACTTGTTTAGTGAGCGGTTTAAGTGCCTCTGGAGTAAGGTACTGGGATTGATTGAAAGAAATCCATACTTTCAATCAGTCCCTAAACCCGAGGCGTGGATAAATGTCCACAAAAGGGATATTTGTCCATACTAAGGGATACTCAAGGTGCTTTGAAAGAACCCTAAGAAGCTCTTCCTTTAGCTCTTTAAGAAGTAAATCTTCAGAACTCATCCCTTATAATTTTAGCCATGAGCCAGACGCTGGCAGAAAAGTTTTACTACCTTATGAAGTTAGGGAGGGAATTTGAGATAAGGTGCAAGGAAGAATACTTAAAGGGAAATATATCTGGCTTTTTACACCTTGCCATAGGTGAAGAGGCGGTGCATGTGGGTGCTGTGGTAGGCTTTGGAAAGGGAGACCTCTTCTGTCCCTATAGGGAGCATGTGCTGGCTTTGGCAAGAGGCATAGACCCAAAGCTCATTATGGCGGAGCTTTTTGGAAAGGCTACGGGCGTTTCAAAGGGAAAGGGAGGTTCTATGCATCTTTATGAGCCAAAAATGGACTTTTACGGTGGCAACGCCATAGTGGCAGCACACCTTCCTCATGCGGTAGGCGCAGCCTATGCCAGAAAGCTCATGGGTGAAAAAGCTGGAGTTCTTTGCATCTTTGGTGATGGTGCAACCAACAACGGCACCTTCTTTGAAGCCATAAACATGGCGAACCTTTGGGAAGTGCCAGTGCTATTTCTGTGCGAAAACAACTACTACGCCATAGGCACGCATGTGAGCAGGTCTTCTGCACTGAAGGACATTTATCTCAAGGCAAGGGACTACATGCCAGCGGAGGTTGTGGACGGTATGGATGTCTTTGCGGTCTACGAAGCAGTAGTTAGAGCCAAGCAGTACATAGAAGAATACGGAAAGCCTTACTTTATTGAGGCACATACCTATCGTTTTGAAGGGCACTCCATGGCGGACAAGGGAGACTACAGGTCTCCGAGAGAGTTGGAGATGTTTCGCAAAAGAGACCCCATAGACCTTTTGCTTAAAAAAGCCTATAAAGAAGGTTGGCTCACAGAGGAACAGGTAAGGCTCATAGACCAAAAGGTGGAGGCAGTGGTTGAAGGAGCTGTGGAGTTTGCCCTGAGCTCTCCAGAACCCTCTGAAGAGGAGCTATACACAGACCTATACTGTGGGGTATGCTCTGATGTTATACCGTGATGCTTTAAACTTAGCCCTCGACTATGCTATGGAACATGACCCAAGGGTAGTAGTCCTTGGGGAGGATGTGGGCTTTTACGGGGGCAACTACAAGGTGACCGATGGTCTTTATGTGAAGTATGGACCAAAGAGGGTAATAGATACACCCATAGCGGAAAACTCCATAGTGGGCACTGCCATAGGTATGGCTCTTATGGGACTCAGACCAGTGGCGGAGATAATGACCGTAAACTTTGCCATGCTGGCTATGGACCAGTTTGTAAACCAGATGGCAAAGCTAAGATACATGAGCGGTGGAAAGCTCTTTCTCCCTCTTGTGGTGCGTATGCCACAGGGTGTGGCAAAACAGCTCGCCTCACAGCACTCTCAAAGCCTGGAGCACTTCTTTGCCAGCGTGCCAGGGCTTTATGTCTTTTGTGCTTCGGACTCCATAAGTGCTTATCACGGACTTTTGCATGCCATAAGGATGGATGACCCTGTGGTCTTTCTGGAGCATGTGCTCCTGTATGGTATGGACTTTCCCTTTGAGTATGTGAAAAACTTTGACCCCTTTAAGGCAAGAATTCTAAAGGAAGGAAAAGACATAACGGTAGTCTCCTATCTTAAAATGGTTCATGACACCTTGAAGGCTTGTGAGTGGTTGGAGGAAAGAGACGGGATTTCCTGCGAAGTTATAGACCTTATCTCCCTCAGACCCATAGACTTTGAGACCATATATGAGTCTGTTAGAAAAACCCACAGGCTTGTGGTAGTTTACGAAGCGCCAAAAACTCTTGGTCTTGGTGCGGAGCTGTCAGCGAGGGTGTGCGAGGAGCTATTTTACTACCTTGATGCACCACCTCTTAGGATAGCTGGAGAGGAAGTTCCCATACCTTACAACAGAAAACTTGAGCTAATGGCTATACCCACACCCGAGAAGATATATGAGCGTATACTTAGCTGGAGCAAAAGCCATGGACTATGAGGTTTTGATGCCCCAGTTTTCAGACACGATGGAAAGGGGAAAGATAGTCCGTTGGCTTAAAAAGGAAGGAGACTATGTGGAAAAGGGTGAGGTCATAGCGGAGATAGAGGCGGAGAAGGCGGTTATGGAACTACAGAGCTTCAAAAGAGGCACTATAAAAAGGATACTCCTTTCAGAAGGTCAAGAGGTGGAGGTGGGAAAGCCCATAGCCATAATGGAGTTAGGAGAAAGGATAGAAAAGCCAAAGGAGGAAGAAAAGCCAAAATTGGAAGAAAAACCAAAGGTGGAAGAGAGGAAACCCCCTCCACCACCCAAGGAGACAGAGAAGAAGATTGAACTGCCACCTGGCTTTGCCTCTCCCTATGCAAGACTTTTGGCAAAGGAAAAGGGTATAGACCTAAAGGAGCTACAACAAGAGGGTAGGCTACCCTCCCCGACCCATGCAAAGGATATAGAGGAGTTTGAAAAAGAGAGATACTTTACACCAAAGGCACTGGAGCTCTTAAGGGAATATGAGCTTTCTCTTGAGGAGCTCCTCAAAGAATTTCCTAACAAAAAGATTGACGAAGACCTGCTTCTTGCCTATGTGGAACAGAAGGGTATTCCAAGAAGAGTCCCAGTGTCCTCTGTTCAAAAAAGCCTTATATCAAACCTCTCCAAAAGTTTTGTTGTCCCTCACTATCACATATACGAAGTCTTTGACCTTTCCCTTATCCCCTGGGACAAGGAGATAACCCTTACCCACTGGCTTATAAAGATAGTGGGCGATGCCATGCAGTTTTTTGAAAGGCTAAGAGCGGTATATAGAGAAGACCACTATTTGATTTACCCAAACTCCAACGTGGGACTTGCCATAGCAGTGGGAGATGAGCTATACAATCCTGTGATAAAGGAGGTAAACAGGAAGAGCCTAAGGGAGATAGCACAGGAGGTAAGAGAGCTAAGGAAAAGGGCAGAAGAGGGCAGGCTAAGCCTTGAAGATATAAGAGGTGCAACTTTAACCATATCTAACCTTGGCATGTTTGGAATTAGGGCTTTTGATGCGGTAATACCCTACGGACAGGTTTGCATAATAGCGGTAGGCATGCAAGAAGGCGACGGCAAAACCCATATGACCTTTACCTTTGACCATAGGGTTATAAACGGCTTTCATGGAGCTTTGTTTGTAAAGCACCTAAAGGAGAAGGTTTTAGACAAAAATTACATAAAGATGTTAAAGAAGGGAGCTTGATATGTATGACTATGATGTGATAATTTTGGGAGGTGGGCTTGCCTATGTGGGTGCGGAGCTACTATGGAAAGCGGGCTTAAAGACCGCAATAGTGGAAAGGGAACAAGCTCATCTTGGTGGCGTCTGTCTTCATGAAGGGTGCATACCCACAAAGCTTTACCTTTTTGAGGCAAGAAAGCTCTTTGAGTTGAAAAACTCACCTTTGATATCTGTGAAAGACATTAGCCTAAACTTGAAAAACCTAAAGGAGAAAAAACAAAAGCTAACAAAAACACTAAGAGACCAGATAGAAAAACTACTAAAGGGTGTGGACTTTATCTACGGATACGGAGAGCTTGTAGAGCCACATGTGGTGGAGGTTGAAGGCAGAAGGATAAGTGGAAGATACATAATCCTTAACACAGGAAAGTCCTATCCTCAAGAACCCAACGGTAATGACCTTTTGGAACTGGAAGAGCTTCCAGACAGCCTAAAACTTGCAGGCGATGACCCAATACTTCTTGAGTTTGCATGCATATATGCCCTTATGGGCGTGTCCATTGAGGCTTACTTTGAGGAAAAAAGCCTTGAGTTTATGCACCCATCCATAAAGACAAGGCTTTTGAAGAGCCTAAAGGATTTGGGCGTGCTTTTTAAACCCATGCCTGACACACCACCAGAGGCTGTTTATTGGCTAAAAAAGAGAGTGCCTAACTCACAGTGTATAAGACTTGACCTTGCACGAGACGAGAAGGGGCACATATTGGTAGACAGGAGCTACGAGACCTCTCTAAGAGACCACTATGCGGTGGGGGACATAAACGGTATAGTGGAGCTTGCACACGCAAGCAGGCTTCAGTCTTTTTCGGTGGCACAAAAACTTATAAAAGGTAAGGGCTTTTTCACACCACCCTATAAGATACCCTACGTGCTATACACTCAACCTCTGTCTTACGCAAAGGTGGGTCTCACAAGAAAAGAGCTTGAGGAGAAAAAGGTAGAGTTTTCAGAAAGGAGCGTAAGCCTTAGAGCCTTTGCGGTAGGAAGTATATACCACACAGAAGAAGGTATGGCTTTTCTCTATTTTGACAAAAAGGGCTTTCTCCTTGGAGGTGAACTCCTATCAAGAGACGCAGGCGAGATAATATCTCTTCTAACAACAAGCCTCTTTTCAGAGCTAAACCTTGACATGCTCTCAAGGCTCTGCTTGCCACATCCTACACTGGCGGAAAGCCTCTTTTTAAGGCTTTTATGATTCAAAACATAACCCTTCTATCATAGATGCGTAGAATAAAAGCATCAAGCCAAAGGAGGTGCTATCATGTGTTGTTTTAGCAAAGAAGAGCTTGAGAAGATGAAGGCAATAGCACAGGAGAGGAAGAAAATAAAGGAAGCCCTTAAAAATGTAAAGCCTTCTGACTTTGAGAAAAAGGAAGAAAAGACAGAGGTGTTGGTAAGCAAATAAGCGAAATCTCCAGGTTATGTAGAGGAGGCGTGGACGTTTTTGTTGTATAATAATGTTTTGTGAGGTACGATGTGGCTATTGTAGGTGGTGGAGCAAGTGGTCTTTCTTGTGCTTTGACCTTAGTATCCGCAAGGGGTAGAGGTTGGCAATGGGCAGAAGGCAGAAGGTATATAGTTTTTGACATAGATGGCTCTGATCTGAGAAAAGCCTTTCTCAGAAACGTGCCGGGCTTGGATACTATGCTTGGCACAGAGCTTTTGCAAAAGATAAGGGAGCAGATAGATCAGTGGGGTGGTGTGGACTTTTTGCAGGAAGAGGTAAAGAGCATACAGAAAAAGGAAGAGGGATTTGAACTTCGGACTACCTCTGGTAAGAGCTTTACCGCAGACTATGTGGTTTTGGCAGGTGGCTTTCATTCTTTTAACATAGAAGGTCTGCAGGTAGAGGTGGTGGAAAACCCTAAATCCCCAAAGCCCGGTAGGGTTATGATAAAGCACAAGGACTTTGAAGTAGACAAAAACCTCTTTGTAACTGGAACTCTTGCTGGGCTTTCCTCTCACTTTACCTCTTGTGCTGGCTCTGGCGTTGAAGTTGCCATAGAGATACTCTCAAGGTTTGCAGGCAAAAGGATAGTTATACACGACGTGCCAGAAAAGGATTGAAAAAACTCCTTCCCTTTACCCTTACCCTTCTTTTCCTTGCTTTCCTTTTTTACTTTGTCCCCTTTGGTGATTTTCTTTCGAGCCTAAAGAGCATTGAGCTTAAAAACCTGCTTTTTGCCTTTTTTCTATACAGCCTTAGCCAGTTGGTAAGGTCTATAAGATGGAAACTGCTTTTGAGAAACCTAAGCCTATATCAGGTTTTTCTCATAAACTCCGCTAACATACTCTTTAACAACCTTCTACCCGCAAGGACTGGAGAACTTAGTTGGTTTTATTATGCAAAAAGGCTTGGAGTTAACTTGAGTGCTTCCCTTTGGTCTTTCTTTATGGGGCGATTATATGACCTTCTTACCCTCTTTTTTCTGCTTTTTCTTAGCTTTTCTGTGGTTAATCTTTATGCACTTTTGGTTTCTGTGCTTGTTTTGATTTTCTCTTTGAGTTTAAGGTTAGGGTATGTGCTCCTGCCTTATAGAGGCAGGTTAGGTGAGTTAAAGGATTTTATCAAAAGGGAGCTCAGCTTTAGCTTGTCCTTTTTACTTTTTCTACTTTCCTCTCTGTCTCATAGCCTCAAGTTCTTAGCCTTGATTGTTTTACTGCCTATAGATAGCATGGACATATACAAGGGCTTCCTTGCCTTTCTTGGTGGTGAGCTTAGCTCTGTGCTTCCCCTTCATAGCTTTATGGGTTTTGGCACTTACGAGTTTGCCTTTGGAATTCCTCTTAAACTCTTGGGTGAGAGCCTAAGGGAGTGGCTCAAAATGGGCTTTGTCTTTCATAGCTTTTTGCTTTTGTCTTCCTTCCTTTGGGGTGTGCCTTCCGCACTTGTTTTAAGCAGATACAGAGCCTAAAGCTGTTATAATTTCTTTATGGAAAAGAGAATTCAAACACCACTAACTGACGAAGTCATCCAAGACCTAAGAGCAGGAGACAAAGTTCTCATTACAGGCTACATATATACCGCAAGGGACGCAGCGCACAAAAGGATGGTGGAAGCCCTTCAAAGAGGAGAGCCTTTACCCATAGATGTAAAGGGGCAGGTCATATACTATGTGGGTCCCACACCACCAAAGCCTGGGCAAGTTATAGGCTCTGCTGGTCCTACTACCTCTATAAGGATGGATAAGTATGTGGAAGACCTTCTAAAGCTGGGTCTAAAGGGTATGATAGGCAAGGGGTATAGGTCTCCTCAGGTAAGGGAGCTTTTGAAAAAGTATAAGGCGGTATACTTTGCAGCGGTGGGTGGTGTGGCGGTCTTGCTCTCTAAGTGTATAAAGTCCTCAGAGGTGGTCGCTTACGAAGATCTTGGCACAGAAGCCATAAGAAGACTATACGTGGAAGACTTTCCTGTAATAGTTGCCAACGATATATACGGAGGGGATGTGTTTGAAGAAGGAAGAAGAAGGTTTGCGAGGATAGACCTATAATGTGGCAGGAGTTAATCGCCACGGGCTTTTACATTGGAAGGTTTAGGTATGCACCGGGCACTGTAGGAACTCTTCTTGGTGTCCCTCTTGTTTATCTGCTTGTTTACAAGTGGTGGCTTACCTTACTGTTTGGGCTTTTGCTGTATGCGGTTGCGGTCTGGTCTGCCAACTACATGGTAGAGCTAACAAGAGATAAAGACCCAGAGGAGGTGGTGATAGACGAGGTATTAGGCTACTTTTTCTCCTTCCTCCTTATTGAACCTACCCTAAAGACCATAGCGGTTGCCTTTATAACCTTTAGGATGTTGGACATAGTAAAGCCTTTTCCTATAAAACTCTTTGAAAGACTGCCAAAGGGTCATGGTGTAGTGGCGGACGATGTGGTCGCAGGTATTATGAACGCAGTCATACTGTATTTCCTTTTTGGCTAAGATATTTTCATTATGAGGCTTTTGGAGAAGTTTTTCCTTTCTCTGTATGACTACACTCTGGATATACTTCCTTTCTTTTTAATTGCGGTCCTTATTACCTCTCTCCTGCAAGGCTTTACAAAACTCAGCTGGCTTAGGGTCTTCCTAAAGAATAAGAGAATTGCACCCATATACACGGGGTTTCTGGGTGGGCTTTTGCCTCTTTGCTCTTGCTCCATGCTTCCTGTGGCAAACCTCATAAGTAGCATGTCAAGGAGCTATGCACCCGTCCTCTCCTTTCTCATCGTGGCTCCGGTGGTATCTCCAGTAACATTAATACTTACCTATGGATATTTCGGTCTTCCCATGACTGCCCTTAGACTGTTTGGCACCTTAGGCTTTGCCTTGCTTTTTGCCTATACAGCGGACCTCTTTTTCAAAAAGCCCAGTAGTCTACCTCTTTCCTTTGGGGGTGCAAGCCAAAGCGGATGGAGGTCCTTTGGCACACACTTCAAGGACAACCTCCTTGGAATAGGTAAATACCTTCTTCTTGGTATAGTCATAGCCTCTCTCATAAAGACCCTCATACCACCGGAGCTCATAAGACCCATAGCAGGAAGTTTTCTCTCCTATCTTTTGGTCTCCTTTACATCTATACCCATATACGTGTGTTCTGGTGAAGAAGTTCCCATAGCCAAGGCTCTAAGAGATATAGGCTTTAGCTCGGGAGCGTCCCTTACCTTCATGCTTGGTGGCACGGGCACATGCATGCCTACAATAATTGCAACTCTTAAGTTTCTGCCAAAGGGTTTAGTGGTTGCCTATGTGATTTTTTGGGTCATCTTTTCTATAACTATGGGTGTTGTTTACGATATATTTCTATGGAAATTTTAGTATAATTCTTAAGGAGGAGGGAAATATGGATAGATATACTCAGGTTTTACAGGAACTGATAAGAAACACAGGTTTAGAGGGTGCATCCCTGGTGTCCGCAGATGGATTGCCCATAGCATCGGTCCTCAAACCGGGCATGGAGGAGGACCGAATAGCGGCGATGAGTGCCGCAATACTCTCCTTGGGTGAAAGGGTCTCCGAAGAGCTGGCAAAGGGTAATCTGGAACAGATAACCATTAAAGGACACGATGGATATGTTATCCTGACGGGAGTGGGAAAGGACGCGGTTATGGTGGTTCTTGCGGACAACAACGCCAAGCTGGGTCTCCTGCTCATGGAGATAAGGAAATCTCAGGATAAACTCAAAGGGATGTTATAAAGGGTTATGGCTTTAACGGGAGACCTTAAAACTTTTAACTTTGTGGACATCCTCCAGATAATAGCCAAAGACCGAAAGAGCGGAATACTTCTCGTAGAATGGAAGGACATAACAGTAGCCTACTATGTGAAGGATGGGGAAATAATCTTTGCGCGTCCAGTTGACAGGGTTTTCAGAGTTTACGCAGAGAGGGACTTTGACCTTCTAATAGAAAAGCTCCGTATATCAAAGGAAAACCTTTTTAGAACAGTGCAGAGATTTCTGATTGAGAGGCTTGACATGAAAGAGGGTGTATTCTCTTTCACACCCGGTTTTGTTAGATACAACTCCAACTATTCAGTAGTCTATCCCGTGGAGAACATAATAATGATGGCTTCTCGGACCCTCACTCCAGAGGAAGTTGAAAGAAAGATATCCGATGAGCTGATCCTATTTGAACCCGTAGAAGGTTCTGAAGAAAGACTGAAGAGGGTAGAGCTCACTCCAGAGGAAAGGAAGGTTTTTTCTCTCGTGAATGGTGAAAGGACGGTATACGACATAAGGAAAGACTCTGGACTTGAAAACCTTACAGTAGACAGGGCTCTTTATGGATTTCTTGCCCTCGGAGTTATAAAAAGGAAGAAGAAAGAGAGAAAGCAAAAGCCTTCCATAGCCCTAGACCTTCTCATGAAGATAATAGAGAGGATACGGGAGCTGTGATGAGGACTATAAAGAAAATAAAGATAGTAATTGCTGGACCCTTTGCGGCGGGCAAGACGCAGTTTATAAATACAGTTAGTGAAATAAAAACCGTCAAAACAGAACGAAAAACACAGGCGGTTGGTGAAAAGAACGTGAAAGAATACACCACCGTTGCTATGGACTTTGGAAAGATTCGCATAGACGATGAGCACGAGCTGTATCTTTTTGGCACGCCGGGTCAGTCAAGGTTTGACTTCATGTGGGAGATACTGGGTGAGGGTGCTCTTGGGATAATAATACTTGTAGACAGCACAGACCCTTCCACCTTCCATGAGGCGAGAAGGATAATAAACTTCTTCCAATCGCGCTTTCCAGTTCCCATGGTGGTAGGTGCTAACAAACAGGACCTACCGAATGCGTGGCCACCAGAAGATGTGGCCTCTGTCCTTGATATAAGTGAGGATGAAGGTATACCAGTATTGCCTGTCTCTGCCGTTGACAAAGAGAGCGTCAAGCGGGTACTTCTTGCCCTGCTTGAGATAATAAAAGAAGAGCTATCCGCTTAGGGAAAGTCCGCAAGCCCCTTTAGTGCTAAAGTTTCCTCAAATCCCATCATAAGGTTAAAGTTCTGCACCGCTTGAGAAGATGCACCTTTGCCCAAGTTATCTATAACGCTTATAACTTCAAGTATGGAGGTTTCTCTGTGGTAGTGTAGGTATAAAAGGCAATAGTTAGTGCCTACCACGTGTTTAATGTGTGGAGGCTCTTGAGAAATAAATACGAAAGGCTCTCCTTCGTATGTTTCCTTATAAAGGCTAACAAAGTCCAGCTCTTCACATCTTGTATATACCTTTGCCATCATTCCACGCACTGCAGGTATCACCTGTGGTGTAAACCTCAGCTTAATATCCTTACCATACACCTTCTGAATAACATACTCCATCTCAGGAGTATGTCTGTGCTTTTCCACAGAATAGGCAAAGGCGTCTCCTTCCATCTCTGGGTAGTGAAACTTCTGATTTGTTTTCCTACCAGCACCAGAAACCCCAGAGAGGGCGTCAACGATAATAAAGTCTATTTCAATACCTTCTCTTATGAGCGGATACAGAGCAAGCAGGGTGGCGGTGGGATAACAGCCGGGGTTTGCCACAAGCTGGGCTTTTTTAATATGCTCCCTGAAGACCTCTGGCAGTCCATAGACAGCCTTATCCAAAAGCTCCGGATGAGTATGCTCAAAGCCATAATACTTAGGATACTTGCCCTTATCCCAAATCCTGTATGCACCAGAGAGGTCTATAACCCTTTTGCCCCTTTTGAGAAGCTCTGGCACAAGCTCAAGGGAAGTTTCATGAGGAAGGCAAAGAAAGGCTATGTCAAAGTCTTCTTCAGGTTCATTGGTTAGGGCTATAGAACCCAAGGGAGTAGGAAGAAAGGAAGGAAAGACCTCAGAGAGCCTTTTCCCTGCGTAAGATTGAGAGGTTAAGGAAACTATCTTAACATATGGATGCTCCAAAAGTATTCTTAAGAGCTCAACTCCAGTATACCCTGTCGCGCCATAAACGCATACCCTTATCTCTTGCTCCATCTGTAGGCTTTTCTTGCCTTCATAAGACCGTATTTCTTCCTCTCCTTTTCCCTGGCATCCCTTCTGAGAAGTCCTGCCCTCTTGAGGGTAGGTCTTAGGTCTGGGTTGTATTTGAGGAGAGCCTTTGCAATTCCATACATTATGGCGTCCGCTTGACCGCTTATACCCCCACCGCTCACGGTGGCGTATATGCCAAACCTTCCTTCAAGACCAGTGAGCCTTATGGGGTGTAAAACCTTGTGATAGAGGGTTTCCCTCTGAAGATAGTCCTTTAGAGGATATTCCTTTCCGCTTTCCTTGACCTTTACTATCTGTTTGTCTGTGCCCCTTATGAGCCAAACCCTTGCCACGCTCTCCTTTCTTCTACCAGTGCCATAGTAGGCGTTGTCAAAACCTATTTTGAAGTCCTTCAGCTTTAGGCTCATGCTTCAACCTCCAAAACCTTAGGCTGTTGTGCCACATGTGGATGTTCAGAGCCAGTGTATATTTTGAGCCTTTTCAGCATCCTGTGTCCCAGCCTGTTTTTAGGAAGCATCCTCTTGACTGCAAGCCTTATCACTTCTTCGGGCTTGTTTTCCAACATCCAAGCGAGGCTTCTCTCCTTGAGACCGCCAGGGTAGTTGCTGTGGAAGTAGTATTTTTTCTGCTCAAGCCTTTTGCCGGTGACTACCAACTTGTCTGCGTTAAGCACTATCACAAAATCTCCACAGTCCACGTCAGGCTGGTAGTAGGGCTTGTGCTTGCCCATCAAAACCCTTGCTATCTGGGAGGCAAGCCTGCCCAGGACCTTGCCCTGAGCGTCCACAACCCACCAGCTCCTTACCACATCCTCTTTTCTAACATGGTAGGTTTTCATCCTCTCTTCTCCTTTAAGGGCTTTCAGGAATTACTTATTATATCACAAATCACCTTTCCGCCTGCAACTTATAGCCCCCTTCCATCCAACCCTCCGGGTAATACCAATCTCTAAAGGACCTGTAGCCTAAGGCTCTTAGTTTTGAGCCGAGCCTTGTCTCTTGTGGCTCTTTGCCTGCCTTTAACTCCCTTAAGGTTTGAGTGTCTTCGTAGTATTCCACAAAGACCCTTCTGAAGTATTTTGCAAGTATGCGGTATAGTTCATCCTCAAGAGGAGAGCCGAAGAACTCTGGCTCTATATGGAAAAGCTCCACCCACTCTTTCCAGTAGGGTCTTCTGCCGTAAAAGGCTTTTATGAAAAGTAGTCTTCTGCCATCCTTACCTACGCTTATGTTTTCCTCTTCCGCAAACCTGCCACCTTCAACTTTGAGAAGTTGAAAATGCGTAGCTAAATCTTTTTTGAAAGCCTCCATGGTCTATAATTATAAGATTATGCATCACCTAACTCCAGAACAGATAGCGGAGCTAAGGGAAGACCTCCTAAGGATGAGGGAGAGGATAATAAAGTATGCGGAAGAGCAAATAAGAGACCCCTCAAACGTTTCCTTTGAGGGTGGTGACGAAATAGACAGGGCAAATATAGAGACTGGAAGGTATATAAGCCTACAGAGGATAAAGACCAGAGAGCTAAAGCTCCTGCGTAAGATAGACTATGCACTTATGAAGATGGAGCAAGGCACTTACGGCATATGCGAGAGCTGTGGAGCTCTTATACCCTTTGAAAGGCTAAAGGCAAGACCAGTAACCACCATGTGTATAAATTGCAAAGAGCTTGAAGAGGAAGGAGAACATGAGTGAAAGCTGGATGTTTCCAAGGGTAAGCAGACTTCCCAAGTATGTCTTTGCCATGGTCAACGAGCTAAAGTATAAGCTAAGGCGCGAGGGAGAGGACATTGTGGACCTTGGTATGGGAAACCCAGACCTTCCACCCGCTCCACACATAGTGGAAAAGCTCTGTGAGGTAGCAAGAAGAGACAACGTGCATGGCTATTCCGCCTCAAAGGGTATTCCAAGACTCAGAAAAGCCATATGCGACTTTTATCGTAGGAGGTATGGCGTGGAGCTTGACCCAGAGAAGGAAGCCATACTCACCATAGGGGCAAAGGAGGGCTACTCACATCTTATGCTTGCCATGCTTGAGCCTGGCGATACGGTGCTCGTTTCTAACCCCACCTACCCCATACACTACTACGCACCCATAATAGCAGGCGGTGATGCCATATCTGTTCCCATAATACCTGACGAGGGAGAGGATTTTGAAGAGAGCTTTTTAAGAAGAATTCACGACACACTTAGAGGCTCTTTTAGAAAACCAAGGGCTATAGTGCTTAGCTTTCCCCACAACCCCACTACCCTCTGCGTAAGCCTTGACTTTTTCAGAGAGGTGGTAGGGTTGGCAAAAAGAGAAGAAGTTTGGCTTATTCATGACTTTGCCTATGCAGACCTTGGCTTTGACGGATACGAACCTCCCAGCATACTTCAGGTAGAAGGTGCAAAAGAGGTGGCGGTTGAGCTCTATTCCATGTCAAAGGGCTTTTCTATGGCAGGCTGGCGGGTTGCCTTCCTTGTGGGAAACGAGGTGCTCATAAAGAACCTTGCACACCTTAAGAGCTACCTTGACTATGGTGTTTTTACCCCCATTCAAGTTGCCTCCATAATAGCCCTTGACAGCCCCTATGAAATAGTGGAGAAAAACAGGGAGGTCTACAGGAAAAGAAGGGATGTGTTGGTAGAAGGGTTAAACCGCATAGGATGGCAGGTGGATAAGCCAAAGGGGAGCATGTTTCTCTGGGCAAGGATACCCTCTTGGGTGGGCATGAATTCCTTGGACTTTTCCCTATTCCTTTTGAGAGAAGCTAAGGTAGCGGTATCTCCTGGCATAGGCTTTGGTGAATACGGCGAGGGCTATGTGAGGTTCGCTCTTGTGGAAAACGAACATAGGATAAGGCAGGCGGTAAGGGGTATAAAGAGGGCATTTGAGAAGTTCACGCAGAGGGTATTGGAAACTAATCACTGAAACAATAGAAATCTCTTGACAAATATAGAAGTTAGGCATAAGCTATAGGGAGGTATGGAGACTTTTCAAAGGGAGCGTAATGCTCAATGCCTACAAATAAACCAATAGCTGTAGGAGAATATCCTCAATATGCTAACAAGGGAAAACAAAATAAACTCCTTACACTCCTCAAAGAATACAGAAAAACCGCACATATAATAGCAAAATACCAATAGTCTGTCTTTTTTGCAGAAGCCAAGTTTGACAGATACGCAGATATAAAGCACATCCAAAGCAAACTATCTGAGAGATACAAACAAACATGCCTATGGCAAGTGGTATCAGTCCTTGAAAGCTGGACTTCTAACCTCGCAAATAGATTTAGACAAATAGTCATTAACTTAACTATTAAAACAGCTTTTAGAGTAGGCTTTTTCGGAGAAGAGGAACTATTTTTAGACATGCTTGAAGACAGAAACCTTATATCTCATATTATATACAGCGAAGAAAGAGAGCAGGAAAGTGTTTGAGAGGATAAAAGATATCTATACAGGAGTTCTTGAAGAATTTATAAAAAACATACAAAACTTCTTCTAAGCCTTTGCCACAAAGTAAGCGTGCACTTCGTCCGCTCCTGCGGACATGAGCAGGTATGCAAGCCTTCTTATGGTGGAGCCAGTGGTAAGAAGGTCATCCACCACAAGAACCCTCTTACCCTCAAGGAAGTCCACAAACTCCTCCCTTAGCCTATAGCCCAAGACCGCCTTTTCCCTTTCTTCTGCCTCAAGCCTGGCGAGCGGAGGACTGAAGTCTATTCTTTTGAATACCTCCATGTATGGCACGCCCGCCCCCTTGAGTATATACTCCATATGGTTAAAACCCCTACTCCATAGCCTTCTGAGGTTCAACGGAGGGAAGGTTATAAGGTCTGGCTCAAGCTCCTGTATGTATTCCCATAGATGACCTCTTATGATATGCCCCAAAGAGAGGGCAAGGGATTTGGAGTTTCTAAACTTTACACTATGGATGACCTCTCTGAGAGGGCCCTCATACAAACCAAAGACCCTGTAGGAAAACACGTATTCAATCCTCTCTGAGTAATCCATGGGATGGTAGGAACTTATGGAACCAAGGCACACATGGCACACAAGCCCCTGAGACTTGCCTATAAAGGGCTTGCCACAGTGGAGACATCTTTCTGAAGATAGTCCAAGCCTTTGTAAAAACCCTATCACATATAACCCTCCCTTCTAAGAGAGATGTAGCCCTTTTTGTTTATTATAAGGTGGTCAAGAAGTTCAAAGCCCATGAGCTGACAAGCCTCTCTTAGCCTCTGGGTGAACTCCACATCTTCTCTTGAGGGTTTTAGCTCACCCTTTGGGTGGTTATGGGCTATGAGTATGGAGTGGCATGCGGTGTGTATGGCATGGTAGAGCACATCCTTTGGCTCTGCGTGCAGGACATTCATCCTCCCTATGGCTATTATCTCGTGGGCTATGGGCTTGTTGGTGGGTGCAAGGTATAGGGCAATAAGATGCTCCCTCCTTTCGTCCACCATGTTTTTCAAAAACCTGTATGCGTCCTCTGGGTTGTTTATGAAAATGCCCTCATAGGGGTCGTTTATCCTCTTGGCAAGCTCTATTATTGCCTTTATCTGGCAAGCCTTTGCCTCCCCTATACCCTTAAAGCTCCTTGCAACCTCCTCCGGAGACATTTTGCCGAGCCTTTGCCAGCCCAGGCTTACTATCTCCCTTGAGAGGCTCAAAACATCCATATCTTTGGTGCCAGAGCCAAGGATAATGGCAAGCAGTTCTTCCTCTGTGAGGCTCTCCGCCCCTATCCTAAGCATCTTCTCCCTCGGCTTTAGGTCCTCTGGAAGCTCCCTTAGGGGTCTATTCTGATACATGTCCTTCTATCCTTACCTTTATTATCCTTCGCTCGTCCCGTTGGAGCACCTTAAAGCGGTATCCCTCGTATTCTACCACCTGCCCCTTCTCAGGAATCCCCCTTAGATTGAAGGATAGAAAACCGCCGAGGGTTGTGTAGGGACCCTCTGGAAGTTTTACGTTTAGAAGTCTCTCCACCCTTTCCTTTTCTACACTACCGTCCGCTATCCATATGTCCTTCTCTATCTCCACTATGTCCTCCTCTTCTTCAACTTTGCCTTCGGAGAGACCCCCTATAAGGTAGCTCTGAAGGTCATCCCATGTGATTATGCCCAGAAGGTTCCCTCTCTCGTCTACCACCACACCCATCTGCTCTTTACTCCTTTTGAAGAACTCAAAGACTTTGTCAAGGGTTGTAAACTCTGAAAAGTAATGGACGGGTCTTATAAGCTCCCTTATGAGCCTTGCATGCCTGCTTTGCACTAGGTCAAAAAGGTCCACATAACCCACTATTTGGTCAACCCTTCTTCTGTAAACGGGAAGTCTCCTATATTGGCTTTCTTTCATCAGCTCCATAACCTGCTCAGTGCCAGCGTTTTCCTCCACCATGACCACCTCCTTTATGGGTCTTATCTCTTCTGTGGCAAAGAGGTCCCTCATGGTTATGCTACGAAGGGCTATGCGCAGGCTCTCTTCCCTGACTGCGGTCCCTTCCAAGAGCCTTATAAGGTCTTCCCTATGTAGTCTTTCCTGATATTTTTCCTTGAGTGTCTTGGTGATAAGCCTGCTTACCGCTCTCGCTAGGGTTAGAAGGGGCTTCGTGAAGGTTTTTAACTTACTCAGAACCCAAAGGGATGGCAGGATTAGTCTCTCCGCATGTTTTTGAAACAGGCTTTTAGGAAGCAGTTCCCCAAGGAGCAGTGTAAAGACCACAAGACTTGCGGAAAAAATTACTTCAAAGCCCCTTATAAAGGTCAGATAGTCAGATAGTTTTATAACCGCCAATGTGTAGAAAGTGGAGGCAAAGACTATGCTAAACGTGTAGCCGAGCATGGTGAGAGTTACGTATTCTTCTGGGTTTTCATAAAAATCCCTCAGAAATTCCTGCTTTGTCCTTCTGTATAGGTTCATAACCCTTCCCTTATCCACACTCACAAGGGCTATTTCAGACCCTGCAAAAAATGCTTCAAGCAGGACAAAGAAAAAGACACCAAGAAGGAAACCTAAGATTTCCATCCTAACATTACCCTTTCCTGTCCTGAGTAATCTTTTAATATATCCACCATAAACCCCTTTTCTTCGAAGAGTCTTCTGACCGCCTCTCCCTGGTCATGACCTATCTCAAGAGCTATAAGCCCCTCAGGTTTAAGATAGTCTCTGACAGCCTCTGATATTCTTTCATAGAATTCCCAACCCTTTTCTCCACCTATGAGGGAAGTATAGCCCTCAAGTCTTACTCCCTTTGGAAGTCTCTCCCAATAGCCTTTTGGGATATAAGGTGGGTTTGAGACTATCAGGTCAAAGGGATAGGGTTTTAGTGGTTTGAAAAGGTCTCCTGCAAAAAGGAGAAGTCTATCTGAAACCCCATGTCTAAGGGCATTTCTCTTTGAAAGCCTTAGTGCATTCAAGTTTATATCTCCCCCAATCATATGGAGCATAGACCGCTCGCATAACAGGCTTATACTTATGCACCCCGTTCCCACACCCAACTCAAGACCAAGCATTGGCTTACTTTTGGGAAGTCTTTTGAGGACTTCTTCCACAAGGATTTCCGTCTCCGGTCTTGGGATAAGGACACCCTCTTTCACAAAAAAAGTCCTTCCATAGAAGTCCCACTCTCCCAAAATATACTGAATGGGATATCCTTCCTCAAGCCTTCTGAGGTTTTTAAAGAACCCCTCTTCTACCTGTGGAGGAACTTCAAGGTCTTGCATAAAGTAAAGCTCCTTATGGCTTACCTTCAGAAGGTGTGCCAAGAGGAGCTGTCTGTCCCTGAGGGGTGCCCTGCTGGGTCTGGATAGGAGGTCTCGCACCCTCATCTCTTATAAGTGAACTCTTCTTTGAAGGATGGGTGAGGGCAAGAAGGATGGCTATCGCCATCAGTGAAAAGCCAAGCCAGTAAGTTATCTTCGTAAGGATCGTATCCACGCCACCAGGTCCAAAAACGCCCTGTCCCATTCCACCAAAAGCAGTGCCCACATCCCCTCTGCTTCTTTGCATAAGCACCACCACGATGAGCAAAAGGGCAATTACGATAAAGACTGTAAGAAGCAGGTAATACATGACTAATATTATACAAGTTCTCCATCTTTTAGCCTATAGATTCTATCAAAATAAGGCTTTAGTTCCTCGTTGTGGGTTGCCACAAGAAGCGTAAGCCCCCTCTCTTCTCTCAGTTTGAGGAAAAGGTCAAAGATCCTTTTGCCCTCCGCAAGGTCAAGGTTGCCCGTAGGCTCGTCCGCAAGCAGAATCTTTGGGTCAAGCATTAGAGCCCTTCCAATCGCAACCCTTTGCTGTTCACCCCCTGAGAGTTGGCTTGGTCTGTGCTTTAGCCTGTGAGAGAGCCTTAGATATTCAAGTATTTGCAATGCTTTCTCCTGTGGTCTTTCAACGCCAGCCAACTGCCCTACAAGGGTTAGGTTCTCTAACACGTTAAAGTCCTCCAAAAGGTAGTAAAACTGGAAGACAAAACCTAAGTGCTTCTGTCTGAAGGAGGCAAGCTGGTCTTCATCCATAAGGTGTATGCTATGGTCCATAATGTAGACCTCTCCATCTGTGGGTTTTTCAAGCCCAGCGGTTATATGAAGGAGGGTGCTTTTGCCTGAGCCAGAGGGTCCCATAAGACCAATTACCTCCCCTTCAAATACCTCAAGACTCACATTCCTAAGGGCTTCCACTTTGTTCGGATAAACCTTCCAAAGGTTTTTTATCTGTATTATGCTATTCATTCCTCAAGACCTTTACTATACTTTCCCTTCCAGCTCTGTAGGCGGGGAGAAGGCTTGCCAAAAGAGAAAGAAGCACCGCACCCAAAAGGGTGAAGATAAGGTCAGTAAGCTCAAAATGAACGGGTACATGTTCCATGAGATACACATCCGCTGGCACTCTAATAAGTCTGTATTCGTTTATAAGGTAGCCTCCCATAAGTGAGATTAAGAAGCCTACAAAAGCTCCAGAGACACCCAGCATAAGACCCTGAAGAAGAAATACAAAGACCACCTGTTTTCTCTTTAGACCAAATGTTCTTAAAACCGCTATGTCTTTTACCTTTTCCTTAACCTTCATAAAAAGGAGGCTTGTTATATTAAAAGATGCTATGACTATCATGAGCATAAGGACAAAGAATATACCTACCTTCTCAAGCTGTAGGGCATTAAAAAGAGGCTTGTTAAGGTCTATCCATGAACGCACAATGGCTATGTCTCCGAGTTTTCTTTCTATTTCTTCCTTTACCTGCTGGGCTTTGTAGGGATCTCTAAGGTATACCTCATACCCAAGGAGCTGGTAGCTATTCCCGAAGAAGTCTATGGCAACCCTTTTGTCCATAACTACTGTGGCGTAGTCTTGGTCAAACACTCCCTTTTGGAATATGCCTCCCACTTTGAAGGTTCTGGCTCTCGGGATTATACCAAAGGGGGTGCGTGTTCCCATGGGAGAGACCAACATCACCTCATCCCCTACATTGAGCCCGAGTATGTCCGCAAGACCCCTGCCTACGAGAATACCATCTTTTAGGCTTAGCCCGTATATTTGATAAGCCTCCTTTGGCTCAAGGGCTTTTACGCTAACGCTAGTTAACCTCCCTCCTTTGGATATGAGACCGTTGTAAAGTATGAGAGGATAGACCCTTTTTACCCCAGCCACCTTGCTTATGATGGTAGCGTGCTCCTTACCCTCTTCGTGGCTTAGGAGACTGACTATTATGTGTGGTGATGCGGAGAGTATTTTTTCTCTTAGAGCATACTGAAAGCCAGCAAAAACACCCATAGTAAGGAGAAGGGCACTTACACTCAAAACAACCCCAAAGAAGGCTATTAGAGAAACAAGCAATGTTGACCCTCTGCTGGAAAGCAAATATCTTAAAGAGAGGCTGAAAACCGGCATCATATTGATTTTAAGTGTTCCAGTATCTCCCTCTGCCTTCGTATTATGTATTGCCTTATCCTCTTGGTCTGGTCTTCTTTAAGGTTAATCTTAAAGCCGAGCCTCACATACAAATCTCCTTCTCTGCTTATTATGTTTTTTAGCTCTCCCTTTGCCCTTACCCTTCCTTCCTTAGGAAGCTCTATCTCAATCTCAAAAGGAGTATGTATTTTAGATACGTCCGTCGCTATATGCGATAGAATATCTATCAACCTTTTTGTATCCTCTTTGCTGAGCAAGACACCAACCCCAGACTCGCTTATGTCAGCGACCTTTACTCTTACCACACAGTTATCTTCAACGCAGAAGGATGCGTAAACAGGTTCATTTTCTGTAGGCTCAACTCTTATGAACTCTCTAAGCACCACCGGTGGGGCTGGCACTGGCGCATCAACTTCAAGAACCAGCTCATCTCTGATATTGCTAAAAACCTTGCATATAAGAAACAGCTCTCTGACCTTTATGTAAACTGGAACAGTGTCTGAAAAAACCTGCCTAAACTTACAGTCCTTAAAATCAAAGCTCACAAACCTTTCCTGATGTGATACCCACCTAACTGGGAGCTTCACTCTTATGGGTATTTCCTTCCACGATGTAACCACTTCACAATACCTTTCCCTCTCCAGTTCTTTGAGTATGTCTGTCACTGTCATAGTTTTATTATACCTTCCTCAGTTATTATGGCGGTTATGTTCTCTGGTGGAGTTATGTCAAAGGCGAGGTGAAGGGCAGGCGAATTCTCAGGAGCTACGGGAATACCCTTTATAAACTTCACCTCCCTCTCGCTCCTCTCCTCTATGACTATGCTATCTTCAGTAGTATAACCCCGGTCAAAGGTGGACTTGGGTGCTACCACATAAAAGGGTATTCCATGAGCTTTTGCAAGCACTGAGAGGGCGTATGTTCCTATCTTGTTTGCCACATAATAATCCTTAGTTATCCTGTCCGCACCCACTATGACACAGTCCACCATGCCCCTTTTCATAAGAAAGCCTGCAGTTGAGTCTGTGATAATGCTATGGGGTATATTCTCCCTAAGAAGCTCCCATGCGGTCAGCCTTGAGCCCTGAAGATATGGTCTTGTCTCGTCAACCCATACAAAGATATTCTTTCCTGCGTAGTGGGCTGACCTAATAACACCAAGGGCTGTGCCCCAGCCAGCGGTTGCCAGAGCACCCGTGTTGCAGTGGGTTAGCACTCTCGCTCCGTGTGGAATGAGAGACTGACCTATTTCTCCCATTCTTTTATTGGCTTGGTAATCTTCTTCTTCTATGGCTCTTGCTTCTGCCTCTATATCCTTTCCTTCTTCAAAAACCTTTTTCATTCTATCAAGAGCCCAGAAAAGGTTGTATGCGGTTGGTCTTGTATTTTTGAGGGTTTCATAGACCTTTTCAGGGTCTTCTCCGGACCTAACGCCAAGGACAAAGCCGTAAGCGGCTACGCATCCAATAGCGGGTGCTCCCCTTACAGCCATGTCCCTTATAGCTTGAGCAACCTCCCTGTAATCTTTCAGCCTAAGCCATACTTCCTTTTCAGGAAGCTCTCTCTGGTCCAACAGTTCAAGAGCATCACCCTTCCAGTAAAAAGCCTTTACCTCCATACTTAAAATAAAATATATAAATAGACTTGTCAAACTCAAAATAATGCTTATAATTAAATCGCATCGGCGGAGGGGAAAATGGAGGAGAAGATACTGGAAGTAGCCCCGCAGAGTGTAGAACTAACTTATAAGGCTTTTTTTCAATACACTACCCCCTCTTTTGAGGATGCCC
Source organism: Hydrogenobacter sp. T-8 (assembly GCF_011006175.1). Taxonomy (NCBI): domain Bacteria; kingdom Pseudomonadati; phylum Aquificota; class Aquificia; order Aquificales; family Aquificaceae; genus Pampinifervens; species Pampinifervens florentissimum. The sequence goes on along the minus strand of NZ_CP048795.1, from coordinate 504,677 downwards.
TCCTTGAGGCTCTTGAAGAGGTGATACCAAACAAGGAAAAGGTGAAACAAGACTTGGGTATTACAGAAGAAGTGTTTTTTATACCTATTCCTATGGGTGTCATATATCCAGAGGAAACTATAGAAAAACAACCTAATGAAAGTCTATTGGAGATACCGAAGGGTCAAAGCAAAACCAATGTTGCAGATAAACAAACAGTGCGGATTTTGGGAAATCAGCTTATATGGAAATCAGACACATCATGGACCGTTCCTTTCATTATTGAATCAGAAGGATTACAAAGTTTAACTAATGTAGATATTCAAGCAAAAAAGAGCGAAGCAGAGCATCTACGAAGAATTGAGCAATCTGAAGAAGTGTCTGAGATGTTTGTCTATATGGAAAAGCCTACTATAGAACCCAAAGTCATCCACAAAGTTCAGGAGAAGAACGTTGACGCTTTCAAACAGTTTATACCACAGGTTCAACCCGAGTTTGTTGATAGGGTAAACAGATCAGAGATGGCAAGACTCCTCCCCTATCCTGCTCCAGAAACCTCTGTGCCTTTTGAGGGGTTTTATGAGTCCTCTGATTTCAGTGATAGCCCTAAGGTCAAGGAAGACCTCCAGCTTGGAAGAGAAACCTTTAAGAATTTTCCTGAGATAAACTACAGAGAGCAAAAGGCAAAAGAGGAACAGAGCAAACCCATTCTAACACCTGGCGGATTTGAAGAACCTCAAAGACAAGACAAAATAAGTTTCACAAAGGCTCAGATTCTCCTTGATGAATTTCCTCAAAAGGATCCTCCACAGGTCAAGGTGTTAGTTTATGCTGATGAAGAAAAAGAAGGCGAGAAAAAACACATGGCGGATAGAGAATCCCCTGACCTAATACTGACAGACGGGCACAGCAGGAGTGTAAAACCGCAGATTGATAAGGCACAGCAGGTAGAAAGGATTGAAAGACCTCAGCCCACATACTTTCACGAGCCAAAGCATGTAAACCTTCATCTTGAAGAGGGTAGTGTAAAGTTTACGCTTTTCGGCGATAGGCTCAAGCTGTTTATAAACCTGAAGGAGGATTTTTACAGACAGCCCACAGCCTTGGATGTTCAAAGACTTGTTCAATCCCTTCAAAACCTTGGTTTAGACCTTGAACTGCTCAGGTTCAACGGTAGCAACCTCTATAGCTCAGACCACAGACAGGGTTCAAAAAGGGATACCAGGGAAAAATTGAACAACCCATCCATATCTGAGCTTTCAGAAGATGTAAAAGGGAGCTTTAGCCTCTATCTTTAGAGGCCTATACCTTGAAAAATTTCAGTTTGCTTAATAGTTCAAGCAAAACCTTGGCAAAGTATACATTGGAAATGAAAGAGGCTATCGTCCCTATAGTAAGGGTGGTGGCAAAGCCCTTTACAGGACCGCTTCCAAACTGGAAGAGTATTAGAGCTGCAACAAGAAGGGTTATATGCGTGTCCCATACCGCACTCAGAGTTCTCCTGTAGCCCAGTTCAATGGATTTTCTGACGCTGTTGCCCAACCTTAGCTCTTCCTTTACCCTCTCAAATATGAGCACGTTTGAATCTACCGCTATGCCCATGTTGAGTATTATGCCTGCGATGCCCGGTAGGGTAAGCGTGCCACCAAGAAGCACGAGACCAGCCCAGAGCATCAGAGCGTTAAGGATTATGGAAAAGGTGGCGGTAATGCCCGCAGTTTTGTATCTGCCTATCAAAATCGCCACAAGGAGTAAAAAGCCCGCTACACCAGCCTTTATTCCCTGTTCTATGGCATCCCTTCCCAAGGACGGACCAACCACGACCTCTTGCAAGAACTGAACCTTTGTGGGAAGAGCACCAGCTCTTAGCACTATTGCGAGCTCTTTTGCCTCTTCTGGTGTGAAGTTTCCGCTTATCTGACCCCTGTCGCTTATCCTACTTCTTATGACCGGTGCGGATATTACCCTTTTGTCAAGCACTATGGCAAGCCTTCTGCCGATGTTTTGCTCTGTAGCCCGCGCAAAAACCTCTGCACCTTTGCCCGTTAGCTCAAAGCCCACCGCTGGCATGCCAAACTCGTCGGTGGTGGTGTAGGCGGTCTTTAGGTCTGCCCCAGTTACCACAGGAAGTTTTTCCAAAAGAAACCACTCATTGCCCGTTTGGTCTGGTAAAAGCTCATAGTCCTTTGTGAGCTTTTCTTGGAGAGCCTCTCTCGGTCCAGCCTCCACCACCAGCTTTAGCTCTAAAAGTGCAGTCTTTCCCACTATAGACTTTGCCCTTTGAATATCTAATACACCGGGAAGCTCCACCAGTATTCTGTCCGCACCTATGCGCGTTATAACAGGCTGGACTACACCAAGTTCGTCAATTCTTTTGCGAAGCACCTCTATGGTCTGATTTAGCACACCATTTTTGAGTTGTTCCAGTTCTGTGTCTTTGAACCTTATAAGCACCTCACCCTTTTGTCTTCCTGCCACCGTAAACCTTGGAAACTCCTTCTCAATTAAGGAAACAAGTTTTGTATAATGCCCCTCATCAAGAAGTTCTATCTTTATGCCTTCCTTACTCGCAACTACATCAAGGACCCTTATCCCCTCCTCCCTGAACTTTTGTTCCATGTCTTTTGAAATCCTTTCATACTCTTGCTCAAGGCTGTAGTTCATATCGGGCTGGATAACCATAGATATGCCACCCTTGAGGTCAAGACCGAGGTTTATGGGTCTTAGCAATACTACCGCTACAGAGAAGGAAAGTATAAGTATTAAGAGCAGAAGGTTAACTTTCAAATCTTTCATGTCTAACGGAAATATTTTACAAAACTTTTTCCAGAAAGGCGTTTAGATGAAACAGATAGCATTCGAGGACTTTCTCCCCGTGTTCCTTTAGTGTGGTGTGTTTTTCAGTATCTTCTTCTGTAAACAGTCTTAATACGGTCTTGTATAACTCCTTTTCGTCTCTAACACAAAAGCCGAGCCCAATCTTTTCCAAAAAAGCTCTAAGCTCTCCTACCTTGTGCGTATACGGTCCGTAAAGCACGGGCTTTCCAAAATAGGCAGGTTCAAGGAGGTTATGCCCTCCTACAGGGACAAGCGTTCCACCCACAAAGCTAACCTTTGCGTATCTATACAGTGAAAAAAGCTCGCCAAGAGTATCAAGCACAAGCACATTCCATCCTTCTTCTTCCTTACTTCTTAAACTTGCCCCCAAGTTTTGAAAAAGCCTTAAGACTTCTGTAGCCCTGCTTATATGTCTTGGTGCTATTAGGAGCTTGACCTCTTTGAGTTCCTTTAAAAGCCTTTCGTATACCCTTTTTATGACCTCCTCTTCCCCCGGGTGGGTGCTACCTGCCACGAGGAGTTTTGAAGTTTCCAACTTTATCTCTACAGGTGGTGGTTCTTCAAAGACAAATTTAAGATTGCCACAGGCAAACACCTCAGATATTCCGTAAGACCTAAACTTCTCTGCATCCTTCTCTTCCCTCGCTAATATTAGAGAAAACCTTTTGGACAATAGCCTTTCTAACAGACCTCCCTTTGTATAGGCGTTTAGCCAAACCTTTGGAGCTTTGGTTGATAGAAGGAGAAAGGGCCAGAGTTCCCTTTCCATAATTAGAATAGCACTGGGTTTTATCCTTTTTTCAAAACTTTTCACAAAGGGTGGAAGGTCCAGTGGTAGCCTATAGAGTTCATGAAAGTAGCCCTTGCCCTCTTGGCTTTGTAAATACCTTTTCGCCCGTGGAGAGAAGTAGGTAAGGGTTATGTGATGGTCTTTATAAAGCCTCTTGAGGAGTGGCTTTGCGGTGTTAAACTCTCCTACGCTTGCGGTGTGAAACCAGAGCCTACCTTTCCCTCTTTCCACTTATAAACTCTTCCACCATTTTCCTTGCCTGCCAGTCAGGATACTGCACCGGAGGATGCTTCATGGTGTAGGCACTTATGGAGTATAAGGGTCCACCTATGCCCCTGTCTCTGGCAAGTTTACAGCACCTTATGGCATCTATCATAGAACCTGCACTGTTTGGAGAATCTTCTACGTCCAGCTTTAGTTCCACATACATGGGCACATCGCCAAAAAGCCTTCCTTCAATGCGTATATAGGCTATTTTTCTGTCCTTTAGCCAGGGGACCCAGTCAGAAGGTCCTATGTGGATGCTGTAGGGGTCCATCTCGTAGGGGATAAGAGAGGATACCGCCTGAGTTTTTGAGACCTTTTTTGTCTTTAGCCTTTCCCTCTCAAGCATATTAAGAAAGTCTGTATTTCCACCAAAGTTTAGCTGGTATGTCCTGTCAATCTTTACCCCTCTGTCAAGGAAGAGTTGAACCAAAGTCCTGTGGACTATGGTTGCACCCACCTGAGACTTTATGTCATCCCCTACAACAGGAATGCCTGCCTTTTCAAACTTCTCCGCCCATTCTGGGTCAGAGACTATAAAGGTAGGCATACCGTTTACAAAGGACACTCCCGCCTCAAGGCATGCCCTTGCGTAGAACCTTGCCGCCTCTTCAGAGCCAACTGGAACATAGTTTATAAGCACATCCGCATTTGTTTCTTTCAAAATCCTTACCACATCCTCAAGCTCGTCCTCCTTTTCTTCAGAAAGCACAAAGCTCCTTTCTGGAGGGTAGTTTGCCATATGACTTGCGTATCCGTCCAAAACTTTGCCCTTTCTAACTATAACGCCTGTCCTTGGCACGTTTGGCTCAAAGACTGTAGTGCAATTGGGCTGTGAAAATATGGCTTCAGAGATGTCCTTCCCCACCTTTCTGGCATCAATATCCCATGCGGCAACCACCTCAATATCCCAGGGCTTATAACCGCCCACATCCTCAAACATTAAACCGCTTACATCCTCTTTGTGTCTTGCATAGTAATGGATACCTTGGACAAGGCTACTGGCACAGTTTCCTACGCCCGCTATTGCTACTCTTATTTTTGGCATATTAACCTCCGCAAAGGCTTATAATATTATAACAGGATGAAGGTTCTTATAGTCTTTTATTCAAAACTGCTTCAGGAAAGAGACCTTCTGCAAAGGGTTGTAGACAAGGTAAATATCCTAAAGAAACTCATAGGACCAGACAGCCTTTATGCGGTAATAACCACAGAAATGAAAGATTTTATAGACAAGTTTCCAGACCTTGTTTTTATAAGAAACGATAGGGGGACCTTTCTCTATGGGCTTTATAAAGGACTTAGGAAACTAAGGGGCAACGACGTGCTTGTTCTTGACCCTTCTCAGGTAATAAGTCTGGATAAACTTAAAGAATTCATCAGTAAAAGACGGCAAAACGCCCTATATTCAGAGGAGGGTAAATGGAAGGGTATTGCCCTTTTGAGGCTAATAGACCTTGATTACCTTATAAGGACTTTGGAAGGCTTGTTGGGAGAGGAAAAAGAGCTAACCGCGGTAATGGAAAAGGTTAGGCAGGAGTATGGTATACAATATGAAACTCTTTAAGGAGGAAAGCGATGGATGAGATACTTGTAGGTAAGTATGTGGTAAAAACAGACAGGTATTACACAAAAGACCACGAATGGGCTCTTGTAAAGGGAAACAAGGCATGGATAGGTATAACAGACTATGCTCAAAAGGAGCTTGGAGATGTGGTCTATGTGGACCTTCCTCAGGTGGGAGAGACCTATGAAAGCGGTGATACCATAGCCAACGTGGAATCGGTAAAGAGCGTATCACCCATATACTCACCCCTTTCTGGAACTGTGGTGGAGGTAAACGAAACCTTAAGCGATGAGCCACATCTTATGAACGAATCACCTTACGAAGATGGTTGGCTTGCTGTCATAGAGTTATCTGACCCTATGGAAGTGGAAGACCTTATGCCTGCAGAAGATTACGCACAGCTTCTTGTGGAGATAGTAAAGGATGAAAAGGGAGAGACTATAAAGCTCAGTCTACCTGAGGAGGAAGAGGAGAGGTTTGAAGAATCCATCGAAGCCTTGCCTGAGGAGGAACTGGGTTACGAAGAAAAGGAAAGGTAGATGTATATTCCCCACTCAAAGGAAGAGACACAAAGAGTTCTAAAAGAGCTTGGTCTTGAAAGCCTTGAAGACCTCTTTTCACACATAGACTCCTCGCTCCTTTCAAAGCCAGAGCTTCCAAAGCCAAGGAGCGAGGAGGAGCTAAGGAGATACTTCAAAGACCTAAGTGAGAAAAACATACCTCTTATTTCCTTTGCAGGCTTTGGGGCTTACGATAGGATAATTCCGTCGGTAATATGGCAAATTCTCAGCAGAGGTGAGTTCCTTACCGCCTATACTCCCTACCAGCCAGAGGTCTCTCAGGGAACACTGCAGGCTCTCTTTGAATATCAAACTCTTATCTGTGAGCTTACAGGCATGGAGGTTGCCAACGCAAGCATGTATGATGGGGCTTCAGCCCTTGCGGAGGCGGTCTTGATGGCAAGGGCTATAAGAGGCAAAGGCAAAAGGGTGGTGTTGAGCGAAGGAGTAAACCCCCTCTACAGAAGGGTGGCAAACACATACCTAAGGGGCTACATGGATGAGATTGAAATATGTTCGCTTACTCATGAAGGCTATACGGACCTTGAGAGGCTTGAGGGTTTACTTAAGGATGGAGAAACACATGCCTTGGCGGTGCAGTATCCCAACTTCATGGGTTTTGTAGAACCTCTTGGAGAAATAGTGGGTCTGTCTAAGAAGTATGAAGTCCCCATCGTAGTAGTTGCAGACCCTATAGCTTTGGCAATTCTTAAGCCTCCTGGTGAGTTTGGTGTGGACATTGTGGTGGGAGAGGGTCAGCAGATGGGCGTGCCTATGAACTTTGGAGGACCCTATGCAGGCTTTTTTGCGGTAAGGACGGAGCATCTCAGGAGAATGCCCGGAAGGCTTGTGGGCATGGCAGAAGACATAGAGGGCAAAAGAGCCTTTACCCTCGTGCTACAGACAAGGGAACAGCACATAAGAAGAGAGAGGGCAACCTCCAACATATGCACCAACCAAAACCTCATAGCCTTAGCAAACCTGCTCTATATGGTCTTGCTTGGAAAGGAGGGTATGAGGGAGGTAGCCAAGCAGAGCCTATCAAAGGCTTTATATCTCAAAAGAAGGCTTCTTGAAATAGGCTTTGAGGAAGTCTACAGCGGAAAGCACCTGTGGGAATTTCCACTAAGACATGAAAGGGCAAAGGAGCTCTATCAGAAGGCTTTGAAAGCAGGTTTCCTTGCAGGCGTGCCCTTAGAAGGCTTTGGATATCACAAGACCATACTCTTTGCTATTACTGAAAAGAGGACAAAAGAGGAGATGGATAGCTTAGTGGATGCTATAAAAGGTGTTTAAGGGAACCTTGGCATCCTTCCAAAGAAGGTAAAAGACTGGCAGACTGCCAAAAAGAGCCCAAAGGGCTGCAAAGAAAAGTGTAGAGCCAAAGGCATCAGAAAGGGCATAAAGGTTTTGAAGTTGGTATATCATAGCCTTTGCCCTTTCCTCTGACTGGTAAGCAAATTGAGAGAGCCATTCAGTAACCTCCTGTATTTTTAGGCTTAACCAATAAGTATTTTGTATCTCTGTGCTTCTTTGGAAGTTTTCTGTCGCAAACCTTTGAAGGTCATTGGTGGCAAGGGCTGTTCCAAAAGAGCCTCCCACAAACCTCACATAGTGCATAAGGCTTACCCCAAGAGTGGTCTTGTCCCCTAACTTCTTTAGAGCCATCTGGGTAACTGGTGCAAAGAAAAAACCCATACCCGCGCCCATGGCTATAAGGTAGAGAATGGCAGTTTCCTTTGAGGTGAAGTAATTGAGCCTTGGTAGTAGCAAAAAGGCAACAGAAAGATACATGGCGGTTGCGATATATAGGGCAAGCCTTGGAGATTTCTTGTCAGAAAGTATGCCAGCAACTGGAGAGAGAAAGCCTATGGTGAGAGCCATAGGCAGTATGACAAGACCTGTCTGAAAAGTGGTATAGCCCTTTAGCTTTTCAAAGTAGAGAGGTATAAGGTAAAAGACCTGATACATGGAAAAGCCAAGCACAAAGCAATAAACCCAAAAGGCTACCACAAACTCCTTAATCTTGAAGATAGGCGGGTCTATGAGCTTGTTTTTAGAGAGCATTTCAGAAAGCAGGAAAAGGAGAAAGGAGAAAAGGGAAATCAAAGAAAGGTAAAGTATAAAGTCGCTGGCAAACCAACCCTCCTTTTGACCCCTTGAGAGGACTATGAGAAAGCTCACGGTGGCAAGGGAGATAAGAAGGTAAGAGAGGAAGTTGAGCTTTAGCTTATGAGCAGGCTTGTGGTCTTTTAGGAAAAAGAAAGTAAGGGTGAAGTTAAAGATGCCTATGGGTAGGTTTATATAAAAGACCCATCTCCAGTCTATGTGCTCTGTTATCCAGCCACCCAGTGTGGGACCAAGGGCGGGAGCAAAGCTCACACCAAGCCCGTATATACCCATGGCAAGACCACGCTTTTCTGGGGCATAAGCAGAGAAAAGAAGGGCTTCCGCACTCACCACAATGAGGGCTTCCCCAAAGCCTTGAACTGCCCTTGACGCTATCATCCATTCAAGGGATTGAGCTTGACCACAGAAAAAGGAGGCGGTGGTAAAAAGAAAAAGCCCAAGCATAAAGACCCTCTTTAGACCCACAAGACCCTCAAGCCACTCCACCAATAGTATGGCACTTGCGGAAGCGGTCATGTAGGCGGTTATTACCCACTGGACACCATATAGGTCTGTGCTAAGAGGTGCCATCATCTTAGGCACCACTATGTCCACGATGGTGGTATCCAGAATCGCCATAAAGACGCCTATCATCAGAGAAAAGGTTAGGATGCCCCTCTCTACGGGTGTAAGGGTTTCGTGAAAGGGTCTTTCCTCTTTCATTCTCTTTTTATCTCCACCTTTCCACCCATGCCAACTCTAAGAAGGCTTTTGTCTCCCTTTGTTATCCTTATCTTCACTGGTATTCGCTGGACTACCTTGGTAAACTCTCCTGCGGACACATCCCTTGGTACAAGGGCAAAGGTGGCAGCAGAAGCTGGGCTTATCTCTTCCACCACACCCTCAAAAACCACACCCTTGTAGGCATCAAGCATCACATAGGCTTTTGAGCCAGGCTTTACACCCCTTAGCTTTGTCTCCTCAAGGAGAGCCTCCACGTAGAGAGAGTTTTGGTCTATTATACTGAAGGCGGGTTGCCCCGCCCTTACCATATCCCCTACGCTTATGAACCTTTTAGCCACCACTCCATCCACCGGTGAGCGAAGCTCAGTTCTTTCAAGATTGAGTTGGGCTTGTTGTATCTGGGTCTTTAGTGCCTTTATATCCTCTTCCAATGCTTTAACCTGCTTGCTTAGCTCCTGAGTTCTTATCCTCTCAAGTTCAGACCTTTCATATTCCCTTTGAGCTTTTGAGTAAACCGTTCTTATTTCTCTTAGACTGTCTTCCAGTGCCTTTTTCCTTAAGTGAAGGCTCTTATAAGCAGTGTCTATCTGCTCAAACCTTTGTTTGGGAATAAGTCCTTCCTTAAAGAGGTTTTCCATCCTTTGTCTGTCTCTTTCTGTTTGTTGCAGTTGAACCTCAAGCTCCTGTATCTGTTTTGTTAGGGCATCCTCCTTAGCTTTTAGCTCTTTGAGTGTGTCTCCTGAAATGCTAACCCCTAATTCAATCTGACCCTTAAATCTTTTGAGTTGAAGCTCAAGGGATTCCTTTTGGGCTAAGAGAGAAGAGAGCCTTATCTGTAAGTTTTCTAAATTTAGCCGGTAGTCTTCGGGTTCAACCCTTGCCAAAACCTCTCCCTTTTTTACCTTGTCTCCCATGTCTTTGTAGACCTCTACCACTCTACCGCTTATCTCAAAGGCTACATTGCTCATAATGTCCGCTTTTACGAAGACTGCGTCCGTTACGGCGTATTCTATTCTGTGTTTGACCCACTTGTAGGACAAAAAACCAAAAAGGGTCAAAAGGAAAACGATTACTACTACTCCAACCTTCTTCATAGTTTGCCCACTTCTCTCAGAAGTTCAAAGTAAGCTTCAAGTAGTTTGTAGTAGGCTATAACCTTGGACCTTAGGGCTTGGGTTCTGCTTGCTTCTGCCTGCAGAAGGTCTGTGCCACTTATTATCTGATTCCTATACTGCTCAAGAGAAAGCCTATAAAACTCTTCCGCAAACTTCACAGATTCCTCTGCAACCCTAAGGTTATCCTGTGCGGTCAGGAAGTTTTCATAGGCGGACTTCACCCTTAGGGTAATGACTTGCTGTATGTCTCTCAGGTCCTCTTTTGCAGACTTTTCTTCTTGCACAAGGGCTAAGGCGTTGTAGTAGTTGCTAAGAGACTGAATATTTAGGCTTAGCCCAACATTAAAGACAAAGAATCCCTTCGGGGAAAGGGTGGGGTTTTGGTCTGTATAGTTGTATAGTGCTTCTACAAAGACCTTTGGATAGACCTGTGAAACCTCCATTTTCCTTTGAGCTTGCAGGAGAAGGATCTTCTCCCTCAGTGTTTTGATGGCTGGTCTTTTTTCCATGGTTGTGTTTATAAGTTCCCCAAGGTCTGGAAGGTCTGGTTTTATGTCCGCAGGCTTTAGGGTTTTTAGCTTTTCTTCTTCAATACCTGTAAGCCTTGAGAGATTGGCAATGGCTATTCGGTAGTTCCCTTCCGCTTCTCTTAGGTCTCTTTGGACTTCCGCAAGCCTGACCTTTGCTTGTAGCACATCCGTTATTGCCACAAGCCCTTCTCTGAAGAAGGCTTCTCTTTGTACAAGGTCAGCCTCAACCGCCTCCTTTTGCTTCTTGACCACTTCAAGAAGTTCTAGGGCGGAGAGGACAGAAAAGTATGCTTTTATGACTTCCAGCTTTACCTCAAGCAGTGTCTCCTCATAATCTTCTTCGGATATCCTCAGTTGAACCCTTGATATATCAACCCTTGAAGACCTGAAACCTCCGTCATATAGCACCTGCCTTAAGCCCAGCTGAAGACTTTGGTAATTTCTCTTTGAACTTCTAAAATCAAAGGATGGGAAGCCTCCAGGGGCTGGTATGCTAATAGATTGGCTCTCTGACTGCACCGAGTAGCGATATCCCGCAAAAAATTCAGGATAGTAGAGCTGTTCAGTTCCTTTTAGTTTTAGCTTGGCGGATTCTATAGCATAACCTTTTGAAGACACTTTTGGGTTTTTCTCAAGAGCGGAACTTATAAGATCCTCAAGTCCTAAGGAAAAGGAAAGGCTGATAAAGGTCAAAAGAAGAGCGGTCAACCACATTTTAGCCCCCTAAATATGAGGTCAAGACCCTCGTTTACTTCTTTCAAAATATCTTCTAAAGATGCGCTGTTTAGGAGAAGCTCCTCCATGTATATAAGCCTTACATAGCCAGCTATCAGGTTAACAAGGGTCTTTGTGCTTCCACATAGGAATTCACCCCTTCTATAGCCTCTTTCTACTAACTCTGTAAGCAGTTCTCTTATCTCCTGCAGGTGCGCAAGGTAAAGTCTTCTGAAGTCTTCTCTGTTGCATATGAGCTCAAAAAAGAACACATAAGCTATATGCCTATCTTCGTAGCATTCCACAAGAAAGTCTCTTATATGTCCCCTAATAGATTCCTCTGCGGAAACACCCTTTTCTAACCATCCTTTCATAATACTCTTTGTCTTTTCCGCCATCGTGTTTACAAGCTCTTCCATAAGCTGGTCTTTGCTCTTAAAGTAGAAGTAAAAAGCCCCCTTTGAGAGACCTGCATGCTTTACTATGTCATCCACAGTGGTGTGGTTATAGCCCTTTTGAGAAAAAAGCTCTTTGGCGGATTTGAGTATCCTTTCTCGCGCACTCATTTTGTAAGCCTTTCCAGCCTTGCTAACGCAGTGTTGTATAGGTATAGCAAAAAGTAATAGTTTTGCAAAGTGTTGTTGTAATTGCTTACCGCGTCAAGAACTTCAAGCTGGGTGGCAACACCAAAACGGTATCTCTCCTTTGAGAGCCTCAGACTTTCCTCTGCGGACTCAAGGGAGAGCTTCACCGCACCTATCTGAGCTCTTAGAGAATCTATGTCTAAAAGGGTTTTATTGAGTTCTGCCCTTAGCTTTTGTTCCGTATCCTTTAGGTTTTCCATCTGTTTTAGAAGGTCTATCCTTGCCTGTGCTATACTTGCCTCACGGGCAAAGCCATCAAAGATATTGTAGTTTAACCTTGCACCAATTGTATATCCATTCAACATGCTATCCTTGCCCCCGATCCTTGCGGTATTGCCCTGATAAGTAGCAAAGAGGTCAAGGGTGGGGTAGTACTGGGATTTTTGAAGCTCAACCACTCTCTTGGAAACTTCAAGGCTTCTTCTGGCAACTTTTAGGGTGCTATTATTTTCAAGAAGTGCCTTGAAGTCTCCTTGTTTTAGTTCTTGCATTTCAAGTTTTCCCTCCACTTCAATCTCCCCATCGTATCTGAGGAATGCTTTAAAGTCTTCAAGACTCTTTCTGTAGTCCGCCAATGTGTTTTCCAACTGAGCCTTTGCATTTTCAAGCTGGGCTTTTGCCCTCATAAGCTCTACCTTTGGAATTACGCCCGCCTGAAATTTGCCCTCCGTCTGCTTGTAGTTTTCTTCCCAGTATTTTAAGTTTTCCTCAAGGAGCTTCACCACTTCCCTCTTATAAAGAAGTGCATAAAAGAGTTGTTTGGTTTGAAACTCCACCTCCCTCTTTATGTCTTCGTATACAAGCTCCTGAAGCTCTTTCTGTTCTCTTGCAAGGCTCAGCCCTTCAAAGACCCCACGGTTAAAAAGGGTCTGGTCCATTTCAAGCACATAGCTGTGCCTGTTTTTTGGCGTGAAGCCAAAGGCAAGGTCTCCTCCAAGCCTTGTGTAGCTGTAGGAAAAGCTCACTTTGGGTAGTATGCCCGCTCGAGCTTTTCTTATGTTTTCCTCAGCCTTTTGAAGATCAAGCAAGGAGAGTCTCGCAGATGTGTTGTTTTTTACCGCAAGTTCCACAGCTTGCTCAAGGCTGAGGGCAAAGACCATATTGAAAGTAAAGAAAAGAAATACAAGAAATTTCATCGCACTTCCACCTTTACGCCTTGCTGAAGCACATAGGCATTCTCTAAAGCTATTCCTTCACCATCCTTTAGCTCACCCTTTACATAGACTATCCCCTGTCCTTGCTTTATGACCTCTACCTGCACGGGTTGGGCAGTGCCGTTTTGAACCTTCCATACAACCTTTTTGTTGCCCTGAACCACCACCGCCTGCTCTGGCACCGCAAAGCCCTTCTCTACACCGAGCAGAAGCCTTATCTCTCCATACATGCTCGGCTTTAGCTCACCCTTTGGGTTTTTTAGCCTTGCCTTTACCGTTATAAGCCTGTTTGAGTCTGCGGTAGGCGATACAAAAAAGACCACCCCCTCAAAATCTCCAAAGGGTTCTACCCTTATCTGAACCCTTGAACCTTCCTTAGTGTATGGGAGATACTCTTGAGGCACCTGAAAGACAAACCTTATAGGGTCAAGGGTGACCAGCCTGAAGGTTTGGCTCTGTGGTGTTATATAGTCTCCTACGTTTACAAACCTTTGGGCTATGTAGCCAGAGAAGGGTGCCGTAAGGGTTGTCCTCTGAAGGCTAAGCCTTGCGTTGGCTATCTGAGCCTCAAAGCTCTTTATGACCTCCTCCTGAGCCCTTACCTGCGTTTGCACGTTTTCAAACTCCTCTTTTGCAATAAGCTCCCTTTCAAAAAGAAACCTTCTCCTTTCCGCCACAGCTTTGGTGTTTTCGTAGTTTGCCTTCGCCTGAGCCAGTTGTGCGGAGAGTTGTCTTAGGGCGTTTTCGTAGTCCGCAGGGTCTATTTTCAAAAGAGCCTGCCCGCTCTTTACATAAGAACCCTCATCCACATAAAGGCTTAGAACCCTCCCGCTTACAAGAGGTCTAAGCAAAACATCCTTTTCCCCCTCAAAGTATCCCTTGGTGGAGTAGTATACTGGCACATCCTCAGCCTTTACCGTGTATAGACTGACCACTACCTTCCTTTCCTGAGATTGTTGAGGTTTTTGGTCCTGCCTCTGGCAAGAGAGGGCAAAGGCAAAAATAAGAGCTATCAGAGTGTAAAGAAACCTCCTCATAGTGATTACATTATAACATACTGACCAGTCGGTCGGTTGACAAAGCCATTTTAGGGTATATGTATAATAGCCTATGGCATACCTTGTGATTGTTGAAAGGGACCAGCATGGTTTTTACGCTTACTGTCCTGAACTTCCTGGCTGTCAGACACAGGGAGAAACTTTTGAAGAAGTTATGAAAAACATCAGAGAAGCCATAGAGCTATACCTTGAGACACTTACAGAAGAGGAGCTGACGGAGCTTAAAGCTAAAGAAATCATAACCGCCCTCGTGGAAGTTTAATGTCAAAACTACCAAGACTTACACCGCAGGAAGCAAGGGATTGCTATTATCCAATGGCTTTAAACTGTTAAGGACAAAAGGAAGCCATAGAATTTACGGCAAGGGAAAACTGAGGATTGTTATTCCTTTTCATGCTGGAAAAACACTGCATCCCAAGATAGTCAAACAGATATTCAAGGCTATAGAAGAGTCTGGCTAACATACTGACCAGTCGGTCGGTTATAATATACCTGCCATGTATCGCTTTTTTATACACAGACCGGTCACCTCGTGGATGTTCATGATAGCCTTTATAATCCTTGGGCTTTATTCTCTGAGGACAATACCTCTTGATAGGCTTCCTGACGTGGACTTTCCCACGGTAAGCATCGTCACAACCTACCCCGGCGCCAACGCTTACGTGGTAGATGTGAACGTCACCAGAGAGATAGAAGACCAGATAGCCACCATAAGCGGTATAGAGACCATATCCTCTGCAAGCTTTGCTGGCACTTCAAGGATAACCATAACCTTCTCCCTTGAGAAGGACATAGATGTGGCGGCACAGGAGGTTCGGGATGCGGTGCAAAGGGTTCTCAGAAGGCTTCCAGAAGGTGTAGACCCACCGGTGGTGAGAAAGGTAGATACCTCCCTCGCACCCATTTTTGTAGCACTACTTCACTCCAAGACCGCGGACTATCAGACCCTTGCCTACTGGGCGGACAAGGTTATAAAGAGGGAGTTTGAAAGGATAAACGGCGTAGGGCAGGTGGACTTGGGAGGCTTCAGGGACAATGTGCTTTGGGTGCGTATTGACCCAGAGAAGCTCTACTCAAGGGGGCTTGCGGTTCAGGACGTGCTTGACGCGGTCAGCAAGAACCACGTGGAAGCACCGGCGGGAGCCATATACGGCAAAAACAGAGAATACATCATAAGGCTTTACGGCAAGGCACAAGATGCCAAGGAGCTTGAGGGGGTTTACATAAGAAATGGAGTAAGACTTCAGGACGTGGGTTTTGTGGAGTTTACCGAGGACGAAAGGAGGGGTATGGCAAGGTTTATGGGCGAGCAGGCTATAGCCCTGGTGGTCTACAAGCAATCTAAGACCAACACTGTTGAAGTGGTGGATGCGGTGAAGGCAAAGATGGAAGAGCTAAACAAACAACTACCTCAAGGCATAAGAATGGACTACACCTTTGACTCTTCCATATTTGTGAAGGACAGTGTAAAAGCTGCCATAGAGGAGATAATAATCGGTAGTCTTCTTACCGCCCTTGTGGTCTACTTTTTCCTTGGAAGCCTGAGGCTTACCCTCGTGCCTGTCTTCGCTATACCCATAACCCTTATGGGCACTGTTTTTTTTATATATCAGCTTGGCAACTCTCTTAACACCTTCACCCTCCTTGCCCTTGCGGTAGCGGTAGGTATTGTCATAGACGATGCTATAGTGGTGCTTGAAAGCATATACAGAAGAAGGCATGAAGAGGGGCTATCGCCCCTTGAGGCAGGAGAGAAGGGCACTCGGGTGGTCATCTTTGCCCTTCTGGCTTCTACCGCCTCTTTGGTTATAGTCTTCTTACCCATCATATTCCTGAAAGGTGTTGTGGGTAAGCTCTTTGGAAGTTTTGCCCTAACCCTCGCTATAGCCATAGCACTCTCTTACCTTGTTGCCATTAGCTTTACTCCCATGGCAGTTTCAAGACTTGTGGCAGGTCCTCCCTCCACTAACCCCTTTGTAAGAGCTTATGAGAGGTTTGAAAACTTCTTTGATAGGCTTCTTAGGTGGTCTCTTGACCACAAGTTAGTGGTTATAGCTTTCTCCTTGCTTAGCGTTTTCATAGGCTTTCAACTATTTAAGGCAGTCAAAAAGGAGTTTTTCCCTATAGTAGATGAGGGTAGGTTTCTTGTGAGGTTTGAAACGCCCGTGGGCTCTTCCTTTGAATACACAGAGCAGAAAACAAGGGAAATAGAATCAATTCTCCTCAAAAACCCCTATGTAGACCGCTTTGGTCTTGCTATGGGTCAAGGTGTGGCAGGAAGACCGGATGTAAACGGTGGTCTTGGCTTTGTTTACCTAAAGGAGGGTAAAAGACCCCATCAAGCAAAGGTTATGGAGATGGTAAGAGAAGAACTAAGAAAGGTAAAAGATGTTAGAGTCAGTATAGAGCCTCCGGGTATTGTGGGACCTGGCGGAGGAAGGCAGGTAGACCTACAATATGCCATAAGAGGTCCCTCTCTCGAGGAGCTCCAGACCATAGCCAACAGGCTTACCTCTGAGTTTAGAAACAGAGCTGGTTACAAGGATGTGGACACGGACCTCAGGCTTAACGAACCGCAGGTGCAGATAAGGGTAAACAGGGAAAAGCTGGGAGACCTTGGGGTTAGCGTGGAGGATGTGGCAATAACCCTTAACGTGCTTTTTGGTAAGTTTCAGCTTGGCACCTATGAGCTTGGTGCGGAAAGCTATGACCTTTATGTGAAGGCAATGCCCCAGTTTGTGCAGAACGCGGAAAACCTTAAAAAGGTCTTTGTAAGAAACGCAAGGGGTGAGCTTATACCACTTACAGAGTTGGTAGATATAGAGATTGCCACGGGCTATAAAGCCATAAACCGATACAACAGACAGTATTCCTTTACCTTCTTCTCAAACCTCTCACCCGACAAACCCCTTGCCAGTGCGGTGGCAGAGGTAGAAACGTGGCTTCGAAACAACCTACCCCCTGGCTATACCTTTGAACCCGTAGGTCAGGCGAGGGAGTTTCAGAGAGCCTTTCAAGGTCTGGGCTTTGCCCTTCTCTTTGCCCTTGTGGGCGTCTACATGGTGCTTGCCTCCCTCTTTGAGAGCTACAGGCATCCCTTTACAGTTCTTCTTATGGTTCCCCTCGCCGTGGCTGGAGCCTTTGGGCTTTTGCTCCTTACAAATACCTCACTCAGCGTCCCCTCCTACTTTGGCATAATCCTCCTTGTGGGTATAATCGTCCGTGATGCGGTGCTATTCATAGAAAGGATAATACAGCTTAGAAAGGAAGGTATACAAACCCGTGAGGCTATCCTTCAGGCAAGAAGAGAAAGGCTAAGACCCATTCTTATGACTACCTTTACCATAGTGTCCGCCTTAACGCCCGTAGCCCTTGGTCTTACCGCAGGTGCGGAGCTAAGAAAACCCCTTGCCCTTGCGGTCATAGGTGGTATATTCACTGGACTTCCACTTAGCCTTTTCCTTTTGCCAGTGTTATATGAGCTGTTTGACAGACTTGGACTTAGGAGATATCATATTAGGAAATAACTCAAAGGAGGTGTCGCCATGCCAATTTATGTAATGTTAACCACTCTAACCGACGAGGGTATGAAAACCCTCAAGCACAAGCCCGAGAGGATAAAAGAAGTAGACAAGGAAGTGATGGAGCGCTTTGGCGTCAAAGTGCTTGCCCAATATGTGGTGATGGGACCCTACGACTTTGTGAACATTCTTGAAGCCCCCGACAACGACACCATAGTGAAGATGGCAGTGGAGCTTGGCTCAAGGGGAACTATAAGGACCCTCACCATGCCTGCCATTGATGTAGACCAGTTTATAAAGGACCTAAAGGAGCTGGGTTAAGGTTTTTATGGAGCATACCCTTAGGGCATTCTTTGAGATAACACTGAGATACACAGACCTAAAGTGGGCAAAGACCAGGGATGACCTTATAAGCAGGTCTATAAAGGCTTTGAGAGCCTTCAAAGAAGGCAAAGACCTTGAAGAGATAAAAGGCACAAGGGAACTGAGCTTTGAAATAGAAGACTCCCTTCCTTTTCTCTACTCTTTTGTAAAAGAGCATCCAGAGGAAGTGGAAAGGCTTATAGAACTGCTTAGTATGTTTATAAAGTCGCCAGCACCCTGTAAAATAAGACTTATAAACTTTTCGGAGGCTTTGCTTGAAGATAGGAGATTATCTAAGGCAGGGTAAGTTTAGCGTATCCTTTGAGTTTTTCCCTCCAAAGACCTCAGAAGGAGAAGAGGAGCTTTTCCAGACCATAAAGAGCCTTCAGCAGTTAAACCCTACCTTTGTATCCGTCACCTATGGAGCAGGTGGAAGCACAAGGGACAGAACAAGAAGAGTAGTAGAAAGGATCCACAAAGAAACAAACCTCACCGTGATGGCACACCTTACCTGCATAGCCCATACAAAGGAAGACCTATATGAGATACTCAAAGGCTACGCTCAAATAGGGATAGAAAACATATTAGCCCTTAGAGGAGACATTCCTGCAAACATGCCAGATTTTAAGCCTCCAGAGGGTGCCTGCAAACACGGCTCTGAGCTTGTAAGGTTTATAAGGGAAAACTTTGGAAAGACCTTCTCCATAGGCGTTGCCTCTTACCCAGAGGGACATCCAGAATCTCCCAACATGGAGTGGGAGATAAGATACTTCAAGCAGAAGGTAGAGGCAGGTGCGGACTTTTCCATAACCCAGATGTTCTTTGACAACTCCTATTTCTATAGGTTTTTAGAGCTCTGCCAAAGGGCTGGCATAGACATACCTATAATACCAGGCGTTATGCCCATCACCAACTTTAGGCAGATACAAAAGTTTGCCAGCATGTGCGGTGCGGAGATACCTCAGAACCTTGTGGAAAGGCTTGAACCATACGCAGAAGACCCAGAGGAGACCCTTAGAATAGGCGTGGACTTTGCCATAGAACAGTGCCTTGACCTTTTGGACAACGGCGTGCAAGGTCTGCACTTTTATACCCTAAACAAGTCAAAGGCTACACTTCTTGTATACGAAGGCATAAAAGGTGCTTTAAAAACATGAAGGTTAAGGTAAGCTATAGGGGACAGACCCTTGAACTGGAGTTTGAGGGCGAAAGGGTAAGGGTGGGTGAACTTCTCAAAGCCTTAGGGCTTTCAAGGGAATATGCCTTTGTGGTCAAGGGCGAGGATGTGCTGGAGGAGAAAGACACCATAGTAGACGGAGAAAGTGTAAGGGTCATTAACGCCATATCGGGTGGATATATTTAAAAAGAATGCGTAGGTGTCAAAGGTGCGGACAAAAGGCGGTAGTGTATCTCCCTCAGCATAGGCTTTCTCTTTGCAAGGAGCACTACATAGAGTGGTATCTCAAAAGGGTAGAGTCCACCATAAGAGAGTTCAAAATGTTCGGTAAGGGTGATAGGGTCCTTGTTGCAGTCTCTGGCGGGAAAGATAGCCTTTCTCTGTGGGATGCCTTGCAAAGGCTGGGATACAGGGTGGAGGGTCTTTATATAGACCTTGGTATAGGTGAGTATTCTCAGAGGTCAAGACTTGCCTGTGAAAGGTTTGCAAGGGAGAGAGGGCTTGAGCTTTATGTGTTGGAGCTAAGAAAAGAGATTGCTACCATACCAGAGATAAAAGAGGTGGAAAGCAGACCTGCCTGTTCCTTCTGCGGACAGCTCAAGAGATACTACATGAACCGCTTTGCAAGGGAGAAGGGTTACCATGTGATAGCTACGGGACACAACCTTGATGATGAAAGTGCAACCCTTCTCTCCAACGTGCTAAGCTGGAACATGGGTTATCTCTCAAGACAGTTTCCAGTCTTGTTAGAAGGAGATGGTTTTGTGAGGAAGGTAAAGCCTCTTGTGAAGTTTACAGAAAAGGAAAACGCCCTATATGCCTTTCTTTCTGACATTGAATATGTGGAAGAGGAATGTCCTTTCTCGGAGGGTGCAAGCTCCATAGAGTATAAGAGGATACTTTCACAGATAGAAGAAAAAAGCCCAGGCACAAAGCTCCGCTTTTACATGGACTTTTTGAGAAGGCTCCATTCCCTACTCCGGTCTGAAGAGGTGAACCTGAGACCTTGCAGAGTATGCGGAGAGCCTACCAGTGCAGAGGTCTGTTCTGTTTGCAGACTCAGAGAAAGGCTCAGCTCAAGGCTTTTGTCATCCTCACCCAGTAGTTAAACCTGTCCCTTTCCTCAAAGCCAAGATTTCTGTAAAAATCCATGGCCTGTTTGTTTTCATCACCCACCCAAAGTTCTGCCGTGTCAAGCCCTCTGCTTTTGAAGTATTCAAGAGCTTTCTCCACGAGAGCCTTTCCTATGCCCTTGTTTCTGTATTCAGGGAGGACTACAAGCTCATGGAGGGCACCCACCACCTTACCTTCCCTTTTGCTAAACCAGTTTCCATCGCTGGCAACAAAACCCACTACCTTACCATCTTCCTCCGCAAGCCATATGCCCGCCACATCTCTTCTAAAGAGCCAGTTAAGGTATGCCTGCACATCGTCAGGATGGGTATAAGAGTATTCTTCAAGACCTCTGTAGCCTTGCAAATAAAGGTCAACCAAATTTTTTATGTCCTTCTCTTCTGCCCTTCTTATGGTCATGGTCTTATAACTCTCGCCCCCTCGGGGACTTTTACTCTAAAGAGGGTTTCAGAGGGTGTAAAGTTTGTGGAAACATTTAGAAATTCTATGGTGGTGTTTGTGCCACTCTTTTCTTCAACTCTTATACTTCTTATATCTCCCCTTGGAGAAACTTCCACCAGAACTTTCGAAAAATAGTCATCTCTGACCTTTGGCTTGAGGATAAAGGTTCTGCCCTTTGAACCATCTATCTCACCCACGAGTTCAAAGACTTCAGAAAGTGGTCTCGATACAAGAAAGAGAGCCTCCACCACAGGTGAGCTGTTCCTTTCAATTCTGTCAAGAAAAGCTGTCCTGTCCTTAGGAACATAAACCATAACCTGCATGCCATCGGACACTATAAGGGTATTTTCTGGCTGTTCGTATTCTATTCTAAACCTTCCTCCCCTCTGGGCGTAAAAAGTCCCTTTTGATACATCGGGTTTTGACTGCCATGGATACTGAACTTTTTGGACAAAGACCACCTTAAGGCTCTTAACATCTTCAAGCCTTCTTTGAAAGTCTTCAAAGGATTGTGCCAGTATAACGGACACCGTTAATAAGAACAGCAAAAGCCCTCTCATAACTTGTGAAACCTCCTCAAGAAGGATAATATAACCTCATACCACATGACCACGTGGTCCCAGCTTATGGCGTCGTAGTTGTCATAGATGGTATGCCTTATGGTAAAGGGATGGGAACTAAGATAAAGGGTTTGAATACCTGCTTCCTTAAAGGGTAGATGATCACCATCCCTTTCCCTTGCCTCGCAGAAATCTATGTTCACCTTTATGTCCTGTAAATGCTTACAGAACATCTCGTTTATCCTTTCTCCGTTGTATCCTCCCATATCTCTGTAAATAACCGCCGGATTATGCCACCCTATACCTTCAAGGTTTATACAATAAAAAACGTGTTTTAGACCCTTCGTAAGGTGAAACCTTATGCCTTCCATACCAAGCTCTCTGGCATCGGTGATTAGAAATCTAAGTCTGTAAGGAGCGTTGTAATTTTCTCTTAGCTCTTCGTAGAGAAAAAGTAAAAGGAGAAAGCCAATACCATTACCCACCGCCCCGTATATGTCAGTTACAGTATCCATATGGGAGACCAAGTATATTATTGGACCCCTTCCTATTTCCATGAAAAAATTCACACCCTCTATGTTCCTTTCGCTTGACTTTACCTTAAGTAGCACCTCAGAGTCTTCCACCTTAGGAACATCCTCCCTCTTTATGCTAACTATAGGTATATTTACACCCATATCATGACCGTGGACATACGCATCCGCTTTGTCCTCTGACCTGTAAGTTATTACCGCTATAGCACCCTTTTGCTGAGCCTGAATAGCCTTTTCCTTAGTTAGGTCTGGCACAAGTGCTATATCACCCTCTATGTATTGCCTTTTTGCGTAGGCTTTTTTCTCAATGGACATGCTTCCTATGTAAGCAACCCCCTTTATTTTCTCCTGTCCTACAGTCAGCCATGCCTCTTCAGGTATCAACTTTTTTATGAAAAAGGTCTCTTTTTTGTAGTTGCAAGACCCATAGTCAAGGAAAGACTCTATAAGCTTGCGGACTCTTCTACTTCCTTCCGTTCCCAGCAGACGGTTGTGGCTTAGCACCTTGTAGGCAAAGTCCTTGAAAAACTCTAACCTTTCACTTTTCATAAACGGGCGTTAGCCAGCCAAAATACCGCTCTATCATTCCTCTTACTGCACGGAAGTATATGTCTTGAAGTTCCTTTGTTATAACTCCCACATCACCACCACCTATCTTCCTGTTGTCCACCTCCACCACGGGCGTTATCTCCGCTGCAGTGCCAGTTAAAAATATCTCATCCGCCACATATAGCTCACTCCTTGCCACGGGACGCTCTTCTATCTCTACTACAAGCTCGTTTTTAAGAAGTTTCTTTACCGCAGAGCGCGTTATCCCCTCAAGTATATGCTCAGAGTAAGAGGGAGTTATAGCCTTGCCTTCCCTTATCAGAAAGATGTTTTCTCCAGAACCTTCCGCAATAAAGCCATGTTGGTTTAACATGATAGCTTCGTCATATCCCGCCAGAAGAGCCTCTGTTTTTGCCAAAGCACTGTTTACATAAGCACCAGCCACTTTCCATCTTGAAGGTATAGAGTTGTCGTCATTCCTCCTCCAAGAGGAGACCTTTACCCTTATGCCTTTTGAGGTGTTGAGATACCTTCCAAAGTTGTAAGTGTATATGGCAATCTCAGGCGTATAGTCTATGAGCTTGGGCGTGAGCTTGAGGTCCTTAAAGTAGACTATAGGTCTTATGTAAACGTCTTCTTTTATCTGATTTTTTCTAAGTAGCTCTACGGTTATGTTTACAAGGTCTTCCACGCTGTAGGGTAGTTCCATAAACATGGCTTTACAGTTTCTTAGCAGTCTTTGGTAATGCTCTCTCGCAAAGAGGATATATAACTGCTGATGCTCCTCATTCCAATAAGCCCTTATGCCCTCAAAAATTGCAGTGCCGTAATGAAAGGAATTGGTCTTTATGTTTATATTGGCTTCCTCTACTGGAACGAACTTTCCTTCAAAAAAGGCGTATTCCATGGCAATATAGATTATAGCAGAACAATGGCTTGAAAGCCCGAAAAGTTGCTACTGGAGAAATACACGGGTGCATCTGCCGTTGATACACTTTATCCTAAAGCGACCGTGTATTCCAGTGCAAAAGTCTGGACACTGTTTTGATGTATCAATAAACTCCTTGTTCCCATACATGCACTTCCCCGTTTGTCTGTCCACTCCACAGGCACAGTCTTGGTCTACTTCACAAGCCATCTTATGCTTATCTTCCGCTAATTGATGCTTAGCTCTCAAAAGCTCAACTCTATCGCCCTTTTTGTATATAAGCAGGTAGTCCCAATTGGGAGAAAAGGAAGCAGGTAGGAAAACACCACCAAAACCCCCAGTGATGTTCTCCAAACCCTCTATCCTGTAGACTACCTTCTCATCTCTAAGGTCATAGATAAAGAGCACGCTTTCGCCAACTGTCATCCCAGATGTTATAAGACCTTTGTCATATACCCCAGCAAGAAACCTTTCATCTGGAGATAAGGAAACAAAGTAAGTAAAGAGGACTTTATGTTTGCCCGTCAAACTAAAGTAGTCGGGTTTACTTATCAACGTAAGAGTTTCCGCATTGTATACATATAGTTCCCCCGGTGTTACGCTCACAAATAGCTTATCGCCTTTCCTGCTGAATAACACTGACTTTCCACCTTTTAGACGGATTTCCCTCTCTACACCATTGTCTAAGTTAACAACCTTTACGCCTCCCCAGTTTACTATGGCAAGGCTTTTTTCCGTAAGTGATATGGAAATAGGTCCTCCACCTTCCTGCACCTTCACCTTCCTAATAACCCTGCCATCCATGTCTGTTATAACTATGTAAGATTGGTCCATGGTTGCGTAGGCAAAATACAAGCCTGAGGGTGAAAAGGAAAAAGGCGTAGTGCCTTCTACACTAAAAAGATGCTCAAGCTTTTCTTCTCCTACACGAAACACCTTAATATATCCAGACATATCTTCTGTTAAAAGGGCTAAATAGTTTCCTTTTGGGTCAGATACGGGATAAACACCGTCAGAGGGCATCCTTTTCCATTCCTCTTCCCTGTAGTCTATTTTTATAGAATGTGCTGTTCCATCATAGTTCCTTATATGGAAGCCAGCCTCTGTGACCACTGGTGCTTTTGTAAAATAGTCCTTTGCTAAGGGCTCTGCTATCTTTATACCCTCCTTGGCTATTAACCTTATCAGTTTGAACGCATTTTCAAAAAAGCTTCTTAGAGCTGGCGGTGGTGGTTTCTTAGAAAGCTCTTCTTTAAACTTTTTTTCTCCCTCGGAGATGGCTTTTTCAAACTCTGGCTCTTTTTCTCTTAGCTTTTTCCATTCTGCATCAAACCATTCCATCCTTTTCCTAACCTCTTCCTCCGTAGGTGGTCTTGTCTTTTCGTAATAATAACCTACTCCTCTACCCAGCAAGACCGGTCTTTTCCCCGTAAAGGAAAACACTGGGTAAAACTCAATTCCGTGAGTGATTAGAGGTAATAGCATTGATACTACTATCATTAGACAATTTCTCATTGCTCCACCAGCTCCACCCTTCTGTTTTTAGCTCTTCCCTCTTCTGTGCTGTTGGACGAGACTGGTGCTAAGGGTCCTACCCCAAAAGCTCTTAATCTATCCTTTGATATTCCATATTTTTCTGTCAACTCTCTCACAACAGCTTCCGCCCTTCTTCTTGATAGTTCCATGTTGTATTCAAGCTTACCTACATTGTCAGTATGTCCAACAACATAAAGCTTTATGTGAGGATTTTCCTTAAGAAACTTAGCTATTTCTCTAAGTGTCGGTTCAGATTCTGGTTTAATATCTGCCTTATCAAAGTCAAAGTATATCCCATATATGGATACATGTCCAGATGCCTTAAGCTGTGTGTAAATTTCCGAGCTTGTTAATTTTGCACCCGCAAGTCCAAGCTCCATTTCCTTGGATTCTAATATGTAAAGCACAGCCCTCGGCTCATCTTTTTGCACCCGCCACAGCAAGAGCTATGTAAATGTCTCCTTTAGGTGATTTTACAGAAATGTAATACCATGGGTGTAGTTCAGGATCAGCCCAGCCACCCCAACCGAGCCTATTAACTTTTTCGAAAAAGGATGAAAGCCTTCTTAAACCCCTTTGGTTTTTTACTTCCCTATAGACAACAATATAACCTGCATCTGAAAGTGCTTTTTCGTAGTTTTTGTAAACCTCAAGGGTGCTCCTACCCCTTGGTCCGACATAAACATAGTAGTAAAGCTTGCCTTCAAGCTTTTTCACGAGGTTTTTAGCTAAAAGTCTTTCAAGCTCCTTATCTATCTTTTCCTGAGGTGCATCATACCAGTCAAAGCCAGAAACATCACCCATGGGAAGATAAAACTCTACAAACTCTATTTCTGTGTAACCAACAAGGTTAGAACCTTGATATCTTTTTACCGCAGGGTGGTCCTCTACCTTTTCATATTGAGAAAAGGATAAAGAAGTAAGCAAGAATATAACGATTAACATTAAAAGCCCTCTCAATTTTACCCCTCCGTGGGTTTAAATTTAATATTGCTGTCTAAAATGACAACAGGGCTTGAAGTTTATAAGTTTTAAACTATATTTTTACCTTCTGCTTACTGGAGGAAAGCATGAAAAGGTTTATGTTAAAGTCAAAGATTCATAGAGCAAGGATAACGGGTGCGGAGCTACACTATGAGGGTAGTCTTTCCCTTGACCTTGCCCTCATGGAGTCTGCGGACCTTTTGCCCTTTGAAAAGATAGAAATCTACAATGTGAGCAACGGTGCGCGCTTTTCCACCTATGTGATACCAGCACCAAGATACTCTGGTGAAGTAAGGTTAAACGGTGCCGCTGCGAGGTTGGGTGCAGTGGGCGATATCGTCATAATAGCCTCTTACGGTATCTTTGATAGGGGGGAGCTTGAAGGCTTTAGACCTTACCTTGTCTATGTGGATGAGAACAATCAGATAAGGGAAGTAAGAAGGGAGATGGTGATAGAGGGTGTGGGAAGCACCTATGATTGGTAAGGTTTTCAGAATATTTAGAGAGAAGGGCGGTGTGCTAAAAGCCCTTGACCTTTGGCAATGGTACGAATCCCTTGAACCAAAGGACCAAAAAAGAGTGAAGTATTACTTTTCCCTAAAGAGCATAAAGGATATGCGTTTCCCCTTTAGGGCAAAGCATTTTGACACGGGGGAAGTGATAAACCCAGGCTACACAAGGGCAACCCTTCTTGGCACTCTCGCACAGACCGCACTGCTGGACGGTAAATACGAGGATGCGGAGTGGCTATACCTGAGAGCCTTAGAGCTCAGCGAAAGCCCCTATGAGAAGCACCTTATACTCAACGACCTTCTCATGCTCTCGCAAAAGCTGAAGGACTTTGATAGGATGGAAAAGTATGCCCGCATGGATTTGGAGCTTTTTGAAGACTACAAGGAGGAGCTAAAGGAGAGAAATGGCGGAAGCCTGCCTCAGATAAACGCCTACGAACTCATGGTCTATCTCTTTGAGAGAAAAGGAGACAAGGCTTTGGCACTTGAGCTTCTGGAAAGGTTTCACAAGGAAGGCGTCCCCCATCCCTTCTACCAAGAGGTAAAGCAAAGGCTCACAGCATGAAATATCACAAGCTTTTGAGAAAGGTTGTTAAGCTCCAAAGGAAGAAGAAGCTCATACCAGAGGATACCTCCCTTCTTCTTGCCTTTTCTGGTGGCGTAGATTCTGTAGCCCTTGTCCTTTCTATGCTTGAGCTAAAGGATTTTCTAAAGCTCAAAAGGCTTGCCCTGGCTCACATAAACCATCAGCTCAGAGGAGATGAGTCTTATAGAGATGAAGCCTTTTGTGTGGAGTTTGCTAAGGAGAAGGGTCTTGAAGTGTTCGTGGAAAGGATAGAAGTTAAAGTAAATAGAGAAAACCTTGAGTCTAAGGCACGGGAGCTAAGATACAAAGCTCTTGAGGAGATAAGGCAAAGAGAAGGCTTTGACCTAATAGCAACCGCTCACCATCTTAATGACCTTGTGGAGACCGTTCTTCTTTGGCTTGTGCGTGGTGCGGGAAGAGAGGGGCTTTTAGGGTTTGAAGAGAAGAGTGACAATATAGTCAGACCGTTGTATTTAGCCACAAGAGAAGAGATAGAAGACTTTGTAAGGTCGAAGGGAGAATCTTGGGTAGAAGATTCTACCAATTACGACCTTAGATATGCGAGAAACCTTATAAGGCACAAGGTCATTCCAGAGCTAAAGAAGATAAACCCAAGGCTTGAGGAGAGTTTTCTAAGGCTTCAAGAGATTCTAAAAGAAGAAGAGAAACTCCTTGAAGACCTTACGCAAAAGGCTATTATGGAAGTTTTCAAAGAAGGTGAGCTTGACAGAAGAGCCTTTTTGAAATTGCCACAAGCCATAAAGAGACGCATAGTTTATCGCTTTTACGGTATAAGGAGTATGAAAGAGATAGACAGCATAATAAACAGTATAAAAAAGGGATATGCTCTTGAAAAGCCAGAGCACATGATTAATATTAAATCCTTAAGTGCGGAGGTAAAAGAATGCAGTGGATGAAGAGCATCTTTATATGGGTTGTTCTTTTGGGCTTTATGGTTCTCGCCTTTAACCTCTTTGAAAGTAATAGAAGCCAGACAGCGGTTAGAACACCAATAAACACGGTGCTTGAGCTTGCAGAAGAAGGCAAGCTAAAAGAGGTAAAGGTAAAGGATAATGTGCTTACTGGAATAACTACAGAGGGTCAAAAGATAGAGACGGGCATACCACCGGGCTCAGACTTGGTTAACAAGCTCATAGAGAAGGGCGTAAGGGTAGAGGTGGCTGTCCAAGAAAGCAACTGGCTTGTACCCTTCCTTATCTCATGGCTTCCCATACTGCTCTTTATAGGCATATGGATATACATGATGAGGCAGGTAAGCGGTGGAGGAAACCCCACCTCAAGGGCTTTCAGCTTTGGAAAAAGCAGGGCAAAGGTCTACATAGACGAAAAGCCCAAGGTAACCCTTGAAAACGTGGCAGGCATGGAAGAGGTAAAGGAGGAGGTAAAGGAGATAATAGAATATCTCAAAGACCCTGTGAAGTTCCAAAAGCTGGGTGGAAGACCGCCAAAGGGTGTGCTCTTTTACGGTGAGCCGGGTGTAGGTAAGACCCTTCTGGCAAAGGCAATAGCGGGCGAAGCCCATGTACCTTTCATATCAGTTTCTGGCTCTGACTTTGTGGAGATGTTCGTGGGCGTGGGAGCGGCCCGGGTGAGGGACCTCTTTGATACCGCCAAAAAGCACGCACCCTGCATCATATTCATTGACGAGATAGATGCGGTAGGTCGCTCAAGGGGTGCTATAAACCTTGGTGGCGGACACGATGAGAGGGAGCAGACCCTCAACCAGCTTTTGGTGGAAATGGACGGCTTTGATACCTCAGAGGGTATTATTGTTATAGCTGCTACCAACAGACCGGACATCCTTGACCCTGCCCTTCTGAGACCAGGCAGGTTTGATCGTCAGATATACATTCCAAGACCAGATGTGAGAGGAAGGTATGAAATACTAAAGGTGCACGCAAAGGACAAAAAGCTGGCTCCCAACGTGGACCTTGAGATAGTGGCAAGGGCAACGCCTGGCTTTACTGGTGCGGACCTTGAGAACATCCTCAACGAAGCAGCCCTCCTTGCAGCAAGAAAGGGCAAGGAAGCCATAGAGATGCAGGACATAGAAGAAGCCATAGATAGGATAACCATGGGCTTAGAGAGGAAGGGCATGGTTATATCTCCCAAGGAAAAGGAGAAGATAGCCTACCATGAGATGGGACACGCCATAATGAGCCTTATGGTGCCCGGCTCTGACGCTCTTCACAAGGTATCCATCATCCCAAGGGGTATGGCTCTGGGGGTCACCCAACAGCTACCCATAGACGACAAGCACATGTACGATAGGCAAGACTTGTATGGCAGAATACTTACTCTCATGGGTGGTCGTGCTGCGGAGGAAGTCTTTTATGGCAAAGAGGGCATAACCACCGGTGCAGAGAACGACCTCCAGAGGGCAACAGAGCTTGCCTACAGGATGGTTTCCATGTGGGGCATGAGCGAGCGTGTGGGACCGCTTGCGGTCAGGAGGACTGTCAACCCCTTCCTTGGTGGTATGACCACCTCTGTAGACATAAGCGAAGACCTCAGGAGAGAGATAGACGAAGAGGTGAAGGAGATACTTATAAGGGCTTATGAAGACACCAGGAAGGTGGTTATGGAACACAGGGAAGCCATACAGGCGGTGGTGAAAAGGCTCTTGGAGAAGGAGACCATGTCCTGTGAGGAGGTGGTGGAGATACTAAAACTACATGGGGTTGAGGTAAAGAACGAGTGCAAAAAGGAAGAATTTAAGATGGAAGGAGAAAAGAAAAAACTTGAGCAGGAGGTAGCGTAATGGGTATGACCATAACGGAGAAGATACTGGCAGACCACGCCGGCAGGAAGGAGGTCTATCCCGGTGAGCTTATAACGGTAAAGATAGACCTCGCCATGGCAAACGATGTGACCGCACCCCTTGCCATAAAGATACTGGAAAAGTATGGCATAGAGAAGGTCTTTGACCCAGAAAAGATAGCCCTTGTGCTTTCTCATTTTGTTCCTGCAAAGGACATAAAGTCCGCAGAGCAAGCAAAACTGGTGCGAGACTTTGCAAGAAAACACAACATTAAATGGTTCTTCCAAGAGGGCGAGGGCATAGAGCATACCATCCTGCCAGAGCAGGGCATTGTGGTTCCCGGAGACTTGGTGGTGGGTGCGGACTCTCATACATGCACCTATGGAGGTATAGGTGCCTTTGCTACAGGCATGGGTTCTACGGACATAGCCTACGCTATGGCAACGGGAGAGACCTGGCTAAAAGTTCCACCCACCATGAAGTTTATCTTCTACGGAAAGCTCCAGCCTTGGGTTTCTGGCAAAGACCTTATCCTGCATACTATCGGTCATATAGGCGTGGATGGTGCTTTATACAAGGCTATGGAATTTGACGGCGAAGCTATAAGAAACCTTTCTGTGGAGCAGAGGCTAACCATAGCAAATATGGCTATAGAGGCGGGTGGCAAGAGCGGAATTATAGCACCCGATGAAAAGACTATAGAGTATGTCTCTCAAAGAGCTAAAAAGCCATGGAAGGTATACCAGAGCGACCCAGATGCACAGTATGAAGTGGTTTACGAGTGGGATGCGAGCAGAATAGAACCTCTTGTGGCTTGGCCATACCTGCCCTCTAACGTGCATCCTGTGTCTGAGTCCACGCATATAAGCATAGACCAAGCCTTCATAGGCTCTTGCACCAACGGAAGAATAGAAGACCTAAGGATTGCAGCAAAGATACTAAAAGGTAAAAAAGTCCATCCTTATGTAAGATGCATCGTCATTCCTGCGTCAAAGCAGGTCTACATGCAGGCTCTAAAGGAAGGGCTTATAGACATATTCCTATCTGCGGGATGTTCTGTCTCTGTTTCCACATGCGGTCCCTGTCTTGGTGGTCATATGGGTATACTTGCGGAGGGTGAGCGATGCATATCCACATCTAACAGAAACTTCCCCGGTAGGATGGGGCATCCAAAGAGCGAGGCCTATCTGGCAAACCCTGCAGTGGTGGCTGCGAGTGCGGTGCTCGGCAGAATAGCTCACCCAGAGGAGGTGGTCAAAAAAGAAGAACTTGAAGAGGTTTTTGCTTGAGGCAGACCTTCATAAAATTGCTCACTGGCTCAGGCTTCTGGGCCAGGATGCCTTACTTCTCAAAGGACCCATAGGCAAAGCGGATATAATCAAGCATCCTGATAGGGTTTTTATAACCACATCAAGGAAGTTGGAGCCACACTTCAGAGCTTGGGGCATAGAATACCTTATAATTCCCAAAGAAGATTGGAAGGTTCAACTCTGCCTTCTGATTAGATACTTTAACATAGAGCCTTCTTTGAAGCTAAACAGATGCTATTACTGCAACACCCAGTTGGTGGGAGTAAGCAGGGAGGAGGTAAAAGACAGAATACCGCCCATGGTTTACCTTTATGGAGAGGACTTTACCCTATGCCCTCAGTGCGGTAAGGTTTATTGGAAGGGTTCGCACCACCCAAAGCTAAGAAGAACTCTAAGAAGGGTACTTGCCTCCTGTTAGGTAATCTTCTACTCTTTGGGCTACTTGGTAGCTTGACCTTATGCAGTCCGCTACTGAGACTCCTGTGAGATAGTTGCCCGTCAGGAAAAGCCCGGGATTTTCTCCTTCCAAGGTCTTTGCCAGCTCCATGTATCTTCCATACCCCAGCGTATACTGGGGAATAGCCTTCTTCCAGCGGGTAAGGTGGAGAACATCCACCTTGTCCATATTGAGGGTCTCCTTTAGCTCTCTCTCCGCTATGCTTACAATGGCTTCATCTTCGTAGTCCACAAGCTCTGGGTCTGTAGCTCCACCCATGTAGATGGTCAAAAGCTCCTTGCCTTCTGGAGACCTGCCTTTGAATATTTGAGAGGAGAACAAAACTCCGAGAATTCTCTTACCTTCTACCCTTGGCACAAGAAAGCCAAAGCCAGGAGGGATTGAACCAGACCTTACGCTCACGTGTAGGACTATAATCGGTGCGTAATATATATTGTCAAACTCCTCTGACGCACTCCATGATATATCTCTTATAAGATAGCCTGCGGAGGTAGCAGGAGCGGAGACCACGACAGCCTTTGCTTCATACTTACCCTTTTTAGCATCAAGCACAAAGTAGTTTTCCTTTCTTCTTATTTTGAGAACCACGTTTTCCGTATCCACCTTTAGCTCAGAGGAAAGCCTGTCTATTAATGTGTGGTTTCCACCCTCAAAGGATATAAGCCTACCACCAGGACCCAAAGACTTCAGCTTTATAGCTCCTTTTATAAGGCTTCCAAATTTTTGCTCAAGCTCGTAGACCCTTCTGACTGCGTATTTTACAGAGAGCCTTTCTGGGTCTCCTGCGTAAACACCAGACACAAAGGGGGCAACTATGTAGTCAAGGAACTCTTTGCCAAGCCTTCTACGGACAAATTCTCCTATGCTTTCCTCTGTCTTTACTGAAGGTGGGACAAAGGGCTCTCTCAAAACCCTTAGCTTGGCACTTAAGGACAAAAGGGGAGACTTGAAAAAACTAACGGGAGACATGGGAAGGGGTATTAGTTTACCTTTTTTGTAAACATACCTTATTTTGGAGCTCTCCTCCGCATATTGGGGGCTTATGCCTACTTTCCTTAAAAACTCCTCTACTTTTGCATCCGCCAATACTGTTTGAGGACCAAGCTCAAGTATGTATCCATTTTTTCTTACAGTCTGTATGTTGCCACCGGGTAGCTCTTCCTTTTCAAAGACATGAACACTAAAGCCTTTGCTTTTAAGATGAAAGGCTACAGAAAGACCCGATATGCCTGCACCAACTACCGCAACATCTATCATGTTTTGTAGGGCACTCCCTTAAGGGGGGAGGAAGGCACTGCATAGGTTCTCTTTGGCATTCTACCCGCAAGGTATGAGAGCCTTCCTGCAATAACCGCATACTTCATAGCTACCGCCATCTTTATGGGGTCTTTTGCTTCTGCGAGGGCTGTATTGGTAAGAATTGCGTCCACACCAAGCTCCATCACCGGTGGAATGTCCGCAGCACTGCCGATACCCGCATCCACTATAACAGGCACGGAAACAGCTTCCTTTATGAAGATAAGGTTATAAGGATTTTGCATGCCAAGACCCGAGCCTATGGGTGCTGCAAGGGGCATTACCGCTGCACAGCCTACATCCTCAAACTTCTTGGCATACACAGGGTCGTCAAAGATATAGGGCAGAACTACAAAGCCTTCCTTTACAAGGAACTTCGCCGCCTTTAGGGTCTCTTCCATATCTGGTAGGAGGGTCTTTTGGTCGCCTATTACCTCCAGCTTTATCCAGTTTATGCCAGTTGCTTCCCTTGCCAGCATGGCGGTCTTTATGGCTTCTTCCGCAGTGTAGCATCCAGCGGTGTTTGGCAGTATCTGGTATTTCTGTGGGTCTATGTAATCAAGGAGGTTTTCCTTACTACGGTCAGTGATGTTGACCCTACGGACCGCCACGGTGATAATCTCCGCACCAGACGCTTCAAGAACTTCCTTGTTTTCTTGAAAGCTCTTAAACTTTCCAGAGCCTATGATAAGCCTTGAGCGAAAACGCCTGCCTGCAATTTCAAGGTAGTCCTCCTCCAAAAGCCTCTCATAGTCCAACATCTATCCACCTCCTACGATGTTTACTATTTCAACCCTGTCTCCCTCCTTGAGCTTATATTCTTCGTATTTGCTCTTTGGCACTATCTCTTCGTTTACCGCCACTGCAAGACCTACTGGTCTTATCTCTATGCGGTTTTTCTCTAAAAGAGCAAGTAGACTTATATCCTCTTCCACCTCCAATAGCTTACCGTTAACTATGATCCTCATGGAATTATTAAATATAGACCTTGTCTCTGTTTTGCAAGATGTATAAGTATATCGGCATATTCTTAATTACTTATTTCAGATTAATAAACCATAAAAGGTGAAAAGAAGAAATTGAATAAATCTTTCTTTTAATAAAACTTGACAAAACAGAAGACTTCGCATATACTTATAAGTGAGCTTTATTGCATTATAAAAAATACTTATAGGAGGTATGCCATGAAGGACGAGCACTTCTTTCCCAAAGGGGCAGTAGCCTTCTTTCTCTTCATGTTGGGCTTTTACGCCCTTGTATGGCTGTCCACATACTTTACCATGCTGGTAAGGGGTCAGACACAACCATAAGGAGGTGTAGCCATGGATAAGGCGGAAAAGACAGCCCTTGTGCTTGCGGTGGGTTTTCTTGGTTTCTTTGCAAGTTTGCTGGTCTACGCAGCAAAGGTTCTCAACATCGATGTTCCCACATGCATAACCGATGTAAAACCCTTTACAGAAGGGAAGGTAATCCAGCACGCTCCCAACAGATACGAGATTCACTATCTTGCTAAAATGTGGTATTTTGAGCCAGCGGATGTGGAAATACCAGCAGGTTCTGTAGTGGATATTTACCTAACCAGCGGTGATGTTATACATGGCTTTCAGATTGACGGGACAAACGTTAACCTAATGGCGATTCCAGGAACTGTTGCCTATGCGAGGTATAAGTTCGACAAGCCGGGCGTTTATCACATAGTCTGCCATGAATACTGTGGTATAGGACATCAAGACATGGCTACAAAAATAGTTGTTAAGTAAAGGAGGTTTGCCATGAAGGTGGATAAAACAATAAGAAACATCATAGTGGCGGAAATAGTTTTTCCCATCTTGTTCCTTGTTTTTGGTATATACCACGGTCTTATGCAGGTGCTTTACAGGGCTGGGGTTATAAAAGACATGTCAGTGGGTGGCATAGAATACTATCAGGGGCTTACTCTACACGGTGTCATAAACGCTATAGTCTTTACCACCATAATCATAGTTGCCCTTGGAAATATCGTATTTCTCTATTATCTGAAGAAGCCTCTTAGACCTGCTGTGCAATGGCTAAGCCTTATTCTCATGTTTGGTGGCACGCTTATGGCAGCTTGGGCTATGTTCACTGGTAAAGCAAATGTGCTTTATACCTTCTATCCTCCCCTTATAGCCCATTGGAGCTTTTATCTTGGTGCTGCACTACTGATAATAGGTTCTATAGTTCCTCTTTTCTTTGACTGGCTACCCAATTACATCTTATGGAAAAGAGAGAACCCTGGTCAAAAGGTCCCTTTTGCAGTTTACGGCATGCTAATAAACCACATCATGTGGGTAATAATGGTGGTGCCAGTGGTTATTGAAGTTCTCTTCCAACTCCTTCCTCTTTCCCTTGGTCTTGTTCAGGAAATAAATCCATCTCTTGCCAGAACCCTCTTCTGGGCGTTTGGACACCCAGTAGTTTACTTCTGGCTTCTGCCAGCTTATGTAATGCTTTACACAGTCCTTCCAAAGATAGTCACAGGTGATGGCAAACTCTATTCTGATGGTGCTGCGAGGTTTGTGTTTATACTCTTCCTTATCTTTTCCTTCCCTGTAGGTCTTCACCACCAGTTTACAGAACCCGGAATAACCAACAATTACAAACTTATACATGCCCTTTTCACCTTCGGTGTGGCTGTTCCAAGCATGATAACCGCCTTTACTGTTGCTGCATCTCTTGAATACTCCATAAAATCTAAATACCCAGAAGTTAGAAACTCCCTTTTCTATTGGTGGACAAAAATACCCTACATAAGCCTTGAGGGTAATAAGTGGCTTGTTTCTTACTTCATGGCGGGTCTTTTCCTTTTCTTTGTTGGAGGTATAACGGGCATAGTAAACGCTTCTTACAACATGAACCAAGTTGTCCACAACACTTCTTTTGTGCCGGGCCACTTTCATACTACCGTTGGCGGTCTTGTGACGCTCGTTTTCCTCGGTATGTCCCTTTTCTTCCTTTCTCAGCTTACTGGAAAAGAGATAAGGTTCAAAGGCCTTGCGGTGTTAGCTCCATGGCTCTGGTGGCAGGGTATGCTTATATTTGAATATGCCATGTCTATTGCAGGCTTTCATGGGTTTCCAAGAAGAACAAACACAGGCATATCTTATTTAAACCCAGAATCACCCATTTACCGACCAGAATGGGTAGGTTATGCGGAACTTTCCGTGTTTGCAGGGGTGCTTATAGTGGTTGGCTTTATCTTCTGGGCGGTTTCCTTTTTTGGAACATTGCTATCTCCAGCTACTAAGGAGGCGGAGCTTGAAGTTCCCACTGCGGAGCCGTATCATGATGAGAAGATGCCAGCACTTCAGAAACTTACCCCTTGGGTTGTTTTCAGCTCCTTGCTCTTTCTCGTGTCTTACATACCAGCACTATACGACGTTACAAAGAGGGGTGTATTCTTTGATTCCCCTGGCTATAACGATAAAAGCCCAGCACCTATAACAAAACCTCAGTCCGCAAAGGATGAAAAGAAGGAAATGGCAGAGGTTATTAAATGAGGGTTCCGTCGTGCGCCATTTGTCTGGAGGGCTTTTAGCCCTCCTCCTTTTTTTTATTACCGCCTTTTCCCAGGAGGGTTCAACGGGAATACCTCCTAACGAAGGTAAAACCCTTGGCAGAGAGCTTCCAGATGTTCTTCTGGTAGACTCTAAAGGAAGAGAGTTTAACCTTCACAGCCTAAAGGGGAAGCCCGTAGTCCTGAGCCCCATCTACACACACTGCAACTCCGCCTGTCCCATAATAACGGACTCCCTAAAAAAGGTAATTCCTTTCCTTGGAAAGCCAGGGCAAGACTTTTGGGTTCTCTCCTTTACCTTTGACCCATCTGACGGACAAGAGGACATTAGAGCCTTTCAGGAGAAATATGGTCTTGACGGTGAAGGCTGGAAGGTGGTTAGGGCAAAGACAAAAGAGGACCTTTTTAGGCTCGTGGATGCTATAGACTTTAGGTTTATGTCCATTCCTGAGACGAAGGATTTTGTTCATCCTAACCTTGTGGTGTTTGTGTCTCCAGATATGAAGATTAAAAAGTATGTGTATGGTGTGGTCTTTGATAAAAAGGAGATGGCTAAGGCTCTACAATATTCCTTAGGTGCCAAAAACTTCTTGGAAGATTTCAAAAGTTTTCTTTTCTTCCTTGGGCTCGTGGGATTGGCTTTTAGCGGTCTTTACCTTGTGATAACCAGTGCAAAGATCCTTCACAAGAGGGAAGCACAGAAGAATTTTCATTCATAATAGGTTATAGCCTCTTTAACAACCCTTTTCACCTCCTCTCTAACACTTCCTTCTCTTGGCATATCTAAAAGCAGTTCATACATATAGCTCCTATCTACCTCATCGTCAAACTCTTCAAAGTCTACAGAAAGCAAAAGTTCCCTTGCCTTTTGGTTTAGGCTTTTGGGTATGTCCCTTCCCGACATTCTACACCATAGAAGAGACCAAGCTCTTGCGAGTGCAATAGGATGATAGCCTCCACCTCCAAGATATATACCCTCTCCAAGGATATCTCTTATTAGGTCAAAAGCCTTAAGAAAGCCCCAGTTGGAAAGCTCAAACTTAGAAAGGTAATCCTCACTTAGAACATCGGTGCCAAGTTGGAGGATATATACCTCTGGCTTAAAAAGGTCTGCCAATTTTGGCAATAGCTTTTCAAGAACAAACAGAAACTCCCTGTCATTGAGCCCTTTTGGTAGTGGTATGTTGAGATTGTAGCCTTTACCTCTTCCAAAGCCTCGCTCATGGATAAAGCCTCTCTTGAAGGGAAAGGCATACTCAGGAGACTGATGCAGGGACAAGACAAACACCCGGTCATCCTCGTAGAAAAAGTCTTGCACTCCGTCGCAGTGGTGTGCATCAAGGTCTATGTATAGGATTCTCTTATAACCCTTTGAAAGGAGATACTGGAGGGCTACGCCAGGGTCGTTTATAAAACAAAAGCCGTTTGCTCTTGAGGGATAAGCGTGGTGCATACCACCCGCAGGATTAAAGGTGGTAAAACCCTCAAGAAACAGCTCCACCGCCTGCACGGAAGAACCAGTGGCAAGCAGAGAACCCCTCCACATGGCTGGAGACACTGGGTTCTCATAGGTGCCTATGTTAAACCTCTCTCTATGCTCTCTCTTTACACACTGACAGTGGTCGCACTCTTCAAGGGCTCTGAGATACTCTTCCTCATGGAAAAGCTTCAACTCCTTCCACTGGGCTGGTCTGCTTTCTACAAGCTCCGCCTCTGTGAGGAGACCCATAGCCTTTAAAAGTTCAAGCAGGAGAGAAACCCTTGGTATTCTAAGAGGATGGTTCTTGGTGTATCTTAGGTTTCTGTATGCGTAGCTACCTATCAGCCTTGAGCTCTTCCGCATAACCCTTTACCAATTTATGCACCTCTCGGTAGTTTATGTCCCCTGCAAGCACATAGCTCTTTTCCCCATAGCTGAACTTTTTTGAGACGGTTATGCAAAAGTCGTCGGTTGCCTGTGATATGTATATGTTGGAGATGTATACATCTTCGTAACCTGCCCTTTTAAAGTATTCCTTTTCTGACCTGTCTGCCCCCTTTTTGCCGGTCTTTACCGTGTAGGTGAGCCTTGGGTTTACCACGTTGTTAGAAACCTGAAGACCGCTCTCTCCTATTATGTAGAAAAGCTCAAAGTAAGGATATTTCTTAAAGAAGTCATACAGAACAAACTCCCAGAGGTCTCTGTCTGTCTTCTTTAGGCTTTCCACTATACTTTCAAAATCTTGTTTTATTCTGTTTCTTATGTGATGTATAAGCTCTCTCCTTTCATATTCACACAAAACCACTGAAGGTTTTTCTTCGTGAAATATAAAGCAAGATGCATCATGGACATCTTCCATTCTCTTCTTTAACTCTGAGCTTAGCCTGAAAAAATCCTCAAAATTTTTCAAATCCTTCATGGGTATACAATAACCGAGGAGATAAACAGGTTTTGCATCCGCATAAAGCAAGGAAAATTCTCTCTGAAATTCTCTGTATAGATCCATTATCTCTCCCTCTTTTAGCTTTACCTTAGAAAGGGCATAGACTTCATTCTCTTCGTAAGAGAGGCTCACATCTCCTTGTATACTGTTTTTTACATCTTCATACAGGACTCTTTGAAGGCTTTCACCCTTTGAAGACCCATATTCTTCCACAAACTCTCTCAGACCCTTTATGTAAAAGCAGTAAAAGTAATACTCCTGACCAAAAAGAGACCTTATCTTCTGGAACATGGGAACTGTAGCCTCTTTAAAAAGGCTTGCATGGTATAGAACCACATGGTAGAAAAGGATACCCATGTATGAACCCTTCTTGTCCACAAGCAGGATAGGTGATTTATAGGTGTTAAAAAAGTCCAAAAGGGATGTTAGGTGTTCTGGCTTTAGAGTTGCATTCCTCAGCTTCATCAGAGGATGGGCAAGGTCTCCCACCGTTAAGTATTCTCTATGTTGAGCCTTGATAAGGTCGAGCTTGCTCACTATGCCTATAGGTCTGTTATCCATTACCACAACCAGGAAGTCATAAATACCATACTCTTCAAAGGCTTTTAAAGCCTCTCTTATACCAAGATTGTATTCTATCCTTGGAATACCTGTAGCAAGTTGAGCAAGCTGGATCTCTTTCATATATGCGGTCCAGAAAGGTATCTTCTTCTGCTTTCTATGGCAATAAAGGCGAACAGGACAAGGGTGGAGATTATAAACATTCGTGCAATAACTACATCCACACCACCCTGAGATAGCACCTTGGGTGCTTGCACTACCCCCCACTGGTAGAGGAGTATTACCAAAAATATGGAAGATACTATGGCAAAGAAATATACCAAGGACTTGGGAACTTTTATGAAAACATCCCTTGTGAGCTCGTGATGAAACCTATTAACTCCAAATATCCACACAAAAACTATTATCTCTATGAGGGCAAAGAACACAAGCATAAAGGTTCCAGCCCAAAAGTCCACCTCATCTATAAACCCAGGAAGAAAGGCAGAAAGAAAAGCACCAGCGGAAACCATAAGCATAGAGACATTTACCGCCTTTTTGTGAGACCATCTCATCTCATCTTCAAAGAGTGCTATTAGAGGTTGTATGAGAGCAAGGCTTGATGTTAGTGCTGCGATAAAAAGCAGGAAAAACCATACCGCAGACAAAAGCCAGCTCAAAGGCAGAGCCATAAGAACCGCAGGCATAGACATAAAGCCCAGCCTAAAGGTGCCTTCCTTTGCGAGCTCTGGCACCGCCACAGCCCCGAACATAGCAAAGGCCGC
This sequence comes from Hydrogenobacter sp. T-8, assembly GCF_011006175.1. Lineage (NCBI taxonomy): Bacteria > Pseudomonadati > Aquificota > Aquificia > Aquificales > Aquificaceae > Pampinifervens > Pampinifervens florentissimum. The sequence goes on along the minus strand of NZ_CP048795.1, from coordinate 464,659 downwards.
TGGGATTGCTATGCTGGCACCTATGACCACCTCAACAAACTCATTAAGACCTGCAGTCCAAAGACCAGCCTTTAGAACATCTTCCCTTGCCTTTACATAGCTGGCGTAAGTGGCAATAGCACCCATTCCGAGAGAAAGGGTAAAGAATATCTGCCCCGATGCCTCAAGCCAAACCTGAGGGTCATATATCCTGCTAAAATCGGGAGTGTATATGAAAAGCAGACCCTCTAAGCCTTTACCACCTCTTATGGAAAGAGAGACTATGGCAAGGAAAATACCCATGAGTAAAAGTGCGGGAATGCCTACCTTTGCGGTAAGCTCAATACCCTTTACCACACCCCTTTGGAGTATATACCAGTTAACCGCAAGGGTAATAGTAAGAAAGAATATAGCCAAGTATGAGGGTTCTGTGTAGCCTTTAAAGAAGTCCACGTAGGGTTGCATGGCGGTTTTGGGGTCGGTGCTATCCACAGGATGTGGCAGTTGTCCAAAAAGAGAAAGCACTGCAAAACCCAGCGTCCAAGACTCAATGTATATGTAGTAGCACACTATGAGAAAGGGTATTGCTACACCTATGGAACCCAACACCCTCGCCCAGTTGGCATGATGGAAAAGAGAACCCATAATGCCAGTCATAGAGCCATGCCCCTTTGAACCCGCATACCTACCGATAACCCACTCCAGTATCATCAAAGGTATGCCGAGGAGGAAAAGAGCCACAAAGTAGGGAACCATAAAGGCACCACCGCCGTAGAGAGCTACCTTAGATGGAAACCTAAGGAGATTTCCAAGACCTATAGCATTCCCCGCTGCGGCGAATATGAGACCTATCTTAGAAGCCCATACTTCCCTTTTCCTCATAGCTTAAGCCCTTTTATCCTTTCCACAGCCTCAAGAAGTCTTTGAGTAGGCACAGTGAGGGAAATCCTAAAGTATCCTTCTCCATACTCTCCAAAGCCATTCCCAGGAGTGCATACAATTCCACACTCATCAAGAAGCCTTGACACAAACTCCGCAGAGGTATAGCCCTCAGGCACCTTTACCCACAGGTAAAAGGTAGCATCAGAAGGATAGACCCTTAGCCCCACTTCCTCAAGGGCTTTTACCATAGCAGACCTTCTTTCCTTGTAGGTATTCCTTATTTTCTGTAGTTCTTCTTCTGGCAGGCTCAAAGCTTTGATACCAGCCTCTTGTATTGCCTGAAACTGTCCCGAGTCCACGTTTGTCTTTACCTTTCCAAGACCTGCAATAAGTTTTTCGTTTCCCACCGCCATACCAAGACGCCAGCCTGTCATATTAAAGGTCTTGGAAAAGGAATGAAACTCTATGGCTACCTCCTTTGCACCCTCTATCTGTAGGATGGACATGGGTTTTTCATTGCCAAAGTATATCTCCGAGTAGGCAAGGTCAGAAGCAACAATTATGTTATTCTCCCTTGCCCACTCTATGAGCTCCTTGTAGAAGCTTTCAGTTGCGGTAGCAGAGGTTGGGTTGTTAGGATAGTTTACCCAGATAATTTTTGCCCTCTTTAACACATCCTTTGGAACACTTTTAAAGTCTGGAAGAAAGCCGTTTTCTTCTTTAAGTGGCAAAATATAAGGCTCACCGCCTGCAAAAAGCGTGCCTATCTTGTATACAGGATAAGCGGGGTCTGGACACAGCACCACATCTCCAGGGTTTACAAAAGCTAAAGGAAAGTGAGCTATGCCTTCCTTTGAACCTATAAGGGCGACCACTTCCTTTTGGGGGTCCAGCTCCACCCCAAAGCGTCTCTTATACCAATCCGCTACCGCTTGACGGAAAGAAAGCATGCCTTCGTAGGAAGGATATCTATGATGCTCTGGCTTTTCTACAGCCCTTTGCATAGCTTCCACTATAGGCTTAGGAGTGGGTATGTCTGGGTCTCCTACTCCAAGGTCTATAATATCTACACCCTGAGCGAGCTTTTCCCTCTTTTTCTGGTCAATCTGAGCAAAAAGGTAGGGAGGCAAAGCTTTTATTCTCTGAGCGTATTCAACCATTTTGCACCTCCTGAGTTTAAGCAGGAATATTATATAATAGGGGAACAAAATGCTTCCTGCAGTAGAAAGAAAAGCCACAAAAAAAGTAGAAGTAAGCTTCAGAGAGCTATACTCCCTTCCTTCTACAACCTACGGGCTTTTTGGTCTTAGCGACTAGTTTTTTGAAAATATTGACATTTGTGTGCAAGAATGGTAATGTATATCCTCAAAAAGCTTAAGACACAAAAGCTATAATATTCCCTATGTATAGGGCTATTCAAGTCCAAAAACACTTAAACTGCCCCCTCTCAGAAAGGTTCAAGTCCACTATCCAATACCATGTGGTAGTCCCTACACTGGAAAGTTTTATTGGCAATCTCCAAGAAAGGTTCAAAGAGATAGTCCTTAGCTCAACACTTCCTGAAAAGACAAAAAGAGTTCTCCTTTATCTCAACTCCAGAAAGGAGTGGCTTATTCCAAAAAGCCCTGTGGATAGATAAAGACAGAAAAAAGTATGAGTATGAGATAGAGACAGAGGAAAGACTGCTTGCCAAAAAGGTTTTCAAGCATATTCTCAAAAGCTGGAAAAAGCCAAGTTTTAGAAGTGTTTCTATGCTTTTAGACAGTAAATGTGCCTTACTGGAAAAGCCAAAGAAAGCCAAAGCCTTTGACCTATGGATAAGGCTATCTACACATGAAAGGAGAAAGCCCATATACTTGCCTGTAGGACTTCATGAATACTTCAAAGAAAGAGGTGGAAAGCTAACAAGCATGGTTCAGATATCTGAGGATGGCACATTAAGACTTGTGAAGGAGATAGAAAGAAAAGACATAGTTTTCAGTGGAGATATAGCCCTTGACTTTGGGATGGAGTGTCTTTTTGTTTCAGACAGAGGAGACCTCTTTGGTAGAGGCTTTTATCTCAGGGTAAAAGAGTATGCAGATAGAATAGACAGGATACAGAGGGAGATGCAAAGAGCAGGTAAAAAGCCAACAGAAAGCAAGAGGTATGTAAGACTTCAAAGCAAGCTAAGTGGATATGTGAAGAGTGAAGTCAGAAGGATAATAAACAGGGTGATATACCTATACAAGCCACAAAGACTTGTGCTTGAAGACCTTAGAGGATTTTTGCAAAGGGTAATAAACAACTTTCCAAAATCAGTAAAGAGGGTGCTTATAAGGTTCGGGCTTGGGGAGATAAGGAGGAAGTTAAGAGACATAAGCGAGGAATATGGCATAGAGGTAGTGTATATAAATCCTGCCTATAGTTCACAAGCATGTAGCAACTGTGGATATGTGGACAAAGACAACAGAAGGACAAGGAGTGAGTTTGAGTGCAAGCTATGTGGCAAAAGACTTCATGCGGATGTGAACGCAAGCAGGAACCTGCTTAGCCGTGCTAAGTGGAGCTTGCATTTACGTCGTATGGAGCAAGCCCTTATCAAGCAGGTAGAATTATTCTCACGAAACCTGTTTGATGAGCGGCATAAGTGTCTTTGGAGTAAGGCTACTCCTGTTGATTGAAAGAAATCCATACTTTCAGTCAGTCCCTAAACCTGAGGTGTGGATAAGTGTCCCTAATAGGGATATTTGTCTATGCCGAGGGATACTCCCAGCCGGAAGAACCCCAGCTATTCCAGGAAGAGCTACCGCTGTCCCAGTCATTGGAGGAGCTCCACCAACTGTCGTTGCTTGAGTTCCAATGGTCGTTAAAGACATGATACATAGGGCATGATGGGTCCCACATGGCACTGGAAATATCACAGTCATCGTGGCTGTCCCATCTTCTTGTGGTATTGTAGTCAAAGGATGAGTGGCTGTCCCACATTCCCCTGTTTTCATCTTCAAGAAGGCTGTGGGAGTGTAAAGGGCTTGCTTGGTCTGGGCTTATGTCTTCCCACTGCTCTGAGAGGTTAGAAGTTCCAGGGTGCACGTTAGAAGAGAAGGCTTCGTCGTTGGCATCTTTTATCTTCCAGAGGAGAAAGAGGACTGCCAGCAGTAAAAGTATCCATTCCATAGCTCACCTCCTATCTCTAAGAGTTTGGAAAGGCTTCATCGTTGGATTTTTTAATCCTCCATTATAAGAAAGGCAAGCACCAAAACCAAAACTAACCACTCCATCGCTACCCTCCCATATTTATAATGTATCCTCCCTCTCGCAAACTTCTCAGAAACTCAAGGGCAAGCACCTGCTCGTAGGTTATGTCTTTGCTACTGTAGTTGTATATGTATCCCTTGTCGTAGTGTCCAAAGGCTACGCCAAAAAGATATGCCAAAGCGACAGGGCAGGAAAAGAAAAAGTGAATTGCCTTATAGGCTTTCTTACCCTTTACCTCTTGCACCGCAGAGGAGATTTCTTGAGCTATCCTCTTGAAAGTGCTCGGCTCAAGGTTTCCCCTATAAGATTCTGTGGTAAGGAGCAAAAGGTCTGCCTTAATGCCCTTGCTCTCTAAGAAATGCTCCACGTCCGCAGTGGGATTGTGGTGGGAGAAAAAGAGGACTACCGCAAGGTCTTCTCCACCTTCTTTTAGTTCACTTTTCACAAATTGGTAGTCCCTTGTGTGTTCCTTTATCTCCCTTGTGTTTTGTAGGTCAATGGGAAAGTATTTTCTCTCACTGCTATGGTAATGATAGAAAACAGAGGGTCTTGTGTGTCCGTAGAGAATTCCCAAGGCAAAGGAAAGGCTCGCAGGTCCGTTTACCACAATATGAGCTTTTAGCCTACCTATGAGGGTATAGTCAAGAACGCTTATGAGCCCAAAAAACCTCTTTGCAGTTTCCTGCCATCTGATACCACTTAGCTGACCTGTTTGTATGACAAGTTTTGATGGGTCTATGCGATGGATATTTTTTAAGTTTAGTAGGTTTTCCTCCTTATGGAAGAACTCCTCAAGCCTTAGGTGGTCAATGGAAACCGCCACAGGAACTTCCACAATATTTGCACTTAGCCAATTCAAAAGGTCATCCACCTTAGGAAGATGAAAGGGCATAGCCAAGTGCATGTTGAACCTTTCACACACCTCAGACTTTTTATCCAAAGAATCCACCTTCACTATGCTACCATCCTTCCTAACTCCACCGCTCCAACAGAGGTTTGGTGGTAGCCTTTTCTTTTCCGCATCCATACACAAAGCCAAGGTCAAAGAAAGTTGAAAGCTGTTTCCCACAAACTCACTGTCAAAGATAACACTAACAGACCCAGACACAAAGCCTTTGGAACGCAGATATTCCACCACTGGAGTGATATACCTTTTCTTTTCTGGTAGGTTGCAAAAGACCTCTGGTGTATCCTTTATTGCCAGACCCCTTATTAGCTTGCCATCCCTTTCAGATACCGCAGGAAACTCAAACTCCACATAGGGATTTTCCAAAAGTGCCTTTGCAACCGCCTTTTTTATACCCAAAGCCTTGGCAAGTTTTTCCTCATCAAAATACCTTTCAGAAAGGCGTAGATACTTTACCAGAGCAAAATGCACCCCAGGGCTTAGATAATCCCACTGCCTTATAAGGTCTACAAGGACTTCTTCCAAGTCTCCCCTATGGAGAAACTCTATAAGGTCTTCTTCCTTGAAAAGGCTAAAGTTCCACAACCTTTAATTCCTCCGGAATGTTTATTCCAAAGAAGTTTCCAAGAATCTCCAACCTTGGAGACTCCACCTCACCCTCAAAGACCACCACAGAACCCAAAAGCACCCTAACAACCTTACCCACAAACTCTATAGGCAAGTATAGCCTTAGCAAACCCTCCTCCAAAACCACAAAGAAATTCCCTACCTTGAAGTATCTATTATCCGCTGCGAGAGCATAAGTGCGTATCTCTTCAAGAGCCTTTTCTGTATCTGGTGAAAGCCTTATAACTTGCGCCTCTTCCCTTTCTGCAAGCTCCGCCTGAGCCAACAGTGAATACATGGTCCACTTTGCCCAACGCTTAGAATTGAGTTTAATAAATCTCCTTGTATGCCACGGAATACTCTGGCTTTCTCTAAGGAAGTTCTTTATCCTTTCCAACTGATCCTGAGATATTACTCCGATAACTTGGCTATATGTGGTGATTAATTCTTGTCTAAGATAGTCCCACACCGGCACAACTCCCAGTCTTAAACCACGCCCTTTAATCTCATACATTGGTGCATTGTTTGGTAAGAGCTGTAGGTAAGAGGTCATCGGAACTGTAAGATACAACCCCTCGCCTGTTTCTTCCAATATTAGAAATCGCTCTACGGGCACGCTCCAGAGTTCCCTTATCTGCCCACACTTAGGCGGTTTCTTGTGCTGGACCTCTACAAGTTTATCAGAACCCTCTTTCAAGTTCTTCTCGTATATCTCCAAAAGCTCCAATTCCAAACTCATGACAGCTCTCCTCTTTCATTACATATATAACCCTTTTTCTGGCAAACCTCTGACAGAAACCTCTCCGCCACAACCCTAATCTCCTCCGCAGAAGCATCACTTAAAATCTCCCTCAACTTACCCTTTCTTAACCTTTCCCACCTCTTGTACAGGTTATCCTTAGAAATATCCCTCAGCTCCATCTCCGAGTTATACAGATACTTATAAAAGTAATAGCACAGCACTATCGTATCACTCTATCCTTGAGGTTTTTCATAAGTGTCTCAAAAAGCGTGCCACCCTCTGCATCCGCAAAAGAGTTTCTCTCATCCCTCAGTATATCTTCGTATAATACAGGCTTGGCATTCTCTTCCTCAAAAACCTGTTCCTGAAGACTGTAAACCTCTATCCTCTCACCGTTTATAATGTCTATTAAGAAGTTTCTTATGAGAGTTTTCAAATAATGTAGGTTTATATACTCTAACCTCTGCAGATAGTCTTTGTTGTTTATTAGCCTAAGCCTCAGCTCAGATAGGACTTCTTCCTCGTAGTCATCTCCGAATTTTCTCCTTAGCAAGGCATCCATATACTGGCTCAACGAGGACCTTATTAGCTTTTTCATATAGTTCTCTTCCTTTACACCACCATACAAAAAGCCAGAGATAAGTTGTTTGTAGTCTTTCATCTAAAATACTCCCTTCTTAAGCTATCAAGAAACTCAAGGTCTCTACATGTGCCACAGAATTCGTATTTAAACTGGCTAAACCTATCCTTATGCACCATATAGGCAAGCACCTCTTGTCTGTTTCTGTCTCTTAAAATAAAGCACTCTACATCAAGGCTTTGACATGCTTTATTTTTACCCCTATAGCAAAGGCTGAGGTCTACCCTGCGTTTTGAGTAGGTTTTTGTAGTTAGAAAGACAATAAGGTAAAAGTCCCTTTCAAGCTTTCCTATAAAAGGTCTTCTCCTTCTTGTCTTGTATACTCCAAGGTCTAACCTGAGAAGGTCTTCAAGCCTTGATAAGGTCTCACCGGTAAAAACCCCCAAGAACCTCTCCCCAGAAGCTACGATTTTCTCTTCGTCCCCTAACTTTTTCTCAAAAAGTTTCTCAAAACCTTTGAGCTTTTCCATCCGTTAATAAGATTATAGCTTAGTCTTCTTTGACTACTACCATATCAAAGATAACCACCTGCTTTTTGTTGTTCACATAGCACATGCGAATATCATTGTCAAAAGTCAAAGAAGAGGCTACCACGCTAAAAGTTTTAGTCCCAGCGGTTATGTCTATTAAGATTTCCTTTTCCTTGTAGCCCTGTGCCTTGAGACTTTCTATTGCTTTGTTGAAAGTTCTCTGTAAGCCCAACATATCCTCATAGTCCACTGCCTCACTAAATTCAAAAATGTGGTGTTCTATCTCTGCATTTGTCCGCATGTATTCAACAAACTCCTTAGAGTATTTTACACTTTCTGGAGAAGGAATTACTACAACTTTCTTTAACTTAGCACCTTGTTCCAAGCACTTTTTTATCAAAAACTCCTGCTGACTCCAATTATGACCTTGCTTTGGGTCAAGACGAGGTATACTTAATCCCATCATTAGCACCTTCACCTTCTTCAGCTCTTGCTGGTCGTAAGTTTCCACTTCATATTTAACCCCTGCTATTTTGCTTATTAAACGTTTCAAAAGCCAGTAGAGTATTAGGAGAATGAGGATGGACAAAACCAAGAGAATGAGAGACACCCATTCGTTTGGCAATAGCTCACCTAAGAGGTCTTTTATGCTATCTGGAAACCACCCATAGAAGAGGGCTACCAATATGACTATAGCCAAACCTTCCTTACTTTTTATGTCTCCCAAAAGTTGCCTTAGGTTTTTTTGAACTTCTGCGGTTCTCACAATTCATAAATATATAGGTCTCGGTGTCAGATTTCTGACAAGATGGGGGTTGTATGTAGTAAATAGCAAAAAACCTAAGGAGGTGTTGAGATGAGAAAAGCTACCTTAGCAGGACTTTCAGCCCTTGCACTTTTTGCCTTCTCCTGCGGTGGAGGAGGTGGCGGTGGAGACATAGGTTTGCCTGTAGGGGGTGGTGGCGGTGGTGGTGGAACAATAAGCATAACTTCCCTCAGCATATCACCCAGCAATAACATTCAAGTTGGGAACACCTATAGCATAAGCTGGAGCGTATCCTTGAGTGGCTCAGCTACAGGAAACTATCACATTGAGTTTTTTTGAGTATGATAAGCCAGAGGTCCCTGCATCACCCCTTACCGGTCTCTACAGACTAGCTCAGAGCAATTGCGGACCCGGATTTCAAATTTTTACAGGTTGTGGGTCAAGTGGTGTGCTTGAGTGCGAGGTAAGAAACCTACTCGGCACGCCTTCCACTCTCTGCAAAGTTCGTGGTAGCACCGCTTCTCCTACATCAAAGGCTATTACAACCAGAGGCAACGGCTATATAGTGGTGAGAGCTTGCAATGATCTTTTTACCAACTGCACAGTTAGAACTTTGCAAGTTACATTCCCTCAATAAAACACACCTTCGGCTCCCTCTGGGAGCCCAGTTTCTAATTAGGCTTTGTGAACATTATTGAAGCAACCTATAATTCTCTATTTTGTAGCTGTCAGTAGAGCTTTTTGGGTTTTTGGTTTATATTATGGCTAAAAAGAAAACCTTCCATGCGACTCCTCAAACTTGACGCTATTAAAAGAGGAGAGGAGATATACAAAATTATTAGCATTGCTACTCTCAAAGGTGGTTAATCATGAAAATTTTTGCAAAGAGGACAAAACCCAAACCCTTTGTAAAATGGGCGGGTGGGAAAAGGCAAATAGTAAACTTGCTGGTAGCCTATATGCCAAAAAACTATGAAACTTACATAGAGCCTTTTGTGGGAGGTGGTGCTCTGTTTTTCCAAGTTCAGCCACGAAAGGCTATAATTGGAGATATAAATCAAGAGCTAATAAAAGCATATCTTGTGATAAAAGACCATGTGGAAGACATCATAGAAGACCTAAAGATGCACAAAAATACTCCAGAATATTACTACAGGATAAGAGCCATAGACCCCAAAAGCCTTGACCCCATTAAAAGAGCAAGTAGGTTTATCTACCTTAACAAAACTTGCTACAATGGACTATACAGAGAAAACTCTAAGGGAGAGTTCAACGTGCCTTTTGGAAGATACAAAAATCCTAAAATAGTGGATGAGGAAAACCTCAGGGCGGTTTCTGAATTTTTAAGGTCATGTGATTTAGAGGTGTTGTGTGGAGATTTTGAAGAAACATGCAAAAAAGCAAAAGCGGGAGACTTTGTCTACTTTGACCCTCCCTATTACTCTACATTTTCAAACTACACAAGGGAAAATTTCACAGAAAAAGACCATATAAGGCTTAGAGACTTGTTTGTAGAATTAGACAAAAAAGGAGTTTATCTAATGCTGACCAACTCCAATACTGACTTTATAAAAAACCTATATAAGGGCTACAGAATTAAAGTTGTAAACACAGCAAGGTTTATAAACTGCAAGGGAGATATGCGTGGAAAGGGAGAGCATGAGCTAATTATTACCAACTATTGACAGTGGTCATTGAAGAAAATACCAACTTTCCTTTAATATTCAAACATGCGTTGGATAAGACTAAAAAGAGGCAAGATAAAAGTTTATGGCAAGCAGGGAAAACTTCTCCCAAAGGGCATGGTAGAAGAACATACCGCCTTTCTGCATAATCTTTTAAGCAACGATATAAGAGGTATGAAGGAAAACACACTTACCTATAACCTTTGGCTAAGACAAAACGGTTTTCCCATAGGAGAGTTTTATGTATACAAGCTCGCAGACCACTACCTTCTTGATACGCCTTTGGACGTTAGCCATGTGATTGAGGAGTTTAACCGTCTTAAACTTTCTATGAGGGTCTACTTTGAAGCCCTTGATATGGAGCATATTTTCCTATTTGGAGAGGGTGTAAGGGAGTTTATAAGAGAGCATTTTGGTGTGGAGCTTGGAGATTTTGAGGTGAAATCTCTTGACAACATGCTTTTAACCCGCAATCCTATAAGACTAAGGGAGGAGGGTTATGAGATAATAGGTCAAGTTTCTGAACTTTCATTGGATACGAAGGATATGCTATCTGAGGAGGAATACGAGGACATACGCATCCAAAGACTTATTCCAAAACTTGGAAAGGAACTAAGGGAAGGTTTTTCTCCTCTGGAAGCCTGTATTTTAAAGGAAGCCATTAGCCTCACAAAAGGCTGTTATGTGGGTCAAGAAGCCATAGCAAGGGTCTATTATAGAGGAAGACCTGCGAGGGCTTTGGCACTCCTTGAAGGAGAAGGTCTAAAGGAAGGAGAAAAGATAAGGACAGAGAACAAAGATATAGGAATTATAACTTCTGTAAGTCCGAGAAGTAGTCTTGCTCTCGGATACCTTTTGAGAGCAAAGGCAGAAGAGCAAAAAGACTTTGAGACAAGCGAAGGTAAGAGGGTAAGAGTTTTAAAACTTTGCGAAGAGGGTAAAGAGTAGAATATTTAACATTATGCGTTTGACGGAGGAAGAAAAAAGAGCCCTTAAGAAGGCTTTGGAAGGCTTTGAAGGGGAGGTTTATATATTTGGTTCAAGGCTGAGAGAAGACCTGAAGGGTGGAGATATAGATATTTTGCTAGTTCCCAAAAACCCTGAAAACCCAGTGGAGCTTGCACTAAGGGTTCAAACCAAGTTTCTTTTGGAATGCGACCAGAGTATTGATGTGTTGGTATACAGAGACACGGAGTTTTATAGAGAGGTTTTGAAGAATGCAAAAAGAATTTCTCTTGAAGAGCTTTGAGGACTTACTTAAAGCCAAAAGACTCTTGGAGTTTTCTGTGAAAGGCTATGTACCCTACGACCCAAATAAGAGCTATGAGCCAGAAGAGCTTGAAAGTTATGATGCTATGAGCTTTAGGTTTGAAAAGTTTGTGGAGACAGCTTTGAGTTTTTTTGTATCTCTTGAGCTGTATCTTTACGGCGAGAAGTCTGCCACTTTGAGAGATAGGCTTTTGAAACTCCAAAGAGCTGGATACCTTCAAGATGTGGAGCTATGGATATCCGCAAGGCTTTTGAGGAACAAGATAGCCCACGCCTATATTCCAGAGGAATTAGCAGAGATTTTTGAAAATGTAGTGAATTTTTCAAAGAGGCTATTCATAGAAGTGGAAACTTTAGAAGTAAAACTGAAAGCCATAGGCTAAACCACTACAAACTCCCAATAGCCCACTTCAAGGTATCCAAAACATGGTCCATTTCCTCAATACTAATCACCAAAGGCATCATCAAGACCATAACATCCCCCAAAGGTCTCAAAAATACCCCTCTTTCTCTGCACTTATAAGCCACTTTAAAGCCTGTTCTTTCTCCATAAGGAAACCTTTCACCAGTTTTTTTATCCTTTACCAACTCTATACCTGCCATAAAGCCAAGCTGACGCACGTCTCCTACATGCTTAAGCTCCCAAAACTCTTCAAGCCTCTTTCTGAGATGTTCTATCTTTGGCTGGAGCTTTTCAAGGGTTCTCTCCTCCTCAAAGACCTCTAAGTTTGCCAGAGCTACCGCACAGGCAAGGTTGTTGCCCGTGTAGGTGTGTCCATGATAAAAGTGCTTTAGCTCTCCAAACTCTCCAAGAAAGGCATTAAAGACCTCTTCGGTGGTTAAGGTTGCTGCCAGAGGCAGATATCCACCCGTTATTCCCTTGCCAAGGCACATAAAGTCTGGACTTACTTCCTCCTGCTCGCAGTAAAACATAGCTCCAGTTCTTCCAAAGCCTGTTGCCACCTCATCCACTATAAGCAAAGTGTTGTATTTCCTTGTGAGCTCTCTAACACCTCTTAGAAAGCCTCTTGGAAAGGGTAGCATGCCAGCTGCACCTTGAATGCCTGCTTCCAAGCTCACCGCCACTATATCTTCTCTGCTCTTGAGTATTTCCTCAAGCATATTCAAAAGCTCTTGCTTACACTCATCGCAAAGCCTTCCGTATTTTTCTTTGCAAAAGATGTAGGGTGATGGAAGTTTAATGCTTTCAAAGAGTAGGTCTTTGTATGTTCCATGAAAGAGGTCTATGCCCCCAAGACTAACCGCGCCCAGCGTGTCTCCGTGATAGGCTTCTGATAGGGTAATAAAGGCTTTTCTTTTCTCTCCCTTATTCCTCCAGTATTGGTATGCCAGTTTTATGGCAATTTCCACCGCTTCCGCACCATCCTCCGAATAAAAGACCTTTGTAAGCCCCTTTGGTGCTATTTCCACGAGCCTTTTAGCCAAGAGGATAGCTGGCACGTTGGAGCTTCCAAGTGTTGTGGTGTGTGCCACCTTCTGAAGTTGGTCAATTAACGCCTTGTTTAGCTTTGGATGGTTGTGTCCGTGCACGTTGCACCATAGGGAGGATATGGCATCTATGAACCTTCTACCCTTTATATCATAAAGATACACACCCTCTCCCCTTTCAAAGATGAGGTTTTCTTCCTCTCTGTAGACCTTCATCTGTGTAAAGGGATGCCAAAAGTATTCCTTGTCCCACCTTTCAAGGAGAAGAGGGTCTATCATGGCAACCTCCATATCAACACAATTTCTCCTTTTACCTCTCCCCTACTTTCCAAATCCTTTAAGACCTCAGAGAGCTTGCCCCTTATATACTCCTCGTGTATCTTTGTAAGCTCACGCGCCACACAAAGAGGAACTTCCGAGCCATATACCTTCTCCATAACCTGTAGACTTTTTACCACTCTGTTGGGTGATTCAAAGGCTATTATGGTGCTATCCTTGTAAGCCTTTAACTCCTCAAAGAACTTTTCAAGCCCTTTCCTTGGCAGAAAGCCTACAAAGGTAAACCTGTCTGTTGGAAGACCAGAGCCTACAAGGGCAGTAAGGACCGCACTGGGTCCAGGGATTACCTCTACTGGTATACCCTTTTCCACACATGCTCTTATTAGTCTGTATCCTGGGTCTGAGATGGAGGGCATGCCAGAGTCTGACACAAGGGCAACGTCTTCCTTTTCAAGGAGCTTTAGAACCTTTGGCACTTGCACGCTTTCCTTTGGCTCGTAGTAGGATATGAGTTTTTTGTCCTTTATGTTGTAGTGGTTAAGAAGTATCAAAGTCCTGCGCGTGTCTTCGCAGGCTATGAAGTTAACGCTTTGGAGCACCTCAAGGGCTCTTAGGGTAATGTCCTTCAAGTTTCCTATGGGAGTGGCAACCACATAGAGCTTTCCCATCTTACTTCACCAAAAGAAGAGGTATGTTTATATGGTGCAGGACAAAGCTTGTTATACTTCCAAGAAATAGCTCTCTCACTTTCCCCTTTGAATAGGCTCCCATAAGCAGTAGGTCCACATCTCCCTCGTTGCAATGGCTTACTATCTTTTCCTCTGGTATGCCTTGCAAGACCTCTAACTCAACACCTTCGGGTCTTTCTGGAGGTGTCTCTCCCACATAAAGAGCGTAAAATCTGGCATTGTAGAGCTTAGAGAGCTCCTTTGCAAGCTCAAGGGCTTTTTTTGAGATGTCTCCACCGTCGTAGGCAAGGCATATGTTTCTTATGTGCCTTTTCTCTTCAGGAACAAGCATAACTGGAGACTTGCTCCTTCTTGAGACTACCTCTGCGGTAGAGCTAAGGAAAAAGCCCTTTATGGGACGCCTTCCTCTTCTTCCAATGATTAGTAAATCCTCTGGGTCTGCTTGTTTGACAAGCTCTTCGTAGGGTATGCCTATGGTTTGAAAAGAGGAAACCCTTACACCCCTTTGTCTACCCTCTGCGAGAAACTCCTCTATAAGGGTGTTAGCCTGCTCCTCAAAAAAATCTCTTACCTTCTGAGATATGCCAAGATAGTAGGTAAAGCCAAGCACTCCCGCCAAGTCCTCTAAAAAGCTCTCCTCAAGCAGTCTGTTATCTATTATGTGAACTCCCACCACAGGAACTTGAAGCCTTTCTCCAAGCTCAAAGGCGTAGTCCTTTGCGGTCCAGCCGGGCTTTGAGCCGTCAACCCCTACCACTATCCTCTTAAATATCAAGGTTTCTCACCTCTCTTGCGTAGGCCTCTATAAACTCTCTTCTTGGCTCTACCTCTTCTCCCAAGAGTATGGAGAGTATCCTGTCTGCCTCTGCTGCATCCTCTATGCTAACTCTGAGAAGTCTTCTTGTGGCAGGGTTCATGGTGGTTTCCCAAAGCTGTTCTGGGTTCATCTCCCCAAGACCCTTATATCTTTGTATTTCAAAGGACTCCTTTACCAACTCCATAGCTTTAGAATAAAGGTCCTGCGGGCTTTCCACCTCTATAGACTTCTTTTCGTAAACTATTCTCACTGGAAACCTCACCCTTGAACCCTCAAGAAGAGACTTGTAGGACAGAGAAGAGAGAAAGTCCACATCCACGATAACCTTTCTATTAGTAATCTTGTCTTTGAAAACTATCTCATATGCATCCTCAAGCCTATCGTAGTGGGTATCTATAGCCATGTCGGGAAGTAGTTTCTCAAGCTCCTTTATCTTTTCACCAAGAAGAGAGGAGTCCCTTAGGGCTTCTTCTGTAATACCTGCAATGAGAAGAGCCTTGAGGACTTCTTCTCCCTTGAGCCTTGCCATAGCCTTGTAGCCTTCTTCAATTTCCTTTACCTGCTTTAGGACCTGCGAGAGGTTTTCTCCTCTGTATTCTGCCCCACTTTGGTCTATTAGGACCGCCTCCTCTTCAAGGGTTTTGAGGAGAATACTTTCAAGCTCCCTGTCATCCTTCACATATTGAGACCTTTTGCCCTTCTTTATTCTATAGAGTGGTGGCTGTGCTATGTAGAGATGCCCTGCGTCTATTAACTTTGGCATATACCTGTAGAAAAAGGTAAGAAGTAGAGTCCTTATATGTGAGCCGTCCACGTCCGCATCCGTCATTAGGATTATTTTGTGATACCTGAGCTTTGAAAGGTCTAAGTCCTCACCTATACCACAACCGAGAGAGCTAACTATGGTCTTTACCTCTTCGTTAGCAAAGACCTTGTCAAGCCTTGCCTTTTCCACGTTGAGTATTTTTCCTCTTAGTGGCAGGATTGCCTGAGTTCTTCTGTCTCTTCCCTGCTTGGCAGAGCCTCCTGCGGACTCACCCTCTACTATGAATATCTCGCACTTGCTTGGGTCTTTTTCTGAGCAGTCCGCCAACTTACCCGGGAGAGAAGAATCCTCAAGAGGAGACTTTCTACGCACTAACTCCTTTGCCTTTTTAGCTGCCTCTCTTGCCAGTGCAGCCTCTACTGCCTTTTCTACTATAAGCCTAAATATGTCTCTGTTTTTGTCAAAGTATTCTGAGAGGTATTCGTAGGTTATGGACTCCACTATATTCTTTACATTTTGGTTTCCAAGTTTTGTCTTTGTCTGTCCCTCAAACTGAGGCTCTGGCACTTTGCAAGATATGACCGCCACAAGCCCCTCCCTTAGGTCTTCACCCGTTATGGTTTCCTTTAGCTCCTTCTGGAGCTTAATATTAGGCAAAACCTTCATAACCGCCTTTGTAAGACCAGACCTAAAGCCTGTCAGATGCGTTCCACCCTCAAGGGTCTTTATGTTATTCACAAAGGTTTCCACAGACTCTCTGTAGTCCTTTGTATAGGTAAAGGCTATATCCACATCCACGCCATCCTTCTCACCCCTTATCCTTATCACTTGGTCAAACAATTGCTCCTTGCCACCGCAGAGGAACTTCACCAAATCCTCTATGCCTTTGTCAAACTTGTAGGTTAAGTCTTTTCCACTTCTTTCGTCAACAAGCCTAAAGGTGCACTCAGGGTTTAAATATGCCAACTCCCTTATGCGTCTTTCTACGATGTCAAATTTTATCTTTGTAGTTTCAAATATCTCTGGGTCTGGCTTAAAGACCACCTTTGTTCCACGCTTTGTGGTATTGCCTACTACCTTTACTTCGTATAACGGCTCTCCTCTTCTGTATTCCTGCTTGTTTATCTTCCCGTCCCTGTAGACCTCCACCATAAGCCATTCAGATAGGGCGTTTACCACAGAAGCACCCACACCATGCAAACCCCCAGAGTATCTGTAGACCTTTTTGTCAAACTTTCCTCCTGCACCGAGCATGGTAAAGACCATCTGAACCGCAGGAAGACCAGTCTCTGGATGTATGTCTACGGGTATACCCCTTCCGTCATCCTCTACTGTTATAGAACCGTCCGCATGGATTATAAGGGTTATGTGGCTGGCATAACCAGCCATATGTTCGTCAACCGCATTGTCAAGTATTTCCCATATGAGATGATGAAGCCCCCTTTCACCTATGTCTCCTATATACATAGAGGGTCTTAAGCGGACATGCTCAAGACCAGTAACTGCCTTTATGTCTGTTGCTTGATAGTCCGTTTGAAGGTTTTCTTCTCTTTTCTTTCCCATGCTTTTAAAAGCACCCCCAGCGGGATTCGAACCCGCGATCTCCGCCTTGAAAGGGCGGTGTCCTGGACCGGGCTAGACGATGGGGGCTAAACCTTTATAAATTATAGCAAAGCATACCTTTCATGTCAAGTGGTTGAACCCTCTTCATCAAGGTAAAAGACATCGTCAGATATGGGCTCGTTCCACCTTTTGAAGCCAGGAAGTGCCTCCACTCTATACCACGCAGACCTATACCATACTCCCTTAGGCTGTCTTTTTACTGGAGCAACCTCTGCCGCTTTTGTCTCTGCATGGTAATCCCAAGTTATGTAGGTGTTAAAGTCTTGGACTATATCTGTTATGGCAACACCAAACTCTGTGGTCAGAGCGGTTTGAAAGTCTCTCCAGCGAAAGACAGAGGAGTCTCTGAGAGTTAGACCAAAATAGCCTACACCACCATCTTCTCTAAGGGTTGCTATGCCTCTACCTATAAAAGCCCTAAAGGCAGGCAGTGTCTCTGGTGGGTCTGAGACAAAGACATCATAGTGTCCCAATATTTCTTGAGGGAATGGGTTTCTCAAATCCCAAACCCTTGCCTCTGCGTTATCTATGCCAAGCTCTTTGAAAATCCTGTTGTCAAAGTCTATTAATCTCTTGTCTATGTCTATAACCAGAACACTGCGAGCCTTCCTTGAGAGGGCTACCGCCAGACCAGTAAGGTCATCCTCTGCACCCAAGACAAGAATATCCTTGTTTCTTAGGTCTCCTCTGGAATCCATAAAGAGCACCCTTGCCACCGTGGTCTCTGGCGTGACAGAGCCTTGGTCGTAGTCCCTTATGGCTTTGGGTCTGTCCTTTGTAATTTGAAGAAACTCTCTATAAAACTCTATGTCCACATAAAAGGGAATGCCTCTGCCCCCACAGGCTTGGCACACATATTCCACGTATGGCTCTATGCCAAGGTCTCTGACCAAGTCAAAACCCTTTTGAGTGAGCCTTATGTTTTCCTCGTCATCTATAAAGGCTATGCCCTTCTCCACCAAGGTCTTTACTATGCCAGAGGCAGCAGGCACAGGCAGGTCGGACATATCCACAATTTCCCAAAAGTCTCCACTTTTGAGAAGTGCGGAAAGCACACGCTCTATGTTCTTTTTGTAAACCCTAACACCACCCAATTCCCTTGCCCTACTGGCAAGCTCCACAAGAATGCTCAATATACCACCTCCATTCCAAGAGTTTAAGCTGTATAATTATAGCACAACACGGAGGCTATTATGAAAGTGCAAAAACTCTTTAGAAACCTACCACAAGACCCAGCAAGCCTTGAGCCTTTTCCAGACTGGCAGGAGCTATCTCCAACCTTTGAAAAGCTACCCATAGGTGATTGCACTCTCCTTGTGGCAAGCATACAGGACGAGGACTTTGACAAACTCCTGCATATATTCCAAAGCAGAGAAGAGGCTATGGGAGCTTTCCTTAGTGTAGCCATGGAGCATGGCTGGGAAGAAGTCCCACAAACCTATTGCATATACCACGCCCAAGAGATTAATGGTAAACTCATAGCAGGTCTAAGCATAGAGGGGCAAAGGAGCACTTACGAGCAGACCACGGTGGAGCAGATGGTTCAAACAATGGCAAGGGTTCACAGAGTGGTGGTCTACTCCTCTGACCTCTTAACCTACATAAAGGACATCTATCCAGAGATAGACCAAAAAGCCTATGTTATCGCAAGGGAGATAGCCAAAAAACTTGGCAAAGCTCCAGAGCTTGAGGAGTTGGCAAAGATATATGGCATGCCTATTGAGAGCCTTGAGGAAAGGCTAAGCCTCATAGAAAAGCTCCTTGAAAACCCCCTTAGGACACCCTACGGAGAGGTAAATTTACCACCCTTTAGCTACCCACTTGCGGAATGTGAATAAATGGTGTATAATCCCTTTCATAGGTTTTTGGAAGCCTGTGCTTCCATGACATCTTGGCAACTGAATAGGGCTTTTGATTCTTGAGGCTAAAGGGCTAGTATTCACTAAAGAGACTTGAGAAGTCCGTCCTCGTCAACTTCCATTATGGTAGTCTTTTCTCTGAGCTTTTCTAACTCTCTTAGCTTATTTGCTATCAACTCTCCCATTGAGATGTTTTTCTTTATGCTCTCTATCCGTAGGCTTTCCCAGAGGTCGTAGGGTAGGATAACAGTGGTTTTCTTGTGCTTTTGCCTTCTCTGAGCCTTGTTTTTCATAGCTTATATTATGCCATACGACCGTATGACCATAACGCCGTAAAAACATAAATACGGTTTTACGGCGATACGGCGTATAGCTCAAAGCCTTGTCTCTCAATGGTTTAAATTTGACAATACCACACTCAACCCTGCATGACCTGCCACTTCTGGCAAACCACCTTCACTTGAGAGGGGTATCCCCTTGACAAAAGGCTTGATATGTCTTATTATTCTTTATGTGGCAAGTTGAGGTTGCTAATCTACCGTGTGGAGTTGAAACCAGTTTTGAGGTGGGGTTTGTTTAACCTGTTCCATTATTACAGTTGCTAATCTACCGTGTGGAGTTGAAACTGCGAGGGGTGGCGGTCTTGCATGGGTAAATTTAGAAGTTGCTAATCTACCGTGTGGAGTTGAAACTTAGCAAATGCTTATCTATCAAGCATTTTCTAATAGCTGTTGCTAATCTACCGTGTGGAGTTGAAACTACCTTTCTCAACACTATTGCTCGCCTTTTCCTTTACAGTTGCTAATCTACCGTGTGGAGTTGAAACTTCCTTTCTAAGTTGCCTATTTACCGTGTAGAACTCAAACATACGAACCTCTCAAGAACCTGCAAAACTTCTGCCTTTTTATTTCTGTAGCTCGCTCTGTTGCAGACCAGCATGGCGGTAGAGGTGGTTATCTCCTCTATTACCGCAAGATTATTTTCCCTCAAAGTCCTTCCTGTTTGCACCAAGTCCACAATAAAGTCAGAAAGTCCAATAAGGGGTGCAAGCTCTACTGAACCGCTCAGGGGTATGACCTTACACTTCACGCCCTTTTCTGAAAAAAATTCTTGAGTTATGCGAGGGTATTTAGTGGCAACCTTTAAGTATGAGCTTTTGAGGTATTTTTCTCTGTTTTCTTCCTTGCCTGCCACCACTATCCTGCAAAAGCCTATTCCAAGGTCAAAAAGCACATACAGGTCTGGTTTTTTCTCAAGTAGGACATCTCTGCCAACCACTCCAAGGTCCGCTACGCCGTTTTCCACATAAACAGGCACATCTGAGGGTTTCACAAGGAGAAACTCATAGTCTCCAACCCTTACGCTTAGCCTTCTTCCCTCTTCAAAGCCCTCTTGTATTATTCCCTTTTTGAGAAAAAGCTCAAGGCTTTCTTCAAAGAGCCTGCCCTTTGGTAGAGCAATCTTTAGCATGGCTTAAAGTATAACATCACAAAGCCCTAAGGGTAAGGTCTCCTACACTAAAAGACTTGAGACCTTCTTGAGTTAGCAAAAGCAGGCTTCCCTCCTCAGAGATGCCCTTTAAAATGCCTACCACTGGCTCTGGAGTGTAAAGTATGACCTCACTATCCTTGAAAAGTAGCCTGTCTTCTATGGCTTGCTTGAAGGCAACAAAGCCAAAGGCATTGAGCTTTTCTATGTCCCTTTCAATAAACTCTAAAAGCTCCAGAAGGAAACTAACCTTATCAAAGGTCTTACCACTAAGCATTCTAAGAGATATGGCTTCAAGGTCCTTTGGAAAGCTCTCTTGGTTGAGATTAATTCCCACACCTATAACTATCCTGTCCCTTAGCCTTTCTGTGAGAACGCCACAGACCTTTTTTCCACCCACATAAAGGTCATTGACCCACTTTATAGCAGGCATAAAGCCAAGAGCTTTGAGGTAAGAAGCCACCGAGTGAGCGACCACGAGGGGTAAAGTAGACTCGTCTTTTATGCCCACTGGAATAGAAAAGCTAAGGTATAGTCCACCCTCTGGAGAGTGCCAATGTCTTCCAAGCCTTCCACGACCAGAGGTTTGCCTGTTTGCAACCACCACAGTGCCCACAAGAAACCTCTTTGCCACCTCTTGCGTAGAAGAGACCTCCTCAAGCCAAATTAAACTTCTTAGCATCTTTGAGGCTCACCTTAAGAAAGTGCGTGGCACAAGAGATGCAGGGGTCAAAGCTCCTTATCACAGGCTCCGCATGGTCTCTAAGCCAATCCTCTTTGATATTTTCCTTGTCCTTTATGAGCTCCCAGAGGGAAAGCTCTATGGCTCTTTGGTTTTGAGAGGTGGGCGGGACTATGTTCGCACTTAGTATCCTGCCTTCGCTGTCAAAGGAATAGGAATGCCAAAGTATGCCTCTTGGTGCCTCTGATACTCCATAACCAGTGGAGCTCCTCGGGACTACTTCAACTTTACCTCTTTGTGGCTTTTTGTAGTCCTTCACTATCCGAATAGACCTTTCAAGGGCATGGACTATCTCCACAATTCTTACGAGAATGCCCTTGTGGGGGTTTTTTACCATGGGTTCGAGGCTTAGTTTCTGAGCGGTTTCCATGGCAAGTGGTGAGAGCTTTTCAAAGGCGTTGTTAAAACGGGCGATAGGACCTACCAAGTAAACTCTTCCATACTTTGTCATGGCATGCTTAGCGGTGGAATAGGGGACTTCAAACTCTACAAAGAAACTCTTGAACTCTTTTGGACTAACCCTTACGCCTTCAAGATAGATATCTCCCTTAAGTATTGGATAATCCTCCTCTATGAGAGAGACAAATAAAACCTCCTTGAGTTCAAAGTCTGGAAAATTAAGAGCCTTTAGTTTTTCCACAGTCCATAGGGCTTTTTCAAGAGCCTTTTCAAGGGTCTCCTTTAACTCCGAAAGGCTCTCAGGAAGAGCATTAAAGCCACCTGGGACAACAGAGACTGGATGGGAAGTTCTTCCTCCGAGAGCTTGGATTATAAAGCTTCCAGCCCTTTTTATCTCCATCCCTGCAAGCACAAGACCTTTGTCTATTTTGGAAAGCTCAATGATTGATGGGACATTGAAAAAATCGGGAAGATGTAGGAAAAATACGTGC
Organism: Hydrogenobacter sp. T-8; assembly: GCF_011006175.1. Lineage (NCBI taxonomy): Bacteria > Pseudomonadati > Aquificota > Aquificia > Aquificales > Aquificaceae > Pampinifervens > Pampinifervens florentissimum. The sequence goes on along the minus strand of NZ_CP048795.1, from coordinate 442,874 downwards.
AATGCGTGGCTTTGAACCCACTCTCCAAAATACATTAGCCTTCTAATTTCTTCTATATCTTCTGGTATTTTGACGCAGAAGGCGTCCTCTATAGCCTGAACACCGCTCATCTGATAAGCGACGGGGCATATTCCACATATGCGTGCGGTAATGTCTGGTATAACTTGGTAAGGCTTTCCTTTGAGTATACCTTCTATGAACCTTGGTGGCTCGTATATTGAAAGCCTTAGACTTTCTGGTTTTCCATCCCTTAAAAACACCTCAAGGCTACCTCCTCCCTCTACCCTTGTGAGGGCTTCTATCTGAACCTTCATAGCCATTCCCTTATGCTTTTATTGTAACCATTGAAGGAAATCCTCAAAAGCTCCTTTATAAGGTCTTGAGAGACCCTTAGCCTACTGTAGCCTTCAAGGAGTGCTTGCAGGTTTGGTTTCTCCACAGGACCATAACAGCCATAACAACCTCTTTCAAAAGTGGGACAGAGAGCTCCACAACCCGCCACGGTTATTGGTCCAAGACAGATGAGCCCTTTGGCTACCACTACGCAGGGATTACCCTTCCTTTTGCACTCCAAACAAACAGGATAAGATGGGAGTTGTGGGCTTTTGCCTTGCAGAAGTGCTATAAGCACTTCCCTTAAGGCTTCCTTGTTTATGGGACAACCTCTTATTTCCAAGTCTACCTTTACAAAGTCAGAGAGAGGTTTTGAAAGGGGGTTCACTTCGTATCTTCCAGAATACACTGAAAAGTATATCTCTGAAAAGTCTTCAAAGTTCCTTGCGGATTGAATGCCTCCAGAAACCGCACAGGCACCGATGGCTACAAGAAACCTTGAGCTCTCTCTTATCTTTTTTATTCTTTCCTCCTCCTCTGGAGTGGATATGGACCCTTCCACAAAGGCAAGGTCAAAGTAGTCCCACGTGTTCTTAGAGGATGCTTCAAGGAAGTATTGTATCTGAACCTTTTCGGAAAGCCTTAAGAGTTCCTCTTCAAGCTCAAAGAAGGCGAGCTGACAGCCATCGCAGGAAGAAAACTTGAAAACACCTACCTTCATACCTCCTTCCTCTCAAAGTATTCCCTTATAAGGTCATACCGGAATATGGGACCATCCTTGCAAACAAAGTATGGACCTATCATGCAGTGTCCACAGGTTCCAACGGAACATTTCATATGCCTCTCAAGGGATGCGTATATGTTGTTCTGGGGTATACCCTTCTCCTGCAAAATCCTCACACAGGCTTTTACCATGGGGTCTGGTCCGCAGGTAAAGACTATGGTATCCTCATCAAGCTCTAACTCTTTTAGGAGTTCTGTTATAAGCCCTACCTTTCCTTTCCAACGAGGGTCTGGTCTGTCAAGGGTTATGTAAAACTCCACCTTTGAGCTCCAGTTTTCATAAAGGTATCTGTAAAGAAGGCTATCGTAGTCCTTTGAACCGTAAAGATGAACAAGTCTCTTAATGGGTTTGTTGAGAGCCTCTTCAAAGACCCATCTTGTTGCCGCAAGACCAAGACCTCCCGAGATTATAAGGAGGGTCTTGTTATAAGCCCTTTCTATCGCCCAGCGATTGCCATAGGGACCTCTCCAATAGAGGTAGTCTCCTTCCCTTAGTTGGTCTATATGTCTTGTTACATCACCCACCGCTCTCACTGTGTGGACTATGCATTCTTCCCCCATGCTGGCTATTGTGATAGGTGCTTCTCCCACACCGAAGGCATATAGCATGTTATACTGCCCTGGATAGGCAGGCTCTTGAGTCCTTACATGAAAGGTATAAACTCCCTCGCATTCCTTTATAACTTTTTCCACCCTTCCCGCCTTCAAAAGGTAGGGGTTCTCAAGCGTAGGCAATTCTTCTTACCTCCTCCCTTATGTCTATACCTACTGGACACCATGTTATGCACCTTCCACAACCTACACAGCCAAAGCAGTCAAACTGGTCTACCCAGTAGGCAAACTTATGCATGAGCCACTGTCTGTATCTTGAGTGGACGCTCTGTCTTAGATTAAAGCGATGGACGGTGGCAAAAGAGGGTGAAAAGCAAGAGTCCCAGACCCTTACCCTTTGGCTCTCTTTTAAGTCCAGCTGGTTTTTCTCAAGTATATCAAAGCAAAAACAGGTGGGACAGGCTTGGGTGCAAGAAGTGCAGGCAACACAGCGTTTTTCTATATGCTCCCAGTAGGTTGAGTCCATTCTACCGTAAAGCCTCTCTTGGAGACCCTCCTTTTCAAAGTGAACCCGCATCGTAGCCTCAGTTTCCCCAAGCCTCTGTGCCTTTTCTTTAAAGTGTCTTCTTTCAGCATCGCTTTTGTTTTCAACCTTTTCAAGAATCTCTCCTCCCCTTTCTGAGCCTACTTCTACAAGAAATCCTTCTGAAAGCTCTGTTATGAGCAGGTCATACCCTTCCTTTACCTCAGGACCAGTTCCCATGGTGGAGCAAAAGCAGGTGGAAGTGGCATAGGTGCAGTTTACCGCCACCACAAAAAGTCCCTTCCTAAGACCTGCGTAGTATGGGTCGGGGTGAGGATTTTTATGGAGAAAGACCAAGTCCAACACCCTTAGGGCTGAAAGGTCGCAAGCTCTTATGTCAAAGAGGCACAGAGCTTCTTCTTGTATATGAACTTGAAAACTTAACTTTCCATTCTCTTTCTTTACCTTAATGAGCGTAAGCTCTGGGGGATGCAAAAAATTTTTAAAGGAGTTGTAAGGATGGGTGTAGGTGAAGTAGCCCCCAGACCTCTCAAGACTGTAAAATCCAGGGGCCTCCACATTCTTGTAGCCAAAGGGAAGGCTTTCAAAGTTGTCCACATCAGAGAAAGCTATCAACCCATCTTTTAGCTTTGGTGCTATAACCCTGTATTTTTCTCTTAGCCTGTCAAAAAGCTCCCTAATCCCCTCAAGGCTTAAGAGGTAACCCCCGCCTTTTCCTTTGCTTTCCACCTGAGATACTCCTCTATAAAGGGGTCTATGTCGCCCTCCATTACCTCCGAGACATTGCCTATCTCAAGACCAGTTCTGAGGTCCTTAACAAGCTGGTAGGGTTGGAATATATAGGACCTTATCTGATAGCCCCAACCTATGTCTGTTTTTTCACCTTCAAGAGCCTTCTTCTTTTCTTCAAGCTTTTGAAGTTCAAGCTGATAAAGTTTTGCCTTGAGAAGCTCAAGGGCTTTCAGCCTGTTCTGGAGCTGAGACCTTTCCTGCTGGCAGGATACCACTATACCCGTTGGCTTGTGCCTGAGCCTTACCGCAGTGTCTGTTTTGTTCACATACTGACCTCCCGCACCGCTTGCCCTAAAGGTTTCCATTTCAATATCTTCTTCCCTTATCTCTATGTTTATGGTCTCGTCTATCTGTGGAGCAACGCTCACTGAAGCGAAAGAGGTGTGTCTTCTTGCGTTAGCATCAAAGGGAGATATCCTCACAAGCCTGTGGACTCCGTGCTCACCTTTGAGATATCCGTAGGCGTATGGACCTTTTATTAGAAGGGTTGCACTTTTTATTCCTGCCACATCGTCTGGGTTTATATCTATCACCTCAACCTCGTAGCCATGCCTTTCCGCCCATCGTTTATACATTCGGAGTAGCATGTTCGCCCAATCGCAGGCTTCCGTGCCACCAGCACCCGCTTGAATTGTCAAGTAAGCGTTCTTTGAATCCATCTCATCGGAGAGAAAAGCCTTTATCTCCAAGTCCCTTATAGGCTTTTCCACCCTCTCTAACTCCTCCCTTAGCATCTGGAGAGTTTCTAAGTCTTCTTCTGGTGTAATCTGGAGTATTTCCTCCACGTCTTGGAGGACTTTTTGTATTTCTTCAATCTCCCTTATGTTCTCCTCAAGCCACCTTCTTCTTTGAGTAAGGCTTTTTGCCCTTTCCGTGTCTTCCCAGAAATCTGCGTTAGCCATTTTTTTATCTATTTCTTCCAACTCCTCTTTCAAGGCTTGAGGGTTCAAGGTAGACTTTATGTCCTCAAACTTCGCCCTGAGCTCTTCTAACTTTTCTCTTGTTTCTGCTATCATGAGAATTTAATATAATCTCAATAAAGCCTTTGTGGAGGTAAAAAAATGCGGAGGATAAATGTAGCCATAGCAGGTCTGGGAAGGGTAGGAAGCCAGTTTCTTGATGCCCTTTTGAGTGTGCGGTCAGACAATGTAAGGGTTATAGCGGTGGCAGAGCCAAAAGAAGACCTACAGAGCGTAAAACTTGCCAAGGAGAAGGGCATAGCCTACTTCAGAGATGCAAGGAGTATGTTGGAGTCCCTTGAAGATAGCATTGATGTACTTTTTGAGCTTACAGGCGATGCGGTAGTAAAAAGCGACCTTCATGAAATACTGGTAAAAACCGGAAACAAAAAGACAGTTATAGTTCCAGAACCCGTTGCTTACCTTATATGGAGTCTTATAACGGAGGGTGCAAAAGAATATCCAAGATGATAAGGGAGATGAAGCCAGAAGATATAGAGGAAGTGCTTAAGATAAGTGAAGAATGTTTTAATTCTGACGCATGGAGCAGAAAAGCCTTTGAGAGGGAGTTTGAGCTTGAACATTCCTATAAGTTTGTGCTTGAGGAGAGTGGAGAAATAATAGGCTATGCGGTTGTGTGGAAAATCTTTGAGGATGCCACTCTAATGTCCCTAGCTATAAGGAAAGACCGATGGGGCAAAGGCTATGGCAAAAGGCTTATGACTTTTCTTATAGACTACCTTAGGGGCAAAGTGGAGCGTTTTTTGCTGGATGTGAGACGGTCTAACATAAGGGCTATCAGACTTTACCAGTCTTTGGGCTTTAAAATAGTTTCAGAAAGGAAAAAGTATTACTCTGACGGTGAAAACGCCCTTCAGATGGTGCTTGAGTTGGAGGTAGAAGATGAAAATAAAAGGAAGAGCTCTGAAGCTGTTGGTAAGTGAAGAAGAGATAGCAAACAGGGTAAAGGAGCTTGCTAAGGAAATTCAAGACTACTTCGGTGAACCCTTTTTGGTGGTGGGTCTTTTAAAGGGTGCTTTTGTCTTTACCGCAGACATCATTAGGGCTTTTGATATTTCTGTGCAGGTGGACTTTATGTGGGTCTCCAGCTATGGCTCTATGCAGGAAAGTCAAGGTCATGTAAAGGTGGTCAAAGACTTAGATAGAGATATAGAGGGTCTAAGGGTTTTACTCGTGGATGATATATTAGACACGGGCTACACTCTTGCAGAGGTCTACAGGCTTTTGGAACTAAAAGGAGCAAGGGAGATAAAAACCTGTGTTTTGCTTGATAAGAAGGAAAGAAGAAAAGTAAACTTCAACGCAGACTTTGTGGGCTTTGAGGTGCCAAACCTCTTCCTTGTAGGTTATGGACTTGATTGGGACGAAGAGGGAAGAAACCTAAGAGGCATATATGCGGTAGAGTAGTTTTACTTATTTGACTTCCTCATACTCCACACCTACCGCACCCGCACCAAGCATATCTTCTATAGCCCTTTCGGAGTCTCCCTGTTTTACATCCACACCCTTTATACCGTCAAGTAGCAAAAATGCCTCATATCCCAGGTTTATGGCACCAAGCACCGTGTTTTTCACACAATAGTCTGTGGCAACACCACCTACAAAGACCCTCTTTATACCTCTTTCCTTTAAAAGTTGGTCCAGCATTGTTCCCTGAAAGCCAGAATAAGCATCAAAGTCTCTACTCGTTCCCTTTGAGATTATAAAGCGATTGTCTGGAGGTATGTATAGGTCTGGGTGAAACTTTGCACCTTCTGTGTCTTGGACGCAATGTGGGGGCCAAACTCCTCCTTGGTCTTTAAAGGATATATGGTCTGGAGGATGCCAATCCCTTGTAAAAAACACGGGCAGACCTCTTTCAAAAAACAGCCTTATGTATTGGTTAAGTCTTGGGACTATCTTGTCTCCTTCTGGCACTGGCAGGGCACCCCCTGGCATAAAGTCTCTTTGCATATCTACCACAATGAGGGCATCCTTATCAGTCAGCTTTATCCTCATGGCAAAACCTCCACAGGTATCTCCTCTTTTAATTTAATCTCTTCAAGGCTTACTGTGCATTTGTAGGCTCTTATTTCAAGTCCAAGTTGAAAGTAGTCCAGTAGTGCCTTAGAAAACTCTGGGTCCACCCTCCAGTTTGGGGAGAAGACTTCTGCGTCTTCTCTTTGGACTACAAAGACCACAAGGGGCTTGTAGCCTTCTCTTGATAGCTCTATGAGCTTTTCTATGTGCTCTTTTCCTCTTTTTGTAGGAGCGTCAGGGAAAAGTGCGGTTTCTCCCTCTACAAGGTTTACCGACTTTACCTCAACGGGTCTTCCCTCCACCAAAAGGTCAAACCTCTTATTGTCAAAGCGAGGCTCAAAGGACAAGGGCAGGTTTAAATACTCCGCATACAGCTTGGGAGTTATATGAGAATCTATGCATACGAGGTTTTGACCCATCCTTGCAAGCACTATTTCAAAGGGATGTTTCCCACCCTCTCGTTTTGCCACATAAACCTCCCTGCCTTCTGACAGAAGCTCCCTTAGTCTTCCCGTGTTTCTTATATAGGCACTGTGGACCTTATCTTCAAGGAACACAAGACCCACAAACCTGTTAAGCCTTTTTATAAACTTTGCCTTCTTAAGCTCTGGAAACCTCATTTTTAGAAAGGCCCCACCGGGCGGTGGGGCAAAACAATTAGGGGAGGGAGGGGGAGGGAGTTTCTAACTTCCCCTAACTTTTTTATCCATTTACACTTTATAGTATATATAAAAATTTTTCCTTTGTCAAGGGGGTAATTAAAAACCTAAATCTCTATCCTTACTACAACTCCATGAACCTTCTGGGGCAGTAGCCTATAGAAATCTGCAAAGTTTGGAGACACCTTTTTTATAAGCCCAAACAGTTTCCATACAAGGCTGTGTGAGTAAATGTTGTCTACACCATAAAAGATTACTCTTTCATTTATGTTTAACTTTTTTAGCTCCTCATCTAAATTTACTATCTCCTGATAGCCATATTCTATAACCACGTACTTTATATGCGGATCTAAGTCTTCGTAGAAAGTGACATTTATTCCAAAGGGCTTTTCTAATTTTTTAAGGGACAGAAAAACATTTTGTTCGTATACTATGCCATGATTTATCACGGAAGTGACCACATAAGGTGGTATTTTTCTTACGTCCTTTATAAGAAAAACTGCTGTGCCTTTCAACACTCTTCCTTTTGAGTAAACCTTGTTGAAAACCTCCAGAAATTTTTCCAAATCCATAAATTTAGATTTCTCATAGATTCTTCTTTGACCAGAGGTATATAAGAATATCAAAAGTATAGGGGGTATCGCAAAAATTATTGCCCAATAAGCCCCATGGGGAATTTTAAAGATGCCAGAGAATAGAAATAGTGTGTCCACAATAAAAAGACCTATAGACCCAAGAAAAAAGGGGATTTTTCTAAGTATTAGAAAGATATACATAAGCAACATTGCAGTTATAACCATGTTCATATTTACCGCAAAGCCGTATGCGGAAGCCATCCTTTCTGATTGTTTAAACACAAGAAACATAGTAGATACACCAACAAAAAGTAGAAAATTTACCACAGGTATGTATATTTGAGTGCTGAAGTGGGTTGATGTATGCTTCACATATAACAATGGCATCAGCCCCGAATTTATTGACTGAAATACAAGAGAGAATACCCCACTTATTAAGGCTTGAGAGGCTATTATACCAGCAACTGTAACCAAGATTAGAAATAGTATGTATATGTTGTTTCCAAGCAATTCATTTGCACTATAGAAAAAGGGATTTATGTGGCCTTCTAAGCTTTTTTCTAAAATAAACCCGCATTGCCCGATGTAGCTTAGTGATACAGATATAAAAACAAAGCCCCAGGCAATTCTTATAGCGTTTTTACCAACATGACCCATGTCCGCATACATTGCCTCGCTACCTGTTACTGCAAGTATGATTTCCGAAAGGGAAAGTATTGCAATGAAGGGGTGTTTCAGAATGAAACTTATAGCTTCCGCTAGGTTTATAACCCTAAGCGCATTAGGATTCTCATATATGTAGTATAAACCTATAACAGCTATGGTAGAAAAGTAAATAACCATTATCGGTCCAAAGGCAATTCCTATATTACCTGTTCCATATCGCTGGACTGCGAACAGAAACAAGGCAATAATAAAGGCGATGACTATTACCATATCCTGAGATAGACTTTCCAAACCCTTTATAAGCCTTAGACCTTCTACAGAACTGAGTATTGTTATAGCTGGTGTAATTATGCCATCTCCTAATAGGAAACCAATACCTAATATGGTGAGGATTCTTATAACCCTTCTCAATTTAAGTGATTTTGAGATGCTTGATGCATACTCACCCAGAACAATTATTCCGCCTTCTCCTTTGGTAGAAACCTTCATAGCAAACCATGCATATTGAATGGTTGGTATAAGTATCAGAGACCATATTATCAATGAAACTATCCCTATAATATCCTCTTTGCTTGGCTTTGCTATAAGAATTATTGCAGACAATGTATAGAGAGGGCTTGTGCCTATGTCCCCAAACACAACCCCTATAGCTCTTACCATGTGAGAAAGTTCTGTTATTGCCTTCATAGTAAAATAGTATAGATGAGACTTTTGGTAGTCAAATTCGGCGGGACTTCTGTGGGAAGTCTTGAAAGGATATACAACTCAGCAAAAAGGGTGGTTGAAAAGTTAAAGGAAGGCTACAAGGTGGTGGTGGTCTCCTCTGCTATGGCAGGAGAGACAGACAGGCTCATAAACCTTGCCAAACAGATAGAACCCCTACCTTCTGAGCGTGAACTTGATATGTTAATATCCACAGGCGAACAGCAGGCTATAGCCCTCTTTGCCATGACCTTGCAGAAATTAGGCGTCCCTGCGGTAAGCCTCTGTGGTTGGCAAGTGCCTATAATCACCGACAAGATTCACACAAAGGCAAGGATACAAAAAATAGGTGTCCAGAGGCTAAAAAACCTACTTCAAGAAGGCTACACGCCTGTGGTAGCTGGCTTTCAGGGTGTGACGGAAGATTGGGAGATAACTACTCTTGGTAGAGGTGGCTCAGACCTCTCTGCGGTTGCACTTGCCTACGCCCTTGGTGCGGACTGTGAAATATACACGGATGTGGAAGGTGTATTCACTGCAGACCCAAGGATAGTGCCCAATGCCAAAAAGATACCCGTTATATCCTACGAAGAGATGCTTGAGATGGCATCTTTGGGCGCAAAGGTTATGCAGGCAAGGAGCATAGAATTTGCTATGAAGTATGGTGTAAGGATACATGTAAGAAGCTCTTTTACCGACAATGAAGGAACATGGATAGTGCCGGAGGAGGAAGTAATGGAAAAAAGTGTAGTAAGAGCCATAACCCTTGAGAGGAACGAGTCAAGGATAACGGTGGTGCGAGTGCCAGACAAACCAGGCATAGCCTACAGCATCTTTAAAGCCCTTGGTGATGCCCACATTGTGGTGGATATGATAGTGCAGAATGTATCTCATGAAGGTTATACGGATATGTCCTTTACGGTAAACAAGGCAGATGCACCGAAGGCAGAAGAGATAGTCAGAAAGGTTGCCCAAAGCATAGGAGCAAAGGAAGTGGTCAGAGATGACAGAATAGCAAAGGTCTCTGTGGTAGGCATAGGCATGAGGAGTTCATATGGGACCGCTGCAAAGATGTTTGAAGTTCTCTACAAAAATGGTATAAACATAATGGCTATATCTACCTCTGAGATAAAAATATCCTGCCTTATAGAGGACAAATACGGGGAGTTGGCAGTTAGAGAGCTACATCAGGCATTTATAGAAGAAGGCGAAGAAGTAAAGGTGGTCAATGAGCCCTGAAAGGGTTAGAGAGATTCTTGAGAGGTTCAAAAGTTTAAAGATACTTGTGGTGGGGGACGTGATACTTGACAGATATGTGTTCGGAAAGGTGGAAAGAATATCTCCAGAAGCTCCAGTGCCAGTGGTAGAGGTCCAGAGGGAAGAATTTAGGTTGGGTGGTGCGGGAAACGTAGCCAACAACTTGGCAAGCCTTGGCGTAAAAACTTACCTACTTGGGGTGGTGGGACAAGACTACGGAAGGCACATAATAAAGGGACTGCTAAAAGAAGCGGGCATAGAGGACTTGCTTGTGGAAGACCCGCAAAGACCTACCACAGAAAAGGCGCGCATAGTAGCCCTTTCTCAACAACTTTTGAGGATAGATAGCGAAAGCAGGAAAGTCCTTGAGGGCAAACCTCTTGAAGAAGTTCTTCAAAGGATGGACTTAAATGTGGATGGCATAGTGGTATCCGATTACGCTAAGGGGGTGGTTTGCAAGGATGTTATGGATAGAGTCAAAGAGAAAGGAGTATTCTTCTCTGTTGACCCAAGACCTCAAAACAAGAGGCTATACATAGGAGCAAATTTAATGACGCCCAACGAAAAGGAAGCGAGGAGTATGTTTTCTGAGGAAAGTCTTCAGAGACTTGGTTGGGGTCTAAAGAGGGAGCTAAGGCTTGAGACCCTTGTGATAACTCTTGGTGCAAGGGGTATGGCTCTTTTTGGAAGTGAGTTTAAGGTTTTTCCTGCAAAGGCTAAGCAGGTGTATGATGTTTCTGGTGCGGGTGATACTGTGATTGCGGTGCTTAGTGCCTGTGCCCTTGCAGGTGTGGATTGGGATAGTGCTTGCGAGCTTGCCAATCTCTGTGCTGGTATAGTGGTAGGAAAGCTCGGCACTGCGGTAGTAAAGCCAGAGGAGATACTCCAAAGCCTTGAGGAAGGGTGCAGAGTTTGAAGAGCTTGCGGTAAAATACCTTGAAGGCATAGGCTACAAGGTTATTCACAGAAACTACCACTGCAGGGTTGGTGAAATAGACATTATTGCCCTTGATGGTAATACGGTAGTCTTTGTAGAGGTAAAAGGAGGTAAAACCACAGACTTTGGAGACCCAGCGGAGAGAGTGGATAGAAAAAAGATGGAGAGACTACTTAGATGCATAGAACACTATCTCCATAAATATCCATCGGAAGACTACAGGCTTGATGTGATAGTGATAAGGAACAAAGAAGTTGAGCATATAAAGGGTGTGGAGCTTTATTGATGTCCTTCTTCTTTACCTCCAGTGTAAGGAACCTCAAGGACTCTAAAGAGAACCTGCCTTACTTCCCTTATATCTGCCTTGAGCTCTCTTACTTCCTGCCTTTGCTCTTCAATCTTGAAGGAAAACTCATTTCTGAGAGACCTTGTTTCCTGCCTCAAGTCCCTTAGCTCTTCCCTTACTTCTTCAAACCTTCTTGCGGTGTCGGTCTTGAATTCGCTAAGTTCTTGTCTTAGAAGTTCAAACTTCTTATCTGCCTCCGCTTTTACAAACTTAATCTCTTCTTTTACCTCTTCAAACCTTCTTGCAGTTTCCACCTTATGTTCGTTAAGTTCCTGTCTCAAAAGTTTTATGTCTTCCTTTACTTCCTCAAATCTTCTTGCGGTATCCGCTTTATGTTCATTCAGTTCTTGTCTTAAAAGTTTTATGTCTTCCTTTACCTCTTCAAACCTTCTTGCGGTATCAGTTTTGTATTCGTTAAGCTCTTGTCTTAGAAGTTCAAACTTCCTATCTGCCTCCGCTTTTACAGATTTTATGTTCTCCTTTAACTCCTCAAACCTTCTTGCGGTATCTTCCTTGACCTCTGAAAGTTTTAACGCAAAGTCATCAAGCCTCTTGTCTATGTGCATCATAAGAAAAACGCCAACTCCCACTACTGCACCGACTACGGTTATTATTCCTATAACAAGCTCAAGGGTCATAGATAAATCATATAGCCAATTTGGGAAGAAGTCAACTCAAGGCACTAAAGGCTTTCAAAAATTCAGCAAAAAGTTTTTCTACATGTAAACAGCTCCTTTCTTCGCAAACTTCTGGAAAGCATGGACTACAAGAGAGCTCAAGGCTTATCTGAAAGACTCTTTCTCCTATGGGTTTCCATACCACTGGGTCTGTAGGTCCATAAAAGACAAAGGTAGGAATTCCACAGTAGCTGGCAAGGTGTGAAAGCCCACTATCAAGTCCTACAAACAACCTGGCTGTCCTCAAAGCTCTCGCTATCTCAAGTGGTGAATAGCTTTCAAAGTAGTCTTTTACATGGTCTTTTAACCACTGGTCCGCCTCACCCACAAGGTATATGGTCTTATAGCCTTCCTTCTTGAGAAAGGCTTCAATTCTGAAAAATAGCTCAAGGGGTGGGTTCTTCTTCCAAGAACCGCTTGAGGGGTGAAGCACCGCACAGCCTTTAATGGGGCTTTTCTCCGCAGGCTCAAGAGGCAAAACCTTTGAAAACCCTCCTCTTAAGGACAAGCTCTGAAAGTAGTGCTCCACTATCCACATTCTCTTCTCTGGAAAAGGCTTTACATTTCCCTCATAGGATATCAAAATCTTTCCTTCAAACTCGGTTTCTGGCATTTCTGAACTTACCATATCCACCCATCCCACCTCTTTGGCAATGGCAAAATAGTCCGTATTTCCTACCGCCCAGACATTTCTTCCAGACTTTTTCAGAAGTTCAAGGATAGGGAAAGTTAGAAGTGTATCTCCAAGACCACCACGCCTATACAAAAGCCACATGCTATAATAAGAAACTTATGATAAACCACAATGTGTTTATAGCACTTCTTCACTATCCTGCAATGGACAGAGAGGGTAGGACGATTATTACTTCCTTTACCACCATGGACCTTCATGATATAGCTCGCCCTGCAAGGGCATACGAGATAAATACCTACTATATAGTTCAACCTGTGGACGGACAAAGATACATAATAAAAAAGCAGATTGAATATTGGCTCTCTCAAGAGGGTTTAAGGACTAACCCTACAAGGAATGAGGTGGTAAAACTGGTAAAGCTGTGTTATACCTTTGACGAAGTCCTTGAAGACCTGCAAGCACAAAGGGGTAGAAGACCTATAATAGTAGGCACGGATGCAAGAACCTATCCTAATACGGTTTCTTATCGCTGGCTTTCAGAGGAGATTCACAAAAGAGAGAAGGATTTTCTTATAGTTTTTGGCACGGGTTATGGCATCCCACCGTCTCTTATGAATACCTTTGATTACATCCTTGAACCCGTATATGGTGCAGGAGATTGGAATCATCTATCGGTGAGGAATGCGGTGGCTATAATCCTTGATAGACTACTAAGTAGAAACAGGTGCTGACATGCTCTACCATATAGCCCTATACCTAAGAGATTATTTCTTTGCTTTCAATGTGTTTAAATACATAACCTTCCGATCCTTTTTGGCGGTCTTTATTGCCTTTTCCATTACCCTTATCCTAACACCTATTTTTATGAGAAAGATGAAAGCCATTCAAAGGTTATTCAAGGGATACATAAGAGAATACACACCAGAAGGACATCTCGTCAAGAAGTATGTTCCCACTATGGGTGGCATCATCATAGTCCTTTCTGTTCTTTTGACTTCTTTGCTTCTTATGAGGCTTGACCTTGTCTATTTTTGGATTGTTGCTTTTTGTGCACTGGGTTTTGCTCTAATAGGTTTCTGGGACGATTTTGTTAAGCTAAAAAACAAAAAAGGCATATCCGCCAAACAAAAGTTCTTTGCACAGGTTTTTGTTGCTGGGCTAACATCAACTTTTATATACCTATACAGTGGTGTTGATACAAAGCTCTACTTTCCTCTTTTCAAAAACCTTCAGATAGACCTTGGGCTTTTATACATTCCCTTCGCCATGTTGATTATAGTTGCCACTTCCAATGCGGTTAACCTCACGGATGGACTTGATGGGCTTGCTATAGGTCCTGTGATGACCACTGCGGCGAGCATGGGTATAGTAGCCTATGCGGTGGGTCATGCGGGTATAGCCAGCTATTTAAACATACCCTATGTCCCATATGCAGGTGATATAACGGTGCTGTGCTTTGCTATAGTGGGTGCAGGGCTTGGCTTTCTGTGGTTTAATGCCTTTCCAGCTCAGCTTTTTATGGGAGATGTGGGAGCTTTGGCTTTGGGGGCTGGGCTTGGTGTGATAGCCTTAGTGTCCAAGTCTGAGCTTTTACTTCCCATAGCAGGGGGCGTCTTTGTCTTTGAGACTTTATCTGTTATACTTCAGGTTGCCTACTTTAAGCTCACAAAGGGCAAAAGGCTCTTTAAGATGGCTCCCTTCCACCACCACCTTGAGCTTTCTGGCGTTCCTGAGCCAAAAATAGTGGTGAGGATGTGGATAATATCAATACTTCTTGGCATCCTTGCACTTGCTACCCTAAAGCTAAGGTGAAAGCGGTATGTTCTTATACATACATCTTCTACCCTTTAAAAGCTCCACCACGGTGTCCACTGGCTCTGGCGATGAGACTATAACAATGCCAGCCCTCTCCTCAGGGGGCAGGTAGGACCTTCCCACAAGCCTGCTTCCATCAATCCAATAAACATACAGCTCCAAGTGGGTGTTTTTGTTCCAGAAATGCCTCACCATCCTATCTTTGTAGAGGAACACCATACCGTCATAGCCTACAAGAGACTTCATATGCATAAGACCCTTCTCATGCTTTTCTGGGGTGTCTGCTACAAGAAGCCTGCATTGACGCACTTGTCCCTGAGCGGTCCATCCTATCAGAAGGAGTATGATATTGAAAATTATTAGCATATGGTTTATATTATATACCCATGCTTAAGGAAGAAAGGCTTCAGGAGTTTATAGAGGCTTGTAAGAACATGGGACTAAAGATCACACCCCAGAGGGTGGCAGTGTATGAGGTCCTGCTTAACAGAGATGACCACCCCACCGTTGAGGAGATATACAACGAAATAAAGAAAAAATACCCCTTCGTATCCCTTGCTACTGTATACAGGACAGTGGAAACCCTTGAGGAACTTGGGTTTGTTAAAAAGGTAGCCTATTGGGGTGGTTCTGTGAGATATGATGCAAATGTAAGTGACCACCACCACCTTATATGCACTCAGTGTGGTGCTATAAGAGATGTGGAGTTTTGCATAGATTGGACACCACCCGCATACATGGAAGGCTACAGAGTTCACAAGTATTCCCTACACATATACGGAGTATGCCCTAAATGTCAGACGAAAGAGAACTGAGAGTTTACTCACAACAAGAGATTGAAGAAAAACTTAAAGAGCTTCCCCTCTGGCGTTATGAAAAGGGATGCATATTAAGGGACTTTGAAACCAAGAACTGGAAGGAGACTGTCTTTCTCTTTAATGCAATTGCAAGTCTTGCGGAAGCCCACTGGCATCATCCAGACGCAGAGGTGAGCTTTAAGAGGCTGAGGGTCAAGTTCACCACCCATGAAGTCAATGGTATAACAGACAGAGACTTTGAGCTTGCCAAAGAGATAGAAAAAATCTCTTCCCTTTTGCTAAAAAGGTGATATAATATACCTCTCTAAAGGAGCCGTAGTTCAGCCCGGTCAGAACGCCGGCCTGTCAAGCCGGAGGGCGCGGGTTCAAGTCCCGTCGGCTCCGCCACCCTTATAAAAGGTCAATGTGTTATAATCTCTTCTATGTTTCAGGGTTCAATCGTCGCTCTCATAACACCCTTTAAGGACGGAGAGGTTGATTTTAAAGCCCTTGAGAGCCTAATAGACTTTCATGTGAACAACCACACGGATGCTATTTTAGTGTGCGGGACAACTGGAGAGTCTCCTACTCTTACCTTTGAAGAGCATGAGAGGGTAGTGGAGCATGCGGTCAAGTATGCTAACGGAAGGATAAAGGTAATTGCAGGCACGGGTGCAAACGCCACTCATGAAGCCATAGAGCTCACATCTCATGCAAAAAGGGTGGGTGCGGATGCCTGCCTTCTTGTGGTCCCCTACTACAACAAGCCCACTCAGGAGGGACTATACCAGCACTTTAAGACAGTGGCGGAAGAGGTAGATATTCCCATAATCCTCTACAACATACCCTCAAGGACTGGTGTGGAGATAGCCCCCGAGACCATCTACAGGCTTGTCAAGGACTGCCCCAACATAGTAGGGTCAAAGGAATCTACGCCCAACATGGACAGGATTTCCGAGCTTACGAGGCTTCTGGGAGAGAACTTTACTATCCTTTCGGGTGATGACTCTTTGACGCTTCCCATGATGGCTTTGGGTGCAAAGGGCGTTATATCCGTTGCTAATAACATAATGCCGAGGGAGGTTAAAGCCCTCGTGGACCATGCCCTTAAGGGCGATTTCCATAGGGCAAGGGAACTGCACTATTACCTTTTTGAGCTCTTTAAGGTGCTCTTCATAGAGACAAACCCCATTCCTGTAAAGACCGCCTGCTGGGCTCTTGGTATGTGTGAAAAGGAATTCAGACTTCCCCTTTGTCCCATGAAGCCAGAAAACGAAGAGAAACTTATACAAACTCTTAAAAAATATAAACTTCCTGTGGTAAGGGATGCTTAAGTTTCTACTCTTTATAAACTCCCTATACCTTGGGCTTGGCTCTTTCTTTAGCTTCTTTATTGCTCCCACTCTTTTTAGGGTGCTTCAAAAGGAACAGGCAGGTGCGGTGGTGGAGAGGATATTTCCCGTATACTTTGGCATAGGGCTTGTGGTTTCTCTGACCACCTTGTTCCTTGGATTTAAATACGGAAGGCTAATCCCTGTCCTTGCCTTCTTTAACCTTCTGATTCATGCCATTCATATCTTTTATGTGCTTCCAACCGCCCATTCCCTGAAGCTCACAGACTATGACGCTTTTATGAGATGGCACGGTATTAGAAACTAATCACTGAAAGTATAGAAATTTATAGAGAAATTTGGAAACGTGAAGACCCCTTGACACTTATGGAGGTTGACATTAAAATTTTAACCCGCTATGCAAAGTAGCATCAAAAGAAGTCTGCTCTTCTCTCTGGATTTTTCAAATACAGGCAAGTTAAGCTTTCTTGAAAACCTCTGGCACGAATATCAAAAGGCATGTCAATACTTTGTAGATGTAGGCTATGAAACTAAAACACTACCTTCCTATAAACATGTTAAAAGCTACCCATACCAAACTTGGTTAAGTAAGAGATATCTTGGTTGTGCTTTACAGCAGGCAAAAGCAATCCTTAAAAGTTTCTTTTCAAAACTTAAAAAAGGTAAAAATCCTCAAAAACCTTTGATAAAAAAGCCTGCCTTAAAACTTGACAGTAGGTTTTACAGGATTGAGAAAGGTAGAAACTCCTTTGACTTTTGGCTCTTCTTGAGAGACCCTCAAAATCAAAGATGGATTGCTTTCCCTTTCAAAAGCTATGAGTATGCTAACAATTACTTTAGAGATTGGAAATTGTGCTCTGATATAGAGATTTTGGAAAAGAACGGTAAGTGGTATTTAAAACTGGTTTTTGAGAAGGAAATTAAACTGGAAAGTAAAAAACCAAAGGGTATAGACATAGGATACAAGAAGTTAATCGCTACATCAGAAGGAGAGATATTTGGTAAAGAGGTGAAAGAGATAATAGAAAAGAGGATAGAACCTAAAAAGCAAGGTTCAAAAAGATGGAAAAGGGCAAAGCACTATTTAAAGACAGAGATAAACAGAATACTCAAGAGGGTGATAGATGGTAGTTTTTCTCCAGTGCTTGAAGGATTAAAGAATTTGAAGAAGGGTAAAAGTGGAGTATGGAGTAGGGTGGTAAACAGGAGGTTTAACCACTGGTTGTATGGGTATGTTCTAAAGAGGATAAGGGAGCTATGTGAGGTAGTTGGCGTCCAGCCCTACATAGTTCCACCACAATACACAAGCAGGACTTGTCCTGAGTGTGGATATAAGGATAAGTTGAACCGTAATGGGGAACATTTCAAGTGCCTACGGTGTGGATATGAGGAAGATGCAGATATCGTAGGTGCAAGGAATGTTCTTATGCGGTTCACAAGGGAGCTTATAGTCCCCTTGCCTGCGAAACCTCATCTTGTGGAATGTTTTTCTATTGGATGAGGAACTATATCTATGGGTATGAACCTTTTAGGTCTTTTGCTTACACTTTTCCTATGCCTTATTTTTATAAAAAGATGATAGAGCTGAGGCTTTCTATGCTTCCTGTGCCAAAGAGCAACAGATACATAAGAAGGAAGGGTGGCAGGGTATTTAAACCCCCAAGGGTAAAAAACTGGGAGGTAAGAGCCCTTTGGGAGATAAGAGAGCAATACACGGGCGAGCCACTTAAGGGAAAACTATCTGTTTATATAGAACTTATACTTCCTAACCACAGAAGAAGGGACATAGATAACATGCTCAAAAGCCTGTGGGATGTGTTGGAAAAGGGTGGTGTGATAAAGAATGACAGCCAGATATACGAGGTAAGGACCCTCAAGAGAGTGGTGAAGGGTCAGCAGGGAACCCTTATAAGGCTTGGAGAATTTGAACATGGCTTTGGAGATTATTGACCATCCACTGCTAAGACATAAACTAAACCTTGTGAGGGACAAGCACACACCCTCTGAGAGGCTCAGAAGCCTCCTTGAGGAGATAACCCTAATGGCTATGCCCTTTATCTTGAGCGAACTTCCACTTAAGACAGAAAGGGTTGAGACGCCTATGGGTGTGGGTAGCTTTGAGTTTGTGGAGGAGGACAGGTTTGTTTTTGTTTGCATACTCAGAGCCGGTCTTCCCATGCTCAGCGGTGCCCTAAGGGCACTGCCAAAGGCAAGGGCGGGCTTTCTTGCCATAAAGAGGGATGAGCATACCCTCACTCCAGAAATCTTCTACAGAAGGCTTCCACCTTTGGAAAACAGACATGTGGTGGTGCTTGACCCCATGCTGGCAACTGGTGGCACCTTAGACCTTGCCTTGAAGGAGACCAAATCTATGAAACCCAAAAGGCTCCTTGTCTTTAACCTTGTCGCTTCCCCTCAGGGACTTCAAAGGGTTATGTCCGCACACCCTGAGGTTGACTTCTTCCTGCTGAGCTTAGATGAGGGGCTTAGCCCTGCGGGCTACATAGTGCCCGGGGTAGGAGACATAGGTGATAGGCTTTTCACTGAAGGTCTCTGATGTATTCTGTTGGGTCAAGGGGAACACCTTCTTTATTTCTCAGCTCAAATCTCAGTGCACACTCTTCGGAGTTGTTCTTTTTACCAACCCTTGCTATTACCTGTCCCTTACTCACCTTTTCTCCTCTTTTGACAAGATTAACCTCATTGTGGGCATAAAGGGATATAAAACTGTCATGCTCCACTATGACCATGTTTCCATAAGCCTGCAGGTCACCACCGCTATATATGACCTTACCCTCTTCAACTGCTCTTACGGGTGATGAGCAAGGCGCGGAGATCTCTACGCCTTTTGGCACTTTGATAACTTTACCTTCAACAGGCATCGGTATATTCAAGCTCCTTGGTGCAGGGGTGGTGGGTGTCTCCCTCTCTGGCTCTGCTAACACAGCCCTTTCTTCTCTTCTGCTGACCTGTTGTCCTCTTTCTTGTGATTGCCTTTCTGCGTTTATGGTTTCCCTTTTGGGTAGCTTTACCCTTGTCCCCGCCTGCAGGAATTTACCCTTTAGGTCTGGGTTTAGCCTTTCCAACTCTCTAAGTGGGACACCTGTCGCTTTGGCAACATCCCTTAGCCTTCCACCTCTTTTTATTTTGTATACTTCATAAGATTCTTCTTTTCTTTTCTTTCCTTCCGCTTCTTGAGTATCTCTCACAGGCACCTTTACCCTTGTCCCAGCTCGAAGCCATTTGCCCTTAAGCTCTGGATTGAGCCTTTCTAAATCGTCAAGCGGAACACCGGTTGCTTTTGCCACATGCTCCAGCCTTGCACCTTTCTTGACAGTATAAAGCTCATATTTTTCTTTTTCTTTTGGTTTTCCCCTTTCTTCTTCAGCCTTTGCCTTCAAACTACCCTTTGGCATCTTTACCTGTGTTCCTGGTTTTAGCCATGCATCTCTCAGCTCTGGGTTTAGCCTCTCTAATTCCCTGAGAGGAACGCCTGTTGTCCTTGAAACATGCTCTAGCCTACCACCTCTCCTTACTGTATAGATGTCGTATTCTCTAATCTGTGCGCCTCTTGCAGAAGCACCTGCCCTTGCGGGAATCTTTAACTTCTGACCCTCCACTATCCTGTCATCCTTTAGGTTGTTAATCTCCCTTAGGCTTCTTACATCCACGCCAAAGCTGTCCGCTATCTTTTGAAGGCTATCTCCTTTCTTTACCTCATATATAGCATACTTTTCTGTGGTTTTTTTCTGTGTGTTTTTTGTTGGTATACATATGGTTTGACCAGCTCTGAGCTTTCTCTCATCAATACCTCTGTTGGCAGACTTTAGACTGTTTACATCTATTCCTTCTTTCTTGGCTATCTTTTCCAAAGTGTCCCCTTCCCTCACCTTGTAGTTTTTACACTCCAAGGCGAAGGAAAGGCTAAGACTAATACCTAATAGTAAAATCCCTTTCTTCATGGCTTGGCACCTCCTTGAGGATCTCCATGCGGTCAACCCTTCCCGCAGTGGGACCCTCCCAAAGTTGTTTCAAAAAATCCCAGATCACATCTTTGTCCCCTTGGACAAAGACCTCAACCCTTCCGTCAGGTAAGTTTCTAACCCAGCCAGAGAGAGCGTAGCTATGAGCCAGTCTTTTTGTAAAAGCCCTATAGCCCACTCCCTGCACTATACCGCTTATATAAATCCTTAGGGCTATCATCTATAGAATTTTACATCAGAAAAACCATGTTGAAAAGTTAAAATGATATATGGTATCATTAAGGAGTTATACCCGCAGGAGGTGTCTCTATGAGAATAGCCATACTTATATCTTTGCTATTTTTTTCTTTTGCCCTCGCTCAAGATTGTAAGGTTCAGGAAGGCTACGCAAGCTGGTATGGCGGAAAGTTTCATGGCAGAAAAACGAGCTCAGGAGAAGTTTTCAATAAGCATAAGTTTACCGCTGCCTCAAGAGATTACCCTCTTGGAACATACCTGTTGGTTAGGAATCTCAGCAACGGAGAGGATGTGGTGGTGGTAGTTACAGACAGAGGACCAGCCAAAAAGAGCAGAATAATAGACCTTTCAAAGTCCGCAGCTGAAAAGATAGGAATGCTAAAACAGGGTGTGGCTAAGGTTCAGGTAATGCCTCTCTACTGTGCGGCAGGGGGTGATGAGCTTAGCGAAGAGTTTCACGAAGAGGTTATAAAGGACATTCTAAACACTCTGTGAGGTTTCTGTTTGCTACAAGTGTCCCGCATCCTCCAAGAGGGTCTTTTCTAAATCTATTGGAGAGCGTAACCCTTATACCATAAGACCTCAAAAGCAAAAAGGCTTTCTCATACTCCCAGTCCTCTACGTCTCTAAAGTCTCCTACTGTCTGGTTATACCTCAACAGAGTTGCACTCACTCCAAAGGATTTTACGAGCATGGCAAAGTTTTTCAATTCCTCTTCAGTGTCGTTTACTCCCTTAAGCAGTAAATAGGCAAGGCTTATCTTTTTTCTTTTCCTCAAGGGCATAGTGGAAAGCTCTTCTCTTAAGGTTTGTATGAGACTTTCTAAGCTACCAGCATAAGGAAGCAATCTTTCCCTCACCTCTTTTCTCAGAGAGTGCACAGATATGCTTACTCCGTTGTGAGGTAGTCTTAGAAGTTCTTTGAGTTTTTTAACTGGGTATCCTGTAGTGTAAAAGCTCACTCTTAAACCTAAGTTTTTGAAGTGCCAAAAAGCATCCTCTACCGCTTCCCAGTTCATGAGAGGTTCACCTATGCCCGCAAGGGCTATACCCTTTATTTCAAGCCTATCTCTCAAAAGTTCATACTGCCCTATTATCTCTTCCGCAGAGAGGTTTCTAAGAAGACCACTTTTGCCAGAAAGGCAGAAGGGACAACCTATGGCACAGCCCGCCTGAGTGGATACACAGAGGGTATCCCCCCTGTAGTAAACCGCTTCCACTCTTTTTCCGTCAAAGAGCTCAAAAAGAAATAGCCTGTTAAGGCTACTGCTCAACTCCTGCAAGAGCTTCATTTTCCACCAGAGCTTTCTTACAGCAACCACCGCAGGCTTGACAATGCTTTAAAGCTCTGTCGTAGCCCTCTGGTAAAATGCTTTGAAGGTCTATCTCCCTTTTTGAGTCTTCTGAGGCGAGGCTTATCTTCCACCTTAGGGGGTCAACCTGCAAGACCTTATATACCTTACCTTGATAACACAGCTCGCTCCCTGCCTCAGGAAGTATGGACTTTATGAGGTAGTTTTCCCTTTCAAATACCAGACAACACATGAGCCTTCCGCAAGGACCTGTAAACTTCTGGGGTGATAGAGGGAGGTTCTGCTCCTCTATATCACGCAAGGACACAGACTGGAACTCTTCTTGAAATCTTATACAGCAAGGCATGTCTCCGCATGCACCTACCCACCCGAGCATCTGCACTGCGTCCCTTACTCCTACCTGCCTCATCTCTATCCTCTTTTTGAAGACCTTTGCAAGGTCCTTTACGAGGTTTCTAAAGTCCACTCTATGGTCGGAAGTATAGTAGAAGAATATCTTACTCTTGTCTAAGGGTATGTAGGTTTTTATGAGCTTCATGTCAAGTCCATGTTCAATTATCTTCTTTTTGCATACTTCCATTGCCTCCTTGGCTTTCTCTTCGTTTTCTTCCATCCTCTGTATATCTTCTCTTTTTGCCTTCCTGAGGAATATAGCCTTGTAAGAGGATGGCTCCTTTGAAGTGCCAAGCACCTTTACCACCTCCTCTCCCTTTTCTGATTGAACTACAAGAAGCTCACCCCGAGACACATCCCTTTCCCATACACCTTCAACCTGAAGCACCTTGTTGGTGTCCTGAAACTTTGCCTTTATGTAAGACATTATTCACACCTCCTCTAAGCTGAAAAAGTAAAAGGCTTAACTTTATGCCCTTGCTTAAATATTCTAACCCTATAGACGCTTTGTCAAGAGATTGCTGGTAGACCTCTTGCCTTGTTTCCAAATATTTTTTGTGAAGCAGGCTTATGATAACTTTTAGAAGCAGGGCTTGTCTTTCGTATTCCCACTTTTCCACCTCAAGGGCTTTTTTGTATAGGGTAAGTATATTTCCTTCAAGCAAAGCCTTTGCGGTGTTTATTAGCTCTTTGTCCTCCTTTAACTTCAGAGCCATCTCAAGGCTTCCTTCAGAGAGTTCAAGGATTAGGGGGTCATCTATTCCTGTTTTTTCTTTCAATTCTTCTTCGCTCAGGGGTGGGACTTCAAGGAGAAAGCTGCGGGATTTTATGGTAGGTAGGATTTTTTGGAGCTTGTTGGCTACCAAGAGAAAGTGGGTATCCTCAGGAGGCTCTTCAAGAACCTTCAAGAGGGCATTCTGTGCTTGCATATTCATAGCATCCGCAGGTTCTATAAGAACCACCTTTCTTTTAGATAGGGCTGGTTTAAGATATACAAAGTCTTTAACGCCTCTTATTTGGTCTATCTTTATCTCAGCCTTTTCTGGCTTGAGGTATATAAAGTCTGGATGGTCTCCTTGGAGGTAGAGATAGACCTTCTTACCTCTCTTGTCCTCTCCGTAGAAGGCTAACTCCTCTTCCTTTTTCTTTTTAAAGTCCTCCATATGATAGCACGACTCACACTCTCCACAGGGTGGGTATTTTTCTTGTAGACACAAAAGAGAACTTGCAAATTCAAAGGCTATATCCCTTTTTCCTATGCCTTCCTTTCCATACAGTAGAAGTGATGCTGGCACACGTCTTTGGTAAAAGAGTCTACTCAAGAATTGTCTAAACCTTTCCCTCATATCATAAGCTCTTCTACAAACCTTATGTGATGTTTTCCCTGTTGGAACTCTCTACTGGAGAGAACCCTCTTATGAAATTCTATGTTGGTTTTTAGACCATTGCCAGATATTCTAAACTCCTCAAGGGCTCTTATAGACCTCTTTATAGCCTCTTCTCTTGTTTGCCCCCAGCATATGAGCTTGGCAAGGAGAGAGTCATAATAGGGTGGCACAGAATAGCCACAGTATAGGTGAGTGTCTACCCTAACACCATAGCCTCCTGGGAGATATAACTCTTCTACGGTGCCTGGAGAGGGTAAAAAGGTATTTGGGTCTTCCGCATTTATCCTACACTCTATGGCGTAGCCTCTTCTTGCTGGTTTTTGTATGTTTAATTTTTCACCCCTTGCTATTCTTATCTGCCACTCTACCAAGTCTATGCCATAAACCATCTCCGTGACGGGATGCTCTACCTGTATGCGTCCGTTCATCTCCATAAAGTAAAAGTTGCCCTCTTGGTCCATAAGAAACTCCACCGTGCCAGCACCCTCATATCCTATCTCTCTGCAGAAATCTGCCACAAGCTCTTCCATTTCTCTTCTCTTTTCTTCTGTAAGATAAGAACTCGGAGCCTCTTCTATGAGTTTTTGGTGTCTTCTTTGGATGGAGCACTCTCTCTCTCCAAGAGTAAGCACCTTTCCATATTTGTCCGCAAGGACTTGTATTTCTATGTGTTTGGGGTTTATGAGATATTTCTCTATGTATACTCTTCCATCTCCAAAGGCTACTTGTGCCTCTTGCATGGCTAAAGGTAGCTTTTCTCTCAGCTCCCTTTCGTTGTTTATAACTCTTATGCCTCTTCCTCCTCCACCTGCGGCAGCCTTTATGACCACCGGATAACCTATCTTGCTTGCCACCTCAAGAGCCTTCTGAAAGTCCACAGGTCCATCGCTTCCCGGCACAAGGGGAAGTCCAACCTTTTTTGCCACCTCTTTTGCCTTTACTTTATCACCGATTAGTTCAAGGGTTTCTGCAGAAGGACCCACAAAGACCTTGCCACTTGCCATAACTATCTCTGCAAACTTGGGGTTTTCTGCCAAAAAGCCGTAGCCAGGGTGGACCGCATCTGCACCTGAGACCTCAAGGGCGGACATTATTCTAGGCGTGTCTAAATAGCTCTTTGAGGGCTCTGGAGGTCCTATGCATATGCTCCTGTCCGCAAGTTTTACATGCATGCTGTTTGCATCCGCCTCTGAGTATATGGCTATAGTCCTTATGCCCATTTCTTTGGCGGTTCTTATGACCCTAACCGCTATCTCACCTCTATTGGCTATAAGAAGGCTTTGCATCAAGACTATTTTACACATAAAGGCTATACAATTTTCACATGTCAAATTCAAACAAGATAGTAGTATGCATCACGGGAGCAAGCGGTGCCATATACGGCTATAGGCTCTTACAGGTTCTAAGTTCAATGGACTTTGAGATAGACCTCATAGTTTCCTCTTCTGGCTGGGTGGTTTTAAAGCAAGAGCTTGACCTAACAAAGCCAGAGATACTCAGAGAGTTTCCAAAGGTAAGGCTCATTCCAGAAAAGGACATAGCCAACCCAGTAGCCAGTGGCTCAAGGCTTATCTTTTATAGGGGTGTGGTGGTAGCACCCTGCTCCATGAGCACCCTCTCTCATGTAGCTTCTGGGACTAACCAAAACCTTATCCACAGAGTATGCGAAGTAGCCCTAAAGGAAAGGGTTCCTCTCCTTCTGTTGGTAAGAGAAGCACCCTACTCTTTAGTTCATCTCAGAAACATGCTGGAGGTATCGCGAGCAGGTGCAATAGTCATGCCCGCAAGCCCAGGCTTTTATCACAGACCCAAAAGCCTGCAAGAGCTTGTAGACTTTGTAGTGGGTAAAGTGCTTGATAGTTTGAGAATAGAGCATAACCTATACAGAAGGTGGAGGGAATAAAGGTATGATATTTTGAAGGTGGAAGATGAAAATCCTAAAGGCTAAACAGATGCAGGAGATAGACAGAAGGGCTATAGAGGGGCTGGGTATTCCCTCTCTCTTGCTTATGGAAAAGGCGGGGCTTTCGGTGGTGGAGGTCATAAGAAGGGAGTTTCCAAGTGCCAAGAGGGTTTTGGTGGTTGCAGGCAAGGGAAACAATGGGGGCGATGGGCTTGTGGTAGCGAGGCATTTGCACCTGTTGGGCTATAGGGTTTCTTATGTGCTTGCACTTGGTGAAGACCTAAAGGGGGATGCAAGGCTTCAACTTGAGATTTTGAGAAGGCTTGGGCTTGAGCCAGCAAGGGAGGTTAACTTTTCTGAATTTGACCTTGTGGTGGATGCTCTCTTTGGCACGGGTTTTGAGCCTCCCGTTAGGGGTGAAGCCATAAGGTGGATAGAGCTTATAAACGAGAGCGGGCTTCCTGTGGTTTGTGTAGACATTCCCTCTGGGCTTTCTGCGGATAGTCCAAAGGAATACGAGCCATCAGTGAGAGGAACTATTACCATAACCTTTCAATTTCCAAAGCCTTGTCATCTTTTGCATCCTGTTAGCCTACGCTGTGGAAAGCTATATGTGGCAAATATTGGCATACCTCAGTGGCTTGCACAGGACATAAAAACAGAGCTACTCACAAGGGTAAAAGTGCCTAATAGACCTGCAAACGCTCACAAGGGGCTTATGGGTCATGTGCTTTTGGTGGGTGGGAGCATAGGAAAGACGGGTGCGGTTATTATGAGTGCCAAAGCCTCCACAAGGGCGGGTGCTGGGCTTGTGAGCGTGGGCGTGCCAGAGGGTCTAAACCACATCTTTGAAACAAGCCTTGTGGAGGAGATGAGTATTCCTCTAAAGGGTCAAGATAGGCTTTCTCTTGAGGCTATAAAGCAGGTCTTAGAAATTCAAGAGAGGTTTTCTGCCATTGGCGTGGGTATGGGCATGGATAGGTATGAAGAGGGAAGACGGATAATAAAGGAGCTCCTCTTACATGTTAAAAAGCCTTTGCTTTTGGATGCGGATGCCTTAAACAACCTTGCGGACTTGGGGGTAGAAGTCTTGAAAGAAAGAGAAGGCACAACGGTGCTTACTCCGCATGTAGGTGAGTTCCAAAGGTTAACAGGTCTTGAAAAAAACCACATCTTGGAAAACTTCTTAGAGGTGGCTCAAGAGTTTGCGGTAAAGTATGCCTGCTATCTGGTTCTTAAGTCCTCAAGGACTGTTATAGCTACTCCAGAGGGTAGAGTTTTCCTTTCCACAAGAGGCACGCCTGCCATGGCAAAAGGTGGTGTGGGTGATGTGCTTTCGGGGATTCTTACCGCACTTCTTGGAAGAGGTATGCCCACAGAGGAAGCTTTGAAGTTGGGTGTTTTCTTGCACGGTCTTGCAGGTGAGATAGCGGAAGGCAAAAGGCACAGAGAAAGCCTACGAGCCCTTGACCTTGTGGAAGAGATTCCAAATGCCTATAATCTAATAGAGAATGAAGCCTATAGTCTTCCTTTTACTTATATTCCTTAGTGCGTGTAGCATAGTGCAAATTGAGGTAAGGGATAAAAAGGCTCAAACTGAGGTTAGAAAGGGACAAACTCCTCAGGAGAAAAAGCCCGCTATATCACAAAAAGAGGATAAAGCTCCACAAGCTTCAAAACCTCAAGGAGAAACTCTCAAAGTTGCCACGCCTGTGAGGGGTAAAATTGCACGCACCGAAAGAGGATATTTTATTACCACTTCCTGTGGTGAGTTTTTTAGGTCTGTGGGCAACGGTAGAGTTCTGTATGCGGGAGATGACATAAGGAATATGGGCTGGGTGGTTATGGTGGACTCGGAAGACGGGTATGTGTATGTGTATGCAAGGGCAGGCAGTTCGCTGGTGAAGAGAGGAGAGACGGTAAGAAGGGGACAGCCTTTGGGTAGGGTAGGGAACTCTGGGGATAGTTGCGGTATTCTCTTTGAGATTAGAGACCAAGAGGGAAGACCAGTAAACTTTGAGCTTGTGATATAATAGGCTACCATGATAGACATAGCCTTTGCACAGCAAACAGGACACGGTTCAAGCCCAGTAGGAGCACTCCTTTTCCAGCTTATATTCTTTATAGCCCTTTTTGCTCTCTTTTACTTTCTCCTCATAAGACCACAAAACAAGGCAAGGAAAAGGCATCAGGAGTTTTTGGCAAACCTCAAAAAGGGTGATAGGGTTGTAACCACAGGGGGTATATGGGGCACGGTGGTGGAGATAGGGGACGATACGGTCACTCTCAAAGTGGATGCCAACACACGCATAACCTTCACAAAGGAAGCCATATCCCACTACCAGCCAGGCTACAAGAAAGAAGAAAGAGAGAAGGAAGAATAAATTTTTTTCTATGAAGCTGTTGCTGGAGGAGGGGGTAATTCTTCCAGAGTTGGAAGACCACCGCAAAACCGCTCTTGTGAAGGGTAAACAAAGCATAAGCTACAGCGAGCTTATAGAAAATATCTCTTCCTTCGCAACCCTTGTGGATATCCTACCCGGTGAGAGGGTTCTTGTATGCTCCGAAAACAGACCTGAGTGGGTTTATGCCCTCTACGGTGCTTGGCAAAGGGGAGGGGTGGTAGTTCCTGTGGACTTTATGTCAAGTGTGGACGAAATACTATACATCCTAAAAGAAACAGAACCTGCGGTAGTTTTTTGTTCACAGCAAACGGAAAGCTCTGTCAAAAAAGCCCTTCAAAGGTCTGGAATAGAGCCTCTTTTTTACAACTTTGATGCTCTGATACTTCCAAAACCTCATGGAAAGTCCATGAGTAGGAGCTTGAGCGAAACTGCCCTAATTCTTTACACCTCTGGCACTACTGGACAGCCAAAGGGTGTTATGCTTAGCTTTAAGAACCTGCTTTCTAACATAAGGGCTATAGAGAAGGTGGGTGTGGCAGGAAAAGAAGACAGAACTCTTGCCCTTTTGCCATTTCATCATTCCTATCCTCTTATGGTTACTTTGCTTGTGCCTTTGTATCTTGGTGCAACGGTGGTCTTCATAGAAAAACTAAGCTCAGAAGAACTCCTCAAAGCCTTAAGAGAACACAAGATTACAATCCTTGTAGGTGTTCCAAGGCTTTATCAGCTCTTACATCAAAGAATGATGGAAGGTCTAAGAGCCAACGCTATAGGTAGGCTACTCTTTATGCTCTCACCCTACATGACAAGAGGTCTCAGGAAGCTGGTCTTTGTGAAGGCTCACAGAGCTTTGGGAAGGAAGATAAAATACATGGTAAGCGGAGGGGCAAAACTTCCTCTTGAAATAGCCTTTGACCTAAACAGGCTTGGCTTCACTATCCTTGAAGGCTATGGACTTACTGAGACATCTCCAATAGTCTCCTTTAATCCGCCTCAGAAGCCAAAACTTGGCTCTGTGGGACTGCCAATAGAGGAGGTTTATGTAAAGATTAGCGAAGAGGGTGAGGTGCTCGTGCGTGGTGTGAACGTAATGCAGGGCTACTACAAAAAGCCAGAAGAGACACAGAGGGCTTTCAAGGACGGTTGGCTTCTCACTGGAGACCTTGGATACCTTGACAAGGAGGGCTATCTATACATAACAGGCAGAAAAAAAGAGATTCTTGTGCTTTCTGGTGGGAAGAAGGTAAACCCTGAAGAGCTGGAAGCTCTGATAATGAGAGAGGGAAGGGCTATAAGGGAAGTAGCGGTGCTTGAGGTGGACGGAACAGTAAAGGCTCTTGTCCTGCCAGACTTTGAAACTTTGAGGAAAGAGGGTATTGTTAACATAGAGGAGTTTGTCCGCTGGCAGGTCATAGACCGGGTAAACCAGAAACTTCCAGAATGGAAAAGGATAACAGGGTTTAGGGTGGTGAAGGAAGAGCTTCCAAAGACAAGACTTGGAAAACTAAGGAGATTTTTACTTCCTCAGATATATCAGTCCACAGAAGCCTATAGCAAAGAGGGACAGGAAGACCATATAATGAACACTCAAGAGGGTCAGACTATAAGGTCCTTTTTACGAGGGCTAACTCAAAGAGAAGTAAAAGGATACCACCATCTTGAGCTTGACCTTGGATTAGACTCCTTAGGAAAGGTGGAGTTTCTGAGCTTTCTTGAATCTACCTTTGGGGTCTCCCTGTGGGAAGAAGACCTAATAAACAATCCCAGGGTGCAGGATGTGGTAAGGCTTGTATCCGAGAGGAAAGAAAGGCTTGAGCTTTCAGAAGTCCATTGGAAGGATATACTTCTCAAGGGAGAGCCATACCAGTTAAAAGAATATACTTTTGCCTTCAGCACAGGCAGGTTAGTTCTCAAGACCTTTTTTAAACTATACAACCGCCTTGAGGTTCATGGGCTTGAAAACTTGCCTGAACCACCCTTTATACTTGCACCAAATCATGCCAGCTATTTAGATGGTTTTGTATTGGCTTGTGCACTGCCACAAGATATAGCCCTCAAAACCTACTTCCTTGGAGCGGAAGAATACTTTAGAAATCCTGTGAGTGCAGTTTTTGGTAGGCTTGCCCATGTGATAACGGTTAACTTAGACAAAAGGCTAAAAGAGTCTCTTCAAAAAACCGCATGGGCTTTGAGGCTTGGTAGGGTGGTGGTTATCTTTCCAGAAGGAGCAAGGACGAGGGACGGAAAACTTCTACCCTTTAGAAAGGGCTTTGCCATACTTAGCAAGGAGCTTGAGGTTCCTGTGGTGCCTACCGCTATAAAAGGGACTTACCAGTCCCTGTCTCTATACGATAAGTTTCCAAAGCCTGCGAAGATAGAGGTGGTCTTTGGAAAGCCCATAAAACCTCAAGGAAAGAGCTACGAAGAAATCGTAGAAGAGACAAAAAAGGAAATTGAGAGATTGCTTTCTTAGGCTTCTTCCGCTACCGTCTTTACTGCCAAAACGCCCATTTCCTCCGCAAGGGAAAGGGCTTCTTCCTTTGCGTTTAGATAAACCACCACGGGAATGGTTTCTTGTCCAACCGCCTTTGAGATTATCATAGCTCTCTTGAAGACCTTTTCCACATCCTCTGGATAAAGGGTCAAAGTTGCCTCAAGGGCTATATGAACCTCCTTTCCAGTTTCCTTGAGCCTTCCTTTGCCAGCAAAGTCAACCTTTAGAGCAAAGTCTTTCATGTCTTCCTCTATAAGACCACTATCTATAGCATCGTCCAGTATGTCTGCAAGGGTAAACTTGTCTATAGGTCTTAGTCTTCTTATAACTCTGCCAAGGAAGGCAGGTGCGTTTTCTCTAACCTTTCTTTCAAAACTTTCTCCTCTTAGCTTTGCCACATCTACCTTAAGAACTCCTACATCTTTCTTGAGAATTCCCACATCACTCTTTAGCACTTCCACATCACTCTTCAGCACTTCCACATCACTCTTCAGCACCTCCACATCACTCTTCAGCACCTCCACATCACTCTTCAGCACCTCCACATCGCCCTTAACTACTTTCATATCTTCCTTCAAAACCTCCACGTCTGCCCTTAGGGGTCTGAACTCTTCTTCTACAAACCTTTCAAACCTCGCAGGAAGCCTTCTGAGCTCCTCCTCCAGTATAAGGATTCTTATCCTCTCGCGCCACTCGGGGTTTTCTCTGAGTATCCTCTCAAGGTCTTCTATGGTGTTGATAACATAACTCATGCTAATAAATATAACCCAGGAGCTTGTCTGTAGCACCACTTTGTGTATAATTCTATGCTTATGACAGGTCATGAAATTCGTGAGCTTTTCTTAAGCTTCTTTGAAAAAAAGGGGCATACGAGGGTAAAGTCCGCAAGCCTTGTTCCAGAAAAGGACCCAACTCTTCTATTTGTGAACGCTGGAATGGTGCCCTTTAAGGATGTTTTTCTTGGCATAGAAAAAAGACCATACACGAGGGCAGTCTCTTGTCAAAAATGTCTTAGGGTTTCTGGAAAGCACAATGACCTTGAGAGCGTAGGTTTTACCTCAAGACATCATACCTTTTTTGAAATGCTTGGAAACTTCTCCTTTGGAGACTACTTTAAAAAGGAAGCCATAGAATACGCTTGGGAGTTCGTTACCGAACACTTAAATATACCAAGGGAGAGGATATTCGTAAGCGTTTTCAAAGAGGACGAGGAAGCCTTTGATATATGGAGAGAACACATAGGACTACCAGAAGACCGCATATGGAGAATGGGGGAAGAGGATAACTTTTGGCAGATGGGTGATACGGGTCCTTGCGGTCCATCTTCTGAGATATACGTGGATAGGGGTCCAGAATACGAGCCAGAGAGATACCTTGAAATATGGAACCTTGTGTTTATGCAATACAACAGGGATGAAAGGGGAAACCTGACTCCTTTGCCAAAGCCTAATATAGACACGGGTATGGGGCTTGAAAGAGTTGCCAGCGTGCTACAGGGGACAAAGACCAACTTTGAAATAGACCTCATAAGACCTCTAATAGCCTTTGGTGAAGAGCTTTCTGGAAGGGTTTATGGAGAAAACTTTGAAACAGATAGTGCCCTAAGGGTAATAGCGGACCATCTTAGGGCTTTGACCTTTGCCATAAGTGATGGTGTTCTTCCTTCCAATGCAGGCAGGGGCTATGTGATAAGAAGAATTCTAAGGCGTGCCATGAGATATGGCTACAAGCTGGGAATAGAAGAGCCTTTTCTCTATAAAGGTATTGACCTTGTGGTGGACATAATGAAAGAGCCTTATCCTGAACTTCTTCAGTTAAAGTCCTTTGTAAAGTCTGTAGTCAAGGCAGAGGAGGAGAGGTTTATAAACACTCTCAAAAGAGGTATGCCTTACGCAGAAGAGATTCTTCAAAAGGCAGAAGAGGGTCTTATACCAGGAAATCTTGTGTTTAGTCTTTACGATACCTATGGCTTTCCCATTGACCTCCTCGAAGACATGGCAAGGGAGAAGGGTCTAAAGGTTGATATGGAAGGCTTCCAGAGGGAAATGGAGGAGCAAAGGGAAAAGGCAAGAAAACACTTTAAGATAGAGGTAAAGGCTACAAAGCCTGTTTATCAACACTTAAAGGAGCTTGGGAAAACCTCTACCTTTCTGGGCTACGAAGAGACAAGCTTACACACAGAGGTCACAGCACTGTTAAAGGATGGTGAGCTTGTTTCTGAATTAAGGGAAGGAGAGAGGGGCGAGGTGTTTCTAAGGGAAACTCCCTTTTACGCAGAAAGGGGTGGTCAAGTAGGGGATAGGGGGCTTATAGAGACCTCGGGGGGCGTCTTTTTTGTGGAGGATACCCAGTCTCCCGCAGAGGGTGTGATAGCACATATAGGTTATGTGTCAAAGGGGTCAATAAGGCTTGGAGACAGAGCCTTTGCACGCATAGAGGAGGAAAGGAGAGAGGACATAAAAAGAAACCATACCGCAACGCATCTTTTACACTCTGCTTTGAGAGAGGTGCTTGGTGAGCATGTGCGTCAGGCAGGGTCTTTGGTGGCAGACCAATATCTGCGTTTTGACTTTACACACTTTCAGCCTCTCACAGAAGAGGAAATAAGGAAGGTGGAGGAGCTTGTAAACTTGCAGATAATGAAAAACCAGCCCGTATTGGTGGAGGAGATGGACTACCAGTCCGCCATAAGGAGCGGAGCTATCGCCATCTTTGAGGAAAAGTATGGCGAGCGGGTAAGAGTCCTGAGCGTGGGGGACTTCTCAAAGGAGCTATGCGGAGGAACGCATGTGAAAAGAACGGGAGACATAGGCTACTTTATGATAGTCTCTGAATCCTCTGTGGGTGCGGGTGTAAGACGCATTATTGCAAAAACGGGAAGGTGGGCGGTAGAGCATGCCTTTGAGGAGAGGAGAAGGATTCTTGAAATTGCCAGGTCTCTTGGGGTTTCCTCAGAGGATATCCCAAAGGCTGTGCAAAGACTTACGGAAGAACTAAGGGAAAAGGAAAGGGAAATAAGCAGGCTAAAGGAAAAGCTACTTGCTGGAAGTAGTCTCTCAGAGGTAAAGAAGGAAAAGGTGGGAGAGATAGATTTGTATTTTGGCGTGCTTGAGGAGGTTGAGCCAAAGGACATGCTTGTCCTTGCGGACAGGATAAGAAACAACACAGACAGAGCGGTGGTCTTTCTCCTTAGCAAGAGGGGAGAAAAAGCCTCTTGCCTGATAGCCCTTTCCAAGGAGCTTACAGATAGGCTCTCCGCAAAGGAACTTATGAAGGAGGTCTCTAAGCACTTGGGTGGTGGGGGTGGTGGCAGGGATGACCTGGTTCAGGGGGGTGTCAACAGCCTTGATGGGTTGCAGACAGCCATAGAGGGTCTAAAATCTGTTATAATAGAGCGGTTTATGGAGGTAAGAGGATGAAGAAGGGCATACACCCAGAACTTAAACCTACTCATTTTGTGTGCGGTTGTGGAAACAACTTTACACTGCTTTCCACGAAGGGAGGCACTGTCTACCTTGAAACATGCAATGCATGCCATCCCTTCTATACGGGCAAACTCCGGGTAAAACCTGCCTTCTTGGAGCTGACAGGTAAGGGATAATGCTCAGCCCTGAGCTTGAAGAAAGGCTAAAAGCGGTAGAGCAGAGGTATTTGGAGCTACAGTATAAGCTGAGCAGTCCTGAGGTAGTATCGGACAGAGAGAGCCTTACGAGGCTGGGGAAAGAGCTAAAGGAACTTGAAGAAGTTTACCTTGCCTACAAAAACTATAAGAAACTCCTCTCTGACCTTGAGCAGGCAAAAGAGCTACTAAGGAGCGAAGAGCTAAAGGATTTGGCAAAGGAGGAAATAGAAAGGCTCACGCAGGAGTTAGAGAAGATAGAAAAACACATAAGAGTCCTGCTACTTCCCAAGGACCCAAGGGACAGCAAGAACGTCATATTAGAAATAAGAGCAGGTGTAGGTGGTGAGGAGGCGGCGCTCTTTGTGGCAGACCTTCTTAACATGTATCAGAAGTATGCGGAGGAAAAGGGTTGGAAATTCAGCATACTCTCCTCAAACAGGACAGGGCTTGGTGGGTACAAGGAGGTGGTTGCCCTCATAGAGGGCGAGGGTGCCTATTCAAGGCTTAAGTTTGAGAGCGGAGTCCACAGGGTCCAGAGAGTGCCAATAACCGAAGCGGGAGGGAGGATACACACTTCCACTGCAACGGTGGCAGTCCTTCCAGAAACGGACGAAACAGAGATTCAAATAGACCCAAAAGACCTAAAAATAGAAACCTTTAGAGCAAGCGGTGCAGGCGGTCAGTATGTAAACACCACAGAAACCGCAGTAAGAATAACCCATCTTCCTACCGGCATAACCGTATCCTGTCAAGACGAAAGGTCTCAGTTTCAAAACAGACAAAAAGCTCTCAAGATTCTCTATGCAAGGCTAAAAGACTTCTACGAGAAGCAAAAGGAAGAGGAAATTTCAAAAGAAAGAAGACAACAAGTAGGCACGGGAGAAAGAAGTGAAAAGATAAGAACCTACAACTTCCCACAAAATAGAATTACAGACCACAGAATAAACCTAACCCTATACAGACTTGGAGATGTACTTGAAGGTAAATTGGACGAACTCATAGACGCTTTGGTGGAGCATGATATAGAAGAAAAACTCAAAGCCCTTGCATAAGCCTGTAGGGTTTGAGGGTATTGCCTTCAATCAAGCCTACACCAAGAAAATGGTCATTTTCATAGAGTCTAACAAAGGTTTTTTCAAGGTTTTCTCTGAGCCTGACCACAGAGCCATGTTTTATCCTTCTTGAAAGCTCACCCCCAAGGCTTATCTTGGGAATGAAACTCAGTGCCTCACCCACTGGGATTAAAAGCCCACCTATATCCTCTATGGAGAGCAGTCTGCTAAGGGCTACCGCCATGTCCACTTTGAAATTACCAACCCTCAACCTCCTTAGCTCCACCACATGTGCACCGCAGGAAAGCTCCAACCCGAGCTCATGAACAAGGCTTCTTATATATGTGCCAGAGGAGACCTCAAAGAAGAGCTCCACAAAGGGCATATTACAGCTCAAAAGCTCCGCCCTGTAGACATGAACCTCCACTGGCTTTATATCAACCTTTATCCCCCTTCTTGCCAGCTGGTATGCCCTTTTGCCACCCAGACGTTTTGCTGAGAAGGGCGGTGGTTTCTGAAGTATCTTGCCCGTGAACCTTCCAAGGGCTTCCTTTATATCCTCGCAAGATACCTTTACCGACCTTGACTCAACCAACTCCCCCTCTGCGTCGTAGGTATCTGTTATCTCTCCAAGTTTTGCCACTGTGGTGTAGGCTTTATCAAGCCCTGTAAAAAACTGGGAGAACTTGGTGGCTTCGCCCACAAGCACAAGGAGAAGCCCCGTAGCTATGGGGTCAAGGGTGCCAGCATGCCCTGCCTTTATCCCAAAACGACTTTTTACAGACTCAACCACCTCCATGGAGGTGAGACCCTTGGGTTTATCCACAAGAAGAAGACCAGAAAGCATCAGCTAAGGAAATCTTTGAGGTGTCTTTTCATAGCCATGTTTCTGAGTTTTCTGAGGGCTCTGGTTTCAAGCTGACGCACCCTCTCTCTGGAAATCTGCAATATGTCCCCTATCTCCCTAAGAGTTCTAGGCTCTTCGCCCCTCAGCCCAAACCTTAGCTCTATAACCCTTCTTTCCTTCTCAGGAAGTTTGTCCAAAAGGTCATCTATCTCCTTCTCTAACACCTCGCTTATTATCCTCTCCTCCACATCTGCGGTGCCGTGCTGGCTGAGAAAGTCCACAAAGAAGGTATCCTCGTTCTCACCAACCGGTGCATCCAAAGAAAGGGGAACTCTGCAAAGCTGAAGACATTTATCCACCTCCTCGGGGCTAATCTTGTAGCCTTCCTTTTTAATCCTTTTCTCTATTTCCTCCTCTGTTGGCTCGCGTCCCAGCTCCTTCTCAAGCTCCTTTTGGAGCACCTCTTTGGTGTATTCGTAGGCAATCTCTTCGGAGGTGGGCTCTCTTTCAAGCTCTCTGTAAAGCCTGCTGTATAGACTGCTTATTCGGTTTATTAAATGAGACTGTTTTATGGGAATCCTGACCGCACCGGTTTGTTGGGAAAGAGCCTGCATTATAGCCTGCCTTATCCACCATACCGCGTAGGATATGAACTTTACGCCCCTGTCTGGGTCAAACCTCTTTGCTGCTTCAATTAACCCGTGATTACCCGCCGCTATGAGTTCAGACAAAGGAAGACCATAGCCAAGGTATTGCTTTGCTATGCTTATGACAAACCTGAGGTTTGACTCTACAAGCCTTCTGAAGGCTTGCTGGTCTCCTTCCTTTGCCTTCCTTGCGATTTCCTTCTCTTCCTCTGGTGTGAGAAGGGGTATCTTGGAAACCTTCTTGAGATACTGG
This sequence comes from Hydrogenobacter sp. T-8, assembly GCF_011006175.1. NCBI lineage: Bacteria > Pseudomonadati > Aquificota > Aquificia > Aquificales > Aquificaceae > Pampinifervens > Pampinifervens florentissimum. The sequence continues at coordinate 405,918 of NZ_CP048795.1, read as the reverse complement.
TTTATTATCTCTTGCTCAGTGTCTGGTATCATCATTTTAACCTCAGCACAAGGAAGAGGTTGTTGCCCCTTCTCCTTATAAGCAGGAGGGCGCTCTCTCTGCCTGCCTGTCTGAGGGCATCTATGCTTTGTTGGAATTCTCTTACATTAGAGACAGGTTTGTTACCCACCTGAAGTATAACATCTCCTGGAACTATACCGCTTTGCATGGCAAGGCTGTTGGGAGCAACCCTTACCACAAGAACTCCCTTGACGCCGAGCCTTCTCTCCTCTTCAGGTGTAAGCTCTCTGAGAGCAAGTCCAAGGTCCGCCTGACCTTCCTCCACCTCTCCAATCTGTCTATCCTCTGGCATCTCTCCCACCTTTATCCTCAAGCCTACCTCCTTGCCTTCCCTTATTACCTTCAGATCTATCTCCTTGCCTGGCTCTGTCCTCATTATCTTGAACTGAAGCTCTCTCACTTCGCTTACCTTCTGACCATCAACCTCCACTACCACATCTCCAACCTTGAGACCTCCCTTGTCTGCAGGGCTTCCAGGCATTATCTGGGCTATTATCACACCCTCCTTTAACCCAAGACTTTCGGTCATCTCTGGGGTTATGTCCTGTATGACTATACCGAGCCAGCCCCTTGTAACTTTGCCTTTGGCGATTAGCTGGTCCGCAACCCATTTGGCGAGGTTTATGGGTATGGCAAAGCCAAGTCCCTGACCTTCCGCCAGTATGGCTGTGTTTATACCTATCACCTCCCCCTTTATGTTCACAAGGGGTCCTCCAGAGTTGCCGGGGTTTATGGCAGCATCCGTTTGTATAAAGCTTTCATACTGGGTTATGCCTATTGCCCTTCTTAGAGCGGATATGACCCCCACAGTAACGGTTCTTTCAAGCCCGTATGGGTTTCCAATAGCTATAGCCAGCTGACCAACCTTTAGTTTATCCGAGTCGCCGAGCTTTGCTACCCTGCTCTCGGGGTTCTGTATGTCCTTGTCGTCCACTTCTATCACCGCCACATCCGTTTTTGGGTCTGTGCCTACTATCCTTGCCCTCTTCTCTGTATGCCTGTCAAACCTAACCCTTATGGCCCTTGCATTCTGCACCACATGGCTGTTGGTAAGTATGTAAAACTTACCCTTTTTGTAGTCTATTATTACACCAGAACCCAAGGACCTCCTTTCCTGAGGTGGAATCTGAAAGGGAAAAGGAAAAGGAGCTTCAATACCTGTCACCTCCTGCGTGGCAAATATGGTTACCACCGAGGGAGAGACCGTCTCCACTATGTTTGTAAGCTCCTGCTCAAACTGGGAGAGTATGCCCGAGTTAAGTGCTGGTCTTTCCTCTTTTAGAGATGGGTTAACACTCTGAACCTGCTTTGCCTTACAGCCTATAAGAAGAGAAAGGCTCAGGAAAAGGGTCATAAGTAGAACCATCTTCTTCCTCCTCATTTTCTAACCTCACAAGAAAAGAATAGAACCTTAAAACTGGGCTTGTCAATTTTATAAATCATACTTTCAATCCCCTTCCTTGAGATTATACCACCTTTGGATAGGGGATTGAAGGAAGACCCCGTGTAGTGGAAAAACCTCACCAAATCCCACCCGCCAAAGGGTATGGAGACATGCTCAATAAAAAAGCTCCTCACAACTGTCTTGCCTTCAAGAAGCCCAAGAACCTTCTCTACCTCTGGAAAGGGAAAGCCAAGCTCTGGAAGGCTTCCCTTGACGGGTATTGCACAGAGAAAGAGCCCCCTGCACACCCTCAAGGCTTCTGGTATGCTCCTGCTTAGGTCAGTCCAATGGAGGGCAAAGTTGCTTATAACAAAATCAAAGCTCTTGTCTTTAAAGGGCAGGTCATGAGCATCCCCCAGCACCGCTTTCTGGAACCTTTCTTTGTAAACCCTTGCCATACCTATGGCTATGTCTACACCTACCACCCCCTCAAGACCGTCGCTGAGAAGCCCTGTTCCACAACCAAGGTCCAGAAGGGAGCCGTCTATTTTTTCAAGTGCCTTTAGCCTCTCCGCACAATACCGTTGGGGAATGGCCCATTCTTCATAGCTTCTGCAGGCTCTTGAGAACCTCAAAGATAAGACCTTCATTTTTAGGAAAGTGTCCTCCTGGGAAGATTATTAATTTAGACCTTTTGAGCATGTTGTAAAGAGTTAGTGCGGAGGAAAGAGGAGTTATAGGGTCGTGCGTGCCATGCAGGATAATGACCCTTTGTGTTATGTATGGTAGTATGTGCCTTATGTCAAGCTCCATGTAATCTTTAAGAATTCTTTTTGCACCTTGTAGGTCAATGTGGTCTTCAAAGGGTTTTGGATAGGATAAACTCCTGAACTCCTTGAGAAATTTTTCTCCTTCTCTTTCAAGCCTTATAAGGAATCCTCTGAGGTTTTTCTTGCCCCATAAACAACCAAAACACGCACTACCACCTATAAGCACAAGTCCCTTAAACCTTTGTGGAAACATATAAGCCATAAGCAGAGAAAGGCTTGCACCAAGAGACCAGCCTATGAGTATAGAATTCTCTGGAACACCTAATGCTATCTCTCTTGCAAGACTTTGAAGGTTTTTATATCTAAGCTGGCTTTTGCCATGAAAGGGAAGGTCTACGGAAGGAATATCCCTTAGGACCTTTGAACTAAAACCCCAGCCATGTAAGAAGAAAAGCGGGCCCGGAGGGACTCGAACCCCCGACCTAGGGATTAGAAATCCCTTGCTCTGTCCAGCTGAGCTACGGGCCCTCGGGGTGGCAGGACTTGAACCTGCGGCCTTTGGCTCCCAAAGCCAACGCTCTGCCACCTGAGCTACACCCCGTAGATATAAAATTATAGCTCAAGCTTTAAGGCTTGGTTCTCTTTCAGCCACAAAGAGGGTCAGGTCTCTTAGCCTGCAGGAGTATCCCCATTCGTTGTCATACCAAGAGGCTACATGCACCATATCCTCTATCACCTGCGTAAGCCCTGCGTCAAATATGGCAGAGTGAGGATTGCCCACTATGTCTTGGGATACCAATGGGTCTTCTGTGTATTGGAGTATGCCCTTCAGGTGGTTTTCTGAAGCTTCTTTAAAGGCTCTGTTTACCTCTTCCACAGATTGGGGTGCTCTCTCTACAATAACTGTGAGGTCTATCAAAGAGCCGTCCGCCACCGGAACCCTTCTGGCGGTACCGTCAAGTTTTCCCTTGAGCTCGGGTATGACCTCTCCTATAGCCTTTGCGGCTCCTGTGGTGGTGGGGATGATGTTTACACCTGCTGCCCTTGCGCGCCTTAGGTCCTTATGGGGCAGGTCAAGAACCCTCTGGTCGTTGGTGTAGGCATGAACGGTAACCATGTAACCTTTTTTCACCCCAAACTTTTCATGAAGCACCTTAAGAGTTGGAGCAAGACAGTTGGTGGTGCAAGATGCGTTGGAGATTATCCTGTGCTTTTCTGGGTCATACATATGCTCATTTACACCGAGAACAAGAGTTACATCGGGATTTTTGGCAGGTGCGGAGATTATGACCCTCTTTACCGTGTCCCTCAGATGTAGCTCCGCCTTTTCTCTGCTTGTGAAGGCTCCTGTGGACTCAATGACCAAATCCACACCAAGCTCCCCCCAGGGAATCTCCGCTGGGTCCTTTACCGAGAAAACTCTAACCTCTTTTCCATCCACCACAAGGCTTGAATCCCTTGCTTCCACATGTGCATTGAACCTGCCATGCACCGAGTCATACTTTAGGAGGTGTGCCAAGGTTTTCGTATCTGTCAGGTCGTTCACCGCTACTATCTCAATCTCCTCATACCCGTAGCATGCCCTAAAAAAGGACCTTCCTATCCTACCGAATCCGTTAATGCCAACTTTTATACCCATAGTGATAAAATTATACTATGCTTTATAGGTGTGTTTTCCCCCCCCCCCCCCCCGCTGAAAACAAGGAAAATCAAGGCTTTTATGCATATTGAAAAGAAAAAGCCATGATAAAATTTTCCGTATGTCCACATGACACGGAAAAAGGACTTGGAAGATGGAAAGAGCTTGCTTTAAGGCTTTCTCGGCTCCTTGGCGAAGAGGTGGTCTTTGAGGTTCTTAGCGGGCATGGAGAGGAATACGAAAGAATAGAAAGGGGTGAGTTCTTTGACCTTTACTACGCAGGTCCTCTTGTCTCTCCGAGGCTCTACGAACTTGGCTATCTGCCCGTGGCGAAGTTTAAAGGTCAGAGGGACAAGCTATTTTTGCTCGTAAGGGACAGGATTCCAGAAGAGGGGAATATACTTGTGGCAACACCCTTTTTAAGACCAGCTGGCTATTCCTTGCTTTCTCTGGACATAGAGAGGATAAGGATAGTTTTTACAGAAAACTTCCTCTCCGCCTTTGAGCTTTTGAAAAGGGGTCAGGTGCATGCCTGCCTTATGTATAACGACACATGGGAACAGATAGAAGAGGAAGATAAAGCTCCTTTTAAGGTTGTAGAGGATTATGTTTTTGAAACCTCCCATCTCTTTATGTCAAAACCCCATGTCTATCACAAGGTGAAAACCGCCCTACTTTCCATTGATGAGCTTGAACCCGCAGGTGAGGAGGATATACAAAGGGTTGTAAAGCTCTTCAGGGAGTTTGATAAATTCATGAAGCTCTGGTCAAAGGCAAGCTTTTTCTATACGCTGGATAGAGCAAAACATGTAGCGGTCCTTCTATACACTCATAAAATTGAGTATGTAAACAGAAGCTTTTCAGAGCTTGTAGGTTATCCACAGGAAAACCTAATTGGTATGGACATCTTTGAAGCTATAGATAGGATAATCCATCCCAAACATAGGGAGCTTACTGCGGAAGTTGTCAAAAGAAGGTTAAGGGGCGAGCACTTTAGCCAGTTTTATGAGGAGCTTCCGCTTCTTAAAAGGGATGGCACTATAGCCTGGACAATAGCCTCTTCTGAGACTGTGTTATACGAAGGCTTTTATGCAGGTGTGGTCTATTTTGTGGATATTACCAAAAGGAAAAGGCTGAAGAACCTCTACAGGCTCTTGATAGGGATAAATCAGCAGATACTGAAGGCTAAAACAGAGAAGGACCTACTCAACAAAATATGTGTGCAGGTTGTGGAAAGTATGGGTTTACCCCTTGTGTGGATTGGTGTTCCAGACATGGAAAAAGAGGTTATAGCACCTTTGTATTACTATGGCAGGGCGGTGGACTATCTTAAAGACCTTTTTATATCCACCAGAGAGGACCTTCCAGAGGGTCAGGGGGTAACCGCAAGAGCCTACAGGGAAAACAGGATACACATAAACGAAAATACCCTGGAAAATCCCATGATGACACCTTGGAGGGAAAGGCAGATAAATATGGGCATCTTCTCCTCTTGTGCCATACCCATAGAAAGGGATGGAGAAGTGAAGTATGTGATAAACCTATATGCGGAGGAACCCTATTTTTTCTCAGAGGAGAACAGGGAGGTCCTGGAGGAAATAAAGCAGGATGTGGAGTTTGTTCTCAAGAGACTCGAAGAGGAAAATAAGAACCTTGTCATAGCAAGTGCCCTTGAAAATTCAAACTCTTGGGTTCTTATCACAGACGAGAAGGGCAGTATACTGTATGTAAACAAAGCAGTTTCTGAGCTTTCCGGCTACTCAAGGGAGGAGCTTATAGGTAAAAACCCAAGGATATTCAAGTCTGGTTATCATACAAGCGAATTCTACAGGGAGCTTTGGGATACCATACTTTCTGGTGAGGTCTTCAACGCTCTGTTTGTAAACAAAGCAAAGGATGGAAGGCTTATCTACCTTGAGAGTAGCATATATCCCGTAAGGCTTCCCGATGGTTCTTTGAGGTTTATAGAAATAGGTAAGGATATAACAAGGGAGGTGTATCTGTCTTCTGAGGTGGAAAGGCTTACCTTCTACGATACACTCACAGGCATTCTAAACATTGATGGTATGAGAATAAGGGCTAACGAGCTTCTCAAAAAAAGCCAGATGGCTGTTCTGGTGCTTGTAGACATATACAACTTTTCGATGATAAACAAGGTTTACGGCGAGGCTGTGGGTGATAGAGTGCTTGTTGAGACCGCAAAAAGGCTCTTAGAGGTTTTTGGAGACAGGGGTATGGTTGGAAGAACTGCGAGCGATGAGTTTGTCCTTCTTTTGCCTGTGGAGAAGGAAGAGGATATCCTTGAGCTTCTTGAAGTCCTTGAAGAGTTTCTGGGAAGACCGATCCTTATAAACGGAGATATCCTTACGCCCACCTTTAATATGGGCATTTCTGTATATCCTTCTGACGGAGCTACCTTTGGAGAACTTCGTGAAAAGGCTGGAATAGCCCTATCAAGTGCCAAAGCAGGAGGTGAGGGAGAAAGAAGGTTCTTTGAAACAAACTTTGAAGAGAGGATAAGGACTACAAACCTTGCCATAAGACTTGTTCAGAGGGCGGTGGAAGAAGACCTTTTTGTGCTTTACTATCAACCTTACTGGAAAAGCAAGGATATAACCCTTGCGGGCTTTGAAGCCCTTATAAGAATAGTGGACAAGGAAGGAAAGGTATACACACCCGTTCACTTTATAGACTACCTTGAAAACAGTAAATATTTAAAAAGCTTTGAAGCCTTCTTGCTTAGGTCTGCCAGAGATTTTTACGAAAGGCACCGCATACCCCTTTCCATAAACATATCCGCCAGAAGCTTTAAAGAAGGCAAGTTTATAGACATGCTTGTCCAACAGCTGGAGGGCTGTGATATAACCGTTGAGATAACGGAAAGGGTTTTCATGGTGGAGAAGGAAAAGGCTTTAAAACACATAGATATACTCAAGACCGCTGGCATTAAGATAGCCCTTGACGATTTTGGCACTGGCTACTCTTCCCTTTCATACCTATCCGAGATTCCGGTGGATGTGGTAAAGATTGACATCTCTTTTGTAAGAGAGCTTCCAACAAACAAGAAAATAAAGGCTTTAGTGCGTAATGTAGTAAACCTCGCCAGGGACCTTGGCATCCAGACCCTTGCGGAAGGCGTGGAGACCGCCCAGCAATTGGAAATTCTTCAGGAAATGGCCTGCACTTATGTGCAAGGATACCTTCTTGGAAAGCCCATGCCGGAAGAGGAGGCAATAAAACTGGTTCCTATGGTATGATTTTTAGACCATGCGGATAGCTTTACTAAGACAGGGAAAGGACTTGGGGATAAACAGGCACGTGCTGGCGTTTCTTGAGATATTTAGAGAGCGGGGTGCAGAGGTTCAAGACTTTGACCTCACAGAGGGAGACCTTCAGGAGGTGGTAAACAGGCTCTTAGAGTTCTCACCCCTCTTTACCCTTGACCTCAACGGTAGTTGCGTGGTTTTTGGAGAAAGAGAAGGTCAAAAGGTTCCTATATTTGATGCCTTTGGCTTTGTGCATGTTAGCCTTTTCACCGACGAGCCTCTCTTTCACTTTCCAGTGCTGTTTGACCTTAGGCAGGCAAACAACTTCCTTCCAGTGGTCACAGACCTCAAATATGCGGACAGCCTGAAATTTCTCGGACATGAGAGGGGCACCTTTTATATAACTCCCTTTGTAGACCCAAGCCAGATGTTAGAACCTTCAGAAGAGAAGGACATAGAGTTGGTCTTTCTTGGTCCTGTGGTAGACCCCAACATAATGGCTCAGCAGGTGGCTCAAAACCTCAGAGAGGATTTTATCCCATACTTTTTTGAGGTGGGCGAGTTTCTCTTCAGAAACCCAGAGGCACATCTTCTTTATGCCAGCGAATACATCCTTTCCATGTTCAACCAGAACTTTCAAGAAGAGTTTACAAGGTGGCGTCAGGAAAACCCCCAGGACTACATAAGGCTTCTCAATGACATTAGCTTTTACGCAACCGCAAGGAAAAGATGGTATATTTTGAGCTTTCTTGAGGGAATAAACCTTAAAATTGTGGGTGCCTTTGAAGGTGAATTGAAGGAAGGGCACGAACACGTTCCAATAGAAAGCTGGGAGCAGGCACTTGAGCTTATGGGAAGGTCCTATATGACCCTTTTGAGCTACCCCCATGCGGTTCCCACTGGCGTAGGCTTTGTCCCCTTGGAGGTTGCCTTTATGGGTAGTGCACCCCTTATAGACTTCAGGGCTACCCTGTCAGGATTTTTTACACCCGGTCAGGAGATAATAAGCTACCTACCTCTTGACAGGGCGGATATAGAGGAAAAGGTGGTCTACTATCTTGAAAACCCTCACGAAGCCAGAGAAATAGGTCAAAGGGCAAGAGAAAAGGTCTTGCAAAGCTACACACCACAGGACAGGGCGGAGTTCCTTTATAAAATGTTTGAAGACATCCTTTCTCAAGCTCAAGCAAGGCGGAACAGCGAAGGCTGATGTTTCCAACCTTCGGAACCCTTGTAAACGCTGGGCTTGTAGTAGCTGGTGCTTCTGTGGGTCTTTTTATATCCAGAGCTGTCCCCGAGCGTCTAAAGGTGGCTGTCCTGCAGGGTATAGGTCTTTTTACGTTGACCCTGGGTGTTAAACTTATTTCAGAGAACAAGCCAGAGCTTCTGAAGGTCTTTTTTCTGCTTGTGGTTGGTTCACTAATAGGCAGTTTTCTAAGGCTTGAAGAGAGGTTAGAGAACCTTATCCAAAGCTCCTCAGATACTGCAAGGGGCTTTATCTCCGCTTCCTTGCTTTTTACGGTGGGACCGATGACCCTCATGGGATGCATACTTGAGGGTGCAAGGGGAGACAGTTCGCTGATACTCTCAAAGGCTTTTATGGATGGCTTCTCTTCCATAATTCTGTCTTCCTCCTTAGGTAAGGGTGTTGTTTTTTCTGCGGTCTACCTTCTTTTCTTTCAAGGTTCCATAACCTTGCTTGCCTACTTTTACGGCGAGTTTTTGAAGGAACAATCCATGGCAAACGCCCTATTTATTGGAGGTGGACTGATGGTGCTTACATCCATGAAAATCCTTGATATTTTAAAGCAGGTAAGGGTCCTTAACCTTATGCCTGCACTCGTGCTTGCACTGTTCTTTTAGCCCTTTTTCCAAGGTTATGATTGCATAAGGTATAAAACCTCGTTCATCTGATGGATTTTTCCCACTACGGCGGGCGATAGCCTCTCTTCCAAAGCCCTTGCCACCTCCTCTTCACTCTGCTTAAGAAGCGGATAGTTGGTGGTTATGAGGGTGCTTTTGAGGAAGTTATACCTGTGGCTTATTATGTAGGAAAGCACCTCTATGCGCCAGTCTGAGAGCCTCTCACTTCCCAAGTCATCAAGAACCAGAAGGGGTGCGTTTAGAAGGAGGTTCATGAGCTTGTGATACTTTTCCGTGTTTGCATAGCTCTGTAGCTTGTATAAAAGGTCCTTTGTGTCAAAGAAAAGCCCTCTTATTCTTTTTTCTCTGTAGATAGTTTTGAGGATTGCAACTACAAGATGCGTCTTCCCCATCTGCGGAGGTCCTACGAGGGACAAGCCCTTTCCTTCTTTTGGCTCAAAGGTGTGGGCGTAATGCAGGCAGGCTTCAAAAGCTACTTTCTGCGATGGTGAGACCGGCACATAGTTTTCAAACTCTGCCTCAACAAACCTTGGGGGTATGTTAAGGTATTTTTGGAGGTTTACACCCTCATACCTGCAACTGCATATTTCAAGCACACCTCCCCTGTCTACAAAGCCAGTTCCACCACACTTGGGACAGCCCATGAGATAAAATATAGTCAATGCCCCTTTTTCTGCTTACCAACGATGACGGCTATTTCTCGGAAGGCATAAAAGCCCTAAGGGAAAAACTCAGAAGCCTTGGCAGAGTCATAACGGTGGCACCTGACAGAAACCTTAGCGGTGTGGGACATTCACTAACCTTTACCCAACCTCTTAGGATAAGGAGGGTGGATGAGGACTTCTGGACTGTGATAGGTGGCACGCCAGCGGACTGCGTGCACTTTGGGTATTATCTCTTCCTTGAGGGCAAGAAGCCAGACCTCGTATGCTCTGGCATAAACGAGGGTCCAAACCTGGGGGAAGACATAACCTATTCGGGAACAGTCTCTGGTGCTATGGAGGGTCGGATTCTGGGTATACCATCCATAGCCTTCTCCGCCTTTGGGAGGGAGGATGTGGACTTTTCTCAGATGGCAGAGGTGGCGAAGAAAGTGGTTCTGAAGGTTCTTGAAAGAGGTATGCCAGAGGATACATACCTAAATGTAAACATACCAAACCTGCCGGAGGAGGAGATAAAGGGTTTTATGCTTACCCGTCAGGGCAGGAGAGCTTACAAAGAAAAAGTGCTGAAGCTCTCGGACCCTTCTGGCAGACCCCTTTACTGGATAACCGCAGAAGAGTTCGGTTGGCACTTGGAAGAAGGCACCGATTACTGGGCGGTCTACCATGGATATGTCTCTATCACACCCCTTCAGCTGGACCTTACCAACTACAGGGCTATGGAATACTTTAGAGGTAGCTTCGGGTTATAATAGCTCCTATGTTAGCAAAGAGAGTATCCCACATAAAGCCCGCACCCACGCTTGCCCTTACAGCCAAGGTGAACCAGCTCAAGGCTCAAGGTGTGGACATTGTGGGCTTTGGTGCAGGAGAACCAGACTTTGACACGCCAGACTTTATCAAGGAAGCCTGCATAAAAGCCTTAAGGGAAGGAAAAACCAAATACGCCCCCTCTGCAGGTATTCCTCAGCTCAGGGAAGCCCTGGCGGAGAAGCTCTACAGGGAGAACAAGGTTGAATACAAACCTTCAGAAATCGTGGTCACTGCCGGCGCCAAGATGGCACTTTTTCTTGTTATGCTTGCGGTCTTGGAAGAGGGTGATGAGGTGCTACTTCCTACACCTTACTGGGTAACATATCCAGAGCAGATACTTCTTTGTAATGCAGAGGTTGTAGAAGTGCCACTAAGAGAAGAAGAGGGCTTTGTCCTTAGGGCAGACCTTTTGAGAGAATACATAACACCAAAGACAAAAATGCTAATACTTAACTCACCTTCTAACCCTACCGGTGCGGTAATTCCAGAAGAAGAACTAAGAAAGATTGCGGAGCTCTGCCTTGAAAAGAACATATTGATAGTTTCAGATGAATGCTACGAGGCCTTTCTCTACGATGGAGAAAATTTCGTAAGCCCTGCCAGCTTTTCAAAGGAGATAAGAGAGATAACCTTTACCGTTAACGCCTTCTCAAAGAGTTATTCTATGACAGGGTGGCGTGTGGGTTATGTAGCCTGTCCAGAAAAATACGCAAAGGTGATAGCGGACCTAAACAGTCAAAGCATTTCCAACGCCACCACTTTTGCCCAGTATGGAGCCTTAGAGGCTTTAAAAAATCCAGAAGCCAAAGCCTTTGTGGAAAATATGAGAAAAACCTTTGAAAAGAGAAGAGACCTCGCCTACAATCTTTTGAGAGAGATACCAAAGGTCAGCGTGGCAAAGCCCAAAGGGGCTTTTTACATATTTCCAAACCTCAGGCACTATTCTGAAAAGCTCGGCTCCGACCTAAAACTGGCAGACTACCTCATAGAAAAGGGTCGTGTTGCAGGTGTTCCTGGTTCTGCCTTTGGTGCAGAGGGATATTTAAGACTATCTTACTGCGTTTCTGAAAAGACCATAGAGGAAGGCATAGGCAGGCTAAAGAGAGCCCTGCTTGAGCTCCAAAGTTAGGCTATAATTAACCCTATGGAGGAAAAGGAGAAAAAAGAGGCTCTAGAAGAGCAACCAAAAGAGGAAGACCCAAGGGACCAAAGAATAAAAGAGCTTGAGGAGAAGGTTTCAAGGCTTGAAAACACTGCGAGAGTAATAAATCAAAGGTATGTAGAACTTCAAAGAGAAGCAGAGTATCTTAAAGAGCGATACAGAAAAGACCTTGAGGAGGCAAGAAGATACGGGCATGAAAAGCTGGCTCTTGACCTTCTTGAGGTGGTGGATAACTTTGAAAGAGCCTTTGAATATGAAGGGCAAGACCTGGAAGGGCTCAGAAGGGGCTTTGAACTTATATACAGAGAACTTCTGAGGATACTGGAAAAGTATGGCATAAAGGAGATGGACCTCTTGGGCAAGGAGTTTGACCCATACCTTGCGGAGGCTATAGACAGGGAATATACTCAAGATGCACCACCCAACACGGTAGTGCGGGTAGAAAGAAAGGGTTATTGGCTATACGACAGGGTGCTAAGACCTGCCAAAGTGGTAGTATCTTATTACGAAGAGGAGATTACCTAATGGAACTGCGCTTTAAGGACTTCCATCGCAAAATGACCCCCTTCAAGGATGAAAGTATGGAACAACTCTTGGAAGAGCAAGTAAACCAGTGGGTAAAGCTGAATAAACCAAAAATTGTAAGCGTGGAAACCATATGGGAGAGGAATTCCCATGTTTCTGCTGGCATAAGGATATGGTATATTCAGGAATGAAAAGAAGGGCATGCATATTCATAGATGGGGCAAATTTCTACTTTGTTCAGAAGGATATACTCCATCAAAAGATTGACCTTGTAAAACTTTTGAACTACTTCAGAGTAGAATTTGATATCTACAACACCTTCTTTTACCTTGCTTACAGAGAAGGGGATGAAAAGCAGGAGAATTTTATAAAACTCCTCGCCTTCAGCGGTATAACGGTGGTAAAAAAGCCCATAAAACAGCTAAAGGACGGGACTTACAAGGGCGACCTGGATGTAAACCTCACCATAGATGCCTTGCTCACAAAAGACAACTACCAGACCGCCATCCTCTGCACTGGAGATGGTGACTTTGAAAGGCTTGTGTGGACTCTGAGAAACTTCGGAAAGGAAATCATCTGTGTTTCCACAAGGGAAGCCACCGCAGTGGAGCTGGTCAATGCCTGCGACCGCTACATAGACTTAAGAGACCTCTTACCCCTTATAAAGCTGGAAGAGAAGGAATGAAGTTTTTGATAGTAGGCGTGGGAGCTTTGGGAAGCACATACCTTGCCTTCCTGAGCAGGGCTGGCTACAGGGCAGTGGGTCTTCTAAAAAGGGGCAGGAGGCTTGAAAGGATAAGGGTTGAGGGGATATGGGGAGAGTTTGAACAAGAAGTAAGAACCATAGACGCTTTGGAGTCTCTTGACTTTGAGCCAGACCTCACCATACTGACCGTAAAGAGCTACGACACAGAGGAGGCTCTTAAGGGCATACAGGCTTTGAGGGAAACCAAAAGCCTTCTCATGGTAGCACAGAACGGGTATGGGAACTACGAGAAGGCTGTGGAGGTTTTTGGCAGTGGTAGGGTAGTTCTTTCAAGGGTCATATTCGGTGCGGAGCTTTTAGAGTGGGGGAGGGTAAGGATTACCGTGTGCGGTGATGATGTGGTGCTTGGAGACCCAGAGGGCATAATAGAAGAGAGCTTTTTAAAGGACTTGGCAGAGACCTTTAGCAGTGCTGGTATACCTACCAGATACGAAAGAGAAGTTTACAAATACCTGTGGGACAAAATTCTCTATAACTGTGCCTTGAACCCTCTTGGTGCTATTTTTGAAACCACCTATGGCAATCTTGCAAGCAATGTATACACAAAGGGGCTCATGGACAAGATATTGGAGGAAGCCTTTGAGGTCATAAGGGCGAATGCCATTCCCACCTTTTGGCAAGATGTGGAAGAATACAAGAGGCATTTCTACCAAAGGCTCATTCCACCCACTGCGGAGCATTACCCTTCTATGCTTGCGGATGTGAAAAGGGGAAAAACGGAGATAGACGCACTCAATGGTGCTCTCCTTGAGCTTGCAAGGTCAAAGGGTATAACCCTTCCTGTTAACGAGCTTGTGGTAAGGCTCATAAAGGCAAAGGAGCTCTTTAATCTACCTTTAGAACGGTAAGGAACGCCTCCTGAGGTAGCTCCACTTTTCCAAACTGCTTTAGTCTCTTCTTGCCTTCCTTTTGCTTTTCAAGAAGTTTCTTCTTTCTTGTTATGTCTCCACCGTAGCACTTGGCGGTCACGTTTGCCCTTAGAGGCGGTATTCTCTCCGAAGCTATTATCTTTGTGCCTATACCTGCTTGAACCTTTACCTCAAAGAGTTGTCTGGGGATGACTTCCTTTAGTTTTTCCACAAGTTGACGCGCTCTTCTGTAAGCCTTGTCCCTGTGGACGATAAAGGACAGAGCATCCACAGGCTCATTGTTTATGAAAATGTTTAACCTCACGAGGTCCTCCTCTCTAAAGCCCAGAAACTCATAATCGTAGGAGGCGTAGCCTCTTGAGACGCCCTTTATCTTGTCATGGAAGTCCATTATCACTTCGCTCAAAGGCATCTCATACTCCAACATAACCGTGTTGGGGTCAAGATAGATAAACTTCTTTTGAATGCCCCTCTTTTCTTGACAGAGGTTCATTATACTGCCCACATAGTCCTTGGGTGTGATTATGGTGAGGAGAACAAAGGGTTCTTCAAGGGCTTGAATAATGCCCCAGTTTTCTGGAATCTCTGAGGGGTTTCTTATTTCCTTTACCTGACCATTTTTAAACCTCACCCTGTAAACCACACTTGGTGCGGTGGTGACAATACTAACACCGTATTCCCTCTCAAGCCTCTCTTGGACTATTTCCATATGCAAAAGCCCCAGAAAACCCACCCTAAAGCCAAGACCAAGTGCGGGTGATGTTTCTGGCTCAAACTGTATGGCTGCGTCGTTTATAGAATATTTCTCAAGGGCATCCCTTAGCTCTTCGTAGGTGTAGCCCTCGGAGGGGTATATGCCCGCATAGACCATGGGTTTGGCTGGTCTAAAGCCCGGCACAGGCTCTGGTGTGGGGTTTCTTGCGTCCGTTATGGTATCACCCACCCTTATGTCCCTCACATCCTTTATTGATGCAGCGAGGTATCCCACATCGCCTGCGGATAGCTTTTCAAACTTGGTCATCTTTGGCGTCTGCGCTCCCACCTCCGTGACTTCAAACTCTTTGCCCGTGGAAAAAAGCCTTATCCTTGTGCTTGGTCTTACCTCACCGTCAAAAACCCTAACAAAGGCTACTGCACCCCTGTAAGGGTCATAGTAAGAGTCAAAGATTAGAGCCTTGAGAGGTTTTTTAGGGTCGCCTTTTGGCGGAGGAATCCTTTTTACGATAGCCTCTAAGATTTCCTCAATACCAATACCCTCCTTTGCGGATGCCAGTATAACATCCCCAGAGGGTAGTCCCAGGATTTCCTCTATCTGTCTTTTCACCCTTTCTGGGTCTGCTGAAGGCAGGTCTATCTTGTTTATAACTGGTATTATGGTCAAGTCTTGCTCAACTGCCTTCCAAAAGTTTGCAACCGTTTGGGCCTCTATACCTTGAGTTGCATCCACAAGAAGTAGTGCACCTTCGCAGGCGGCAAGAGCCCTTGAAACCTCGTAGGAAAAGTCCACATGCCCGGGCGTGTCTATAAGATGTAGGGTATAAGTTTCTCCATCCTTTGCCTTGTAGAACATCCTAACCGCTTGTAGCTTTATGGTTATACCTCTTTCTCTTTCAATTTCAAGGGTGTCCAGCATTTGTTCCTTCATTTCCCTTCTGGATACAGAGCCGGTGAACTCCAAGAGCCTGTCCGCAAGGGTGGACTTGCCATGGTCCACATGTGCTATTATGGAGAAGTTTCTTACCCTTTCCATAAGATTTATATTTTATGCCCGCTGTGGGCTTTTATGCTTTTAACACAATTCTTATCTTCTTATATAAGATATGCTTATACCCACTATAAAAACTTTCTATTGCTAAAGATTCTCATAACCTTTATATTAGATAACAGTATGCAGAAAATACTGGTGTGGTTAATTTTATTGGTTTCCACGAGTTTTGCGGTTTGGTTTGGCAAGGTCTCAGAGGGCCTTGAATACGCTCAGAAGGAAGGCAAACCCGTTGCCTTCTATTTCTATAGCAATTATTGTCCTTACTGTGCCCAGATGGAAGAGTTTGTACTCAACCAAGAGGATGTCCAGAAAAAATTGGAAAACTTCGTGGTTATAAACCTAAATATATCCTCTGATGAAGGAAGTAAGTGGGCAAGAAAGCTAGGAGTTCCCGGTGTCCCCACCATGGTATTCTATGACCCAAAGCAGGAAAAGGTGCTTGGTGTCCTCTTTGGAAGCAGACCAAGGGGTGAAATTCTAAACACCATTCAGAAGATATGCAGGATGCAGAACCTTAAAGCATGCTAAATTTTTAAGGAGGTATAAACCATGGATAGGAGAAAGTTTATCGCGCTGTCAGCAGTAGCTGTAATGGGACTTACACTTGTCCCAGCAGTTCAGCCAGCTTTTGGTGCTACAAAGCTGGAAGAGGAAGTGCAGAAAAGATTGGGAGTTAAGCTCTCCCAGATTAAGGAGGTGGCGGATATCAAATTAACCGCTCCTACCATAGCAGAGTCAGGAGCCAATGTGCCAATAACCGTGGAGTCTACCATACCCGTGGACAGAGTAGAAAAGCTCTGGATATTCGTTGACAAAAACCCCGTGCCTTGGATAGCGGATGTGTCCTTTACTCCCATGAACGGGCAGGTCTTTTTCTCCACAAGGATAAAGATGGGAGAGACATCTAATGTGAGGGCAATACTCAAGCTAAAGGATGGCTCTTATGTAATGGCAACAAAGGAGGTCAAAGTTACCGCTGGTGGATGCGGATAATTCCATAGGTTTCTAATACCAAAAATTCTATACAGGAGGTGCAATATGGCAGTAGGAACAGGTATACTTCGTGTGCCAAAGGAGGCAAAGAAGGGGGAAATCATAAGGGTGCAGATGGTAATAACCCACCCCATGACGCCACCAAGGAAAGACCCACAGACAGGACAGGAGGTACCCGCCTATAACCTTACAAAACTTGACCTTTTCTTTAACGACAAGTTGGTAAGCACTGTGAACATGGGTGCGGGTGTGTCTGCCAATCCCTTTATGGCTTTAACTCTCAAAGCGGATGAAAGTGGTGTTGTGAAGATAGTCTATGAGGACAACAAGGGCGGTAAGTGGGAGAGAACTGCAGAGATAAAGGTTTCTTAAGGGAGGTTATGATATGAGAAAGAAGGCACTTTTAGCGGTGTTTACAGCCGGTGCTCTTGCCGGTGGACTTTTGTCTACAAAGGCTTTTGCTCAGGTTGAAGGGGAGCTTTCTCCTGAAGAAGAAATAAGGCTTGTCCAAGAGTTCAACAAAATGCTCGCAGAAGGTATAAACCCCGGTGAGGTTTGGTATGAGGTGGGCAAAGAAGCTATAAAGAAGTATAACCTTGACAAGTGCGACCTTGGTCTTGGTCCTGGTGTTTTCAAAGGCGCTGCAGCACAACTTCCCAGATACTTTGCGGATGCAGGCAAGGTGATGGACCTTGAAACAAGAGTTGGATGGTGTCTACAAAAGCATGCAGGCATGACACAGGAACAGGTTCTCAAGTTTGTGCGTCAATGCTGGGGCAAATCGGGCAACTGTGTGAGCGAATACGACGGAATAATCATGTATCTTACTATGGAATCCAACGGGCAGAAAATAAATGTAAACCTCAAAGACCCAAACGTTAAAAAGATGTATGATATAGGCAAGCAAATATACTACACAAGACTTGGACCTTGGGACTTTAACTGTGCCACCTGTCATGCGGGTAAGCAAGAGGTAAGAATAAGGGCAACAAGACTTTGGAGTGCGGACAGACCCGGTGAGGCTGGTCAGGCAGTTTCCATATTCCCCAAATATTTGGTGCGTTGGGGTCTTCCTATGACCATGCATTACAGGTATGCGGAATGCATTCGTCAGATGAGATGGCCAGAGTTCATACCCCATTCTGATTTGGGGGTGGCTCTTTCCACATACCTTTACGGCACTGCTAATGGCACTGAGATAAAAGCACCAGGAATAGGGAGGTGATAAAGATGAAAAAGGCTCTAATTCTCGTTGGTATTGCAAGTCTTTTAACGGGTGCGGTAGTTGAAGCCCAGCAGAGGAAAGCACAGTCACAAAGGCAACAGCAACCTGCAGTGAAGTATGAGGAAGTTATTAAGGTTTTGAAGTCCGGGCTTTCCAGTGACCCAAGGTTTGCGTGGAAAATACAGCAGGACGAAGCCCAGAAGATATGCTCTCAGTATCCAAGCAGGGAACAGATGCCAGCACAAGCCATACAGAAGGTTACCCAACTAAGCCAAGCGGAGATAAGGTATCCTCAATGGGGTATATACATGGGTGATTGGAAAGAAGGTAAGAAACTGGTGGATTCTCCCAGAGGTGGAAGGTATGCAAGCTATGGCTTTTCTGACAAGCCCACCGATAAGGGTGGGAACTGTTATGCCTGCCACCTTATAGAAAAGGGTGTCCCTGGTGGAACAATGGGACCTAATCTTTACCAGTATGGTAAAAGGTGGGGTATAACAAAGGAAAATCTAAACAGCCCAGAAACGGTTGAAAAGATAAAGGCTGTTTATAACATAATCTATGACTCTTGGTCTGCTTTTCCTTGCTCTTCCATGCCAAGGTTTGGCTATCATGGAAACCTCTCTCCTGAAGATGTGGCAAACATAGTCGCCTATCTTCTCCATCCAGAATCTCCTGTAAACAAATAATTTTCTTGGGGGCTAAGCCCCCTTATAATATTTTTCCAAAGGAGGTCATACAATGGTTTTGAACAGGAGGGACTTCCTCGGATATTCAGCATTAGCTCTATCTGCCCTAGCTTTTTCTCCGGAAGCCTTTGCAAGAAGACCTGTGAGCTTTGAAAAACTTATGGAATTCAAGCCCTATGGGAATCTTACACTTGTGTTTACTTCTGACCTTCATGGACATCTCAAACCTATGTATTTTGCAGAACCTATGAACCTGTTGGCTCCAGAACCTCTAAGGGGAACTCCCGGATATCTTGCAGGCATGGACTTTTTGAGGTTTTATAACATAAGACCGGGTTCTGTGGAAGCCTATACGGGTTCTTGTGTGAGCTTTATAAGGTTGGCGGGTTTGTATGGAATGACTGGTGGTGGACCTCAGGTTGCTACTGTAATAAAGACCATAGTCAACGAAAGAGGAAAGGATAAATGTCTTGTGCTTGACGGCGGAGACACGTGGGCAACTTCTGGCATTGCGGTTAAAACTGATGGCATGGCTATAGTGGATTGGATGAACTATGTGGGCTTTGATTACATGGTCGCTCACTGGGATGTAACCGTAGGTAAGGAAAAGTTTTTAGACATAGTTAGGAATAAACTAAAGGCAAAGTTTATCTCCTACAACATAACTGAAGAGCCCTTTGGCGACCTCGTTTTTCCACCTTACGATGTGGTGGAGAAAAATGGAGTAAAGGTAGGCATAATAGGAAGCTCCTTCCCCTTTACCCCTCTTGCAAACCCAAGGGTATACACGGAGGGCTGGAGTTTTGGCGTGAGACCCGATGAGCTTCAAAAGTATGTAAACGAGCTTAGGGAAAAGCACAAGGTGGACCTTGTAATTCTTCTTTCTCATGATGGTCTTCCTCTTGATATAGCACTGATGAAGATGGTCAAAGGTATTGACATAGTTATATCTGGACATACCCACGATATAACTCCAACTCCTGTTAAAGTGGGAGATACACTTATAGTATCACCTGGGTCTCACGGGAAGTTTGTGGGAAGGATGGACTTGGATGTGAGGAATGGAAAACTTCAAGGATATAGGTTTAAGCTCATCCCTGTGCTTTCCGATGTGGTGCCAGAAGATAAGGGTGCCAAGGATTTAGTGAAAAAGTGGTATGAGCCTTATGAGAAGGAGTTCAACACGGTCATAGGCACAGCTAATACCTTGCTCTATAAGAGGGATACTGTCTTTAGCACATGGGACAGGCTCATAGGTGAAGCTCTTGCGGACTATTATCATGGGGTGGATGCGGTTATGTCTTTGGATGTGGGCACATCCCCGGGCTTTAGATGGGGAACTACAGTCCTCCCAGGTCAGAAGATAACCGTGGAGCATGTTTACGATGTGCTTGGTATGACCTATCCTGAGGTCTTTATTATGAAGAGAAAGGGAAGAGACCTACTTGTGCTTTGGGAGGATGTGGCGGACAACGTGTTTAACCCTAACCCCCTCTATCAGCAAGGTGGAGACATGTCAAGGATATATGGCGTGGAATACGAGCTAAAAATAAACGCAAAACAAGGTGAGAGGATAAGGAATGTGAGGATAAAGGGTAAGCCCATAGAGATGGATAAAGAGTATGTGGTTGCGGTTTACGGAGGACCACCTCCTATGGGAGTTCAGCCTGAGAAGAAGAACATAAGGGACATAGTGGTAGACTACATAAGGAAAAAGAAAAACATTGAAGTAGACAGAAGACCCAACGTGAAAGTGCTTGACCATCCATACAATACAGACTGCTACTGGAGGTAAGGAAATGTTGAAGTTTCTCCTTTTCCTGCTCCTGCCTCTTTTTACCTTTGCTATGGACCCTCTCAAGGTTATGTATGTTACCTATAACCTTAAGGAGAGGGATTTCAAAGCAGGGGTAGAGTCTGTAAGAAAAAGCATGGAGGCTCAAGGTCTAAAGGTATTGAGAACTCTTACCATATCTGACGCCATAAGAGCGAGAGGAAACGAAACTTTCAGAAACTACTACGTTGTCTTCGGGTGCGAGTTTGATGGTATGGGAGACATTCTCCTCAAAGCACCAGCCCTTAGCAATATAGTCCCATGTAGTGTGGCGGTTTACGAAGAGGGAGGCAGGGTAAGGGCAACAGTGGTAAATCATCAGGTCTTCCTCACTCGCTACAGAAATAACCTAACCCTATCTGAAAGAAGAGAAATAAGCCAGCTCTATCGCAAACTTCATTCAGCTCTCGCTTCTGTAAGCACCAACAAGCCAGCGATTTCTCAGGCTCCCGCAATTAGGGAAAACCTCGTCCACGAGGATGTAATAGATGGTCTTGACTTTGATACTTTCAAAACCCTCTACAAAACAGCCCTTGATGGTGTAAACATGAACATCTTGGACATAATGGATATAAGAAAGGACAGTCCAAAGTTTTCCATATTCCTTGCTTGTAATCTTAGCTACGGTGAAGCCATACTCAAGGACATACCTCAGTTTGGAACTCTTGCACCCTGTAGAGTGTATCTATACGAAAGAGATGGAAAAGTTATTACTGGTTACATAAACATACCCTTCCTGCTTAAAACCTACGGAAGACACCTTAGCAAGGAAAATGCAGAGATATTTCGCAGGGCGGACCAAGACATAAAGCAGGCTCTGAAAGAGGCAAAGGGTGAGTAAGATAATCTCATTAATTATACTTTCCCTACCCCTACTTTCCTATGCTTATCCAAAGCACGTCAGGGAAACTTTGCGAGAGCTTGCACCCAATGTTTTTGGAGTTTTTGGAGTTTACGAACAGGTAAACAAGCAAAACAGGGGCTTTATATCTAACGCCTATTTCGTAGTAACCAAGGATGGAGTATTCGTTATAGATGCCCTAAGCACTTATATGCTTGGGAGGGAGCTCGTGGAGACCATAAGAACAAAAACAAGGCTTCCTATAAAATATGTCCTTATCACTCATTATCATACAGACCACTTCTACGGCGTGAAGGCTTTAAGGGAATCGGGTGCTGTAATAATAGCACATCCATGGTCTTACAGCTATCTTGCGGATGATGCTTCTAAAAGGATGTTCAATGCTAGGCTTGAAATCTTAGGTAAAAGACTTCTTAAAGGAACAAAACTTATAGGACCGGACATAACTACATCCAGTAGTATGGTAATAAAGTTAGGTGATGAGCTCTTTGAAATACACCATTGGTGTAAGGCTCATACGGACGGAGACCTTGTAGTTTGGATGCCAAAGAGAAAGATACTCTTTGCAGGAGACCTCGTTTTCGGAGGACGCATCCCCTTCTTAGGCTCTGGTAATTCCCGCACATGGCTACTTTGCCTTGAGAAGATAAAGGAGCTTTCTCCAGAAATACTACTTCCGGGACATGGTGAACCGCTCTATGGTAAGGAAGATATAACTAAACAGGTAGACTGGACGATGAATTATATAAGAGACGTAAGGTCTGTGGTAAGAAAGTTATATGAGGAAGGCTACAGTGTGGAGGAAGCAAGGAACAAAGCTAACGAGGAGATGCTTAAGATAAACCCAGAATACTCACAGCTTTCAGTATTCTTTGAGGTTAATCCAGTAAACGCCTACTACCTCTACTTTGAAATAGAGAGGGAGATTTTAGAAGAACAAAGATAGTTCTATAGCTTTGTAGGAGCTTCTCACATTTGGTCCGCTTGCCACCTTTTTAAAACCTAAACCATATGCCAGCTCTTCAAGGGTTTTGAACTCTTCCTCTGTGTAGTATTTAACCACTGGATGATGTTCTCTTGAAGGTTGGTAATACTGACCTATGGTTAAAAGGTCGCAACCTACAGACCTGAGGTCTTTCATAACTTGGATTATCTCTTCAATACTTTCTCCAAAGCCAAGCACCAGTGCGGACTTTGTAAGTATATGAGGAGCAAGCTCCTTTGAAAATCTTAGCAGTGCAAGACTTCTTTCATACTTAGACCCAAGCCTTACACGGTTATACAGCCTTGGCACGGTTTCCACATTGTGTGCAAGCACGTCTGGTTCAGAGGATAGCACCTTTGAGAGGGCTTGAGTGTCGCCTTTAAAGTCTGGCACAAGCACTTCTACCTTTATACTTGGTATGTGTTCCTTCAAGACTCTTACGCACTTTGCAAAATGACCTGCACCACCATCTGGTAGGTCATCCCTTGTGGGAGATGTTAGCACCACGTAGCTTAGTTTAAGGGTTTTGACCGCATGCAAAAGTTTGTAGGGTTCTTCTGGGTCGGGAGCTAAGGGCTTGCCTCTTTGAAGGTTGCAGAAGCTACAGGCTCTCGTGCATGTATCTCCCATTATCATAAAAGTTGCGGTGCCAGAGCCAAAACACTCTCCTATATTAGGACAGCGAGACTCTTCACAAACTGTGTGTAGTCTTAAACTTCTCAGCAGTTTTTTAATTTCGTGGGTCTTTGATAGCTCCAATATAGGTTTCATAGGATAAAATCTTAGCAGGAGTCTGCATTAAGCATATAATATACCCTATGGTTAGCACACTTCCACCAGAGGTTGTTATAAAGCTACAGGAAAAGTTAGGAAAAGAAGAAGCTATTGAGTTTATAAAGGCGTTGGATGAGGCTATAAAGGAGCTGAGCCTCCAAAGGAAAATTGAGCTAAAAGAAGAGCTCGCTAAAGACTTGGTTACAAAAGCAGACTTGAAGGAAGAAAGTGCTAAATTGATGGAAGAGATAGTCAAGGTAAGGGGAGAGGTGCTTGAGCTTAAAGCGAGGCTTTCAAAACTTGAAACTTATGTAAAGGTTCTCATAGCTTTATTTCTAATAGCCATAGCCCTTTATAGCCCAGTGTTTTTTGAACTCCTTAAGCTACTCCTTAAACCCTAAAGGCTTATAATATACCCTATGGTTAGCACACTTCCGCCAGAGGTTGTTATAAAGCTACAGGAAAAGTTAGGAAAAGAAGAAGCTATTGAGTTTATAAAGGCGTTGGATGAGGCTATAAAGGAGCTGAGCCTCCAAAGGAAAATTGAGCTAAAAGAAGAGCTCGCTAAAGACTTGGTTACAAAAGCAGACTTGAAGGAAGAAAGTGCTAAATTGATGGAAGAGATAGTCAAGGTAAGGGGAGAGGTGCTTGAGCTTAAAGCGAGGCTTTCAAAACTTGAAACTTATGTAAAGGTTCTCATAGCTTTATTTCTAATAGCCATAGCCCTTTATAGCCCAGTGTTTTTTGAACTCCTTAAGCTACTCCTTAAACCCTAAAGGCTTATAATATACCCTATGGTTAGCACACTTCCGCCAGAGGTTGTTATAAAGCTACAGGAAAAGTTAGGAAAAGAAGAAGCTATTGAGTTTATAAAGGCGTTGGATGAGGCTATAAAGGAGCTGAGCCTCCAAAGGAAAATTGAGCTAAAAGAAGAGCTCGCTAAAGACTTGGTTACAAAAGCAGACTTGAAGGAAGAAAGTGCTAAATTGATGGAAGAGATAGTCAAGGTAAGGGGAGAGGTGCTTGAGCTTAAAGCGAGGCTTTCAAAACTTGAAACTTATGTAAAGGTTCTCATAGCTTTATTTCTAATAGCCATAGCCCTTTATAGCCCAGTGTTTTTTGAACTCCTTAAGCTACTCCTTAAACCCTAAAGGCTTATAATATACCCTTATGGTTAGCACACTTCCACCAGAAGTTGTTATAAAGTTACAGGAAAAGTTAGGAAAAGAAGAAGCTATTGAATTTATAAAGGCTTTGGATGAGGCTATAAAGGAGCTAAGCCTCCAAAGAAAGTTGGAGCTAAAAGAAGAGCTTGCTAAGGAGCTTGTTACAAAAGCAGACCTAAGAGAAGAGGTTGCAAAAATAAGAGAAGAAATAGCAAGGTTGGAAGGTCAAATAGCAGAGCTAAGAGGTCAAACCGCAGAGATTAGCTCAAGGCTTTCAAAGGTTGAAGCATACATAAAAGTCCTCATTGCTCTATTTCTAATAGCTATAGCTCTTTATAGCCCTGTGTTTTTTGAACTCCTTAAGCTACTCCTTAAACCCTAAAGGCTTATAATATACCCTTATGGTTAGCACACTTCCACCAGAGGTTGTTATAAAGCTACAGGAAAAGTTGGGAAAAGAAGAAGCTATTGAGTTTATAAAGGCGTTGGATGAGGCTATAAAGGAGCTGAGCCTCCAAAGGAAGTTGGAGCTAAAAGAAGAGCTTGCCAAGGAGCTTGTTACAAAGGCTGACCTGAGAGAAGAGGTTGCAAAGCTAAGACAAGAAATTGCCAGATTGGATAGTCAAATCGCAGAGTTAAGAGGTGAAATTGGAGATTTAAGAGGTGAAATTGGAGGAGTTAAGGGTCAAATTGCAGAAGTAAACGCGAGACTATCAAAACTTGAAACATATATAAAGGTCCTCATAGCCCTATTTCTAATAGCCATAGCCTTATACAGTCCTGTGTTTTTTGAGCTTGTAAAATTACTTTTCAAACCTTAAAAAATATGTTTTCCTTTAGGGTTATAAAATCTGACGGAAAGGCGAGGCTTGGAGAGCTTATAACACCGCATGGTAAAATACGCACACCAGTCTTTATGCCTGTTGGCACTCAGGGAACAGTAAAGGCTATGCTCCACAAGGACCTTATAGAGATAGGCACTGAGATTATCTTGGGCAATACTTACCACCTATACCTAAGACCGGGTGTAGAAGTTATAAAAGAGGCAGGAGGGCTTCATGCCTTTATAGGATGGGACAAGCCCATTTTGACAGATAGTGGAGGCTTTCAGGTTTTTTCTCTATCACGGGGAAGGGGAGACGGAAAGTCAGGGGTAAGGGTTAACGATGAAGGGGTAGAGTTTAGAGACCACCTTGCGGGAGACCTTCACTTCTTTACTCCAGAAAAGGTTATAGAAATTCAAGAAGCCTTTAGCTCTGACATCATAATGCCTCTTGACGAGTGCGTAGAGTATCCTACCACATATGCCTATGCAAAGACCGCAGTTGATAGAACTATAGACTGGCTTGACAGGAGCATAAGGGTTAAAAAAAGAGAAGACCAAGTGCTTTTTGGAATAGTGCAGGGTGCTTTTTTTGAGGAGCTTAGGGTGGAGTCTGCTCTTAGGACTGTAGAAAGAGACCTCTTTGGCTATGCTATCGGCGGGCTTTCTGTGGGCGAGCCAAAGGAAATTATGTATGACATGACCGAGCTTGTGTGCCAATACCTTCCATGGGAAAAACCCAGATATCTTATGGGGGTAGGTATGCCTGAGGATATAATTGAAGCGGTGGCAAGAGGGGTAGACATGTTTGACTGCGTGGCACCCACGCGCATGGCAAGGACTGGAACGCTCTTTACCTCAAGAGGAAAGATAAACATACGCAATGAAAAATATAAAAAGGACTTTTCTTCACCAGACCCAGAGTGTGATTGTTATACTTGCAGGAACTTCACTAAAGCCTATCTGAGACATCTCTTTAATGTGGAAGAGATATCCGCTTACATACTCAACACCATTCACAACCTTCGCTTTTACCACAAGCTGATGGAGAACATAAGAAAAGCCATAGAGGAGGGCAGGTTTGAAGAGTTCCGAAGTGCATGGCACAAGTTCTATAGTTTACAGACTTGACCTGCTTGCAAAGAAGATTCTTGTGTTTATGATGGTATTTTTGCTCTCCTTTTCTACAGAGATGGAGAGAGAGAACATAAAGCTCGCTCAAACTTACTTTCATAGGGGATATATAGAATATCAACAGGGAAATTATCCCGATGCAATAGAAGAGTTTAGTAGGGCTTTTCTTTCTGATAGGTCAGGATACTATGGTGAGCTTTCCTACCTTTTCATAGGTATATCCTACGCAAAGCAGTCTTATAGGATGGGCAAAAGGGAAGGCATTCTTTCCGCGATAGCCTATCTTAACATGTATCCTTATTACTATAAAAAACCTACTTACCTTTTCCTTCAAAGAGAGTTCATAGGTGACGCATACCTTCTTCTTGGCTTTTACGACAGGGCAAAGGATGTGTTTTTGAACCTCTACAAAGATACAAGTAGAGAGGACTACCTTTTGAAGTTTCTCTATGCGGACTCACTCTCAGAAGGGTTAAATAGCCAGCTTATTGACGGGATAGACCCAGAAACTCTTGCAGAAAGAAGATATCTTTACCATCTTGTTAAGGGCTTTTACGCCTTTAATGTAAGCAGGTATTCCGAGGCTTTAAGAGAACTCTCTGAAGCTCGCACTATTAATAGATATTTAGAGGATGACCCTGAGTTTCTATACAGGTATGCGGTGAGTAGCTATATGGAAAAGGACTGGAGATCTGCAGTATTTTACTTTGAACAGCTTGATAGAAAGGATATATACAGAAAATATTCAGACTCTGTCAACTACTATCTTGCTCTTATATATCTTATGAGCGGAAATTATGCGGATGCAAAGAGAAGGGTCATGAATATATCAATCTCTGGGGGCTTAAAGGCGAGCTTACTTTTCTCACAACTCTGGCTCTATCCAGAATTCTTGGAAAAGTATGCTAAGGAGTTAGGAGATTATAAAAGGCTTTTGCAAAACATCTCTTGGACCTATTTGAACAGTGTTTACTCCAACCCTGCAATACTCGGACTTTATTACTACACTCTTAAAGAAAAAAAGATACAAGACCCAGACCTTTTAAGGCTCAAAAGGCTCAGCTTGCCTAAAGAAATCATTTTTGAAGATATAAGAATAGAAACTGGACCTATGATGTCCACACTGGGAAATCTTATGTCTGAATTGAACCCTTACGGTGAGGATGCGGGCTTTCTGCTAAGTCTATACAAGGTAAACCCAGACAATTATACTCTTCTCTTTGGCTATGAAAAGCTCGCAAGGGCTGTGGTTTACCTTGGAGACACTACGCTTAAAAGCATACCTGAAAGGTTAGAAGAACCGCTAAGGGGCTTTCTTTTAGGTCAGCTCCTGCTTCTTGAAGGGTCAGAGGAGGGGTTGAGAATGATTGAATCTTCTTTGCCAGGGCTTACTGGCGAAGATAGGCTGGAAGCTCTTTTTATCAGAGGTATATACAGAAAAGACACAAAACCCCTTGAAGCTCTTGTTGAACAGAACCTTCCGCAAAGGCTTCTACCTTACTTAGAGCCTTCCCTCTTAGAGTTGGGGGACTTCTATTATAGTAGAGGGCAATACGAGAAGGCGAAGTTTTACTACAGGAAATATTTGGAAATAGCAGAGGAAAGCGACCTTTACTGGCTTACCGCCTATAAACTGGCAAAGTCTGGTGAATTAACTGGGGACAAAGAAACTATACAATGGGTTGTAAAAAGAGCTCAAGGGAAAGATAATATTATAAGCAGGGTTATAATTGTTCTCTGGGGGTGAATGATATGGATATTTTCAAGGGAGCGGACAAGGTAATGCCCTATCTTAACTACGCCTGGAAGAGGCATAAGGTAATTCTTAGCAACATCGCTAACGCGGACACGCCTAACTATAGAACTAAAGATGTAGCCTTTAGTCTGGAAGAGGGGGGAAAGTTAAAAACCACAAGACCGCGACATATAAAACCCGCAAGCTCCGAGGACTTCAAGGTCTTTGAGGTAAGGAAAAGGCTTTTGGGTAATGACTTAAACGATGTAAGCATGGAAGAGGAAATGGCAAAGCTGAACCAAAACAGGATAGCCTATGAGGTCTACATGAGGTTTGCCACTGGAAGCCTTGATAAGCTAAACAATATAATAAAGGAGGGTAGGCAATGATGGACCTTTTTAGAACCTTTGATGTATCCGCAAGCGGAATGCAAGCTCAGAGGATAAGGTTTAACACCATAGCCAGCAATCTGGCAAACTTTGAATCCTATAGAACTACCGGTGAGCCCTTTAGGAAGTTAGAGCCTGTTTTTGAGGCCTTGGAAGACCAGATTCAAAAGGGGCTTGTGCCCGTCAGAGTTAGGGAAATAAGGGAATCCAATGAACCCTTCCGCCTTGTTTTTGACCCTACAAACCCAAGGGCGGATGCGGAAGGTTTCGTAAGACTTCCCAACGTAGAGCTGGTCAAGGAGATGGCGGACATGATATCTGCCATGAGGAGCTACGAGGCAAATCTCAACGCCTTTAAGACCACAAGAGAGATGGCACAGAGGGTTCTTGAACTATGGAGATAAGAATCATAGATGGGTTTTTGAAAGAGAAGCTAAGCCTTAACAAAAGGGAAAAGGGGGATTTTTTGCAAGAGCTTGGTGAGTTTGTCCAGTGGGTAAACAGAGAGCAGCAGAGGGCAGAAGCTATAAAAGAGGCAGTTCTCAAAGGTGCTGAGATACCTCTTCATCAGATGGTAGTGGAGTTTGAAAAGGCGAAGACTGCACTGAACCTTCTTATTCAGATAAGGAACAAGCTGATTGAAGCCTTCCAAGAAATTAACAGGATGCAGGTGTAAAATATGGCGGACATAAGGGAAGCCTTAAACAACCTTAAGGAAAGGTTCCTGGCTCTATCCACAACCCAGAAGATTGCCCTTGTGGCAGTGCCTCTTCTTGCCCTCGGCGTTCTCTTGGCAGTAGCTCTTCTTGCCACAAAGCCAAATTATACGGTTCTCTATTCTGGGCTTTCTCAGGAAGACATGTCTGCAGTTATGTCGGAGCTTGACAAAGATGGTGTGAATTATAAAATCGGTCAGGATGGAAAAAGTATACTAGTCCCAGAACCCCAAGTTAGGGATATAAGGCTAAAGCTGGCAGCAAAAGGCATTCCCAGTAAGGGGATAGTAGGCTATGAAATCTTTGACAAGACTGGTATAGGCGTCTCCGACTTTCAGAATCAGGTAAACTTCAAAAGGGCAGTAGAAGGCGAGCTTGCCAGGACAATCTTGAGAATGTCTGGTATTGAAGATGTGAGGGTAAGCATAGGTATGCCACAAAAATCTATCTTTCTCAGGGAAGAGGAAGAGCCAACCGCAAGCGTTTTTGTAAAACTAAAACCGGGCTATGAGCTTACACCAGAGCAGGTAAAAGCTATAAGAAACCTTGTTTCTGCTAGCGTTCCAAGGCTAAAGCCAAAGAATGTGGTGGTGGTGGACGATAAGGGTAGGGATCTTACCGCCATGTTAGAGGAAACAGAAGGCACTGTCCACGATAAGGAGTTAAAGCTGAAGGCGGAGTTTGAAAGAAGGCTTGAAAGAGAAGTGCAAAGAGCCTTGGAAGAGGCTATAGGTTTTGGCTCTGTAAAGGTTAAAGTTTCTGCAGACCTTGATTTTACCAAGAGGGAACAGAAGGAGGAAATCTATGACCCAGACATGACCGCAGTGGTAAGCCAACAAAAGAAGAAGGAAAGAACCACCACGGGCGGTGGTGCAGGTGTCCCTGGGGCACAAGCAAATATTCCACCGGGTGCAGGTGTGGTGGTGGGAGCAGGTCAAGTTCTCACTGAAAAGAGCGAAACCATAACAAACTACGAAGTTAGTAAGAAGGAGGTCTACAGCGTTGACCCGATGATAAAGGTCAAAAGGCTCAGCGTGGGAGTTATTGTAGATGCAAACATAAAGAACCTTGACTTGGAAAAGGTCAAAAGGATAGTGTCCGCATCAGCAGGAATAAACCCCCAGCGAGGCGATGTGCTAACTGTAGAAGCCATACCCTTCCAGAAACCACCCTTTGAAAAACCTACACCAGACTATGAAAAGTATGTAAAACTTGGTCTTCTTGTTTTTCTAGTGCTTACCGCAAGCATAATAGCCCTACTTGTCTTAAGAAGGCTTCTTAGAAGAAAGGAAGTTGTGCCAGTTCCAGTCCTTCCAGGTGCACCCACCCTTGAGGTTATAGAGGGTGCTGAAGAGATAAGAATAAAGGCGGAAAAGGTGGAAGCGGTGGAAGCCATAGTAAAAACAGCGAAAGAAGAACCAGAAAAGGTTGCAAAGATAATCAAGAGCTGGTTAAGGAGTAAAGGCTAAACATGGCGGACGAACTTCTGAGCCAAGAAGAGATTAACCTGCTACTTAAGACGCTTGGCAAGGAGGAGGAGAAAAGGGCTGAGGTAGAAGAGGAAAGGGTAAGACCCCTTGACCTTTCACTGTTTGAACATATATCCGCAGGGAGAATTCCGGGTCTTGAGCTTATATTTGAAAGATGGATAAATGGGCTCAGAAGGGGGCTTGCCTCACTTGTGGTTACAATTCCAAGTATATTCAAGGAAAGCCTTAGCATCGTCAGGTTTGGAGAGTTTACCGCAAAACTACCTGTGCCTTGTGCCATAGGTTTGTTTAATATTGAACCCCTGAGAGGAACATGTCTTCTGGCAATAGACCCTAAGCTCATATATATAGTGGTTAGTAGCGTATTTGGTGGTAGCGCAAAGCCCTATAAAATAGAAGGAAGGGACTTCACCCGTATAGAAACAAAGCTCATTCAAAGATTTTTGAATATCTGTTATCAAGAATTAGAAATAGCATGGGGAACTGTCATGGATGTAAAGATAAACCCTGTTGGAATAGAAACAAATCCTGCTCTCCTGACAGTTTATCGTGCAAAGGAAAAACTCATACTTCTAAAGCTGACGATTGTTATAGAAGGTAGTGAAGGAAACGTTCAATTGGCAATTCCAGAAAGTGCTATAGCACCTTACAAGGACGTGTTAAAGGGATCGCCGGAAATGAAAAACAAGGACTTTGAGGAGAAAATACTTAAGAGTTTTCAAAGGATACCATTAAGGCTTGAAGTAGTTCTTGGAAAAACAACTATGAATTTTAGCGATGTATTGGAACTTAAAGAAGGAGATATTATATATCTTGACAAACCCCTTAGAGAATCTCTGGAAGTCAGGGTTCAGGACAGACCAAAACTTCTGGCTTTCCTTGGTCAGCTTGGTGGCAAAAAGGCTATAAAAGTATACAAACACGTGGAAAAGGAGGATTGATATGGAAGAGGAAAAGCAAGAAAACCTTGCGGATATGTGGGCATCCGCTCTGAAAGAGCAAGAAGAAGCCTCAAAGGGTTCTCAGCAAGAACAAGTGGAAGAGAAAGAAAGTGAGGTGTCAGACAAGCTCAAAAGGTTTCTGGACATTCCTCTTCAGGTTGAAGTGGTGGTGGGTTCTACTACATTGACCCTCGGTGAGCTACTTCATCTTGCCCCCGGCTCTGTGGTGGAGCTGGAGCAAAACGTGGAAACACCTGTGGACATAAAGGTAAACGGGAAGCTGATAGCAAAGGGAGAAATAGTCATAGTAGAGGACAGGTTCGGAGTTAGGATCATTGACATAATAGCAAGGGAAGAGAGAATAAAGAAGGTTGTATAATAGGAAAGGAGAGAAAAATGGCTATGGAAGATGTAAAACAGCTTGTTAGGGAGTTACTGGAGGAGGTAAAGAGCCTTGAGGCAAAGCTGGATGAGGTGGTAAAGCCACTCGAGGAAACGTCAAGCACCATTCCTATGGCAAGCGGTAGCTTGGAGGATGTAATAAAATTCACAGAGCAGAGCGTCCATCAAATAATGGGAATTATAAATGACCTTATGAAAGAGTTGGAAAAGGTTCAGGAGGATGTGGACTTTCTTCTGAGCCTGAACCCAGTAAGCAGTATAAGGTCAAGGCTTGAAAGCATAAAGGAAAGGTCAAAGAAACTCTCTGAACTACTCCTTCAGGTGATAACCCTGATGTCCTTCCAAGACCTTGCCAGCCAGCAGATAAAAAGAGTGATAGAAGTTCTGGATAATATAAAGAAAACCATACTGAAAATTGTTCTATCTTCCATAGAGGCATCTTCTCTTTCCATTGAACAGAAGGAGAAAATTGTAGGTAAGGCTACAGAAATGCTCACCGGTGATAGGATATTTCAAGAAGATGTGGATAAACTTCTTGAAGAACTTGGACTTTAGGAGGTAAGGCATGCCACCGAAGGAGGCTAAGTTTCTTGTGGTTGACGACATGAGCACTATGAGAAAGATAATAAGGACAATACTTAACCAGCTTGGTTATACAAACGTGGAGGAGGCAGAGAACGGAAAAGAAGCTCTATCAAAGTTACGAAGTGGAGGCTTTGACTTTGTGCTTCTTGACTGGAATATGCCGGAGATGGATGGTCTTGAGACTTTAAAGCAGATAAGGGCGGACGATAAACTTAAAGGAATACCCGTAATAATGGTTACCGCAGAGGCAAAAAAGGAGAACGTGCTTGCAGCAATTCAAGCTGGAGCAAACAACTATGTGGTCAAACCCTTTACACCAGAGACCTTGAAGGAAAAGATAGAGAAGGTTTGGACTGCTATCAAAGGAGGGTAGAGGATGTTTTGGAAAAAAGAAAAGGAAGAAGAAGAGTTGAGGGCTGAACTGGAGAGGCTCAAAAGAATAAAAGCCCTCTATGAGCTTGCACTCAACAATATCTCTGAAGGTGTAAGGATAGAGCTTGATGGGGAGATTCTTTTTGAAAGAAGACCAGAGGGTGAGGAAGTAAAAATCTCTGAGAATGTTAGCATATTTAGAAAAGTAGAAAAGGTGGAGGAATCAGAAGAAATTCCACCGCCAAACCTCATGGAAATATTTAAGCCTATTCTTGAAAGAGCTAAATATATAAGGGAAAACTTTGAGGAAAGTCTCAAAGAGTTTGAGGATGTTTATAGAACCCTTATAAATGGGCTTGAGCTTATAGGATATATGTTCAAAAAACTGGAAGAAGAAACTCAGGACATGCATAACATGAAAAAGCTGACAGACGAGCTCAGGGAAAAATCCAAATACATAGAAAACATAACGAGGATAATAGAGGGTATATCAGAACAGACCAATCTCCTTGCCCTCAATGCATCAATAGAGGCGGCAAGAGCTGGAGAGCAAGGAAGAGGCTTTGCGGTAGTTGCGGATGAAGTTCGTAGGCTAGCCCAGAAATCCATGGAATCTGCAAAAGACATAAGTAGAAACCTTAAGGAAATAAGAGATGGAATAAGGAACATAGCGGAAAAGATAGAGGTTGGTCTTGAGGATATAAAGTCCCTCAAGGATACCTCAGACGATACTCGGACCATATTGGAAATAATAGAGGACAGGCTTAAGGCTGTAAAGGAAATCTATGAGGAACTTATGGGAAAAATGAAGGAATATATGGAAGAGCTTGAAAAAAACATTGAGGAGGTAAGTTATGGAAAAGGTAGAATCCATGGAAAGACTCTTGGGGCAGATGGAGAAGATAAGGGAGCTTTCTGACAACCTCACACGCATTGCAAAACAGACCAATCTTCTCGCACTTAATGCGGTTATTGAAGCGGCAAGGGTAGGAGAGATGGGTAAGGGCTTTTCCGTTGTTGCTGCCGAGTTCAGAAAGCTTGCGGAAATCTCCAATAAGATAGCTGGAGAAATGAAGGCTGTGGTAAGGGAATTAGAAAATGAGGTGTTGGACATGAAGAAGGAGGGTTAAACATGGACACCTATGCGATGCCTGAGGTTTTGAGGACTGGGGCGAACGAGCTTGAGATAGTTAATTTCAGGGTATACGAAGACAGACCTGAAGGTCTCTATCAGTGGATACTGGGTGTTAACGTGGCAAAGGTGAGGGAAGTTTTAAGACTTCCTCAGATAACTAGAGTGCCAAACATGCCAGAGTTTTTGGAAGGAATGGCTGAGGTAAGAGGAGAGCTTATACCGGTGGTCAGCTTGGCAAGATGGATGGGTATACCTGAACCTCCAGAGCGGAGAAAGTATCTGCTTCATCTTGAATTCCTCAGAGAGAAGGTTGGTGTTATAGTGCATGACGCCAAGAGGATAATGCGTATATCTTGGGCGGACATAAAAAAGCCTCCAGAGATTTTGAATATAAAGCTTGGTGGTAGAATAACGGGAGTTGTGGATACGGAAGAAGGAATGCTTCTCATACTTGACTTTGAGGGCATATTGCACGATATGGGTATTCTTAAGATATTTGGAGAAATGGAGGCAAAAGAATTGGCTCAAAAAGAAACGATGCACTACACCGTTCTTCTTGCTGAGGATTCTGCTGTGGCAAGGAAAATAATAAGCGACACATTAGAAAGTGCTGGACACACTATCATAGCTTGTGAGGATGGTCTTGAAGCGTGGGAAAAACTCAATGAACTTCTTGAAAGGGCAAAGGCGGAAAACAAGAACATAAAGGACTTTGTGCAGGTTGTGTTTACAGATATTGAAATGCCACGCATGGATGGTCTAACCCTTACTAAAAAAATAAAAGAGACGCCCGGTCTTATGCACCTGCCAGTTATAGTGAATACAACGCTTTCCGATGAGGCGAACAAACAAAAGGCAATGAGCGTGGGTGCGGACGCTTACCTTGTCAAGTTTGATGCAAAGGAAATGCTTGAGCTTGTTGATAAAGCAGGAGGTGGCAAGCTATGATACCAGAAGAAATGAGGGAGATATTTGAAGAGTTTGTTGTGGAAGCTAAGGAGCATCTTGATAATCTTGAACAGATACTTTTAGAACTGGAAAAAGACCCTGAGAATTCAGACTTAATAAACTCAGCTTTCAGAAGTATGCATACCATAAAGGGAGGTGCTGGCTTTCTTGGTCTTTCCGCAATAGTGGAAACCGCACACAAGGCGGAAGATGTGCTCGGTAAAATCAGAAGCGGTGAACTTTCTTTTAGCCGAGAAATAGGCGATGCAATCCTCAAAGCTATTGACTTTATAAGGGAATCCTTTTTCCTTTACTCAAGGAATGAAGAAGTCAGTATAGACCAGTCTCTTATCCACATGCTTTCCACAATACTGCAAGGTGGAAGGATTGCTTCAGAAAAAGAGAAGAAACCATCCCTTGAAGAGCTACTTGATAAGTATGGTCTTTCCCATCTTAAGGGTAAAAGCATAGAAGAAATACTTGAAGAACTTGTCCTTATGCCTCCAGATAAAAGACCGGAGGAGCTTATAGATTTAATAGATAATCTCATTAAGAAAACTACACCACCGGCAGAGATATCAAGAGAAATAGAAGAAGAGGCAGACAAAATTATGATGTTGTATGCGGAAGGAAGATTCCTTGAAGAAAATATGGAAGAGCCCTCTACACCAGAAGTCCAAAGTCCCGCAAAAGAGGAGAAGGTAGAAGAAGAAAAGTCTCGTGAAAGGAAAGAAGGTAAAAAAGAGGAAGAGGTGGAGAGGGTCCTGCGTATAGATGTGCAAAAGATAGAGAACCTTATGAACCTTGTAGGTGAGCTGGTACTTGAAAGGAACAGACTTTTAAAAACTATCCAATCTCTATCTGAAGAATACCAGTCAAGGGCTGTTGAAGAATTAGAAACAGTTGTTTCTTCCGTTGACCGTATAGTGGGCGATTTACAGCTTGCGGTCATGAAAACAAGAATGCAACCTGTAAAAAAGCTCTTTCAAAAGTTTCCAAGAGTGGTAAGGGACCTTTCAAGGCTCTTAGGAAAAGAAGTCCAGCTTATAATGGAGGGAGAAGATACGGAGATGGACAAATCTCTAATAGAGAAACTTGAAGAACCACTTATACATCTTCTTAGAAACAGCATTGACCATGGTATAGAACCAGTAGAGGAAAGGGAGAGATTAGGGAAACAAAAAGTAGGGCAATTAAAGCTCAAAGCCTACTATCAAGGGGACAGGGTTTTTATATCTGTTGAGGACGACGGAAGGGGCATAGATGTGCAGAAGGTAAAAAGAAAGGCTATAGAGAAAGGCATAATAACACCAGAAAGAGCAGAGAAGATGACAGAGAAAGAGCTTCTGTCTCTTATATTCAGTCCAGGCTTTTCTACCGCAGACAGGGTTTCCGAGGTCTCCGGCAGAGGCGTGGGTATGGATGTGGTTATGAACACCGTTATAAACTTCAGAGGAACGGTAGATGTTTGGAGCGAAAGGGGTAAGGGGACAAGGGTGGTTATGAGCTTCCCGCTCACCGTAGGCATCATAAAATCCCTTCTTGTTAGTATCGGTGGAAGACTCTTCTCCATTCCCATATACTCCGTGCTTGAAATAGTGAGTGGTGATGATGCAATGGTTTCCCATGTGTCCGGAGAGGATGTGCTTATACTTAGAGAAAGCACAATACCCCTTTTTAGCCTTGGAGAGATACTCGGTATACATATGAACAAAATAGGCTACATAGTGGTCTGTTTGATAGGTAATAGGAGGGTTGCTCTTGCTGTTGAAGATATGCTCGGAGATGAAGAGGTGGTTATAAAACCACTTGGTAAGGTTTTTGGAGACATAGAAGGCATCTCTGGAGCTACAATCACAGGAGACGGTAGCATAGTGCTAATCCTTGACCCTGTGGGTTTAATAAGGAGAACTGTAGGAGTATTTTAGGAGGTTTTATATGAGATGGAGCAGTCTTGATAAGGTTCAGTATGCTAACATAACCTCTATACTTCTTTTTGCTATAGCTCTTGGTGTGGAGTTTTACAAATACGGCTTTGAACCCATAAGGGT
Organism: Hydrogenobacter sp. T-8; assembly: GCF_011006175.1. Classification (NCBI taxonomy): domain Bacteria; kingdom Pseudomonadati; phylum Aquificota; class Aquificia; order Aquificales; family Aquificaceae; genus Pampinifervens; species Pampinifervens florentissimum. The sequence goes on along the minus strand of NZ_CP048795.1, from coordinate 369,101 downwards.
CCTAAACATTGCCAACTTCTTACTTGCTTGGGTTATCTTTGTAAGCGTAAGGCATGCAAAAAACACCATACACCGTATAGCCCTTCTCTTAGAAACCGCATCAAGGGGAAAGCTGGATGATAGGATTGTTCTTCTAAAGGACGAGGGTGAGCTGAAAAGAATGGCGAAAAACCTTAACTATTTCCTTGACGTGGTAGAAACCTTCCTAAGAGAGATAAGAACTCCTATAGAGTACGCAGCACAGGGTAAGTTTTTCAGACCTGTGGTGGATACAGGTTTTCCGGGACTATTTAAGCAAACCGCTCAAGCTCTCAAAAAACCTCTACATGACATGAAGGAAGATGCAGAGCTAAAGAAGAGGATAGAGCTTAATGCCCAACTGGGTCAGCTTGGTGGTGGTATTGCTTCAAGTCTTGAGGTTATATACAAAGACCTTCTTAGGAGCGTGGAAAAGGCAAAAAGCATAAGCATAGAAAGCCAGAAAACCTCAGAGCTTTCCAAGAAAGGAGTCGAATTGCTTGAAGGTGTTTCAAAGAGTTTTGTGGATGTGGTAAAAAGCGTTGAAGAGGAAAACAAGAGTATAACAACTCTTTCAGAAAGGGCTAAGAATGTGGTGGGTATAATAGAACTTATAAGGGAGGTGGCAGAGCAGACAAATCTTCTTGCCCTAAACGCAGCAATAGAGGCGGCAAGGGCTGGGGAGCAGGGAAGAGGCTTTGCGGTTGTTGCGGATGAGGTTCGTAGACTTGCGGAAAGAACCCAGAAGGCAACAGAAGAGGTAGCTCATATACTCACAAGTATACAAGAGGAAGTGAGAGCTACACTGGAAAAGTCGGTGCAGGTGGTGAGGAATGTAAAGGAATCTTCGGAAAATGTGGACTCATTAAGAAAAGTAATGGAGACCTTTAGCAGGAGTGCGGATGAAACATCAAAACACGCGAGCCTTATAGAGGATGTTCTTAATATAACCGCCTATAAACTTGACCTTATAATCTTCAAGCATAACGCATATTTCTGTATATACAACCTTGTGGATACAGGTTTTTATAAAGACAGTAAAAATTGCACCTTTGCTCATTGGTATTATGGATATGGCATGGAAAGGTTTGGAGATTATACAGAATACAGGAAGGTTGAAGGCTATCATGATAGCTTCCACCAACATATTGAAAAAGTCCTCGAGGTGCTGAAAAAGGAAAACCCAGCGGAAGAGCTTATAAGAAGAAGGGATGAAATACTCCATGAGTTTAACGGGGTTGAAGACGGTCTTTCCAAAATATTCAATGAGTTTGATAATTTAATAAAAAATCTTGAAGGGAGGTAGAAGCATGGAAAGACCAACCCCGATAAACAAAGAAAGGGAAGTGCCAGAAGACAGGTTTTTGGTCTCCAAGACAGACCCAAGGGGCGTAATAACTTACGCCAATGAAGTATTCTGCGAGGTAGCGGGCTACACTGAAGAAGAGCTTGTAGGCAAGCCCCACAACATCATAAGACACCCCGATATGCCTCGCATAGTCTTCAAGCTCCTTTGGGATACCATAAAGCAAGGCAAGGAATTCTGGGGCTATGTGAAGAACATGGCAAAAGATGGCTCTTACTACTGGGTATACGCCCATGTCACACCCTCTTGGGATGAAAGTGGAACAAATATAATCGGTTATCAGAGCGACAGAAGGAGGGCGAATAAAGAAGCGGTTAGGAAGGTAGAGGAGATATACAAGAAACTACTTGAAGCGGAGAGGTCTGGTGGCATGCAGGCTAGTGAGAGGCTTCTTCAGGAAGTTCTGAAAGGCATGCCCTATGAAGAATGGATATGGACACTTTGGAGGGAATAAACATGAGAAAGGAAATGGAAAGGCTAAAAACCTTTTTGAAGGATGTTTTGGAAGGGAAGGAAGTGGAATTGCCAAACCTTGGGCTTGGTATTGAGGAGGAGCTAAGAGCTATAGCTCAGCGTCTTAAAGACTTAGAAGAAAAGTGCTATGAGGATGAGGAGATACTGTCTCAAAAGTTAAAAAAGGAAAAGGAGCTGGAGGAGGAAAACAAAAGGCTCAAGGAGGAAAAGGCTCAAGTGGAGGAGTTTTTCAAAGAAGCTTGCAGGGTGCTACACCAAGCGGTCAGGGGGTATTTGGAGGATAGGGTGTATATGCCAAAGGCTCAGGGCAAGCTTAGGGGGACCGTTAGAGAGTTTAACTACTTTATAGACATTGTAGAGTGTTTTCTTAGGGAGATAGTTTATGCGGTAGAATACGCCCAGCAAGGTAAATTTTTCAGAAGGCTTGTTTCATCAGGCTTTCCGGGGATATTTAAGACTACAGCGGATAGGATACAAAAAGCTATAGAAGGAATAGAGAAAAGTTATATGCTTGCAGAGATGTTTGAAATGGTGGAGGAATTCGGCAATTTGGGTAATGGTATAGACTATAACCTTGAAATTCTTAAAAAGGACTTTTATAAGGCTGGAGAAGAGGTGGAAACCATAAGGCGTATGATGGAAGAGGTTGTAAGGTCTTCGGAGGATACGGTAGAAAGTATGAAGTCTACACTGCAAGAAGTAGAGAGTCTTAAAAGCCTTTCAGAAGATACCAGCATGGTGATCAACTCCCTTGTAGAGAAAAGCATGAGGGTTACCGCAGTTATAAACCTTATAAGGGACATAGCGGAGCAGACAAACCTCCTTGCTCTAAACGCAGCAATAGAGGCGGCGAGGGCTGGAGAGGCGGGGAGAGGTTTTGCAGTTGTTGCGGACGAAGTTCGTAGGCTTGCAGAAAAGACAGCCCAAAGCACCACACAGGTGAGAGAGGTTATAAACACCATAGTTACAGATGTGAAAGCCATTTCTAAAGATATCATCGACACATACAAAAACATAACCAGCAACACAAAGGATTTTCAGAGAAGTTTCTCCACCATAATGAACATACTCAACCTAACAGCCAATACTGCAAAGCACACCCTCGAAATGCTCAAAGATGCCTGGGATCAAGTGCTAAGCATAAGGGATATGAAAAAGGATGACCGTGTATTCTCTGACTACATCAACATCGTTCAACGCATTATAGACCATGCTAACTTTATGAAAAATGTTACCGACAGCGTAGTTTACAAGAGGTTTGAGTTCTTAGCGGACCATACTCAGTGTGCTTTGGGTAAATGGTATTATTCTACGGGTCTTGAGGACATGAAAAGATACGGTGATGAATGTGTGAACCTTTTTAAGGCTATAGAAGAGCCACACATTAAGTATCACAGGGATGGCAATCATATTATCCAGCTCATGAGAGAAGGAAAGCTTGAAGAGGCAATAAACAAACTTATGGATTATGTTGTTGACTCTCAACAGATAATAGACAGAATACAAGCCCTTGCTGAGTGTATAAGGAGGTATGCCCATGGCTGACTTAGTGCCTGTGGTAAAGGAGAAGGGTCTTCAGAGAGTAAGCAAGTTCTTTGAATTTTTGGGCTTTTATCTTGAGAGTGAGCTTTTTGGTGTTCCTCTGAAGGAGGTGGTGGAAATATCAAAGCTCCTACCCATAGTGCCTGTTCCCTTTTCTTCTCCACTTATCTTAGGTGTTATAAACATAAGAGGAGAGATACTCCCCGTTATTGACCTCAAAACCATACTAAGACTCAGAAGGGAAAGGGAAGGAGATAGAGTTGTGTTGGTGGAAAGCCATAAGGGAAAGGTAGGAATTCTTGTGGATGAAGTGGTGGGTGTGATAAGGATTGAAGAGGAAAGACTTGAGCCAAACCCCATGTCTGGAAGGTATAGCGAATACATACGAAACGTCGCCCAACTACCCCAAGGACTAATAAGCATTATTGAGTTTGACCGCGTGGTGGATAGCATATGAAGACCTTTTATTTTAGGGTATTTGACTACATATACAGAAAAAGGCTTGAGCTTTTTCAGTCCCTCTTCTATGACCTTTATAGAAGCTTTGATGGGAAGCATGAAGAGTTTTTAAAGACATGGTTTGAATCTTACATGATAAAAAAGCTCTTCAAGTATTTCCCTATAGAGGATGTGATTACATATTATCCACAGTTTGCCCTAAGAAAGAGGAGTCTTGTAGCTTCCTATGTAAAAACCTACTGGCGTTTTTGCCAAAAGCCAAACCTGTATCCAGCAAAAATAAGAGAATCCATGGAGTTCTTCGGGCTTAATAGCTTAAATGAGCAAGAACTTAAACGAGCATACAGGAAACTTGTAAAACTGAACCACCCAGATAAGGCAGAAGACAAAAGGGTCGCACACAAGAAAATGCTCCTTATAAACTACCACTATCAGGTGCTCATTGGCTATATAAGGAGGTTCAACAATGCTTAAGAAGTTGAGCGTCAGAAAGAAGGTTATGCTTCTTTTCTTATTTCCTTTTCTTGTAACCACACTCTTTGCTACCCTTTCTGCCTACTTTATAGTCCTCCGACCCTTCCTCCATGTAAGGCATGCGGAGAGCATCATTGACCTCCAAAAGGCAATACTCGAGGTAGTTTACCAAGTGCAAAAGGAGAGGGGTTTAACTGTTAGCTTTTTGACGCACGCTGGCACAAAGTTTGGCGACCAGCTCAAAAAACAAAGGGCGGAAACTGACCAGGCGATAGAAAAACTACCACAGGAATTCAAAAACAGGCTTCTGCCCCTAAAGGATGCAAGAGATATGAGCGATAAAATTGAGATAACACCCGGGGATGCTTTTAATCTTTATAGCAACATGGTGGAGAGCCTCTTAATAGCCCTTAAGGAAGAGATAAGGAAAGTGGACAATGCTAAGCTATTTAGACTTCTCGAAAGCAGTGTGCTTTTGGCTTATATACAGGAAAGTGCAGAAAAAGAAAGAGCTATACTTGTGAGCGTATTTACAAAGGATGTGCTTGAGCCCTCAGACAGAGACATATGGTATAGGGCGATTACCAATCAGGAGTCCTATCTTAGAGTTTTCTCTGACATAGCACCAAGCAAAGCGGTTGAGATGTATGCACAAAGGGTGAAGGATAGTGAGGTAGAAAAGTTTAGACAACTAATAAGGGAGAAGGTGGACTTTTTTGGGGTTAACCCAGATGAGTGGTTTAAGGTGTCTACGGAGAGGATAGACCAAATGTCGGAGGTAGGAGAGTTCCTCGTAAGTTTAGCAAAGCAAGAGGTCAAGTCTATGAAAACATCCGCTATTGAGGGCTTTTTCCTTTTAACACTTCTTGGCCTTCCGCCGCTGCTTATCTCCCTTTTATTGGCCCTTTTCATAATAAGGGGGTTGTCAGGCAGTGTAAGAGAGTTAGAGACGGTAATAAGGGAAGTTGTGGAGAGGGGGAATTTTAGGAAAAGGCTTGAGGTGAAAAGTCAGGATGAGTTTGGGAAAATGGCACAAAACCTAAATATGCTTTTGTCCTCAATTAACAATGTGGTAGATGAGATTAGAGAGGTTATGGCATCCGCCTCTGAAGGAGACTTCTCCAAAAGGATAACCTCAGACCAGAAGGGGGATTTGCTGGTAATAAAAGAGAAGATAAACAAGGTTATGGAAGTCATGGAGTTTCTTGTGGATTCTTTGCTATCGGTGGCTAACGCATCGGTTGAAGTTAGCAAAGCCATGGAAATGGTGGAGGAAGGCACAAGAAAACAGACTGAAGCTATAGGAAGAATGGCAACCGCTATAGAAGAGATAAGTTCTGCTCTCGGAGAGACCTCAAACAGCACAGAGCTAGCCTTCCAGTCCGCTAATGAAACCTCAAACTTTGTTGAAGAATCCTCAAGGCTTATGGAGGACTTTAGCAGCTCCATGAAAAGGGTAAGAGAGGGAGGAGAGAGAATAAGGCATGTAGCTGGTGCAATTCAAGATATTGCGGAACAGGTAAACCTTCTTGCCCTCAACGCTGCAATAGAGGCAGCGAGAGCCGGAGAACAAGGAAGAGGCTTTGCGGTTGTTGCGGACGAGGTTCGTAGGCTTGCGGAGCAGGTGGGTAAGATGGCAAGCTCTGTAAGTCAGACGGTTCAAGAGGTTGTCTCCATCATAGAAGAAGGCTACAGGAATACGGATGTTGTCCGTAAGGATTTTGAAAGTATAAGGGAGGCAGTAGGAAGAATAAGGGAAATGCTTCATAGGATAGCTGCAAGCATGGAAGAGACTTCTGCAGGTATGGGAGAAATATCCCGTAACATGGAAAGTCTCAAGGAGATAAGCAATAACAATGCGTCCGCTTCTGAAGAAGTCCTCTCAAAAATGGTGGAGCTGACAAAAAGGGTGGAGGAGACCACGAAGAAGGTAGAAGAATTAAGAGGCTAATGGAATTTTCTGAGGTCTTAAAGCTCATAGAAAAAAGAATAGGCATTGCCCTTTCTGGAACCAGGTTAAATAGATTAAAGAAACTATACGAGGGTAATAGGGAGATATTTGTAGGCATTGAGGGTAAGGATATAAAAGAAGATAGTTGGCAGAGGATAATAGATGCAATTAGTGTACAGGAAACATATTTTTACAGAGATAAGGAAGTTTTTGAGTGCATAAGGGATTCTATATTTCCCGAAATTTTTAAAAGGCTCGAAGAGGGCGTAAAGATATGGTCCGCAGGATGTGCAACCGGTGAGGAAGTTTATACTATCGCCATGCTTGCGGTAGAATACCTCACCTCGCTTGGCTACATCGCCCATACACTTAAAGGTAAGCTAACAATCATTGGAACTGACATATCTCTAAATGCACTTCAAATTGCCACGAAAGGAATATATAAGGATATTCCTATGGGATCCTTTAGAAACACGCCCCGCAGCCTGTTTAAATACTTTGACTTAAAGGATGGAAACAATTACCATGTAAAAGAGGAAATAAAGAACCTTGTGGAATTTCACCTGCATAATCTGATGGACGAACCCCCAATTAAGGACGTGGACTTGGTAGTTTGCAGGAATGTGCTTATATACTTCAGCGATGAAGCGAGAAAAAAGGTGTATGATAATCTAATAAAGGCTATGAGGAAGGGAGGCTTTCTGATTATGGGTCCTTTGGACAACCCTGACGGGAAAATTGAGAGGCGATTTTGTGGAAGGCTTTCATATTTTTATAAGCCATGGATAGAGTGAGAGTTCTTTTGGTTGATGACTCCAAATTCATAAGAATGGCATTGAGAAAGGTTCTTGAAGAAGTAAAGGATGTGGAGGTGGTGGGAGAAGCAAGGGATGGAGAAGAGGCGGTAAGGCTTGCCCTTGAACTAAAGCCTGACATAATAACCATGGATATAGTTATGCCAAAGATGGATGGAGTAAGGGCTATAAAGGAAATAAAAAGGCATATGGATGTTCCCATAATAGTCATAAGTGACCATACCACTGAAGGAGCAAAGATAACCTTTGAAGCCCTTGAGGCTGGAGCGGTTGACTTTATCTCAAAGGGTTCTGCAAAATTAAAGTTTGACTTTTCAAAGGTTGCTGAAGAGCTTGTAGATAAGCTAAGGCTTTACACAAGGAAAAAGTCTGAGAGAAAGCCCTTTTCTCCACAGGCTTTAAAGGTTCAAGAAACAAAAACCCAAAGTGCGGTGGATATTGTGGGTATTGGTGTTTCAACTGGTGGACCAAAGGTTTTGCCTGTTTTAATAAAGAACATGGGAAGACTTCCTGTTCCCGTGGTTATAGCTCAACACATGCCTCCTACCTTCACAAAGGGGCTTGCGGAGTGGCTTTCAAAGGAAACCCATCTAAGGGTAGAAGAGGGTTACGATGGGATGAAGCTTGAAGGGGAGCTTTTCGTAGTTATCCCAGGAGGAAAGAATGGTTCTTTGGAAAGGAAAAATGAGTCTTTTATACTCAGAGTTCATGAAGAACCTCAAACAATAGTAAAACCCTCTGCTGATGTGCTTTTCAAAAGCATGGCGGAAAAGGCGAAAAGTCCAGTAGCTCTTATACTTACAGGCATGGGAAATGATGGCACAGAGGGGGCAAAGAAGTTTAAGGAAAAGGGATTTACCGTAATAGTTCAAGAGCCCTCCACATGCGTCGTATGCGGAATGCCATGCTCCGCCATAGAAGCTGGTGCATATACTTATATTATGCCTGTGGAAGAAATGGGAAAGAAGGTAAGAGAGCTATGTGGAGGTTTACGCCATGAAGTATGTAGCTAAATATTTCCTGCTAATACTTTTAACTCCCTTACTTGTATTTTCTGCAGAAGCCATACCCTTCTTGAAGCCTTCCTTTCTTAATCTGAAAGAAGACTTTGAGGAAGCAAAGAAGGAAAACAAGTTTCTTTTTATAATGTTCCATCAGGAGGGGTGTCCCTTCTGCGATAAGATGAGGAGGGTGACCTTTCAAGACAGGAGAGTTCAGGAGTATTTCACAAAGTATTTCTACATGTTGGAAATAGATATAAAAGGTGCTAATGAATTGGTGGACCTTGATGGGAAAAAGCTCACAGAGAGGCAGTTTTCTCTAAAGCACGGTGTTAGACTGACTCCAGTCTTTATGTTTTTTGACCAAGAGGGTAAGGTGGTGGCAAAGGTGCCGGGTTATATAGAACCTCAGGAGTTTATCCTTATAGGCAGGTATGTGGTGGAAGGGCATTACAGAAATAAAAACTTGGTGCAGTTCTTAAGAGAAAACAAAGGGAGATGATATTTCTTGCCATCCTTCTTTTCTTCGGTATGTCTTTCTCTCAGGAGATAATAACCCTTGATTACAAAAAGGTGTATGAACTCGCACTCAAAAACAACAAGGAGCTTCAGAGACTAAGACATCAGATAAATGCTCTTGAGATAGACTATCAGCTTGCACAAAAGTATTACCTACCCATAGTCTACGCAGGTGCTTCACTTCTTTATGACCTTGATAAAAAGGATACAAAGTTAGATGCCAACCTTACGGTAGTAAGCACTCTGTATGAGTTCCAGCGGACTAAGTCAAGGATAGAGCTTTCAAGGATAAGGAGAGATACCGCACAGCTGATGCTAAGACAACTCCACATAGACCTACAGCTTAGGATAATAAGGCTCTTTGCAGAAGCTCAGCTATACAAGAAACTTAGCGAGGTAAAGAGAGAGGAGATGGCTATAGCCTATGTGCGTTTTGATAGGGCAAGGGAAAGGAAAGAGCTGGGTCTTGCCACAGACCATGAAGTCCTTAGGCTTGAAAGCGTCTACAGAGAAAAAAGGTCAGAGCTATTCTATGCACAGCACATGTATAATCACACCCTTCTTCAAATAAAGGAGCTTGCTGGCATACCCTACGAAGCCATAATACAGGTTGAAGACCTGCCAACAAGAGAGGTAGATAGGCTAATAAAACCCTTCCCAGAGCTTTTAAAAGAAGCCCTTGAGAAAAACACGAGCCTAAGAATAAAAGACCTTGAGGTTAAAAGCTACGAGGAGGATATAAAAGTTGTAAGGCAAGTAATATCTCCAAGGCTCAGCCTGAGGATATCCACAGATAAAAGCGGTCTTGAGCTTTCCACACCCATTTATGATGCAGGCAGACAATACAAGGTTGATTACTTGGCTTCTCTAAAAAGGTCAGCCCAGTCAGAAAGGGAAGGCATTGAGGCAAGCCTGAGGCTAATGTTCTTCTCCGCACCCTACGAATGGGAATACCTAAGGGCTAAGCTCACAGAGGCTATAGTAAAAGACCGCTTTGCGGAGGAAAATCTAACCTTGAGAAGGTCTGAGTATGAGCTGGAGCTTGCCTTTGACCTTGGCTATGCCATGGCAGAGAAAAGCGAGGCGGAAAGACAGCTCATGGAAGCTCGGTATAAGCTTATTCTCTTGTGGGCAAAGCTCCTTAGTCTTGCTGGTCGTGAACCCTTTGAGGCTCTGGAGTAATATATTTATCATGGAGGCTGAAAAATGAGTGAGGTATCTCTTTTTATAGCCTTTACCGCTGGCTTGTTGTCCTTTCTGTCTCCTTGCGTCCTGCCTATAATTCCCGGTTATATATCCTACATATCTGGCATAGGAGCACAGGAGGTAAAAGAAAAGGGTGGCTTTAGCAAGAAGGCTTTTATGGCTTCGCTTCTTTTTGTGGTGGGTTTTTCCATAGTCTTTACCCTTATGGGTGCTACCGCAACGGGTATAGGGGGGCTCTTGAGAGAGTATCAAGACCACATAGCGAAGGTGGGTGGTGGTATAGTGGTTTTCTTTGGTCTGCATTTTGCTGGTGTTATGCTAAGACCCAGTTTTTTAAAGGAGCTGGCAGGTGTGTCCGCACTTATACTTGCTTTCTTCTTTCTCGGCATTATTTCTCAGAAGACCCTCTTTGACCTATTGGGCATAGTTCTTGTGGTAGCTTTTCTTTACCTTTTTGGTCTTCATGAAGTGTTATACAGGCAGATGAGAAAGGAAATGAAGGGTAGTGTTTCTGGATTGGGTGCTTTGGCGGTGGGTATGCTCTTTGCCTTTGGATGGAGTCCTTGCATAGGTCCAGTGCTTGGCTCAATCCTGCTGTATGCCAGTCAACAGGAGACCGCTCTTCAAGGTGCGAGCCTTCTCTTTGCCTATTCTATGGGTATGGGTATTCCCTTTCTCATAGCGGGTGGTTTGCTCTCTGCCTTTCTTGGCTTCGTGAGAAGTTTTGGACGCTTCTTTGGTGTTGTGGAGGTTGTGGGCGGGCTTTTGCTTATCCTTTTAGGGGTCTTGCTTACCACGGGCAAGTTAGCGGAGATATCTCTTCTGCTGGGTGCATAGATGCTTCTTCTGATAGACTACGGAATGGGAAATCTAAGGAGCGTATCAAAGGCACTTGAGAAGGTAGGTTTTTCTGTAAAGGTCAGCTCAGACCCAGAAGAGGTAAAGAAGGCGGAGGTATTGGTCTTACCGGGTGTGGGTGCCTTTAGAGATGCCATGGAAAACTTAAGGAGACTTGGGCTTTTGAAAGAGATACTAAGGCATATTGAAAAGGGAAAGCCATATATGGGCATATGCCTTGGGCTTCAACTACTCTTTGAAAGGAGTTATGAGTTTGGAGAAACAGAAGGCTTTGGAGTGCTTGAAGGCGAGGTAGTTTTACTTCCACCAAAGGTCAAAGTGCCACATATAGGTTGGAATCAGCTCTGGAGGCAAAAGCCTTCTGACCTTCTTACTGGCATCAAAGAGGGCGAATACTTTTACTTTGTCCATTCTTACCATGTAGTGCCAAAGAGACAGGATATAGTTCTTACCACCACCGATTACGGTATTGACTTCGTCTCTTCAATAGAGTATGAAAATATCTTTGCGGTCCAGTTTCATCCAGAAAAGAGCCAAAAGGCTGGACTAAGGCTTCTTGAAAACTTCAGAAGGAGGCTTTATGGCTAAGCTCTGCATAGCCTTAGACACAAACCTTCAACAAGCCAAAGACTTGGTGAGATCTCTTAGGGGCTATCCTCTACTTTTTAAAGTGGGCTATAAACTTTTCATCTGTCATCATAGAGCAATAACAGACCACATAAAGGAGGAGGGATTTGAGCTTTTTCTTGACCTTAAGCTCCATGACATTCCCAATACGGTAAAGGAGGGAGTTTTGTCTGCAAAGGAGTTGGGTGCGGACTATCTTACAGTTCATATATCCGCAGGGAAATCTGCCCTCAGGTCTGCAGTGGAGGTAAAAGGAAAGCTCAAGCTCCTTGGAGTCACTCTGCTAACAAGCCTTGACGATGAGGATATACAAGACATTGGTCTTTGTAGAAGCAGAGAGGAACAGGTTTTCCACTTTACCGAACTTGCCCTCAAAGAAGGCTTTGACGGTATAGTCTGCTCTGGTAAGGAGCTAAGCTATCTCAAAGAGAAAGCCTCTAAGCCTTTTATCGCGGTTGTTCCCGGTGTTAGGTTGGAGGGAGACCCTGTGGAAGACCAAAAGAGGGTGGTAAGCCTTGAAGAGGCTCTAAGTGCTGGTGCGGACATAATTGTGATGGGTAGAAGTATTCTGAGGGCGGAGAATCCTGTAAAGAGGGTAGAGGAGATACTTTTGAGAATGTAGTAATTAAACATAGCCTATAGCCTTGAGAGCCTCTTGTCTTTGAATACAGGTGGCACACACACCACAGGGAGGCTCAGTCCCCCTATAGCAGGAATAGGTCTTTTCAAAGGGGACACCCAGCTCCTTTCCAAGTTTTGCTATATCTACCTTACTCATACCAAGAAAGGGTGCATATACATGCACTCTCCTTTTTGTTTTTGCCACGTAGGCGGAGCCTGCGTTTATGGCGGATTCCATCGCAGTTATAAACTCTGTCCTGCAGTCAGGATAGGGAGTATCAAGGGCGTGAACGCCTATGGCTATGTATTCCACTCCAAGGCTGTCTGCGAAGGAGCTGGCAATGGCAAGAAAGACAAGGTTTCTCATTGGCACATTGGTAGGTGGCACATCTTGGGTGTATTCTCCCTTTGGCACTTCTGGACCACCTTCCAATAAGGCTGAACCTTTAATGAGCCTGTAGTGAGGCACTTCCACCAGTATATGCTCCTTTACACCCGCTATTTGAGCTAACTCTTTTGCATACTTTAGCTCTACCTTGTGCCTTTGTCCGTAGTCAAAGGATAGAGCGTAGACCTCTTGAAATTCTCTCTTACAGAGCCACAAGAGGGTGGTGCTATCCATTCCACCAGAGAATAAAACAATAACCCTTTTCATGGCTTTTATGCCGGAGGCGGGAGTCGAACCCGCACGCCCTTGCGGGCGGGGGATTTTGAATCCCCTGCGTCTGCCAGTTCCGCCACTCCGGCTGTGTAGAAAATTATAATTCTTTTCATGGATAGAAGCATAGATTGGTATAAACAAGCTGAGCGAGACCTTGAGCATGCCAAAAGGTCTTTGGAGATGGGAGACTACGAGTGGGCGTGTTTTGCCAGCCATCAGTCCGCAGAAAAAGCTATAAAGGCTCTTCACTATTACTTTAAGCAAGAAGCTTGGGGTCATTCTCTTAGTAGGTTGCTTAAGGATTTACCAATAGAAATCCCTGAAGAGCTTTTAGACCTTGCCAAAATGCTTGACCTTTATTACATACCCACAAGATATCCCAACGGCTTTCCTATGGGTGCACCTTACGAACACTTTACACAAAAGCAAGCAAAGGAGGCAATAGAATATGCCAGTAAGGTTCTTGAATTCGTCCGTCTTCAGATGGGTCTCTAAAGAGGATGTGGAAAAGGCTCTCGTTGAATGGGTAAAGAAGGTAAAAAGAGAACACCCTGAAGTGTTAAAGGTAGGCTATTTTGGCTCTTACGCAAGAGGAGATTGGAACGTGGGAAGCGATGTGGATATAGTGGTGATAGTCTCCAAAAGCAATGAACCCTTTATAAGAAGACCTCTTGCCTTTGATACCACTGAACTTCCTGTGCCTGCGGACTTGCTGGTTTATACAGAAGAGGAGATAGAAAAGCTAAAGGACACCAGGTTTTACAGAGAGGTTTTACAAAAGGAAGTTGTTTGGCTTTCTTAGAACTTATTTAGGATATAAACCCATGCAGGAATGCTCAAAAAACTCAGAATAATGCCAAGACCTGCACTGGCAAAGGCAAGGCTGTGGTTGAGCCCATACCTTAGCACCAAAAGGCTTGCGGTTATCATGGTAGGCATAGCGGACTCAAGCACAGAGACCCTGTAAGCGCTTTCGCTCACAGGCAAGGCTTTAAATACCAAAAGGGCAAAAAGTGGAGATAGAAACATCCTTATGCCAATGGCGGTAGCCAAGAGTTTAAGACCTTTACCAACATGAGAAAACTCAAGGGAAAGACCCAGAGAAAACAAAACCACTGGCAGTAGCGATGCAATAGAAAAGTCCACAAACTTCCAAAAGAAGGCTGGAAGCTCATAAGCCCTTAGCAGAAAGCCAAATAACAAGCCAAGAAAGGGTGGAAAGAGTATTATGGACCTTAATTGAAGACTACCGCTTACTATAAAAAAGCCCAAAGAGGATACCGCAAGAAAAGAACCTACGCTGTCGTAGATAACCGCATACTTTAGCCCTTCCTCTCCAAAGTAGGTAAAGCTGTAAGGATAGCCAAGAAAGGCTGTATTGCCAAAGGCAGAAGCCATCATAAGTGTCCTGAGGTCTGATTTTTTGAGCTTGAGAGCCTTACCTACGAGATATGAAGTGATTATACACAAGGCTATTACAAGCCAAGCACCAACGCCGATAAAAGCCACTTCCTTAGAAAGACCTATATTATGTGCGGTCTTAAAGCTTAACAAAGGAAGGGCAAAATATAACACGTAGTTTACCAAAACCTTAGAATGTTCCTCGGAAAACAGACCAAGCCTTTTGAGTATGTATGCAATGCTTACGGTAAGAAAGACCTCAAGCATAGAAAAAGCTCTCTATCTGCCTCCTTATAATGCGGTATGGACCTAAATGAAGTCTGAGAAACTTTTCAAGCCTGCCTATGGGTAAAAGATTTTGTGGAGACCTTCTATCTTGGAAAGATTGGCTGGCAAAGAGAGGAATCACTCCTGCGGAGATGTCCGCAAGCCTTTTTACCTCTTCAAAGTCCCTTTTGAAGACCTCAACTCTTACAAGACCTTGTAGCCCTTCGTGTTCTGTGAGCTTTACATACCATGTATACTTATCTACCTTTTCCTTCTCTTCTTGTTCTTGCTGGTAGTGGACTTTCATAATAGGGCTTCTTTGTCCAAGCCTCAAAGTGTATAAAAGAGGAAGATACGACCTATCCATATAGAGCTTTTTCATGCTTTTTACAAGACCCAGAAAGGGTGTTTTCCTGAGCTTATAGCTCAATATTCCATCGCATATTACAAGACTGTCCTTGACTTCCTTTTGAATTTGTAGGGCGAGCCTTGCCTCAAGCTCTTCTCTCATGTATCTGTTAATTTCCACAGAAAGCTCTCCCTCAACCGCATACGGTCTAAACCCAAGCAATTCGTCCACAAGAATACCACCTTTATGAAAGAAAAGCCGTTCCACTCTATGGAGTATAAGAGATTCCTTTAAAAGGTTTAGTTTTCCGTATTCTATCCTTAGGGCACCAGCACCCAAGGATAAGAAAGCACCCTCAAAACTCTCTCCTGTTTCCTCATCTCTAACATAGGCAAGACACTCGGTGCGTCTTACTCCGTCTATAAACACAAGACTGAAATTTTCTGGCACGTATCCATCGTATACCTTTGGCTCTTCCGCAAGGTCGGAAAACTGCAGAGATTCTTCTATTTCATTGGATTCTATTTCCTGTGGTTGATGTGGACTAAGAGACAACTTGTATCTTCCCAAGCTCTGCATCCTTAAGCTCCTCTAACTTCCTTCCTATGAGGTATTTTAAATCATTGAGGTTCTCACCAGTCACAGCGGATATGGCTACAAAGGGATAACCCATACTTTCAAAGACCTTCTTTAAGCTTTCTATATAAGACCTGTCTGATAGGGCGTCAAGTTTTGTTCCCACTACTATCTGAGGTTTTTTAAGGAGTTCTGGACTATAGTTTTCCATCTCCTTCAAGACTGTTTGAAAGGCTTTTATAGGGTCCTCTGCCCTTCCCTCTGATATGTCTACCAAGTGCAAGAGCAACTTAGTTCTTTCTATATGCCTTAGGAAGTCAAGACCAAGACCCTTTCCCTGGCTCGCACCCTCTATAAGACCGGGGATGTCCGCAATTACCACATGCCTCTCTTCGTCCAAATCCATAACACCCAAGACAGGAGAAAGGGTAGTAAAGGGATAGTCCGCTATCTTTGGCTTTGCCCTTGTAAGGACAGATATTAGAGTGGACTTTCCCGCATTAGGAAGCCCTACAAGACCCACATCCGCTATGAGCTTTAGCTCCAATATGAGCCACCTTTCTTCTCCCTTCTCCCCTTTTTCTGCGTATCTTGGTGTTTGATTGGTAGGTGTTGCAAAGTGTGCGTTGCCTCTTCCACCTCTCCCACCCTTTGCCACCACGCACCTTTGCCCATCTTTTACAAGGTCGCAAAGGACTTCTCCAGTTTCTGCATCAATAACCACCGTCCCTACTGGCACCTCTATTATTAGGTCTTCTCCATCCTTGCCCTTCTGGTTTTTCCCTTTACCATGCTCTCCCCTCTGAGCCTTAAAATGCGCTTGAAACTTAAAGTCATAAAGGGTATGTTTTCTCCCTGTGGCTACCAAAACCACATCCCCACCCTTTCCACCATCTCCACCCGCAGGACCACCAAAGGGTCTGTATTTTTCCCTTAGAAAAGCAACCGCACCATTGCCACCATTCCCAGCCTTAACGTGTATTTTTACCCTATCAACGAACATAAGAAATAAGTATAATTCCCCTGTGTTTGAACTCAAGGGCATAAAGGTAGGGTTTTTCTGCTCTACTGCAGATGGCAAGATAACTACTAATAGGAAGTTTAGGCTCTCCAATCTGAGCTATCAAAAAGTCATGGATGTATTGGAGAAAAACCTAAAAGATTTTGAAAGGCTATTAGAAATTTCCCTATACTTGGGCTGTGGTATATTTAGGCTGGGTTCAGACCTTATCCTTGAGGCAAAGCAAAAAGAGAAAGCGGTGGAAAAGCTCCTTTCGGAGTTATATATTTACCTTGATGCTAAGCCTTGAAAAATAGCTGGGAAGGGCTTGGAGATGAAGGAGTCTCCGCATGATATAATTTGAACCTGAAATGCTAAGCGATGAAGAGATTAGGAGTATATATGAACTTGTAAGGGTTTATTGGGAGAAGCACTTAAAAGACAGAGGTGTAAAACTACCACATCTTATAAAAAATGGTAAGTATACTAAAGATGGACTTGTTCTAGTATATCTCGCAAAAGATTACCCCAAAACCAGACCAGTTTCTAAGTCTGAGCTAACCCAGTTTATCAGGAGTTTGTATCCTGATACCAATGATGTTCAACAAGCAAGACATCTTGCAAGACAAAAGGGTTGGTATATAATATCATCCACGAGAGGAAATCATTTGGAAGTAAAAATTCCAAAGGATAGCTACCTTTTGGTGTCTCTTGAAGAGCCTTATCCCGGTTGGACTCCACATAGAAAAGTTGGAATTAGTGATGTGGATTTCGAAAAACTTAAACAAGTTTACAATTACAGATGTGCTACTTGTGGTTCGGAGGAGGGAAAACCAAATCTAAAAAATCCAAGACGCATAACAAAGCTCCAAAGGGCTCACATAGACCCTAAGGACGAATCTAAGGGATACATACCCCAGTGTGATGAATGTAACCGTGCATACAGAGATTGGTTCGTCTTTGATAAACTCGGAAGAGTTATAACCATAGCAAATCCAAGAGTAGTGTTGAGGGCGTCTGAAGAGGTTCAAAAACAGGTTTACAAAATTTTAAAGCTAAAATATGAAGGGAAAGAACTATGAAAGATATAGAACTTATACTTGGCGATGCACTTGTTTGGTTGGAAAAAATCCCAGAGAATACTGTGGACTTAGTCCTTACAGACCCACCTTATTTTCTTGATAAACTTGACAATAAATGGTCTCATGAAGAGGTATTGAGGGCAAAAAGCAGTGTAGGAACTGTTAAATACTTACCTGTAGGTATGAAATTTTCTCCAGAGCAGGCTGTTGAGTTTGGAAAATGGTTCTCCTCTGTAGCTTATAAGGTTTTCAGGATTTTAAAGCCGGGTGGCTGGTTTCTCTCTTTTTCCCATCCAAGATTGTTCCATAGGCTTGTATGTTCTACAGAGGATGCTGGGTTTTGGATTAGAGATATATTTCTTTGGATATATACACAAAATCAGCCAAAGGCTTTTAGTCTTGAACATTTTCTTGATAGAACTGCTTTTCCTCCCGAGGTGAAAGAAAAACTAAGAGAAGAGCTAAGAGCATACAAAGTTCCGAAGGTAAAAAGCAACTACGAGCCTATAATGGTAGCTCAAAAGCCTCCAGAAGGCACATTATTGGAAAATTTTGCAAAGTATGGAGTTGGGTTGTTTAATGTCAAAATAAAGCAAGGAAAAGGGATGTTCCCGTCTAACATAATAACCACAGATAGCATAGATGAGGTTATGGATAGATATTTTCTAATTGAAAAACCAGACAGGAAAGAAAAGGGTGCTTTCAACGACCATCCAAGCGTAAAACCTATAAAACTCTTGAGGTTTCTGATTGAACTTACCACAAAAGAAAAAGCCTTGGTGGTTGACCCTTTTATGGGTAGTGGCTCTACTGCTATAGCTTGTAAAGAGACAGGTAGAAGGTTTATTGGCATTGAGATAAATAAGCACTACTATGAGATAGCGACAAGAAGGCTCAAAGAAAAGGTTAGTTTATTTGAATAGCACATATTATATAAGTATGCTAAGCCTTGAGGAACTTCAAAAGGCACCAGAAAAACCTGGCGTATACCTTTTCAAAAGGGGCAACAGACCCATATACATAGGTAAGGCAAAAAACCTTAGGGATAGGCTCCTTCAACACTACAAGCTGGCGGAAAAGGACAGCAAGGAAAAAGCTATTATAGAAAACTCCACTTCCGTGGAGTGGGTTATAACACGCAACACCTTTGAAGCCTTAACGCTGGAAGTAGACCTTATTCAACTCCACAAACCTCGTTATAATGTGCTCCACAAATATGGCGGTGGCTATCCTCTACTTTTATTGACCGATGAGCCATATCCTACTGTAAGAGTGGTAAGAGGCACAGAACACAGAGGACAGCTTTTTGGACCTTTCTTTAGCACCTCAAAGGCTAAAAAGGTGAAAAGACTTATCCACAAATTGTTTAAACTCAGGACTTGCGACCCAATGCCAGAAAGAAAAGAACCCTGTATGGATTATCATCTTGGACTTTGCTCTGGACCTTGCTGTGGTCTTATAGACAAGGAATCTTATAGGCTGTCGGTGAAATCCGCTATTGCTTTGCTCTCCGGAGAGGTGAGCGAAGTTTTAGAGAAGCTATACCAAAAGATAGAAGAGGAAATGCAAAGGCTTAACTTTGAAAGATGTGCCATGCTAAGAGACCAAATACAGGCTTTGGAAAACCTCTCTAAGGGTCAGAGGGTTTCTGGGCTTGAATATGGTAATGCGGATATTCTTTACGCTATGGGTAGGGTTTTGGGTGTTTTTCTCATTAGGTCTGGAAGGCTTGTGGACAAGCAGGTTTTTGTCCTTGAGAGGGAAGAAGACCTTGAGGAGTTTTTGCTGGGATTTTATTACACAAACCCTCTGCCTCAAAACCTGCTTGTGAACTTTGAGCTTTCGGAAGAAACCCTGTGGTGGCTCTCTCAAAGAGGAAACTTTGAGCTAAGAAGGGATATAAGCCCAGAGCTTGAGGAACTCATAAGGGAAAACCTCGGACACCATCTTGACCCTGTGGTTCTTAGGGAGGAATTTCATAGGGTGCTACGCATTCCAATGCCAGAGAGGATAGAGGGTTTTGATATTTCTCACTTTTATGGTGAATACACTGTTGGTTCTTGCGTAGTGTGGGAAATGGGAAGCATGAACAAAAGAGCTTATAGAAGATACAGAATAAAGAGCTTTGAAGGGATAGATGACTATAGAGCTTTGGAAGAAGTCCTCTCAAGGAGGGCAAGAAGGCTAAAAGAAGGCGAGGAAAAAATGCCAGACCTTTGGCTTATAGACGGCGGTTATGGACAGCTCAATGTTGCTATAAGAGTGAGAGACAAATTTTCCTTACCAATAAAGGTCTATGCCCTTGCAAAGGAGGAGGAAATTCTTATCTCGGAGGAAAGAAGAGAAGTAAGGCTGACCCAACATCCTATTTTATACAGAGTCTTTGGGCTAATTAGGGACGAGGCACACAGGTTTGCACTCACCTATAACAGAAATTTAAGACTAAAGGAAGGTCTAAAGGACACCTTGGACAAAGTAAAAGGTATAGGAGAAGTAAAGAAAAGGCTCATATACAGGAATTTTGAAAATCTATACGAGTTTCTAAAAGCGGACGAGGGAACTTTAAGGAGGCTGGGTATAAGCCCCACTCTCAAGCAGGAAGTAGAAAGGTATCTCAAAGGTTAAAAAGGTATAATATAAATCATTACCTTTTGAAAGGAGGCGCGCATGGCAAAGGGAACAGTCGCTTACAAGATAATCAAAGAACACCTTGTTAGCGGAAAGCTAATACCCGGTGAGGAGATAGCCATAAAGATAGACCAAACCCTCACACAGGACGCAACTGGAACTATGGCTTATCTCCAATTTGAGGCAATGGGAGTGGATAGGGTCAAAACGGAGCTTTCTGTTAGCTACATAGACCACAACATGCTACAAACAGACTTTAGAAACCCAGATGACCATAAATATCTTATGAGCATTGCCAAAAGGTATGGCATATGGCTTTCCAAACCCGGTAATGGTATATGTCATCAAGTTCATGTGGAAAGGTTTGCAAAGCCTGGAAAGACACTTCTTGGCTCAGACTCTCACACACCTACCTCTGGCGGTGTGGGTATGATAGCCATAGGTGCGGGTGGTCTTGATGTGGCTGCAGCGATGGCTGGTGAACCCTTTTATCTAAAAATGCCAAAGATAGTAGGTGTAAAGTTAACTGGTAAGATGCCAGAGTGGGTAACCGCAAAGGATATAATTCTTGAGCTTTTAAGAAGGTTAACAGTAAAGGGTGGTGTAGGAAAGATTTTTGAATACTTTGGAGAGGGCATAAAAGAGCTTTCTGTGCCAGAGAGGGCAACCATAACCAACATGGGAGCGGAGCTTGGAGCAACCACTTCTATATTCCCATCTGATGAGATAACAAGGGCATATCTTAAAGCTCAAGGCAGGGAGCAGGACTGGATAGAGCTTTTGCCAGACCCAGATGCGGAGTATGATGAAGTAATTGAGATAAACCTTTCTGAACTTGAACCACTAATAGCCTGCCCTCATTCACCCGACAATGTGGTGCCAGTGAGAGAAGTGGAAGGCACAAAGGTGGACCAGGTGGTAATAGGCTCTTGCACAAATTCCTCCTTTGTGGACCTGACAAGAGCGGGCAAGATGCTTGAGGGAAGGAAGGTTCATCCAGATGTTATATTTGCGGTAGCCCCTGGCTCAAAGCAAGCCCTTGAGCTTATAACTCAGAATGGTATTCTCCTTAACTTTCTAAAGGCAGGAGCGAGGATATTGGAAAGTGCCTGTGGTCCATGCATAGGTATGGGATACGCGCCACCAAGCGGTGGAGTGTCTATCAGGAGCTTTAACAGAAACTTTGAAGGAAGGTCTGGCACGCCCGATGCAAAAGTATACCTCGCATCTCCAGAGGTCTGTGTAGCCTGTGCCATAGCGGGAGAGATAGTAGACCCAAGAAAGTTGGCAGAGAGGGAAGGCATAAAGTGGATAAGGGTGGAACTCCCAGAGAGATTTCCGTATGGCGACGAAGCCTTTATACCACCACTACCAGAAGAAGAGGCGAGAGAGGTGGAAATATACAGAGGTCCAAACATAAAGCCTCTGCCCGAGTTTGACGAAATGCCAGAGCTCATAGAGGGAGAAGTAAGTCTTATAGTGGGAGACAACATAACCACAGACCACATAATGCCCGCAGGTGCAAAGATACTGCCCCTTAGGTCTAACATCTACGCCATAAGCGAGTATGTTTACCACTACGTAGACCCAGAGTTCGTCTCAAGAGCCAAGAAGATAAGGGATGAGAAAGGAAAAGCCAACATAATAATAGGTGGTGAAAACTACGGTCAAGGCTCATCCAGAGAACACGCAGCACTTGCCCCCAGATTTCTTGGAGTGCGTGCGGTTATAGCTAAGTCTTTTGCAAGGATACACCATGCAAATCTTGTAAACTTTGGCATAGTGCCCTTGGAATTTGTAAACAAAGAGGACTACAGTAAGTTCTCTCTGGGTGATGAGATAGAAATACCAGAACTCACTCAAAGACTACAGGCTGGACAGGAGGTGGTAGTTATAAACAAGACCACGGGAGAGCAAGTAGTATGCAAATACAACCTTTCACCTAAGCAGGTTTCTGTGCTATTGGCAGGTGGACTGCTTAATTGGATAAAGAAAAAACAAAAGGTGGAAGTATGAGCAAATGGCTTTTAGCCCTGGTTTTGTGCCTCAGCGTGGTGCAGGCAAAGGAAGTGCCTTTTACCTTAGAGGATAGAGATAGACTCATTAGAATGGAGGCAGAGCTAAAAGCTCTCAGTAAAAGTGTGGATGCTCGCTTTGAGGAGGTAAACCGCAAGATAGACATGCTTTTCAACTTTTTGTGGATAATTACTGGCATATTTACTACCATAACGGTGGCTACTATAGGCTTTGCCATATGGGACAGAAGAACTACACTAAAGCCTTTTGAGGATAAAATAAGGAAGCTGGAAGATAAGGACAAAGCCTTTCTTGAAGCCTTAAAAAGCCTTGCAGAGGAAGACAAGAAGGTGTATGAAATCCTAAGGAAGTATAACATGCTGTAAAGGAGGGTTAATATGAAGCTACGCAAGGTAGTGTCTGTAATAGGTGCAGGGAATGTAGGTGAGCATACCGCAAGCCTTTTGGCTCTGAGAGGTCTTGTGGATGTGCGTATGTTTGACTTGCCAAAGAAGGATGGAGATAGAATAATTGAGCCCGTTAAAGGCAAAGCCCTTGACATTCAGCAAATGCTTTCCGCATTGAACATTAACGGAAGAGTGGAAGGCTACACAGTAACACCAGAAGGTGAAGGCTACGAAGCCTTAAAGGACAGCGACCTTATTGTTATAACCGCTGGCTTTCCAAGAAGACCTGGCATGTCAAGGGAAGACCTACTGGAAAAAAACATCTCCATCCTCTCGGTTATAGCAGGCAAAATAAAGGAATACGCACCTGAGGCTATAGTTATAGTGGTTACCAACCCGGTAGACCTTATGACCTATGCGGTATATAAAATTCTTGGGTTTGAGAAGAACAGGGTTATGGGTATGGCTGGCGTGCTTGATTCTGCTCGCTTTAAAACCTTTATATCAAGAGAAATACGCATATCGCCACAGGATATAAACGCTTATGTTATAGGTGGTCATGGTGATGAAATGGTCCCTCTCATATCTATTTCTAACGTGGGAGGCATACCTTTAAAGGATATGCTACCAAAGGAGAAAATCCAAGAGCTTATAAGGAGAACTCAGTTTGGTGGTGGTGAGATAGTAGACCTTATGGGAACTTCTGCTTATCACGCACCTGCTGCGTCCATAGTGGAAATGGTGGAAGCTATTGTGACAGACAACAAGAGAATCCTACCATGTTCTGTATATTTGGATGGAGAAGTGGGCAAGTATTACGAGGCGGAAGGCTTGTGTGTGGGCGTGCCAGTAAAATTGGGCAACAACGGAGCAGAAGAAGTGATTAAAATACCTATGATAGAGGAAGAGCGTGAGATGTGGAAGAGGTCTGTGGAGTCTGTAAGGAAAAACATAGCCATAGTGGAGGAGCTGTTAAATGCGAGAAGTGCACTATGACCAAATAGTGGAGGCGGTAAGGGAGATTGCCATAAAGGCTAACTACGAAATTCCAGAGGATGTGGAGCTTGCCTATCAAAGTGCCATAAGGAGAGAAGAATCTGAAATAGGAAGAGAGGTCCTCAGCCAGATACTCCTTAACATAAAGTCCGCAAGAGAGGAGCAGATGGCATACTGTCAAGACACAGGTGTGGCAGTGGTTTTTGTGGAAATAGGTCAAGATGTCCATGTGGTGGGTGGGTCTCTTGAAGATGCCATAAACGAAGGAGTAAGAAGGGCTTACACAGAGGGCTATCTTAGAGCCTCTATGGTTTACGACCCTGTTTTTGAAAGAAAAAACACAAAAGACAACACTCCTGCAGTGATACACTATAGGGTGGTTCCCGGAGATAGGATAAAGCTCACCTTTGCACCAAAGGGTGCGGGTTCAGAAAACACCTCGCGTCTTGCTATGCTAAAACCTGCGGACGGTTGGGAGGGTGTAAAAAGGTTTGTCCTTGAGACGGTAAAGCTTGCTGGTCCCAATGCCTGTCCACCCTTCACCGTTGGAGTAGGAATAGGTGGCACATTTGAATACTGTGCCTTGCTTGCCAAGAAGGCACTCCTTAGACCAGTGGGAGAAAGAAGTAAAGACCCTGTAGCCAAGAGAATAGAAGAGGAGCTTATAGAGGAAATAAACAAGATAGGCTGGGGTCCTATGGGTTTTGGTGGGACTGTGACTGCGGTGGATGTAAAGGTGGAGCTTTATCCTTGCCACATAGCCTCTCTCCCAGTGGCGGTAAACATCCAATGCCATGCCAGCAGGCACGCAGAGATAGAGCTGTGAAATACATCCTAATCTTGGCTTTTATAGGGCTTATAACGGTCATATTCCTAAGTGGCTTTGCTTTTAGGTTGCTAAGGAGATAGGAAGAACCTGCCTATTAAATTATCGCCTTCCTCATATTCCTTTTGAAACACTATGCCTTCCTTATCTAACAAACCTTCTTCTATAAGCCTTTTTAGACATTCATTAGCTTGTTTTTGATCCATATCTAAGTTCCATCTTGGTAACCAGTTAGTTATTATCAACCCAGTTGTTGCATAGTCGTTTTTCTTTAGCCAGTTTTTCAATCCTTCTATGGAATTAATTCTCTTAGAGTAAGATACAATATAAACATCCCTTCCAAAATGCTCTTTTATCTAAGAAGCTATAGGATACATATCGATATCGCCAGAGAATATTGCTATACCGTCAAGGTCCAACCTTTTTATACTAAGGTCAGTGGTAACTTCAAGGGCAAGCTGTATATCATTAGTTTAACACCAACAGATGACAGAATTTGTTGTATGTTTATGGTCTTGGAAAAAGGAAGGTTCTCAAATTCTGCAAAGGCTTTTACAAAACGTATGTTTATGTCATTCCTATCAAGGCTATCAACCATAAGGCTACGAATTAAGTATAAACTGTATAGAAATTGTTCTATTATACACTTTTCGTATTCTAAAAATTTAGAATTTCCGACCTTTATTCCGAAATGGTCGAGACACGCACCATATATGTTATCAAGGTCTTGGCGACTAGTCTTTGAAAATGTTGACAAACGAAGATAAATGTTGTATATTATTCTTTAGTTTTTAAAGCGGGGTGCGGAACGTGAACACCGACAAAGGCTCGCCTAACCGTGTTAGGTGAGGTTGGTGTTTACACTGCACTCTGCAAGCCCTTATCAAGTGGGTATAAAAAGCCTGCTTGATGAGCGGTATTAGTGCCTCTGGAGTAAGGCATTGGGGTCGGTGAGCCCCTAAACCCGAGGTGTGGATAAATGTCCCTAAAAGGGATATTTGTCTATACTAAGGGATACTCTATGTATAAACCAAGCTGATACATTTTCAGTTAGTTTTAATTCGGGAGGGGGAGCCTCCCACATAATTGTAATAGTTAGTTCTGTGTTTTATTATAACTATTCTATTCGTTTTTGTCAAGTAGCTATATCAAAGCCCAATTAAAGCATTAATAAATCAACCTCTAAACTGACAGGTCTCCTCATCAATGGTAGAATACAGAGGTCTGACTCTTCCTTCTGGAGTAGTGTCTTCAAAGTCTCTTGGAACTCCAAGCTCTTCTATACAATGCACAAGGT
This sequence comes from Hydrogenobacter sp. T-8, assembly GCF_011006175.1. NCBI lineage: Bacteria > Pseudomonadati > Aquificota > Aquificia > Aquificales > Aquificaceae > Pampinifervens > Pampinifervens florentissimum. The sequence goes on along the minus strand of NZ_CP048795.1, from coordinate 343,664 downwards.
CATGGTAAAACTCCGCAACCTTGACAAGCCCTGTTATCTTGCCAACCTCGTTGAAGGCTCTTATCTTATCGGTGGCTTTACCCTTACCCCTTTCCACTATAGCACCTGCGTGTCCAAAAGAGACACCTTCAAGTTTTTCTTGAAATCTTCCTGCTACAAAGGCAGCTACCGGCTTGTTCCATCTGCCTTCCTTCCAAAGTCTTAGGATGGTCTCCGCAGCCTGCTCTTCGTAAGAGCCACCCACTTCACCTTGAATTATTACACCCTTCACGTTTGGGTCATCCGCTATGTTTTCAAGGGCATCCGCAAAGGTAGTGCAGGAGATAACATCTCCACCTAGAGCCAGAGCCATATACACGCCCCACCCTCTACGCTTGAACATCTCCGCAGTGGTAGTGGTAAGCCCACCAGATTTGGAAAGTATCACGAGCCCACCCTTTTCGTAGGCTATGGAGGGATTTTTACCCCCTATAGCTCCAATCCTTGCGGGAATCCAGGGCATCATACAACCCAAAGAAGTGGGACCCACTATTATCACTCCTCTTTCCTTCGCATAGTGGTAAAAGTAGACCGTATCCCTTATTGGCACATGCTCGGTGATTATGAATATGACCTTTATGCCCGCATCTACAAGCTCTATAACCGCATCTTTTACAGAGGCTGGCGGCACATAAACTATGCCTGTGTTTATCTCTGGATGTTTTTGCAGGGCTTCTTTGACCGTATTGTAGACAGGCTTCCCAGCCACCTCAGAACCACCCTTTCCTGGCGTGACGCCCGCCACTATAAAACCCGGATATAGAGCTTCAGACTCTGTTACCACTTGAGAGGCTTCCCTTCCTGTTATGCCCATTACTATTATTCGTGTCTTGTCGTTCAGATATACAGTTCCCACGCTCCAGTTTTTCTCCATTTTTTACCTCCAAAACCTATATGCTTTATGATTATATTACAATTTTCACTGGGAGATAAAGATGAAAAAGTTTTGGGCTCTTTTTCTTGTTGCCTTCACCCTGCTTTTAGGATGTGGATGGTCTGGTTCTAATTCCTCTCAAGAGCAAACGCTTAGAGTATCCACCATACTTGTGCCTCTCTATTCCTACCCTGCGGATGCAAACTACAGAGATGACCATCAGCGATTAGCCCAGTTGAGAAGCCCAAAGGAGATAATAGTGATAATAAACCCCGATAGTGGTCCAAGTGTCATAAAAGACCAGGAGTTTGAGAACATTATAAACACATACAAGGCATCGGGTAAAAGGGTGTTGGGTTATTTGAAGACTGAATACGCTCGCAGAAATCGGCAAGGGGTCATAGCGGATATACAAAGGTATTTGGACTTTTATCCTCAGATAGAGGGCTTTTTCCTTGATGAGGTGAGCAATGAGCTTGGAGATTTTGAATACTACAGACAGATATACAATTATGTCAAAGAACAAGGAAACTTCATGGTGGTAATAAACCCAGGGGCAAGGGTGCCTCAGGAATATTACAGTGTGGCGGACAAGTTGGTAGCTTTTGAAAGCAATTTAAGTTTCCTATACAACGGATATGGGCTAACAAGGGCAAACACAAAGGACTGCTTTCTTGTGTATGGTGTAAGAGATACGGGACAGGCAAGAGAGCTTCTTTCATACCTAACATCTCGTGGTGCCAGTTGTGCCTACGCAGTAGATGAAGATCCACCTTCATGGTTTAAACTTAGCCCCTACATGAACGTTTTGTTAGAATAAAACTCTATGAAATTGCTCCTTCTCTTAATTGTGCCTTACCTCTCTTTTGCCTTTTATCATTGCTTTTTTGATGCAGGCAAGAGGTATGGAGTTGACCCTGTCCTTTTGATAGCTATAGCAAAGGTGGAAAGCAACTTTAATCTACGGGCTATAAACGTCAACAGAAATGGCACGAGGGACTACGGCATTATGCAGATAAACTCACATTGGCTTGAAAGATACAAAATACCAAAGGAGTGGCTTTTTGAGCCTTGCTACAACATACACTTTGGAGCTATGGTGCTGAGAAAGTGCATGGAGCAATACAAAGACATAAGCCATGCGGTGGACTGCTACAACAAGGGAAGCAAAGCAAAGGGTCATGGTGCTTATGTGGAAAGGGTTTTCAGAAACTACAAAAGATACTACACTATGTTAAAATAGATAAAATGAAACGGAATTTTGTTGACCTTTGGGAAATAAGCCCTGAGGAAGGGTGGAGCATACTCCAAGACGCTTTGAGTATAAAGAGAGGTATTGATAAGGAGCGGTATTTAGAAGGGAAAAACATAGCCTTATACTTTACAAAACCCTCCACAAGGACCCGCGTATCCTTTGAGGTAGCCATAGCCCAGCTTGGTGGTAATACCATATTTCTACAGGAGAATAGTCTGCAGGTCTCAAGGGGTGAAGACCTAAAGGACACCGCAAGGACCCTTTCAAGATATGTGGATGGGATAGTTATAAGGACAGACTCCCACAAAAAGTTAGAGGAGTTTGCCAAATACTCAGATATACCGGTGATAAACGCCCTCACAGACATGGCACATCCGTGCCAGATACTGAGTGATATTTTTACCCTTTACGAAGTTTTTGGGGAAGATGTGCGGAGTATCAAAATAGCTTATGTGGGAGATGGAAACAACGTATGCAACACATGGCTTGTGGGTGCGGGTCTTTTTGGTCTTAAGCTCTTTGTGGCAACTCCAGAGGGTTATGAGCCAAGCAGTCTATACTATCAAGCAGGCGAAGACCTATGCAAGATAACTGGTGGTAGCATATATCTAACTACAAACCCCGTAGAGGCTGTAAGGGACGCTCATGTGGTATACACAGATGTATGGGTTAGCATGAACCAAGATAGAAAAGAGGAAAAGCTACAAGCCCTAAGACCCTATCAGGTAAACAAGGAATTACTTTCATACGCAAAGCCTGAGGTTAAAGTTATGCACTGTCTTCCTGCAAAGAAGGGAGAGGAGATAACGGAAGAGGTTTTTGAGTCCTATGCGGACTTTATATTTACGCAGGCGGAAAACAGACTTCACACCCAAAAGGCACTGCTTAAGTTTTTGTTTTCTACCTCTACTTGAGGATTTCTCTATTTTAATGCAAGAAGTAGTTGGAATAGGTGAGTGGAGTCCTCTTTAACCTTTTTTATTATTTCCGCATCCTCTGGCTTTGGATTTTGGGTATCTATTTTGCTGGCTATCTCGTGAAAACCACAATGAAGTTTTTCTATCTCATGTAGTAGCTCTTTAATCTTATCTTCGTATTCTTCCATATAAGGATAAACCTCTTCGTAAAACTTTTTCCTAAAGGCACATTCTCTACAGGTCTTATGTTCAAAGGGCTGACGGTTTTCTATGGCTCTTTCCAGTTTGGAAATATATATGGCATGCTGAGATAGGTATATGTCCAAGTCCCTTAATAAACTTAATAGACCAACCACAAGCACGAACCTCCATGTTGTCTCAATAAATTTTACTCCACGGTAACAGTCTTTGCGAGGTTTCGTGGCTGGTCTACATCAAGCCCAAGGTAATCCGCTATGTAGTAGGCAAAGAGCTGTAGGGGGACAGCGGTCAAAAAGGGCGTGAGGTCTTCTTCCACATGTGGTATTTCAAGGATGTTCTCGCAGAGCTCTTTGAGTCTCTGGTCTCCTCTGAACCCTACGCCTATAACCTTGCCCTTTCGTGCCAGCACCTCTTCCACGTTGGAAAGTGTTTTTTCATAAACCCTGTCCCTTGGCACGATTGCCACAACAGGCATACGCTCGTCTATGAGGGCTATAGGTCCGTGCTTCATCTCACCGGCTGGGTAGCCCTCTGCGTGTATGTAGGATATTTCCTTTAGCTTTAGTGCACCTTCAAGGGCCATGGGGTAGCTCAGATACCTGCCAAGATATATGGCGTTTTTGAAATCCGCATACTTGAGGGCTATGTCTTTTACTTTCTCCGCCTCTGAGAGAACCTCCTCCACGAGGTGCGGCACTTTGAGGAGATTTTCCGTAAGTTTTTCCCTCTCCTCAGAATGGCTCACCGCAAGGGCATAGAGAACTGCAAGCTGTGCGGTAAAGGTTTTTGTGGCAGCAACACCAATCTCTGGTCCTGCGTGCGTGTAAAGGCTATAATCAGACTCCCTGTCTAAAGCACTGCCTATCACATTCACAATAGAAAGCAGGGTTGCCCCCTTTTCCTTCATGGCAAGGGAAGAAAACCTCGTGTCTGCGGTTTCACCAGATTGGGATATGGCTATTATTAGGTCTCCCTCTCCTACTGGGCTGTCTGAATATCTAAGCTCTGAGGCATAAAGAATCTCCACTGGCACCTTTGCATACTTTTCAATCCAGTATTTACCCACAAGACCTGCATGATAAGAAGTTCCGCAGGCTACCACCAAGACACGGCGAAAGTCCCGCAGATTTATGGGCATTTCGTAGTTTCTTGATATGTATCCTCTTACGGTGTCTCCAAGGGTTCTGGGTTGTTCAAATATCTCCTTTAGCATAAAGTGCTTAAAGCCTCCCTTCTCCGCAGATAGCACATCCCAAGGCACATGCATTATCTCCTTTGTCAGCAGGTTGCCCTCAAAGTCGTATATGAAAAAGCCGTCAGGTCTTAGGTCCACTACCTCACCGTCGTTGAGGGGTATTACATCCCTTGTAAAGGGCAGGAGGGCTGGTATGTCGGAGGCGATGAAGTTCTCGTTCTTGCCCACACCCACCACAAGGGGGCTTCCGTATCTGACCGCCACAATCCTGTCGGGTTCTCTTGAGGTTATGACTGCGAAGGCGTAAGCTCCCTTTAGCCTCCTTACGCCTGCAAGCACCGCCTTGAGAAGGTCTCTTTCGTAGTGTAGCTTTATAAGATGCACAATTGCTTCCGTGTCCGTTTGAGATTTGTATTCCACTCCAAGCCTTTGAAGTTCCTCTCTTAGCTCTCTGTAGTTCTCTATTATTCCGTTGTGGACTACAGCAAACTCACCGCTACTGTCCGTATGAGGATGGGCATTTAGCTCGCAGACCTCTCCATGGGTTGCCCACCGAGTATGACCTATACCTACCCTTGCCCTTAGCTCCTTACCCCAAAGGCTACGCACCAGCTCCCTTATCTTGCCCACCTTCTTTTCCACGTATATCTTCCCGTCCTCTATGAGAGCCACACCTGCAGAGTCATAGCCCCTATATTCAAGCCTTTCAAGCCCCTGCAAAAGGACAATAAGAGCTGGGTTTGAACCTGTATAACCAACTATACCACACATGCCTAAAATTATAAGGCTATGGAAGAAGTCATTGTAATAGGAGGTGGTCTGGCAGGCTCAGAAGCCAGCTACAGACTGGCAAACATGGGCATTAAGGTATTACTTTACGAGATGAGGCCTAATCAATACACGCCAGTCCACAGAACGGAGCGGTTGGCAGAGCTGGTTTGTAGCAATACCCTCGGTAGCGTGGAGCTTACCTCTGGTGCTGGTCTTTTAAAAGCTGAGATGGAACTTCTCCACTCTCTGGTGGTAGAAGCAGGCAAGCACGCCCATGTGCCTGCAGGTACAGCCCTTGCGGTAGACAGAGAGCTGTTCTCGGAATACATCACCAGAAAAATCTTAGAACATCCCAACATAAGGCTTGTAAGGGAGGAGGTAAAAAGGGTTCCAAGAGACCGCATTGTGATAGTAGCCACAGGGCCCCTCACGTCGCCTGCTCTAACAGAGGACATAAGGGAGCTTGTGGGCTTTGACTACCTTTACTTTTATGATGCCATATCCCCCATAGTGGAGGCGGACAGTGTAGACTTTTCAAAGGGCTTTTGGGCGTCGCGCTACGGAAAGGGAGGAGATGACTACTTTAACTGCACTCTTACAGAGGAGGAATACAAACTCTTTTACGAAGAGCTTTTGAAGGCTGAGAAGATTCAACCAAAGGACTTTGAAAACCTTGTATACTTTGAAGGTTGTATGCCCGTGGAGGAGATGGCTGAGCGAGGCTATAAAACTCTTCTCTTTGGACCTATGAAGCCTGTGGGACTGGTGGACCCCAAAACGGGCAAAGAGCCCTTCGCCGTGGTCCAGTTAAGAAAAGAAAACAAGGAAGGCACCCTGCTTTCCCTTGTAGGCTTTCAGACACGCATGACTTACTCAGAACAAAAAAGAGTTCTTAGACTAATACCCTGTCTTAGAAATGCGGTCTTTGTAAAACTTGGCTCTATGCACAGAAACACCTTTATACAGTCAAACAGGATTCTCACGCCCTTTTTGAATATGAGGAAGTATGAGAATATCTTTTTTGCTGGACAGATAACAGGCGTGGAAGGATACTCCGCATCCGCAGGCACTGGTCTGTTAGCCGGTATAAACGCAGGAAGGCTTATGAAGGGTAAACCCTTGGTTGTCCCACCAGAGGAGACCATGCTGGGTTCTCTTGTGAGGTATATAACCAGTAAGGAAGGGACGCTTCAACCCATGTCCCCTGTGCTTGGACTTTTGCCACCCTTAGAGAAAAGGGTAAAGGATAAACAGGAGAGGAAAAGGCTTTTGGCGGAGAGGGCTATAAGCATCATGCAGGAGTGGGCAAAATGCGTAAACGAGGATATAATTATAAATAGCCCCGCAACGGGACAGGGTTGAACCCCGCCAGGCCCGAAAGGGAGCAACGGTAGACCTGCAGTCTCGGGTGCGGGGTTTTTAAGTATCTGGAAGCTCTCCCTTTAGATACATATAGTAAGCGTTTAGGTCAAAGTATCCGTGTCCTGAGAGGTTAAAGAGGATAACCTTCTCTTCTCCAGTCTTCTTGCACTCAAGGGCTATGTCTATCGCTTTCTTTATGGCGTGAGCGGACTCTGGAGCAGGCACTATACCCTCTGTCCTTGCGAAGATAACAGCGGATTCAAAGACTTCTCTTTGTTTGTAGGCGGATGCGGAGACAAAGCCTTCATGATACAAGAGGCAGACAAGTGGTGCATCACCATGATAACGCAAGCCACCCGCATGTATGGGTGGAGGGACAAAATCATGCCCAAGGGTATACATCTTTATAAGGGGCGTAAGCCCAACCGTGTCTCCATAATCGTATTTATATTCTCCTTCTGTGAGGGTTGGGCAGGCTTTGGGCTCAACCGCTATCACTTCAAGGTTTGGTTTCTCTCCTGTTAGTTTATCCTTCAAAAAGGGGAAGGCTATGCCTGCAAAGCTACTTCCACCACCTATACAACCTATCACATAGTCTGGATAGTATCCTGCCATTTCCATCTGTAGCTTTGCCTCAAGCCCAATAACTGTCTGGTGAAGTAAAACATGGTTTAGGACGCTTCCGAGGGAATATTTGGTGTCTGGGGTAAAGACGGCTCTCTCTATGGCTTCGCTTATGGCGATGCCAAGGCTTCCTGGGTGTTCTGGGTTTTCGTCGTAAAACTTCCTTCCTGACTGCGTAAGGGGGCTTGGGGAGGGAACCACCTTGCCACCCCAAGTTTCCATAAGTATCCTTCTAAAAGGTTTTTGGTTATAGCTCACTCTTACCATGAAAACCTCGCATTCAAGCCCAAAGAACTGGGTAGCGAAGGAAAGAGAGCTTCCCCACTGACCTGCTCCCGTTTCTGTGGTAAGCCTTTTCACACCTGATATCTTGTTGTAGTATGCTTGTGCAACCGCGGTGTTTGGCTTGTGGCTTCCAGGAGGGGAGACGCTCTCGTTTTTGTAGAAGATCTTTGCAGGTGTGCCTAAGTATTCTTCAAGGTTTTTTGCCCTGTGAAGGGGAGTAGGTCTCCAAAGGCTGTATATTTTTAGCACCTCTTCTGGAATATCTATCCATTCCTTGTCTGAAACCTCTTGCTCCACTATAGGCTCTGGGAATATGGCGAGGAGCTTGTCTGGGCTAACAGGTTGACCAGTTTGGGGGTCAAGGGGTGGGTCAAGGGGTTTTGGAAGGTAGGGAACTATGTTAAACCATCTTTTTGGTATCTGACTTTCTGAAAGGAAATACTTCATGTTACCCTCCTAAGGAGAATTTTAACTCACAGCCTTCCATATTATTCCCGCTATTTCCTCTTCAAGACCCTCCTTTCTATCTAAAAGCCCAGCCTCCACAAGCAAGAAAACCCTTTCAAGGGTTCCTACAAAGACCGCAAGGGCGTATTCTTTTTCTATATTTACAAAACCTGCCTTTATACCTTCCTCTATAAGCTCAAGAATTGCGTCCTTAGGAAGGGGACTAAAATTTTTCACATCCTGAGCTCTAAGGTAATGAAAGAGGTCAAGGTATTTAAAGGCGGAAGGGTTTTCAAAACAAAAACTCAGAAAGTTATGAACTGTCAGGTAAAACTTTTCCTTGTAGCTTATGGGAGACCTTACACCAGACAAGAGCCTGTTGTAGAATTCCTCCGAGTATAAACCAAAAAGACCAAGAACTATCTCATCCTTACTCTTGAAGTGTCTGTATATGGCTCCCTCTGTTATACCAACTCCCCTCGCTATATCCTTTATGGTGGTTTCTCTTATACCCTTTTCAGAGAATAGCTTCAGAGAAGCATCAAGAATTTTTTCTCTTGTTCCTTTTCTACGCATAGTAAATTCTATTATACAGTAGGTCAGTATGAACTTGCTTACTCTCTTAGCTTTATAATCTTAAAACCTAAGCCATGGAAGGCTTAAACCCTTCTCAAGAAAGAGCGGTAAAGCACTTTGGCAAGCCTCTGCTTATTATAGCGGGTGCTGGCTCTGGAAAGACCAAAACCCTCGCCCACAAGGTGGAGTTTCTCATAAGGGAAAAGGGCATAGCACCGGAGAGGCTCTTAGCCATTACCTTTACCAACAAGGCGGGTAAGGAGATAAGGGATAGGGTAAAGAGGGTAGCGGGCGTAGACCTACCATGGGCTGGCACTTTTCACTCTGTGGCTTTGAGGCTTTTGAGGGCAAAGGGTAAGCAAGTGGGGATAAGCACCAACTTTAGCATACTTTCTGAAGGAGATAGAAACCAGATAATAAAAAAGCTCTCGCAGTCCATAAACACAAAACCAGAGACCTTAAAAAATTATCTTTCAGAAAGGTTTGAAAACCTAAGAGAACCCTATGATGAAAAACTTGAATATGCTTTGCAGGAGTATTTGAAGGCTTTAAAAAGTATGAACCTTTTAGATTTTAGCACCTTGATGCTATATACAAGAGAGCTACTCCTTAAAAACCAAAGCATAAGAGAAAACTTTGACTTTGTGCTTGTGGACGAGTTTCAAGATACGAACACAGTCCAGTATGAGATTTTGAAACTTTTGGCAAGAGAAAATGTTTGTGTGGTGGGAGACCCAAACCAGTGCATATACGAATGGCGTTATGCAAGACCGGACAATATACTTCGCTTTAAGGAAGACTTTAACCCAGATGTGATAAAGCTTGAATACAACTACAGGTCAAGACCTTACATAATACATATTGCAAACGCAGTGCTATCCGCCTCTAATGCAGAATGGAAGAGCCTAATACCTACCCTTAGACCTGTAAAGGAAGGTGGTCAAAAGCCAACTGTTAGACGCTTTGAAAGGGAAGAGGAAGAGGCGGTTTGGATAGCCACCAAGGTCAAGGAGCTACTCCAGAGCTATAAGCCTCATCAAATAGCCATACTCGTGAGGGTGGGATACATAACAGAACCCTTTGAAAGAGCCCTTGCTGGGATGAGAATTCTTTACAAAATAGTGGGTGCCATAAGGTTTTTTGAAAGGGCGGAAATAAAGGATGTGCTTAGCTTTTTCCGAGTTCTTACCAATCCTTACGATGCGGTTAGCTTCTCAAGGGCTTTGGAGGTTGCCACAAGGGGTATAGGAGAAAAAACTTTGGAGCATATACTTCAGGCAGGAAGGGGCAATTGTCTTGCGGGCTCTCAGGCTATCTTAAAAAGCCTACCACAGGCAAAGGCGGTGGAGCTTTATGGCTTTTTACAGAAACTTTCAAGGCTCTACAAAAGACTTGAGGACTATCCTCAGGCTATAGAGGACTTCTTGAGGGAGATAGACTTCTGGGATTATCTAAGGGAAAGCTACAAGGATGCGGAAGAAAGGGAAGAAAATGTTAAAGAGCTTTTGAGATACCTAAGGCAAAAGCACTCCGAAGGATACCGTCTTGTGGATGTGCTTGAGGAGGTGGACTTTCTCACAGAAAGGGAAGAGGAGGAGGGTGCTGTTAAGATAAGCACTATACATGCCAGTAAGGGGCTTGAGTTTGATGTGGTTTTCCTGCCAAGGTTGGAGGAGGGCATACTGCCACACGAAAAGGCAAAGGAAAGCCAAGAGGAGATGGAAGAGGAGCTAAGGCTTTTCTATGTGGCTATAACCAGGGCTAAGGAGCTTCTCTTTATGACCTACACAAGAAACTCCAAGCCAAGCAGGTTTCTTTCTTTAATTCCTAAGGAGCTTCTTGACCTTTCCGCCTTTGCAAAGAAGAAGACCACCTACATGCCAGAGCTAAAGAGCTTGAAGGACTTCAAGGTGGGTGATAGGGTCTTGCATGAAATCTTTGGTGAGGGAGTTATACTTGCCATTGAGGACTCCAAGGCTCTTGTGGAGTTCAAAGCTGGTAGAAAGAGCATACATACCGCCTTTTTAAAGCCTGTGGTATAATGTAAAGCATGCAGACAAAGGTTGCTTGGAGCATCACCCATCAAGAGTTTACCATAACGGACTACTACTACTTTTCCATACTTCAAAGAGAAGCGGAAAAGAGAGGGCTAATAGTCCACGAGGTGGACAACTGGGAAAAACTCAAGGAATACCACACCATAGTATTTAACTACCCCGAGATTCCTTTCACAGAGAAGGAAGTCCAAGACGTGGAAAGGTGGGTCTGGGAGGAGGGTAAAAAGGTCATTCTCCTTGGCTATTACAAAAACGAAGACCACATAGCGGACACCTGCAACACTCTTGCCAGAAGGTTTGGCATGGAGCTAAACCCAGATGAGGTTATAGACGAGGTAAACAACCACCAAGGAGACAAATACTTTTTGGTCACTTCAAAGATAAGAAGGTATAACAAAAACGAGAAGAACGAGGTCAATGTAAACAAGATTATGCTCGCCTGCAGTGCCTCTATAAAACCTCTCATGCCAGACATAAAGGTGGTGGTGCGTGCGGAAGACACTGCCCAGTCTAATATGGGACACTATACCCTCTTAATAGCGGAGCAGATAGCACCTACAAGTGGAGGCTATTTCTGCCTTGCAGGGACATGCGTCTTTTGGGATAATTACTCCATAACCCTCTACGACAACCTTGAGTTTTCCATAAACCTCTTAAGGCATACACCAAAACTCAAGGTAGAGGGTGGAAAGCAAGTAATACTGGAGATTTAGTTTTAAAATTTCGTAGAGGAGGGGTGGTATGGATGCTTACCTTATGGCAGAGGATTTTCCCAAGCAGTTTAGCAAAATAGAGTGCCAGCCTATTTCTCTTGAAGGCTATGCGGGTGTGGTCTTTAGTGGTATGGGTGGTTCTGGGATTGTGGGAGACTTTATGAAGTTGTTTCTCTCTGCGGAAAAGCCTGTGCTTTCCATAAGAGGCTATGACCTGCCAGCCTTTGTAAAAGATAACTGGCTTTTGGTTTGCACCAGCTACAGTGGAAACACAGAAGAGACCATAAGCGTCCTTGAGGAGGCACTCCAAAGGGGTCTAAAGCCAGTTTGCGTTAGCTCTGGAGGGAAACTAAGGGAAATAGCAAACAGAGAAGGACTTGTGCATATCCCACTTCCAGAAGGATATCCACCCAGATATGCACTTGGCTTTATGCTTTCTGCCCTTTTGTGCCTTTTTGGAATGGATGGCTCTGTGGAGCGTGTAAGAGAGCACTTAGAGACCAATAAGGAGGAAATAAAAAAGACCGCCCAAGAGCTTGCCAAAAATATGTTTACCTACCTGCCAGTGGTTTATGGCACGCCTCTTACAGAGCCTGTAGCCTTTAGGTGGAAGACCCAGATAAACGAAAACTCAAAAACCCTTTGCTACAATGCCATTTTGCCTGAAATGCACCACAACGAGGTGGTAGGCTTGGACAACCCTCAAATAAGAAACCTATGCGGTTTTGTCTTGCTTTATGACCCACAGGACCACGAGAGAATTCTAAAAAGAGTGGATATAACTCGTCAGGTCTTTGAAGACCTTGGCGTGCTTTTGAAGGTTCTCTCTGGAAAAGGAGAAAGTTTAATAGAGAGACTTCTATACCTTACCTATCTTGGAGACTGGGTGAGCCTATACTTGGCAGATATATATGGACAAGACCCTATACCAGTTAAGGTCATAGACTTTATAAAGAAGAGCTTAGCTTGAGTTTATAATATGCATACATGGAGTTAGAGTGGCTTATCTTTGGTGCAGTAGTTTTTACTGCCCTTTTTCTTGACCTTTTTGTGTTTCATAGAAACCCTCACAAGATTTCTCTAAAAGAGGCACTCCTTTTATCTGCTTTTTGGATAGCTTTGGGTCTTGCCTTTGGTGTTTTTGTCTATTTTGATAGAGGCTACGATAGGGCTGTGGAATACTTTACGGGATACCTGCTTGAAAAAGCCTTGAGCCTTGACAACATATTTGTGTTTATCCTCATATTTTCCTACTTTAAGGTCCCAGAGGAATACAGGCACAAGGTGCTTTTCTGGGGAGTGTTAGGTGCCATAGTCTTTAGGGCAATATTTATTTTTGCTGGGCTTGAGCTTATAAAACACTTCCATTGGGTTGTTTATATCTTTGGCGTAATCCTTATAGTTTCTGCCATAAAGCTCCTTACCACGGAGGAAAAGGAGTTCCATCCAGAGCAGACCCTTGTCTATAGGATAGCCAAAAGGCTTATTCCTCTAAAACCTCATAATGGTGATGGAAGGTTTTTTATAAAAGAAGGTGGAAGGCTTTACGCCACGCCCATGTTCTTGGCTCTTGTGTTTGTAGAGAGTTCAGACATAATGTTTGCCATAGACTCTGTTCCTGCAATTCTTGCCATTTCCAAAGACCCATTTGTGGTATACACTTCTAACATTTTTGCCATATTGGGGCTTAGGTCTCTATACTTCGCCGCTGCGGGGGTTTTGCCTCTCTTTCACTACCTGCACTATGGGCTTTCCTTTATACTGGGTTTTATAGGTGTAAAGATGCTCCTATCGGAGTTTTACAAGATACCTGTGGAGGTTTCTTTGCTTCTTATTGGCAGTGCCATTTTCTTGTCGGTGGTCGCTTCCTTGGTGGTAAAAAAGAAAGAATCCAACAATGCTTAGGGTGCTTCAGGTTGTGGATGGTATTGGCTGGGGAGGGACAAAGGAGCAAACATACCTTATAACAAGAGAGCTATCTCTTAGAGGCTTTCAAGTCCACATGGCTCTTTCCTTTCAGTATGAGCTCATGAGAGAAAAGCTAAGAGACTTTGGAGTTAAGTTTCATCTTTTTGAAAACCACAACAAGCTCTCCAGGTTTAATCCTGCCAATTACTACAGGCTTTGGAGGGTGCTAAAAGAGGGCTTTGATATAGTGATAGCCAATTCTCCTCATGCCCTTGACTTTGTAAGGGTAGCCATATCCTTTTTGAGAAAAAAGCCTAAAATAATAGCCTACAAAAGAACAGGCAAAAGCTCAAACTTCCTATCAAAAACCTTCAAATACGCTGTGGCGGACAGGATAGTGGTGGTGGACAAGACAACCTTTGAAAGGCTAAAAGAGGAAAACTTCTTTCCAGAAAGGCTTGTGTATATACCCAGCGGGCTTGACCTTGAGAGGTTCAGACCCTTGGGAAGGGAGAAGGCACTACAGAAAAGAAAGGAGTTAGGCATAGAGCCAAGCAAGAGGGTTTTCATAAATGTAGCCAACTGGAACCCAGAGCATAAGGGTCAACCTCTTCTTATAAAGGCTTTCTCAAGGCTTGAGTGTGTGGACTGCCTTCTTATCCTCGTAGGACTTGAAACGGACAGGCATGCACCAGAATACGCAAAAAGGTATGGTCTTGAAGGTAGATTAATAGGTCTTGGCTTTAGGGAAGACGTGCCAGAGCTTTTGAATATGGCGGACTACTTTGTCTTTTCCTCTTACTTTGAGGGTATAGCAGGGGCGGTGCTTCAGGCTATGGCTTGCCAAAAGGTGGTAATATCCACCCTTGCAGGTGGCATAAGGGACTATCTTGTGGATGGTGAGAACGGTCTTGCAGTGCAGGTGGGAGACCTTGAGGGCTTAACGCAAAAGATGTCCCGTGCTCTAAGCCTTTCAGAAGAGGAATACAGAAAAATTTCCACAAAGGCACTTCAAACCGCAAGTCAATACTCAATAAAAAGCACTGTAGACAAGTATGTGGAGCTTTTTAGGGAGCTGTTGGATATATCTTAAGCCCTTCAAAATACTCCATAAAAGCCTTGTTTATGTATATGCTCCCATCCTTAAACAGAAGCAAAACACCTATGTGTGGATTTTCCCTAAGAAACTTCTCCCTGCTTTGGTCATCCATAGCCAAAAGAGCAGTCTCTATTGCATCGTTAATGGTGCAATCTCCATAGGCAACTGTCGCTTGGAGCAGGTTATTTTCCCTACCCAGAATGTGCCTTCTTAGATAGTTTCCACCCGTTGAAAGGCACAGGTCTTTTGCATTATAGCCTTCTGCGAGTATTTTGTTGTTTATAGGATTAAAGACCGCAAGGCGTCTTTTGTGTCCCCAGACCTTCAAGTCGCCCGCTATGGACAAAAAGCCCCAGTCCGTTTTCAACATCTCATAAGCCTTCTGCACCGCATAACCCTTGCCAACACCCCCAAGGTCTATAGCCATACCCTCTTCCAAAAGACATACCCTATTTCCTTCTATCCTCACCTTCCTGTAGTCTATAAGCCTTTTGGCTTCCTCCTCCTTTAGCATACCCTTCCTTTTGTAGTTTATAGTGTAGCTTCCCACTGTTATGTCAAAAGCACCCCCTGTCCACCTTGATACCTCAAGGGACTTTTTTATGACCTCAAGGGTCTCTTCAGAGACTTCCACACAACCCTTGCCAGCCTTTTGGTTTATCTGAGAGACCTCAGAGCCTTCCAAGTAGTCAGAGAGCTTCTCCTCAAGGCTTCTCATGTATCTATAGGCTTCATACTCTTTACCTTGAGGAAGTTCAATAAGGGCGTATGTCCCCATTAGGTGGAAAAGTTTCTCCTGTGAGAAGGTAAAGGCTATAAAGAGCAAAAGGGCAAAGAGCCTCACTTTCTCCTCTGTCTGGTTGGTTGTTGTTTTTGTGGTGCCTTTGGCTCTTGCACAGAAACTTTTACTTCAAAGTCCTTTATAACCACCCTCGCAGGTTTTACCCTTCCCTCCTCAAAGACAAAGCTAAGCATAGGATGGTTTTCCAAGCTGTAGGACAAGGTTTCATCTGCGAGTATACCACTTACAAAACCTAAACCCAAAAGGGAGGGTTGAAGCACAAGGCTTGGTTTTTCCTGATATTTTAGCACCCTCTTTAGGTCCTGGTTAAACTGGCTTTGCACCTCTTCGTGAGGTCTTTCTCCAAAATAAGCCATGTAAACATGAAAGGGCTGAAGCAGTTTGAGCCTATCCTCAAGACCCTCTCCACCCTTTACATAGTAGGCTTCCACACCCAAAGTCCTCAAGGAAGCTACCAAAGAAGCAGAAAAGAGAGCACACAGGTCTGAGGTTTCCATGTAGACCACTGCAATGCGGTTATAACCCATGTCTTTTAGTAGCCTGGCTATTTGGACGCTAGCATTTATGCGTGAGTTTGCCCTTTCTGGCACGAGAAAGGGATTAACCTGCTGAGCGGGTGAAAAGGCAACCACTGACAGAATTACACCAAGTCCTAATACGCATTTTCTCATGACCTTCATTATAATACATAACTGTGGAAAACCTTAAGGAAAAACTCAAAGAGTTAGAAAGGCTTTCTCTTGACCCTTTTAAGCCAGAAGCCTTAAGGGAGGAGTTGGAAAATATCATGAAAAGCATCCCAAAAATGAGCAAAGAGGAAAGGGAAGAGCTTTTGAGGTTTCTCCAAAAACTTGAGAAAAGAGTTGAAGAGAATTATCGTATATGCTTTGGCTGGATAGAAGAGGTTTTTAAAGGAGGCTTTAGGAGGCAAGTGTGAGACTTCTCATACTTCTTGTCCTTCTTAACCTTTCCTTTGCCTTTGATAAAGCAGAAATAAACGAGCAGTCCTACAGACTTATAGAATACATGAAAAGAATAGAAGAGTTTCCACAAAGGCTAAGAGGAGAACAGATAAGAGATTGGATGACTCAGGACAGGCTTCCAGAGGGCAGGCTTTTCATAGGAGAGAGGTTTTTTACAGAAAAGGACCTTGAGAGTTTTATGGAGGAGGCTAACCTCTCTGCCATACCAGAGGAGGTTTCTGTGGGGTATGGCTGGACCCTAAGAAGGACCAATATGCGTATGTATCCGAGCGATGCGGTGGTTCATAAGGGAAACCCAAGAATAGACTACAACCAGTATACGCTTCTTGAGCCTCATACTCCTTTGGTTATACTTCATAGCTCAAAGAGTGGAAAGTGGTTATACGCGCATGCACCCTATATGAGAGGCTGGGTAAGGAGAGAGGATGTGGTTTTTGTGGAAAGAAATGAGCTTCTCAAAGTTATGAGCCTGCCCTTTTTGGTGGTAACCAAGGGAAGCGTAAAGGTAGATAGCACTGTCTTTGGACTTGGTTCAAAGGTCTACTACGAAGAGAAGAAGGGAGACATCTACAAGGTAGTCCTTCCAGACAAGAGGAGGGTATGGATAAAAAGGACAGAGGGTCTTGAGGAAGGCTATATAGCCTTTAACGAAAAAAGGACTAAGTCCATATTAGACAGTCTTCTTGGCACACCTTACGATTGGGGTGGAAAGGAGGGAAGGTGGGATTGCTCTTCCTTGGTGCAAAGCCTTTATGCCATATATGGACTTGAGCTTCCAAGAAACTCCTCTCAGCAGGCACAGATAGGCAGGCTTGTAGCGGAGGGTTTTGGTAGCTACGAAGAGTTTAAAGAAACTCTCAGAGCCCTGCCACCCTTTAGGACGCTTCTTTTTATGAGAGGTCATGTAATGATATACGGGGGTTTTGAGGAAGGTCAGCCAGTTATCTACCATGCGGTTCATAAACTAAGAAGGGAGGATGGGTCTCAATGGCATGTAAACAGCATCTATAAAAACCTCCTTGAAAGAGACGGGTTGAGAAACTTATATAAATCTATAGTAGCGGTGAGGGTGCTTGACTAAAGCTCAAGGTTTTCTCCAAAATCTGGTATGTGAGATTCAAAACCCAACTTTTCCTTTATTTCCTTGCTAAAGACCTTCATTTTCTCCTCTTCTCCATGCACTAAAAACACTCTCTTGGGCTTTGAGGTGTAAGAGAGCCACTCAATAAGACCCTGCTGGTCCGCATGGGAAGAAAAGCCGTTTATGGTAAAAACCTTTGCTCTAACCGCTATCTCCTCTCCAAATATCCTTACACTTTCCGCACCCTCTATTATCTTTCTTCCTAAGGTTCCACGAGGCTGATAACCTACAAAAACGATGGCACATTCTTCACGCCAAAGGTTGTATTTAAGATGATGAAGCACTCTTCCGCCGTTAAGCATACCAGAGCCTGCGATTATTATTGCACCAGAGCTTATGGAGTTTATGGCTTTTGATTCTTCCACTTCCTTTGTGTAATGGAGGTTGGGAAGTTCAAAGGGATTTCTCTCCAAAAAGACCCTGTAGGTTTCTCTGTCGTAAAACTCTGGATGGGATGTAAAGAGCTTTGTTATGCTTATGGCTAATGGGCTGTCAAGGAAGATTTCACACCTTGGAAGCCTGCCTTGTTCGTAAAACTCCCTTAGCACATAGAGTATTTCTTGGGCTCTCTCAAGGGCGTAAGAGGGAATTATCACATTTCCACCTTTTCCTATAGCGTACCTTATGGCATCAAGTAGCTCTTCCTTTGATTCTTCAAAGCCTTTATGATTTCTGTCTCCGTAGGTGCTTTCTATAAAGACGTAGTCCGCAAGAGAAGGTGTATCTGGGTCGTGGACTATGGGCTTGTTTTTGTTTCCAAGGTCTCCAGAAAAGATTATTCTCTTGTGCCTTTTGTCCTCGTATACTTCAAGCTCCACAAAGGCAGAACCAAGAATATGTCCAGAATCTCTGAGTTTTAGGCTTATACCCTTAGATAGCCTATACTCTTGCCCGTAGGCAAGCCTTATTTTGAAAAGCTCCATAGCCTCTAACACATCGTATTCTTCATAGAGTGGTGGTTCTGGCACTTTCCCAGTCCTTTGAAGCTTTTTTAGGGCGGTTTTGTAGTTTTCATACATAACCTTGCTGGCATCAAGGAGCATAAGTCTGGCTAACTTGGCGGTAGGCTCTGTGGAGATTATCTTACCTTTAAAGCCTTCTCTCACAAGGAGCGGTATCCTTCCACAATGGTCTATATGAGCATGTGTAAGCACAAGATAGTCTATTTCCTTTGGGTCAAAGGGAAAGGGTTCGCGGTTTTTCCTTTCCTCAAGACCTTGAAACATTCCACAGTCTATAAGAAGTTTTAGACCCCTTGCCTCCACATAGAAACAGCTACCAGTTACCGTCTTTGCACCGCCGTAAGGAATAACTTTCATGTCATGGTTTCAAGGTATAGCTTTGCCACCCTTTGGGCTAAGGCGTTCATCCTTCTTATATATCTTGCCCTTTCTTGGACAGAGATAACACCCCTTGCGTCAAGGAGGTTAAAGGTATGAGAACATTTAAGAAGATGGTCATAGGCAGGAAGCACAAGCCCCTCCTCAAGAAGCCTTTTGGTCTCCTTTTCGTATATTTCATATAGTTCAAAAAGCACCTTTGGGTCTGACTTTTCAAAGTTGTATACGCTCCACTGGTATTCCGCAGGCTTAAAGACCTCTCCGTAGGTGAGCCACTCGTTCCACTTTATATCAAACACACTGTCCACATCTTGAAGATACATGGCAATCCTCTCAAGCCCGTAGGTTATCTCCACCGATATCTCCTCAAGGTCAAGCCCACCCGCCTGCTGGAAGTAGGTAAACTGAGTTATTTCCATACCGTCCAGCCACACCTCCCACCCAAGACCCCAAGCACCCAAAGTAGGAGACTCCCAGTCATCTTCTACAAAGCGAATATCGTGCTCCTCTGGGTTTATACCAAGTGCCCTTAGGCTATCCAAGTATATCTCCTGAGGGTTGTCTGGTGCAGGCTTTAGGATAACTTGAAACTGAAAGTAGTGCTGAAGTCTGTTAGGGTTTTCGCCATAGCGTCCATCCTTTGGTCTCCTTGAAGGCTCCACATACGCCACGTTCCATGGCTTTCTGCCAAGCACCTTGAGAAAGGTGGCAGGGTTCATAGTTCCCGCACCCGTCTCTATATCATAGGGTTGCCAAATCGCACAGCCCTTCTCTGCCCAAAAGCGATGCAAGGTCATGATAATCTCTTGGAAGGTCATGAGTGTTATTTTACATTAACTTCGCTGGTTTTTATAGGATTTTTTCATCACTGCCATCAAAAGCTCTCCCTATCTTTATAACCTCTGCGTTTCTTCTTAGCCTGAAAACCACGAGACGGAAGTTGAGACTGTTTTCCTTGATTACTTTTTCCTTTATAGAACTTAGGTCTTCTCCCGTTTCAAACACGCTGAGCTGAACATGTGAACCTTTCTTTTTGAGAGATTTTCTTACTTTCCCCCTTATCTTTTCCGAGGTATAGTCATAAATCACAAGTCTCATTATGGTACTCAAGCTTAAGGATTTTAAATAGGTCTTTGTACATTTTTTCTATAATTTCCCGCAAGACATCTGTGTATTCTTCAATTAGGATATTAAGGGCTTCCTTACTCATTATGTGTTTATTCCCATTCTTTGAAAAGTATCCTTCCTTTAGTTTGTTTTCTATGAATAGTTTCATAACAAACCTTGTTAGTATGGGTCTTACAGGTTCTATAAGGTCTGAAGCAAAGCCTGCATGTTTACCTCTTCCATTGTGTAAAAAGGAAAGATATGGGTCAAAACTAAGAGATAGTAGGATAGCTTTAGCCTTTTGGTAGCTAAGAGTATACACAAAGCTCAACACTGCGTTTACTGGGTCTGTAGGTGGTCTATAACTTCTTTCTTTAAAAATAGGCACACTTTTTGATAGTATATCAAACATAATTTTAGATACAAGCCCTTCGTATCCCATAAGCTCTGAAATGCTTTGAACCTTATCTACAAGAGCCAGATAATGGTTCAAATCCGTTTTAAACTCTTGCTGTATTCTCTCAATTTTCAAGCTAACTATCTTTTTTGCTACCTCAAGTCTTGAACTTTTCCACAGTGTGTATTGCTGGATTCTCCTTTCCACTATAGAACCAATATTCTCCTCTGGAATGAAAATGCCCTTAATCCTGAAATTTTTTGACATAAGACAGAGACTCACCCCAGCACTGGAGAGCATTCCTATCGCTTCAGTGGTTATAGTTCCACCTCCTACCAAAAATAAGCTTGAAAGTCTTGAGACAGGATAGCTATTCTCACCATTAGTTGTTTTTATATTAAGCCTTCCCTTTTTTCTGTAAACACTATAACCGTTTGAAATTATTACAAGTATACTCATATCACAAAAATATCCCAAGGTTTTATAAAATAACCTTCAGCAACCTCCATGTCTTCCACAGGATATACAAAAAATCTGTCTGTTTTCTCATTTAAGTACGGTCTTAATCTGTCAACAAGTTTTTCTACTTGATTTTTACCCATATCTGTAATATAAAACGTGCTTCTTTGTATGTGAAAACCTGCAGTTTTTAGAATTCTCGCAACCTTTAGTCTGTTTTTGTTATCGCTTATATCATAAACTATAACCCAGTTTTTCATAGCCATACATCAAGCTTCTTTTTTAAGAATTGCATGAAAAATCCCACATAGGAAAAGTAAAGCTCCGTTTCTTCCCAACAGAGAAAAGACAGGAAACTCCTTACTATCTCCATTTTTGACTTTAGACTAAATCCAACATGCATATCTACCCTGTATTCGCTTACTGCAAAAAAGTAAGCTAATGGAGAAAGTATCCACTTATATACGCTTAAAGGAAATTTTTCTTTAATGTTGTAGAAACCATAGGGAATAAATGGTTTACTTAAAGGAATACCTTCATATAGGAAGAATATAGGTACGCAGAGTGCAATAGCTATATTGAAATACTTCTTTCTCCTTTTTATAATTTCAAATATATTTAACTTGGTTGGCAGATCGTGAAATCTCTTTTCTATATATGCGTATGGCTTTTTATATATTTCATGTAGCCAGTAGCTTGTTATTCTTATATATTCTGCACTTTTTTCACGGTCAATAATTGGGAAGTTGCAAAATTTTATCCTATAATCTTGGTTGACAATTACAAGAGGTGTATTGACCTCTTCAGGTTCGTCTCCAAAATAGATGATAGCATCACAGTCTTTGAACCTTATTAAACTATTAGTGTCAAAAGCTATACCAATCTTCAGGTTATCCGGGTAACTCATGCTATGAATTTATATAACGAGGAAGGTCTTGGAAATCTGACATCTTTTTATCTAAAGGATAACAGTAGTTGCAACTCCCCACGGGTCAGATAAAAATGCAACTCCTCCAGGTATTTGGTAAAAGAAGACTTGCCTAGTGTTGCAACTCCCCACGGGTCAGATAAAAGTGCAACTATAGACTAGTTTCAAGCAACAAATATCCAAACGGATGTGTTGCAACTCCCCACGGGTCAGATAAAAGTGCAACGGGCAAAACACTGCAGGAGATGTTATAAGAGCAGTGCTTGGAGAGTTGCAACTCCCCACGGGTCAGATAAAAGTGCAACTTTTCAAGATGTATGTTTCTGATGATACTGTGGAGTACGAATCGTTGCAACTCCCCACGGGTCAGATAAAAGTGCAACCCTACTTTTAAAGTCCTTGAAAGACAAAGATTAGAATAGGCTCTTTTTTGACTTTTGACATGATAAATATCATAAACACGCATCCAACCTTTGAGTATCAAGGCTTATACACGAAGTTGTTGATACATCTTGCTCTGAAGCACACAAGAAAACTGAAAATCTCAAAAACTTCCAAAAGCCTTGTAAAACAACCAAAAGCTAAAGGTAGACAAAATCTCAAAAACTCTGTCTTATGCATAAAATTTTGAGACGAGTATCATTTGCAACAAGTCAAAAGCCAAAAAACCCGTGGAGTTTTTACAAGAACCTCGCCCTATTCAACTGCCAAGATATCACGGGAGCAAAAGCCCCCGAAAATCCACTACTCATATTATAACACATCCACAAAGCCGAAACCCTCTCCTGTCCTAACGCCCCAACCCTTCAGATATAAAAGCCTTAGGCTCTCTGGGTTTCCCTTCAGCTCAAACCTGCCTACAAAGCCTGTGAGATACATAACCCTCTTACCGCTTGCCCTTCTAAAACCTCTTAGGGTATGCTTTATCACCACCTTTTTCCAAAAGAGATACCTCAAACTCACATCTTCGTAGCTATATCCAAGTAAGTCAAAGACCTTTCTATGGAGAAGGTTAAATTCCCTTTCAAAGTTCTTATCCCATGGCAGTATAGGCTTGTCTTCCTTGTCTTCTATTATTGCAGGAGAAAGCACTTTAAAGATAGCCCTTTGGTCTATTTTCTTTACCCTTAGGCTCTTTATGGAGTTTACGCTTATCTTTAGGTTTTTGTCTATTGGAAAGTCTCTTAGACTAATTAACTTTCCTGCGGTCTCTTCTCCAAGTTTTTTGTCCAAAAAGCTCATGTATAGTCTTGCGTAGGGTTCTTTTAGCAAAAATCTATTTCTATTTGTGTCAAGCTCTCCCTGAAAACTAAGAAAAAAGCTAAAGGGTCTTGGACTTCTCTCTGTAAAATACTCCTCACCCAAGAGGCTCTTTAGGGCGGACATGATCCTATTTCTAAACAAAAGAGGCAGGTATTTGTCGCTTAGCCTTAGGTCAACCCTAAGCCTCAAACCATCCATAACCCTTAGCCTTCTTTCCACCCACCCCGAGGTTTTCCAAGCCAACCCTCAGTAGGTTATAGGCATGCTCCAAAAGCTCAGGCTCTTCTTCTCCAAGAGGCTCATAGTCCAAGCAGAATATAAAGGTTGTCCCCTTCTTTAAGGTTAAAAACTTTATTGGCACTGGGCTTTCCCAGTCTCCCGGTGGGTTTTTACCCTTTTCTGTGTAGTAGCCTGCATAATGAGGGTTCATAATATCAAGCTCAAGGTCCTGAGGGTTAAATTTTTTTGGAAAAGCATCAAGGAATATAACCTCACCCCTTTTCTCTTGCGTTCCAAAAATCCTCCTAAAAACCCTATGAGGCTTTCTAATTTTGTAGTCGCTAAGAATTATGCTTATTTCTGTCCTGTCAAGGGTTTCTGTAAGGCTATTTTTTGAGAATTCCTCTTCCTTTGAACTTAGATACTTATCAAGATAGTTAAGAGGCTCTTGTGTGGAAGCGAGTTTTTCCTTTATCCCTTCGTATATGGAAAGCAAAAGCACATGCCTTGTCAAGCCCTTTAGAGTTTCTCCCGGTATGTAAGGAATGCCATAAGTATGGTGGAAAAGAAAGCCGTTTTCCAAAAGGGATGGATAGCCCATACCTATAGCCAACCTGTAAGCGGTCTTTAGCTCAAAGGACTTTTTGCAGGGAAGTTTTGGAGTTTCCAGAGAGTAGTTTTCAAGTTCTCTCAAAGTAGACTCCAACTTTCTTGCAAACTCCTCAGCCTTTAAGCCTTTTTCTAATTCATCCTCTGTAAATTTAGAAACCAAGACCTTGTAAAAGACAAGACCAATATGAGGCGATTTTGCCTTTGAGAGAAGCTCGCTAAGTTGCCTCTTAAAGCCAGCAGGTAGTTCTGAGAAACTATTCAGCCTGCTCTTCATACTTTAGTTCTCCTTCCGCTACTCTTTTTAGCCACTGTGCAAAATACAAGACCTTTCTTGTGTATAGTCTATAGCCCTTAAGGTCAAGCCCCGAGAAAAATTTCACAAGACTATCCACCTGCTTACCTTCTGCCTCCTTTTCTTTGATTTCTATCTCCTTTAGATATCTCTTAATATGCTCCTCTATCTTCTTCCAAGCTTCATCGTTTTTCTTTGACCTTATAAAGGCACAGGTAGTTAAAAGTCCGTTATGGACTATCATAGAGGGTAGCTCTCTTGCGTGTGAGTAATACTTTTCTTTAAGGTCCTTATCTTTTACCTCTACTACCTCTTTCACACAGTCATAGGCAAAGCTTGCAATCTCTTGAAGTTTGCTCTTCATGTTTTCACCTCCCTTAGCTTTACCCTACCCTTACCCGTAGTCATATCGCCACCAAGCCACATCTCTTCCGGCAAGGAATATTCAATGTCCTCATCAAGGAAAAGGTTTACAAAAAGCACACTCTCCGCAGGAAGATACTCGCTCGTCCAAAGTGCACGACTTGCCACCGTTCCCTTGTCTGGGTCTATTCTTACATGGGTTTACACCTCTGTATAGTTTTGCACAAGCTCAGAAAAGACCGTATCGCTCACACACACCACCCTATGCTTATAGCCTATTCCAAGAAGGTCCACAAACTTTTTGAAGTCTTCTCCAGCCTCCTTTGCCTTAAAGACAAACTCCTCAAGCACTACCTGTCCGTCTATGGTTATCTCCATAGAGTAGCAGAGGGCTTCTGTGTCCTCAACCTTTTGCGGAGGGATATCCATACCCACAGTGCGCGCAAACCTGCTTATAACATAGGGACAAGTAACCAACAGGAATATGTGGCTTAAGCTCCTCACAGGAAAGAGTAAAATGCTTGCATCACCAAAGGACACCTTTCCCGCACTTCCCTCTTCTAACTCTCCAGCAGTGCCAAAGACAGACCTTAGGTATTCCAAGTCATCCTTTATCTTTTTTGCCTCATCCTCTTTTAGCTTTTTGCCCTTGCTAACCTCTTCGTCCAAGTCAGAGAGTTTCACTCCCGAGTTGGCAAGGTGTCTTTTCCAGACTTCTCTGAGTGCATACTCCCTTGCAGAACCTTTTATAGCACTGCCGGGAACAAAGGGAAAGCCTGTGTGAACTTCTCTCATTATAGGCAGGTCTACGTGAGACAGCCCCTGACCCGCTCCCACATGGAGAGGAGTTAAAACCTCAATTAGATAGGTTTTTCTTTTCATCCTTCCACCTCCAAAAGTATTCCACTATTCCATCCTCTTTGCAAAAAGTTTTCCAAATTCCAAAGCGTTTTCTTATCCTTACCCATCCTCTTTTTATAGTTAACCGTAGGAACGGACTCTATCTGACATATGGAACAACCCATCCCACCCACATCCAAAGCAGACAGCAAAAGCACACTCCCCGGCTTTATCATCTCCAAAAAGGGCTTTCCAAAGCCAGAAACATACTCTATGCCAGCACTGAAAAACCACAGCACTTCAAACCTCAAGTTTCCTATTTTCAAATCCCCTTTAAGACCGCCTTCTATAAAGAGATGACTAAGGGCATAGAACTTGTAGAGCTTTCCCTTTTGTATGGATACGGGCTTTTCAAAAGCCTTAAGGTCTTCACTATGCATGTAAGATACCCTTCTCTCCCCGCCGAGGAAGACCCTATTATCCCTTATGTCCTCTCTTAAACCCTCCGCCAAAACCCCAATACGAGAACCCTCTGAAAACCTCAAAAAGTCTTGAGAGTATAAAAACCTATCCTTTGCAGTTCTTGTGTCCTTATCTATGCTTATACCAACCCTTTGCTCCTTTTGGATAAAGTCCCTAAGGCTACAGATGGAAAAGTCCCCTTGACCCTTCGCATATTTTGTAAAAAAGTCTTTAAGACTTATAAAGTATTCCCTTGCCTGCTCGTATGCACCTTCAACACCCCTAAGGAGAGGAATACCTCTTTCATTTAGCTTAAGTATCTTTATATTAGGCTTGTCTTCCTTTTTTCTTTCCTTTACCACGTCCGCAGGCAAAGGGATATACACCTTACCATCCTTATACAGAAAAACTCCGTAAACCCTTTCAAATATGTGGAAAAACCTCATTATAGGTGGTGGAAAGGCACTTTTTTGCACATGGGTTTCTCCCCCAGCAAAATGCCTAAGCCCGCCAAAACTCAAAACATCGTAAGGTTCAAACACATACAGCTTCATTCCCTTCCTCCAACTTGGAGAAAAAGCGTGCTATGTAAAAGAGATGCTCTAAAGAGTTAAGGTCTTTCAAAAACCCAGCCTTTTCTAAATCTTCTATCAAAACAGTAGCTTCTTCTTTTTTCAACTTACTCTTTCTGGCAAAAAGTCTTTTTAGTAAGGACACCACTATAGGCTTATAGGAGTCCGCATCCTCTTTGAAAAGCCACAACTCCTCTCTGAGGGCATAAGGCATGTTTTGAGAGATTAAAGAGTCTTTGGAATGCTCAGCTACCTTCTTGACTTTGAAATACTCGGTTATCTTCTTGAAAAGTTGCAGGTCATTCCATTTAAGAACAACACTCACAGGTTGAGAGTTTCTCATAACTACACTTATGCATATCCTATCTCTTCCCTCCCGCTTGGCAAGTTTTTCCGCCTCCCTTAGCTCCTCAAGTAAGAACCTAAGGTTTTCGCTTTCGTGTCCCACCACCAAGCCTGCACTTGTGGTAGCCTTTCCTAACCTAAGAGTTTTTGAGAAATCTCCTCTTATATTTTCCGCAAAGCTCAAAAGGCTTGTAGGATAGCCTACCGCCAACACGTCGTCTCCACCTGCATACACAAGCTCCACACAAGGTTTTTTCTTTTGTGCCTTTTGATAGACACTTTTGGCATATTCAGAAAGCCCTTCTGAAAATCTCCTATGGAAGTCTTCACTTAGCTTTTCCTTTCTAAGCTCCCTCTTTAACCCCAGCCATTTACCCATATTGTCCCCGTCCATCATAAGGAGACCAAAGTAGGAGTTATCTGGCTTTTTATAGCCCGTTATCTCCTTGTCATAAAAGACCCCCTCAAGAAAATCAAGCAGTTCTTCGTAATACTTTCTATCTCCCTGCTCCGCCTCTTCCATCATAGTTCTCACATCCTTTGGGTCAAGCCAATCCGCACTTATATACTCTATTGGCATACTTTCCTTACCCAGCACAAGCCCCACCAAGTATTCCAGCCTGCTTATAACATCCCTATTTCTGTCATTCCTCTTATCCTCTATTAGCCTATTTTTGAAAGGAGCCCATGCAAAGTCCTTTGTGGATGAAAAGCCCTTTTTGTTTAACCTCCCAACCTCCCTAAAGTATTCCATAGCAAACCTCTTTGTAAGACATACGCCACAGAGTTTTTCCCCACTTGACAAAAGCAGTTTCTTTTTCCTTCTTAAGCTCTCCCAATCTATAGCCAGGGCAGGACGCTCTCCACACAGGGTGCAACCATCCGGAAATTCCCCATTGTAGATCCCCTCATCCACCCTACCCCTATACGCCCTAAAGCTCTTTTTAGCACCCAAAAATCTCTCCACGAGGTCGTAAGTGTATCCATAGTCCTCCGCATCTTCCACTTGACATAACTCCATAGTCTCAAGCCATTGCTTTTTATCTATA
Source organism: Hydrogenobacter sp. T-8 (assembly GCF_011006175.1). NCBI lineage: Bacteria > Pseudomonadati > Aquificota > Aquificia > Aquificales > Aquificaceae > Pampinifervens > Pampinifervens florentissimum. The sequence goes on along the minus strand of NZ_CP048795.1, from coordinate 316,167 downwards.
AAGTCCTGACACTCACAGAAACTCTCAAAGTATCCATCCACATGTTTTTCAAATTGAAGACGCTCCCCAGTGGATAAACCGAGAGATAGTATAACATGGTTGTATGTATCTTCCCAAGTTTTCTTAAAAACTTCTCTTAGCCTCTCACACAGGTCTTGTGTGCTTTTTATCACTATTCTATTAGGATACCCCGCAAGCTCTGTGCTTTTAAGCCCGGGTGCATAAACAGGATACACCACATCTCCCAATCCCTTATTTCTTATGTATTCTATAAGCCTTTCTGTAAAATACGAAAGTAAAAAGCTGGAGTTAAAAAGGTCAAGGAGTTTTCTTGATTGAGATATAAAGCTCTGCACGGGAGAAAAGGTGAAGATGCATAGTTTCATACTTTTACCTCCACAAAGCCTACGCTCTTTAATCTTGAAACCGCATCTTCAAAATCCCTACGGAACTTTTCTTCAGAATAGGGAAGGTTTTCCCTGCCGGGTTTTCTAATCCCTGATATGTCCCAGTATTTACCCTTGGTTTGAAGTAGAAAGTTAGCACCCTCTGGAAGAAATCTGCACATAAAAGCAAGCACATAAAAACCATCTTCCTTTACAAGAAAGATAAAAGGAGAGCCTCTTCTTCTATCACTCCTTTCTTCGTTCTCTTGCCTTCTTTGAGTAGACCAGTTTAATTGAGCTTGAGGTCTTACTGGTTTATTGTTTTGCTGTCTTTTTTCAAGGCTTTTACTTTGATACATTATTGGCAGACCAAACACATAGTTTTTCAATTCAATAGATTTAGGTATAGGATTTGACCTTATGTATTGAGCTATACCCGTTTCGTATTCGTAGGTTCTGCTATCTCTTAGCCTCACCTTCCTATATAAGTTTCCAAGAAATCTTATGGCATCTTCCCAGTTATCAAAAGCCCTTTGATACCTAAGCACCCTTAGGTTATTCAAGTTAGGAAGGTCATTAAATCCAGAGCCAATTTTAGGTATATCTTTGAAAATCTTGTCTTTACTTAGTATTTCAGACCAATAGTCTCTACTTAGGAGTCTTAGGCTTAGAGACTCTTCTTTGCTTTTCATATTTCCAAAGCCTTTTCTCGCCCGGTATCCTATACCACTAAAGTTAATTGCAAGGTTTACAAGACTTCTTACAAGTTGCTCAGAAACTTCCCTATAAATTACCTCCAAATAAAACTTAGAGCCAGAAGGGATACAAGTTCTCCCTCTTGCCCCCATACCAAGCATATATATTGGCTCTCTTCTATCCTTTAGTATATCAACGGTAGATACATGACCTTTTGTTCTTACCATTATCTTAGCAGTTTTTTCTTGAGAGCCAAAAAGCTCCGCCTCGTATTTAAATATTTCTTCACTATTATTGAGATAGGTTGCCAATATTACCCTCCACCACCATCTCAAAAGCCCCACAAAGCTGGCAGGTCTAAGTTCAGCCTGCTTCTGTGCATTACCTATAAAAGCAGGAGTAATAAATTCCAGCTCAAAGGTTAACTTTCTCATCCTTCTCCCTCACAAGCCCTTTCGTATACATGGTCATCGTAAAGAAATCTCTCCACTACACTTCTCATCTCTTCCCTATACTTTAATAAAATCTCCCCGTTATCGCCCTTTCTGACAGCCACAATATTGTTTTCCAAACCAGAATGTGCGTAAAAGTTCCTTTTAGCCCTATCATCTCTTAATAATTCTTCTGTAGGAATTGGTCTGAAGTTGTTATTAATTAATCTTCCGTAAATTTCCCAATCTGTTCCAGCACGGACATTCCCGAGCCTTCCCATATCCATCTCAAGCATATCCACATTTACAGACAGTCCATAAGAGAGGTAAATTTTGCAAAACTTTTTCATATCCTTTATAGTAAACTCCCTCTTACCCTCTGGCTTTATACCAAGTGTTTGAAGGCTTTTGGATATATGATAGTATAGTGCCAAAGAGTAGAAGACAGCAAACTTTTCTCCAATAGCCTCAGGTATTGTATATTTATAGTTTTTCACATCCTCCTTAAACTCTCCCGGGTCATACTCCTCTATGTATTTCTTCAAGAGTTTCTCCAATTCTTCTTTTATTCTCTCTGGAGTATCGTATCCAAAGGTTATAACTACACCCGGTGCATTGTATTTTATGGCTCTGTAGGTTCTATAGTAGTTCTTTAGTATCCTCTCTATGCTTTTATCTAAGCAATGTTTCCTTGCAAAGCTTTCATCTGGTTTCTGTTTTATAGGTGTGTCAAACCAAACCTTTACCTCTATGTTTACATCATCGTATATCTTTGGTGTTTCCACGCCGTGAAGTATAGGGTCTGAATATAAGAGCTTAGCCTCAATAGAACCTTTTGAAAAATGCATAAGTTTATCAAAGACCACAAGGTTTCTAAAGGCTTCCCTGAGAGCATCCATATAAACATTTAGCCCCTGAGAGATATCGCAGTAATATATACCTTTGCCCTTTGAGAGATATACCCTTAGAAGATTAAGGAATATCCAAAACTTAATGTATTCAAAAGTCCCGCCAAAGTGGTAGCCGTTTATATTTCCCAAACTTGGCATAGGAATAAGCTCAACCTCTTCAATATCCTGCTGTATCTGTTTATACTCTTCATCCCAATTTTTTGTATATAGAGAGTGTGGCACAAAGGCATAGAGTTTTACGCTATTTTTGTAGAAGTCTTCCAAGACTTTACCCGGTATTATCTGTATAGTTTCATCTCCCTTGTATCCTCTATACTCAAATTCCACTACCTTTTTGCCACGAATACCACCATGAACCCAGAAAACGAAGTGGTTATTAGCATTAGAGGACTGGACAGCTTCCTCCACCTTTGCTCCCATCCCCATGGGTTATATTATAACAAATTAACTCCGCAAAATGGGTTATAATTATCCGAGACTCCTATGGAGAGGGATTGTCGTAGAGCTTATATTCAGATTTAATGAGCAGGGACATGAACTTCTTAATATTTTCCCAAAAGGGGTCTATATGAGGGTTCTTTTCTCTTTCCGCATCTTCAAAGTAGGTTAAGGACTTTAGGAAAATTCCGAGGTTATAATTTTCATACTTCTTCTTTAAATCTTCAAGCAAGTTATGTAGACTGATTGAGTTTCTATTCATGAGATACCAAAGGTCAAAGAAATCCTTTTTACTTCCTCTCTGTGCTATAGCTATAGCCTTCATACACAAAATATCTCTGTCTTTTGCTATGTATACACCCAAATCCTTCCACAGCTCTGGTTCTTCCAAGAGAGGATACGGATAGTTGAAAAAGGAAAACTTGACCCCTTCTACAAAGAATATAAGAGTCCCGTCGCTTATAGAAACTATTTCTGCTGTTGTGTTCCTGAGTTTTTCTAAGAGCACATTGGCGTTAAAGTTGTGAGAGGGGAAAGTGAAAAAGTCAAAATCCTCAGAAAGCCTATGAGCATACCTAATAGTCAACGCAGTTCCGCCCGCCAAATAAAAGCCTTCAGTAAGGGATAAAGATACTATTTTCTCTAAAGTTTTTTTCTGAATATCTTTTAAGCTCTTCTTCTGAGACATCTAAAACCACCTTCCAAAAGCTCCTGTCTTTCCCACGAAACCTATGCAGGTTATTCAAAAACACTCTTCTTAGCTCTTCTTTCCTAAAAAGCGGTGCTATTTCAAGAGGATTTGCATATAGCATAGCCCTTATCAAAAGCTCCTCTCTTCCCTCTTCTCCATCCCAAGAAAACTTCTTCAAAAATACTTCTTGCTCCATCGTGTAAATTATAACACTTAAACATCCAGCATAAAAAGATGTCATTTTAAACTCCACACGGTGGATTAGCAACGGATATGGTAAAGTCTGGGAAAGGATAGAAGCTTTAGTTTCAACTCCACACGGTGGATTAGCAACGAGATTAAGCTAATACTTCTAAATGCTTAAAAAGCAAGATTTCAACTCCACACGGTGGATTAGCAACAGCCCCCAGAGGACTGGGAGCTTAAGGTTAAGAAAGATTTCAACTCCACACGGTGGATTAGCAACCTTGCTCACCTCAAGCTCAGGTATCTCTACCGGAGCAGAGATTTCAACTCCACACGGTGGATTAGCAACGGGGGTGAAAACATCAAAAGAATATCCGCCAGAACAAGATTTCAACTCCACACGGTGGATTAGCAACGGACTAAAAAACGCCATAAGCAGGTATGTTTCTGTTAATTTCAACTCCACACGGTGGATTAGCAACCAAAGGTTTTTCCATAATTCTCTTGCCCAAATGCCCAATTTCAACTCCACACGGTGGATTAGCAACCTCAACTTGCCACATAAAGAATAATAAGACATATCAAGCCTTTTGTCAAGGGGATACCCCTCTCAAGTGAAGGTGGTTTGCCAAAAGTGGCAGGTTCTGCAAGGTTGAGTGCGGTATTGTCAAATTTAAACCATTGAGAAACAAGGTTTTTAAGCACCTATCATCAAAACATCAAAGCATCATTGCATCTTTATGCCAAAACATAAAAGCATAAAGGCATTAAAATATAACCTATGAGAGGTAAGCAAAAGAAAAGGCAAAAGTTTAAGAGAACCACTATATCTCTACCTTATGACCTCTGGGAAAACCTGCGTATAGAGAGCATAAAAAGGAACACCTCAATGGGAGAGCTAATAGCCAAAAAGTTAGAGGGGCTGGAAAAACTCAAAGAAAAGACCGCCATAATGCAAGTGGACGAGGAGGGACTTTTCAAACCTCTTGAATGAATACTACCCCCTTAACTTCAAGAAGCAAAAGCCCTATTCAGTTGCCAAGATGTCAAGGGGTTTTTAGCCCCTAAGTTAGCCTCAAAAATATTATAACAGCTGTCTTAGGTATGGGTTGAACTTTCTTTCCTGTCCTATGGTAGTCTCCTCGTAGTGTCCGCATATTACCAATACATCGTCCTCAAGCTCTGAAAAGATTCTCCTTAGGGAGTTTCTTAGTGCGTTGAGGTCTCCGCCGGGTAAGTCCCATCTGCCTACTCCACCTCTAAAGAGCAGGTCTCCTGCTATGAGGATTTTGCTCTTTTCCTCATAGAGACAGCAAAGACCAGGAGTGTGTCCGGGGGTGTGGATTATGCAAAGGGTGGTGTTTCCCAGTTTTATCTCCATTTTGTCCTTTAGCTCTATGTCTGGCTCTGGACAGGGGAGGTTTGCCTCTATCTGTCTTTCAAAGCCCTGCCATATGGGGTCGTTTATCAGAAATCTGTCCATAGGGTGTAGATAGAAAGGTGCGTTGAATCTCTCCTTTAGAGTCCTTACCTGACCCACGTGGTCTATATGTCCATGGGTTGCTACTATACCTACAAGTTGGTAATGTTCTAATTCTCTGATTATTTTATGAGCGTCCGCCCCCGGGTCTACTACAAGGGCTTGACCACTCTCCTCGTCCACTAACAAAGAGCAGTTAACAGAGAGAATTCCTACTGGCAAGACCTTCAGTATCATCAGATCCTTATGAGGTCATAGAGCAGGTGTGGGAATATGCCAAGCAAGACCACAAACAGAGAGCAAAGGAGTAATGTGAGGGCTTCACCGCCAGATACCTTTGTGGGTGGAAACCTCTTTTCACCCTCTTCAAGGAACATGGAGACTATAACCCTCAGGTAGTAGCCGGCAGATATGATGCTGGCAACCACGAAGGCAAGGGCTAGGGGTAAAAGCAAGGTGTTGACAAGACCCATAAAGAGGCCCAGTTTTCCTACAAAGAGAGCCATGGGCGGTATACCGATGAAGGCAAAGAGGAATAGGGCAAGGAGGGATGCAAGGACTGGATGTTCCTTGAAAAGCCCCCTGTAGTCTAACATATGATGGGAAAAGCCGGGCTTCTTCTCAAGCACAGACAGGAGGGTAAAAGCACCAAGGCTTGCGAAGGCATACAGGGAAACATAGAAAAGAAGAGCCTTCTGAAGGTAAGGGTCTACAGTGCTTATACCAAGAAGAAAATAGCCTGCGTGGGCGATGGTGGAGTAAGCCAATAGCCTCTTGACGGATCGCTGGGCGTAAGCCACGAAGTTGGCGTAGAACATGGAAAGAAGGGAAAGAAGAGCCACAAGCACAAGCCACTGCTTGAGATGGTAGAAGTAGCCAAGGAGCTGAACAAGGAGAAAGTAAAGGGCAACCTTTGGCACAGAGGACAGGTAGCCCGTTATAGGTGTAGGTGCACCCTCGTAGGCATCCGGTGTCCAAAAGTGGTAAGGCACTGCAGAAGCCTTTAGGGCAAGGGCGGACAGCAAGAGGAGCATGGAGAGCATAAAGAGGCTGTTCTCATCCCGATATTCTCTGAAAAAAAGGGTTCCCGTGCTGGCATAGTAGAAGACAGAGCCAAGGGCAAGCATGGAGGTGCCTACAGAGCCTATGATAAGGTATTTGTAGCCCGCCTCCTTTGAAAGGACATCACCCCTCAGGAGGGAGACCATTACATACATGCCTATGCTGGCAAGCTCAAGGGACACAAAAAGCAGAAGGAGGTTCTTTGAAGACACAAGTATGGAAAGCCCAAGGGTTGAAAGAAGGGGAAGGTATGAAAGCTCTGTGTAAACGGAGTCCTTTTTCTTGTAGTAGTCGTGCATGGAAAAAAGCACAAGGCTTGTAAGCATATAAAGGACAGCCTTTCCAAGCAGGTTGAGGGCGTTTACCTCAAAAAGGTCAAAGAGGGCTTTCGCCGGATACTGCACAAAGAGAAGGCTTATAAGGGATGCGATAGGCACGAGGGCGGAGAGGATGCTAAGAGCCCTGTAGTGTTTTTTGTCAGAGAAAAGGTCAAGCACGAAGACCAGGAGTATCCCCAAAGAAAGCACAAGCTCGGGAATTAGGACATTCCAATTCATCACTCAACCTCCAAGCACATATCGTGAGGTTTGCTCTATAACCTTGATGAAGGGATAGGGATAAAGCCCAAGCAGGAAAGCAGAAGCTATTATGAGAATGAAAGATAGTATGTGGTGGGCTTCCAGGTCCTTTAAATGTCTCCACTTTTCCAACCTGTATTCGGATATGGTCTCCTCTTCAAACATGACCCTCTTATACATGTAGAGGAAATATGCAGCGGATAGTACCACGCCCACACCCGCTATGAAGGACCAAACGGGGAAGTTTTTGTAAGTGCCAAGGAACACAAGAAACTCTGCCACGAAGCCTGCAAGCCCAGGAAAGCCTATGCCCGCAAGCCCAGAGATCATAAAAAGCACTGCCAGCTTTGGCACATAGCGGGCAAGCCCTCCAAGGTCATCCATATGATAAGAGTGCACCCGGTCATAGATAAAGCCTGCGGACATAAATAGGGCTGCAGAAGAGAGCCCGTGGGCTACCATCATGTATATGGCACCATTGAGGGCGTTTAGGTCCATGGCAAAGGTGCCAAGGGTTACCACCCCCATGTGGCTTATGGAAGAGTAAGCAATAAGCCTCTTTATATGCGTCTGGGCTATGGCCATCATGGCTGTGTATATAATGGCAACCACGCTCAGGAAGAAGATAAGGGGTATGAAGTATTTGCTCGCATCGGGGAAGAGGGGCAAGGAGTATCGCACAAAGCCAAAGGTACCCATCTTGAGAAGAACTGCTGCTAGCACCACAGAGCCAGCAGTGGGAGCCTCCACGTGGGCGTCCGGAAGCCATGTATGCACGGGCCACATGGGAATCTTTACCGCAAAGCCAAGCCCAAAAAGCAGGAAGGCGGCGGTTTGCAAGATCATAGGATAGGAAAAGCTAAGATGGAACAGATAGTCAAAGGAGAGCTTTCCAGTCATTATGTAGCCGTAGACCACTATGCTGGCAAGCCCAAGGAGGAGGAAAATACTACCGAAGAAGGTATATACAAAGAACTTGTTTGCGGCGTAGACCTTCCTGTCGTGTCCCCACAGACCTATGATGAAATACATGGGGATGAGCATACCCTCCCAGAAGAGGTAAAAGAGGAAAAAGTCCAAGGCGGAGAAGACACCCAAACAGGCGGTCTCAAGGGCAAGAAACAGGGCAAAGTAGAGGTTGGGCCTGTCCTCTACCTTCAAAGACCACAGAAAGGCCACCACAAAGACCAAAGAGGTCATCAAAAGCAAGGATATGGCCATGCCATCCACACCCACATGGTAGGAGATACCAAGAGAAGGAATCCAGTCCACCTTTGTCCTATACTGAAAGCCTTGGGCGGACCAGTCAAAGTTGAGAAATAGATATAACACTATGAGAAAGACTACAGAGGAAATGCCCAGAGAAAGGAACTTTGAGAACTTCTCCTTCCTCACTATGGCAACCAGTAAAGAACCCAATAAGGGCAGGAATATGGCAAGGCTCAGAAGGTTTTCCATCTTTTACCTCCATAGGATTGTTATAAGAAGAAGCAAGGAAAAGCCAAGGGCTATAAAGAAGGCATAGAGGTTTAGCTTGCCTCCTTGAAGCTGTCTAAGGACACTGCCTGCACCTTTCACTGCTGGATAAGTAACGTTCACAAGCCCGTCTATGAGCTGTCTTTCTGAAGTCATGTAGAGTATTTTAGAGTAAAAGAGGTATCCACCAGCCAACACCCTATGGTAAAGCCTCTCAGTAAAGAACTGCTCTTTGAAGGTAGTATGCAAAGGCTTAAGAGCCTCATATGCCTTCTGTGGGTCTATCAGTCCTCTCACATACACAAGATATGCCACACCTATGCCCGCCAATGCTACACCCATAGAGAGTAGGGCAATATTCAAATGAAGTTCTTTCTTCACTCCCATCACACCCCCATACCAGCCCTCAAAAAACCCTGCTACCACCGCCATTAGGGCTAACAAAAGCATGGGTATTGCCATCACGCCAGGACTCTCATGTGGCTCCTTTTCATGCTCGTGCCTGAAGTGTTCCTTGCCATGAAACATTACAAAGCCCTCCCTGAATATGTAATAGGCAGTCAAAAAACTCACCACAGACACAAGCACACCCCAGAAAAAGCTCGCCTCATAAGCGGTTGACACAATAAGGTCTTTGCTCCAAAAGCCAGAAAGGGGAAACACACCCGCCAAAGCCAAAGCACCCACCAGAAAACTACCATAGGTTATGGGCATGTATCTTTTAAGACCCCCTGTTTCGTATATGTCATGCACATGGTGGTGAAAGGCATGAATAACAGAGCCAGCAGCAAGAAATAGCAATGCCTTGAAAAAGGCATGAGTGGTAAGGTGAAACATGGCAGAGAACCTATCCCCAAGACCAAGTGCCAAAAACATAAGTCCCAGCTGGCTCATGGTAGAAAAGGCTATTATCTTCTTTATGTCCGTGTGAGAAGTGGCAGAAAGTCCTGCAAAGAGGGCTGTTAGACCTCCCACGAGAGCAACAACCTTTAAACTCTGAGGAGCGTTCTCAAACATAGGATAGAGCCTTGCCACCATATACACACCCGCTGCCACCATGGTAGCAGCGTGCAAAAGGGCAGAAACAGGAGTAGGACCAGCCATAGCATTAGGAAGCCAAGTATGCAGAGGCAGTTGACCAGACTTTCCTACCGCACCACCAAAAAGCAAAAGGCAAGCAAGACCAAGAAGTGCCTTGTCCACCTCAGAGACCTTGCCAAAAATGTCAAGAATAGACAAAGAACCAAAGAGGTAGAATGTGGCAATGATACCAAAGAGGAAAAACCAGTCTCCGATACGATTTAGAGTAAAAGCCTCAAGGGAGGCATTAGCAGCCTTTTTCTGAGTGTGGAAGTATCCAATAAGCAGATAAGAGGCAAGACCCACACCTTCCCAACCGAAGAAGAGACCAAGAAGGTTGTCTGAAAGCACAATAAGGAGCATGGCAAAGAGGAAAAGAGAGAGATAGGCATAGAACTTAAAAGTCCACTGACCGAAGAGGTCAGACATATAGCCTACAGAGTATATGAAGATAAGAGTAGCTACGAAGGTAACCACAGAGGCGGTTATAGAGGACAGTGGGTCAAAGTATAGACCCAAAGAGAGGGTATAATCACCCAGAGGCAAAAAGTTGTATAGCTTGACAGTAAAGGGCTCGTTGAGGGCTTTGAAGGTAGCCCACAGGGAGAAGAGGAAGGAGAAAGCACCGCCCAGGATGCAGAGCAAGGCACTTGCCATATCGCCCATTCTTGAGCCAAAGAGGGCTATTATCAAAAAGGCTATAAGAGGTGAAAGTAGAACCAGTATCTCCATCTTACCCTCTCATGTCTGTTATTTCATCGGTAGAGTCTACCTTTCTAAGCCTAAATATGGCTATTATTATACCAAGACCTACCGCTGCCTCTGCTGCGGCAAGGGCTATTATAAAAAGGGCAAAGACCTGACCGTCCACAAGGCTTAGGTGTGCATCCGCACCCACAAAGAGCACATTGACCGCATTTAGGGCAAGCTCCATGCTCATAAGAACGGTTACCATGTTTCTACGCACTATCATACCAAAGACGCCAAGCCCAAAGAGAATTACGCTAAGGGTCAAGTATGCCTCAAGGGGTATGGTTGTCATAGGTTTGTGCCTCCTTCCTTCCTATTATCACCGCTCCTATCATGCCAATAAGTAGCACCAAAGAGACAAGCTCAAAGGCAAGGAAATACTTGCTAAAGAGTATACCACCTATCACCTCCACATTGCCAAATTGCTTTACAAACTCCCTAAACTGTCCCTTTGGGGACACGGTTGCACCTATGAGGAACACCAAGAGCATCTCCGTATATAGCAGAAGCACCAAAGGAAAAGAAAGCACGCCCTCTACCCTGTAGTGGGAGTCCTTTTTCAGAGCCTTCTCCCACGGGACTGCGGTAAGCACAAAGACATAAAAGACAGTCACTGCCACCGCGTATATGAGGAGCTGTAAGGCACCCACCAGCTCTGCACCAGCCACGAAGAAGACGCCAGCCACCGCCACCAGCACAGAGAGGAGGGAAAGTATCACATATATGGGGTTTGCCAGAAGCAACACCCCAAGGGCGGAGACCACTGCAAGGGTGGAAAAGAGGAGAAAAACCAGCCACTGTATCACCTTTTCACCTCCGGAAGTTTAAGGTCGTTTTCATACCAAAGCCTTTGTCTTTGGTAGTCATCTATCCATATTCTATCTGGTTCTTCTTCTCTTCTCCTTTGCCAGTCTCTGCCAATTCTCTCTAACACCTCAAGGTCAAGCACCGCATCCTTTCTTGTATAACTGGCGGTCTCGTGTATATCGCTCTGGAAAAGGCAGTCCACAGGGCATGCATCCACACAAAAACCGCAAAAGGTGCAAAGCATCATATTCATGTTAAAGACAGAGACCCTCCTCCTGCCGTCGGGCAGTTTCTCACCTTCTATCTCAAAGAGCTGTGGCACAGGACAAGCCCTTTTGCAGAGCATGCAGACCACACACCTGCTTTTGCCTGGCTCTACTTTTATTTTGAACCTCTCTACCCACTCATCAAAGGCGGGCTGGGGCTCCTTACCGTCCACCACCTTGTGTCCGAAGAAACCTCTGAAGCGCTTGGGCGGTGTGAGCTTCTCATAGGGGTAGTGGGTGGTGATGGTTCTCCTAAAAGCGTGCCTTATAGTTATGGACAGCCCTCTTATAAAGTCAAGGAACAAAATGCGTTCAAGCCAGCTCAAGGGTCTCTCAAAAACCTTCTTTACCATGCTTTACCTCCACACCTTCTTTAGGTCAAGCTCTAACCTGTAGTCCTTTATCTGAAATTCTAAGCCTTCCATGGCTACAAAGCCCTCTTGTGTGTTTCTGTAGACCTTCCAACTCTTGGTTTCTGGATAGAGGAGCAGGTGGTAAGGCACGCCTGCCTCCTCATATTTTTCAAACTTTAGCCCTTCGTAGTGTTTTTTGGTGCTTTTTGAAACCACCTCTGCCACAAGCAGGGGCGTCTCTCTTATGTATTCTTCCCCTTCCTCGCACAGGATTGCCACGTCTGGTCTTAGGACCGTATCCTCTGAGATTACCCAGTCTACTTCTGATACCACTTCGCAATCGCAGGGGTTTTTCTCAGGCTCTTTTGCCAAAAGCCTTTGCAACCAAAAGACCACTACACGGTGAATCCCTGTGGGCGAAGCCATAGCGTAGGGAATGCCTTCTATAAGCTCCCAGTCTCCCTGCCACCTTGCGTAGTCCTCATAGGTGTAATGGGGCAGGTGTCTTAGTTTCATCCTTACCTCCATATAAGGGGTGCTACAACTGCGGTGAGCACCAGGTTTACAAAGGTAAGGGGAAGCATCACCTTCCAAGCGGTTGCGGTTATCTGGTCAATCCTATACCTTGGCAGTGTCCAGTGAAGCCACAGCACAAAGAGAAAGAGAGCAGAGACCTTTAACACGAACCATACAAAGGGGGAAAGGGGTCCGAGGAAGAAGAGGGGGTCAACAAAGCCCAAGAAGGGTATGTTTATGGGCGACCAGCCCCCCATGAAAAGCACCACCGCAATGGCGGAGAGGGAAAGTACCTCAATATACCACTCCACCAGCGGGAAAAGACCAAACTTCATGCCACCGTATTCCACGGTAAAGCCTGTCACCAGCTCTGCCTCTGCCTCTTGTATGTCAAAGGGCACTCTTCCAGTTTCCGCAAGCATGGCAAACATATAAACCACAAAAGCCATAGGCTGAAGCCACATATACCAGAGGTTTTGCTCTATCTGTTTTTGGACTATGTCGTAAGTGGAAAGGGTTCCAGCCAGTATGATGGGACCCATGACCGCAAAGGTTATAACCACCTCGTAGGAGACCACTATGCCTGCCTTTCTCATAGAGCCTATAAGCGCATACTTGGAGTTGGAAGCCCACCCCGCCAAGGCTATGGCAAAGACAGCCATAGAGCCAAGGGCAAAGACAAGCAGTAGACCAATGTTTACATCGGTGAGAATAGGCTTTATCTTGTATCCAAAAAGCTCAAACTCGGGACCAAAGGGAACTACCGCAAAGACCAAAACCGCAGGCACTAAAGCCATCACAAGGGCAAGGTTATACAGAAACTTGTTTCCGTATCTTGGAAAGAGGTCTTCCTTTGTGAGGAGCTTAAGACCGTCCGCAAGGGGTTGCAAAAGCCCGTGCCAACCCACCACCATGGGACCCGGTCTTCTCTGTATGTGCGCCGCCACCTTTCTCTCCACCAAGGTAAGATATGCACCCACACCAAGAACTATACCCAATATTACCAATATCTTTATTAGGGTTATTATGAGCCAAGCGACTACGCTCTCCATGTCTACCTCCAGAGCCTTTCTGTATCTATTTCAAAGGCACAGCCTTTTACACTAAAAGAGAGCCTCTCCATAGGCACAAAACCCTGTGGAGACCACCTGTAGGCTTTCCAGCTTTTGCCTTCTGGATACAAAAGCACATAATAAGGCACTGCTTGCTGTTCGTATAGCTTAAACTTTACAAACTCATCCATCTCCCTTGAGTTCTCTGAAACTATCTCAAAGACCACCTCCGGTCTTTTTCTTATGTAGTCCTGAGGTTCTTCACACAAAACTACAAGGTCTGGTCTCACAACCGTATCCTCCGATATGACCCAGTCAAGCTTTCCCACCACAAAACAGTCGCATTCTTCAAGCATGTCTTCCAAAAGCCTTGCCAGCACAAACATAAGACGCTGATGGGGAAATTTGGGCGAAGCCATAGCATAGGGAACGCCCTCTATAAGCTCCCAGTCTCCTTGCCATTTTGTATAGTCCTCATAAGTGTAATGTGGCAGATGCCTTAGCTTCATCGGTCTATCTCTCCTACCACTGGGTCTATGCTTGCCAAGATGGTAACCGCATCCGCTATGACGCGGTCTTTCATAAGCTTGGGATACACGCAAAGGTTATACATGGAGCCTGGTCTTATCTTTACCCTGTAGGGCTTGACACCACCAGTGGAGTATATGTAAAAGCCCAGCTCTCCTCTCGGGTTTTCTCCTGAGGAGTATATCTCTCCCTCTGGAACCTTTAGACCTATGCCGTCAAGGGGTAGCTTGAGCTTTTTAGGGTCTGGAGATTCCGCAAAGAAGGGTGCATTTTTGAGTTTTTCAAGGACCGCCACACACTGCTCTATTATCCTAAGGCTCTGTCTCATCTCCTCAAGCCTGACCAGATACCTATCATACACATCTCCACTTTCTCCCACGGGAATGTCAAACTCCACCCATGGATAGGCATCGTAGGGTTCAAACTTTCTTATATCGTAAGGCACGCCAGAGCCTCTGGCTACTGGACCTGTGAGCCCATAGAAGTAAACATCCTCCTTGCTTATAACTCCCACTCCCACGTTTCTTCTTAGCCATATCCTGTTCCTACTGAGTATGGTCTCCCACTCCTTTAGCTCCCTTGGAAACCTCTTTATAAAGGCTTTTATTACCTCCAGAGCACCCTCTGGCAAGTCCATACGCACACCACCTATCCTCGTGTAGGAGATGGTGAGCCTTGCACCAGTTATACCCTCTATAATGTCCATAAGTTTTTCTCTCTCCTTAAAGGCATACAGGAATATGGTTAGAGCTCCAAGGTCAAGAGCGTATGTGCCAAGCCACAAAAGGTGAGAGTTTATCCTCTGAAGCTCTGACATCATAGTGCGGATATACTTTGCCTTTTCTGGAACAAGGTCTTCTATGCCGAGAAGTCTCTCCACTGCCACAACCCAAGCCTGATTGGAGCATAGGGCGGAAAGGTAGTCCATACGGTCTGTGTAGACCAGAAACTGGTTATACATCTCGTTTTCTGCTAACTTTTCCACGCCCCTATGGAGCTGACCCAGTATCACATCGCACTGATAGACCCTTTCCCCCTCAAGGTCAAAGAGAAACCACATAGTTCCGTGCGTTCCCGGATGTAGTGGTCCCCAGTTTAGCACTATCTGAGCCTTTTTCTGAAGCCTTCTCTTTTCGGTTATCTCAAGGTCTTCTAGAGTTGGCACGGGCGTGTGCATCTTATCGTAGTTCATAAGACCGTTGAGGTTTTCACCCCATAGGACCTCGTTCAAGGAAGGCAAGTATTCTGTGGCATAGCCCTCAAGAGGAAAGTCCTTTCTAAGAGGATAGTGCTGGTAGGTTTCCCACATAAAGGCACGCACTAAGTTTTCGTGCCCCTCATACCTTATGCCAAACATATCGTAGCACTCGCGCTCAGCCCACTTGCCCGCAAACCAAAGCCTTTCTATAGAAGGTAGCTCTCCGTCCGTCCATGTTTTTACCACTACCCTCTTTTTCTCATCCACGTTGTAGAGGATGTAGAAGGCTTGAAAGCGAGGTTTTTTGTCAGGAAAGTCCACCACCGAGTGGTCAATGAAGAGCTTGTAGCCCCTTTCTTCCTTCAGAGCCTTAAGAAGCTCTATAAGCCTTGCCTTTGGCACATGAAGGGCGGTAAGAGTGGGCTTTTCCTCAATTTCCAGCCCTTCAAACCTCTCCTTTAGCTGGGTGAACTCTTCTCCTCTTGCCCAAGGCATAGCCAACTCCTTTATAGACTTTCCTCTTCAAACTGCCAGTCAAGGGCACCCTTCCTCCAAGCGTACAAGAGCCCGTAGGTAAGGATAAGGATAAAAAGAAACATTTCCACAAAGCCAAAAATACCCAAATGCCTATAGACCACAGTCCAAGGGAAAAGAAAGGCAGCCTCTATGTCAAAGAGCAGGAGCAAAAGACCAAGCAGGTAGTATCCCTGATGGAAGGTGGACTGGGCGGACTTGTCGTAAAGGGGTACACCGCACTCGTAGGGATAATCCTGCATTGCCTCTGAGCTTTTGGGACCCAGTATCTTGTTTATGAAGACAAAGACCAGCGCAATACTGAGCAATATACCAAAGAATATAAGAAGTGCCATGTATTCCATCTCTTCACCTCATGAAAAGGTTCTCTGCAGATGGGCTTACAAAGTTCCATAATATTATAGGCAGGGCTCCAAGAAGGACAAGGGCTAGGGATAGGATAACTATAAGGGACTTTTCCAGCGTGGAGACCGCTATGTGGTGTTGTCCCTCTTCTCCTTCTTTCATAAACATAAGCACCGTAATCCTCAGATAGTAGCCTGTGGATATGCCTGTTGCGATTATCATCACCAGGGCAAGCCACCAAAGCCTCTCAAAGGATAGGGACATGAAAACAAGTGCCTTGCCCACAAAGCCCACAGTGGGTGGCACGCCCAGAAGGGCGAGGAGCATTATCATAAAGGAGAAGGCAAGCCAAGGTGCTGAGAACCTCATGCCAGAAAACTGCTCAAGCCTATTTTCCCAACCCTCCGCCCTCTCCAAGAGGGCAAGCACCATAAAACTGCCAAAGCCCATAAGAGAGTAAGCGATCAGAAAGTATATGACCGCCTTAAGACCTATAACTTCCGCTACCGCTATGCCTGCCATGATGTATCCCGAGTGGGCAATGGAAGAATAGGCAAGAAGCCTCTTCACATCCTTTTGCACAAGGGCGGTGAGGTTTCCATATAGCATGGTAAGGGCAGAGATAATGCTCGCGGTGGTTATCCATGCATAGGCAAAATGCTCTTGCACCAAGGGCATAATCCTCACAAGGGGTGCAAAGAAAGCCAGCTTTCCCACGGACGCCATGTAGGCGGTGATGGGCGTGGGCGCACCCTGGTAGGCGTCTGGAAGCCAAAAGTGGAAGGGCACCGCACCGATCTTTATGGCAAAGCCTATTAAAAACAGCACAAGCCCCAGCACCAAAAAGTAGTGGTTTTCACCCACATGGGTGAGGATATACCGAAGGTCAAGTGAACCCGAATAGAGATACATAAAGCCCGCACCGTAGGAAGCCAAGGCTATGGAAAGACCACCAAGCATAAGGTATTTAAAGGCACCCTCCTTGGAGTTAAAGTCAGACCTCAGCAAAGCGGTGAGTATGTAGAAGGCGATGGAAACCGCCTCAAGGGCAACATACAGAACTACAAGGTTGTAAGAGGAGACCAAAAACATACCCCCTATGAGGGCAAAGCTCAGTATGTAGTAGAATTCGCCATAGAGAGAGCGTCTGTGTTTATAATAGAGGTAATTAAAGCCCAAGAGTGCCATGGTAAGGATTAGCATAAAAGCCTGCATAAGGTTGGAAAATTCGTCTCTTTTGTAGAGCCCGTAGAAGGTCTCACCCTCTATGCCCCAGTTGAAAAGGAGAAGCAGGAAGGCAAGGAGATAGCCTACCAGGCTGACGCTTATGGCAAGGGCGTGGTTGAGCCTCTTGTAGAGAAGCTCAAGACTGAAAAGGGCAAAGCCAGTAATAAGAACCACAAGCTCTGGAAGCAGGAGCCACAGGTTAGGTATCTCTATCCTTATGAGTTGTTCCATCTTAGCCTCCAGCCACCCTTGAAAGAAGATATTTAAGCAGGCTGTCTATATATGGGTCGTAAAAGGCAAAGAACAAGAAGGGCAAAAAGCCCACTATAAACATGGGAAAGACCACCAACAAGAAGGCGGTGAGCTTGAAGCCCCTAAGGTCTGTAAAGTGGACTAGCCTGCTTTCTTCCTTTGTGTCAAGGTATAAGGTCTTTAGGAGATAAAGCACGTATACCGCACTGAAAAAGGCACCCACTATCACAAGGAAGGCAAGGAGCAGGGTGTATTCTCTGGCACCCACTATGGTAAGAAACTTGCCCCAGAAGGAAGACCCGCCGGGAAGCCCCATGGAGGAAAAGCCTGTTATTGCCACAAGAACCGCAAAGAGGGGCATAAACTTTATACTTCCCCTTAGGGCTTGCATGTTAAAGCTATGAAGTCTGTTGTAGATAAAGCCCGCCATCATAAAGAGAGCGGAGGAGGTAAGCCCGTGGGCAAACATCTCCGTTATGCTGGCTCTAAGACCCTCTGCGTTGAGGAGAAACATACCCGTTACCACAAAGCCCATATGGCTCACAGAAGAGTAGGCTACGAACCTCTTTACATTGCTCTGGCTTATGGTAAACCACGAGGCGAAGACTATGGAGAATATGCCCCACAACACCATTATGGGCATGAGGAACACAGAGGCTTCTGGGAAGAGACCTATGTTGAACCTAAGAAGGGCATAGGTGCCCATCTTGAGAAGAACTGCTGCCAGCACCACAGAGCCTGCGGTTGGTGCCTCTCCGTGAGCGTCCGGAAGCCATGTATGGAAGGGCACGATGGGCGTTTTGACCGCAAAGGCTATTAGAAAGAGAAGGAACATAAAGACCTCAAAGGTAAGGTCATACTGATTGTTTATAAGGTCAAGATAGTTAAAGGAGAACTTGCTAAACTGTCTATAATGTTGAACCGCAAGGCTCACAATACCAAGCAGAAGTAACAAAGAGGAAACAAAGATGTATATGAAGAACTTATACGCAGAATAAAGCCTGAGCTTGTAGCCCCATATACCTATGACAAAGAACATAGGAACAAGGGTAAGTTCATAAAATACATAGAAGACCATAAGGTCAAGGCTTGCAAAGACGCCCACAAGGAAGGTTTCCGTTAGCAGAAACCATATGTAATACTCTTTGAGGCGGTGGCTTATCTGATGGTCTCTGGTGGACCAGAGGAGTGCCACGAGGGATACAAGGGTGGTTAGTATATACATAAGATAAGAAAGCCCGTCAAAGCCCAGATGTAGGCTTAGGTTTAGCTCGGGAATAAGGGGGTATTTCTCTACAAACTGAAAGCGGTCCGCTTTTGAAAAGTCAAAGAAAAACAGGGAGAGAAGAGAAAGCACAAAGACAAGACCGCTGAAAAGGACCGCTATCCACTTGGAAAACTCCTCCCTTGCAAAGACTATCAATACACTGCCCACGAGGGGCAAAAGCATGCTCACAGAAGCCAAAGGAAAGCCTTCCATCCCTTCACCTCATGCTGTATAGAATTACGCCCAGTATAAAGACCACACCCAGTAGCAGAAAGCTCACATAGTTGTTAAGAAGTCCCGTCTGTATGTTCCTTACCCTTTTGCCCGTCCAGTAGGAAACCTTTGCCACGCCGTTGACAAAAAGGTCTACAAGCATTATGTCCAGCTTCATCCAGAGGAACTTGACCACTCTAAGGTAGAGGAAGTTAAGAAGGTTTATAAAGCCATCTATTAGCACCCTGTCGCCTGCCAAAAAGAGAGCCCTTGAGAGACCCATATACCCCCTTGCTATACCCCTGTGGTAAAGCCTCTCAGTAAAGAACTGCTCTTTGAAGGTAGTATGCAAAGGCTTGAGAGCCTCATATGCCTTCTGTGGGTCTATCAGTCCTCTCACATACACAAGATATGCCACACCTATGCCCGCCAATGCTACACCCATAGAGAGTAGGGCAATATTCAAATGAAGTTCTTTCTTCACTCCCATCACACCCCCATACCACCCCTCAAAAAACCCTGCGGACACCGCCATCACAGCCAACATAAGCATGGGTATCGCCATCACGCCAGGACTCTCATGTGGCTCCTTTTCATGCTCGTACCTGAAGTGTTCCTTGCCATGAAACATTACAAAGCCCTCCCTGAATATGTAATAGGCAGTCAAAAAACTCACCACAGACACAAGCACACCCCAGAAAAAGCTCACTTCATACGCAGTTGCCACTATAAGGTCCTTGCTCCAAAAACCTGATAGTGGAAATATTCCCGCCAATGCCAATGCTCCCACGAGAAAACTTCCATAGGTTATGGGCATGTATCTTTTCAAACCTCCAGTCTCGTATATGTCATGCACATGATGGTGAAAGGCGTGGATTATTGAACCTGCAGAGAGGAAAAGTAGAGCTTTGAAAAAGGCATGAGTGGTAAGGTGAAACATGGCGGACATCCTGTCCCCAAGACCCAAAGCCAAAAACATAAGTCCCAGCTGGCTCATGGTGGAAAAGGCGATAATCTTCTTTATGTCTGTGTGAGAGGTGGCGGAAAGTCCTGCAAAGAGGGCGGTTATACCTCCCACAAGGGCAACAACCTTCAAACTCTGTGGTGCGTTTTCAAACATGGGATAGAGCCTTGCAACCATATAAACACCCGCTGCCACCATGGTAGCAGCGTGCAAAAGGGCAGAAACAGGAGTAGGACCAGCCATAGCATTAGGAAGCCAAGTATGCAGAGGCAGTTGACCAGACTTCCCTACCGCACCACCAAAAAGCAAAAGGCAAGCAAGACCAAGAAGTGCCTTGTCCACCTCAGAGACCTTGCCAAAAATGTCAAGAATAGACAAAGAACCAAAAAGGTAAAAGGTGGCAATGATACCAAAGAGGAAAAACCAGTCTCCGATACGATTTAGAGTAAAAGCCTCAAGGGAGGCATTAGCAGCCTTTTTCTGAGTGTGGAAGTATCCAATAAGCAGATAAGAGGCAAGACCCACACCTTCCCAGCCAAAGAAAAGCCCAAGAAGGTTGTCCGAAAGCACAATAAGGAGCATGGCAAAGAGGAAAAGAGAGAGATAGGCATAGAACTTAAAAGTCCACTGACCGAAGAGATTAGACATATAGCCCACAGAGTAGATAAAAATAAGAGTAGCCACAAGAGTGACCACAGAGGCAGTAACAGAAGACAGAGGGTCAAAGTAAAGACCCAGAGAGAGGGTATAATCACCCAGAGGCAAAAAGTTGTATAGCTTGACAGTAAAGGGCTCGTTGAGGGCTTTGAAGGTAGCCCACAGGGAGAAGAGGAAGGAGAAAGCACCGCCCAGGATGCAGAGCAAGGCACTTGCCATATCGCCCATTCTTGAGCCAAAGAGGCCTATTATCAAAAAGGCTATAAGAGGTGAAAGTAGAACCGCCAGCCCTTCCATCTTAGTCCCTCAAATGCGTTATCTCAGAAGAGCCTTCGTAGCCTCTGAGCCTAAAGAGGGCAACTATAAGACCAAGACCTACTGCCACCTCAGAGGCAGCCACCGCCAGTATAAAGAGGGCAAAGACCTGCCCCTCTATACCGCCTACTATCCTGTCCACGCTTACAAGAGCAAGGTTCACCCCGTTTAGCATGAGCTCTGTGCTTATAAGCAGTGTTATAAGGTTCTTCCTTATGATAACACCAAGCACGCCAGAAAGGAATAAAAAGATGCTTATGAGAAGATAAGCCTTTTCTATGGTCACTCCTCTTTCCTCCCAAGAAGTATGGCTCCTATCATGGCGGTCAATAGTATAACAGAAGCCACTTCAAGAGGAAAGAGGTAAGTGGTGAAAAGACTTTTGCCCACCTCTTTCACATTGTCCCTTGCCTGAGAGCCAAGGTTGGCAAAGCTCCCCTTCATTATGGCATAAGCAAACAAAATAAAGCTCACAAGTAGCACAGGAAAGCCTAAGAGAAATTCCCTTTTGTAGAAGCCCTCAAACCTCTTTACCTTCTCCCAGGGTATGGTGGTTATCACAAGCACATAGAAGACCACTATGGCAACCGCATAGATAATTAACTGCAAGCCTGCCAGTAGCTCTGCTCTCATGTGCAAAAACATGCCTGCCACCGCAAGTATAAGGCTTATAAAGGATAGTATGGCATGAACCGGGTTTTTAAGAAAAAGCACACCCATGGCAGAAACCACCGCCCAAGAGGCAAGTAAGGCAAATATCAACCACTCCATTCTATCTTCCCCCAGAGCTTTTCTCTTTGCTGGTCATCTATCCAGATACGGTCTGGCTCAGAGCCTCTTCTCTTTTTCCAGTCTATGGCGTTTTCCTCAAGCCTGTCCATCTTAAGGACTGCAGACCTCCTTGTGTATCCTGCCAGTTCATAGAGGTCCGTCATGGTAAGACAGCCCACAGGACAGGCGTCCACACAAAGACCACAAAAGAGACAGTTAAGCAGGTTCATATCAAAACGCACCACCTTTTTTGAGCCGTCAGGCATCTGCACCGCCTCTATCCTAAAGAGGGTTGGCATAGGACAGGCGGTCTGACACATATAACAGGCAACACACCTGCTCTTACCCTTTTCGTAGCTCATAAATTTCTCTATAGCCTTCAGAGAGTCTGGCTCTGTGCCGTCCCACACGAAGTGCCCGTGAGCTCCTCTGTATCGCTTAGGTGGTGTGAGTTTTTCTATAGGGTAGTTGGTGGTTATAGGTCTTCTGAAAAGGTTTGTGAGGGTCACGGAAAGACCCTTTATGAAATCTACAAAGAACACAGTTTCTAACAGGTTAAGAAAAGCCTTCCTGTCTACTTTCTTTATACCCATAGTGGGCTACTATTTTAAGCCAAGTAAGGCTTTCTTGCAAAAGTTTATGACCTATTTCATTCTACGAGCGTTAACCCCCTATACAGCCACGGGACACCAAGAAAGCCTTTCTTGACCGCATACTCCACCTTGTCCCCGACTTTAGCCTTCATATAAAAACCTTCAGAGACCCTTAAACTGTCACACCATCGGTTTTTGTGAAGCTCTGCAAGCAATATCCTATGCCCGCCCCTTATTAGGTAATACTTCCTTGTTATTGTATCCCTTATGGTTTCTGGCTTAGAGCTGTCAAAGCGTCCATTTAGCCACATGAGGAAGAAAAGGCTTATAAAGGGAGTGCAAATAAGGCATACAAATAGGGTCTTGAGGATTACCCTTTGACCAAGAGTGGAAGCACCCACAAGAAACAACACAAGAGCAGTGTAGAGAATGATTATAGGCGTCAAGACCTTAAAACCTACAAGCAGTATCTCATGGTCGCAAAGGGGTTTGTATCTATAAAATCCTCCTGCGAGACCTATTGCGATAAGTAAAAGGGTAGTCAAGACAGGGAGCTTTAGCGTAAGCCAGCTTCTTAGGCTTTCTTTATAGACTTTTGCAGAGGGCATTGAGTTTATCCTTTGGCTTATGCCCACCAATATCTTAAGAACATTGAGGACTTCTTCTTTTTTCACAACTTTTTTGAACCTACTCATTCCACCTAAATGCCAAGCAAGCGTAAGGGTTTTATTCTTTATCTCAAGAAAGTTAACAGCTGGCAGGCTAAAAAGCCCTATGACCCAATTCTTAAAATCTTCTCTGTTTAGTATTTGCTCCGCCCACTCCTTATCTTCATATTCCACAAAGATGTTATCCGAATATTGTTTTCTCAAAAGTGTCCTGTCCAAGATATTACCACGCCAGAGTTTTAAGTAGCCAACAACGTCTAACTCAACGCTTGCCTTTAGTGTATAAAGTCCCTGTCCTCCCTCCGTGTAAATTTTTACCCTCACCCTACCCAATTCAAGCTCAGCAAGAGGAAATATGAGCCATCTATTACCCGCATGCCTTGCACCAAGAGAGCTATAAAAGTCAAAAAGCTCACGCCTGTGCCTGCTATAGCCTAAATACCACAAAAGGACAACAAGAACTAAGATAACAGGCAGTAAAACTTCAGCTTTCAAGCTCCACAGCCCCAAGGTCATACCCTCCCGCTTGAGTTATCTTCACCCTTATCATATCTCCTGGCTTTAACTCCCTCTCAGACTCCACGTAGGTTATCCCATCCACT
Organism: Hydrogenobacter sp. T-8; assembly: GCF_011006175.1. Classification (NCBI taxonomy): domain Bacteria; kingdom Pseudomonadati; phylum Aquificota; class Aquificia; order Aquificales; family Aquificaceae; genus Pampinifervens; species Pampinifervens florentissimum. Next base: position 292,874 of record NZ_CP048795.1, on the reverse strand, counting down.
TCTGGAGCTTGTGCGTAGATTCTACCCACTGGCACATAGCCAAACTCCTCGTCATAACCATCTATCAACAGTTCCAACTCTTTCCCAATAAACTCTTGGTTTTTCTTAAGGGTTATTCCTTCTTGAACCCTTAGGAGCTCCTCCCTCCTTCTTTCCTTCTCTTTCTCTGACAGTGGGTCTCCCAAAGAAAAGGCGTGAGTGCCTTCCTCTTGGTAGTAGGTAAAGACGCCAACCCAGTGGAAGTGCCCCTCCGAAACAAAGTCCAAGAGCCTTTGAAAGTCCTCTTCTTCCTCTGTGGGATAGCCCACTATAAAGGTTGTCCTCAGGACAGCCTGTGGCAGTTTTGTGCGAACCTTTTCTATAAGACCTCTTACAAAGCCCTCCTCATAGCCCCTTCTCATGCTCCTTAAAACCTTAGAGCTTATATGTTGCAGTGGCATATCAAAGTAAGGTAGGACCTTTTCTGAACTTTGCATATAGTCAAGCAGGTCATCCTCTATCTCTGTGGGATAGAGATATAGAAGTCTTATCCACCTAATGCCTTCCACCCTTTCAAGCTCGTTGAGTAGCCTTATAAGATAGCCTCTTCCGTATAGGTCTCTTCCGTAGTAGGTGGTGTCTTGTGAGACTATGCAAAGCTCTTTTACGCCTTGACTTGCAAGGTATCTGGCTTCCTCTAATATTTCCTCAATAGGTCTGGAGCGGTGCTTTCCTCTTATCAAGGGTATGGCACAAAAGGAGCAAAGCCTATTGCACCCTTCTGCAATCTTTAGGTATGCGTAAGACTTGGGAGTGGTGAGCACCCTCTGAGTTTTCTCCTTCTTCTCCAATCCCAGAAACTCCACCACACTGTCCCAGCTTTCTGTCCCAAAGTAGGCAAGCACCTCTGGAATTTCCTTTTGAAGCTCTTCCTTATACCTTTGCACGAGGCATCCCATCACTATAACCTTTTTGTCTTCCACAAACTCTAAGATGGTTTCTATGGCTTCTCTCTTTGCAGGCTCAATAAAACCGCAGGTGTTTATAACTATCACATCCGCCTTTTTGGGGTCGCTGAGTAGCTTTGCACCACCTTCCTTTAGCTTTCCAAGAAGCACCTCCGTATCCACAAGGTTTTTAGCACATCCCAAACTTATCACACCTACCTTCATTACTCCTCCATATCAAGCTCAGAGTCCACCTTAAAAACATTGGCGTTATGAAAGGCGTCATACATGACATATTTTCTGTAAGGGCTGTCCCCTAAGGCTTGCCTTATCTCGTCTATGCTTTTGCCTTGCTCTTTGGCCTTCTTTATGTTCTCTCTCAGAAACTGCACATATGCGAGAGTAAAGTCCACGGCGGACATGTCCATAGGCTCATTGTGTCCACCAAGGAGCACCTTTGCATCCATTTTCTTTATCTTATTCAGGGCTTCCAAAAGACCCCTTGAACTCGCTCCCCTGTCTCCCATAAAGGGTATGCGGTTATAGAGGACAAGGTCTCCAGTAAAGAGCACCTTTTCTGAGGGCATGTATACCACAAGGTCGTTGTCTGTATGGGCTGGCCCCATGTATATGACTTCAAAGGTCTTTCCACCCACCTTGAGAGTGTATCTGTCTTCTACCAATATATCTGGTGGGACAAGGGCTACGCTTTTGAAAAGGTCGCCAAACCTCTGCTTTGCGTTCTCAAGGGCAAGCTGTGCCTCTCCTGACTGGTATAAGTCCATAAGCCTTTTGTGGGCTACTATCTTTGCTCCAAGCTCCTTGTAAGTTTTTGCTCCATACCAATGGTCAGGGTGGTAGTGGGTGATTATGGCGTATTTTATGGGGGCTTTCCTTACTCTCATAAGGTTGTCCACAAATTCCTTTGAAAGCTCTGGAGTGGACAGGGCATCTATCACAACCCAACCTTCCTCTGTTAGCACCCCAAAGGCATTGGACATAAAGCCTCTATTTTCCACAGAGGGCAGTGCATCCACGCCCCTAACCATATAAATGTCCTCTTGCACCCTCCTTAGCTTCATCTCGGGTGCCATGGCGTAGGCAAGAAAAACAAGCACAAAAAGGAGCTTCATATATCTCATCTTTTTACCTCCTGCTATATGATTTTATTACTTTCCACGAATATGTTAACCATTTCCAACTCTTCTTGCGTTTGTATCACCAAGACCTTTACACTACTACCCTTTGAACTTATGACCTCTTGGTTTTTTCTGTTTGCCTCTTGGTCAAGCTCAACTCCAAGAAAGGCAAGCCTTTTGCAAAGCTCTTTTCTTACCTCTGGACTGTTTTCCCCTATACCACCAGAAAAAACAAGGGCGTCCACCTTTCCCTCTAAGATAAACCAATAGGCACCCACATACTTCAAAAGCCTACGCAGGAAAGACTCAAAGGCAAGGATTGTCCTCCTGTTGCCGTTCCTTTTCAAAGTGAGAAGCCCCTCAAAGTCAGAGACCTCCGCTATAGCCCTTATACCGCTCTCTCTGTATAGCCTTCTTTCCAACTCCTCCACAGACAAGCCAGACCTTAGCATATGGAGTATAACCCCAGCGTCCACATCGCCAGGTCTTGCCACCATAAGGAGACCCTCAAGAGGCGTAAAGCCCATGGAAGTATCCACAGAAACCCCCTCCTTTACCGCACATACACTACAGCCTTGTCCCAAGTGCATCATTATGAGGTTTGGCTTTGTTTTCTCAAGAACCTGCTTAGACCGTCTAAAAGGTAGGAGTAGGAAATGCCATGAAAGCCATACCTCTTTATACCCCTTTGATAAAGCTCGTAGTCCAGTCCATATATTCTTGCACTCTCTGGTATGCTTGAATGGAAGTCCGTATCAAAAATAGCGTAGTGTTTGCTTTTACTAAAAAGCTCAAGGCTCTGCTCTATACCTTCCAAGGCTATGGAGTTATGGAGAGGATTTATGCGTGCAAGCTCTCGCAGTATCTCAAGACTTTGACCTTCTATAGGCATAGGGCTTTTGTGTTCCATACCGTGCACCACCCTGTGCAGGACTACCTCTGGGCTAATTGGAAGTTCCTTTGCAAGCTCCCTTAGTGCTTGGGATAAGCCTTCCCCTCTGAAGACCCTCTTGTGCTTTAGGATTAGCCTCTGACCCTCAAAGAGGGCATACTTAAGAGAGGAGCTTCCGTAGTTTAGGCACAAGAAAGTTCTCATCGGAAAACTCCGGTGCGTCTACGCCTTCTTCATAGGCATGCCCTAGGGCTCTTATCTGCATATTCTTTAAAAGGTCTATGTATCTGCCTCCCACCGACTGCAATGCTGGCGTTCTTTGGATAACGTCTATGGCAATGCTAAAGCGGTCTATTTGGTTTAGTATGGCAAGCTGGAGAGGAGTGGTAATGCCACCTCTTCCTTTAAGGAAGGGTTGAATTTGTGTGGCATCTATGCCTATCTTCCTGTTTTCTCTGTAGCCTCTCACATGCAGGTTCTTGTGGTTTCTTCTTCTGTAGGTGAGCCTGTGGATAAGCCACGGATAGCCGTGGAAGTTAAAGATTATGGGCTTGTCTGTGGTCTGTGGTAAAATAGGCGTCAAAATCCCTGTCTGAAAGACCGTCAGGATGCTCGCCGTCTGGAGTAAGTCTAAAGAGGTTTACCACGTTCACAAACCTTATGGCTAAGTCTGGAAAGAACTCTCTCAGAAGCAGTGACGCACCTATGGCTTCCTTTGTGGGTATATCACCACAGCTTGCAAGGATCACATCGGGCTCTCTATCTGTGTGGGTGCTTGCAAAGTCAAAGATGCCTATACCCTTTATCACATGTGAGTAAGCGGTTTGATAATCCAAATACTGAGGGTGTGCCTGCTTGTCAACCACGATGATGTTTACCCTGTTTGTAGACTTAAGGCATAGCTCCACCGTTGCCAAAAGGGTGTCGGCATCGCAAGGGAAATAAAGCCTTACCGCATTGGGCCACTTATCCACTATGCTGTTTATAAAGCCAGGGTCTTGGTGGGTAAAGCCGTTGTGGTCTTGTCTCCAGACCACAGAGGTAAGTAGAAGGTTAAGGGAACTTATAGGTGCTCTCCAAGGCACATCTTGAGATATATCCAACCACTTTCCAAACTGGTTTACCATTGAGGTTATTATGGGAACAAAGCCTTCATAGGTGCTTAAAATGCCATACCTTCCCGTAAGGAGATAACCCTCAAGCCAGCCTTCTACCGTGTGCTCAGAAAGCATCTCCATAACCTTGCCTGTAGGGCTCAGATAGCCTTCGTCCTCGTCCACAGATAGTCTATCTAACATCCATACCTTGCCAGCTTCAAAGGTGGGGTGTAGTCTGTTTGAGGCGGTCTCGTCTGGTCCAAAAACTCTAAAGTTGTTGGGATTTTTCTTTAAAACTTCTCTAAGGTAGTATCCAAGAGGCAAGGTGTTGTTATGGAGAGTAAACCTCTCCACGCTATAGTCTTCTGCCTTTGGTAGGTCAAGAGGCTTTCTCAAAAGCCCACCGTTGGCAAAGGGAGTATCTCCAAGCCTTCTGCCCTCTTCTGGAAAAAACTCGCAAAGTTTTATAAGAGGTCTACCTTCTTGGTCAAAGAGCTCCTCTGGTCTAAGCTCTGTAGCCACTCCTCAAGGAGCTTTAAGCTATCTGGATTTTCATGAACGTCAGAAAGAGGAACTTGGTGAGACCTCCAATAACCCTCTATGTATTTTCCTCTAAACTTCTTTGGTGCTGTCCAACCCTTAGGTGTTTTTAGCACTATGTCAGGAAGCACAGGTCTTTTCTCCTTTCCACGCAGGTCCATAAGCCTTTCAAAGGCAGACTCCACGACCTCCTTCATCTGACCAGCCACCTCTTCTGGCTCTTCTCCCTCTACCCACAGTGGCTCATAGCCATAGCCCCTCAAAAGACTAATGAGCTCCTCCTTTGGAATTCTCGCAAACAGTGTAGGGTTGTTTATCTTGTAGCCATTGAGAGAAAGCACAGGGAGAACAAGACCATCCCTTTTGGGGTTTAAAAACTTGTTGGAGTGCCACGCAGTAGCCAAAGGTCCAGTTTCCGCCTCACCATCGCCCACTATGGCAACCGCCCACAAGGTCAGGATTGTCAAAGACCGCACCAAAGGCATGAGAGAGACTATACCCAAGCTCGCCATCCTCCTGTATAGAGCCGGGAAGTTCTGGAGTGCAATGGCTTCCAAGCCCTCCCGGAAAGGAAAAAGCCCTAAAGAGCCTTTTCATGCCTTCCTTGTCTTGAGAAAACTCAGGATAGAACTTGCTAAGAGTTCCCTCAAGGTATAAGGGTGCTATGTAGCCCGGTGCACCATGCCCACAGGACCCACCACAAGCAAAGCGTTAACTGGATATTTACGGAGCATATAGCTTGTAAACAGGTAAACAAAGCTAATGTTTGGACTTGCCCCCCAATGACCCAAAAACCTCTTCTTAAGATGCTCCCTCCTCAGAGGTTCCCTTAGGAGAGGATTTTCCTTGAGGTATATCATCCCCACCGCCAAGTAGTTGCATGCTCTGAAGGCTTTTAACAGCTCTTTCATAGCCCACCTCCTCCAGCCACTTTTCAAAGTTTTTACCCTTTATTATAGCAGAGAGTATAGACTCTTCCAGAGGATGAAGGCTTTTAGGGACAAGGTCTGGTCTAAGCCTTAGAGTTCTCTCTATAGAATGCCAAAGCTCCCAAAGTCTTATAAGCTCATGATTGCCAGAGAGGAGCACCTCTGGGACTTTCATACCCCTAAATTCCGCCGGTCTCGTATAAACTGGAGCACCAAGCCATCTTCTAAAGGAATCTCTTTTTAGACTTTCAGGCTCGCTCAAAACCCCTGGCAAAAGCCTCGCGATACCTTCTAAAAGCACGAGGGCAAAGAGCTCTCCGCCTGCCAAAACAAAGTCTCCAAGGGAGAGCTCCTCGTCCGCCAGAGTGCTAACCCTTTCGTCCATGCCCTCGTATCTGCCACATATAACCGCCAAGCTATCGAAACCAGACAACCTATCAAGGTCTTCTTGAGTGAGCCTTCTGCCCCACGGCTGTGGGATAATGGTATAAGGCTTTCCAAAATTTTCTACCACATACTCGTAAGCACTAAAGACAGGCTCAGGCTTTATGACCATACCTGGATGCCCACCATAGGCGGTATCGTCCACCTGTCTTTTGTGAGCGAAGTTTCTTATGTCTACAGTATGGAGCTCAAGCACACCCTTTTTTATAGCCTGTCTTACTATGCCATACTCCGCACAGCACTGAATTGCCTGAGGGAAAATAGTAAAGACAAAAAACCTCATCTAAGAAAGTTCTCCACCAAGCTCCTTGCCCTCTCTTGACTAAATCGGTAGTATATGTCTATGGTGGTCTTCACGTTGGAATGTCCCGCAAACTCTTTTACCACCTCTGCAGGAAAGCCAGAGTTTACAAGGTTTGTTATATAGGTATGCCTGAAGCTATGCACGGAGAAGGGAATCCCAAGTCTTTGAGAAAGCCTATTGGTGTAGACCTGCAAAGATCCCGCCTTTACCCTTATATAGGCATCGTAGTCCTCAAGCCATCTATCAAGCTTTTCGCTCATCTTCACCGTTTCCTCTTTAGAAGGACCAATTATAGGAACAAGCCTTTCTTTCCCTCTCTTTGTTATCTCCGCAGGAAGTCTTAGCCAATATATGCCACTTTTGTCTCTATAGAAAAATTCCTTCCTAAGCTGGACGTACTCAGAAAGCCTAACACCACTATAGAGGAGAAGGCTATAAACACGCTCGTATTTTGTATCTCTTACCGTCTGGAAAATCCTATCAAGCTCCTCCCTGCTTAGAGCCTTCGGGCTTTTTTGAGGCTTTGAGCTAGAAAGGTCATCTCTTATCTCTTCCAAAACCGCTTCTAATTCTGAGTAGTGTTCCTCGCTTATCCATCCTCTTCTAAAGGCAAACTTATAAAAGTGCTTTATAGCGGACAGGTGAGTGAGGAGAGAGGAAGTAGAGAGGTTAGAGGAGTCAACATAAGAAAACAGCTCTTTGGGTTCAATCTCAAGAAGACTTGCCTTCTCACCTAAGTGCTTTTGAAGAGACCCAAGACACATGCTGTATGTAGTTACAGTCCTTTGGCTCTTTGTCCTGCTAAGGCTTTTAACCCATAGGTCCAAAAGCCTATCCATAGTTCTATTAATTTTATTCCTTCTTCTTTTTCTTCTCCAGTTCCATGCGAAGAGTGGACAGCTCCATCTCTTTGTTTAATATCTCCCTGTCCTTGTCCAGCACAACCCTTTGGATTTCCAGCTCCTTCTGGCTCAGAAGGTGTTCCTTTTCTCTGAGTTCCTCTTGAAGTTTTTTTATCGTATTGTCCTTCTCTTGGATTATCTCCCTTAACCTTTGGTTTTCAGCCTCCTTTTCCACGCATTTTTCTTTAACTCTTTCCAGTTCCCTTGTGAGAAACTCCATCTCCTTTTCCCTTATGGCAAGGAGCGTATATAGGCTTGAAAGTTCATGAAGAAGCTGTTCCTTTTGTTGTTCTTTTTGCATAAGGGCGGACATATAGGTGGCTATAAGGCTACCTTCAAGGCTTGACTTTAAACCCTCAAGGTTAGACTGAAGACTTTTGTTTTTCTCTTCCTGTCTTTCCTTAAAACTCCTTATGTGTTCTAACTCATCTTGCGTAAGGTAAACATACCAAATACCATCCTCTTCTTTGCCACCCCTCAAAACACCAGCCCTTATGCGGTTCTTTACCGTGTTAAGCGAAAGGTCTGTTAAAAGTGCATATTCTGACGCTTTTATCTTGACAATATCTTTGTCATCTACCATGACAGCCTCCTTTCAGTTATATGACAGCATTTTATGCTTTTTGATGTCAGATGTCAATATATGTCAGATAAGAAAGAGGGTGCTTGGGGCTGTTAATATAATTGCCATTATATTAACAACTCACACAGCCTTGGGAAGCTTCCACTTGAAGACAACAGCAAGAGTGCGTACTGTATGTGGCATAAAAGTTTTCTCTTAGCATCCACGGAACTTTTCTAAACAGAGTAGGTTTTCTGCTACTTTCTAAGTTAGCTTTTGTCCCTTCTGCTTAAATTGAATAAAGATTACTGGAATCAAAAGAAGTGAAAGTATAAAAAGGCTTATCCTATGATCCCGAAAAGCTTCAAAAAGAAGGGCATACAATAGGACACCGCCTATGTTAGAGGATAGGTAGAAAAGAAGAAATCTGTAGACATATTCTTCCTTCGGATACCTATAGTATAGGTAGGTTCTAAAATATACCCAGTAAAAGGCTATAGACATACCTACAAAAATCGCAACCACTTCAATTGCAATTCCTACAAATAGCAGGATAGGTAAGAATAACAAAGTTAGCGTTGTAAGTATGCCATAAAGTTTTAGACTCAAAAACTCTAACATATAACCTGACAGAAGTGCTGTGATAAAAGCACTTATTAACGCTATTCCTATAGCCCTTTCAATCTCCACATTACTATGCCATGTATCCCTAAGTATATAGTAACCCATTGCGGTTAGAACTTCCACATACTCTCCAAGCAAGTACATAACCAAAACTTCAGCTAGGAATTTAGGCTCAAATATATCCCTTAATATTACGGGTTTTATTTCTATGTCTTTGTCTATTCTTATAAGTTTCATAAGAGCTATGAGAGATAGAGAATACGCAAAAGCAAGCCAGACTAAGTTAAATTTGGAAAGCAGCAGTAGTAATCCAAGAGCTACAAACCCACCAGCATAGGATAGTCCTATCACAGTTTCAAATTTTTCAAACTTTAAAGCCATTATTTCATAGTAAAAAGTAAAGATTGTGTGAAATACAACAAAGGTAAACATAATAAAAATTGCATACACTCCACTATTTATAAAAACAAGCATTATAGATAGTATTATGAGCATGATAAAATATATTCTATTAAAATATATTCTATAGGTGATAGAAAACTTCATATAAAAGTTTAACCAGAGAACTACTAAACCTAATAAATTTGCTAAAGTAAATATGTATCCATATTCGTTTGTCTTGAAGATTTCATAACCCTCTGCAGGCATTTTCAAATATGCTATATACGATGCAAATATAGTATCAAAAAACTCAACTAAAATGTAAATTAAGAAGGACAACATAGCTCTACCACAGCCATAAATTTATCCCCCTCCTTCTTCATAACTACGTTGGCACCGAGAATAGAAGCTATCTGTCTAACTATCATTAGCCCCATACCATAAGATGTGTCTTTGTTTTGTTCCCATCCTGTATTTACCATACTGTTAATTATGTAAATAACAACCTTGTTATCCCTTATTTCCCCTCTTATAAGGATTTCTGAGCCGTCTTTTGAGTATTTAACTGCATTATCCACAAGGTTCAAAAAAAGAGTAAAAAGAAGCTCATAATCGGATACTATTTCTGCATTTTTTATATCATCAACTAACATAATTATATCTCTGTTATATACCCCGCCCTTATAGAACTCAACTATATCTCTTATAAGTGCTACTACATTTATATGTATAGGATTTTCAATTTTTAGCTCCATCTCAGAAAGTATCTTAAGATTTCTCATCAGTTTTATAATACGTTTTATAGAGCGTTCAATAAGCCTTTTTGTTTCCTCCTCTACGTTTATAGTATAAAGGTTTGTTAATATTACCCCGAGGGGCGTCTTTATTTCATGAGATAAGTAAAGTGCAACTTCTCTTAATCTCCGAACATAGTTTTTATGCTCCTTAACATACTTTCTTACATCAAGCACTGTCATAGCAGTTATAAGCATGCTAACTACAAAAGCAGAAAACAGTGATGACAACAAAAGCAGGTTTAGTTTCTTGTTTATACGCATCATCGGCATTGCAACCAATAATTTGCATATAGATGATCCACAGTGAAAATTTTCTCCATAAACAAGATATTTGCCTGTATTTAGAACTTTATCTTCCGTGTTTGTCTGCTTTAATAGCTCCTCCAAGTCTGAAATACTTTTATTTGAACTTATTACTTTATTATGGTTATCTAGAATAAGTATTATGTAGTCGCTGGTTATATACTGATTATCATTTATATTTCCGTCCTCATTAAGCAAATAGACCATTTGCCTACCTACAGCAAGTAGATGATCTGACTCAAGCTCTATGAGGTAGCTACTGAATCTAAAAAATGTAAGGACAAAGAAAACACTTATTGGAATAAAAAACTTTAAAAATCCTATTAAATACAGCCTGTAAACCTTAAGGCTCATTAATATACTTTAACATATAACCTATACCAGGATAGCTAAGTATGTCATAATTATAAGCTCTAAGTAGCTTTCTCAATTTATGCATATGAGTTCTTAAAGATTCCATACATGCATCTTCATATGATCCCCATGCATAAGAAAGCAATGTATTGTAAGTGACTACTTTCTCTGCATGTTCTACAAGTTTTATAAGTAACATAAGTTGCTTTCTTGGTATTTGAATGTAAACATCATTTATTTTTGCACTCATATTGAAAAGATCTATATAAATACCTTTATAAATCAATATGTCTTCGTTTTCAAAGTTTTTGTATCTTCTTAATACTGCTTCTATTCTAGCTATAAGCTCCTCCGGATTGAAAGGTTTTGTTATGTAATCATCTGCTCCAGATTTCAAACATTTTACCTTTTGCCCCACATCTTCTATAACTGTTAGCACAATCACCGGTATTTTTTTTGTGTTTAGATGCTTCAACAATTCTTCACCATGTCCATCATCTAAAAGTAAATCCAGAAGGCATATATCAAAAGCCTCGTTTTCTATGAGTTGTATGGTATCATAAATACCCCTTGCTATAGAAACTTGCCAATTCCTATTCCCTAAAAATTTGCTTATTGAAATAGCCATATCAATTTCATCTTCCACTAACAGCACCTTCATGGACAAGCCTCACATAAAACATAATTTCCCTATCTATACAAAAGCGTCTCTTTACCTTTATTGTATATCCCACTCTTTTAATTACCTTTATGAACTTATCTGAAAAAAACCATTCAAAATGCGGTTCTACTAAAGCCACAAGCGTATTCGGAGCAAGTAGCTTTACAATCATAAGCATAATACCTACAAAATACTTTGGGTTGCTTATAACAAGGTCTTCTACGTAAACCTCTCCCCTTCTTCGTATGCGGAATATAAGGTAGCCAGCTTCTTCATCATTCTCGTAGAATATGTACGCCTTTTTATCCTTGAGGATTTCTATACTCTTTATCTCACTAAAGCCTTTCCATGTTTTTAGCTCAAGTTCCTTTAACCTTTCAAAGAGATTAGGTGCATTTACCTCCACAGCGTTCATACCTACAAGTTTAGCCAACCCTTATAAATTTTTTATAAAGTTCTAAAAGTTTATTGTTAGCCATATCACAAACTTATCTAAGTAGTTATTATTTCTCCTCCTGTTTAGCATATACTCAAGTTCATCATAGGTTCTTACACCGAAGTTTATCTCTGTAAACTTGTCAAGACCGTAGCTAAGTTTAAAGTCTGTTAACATATTCTTCGGAATGTAGTCCTCTTCAAAGGTCAAGGAAAAAACCAAAAGGGCAAATACATAAGCACTAAACCTCTTCCACATGCATATACCTCAAAAGTGGAGGTATTAGTATAATTATAAGAAGTCCCGATATTATCATACCACCTACAACTACTATAGCAAGAGGCTTTTGTATCTGACTTCCCACACCCTTGGAAATTGCAGTAGGTAGTAGTCCAAGGGATGCAGTAAAAGTGCTTATCAGTACAGCTCTCAGTTTTTCCATAGAGGCTTGTTTAATAGCTTCTATTTTTTCCATGCCATTTCTATAATGGTAAGCATAGCTCTTCATTAAGAGTAGTATGTTAAGTATAGATATACCAAGTATAGAAACAAAGCCTACTATTGCCGATAGGCTTATGGGATGTCTAGTTATAAACAGGCTTATTGAACCGCCGAAAAGGGCAAAAAGCACCCCTGAGCTTGCTATAAGAGTATTTCTAACAGATTTTGTAATAACGTAAAGGAAGACTAAAAGAGACATTATTGCTAAACTTCCAGATAGAATAAATCTCCTAAGTGCCTCAACCAAGCTTTTGAATTGCCCAGCCCAGTCCATATAGTAGCCTTCTGGCAATTTTATATCCTTTACAGCATCCTGAGCCTTTAAAATAGTGCCTGCCATATCTTTGGATGTAATACTGAACTTTATAGGTATATATCTTTTGTATTGTTCTCTATATATGAAGGATGCACCAGTTCCGAAGGATATGTCCGCTACTGCAGAAAGCGGTATAAAACTACCATCGGGTAATACAATGGGTATGTTTGCTATTTTTGATGGATCTTCTCTGTACTTATCTGGGAAAGAAACGATGAGAGAAAACCTCTTTTCACCCTCTATTACTTGAGTAGCTTCCTTGTCTCCAAGACTGGCAGACACTACATCCATAATATCTTGAACTGTGAGCCCATAAGCGGACAGACGACTTCTATCAGCTCTTATTACTAAGTTTGGTTGTCCTATTTCTCTAAAAATTCCCACGTCTTCTATGCCTTGCACTTTCCTTAGCCTCTCTGCTACTTCTTTTGCAAGTTTATCTAACTTTTCTAAATCATCACCAAATATTTTTACTGCATTCTCTCCCTTCACACCTGTTGTAACCTCTTCAAGGTTATCTTGTATATATTGGGAAATATTTATATCTGCTTTGGGGAATAGAGCTTTTACTTTGTTTCTAATAGCCTCCTCTAAGTCCTCCTTTGTTTTGAAAGATTTCCACTCAGAATAAGGTTTCAGGTCAATAAAGTACTCTGAGTTAAAAGGACCTGTAGGGTCTGTTCCATCTTCTGGTCTACCTACCTGAAATTCCACAGTTTTTATCTCAGGAAATTCTAAAAGTGCGTCTCTTACCCTTTTTGCATTTTCATAAGTTTGGTTTAATGATATAGAATAGGGGAATATTATACGCATATATATATTTCCCTCGTCCATTTGGGTATAAACTCAAGACCTAAACTTTTGATTAATAGCAGAGTTGTAACTGTAATAATAGAAAACACAACAAAAAGCACTCTACCTTTGAGATATACGATAAAACCAATAAGGCGCATATATAGGTCATCAAACAACCTTACCAAGGGAGTTTCCTTATGTGAAACCTTCTTTAAGAATCCCAATAAAGCTATTAGAAGAGTAAAGGTTAATACGATTGATGCAGCTATGGCATAAAGGTATGTTTCTACCATAGGAGCGAATATTCTTTTTTCTGCACCTTCCATAAGAAAGACTGGTATAAAAGCTATAGCGATAAGCACTATGGATAGTATTAACGGTCTTCCTACTTCTTGTGTAGAGTGTATAAGCACTCTCCTACCGGGCTCTTCATTTTTTAGAAGCCTGAAGTAGTTTTCCACAAAAAGAATTGGTATGTCCGCTATTATGCCAAAGTCTATAGCAGCTATAGACAAAAAGTTGGCAGATTTTCCAGAAATTGCTAAAATGCCAAGGGCGATAATCAAAGATAAAGGCACAATGGAAGCTACAATTATGGCTACTAAAAAGTTCCCTATGAATATAAATATGGAAAAAGCCACAAGAAGTATTCCCACTATCGCTATCTCACTAACTTTGTGCACAACAGTATCAATAAGTCTACCTCTTTCGTAAAAGGGTACCACCTTAACACCCTCTGGTAGTATATGAGAGTTGAGATCCTGAATTTTCTGATTTATAGATCTTATGGAAGGAATGCTTTGGGCGTCTCTACGCAAAATCACAACACCCATAACCACATCATCCTGTTTGTTTAGACCAACTATCCCTGTCCTAGGAATGTTACCTAACCTAACCGTAGCTATGTCCTTGATAAGTATAGGTGTGTTTTTTCTATATGCTACAACAGTATTTTCTATATCTTTTATGTCTTTTATAAGACCTACACCGCGTATTAGTAGAGATTGAGAGCCAAAATCTATGGGCCTACCTCCTGTGTTTACGTTTGACCTTGAAAGGGCGTTAACTATGTCAGAAAGAGATATCTTATACTTTACCAAGTCCTCTGGATGAACTTCCACCACATAAGCCTTTATGAATCCACCATAGCTTGCCACATCTTCCACGCCTTCTGCAGTTTTTAAATATCTGGCTATAACCCAATCCTGTAAAGTACGAAGTTCCATTAGGTTTTTGTCTCCAACAACAACATAACGCATCACTTCGCCTAGGGGATTAGGTATTATCTGCGGTGATACTCCATCGGGGAGGTTAACAGTTGAAAGTCTATTTATAACCTCCTGTCTCGCTTCGCGGTAGCTTACATTATAGGAAAACTTACATTTTATATCAGATAAGCCATATAGGGATACGGAATTAATCCTTTCTAAACCTCTCATGCCTGCAAGCGCAGTCTCAAGGGGTATGGTTATCTGTCTTTCTACCTCCTCTGCAGACCTTCCAGGATATATGCTAACTATTTCTATTATGGGAGGGGATGGGTCTGGAAAGGCTTCTATGTTTAGATTTCTTATAAAAACAAGGGAAACCAATCCCACCATTATACTCACAAGTATGAAGAGAATAGAGTTATCCAATACAAAGTTTACCCATCTTCTCATGGCTTTTCCTCAAGCATAGGAGCGGTGATCACCCTTTGACCTTCTTCTAAACCGATAACTGCAACGCGTTTACCTTCGAGCTTCTTTATGAAACTCACTTCTTTTAAGATTGGTTTGTTATTTTCTAAAACATACACATAAAACTTTCCGTCCTTGTATAGGATTGCACTTTCTGGTATTACCGCATATTTAGCCTTGCCCATGTATATCCTTACGTTAAAAAACATGTTTATTCTAAAGTCTTCTACATTATCAGGAGCTATGTAAACCTTTACTGTCCTTGTTTCTGGGTCCACCACATCGCTTACATATTTAACCTTCCCCGTGTATTTCTTGCCTGGAAAGGTACTTATGGAAAATTCCACACGATCACCCACCCTTATTTTGCTGGCGTCTTTATCTTGCACTAAAGCAGATATAAGAACTCTTGATGGTCTTGCTATACTTAGAATTTCTGTGGATGTGTCTACACTATCACCTACATGGGCTTTTATCTGGTAGACTATCCCGCTTACAGGAGACCTAACTTCTGAAATACCACCTTTACCACCCAAGAGTTTTAACTTCTCCTCCAATCCCTGCAGTTGTGCTTTTAGCACTTTGTAATTGGTCTCTGCATCCATAACTTCACTCTTAGGTATTGCTCCTATGCTATAGAGCTCTTCTTTGAGTTTGTATAACCTCTCTGCATTTGCAAGTTGAGCGGTTAAAGATATCTTTTGCGCGTATATATCCGTAATATCCGGTGCCTTTACCACCGCTAAAACTTCACCAACACCTACCCTATCTCCCACATTTACATTTATACTTTGGATTACACCTTGAACCCTTGGACTTATTTTTACTATACCGTCCTTGTCTGGCTCTACGAAACCAGTAACTTCTATAAGAGAAGGTATATCTTCATATTTAACTTCAACTGTTTTAGGGTTCTGAAGGACTTGCTTTTGTTCCTTTTCTTCTTGGGAAGTATGGCAGGATTGTACAAGCGCTAAAGCCAAAAGTAATAGAGCTATCCTATTCATAGTTCACTCCCTGCTGTTATTAGTAGGTAGTAAAGACTTTTTAAGGTATTATACTTAGACTGAATAAAGGATTGCATAAAAGAGCGGTATGTTCTTAAGGTATCTAAGAAATCCAAGGTTGATATACCTCCAATAGAATAAGCCTTTTTTGTTCTTTCTAATATATCTTCCATTACTCTTTTTCTCTCTAGCATAGCCTTATATATCCTTAGATTTGTTTCATAGTCTTCATAGGCTTTTAATACTTCCGTCTTTACCGATGCAATAGTTCTATCGAGAGATATCATAAGCTGCTCTTTTGTTGCTACAGCAGTAAGAAGGTCGCCTTGCCTTTTGTCAAATACAGGGAGATTTATAGATAGACCAAATCCTATGCCAGGTTTGTATTGGACTCCAAAGGCATCGTATTCAACATTTACAGTTATATCTGGTATGGAATAACTTTTCAAGAGTTTTATTTGATAATTTATAGAGTCTATTTGTTTTTCTATTGCTTTTATGCTTTCACGCTTTTTTATGGAATGTTCCAATAGCTCATTTATATTGACCTCTAACATATTCTCTTGAACTTCCTCAGGCTCATATACACCACCCAAGTAAAAGGAAATATCCTTTAAGTCCTTTTGATATGTTGCTCTTGCCACTTTTATGGCATCTTCAAGTTCCCCCTTGTATAGTTTTAGCTTTAGCAGGTCAATAAGGCTCAAAAAGCCCAGTTCCCGCCTTTTGGATTGAATTAGAAGAATTTGGTCAAAATCTTTTAGATCTTGTTCTAAGTAGTCAACATAGGCTCTATCTGCCAAACTTTGGAAGTATAAAGATGCAAAGTCTCTTATTACTGACCGTATAGATTCCTTCCATTGGTATTGTGTTGATTCCATGGTATACTTTGCGGAGAGTGTTCTATATTTTCTTTTTCCACCGAGTTCTATAGGTTGACTTATACCTATAGATAGCAGGGTATTGTTAGTATCATAAATTATATTTTTGCCAAAAGTCAGTCCTGTATAGTTTAAATATAGGCTTGGATTTTGTAAAAGACTTGCTTGTATTAGTGAGCCCTCTGCTTTTTTTATTTCAAGTTTTGATATTTTTACATCATAGTTTTTCTCTTTTATAATTTCTATAGCTTTTTTAAAACTTATGTTCCCATCTGCAAAACAAATACCCACAATAGCAAACAATACAACCAAAAGCATGGAGTACTATTATAGACATAGAGTGTTAAATTTTTATGAAGTCGAAGCAAACAGTTTATAATAGTCCACCACTACCCTTCTCACCTTCTCAAAAAGCTCTTTATCTTCAAGCTCCACTATGGCTCTTTTCCTTTCTGGGTTGTATTCTGGCATAGAGATAAAATAGCCTCCGTTTTTTGACTCGTAGAGCCTTATTCCTCTTATGAGAATCTTCCCGTCAATTCTTACATCCGCATAGGCGAGAAGTCGTGGTCTTCTTGTGGAGACTTCAAAGGGGTAAAAGTCTACAAGTTCTACATTCATGCCTTTTGCTTTTGAAGTTTTGAATACTTGTCTAACGCCAACCTTCTCTTTAGTCCGTTTACTCTGTCTATAAAGGTTATTCCCATAAGGTGGTCCATTTCGTGCTGAAAAACTATGGCTGGAAAGCCTTCAAGCTCGTATTCTTTTTCTTCGCCATTCAAGTCCAATGCCCTTACCTTTACTTTATTGTGTCTTTCTACTTCTACCATAAGACCGGGAAAAGAAAGGCAACCCTCTTTGTATTTTATGCTTCCTTCCGCAGAGATAACCTCGGGGTTTATTAAAACCAGCTTAAGAGGCGGGCTTTCCTTCTTTGGCGTGGTGTCTATAACCATAACCCTTAGGCTTACACCTATTTGGTTTGCTGCAAGACCTACACCTTCAGCATGATACATGGTCTCAAACATGTCTTTAACAAGCTCTTTTATTTCCTTATCTATAACATCTACCTTCTGGGTGGGTGTCTTCAATACAGGGTGAGGAAACCTAACTATCTCCCTTACCATAGGGATAAAAGTTTATGCCTTTTTTGCATGGTTTCAAGTCTTGCACGGCGTTGCAACAGTGTTGCAACATGCAACATATGATATAAAGCACTAATTCATAAAAGCATTGATAATTCTAAATCTTATGCTTATGGTTTTTGGCAAACTATTTGCGTAGCATAAAAACGAAAACCTTTAAAGGAGGTAGAACCATGGCAACACTTAGCAAGCTCAAAGAGCTCATGTCACTGCCTGGTGCAGTGGCAGCAGGGGAGTTTTCAGATGATGGTAGGCTTCTTGCCTACTACGGCAACATTGATGAGAAGTCCGCAGAGATCGCCGCTATGATGTGCGCTGCAAACAAGCTCATGGGCAATATGCAGGCAAAGGGTTGGAGTGCCTACACTGGGCAGGGTGGTTTTTACCCCGTCTATGGCTTTGCAGTTGCTGGAGGCAAATACGCCGCCTGCATAATGGGCAATGTGGGTGTGTTTTTGGAGCTTGATAAGGCAGATTTTGACAAGACCTTTGAAACCCTTTCCAAGTACATCTAAAAAGGAGGTGTAAACCATGGCAAACCTTGACAGGCTTATGAAAATCAAAGGTGTTTGGGCAGCAGGTGAGTTTACCGATGATGGTAAGCTCGTGGCTTACAAGGGAAACCTTTCAGAAGAGCACGCAGCTATGGCTGCGGAGATGTGTGCGGCTAACAATGCAATGGCTAAGATGCAGTGCGACGGATACACTGCACTTTCTGGTCAAGAATGGACGCCTCTTATAGGTTGGGCTCTTACTGGTCCAAAGTATTCTGTATGTGTAATGGGTAATGTGGGGGTATTCGTCAACAACGACGAGGTGTCCTTTAACGAGGTCTTCAAGGCACTCAGAGAAGTAGCGGGCAAATGACCGCCACCTGGGAAGGTCTCCTGCCTTCCCTCCTTTTTATTTCTGGAGGACAGGATGTGGAAGCTTATTTTTGCTGTGGGTTTGCTTTTAAACATTGCCTTAGCCAATGAACAGTTAGCAAGGCAGAGGGGTTGTATGGCATGCCATGACATAAAGGCAAAAAAGGTAGGACCAAGCTATACAGATATAGCTAAGAAATACAAGGGTAGAGGGGATGCGGTGGACTATCTTACAGAAAAAACCCTCAAGGGTGGTGCGGGTGTTTGGGGTAGTATTCCCATGCCACCTCAAAAGATACCAGAAGCAGAAGCCAGACAGATAGTCCAATGGATACTCTCTCTTGAATAGGAGGTCTGAGATGTATAAGTTTTTGTCAGAGGAGTGGATAAAAGCCTACATGGAGGAATGGAACAAGAACGAGAAGCTAAAGTCTGACCTGAGAGATTTCTCTGCGAGCATAAAGTATTACATAGAGGGCAAGGAAGGAGAGGCGGTGGAGCTTGTAGTGGAAAATGGAACTGCAAAGTCCGCTGGAAAGGCTAACGCTCACAAATACGACTTTGAGCTATGGGCAAGCATAGAAAATTGGAAAAAGTTAGCAACAGGAGACATGGGGCCTCGTTCCGCAATGCTAACAAAGAGACTTAAGTTTAAGGGCTCTATGATAACCGCCATGAAGTATATGTCCGCATTCGAAGAGAGTCTAAGGATGATGTCAAGGATACCAACCAGCTGGGATTTATAATTTTGCCTATGGATTTTTCCCTCTTTGATAATCTTTTTGATGCGGTTCTTGTGATAGATGAAAATTTCAAGGTAGTTTACGCCAACAGGTCAGCTAAGGTTCTTTTACAGCGTGAGGATATAGAGGGTAGAAACTGCAGGGGACTGTTCTCCATATGTAATTCCTGCCCCTTTGGGTATGTGAGAGAGGAGGGGGAAGGGGTTCAGGTTTACGATGTGGAGACCATAAATTCAAAGCATGCTTGTTGGAGCATGTCGCCCTTGTATAAAGAGGGAAGGTTTGTGGGCGCCCTTGAAGTCTTCAGAGATGTTAGCAATGTGGTTCACTGCATAGTGGAGGCGGAGCGTCAGAGGACATACAAGGAGACCATACTTAACTCCATAGTGGAAGCCATACTGGTGCTTGACTCAGAGGGTAATGTAATAGAACACAACAAGGTCGCCAGTAAAATGCTTTGTAGGGAAGAGGAGGATATACTATTGGGCAAGAACATAAAGGAGCTTATAAACCTATCCCTTGAAGAGCTACCTCCAGAAGGTGAAAGGTCTGATATATTCGTGGAAACTCCCTGCGGAAGACAGAAGGCATCTCTTCTTGTTTCTCCCATGTCCTCTGGCTTTGGTTATGTGGTCTCCTTGTATGTGTTAAACGATGTATCTGTGTGTGAGCTGGGAGAAGAGGAGACAATAATAACAAAAAGCCCGGTCTTTCAGAAGGTGCTGGACACGGTAAAAACCATAGCGGATTACGATGTGAACGTCCTTATTGAGGGAGAAACGGGAACAGGTAAAAGCCTACTTGCTAAATACATACATTACCTTTCTCCTAGAAGAAACGGTCCCTTTGTAAAGGTAAATTGTGCTGCTATCCCTGAAAGCCTGCTCGAAGCTGAACTTTTTGGTTATGTAAAAGGTGCTTTTACTGGAGCTGTGAAGGACAAGCCTGGCAAGGTGGAGCTGGCGGAAGGTGGCACTCTCTTTTTGGATGAGATAGGTGACATGCCACTGCCTTTGCAGGCAAAAATTCTTCACTTGGTGCAGGAAAAAGAGTTTGAAAGGCTTGGAGATACAAGGACAAGAAGAGCGAACCTTCGCATAATAGCCTCCACTAACAAAAACCTGAAGGAGCTTATAAAGCGCGGTGAATTCAGAGAAGACCTCTACTACAGGCTGAGCGTGGTAAAACTGCACCTTCCACCTCTCAGGGAAAGGAAAGAGGACATACCTATTCTTATCAAGCACCTTTTGGAAAAATACACAAGGAAATACGCAAGGAGGCTTAAGGGCTTTTCCGCCGAAGCCATGAGACTTCTTTTATCCTATCACTTTCCTGGCAATGTGCGGGAGCTTGAGAACATAGTGGAACATGCGGTTATTACCTGCAGAGGAAGTCTGATAAATGTGGAAGATATCCAGATAGAAGCGGAAACCCTTCAGAGAGACCGGGAGGAAGAAAAGGAAAGGATAAAGAGGGTTCTTGAGCAGGTAGGGGGAAACAGAAGCCTTGCGGCGAGGATGTTGGGTATGCATAGAACCACCCTCTGGAGGAAGCTAAGGGAGCTGGGCATAGGGTAAAATATTCTCATGAAGGTGGTGGCAAAAAGCGTAAGCATAGAGGTGGTAGGTGAAATAGATAGGTGCCATGACGGGGAGAATTCCAAGTTTTACTGCCTGCCGGTGAGGATTCACTTTGAAAATGGCGAGGTAAAGGAATACATGCTCAGAGCCCATGGAGAGCCAAAAACCCTCAAGGACTTTTTGGAAAACAAAAAGGGTCTTAGAGACAAGATGGAAAAAGCCTTTGGTCTAACTGAGGATGGCAATATCATATACGTAGGATATTTAGAAGAGTCCTCTGGCTCTTGATATATCTTCCTCTATCTGCCTTTTAAGCTCCTCTGGATTGGAGAACTTTTTCTCTTCTCTAAGGAACTTGAGAAACTCCACACTTATTTCCTTACCTCTCAAATTTCCCTCAAAGTCAAGTATATGAACCTCCAAGACCCTTTTACTGCCTCCAAAAGTAGGTCTTACTCCATAGTTGGCAACTCCCATAAAACTGCCTTCAACCCTTACCGCATATACACCCTCTTTAAGGCAGAGGTTTTCTGTGTTTTGTAGGTTAGCGGTGGGAAAGCCAAGGGAGGAGCCCCTCCTGTCTCCACTGACCACCTTCCTTCTTATGACGTAATTTCTACCAAGATAAAGGGAAGCCTCCTCAAGCCTTCCCATGTGAAGTAGTCTCCTTATAAGGGTGCTACTTACCACATGCCCGTTTATCCTGAAAGGTTCAATCTCCTCCACCTCAAAACCCATCTCTTTCCCCATTTCCTTGGCAAGCTCTATCTCTCCCTCACGCTTGTATCCAAACCTCCAATCGTAGCCAACCACGAGATGCCTGCACTTTAACCTACTCCATAGAATTTCCCTTATAAACTCCTCCGCAGAAAGCTTAGAAAATCTTCTATCAAACCTTATGAAGACTATCTGTTCCACACCCTGCTCAAGAATTAGGCTTGCCCTCTCCTGTATGCTGGTGAGCTCGCAGGGTGCCTGTGCTGGGCTTAGGATTTTCAAGGGATGGGGGTAGAAGGAAAGCACTACGCTCCTTAGCCCCTTATCCTTAGCCCTTAGGGCTACCCTCTCCAGAAGGTGTCTATGTCCCCTGTGAACACCGTCAAAGTTGCCAACGGTGACCACAGAGGGCTCTGTAAGCTCCTGAAGGCACCTTAAACCCTTCAGGCATCCGCTCTGAGTTGTTTTCAGACAAACTACCTTTTCCATAGCTTTTTTATACGCTCCCAGAAACTCTCCTCCTGAGTTATCTCCAGTTTCTCCTCCACTACAAACCTGTCCATATATTCATCCAAAAGCAAAAACCTATCGCATACCTTTCTAAGATGATAAGAGCTTGTCCTCTTGAAGGTGGCGTTCTCAACCCTTTTGCCAATTCTTTGCACCTCCTCCACCGTGTAGGAAAAGTCGCTGTCTCCACTTACCAGCACTGCGGTGTCGTAGGTGTTCATGTGAGCCATGCTGAGCATGTCCGTTGCAAGCATTATATCCACTTCCTTCTCTATGTATTCACCCGAGGGAAGCCTTCTTAACTTTGCCAGCTTTACCTTTATGCCTTGTAGAGACAGCTCCTCAAGAAACCTCCTTTGCCTGAGATAGCTTTCCCACTCTGGACTGTTCTTCTTTATGTCCTTCTCCTGAGGAATAGCCCCATAAAAGTATGCTCTTATAAGTTTTCTGTCTTCCTTTAGAAAGTCCACTAACTTCTGATAGTCTATCTTTATGTTCATATACCTTATGGCATGAAAAAGGTTAGAGCCATCTATGAATATTACCACCCTTTCATAGTTCATAGAGCAAACCGCATAAAGCAGGCAAGCCCGTCTATCCTTCTCTTGAGCTCTTCTGAAGATACAACCTTTATCCTTGCCCTCTCCTCAAGGGCAAATTCAATGACCTCATCCACCACATCTGGGACAGGATAGACCCTATCCTCCAAGGGACATTCTGGTGTAAGAAGAGGCAGGTGGGACTTTTCGCACACATATCCCGGTTTTTGGAAATCATCAGGAAGTAGCAGAAGTCTTACGTTTCCGTTGTATAACTGCTCCAAAACCTTTGAAGTGCCGTTGACCGCAAGACCCCTACCTTCTAACTCCTGCAGTTCCTCTATCAGGCTCTTCTCTTCTTCCCTACTTTTGCTCATAAGGAGCTGGTAGACCTTTTCCCTAAGTTCCACATCCTCCACGTAGGATGGGTTCATATTTATATATCCTACGAGCCTCTCCAAAAGGTATGGGTGCAGGTGGTTTTCTATCTGCCTTATATCCTCTCTGTCGGAACCTATGATCAGTTTGTCAAACTTGTTCTCTTTCCAAGCCTCCATAAGAGCATCGCTCGCAATCTTGAAGAGCCTATGCTTTTCTTCCTTTATCCTCATGTTAAACCTGTATTCACCAAAAGAGTGCTGGACCATGTTTGGACCACCTATTCTGGAGGGCATGGAAAACCTCATAGTCCCTTCCGCCCCCTTGAGCATACTACCTCCAGAGTGAAACCTGTGTGCCCTTGTAGCAAGAGGCTCCATGAAGTCCAATACCTCTACCGTTCCCTCAAGGTCCATAAGAAAGAACCTTACATGCTTTCTGTCTATAAGGAGCACACCTACTCTGCCAAGCTCCTCGTCAATCACCGCTATTTCTCTTATCAGAGGATCCTGGTCAATCATGAGCCTGTTTTTGTAGGTGTATGGTAGCTTAACAACTTCAAAAAGCCCTCTAAGGGAAGAGGAGAAGATAGCTATTCCTCTGCATCCCTTGAGGTTTTCTGGCTCTGAAAGAAAGTCTTCCATTCTCCTAAAGTCCTCTTCCAAAGACTTAAGAACATCATTCTCTAATTCTCGCTCCTTTAGAAGTTCCTTCTGAGCTTTAACCAAATCCTTAAAGGTCCTTAGATACTTTCTGTCTGTCCTTTCTTCCACGCCGAGCTTAAGGTATAGGTTGGCAACCATGTAGTTGTTTGGTTTGAAGCTCAAAAGCCTTTCAATGACCTCTTTCAAACTGTTCATCAATCACCTCCTTTCTCGATTACCTTTAATCTCTATATTTTATCAGAAGCTCCCTGGCATATCTGTCCTTGCTTTTATCATCCTCACCCCAAAGCATACCAAGAACCTTCCATCTTTTTGTTTCGCCAAAGGTAAAGTATATCCTTCCACCTATGGGCTTGAGTTTAAACACGTTTTTGTAGCCCTTCATTACCTCAAACCTTTCTTCCCTGTCCTTCATGTTGAGAAGCATAAGCTCCCTAAGAAACTCCCTCTTTGTTTCCCTGTCAAGCTCTAAAAACTCCCTTATGGCTCTGTCTTCAAACTCTATGTTTTCAAAGAGAGTTGAAAGTAGGTCTTCGTATATTTGTCTTTTGCTCTCCACCTGCTTGAGGAGGTCTTCCACCTGTAGCTGCAGTTTTTCTCTTTCCCTTTTTTCTGTCTCAAACTTTTGTAGAAGCCCTTCATACTTTTGGCTTATCTCCATGTTTTCCCTTGAAAGCTCTTCCAGAAGCTCCTGTAAGGATATGAGCTCTTTGGATAACCTTTTTCTTTCTTGCCTTAACCTTGATAATTCCTCCTTGCCTCCCTTTGGTTCTGTGTCCTGCATGGCTTCAAGCATCTGGAAAAGCTCCCTGTTTATTCTTGTAAGTCTTTCAAGCCTTTCTGTGTACTCCATGAGCTTTTTTTGGTTTTCCTGTAGCTTTTTCAACAGAACTTGCCTTTCCCTTTCCAGTTCCTCCTTTTCCGCAAGCTCTTCCTCCCTGAGTTTTACAAGCTCTCTCTCTATAAGCTCTTTCTCCTTGGAAAGCCTTTCCGTTAGGTCTTTTGAGAGGTTTATCTGCTCAAAGAGCCTTGTTAGCTCTGTCTGGTTCCTGCTTAGCTCCTCTTCCAGCCTTCTTCTTTCCTCCTCCAGCTTCTTTGTCCTTTTTTCCACGGGAGACTCAAATAGCCAGATAAGGGACACAGTAAGCAAGAGGGAAGGAAGAAACTGGGTTATTACCTCATAGTCCTTTCTTAGGACTGAAAGCCCTATAACCTGAAAGAGGTAAACATAAGCGAGCCATATAACCGTCCTTTCCCTGTATCCAAAAAGCCATGCAAGGTAAAGGGCTGACATAAAGGATGCCACCATAAGAATACCCTCTGGCTGATGCGGGAAGATGTGAAGAGGTAAAAAATTAGACACATAGTGCAGGATAAAGTTGTAAGACACGATGAGAAAGAGCAGTTTAAGGGCGTCCCTTACCATTGAGTATAATATAGCCCATGTCTACCTTTGATAGACTTCTTAAGGTTATGGAGGAGCTTCGCTCCAAATGTCCCTGGGATAGGTCTCAGACCCACCAAAGCCTCAAAAAGTATCTTATAGAGGAGGCTTATGAGCTTCTTGATGCTATTGATTCTGGAGATGATGAAAAACTAAAGGAAGAGCTTGGAGACCTCTTGCTTCAGGTGGTTTTCCACTCTCAGATAGCAAAGGAGAGGTCTGCTTTTGACATAGAGGAGGTAATCCAAAGGCTTAATAAAAAGCTCATAGAGCGTCATCCCCATGTCTTTGGCTGTGAAACTCCAGAGGAGGTGCTCAAAAACTGGGAGGAGAGAAAGCTAAAAGATAGAGAAAGCATCCTTGACGGTGTTCCTAAGAGCCTTCCTGCACTTATGAGGTCTCAGAAACTTCAAGATAGGGCAAGCCTTGTGGGCTTTGACTTTGAAAGACCAGAGCAGGTTATAGAAAAGATAATGGAAGAGCTTCAAGAACTAAGGGAAGCCATGACCTCTGGAGATAAAGGAGAGCTTGAGCATGAGCTGGGAGACCTTCTTACTGCTGTGGTGGAGCTTGGAAGACTTCTCAAACTTGATGCGGAGCTATGCCTTCAAAAGGCAAACGACAGGTTTGAAAAGAGGTTTAGATATATGGAGAAGAGGGCAAAAGAGATGGGTAAAGACCTAAGACAGATGACCCTTGAGGAAATGGATGCCTTATGGCTTGAGGCTAAGAAGTTTGACTACACAGAAGAGGGCTGACCTTCCTGCCCGTCCTTTCCTCAAAGTATCTTGCGCCAGGCTTTCCAAGACTACTAGCACCAGCCAAGAGGTAAGCCTTTCTTCCGAGGGCTATTCCCCTTTGCTCCTTTGTTAAAAACTCCCTTAGCCACTCCATGCTTATGCCTCTGCCATCCTGCAGGGTGTCCGCAGGTAGGTAAGCTATGTCCTCTGCATCCAAACTGCCTATAAGCAAAATAAGAGACTTATCTGGGTTTATCTCTGCCTGAAGCTCCGCAGAGACTCTGTTTCTTAAGAGACTTTCCTCATATTCCTTTGGAACAAGAAAGGTAGGACTGCAAAGATTATCAAAAAACTCAAGAGGTTCATCTCTCAAGCCTTCTGTCAAAA
This sequence comes from Hydrogenobacter sp. T-8, assembly GCF_011006175.1. Lineage (NCBI taxonomy): Bacteria > Pseudomonadati > Aquificota > Aquificia > Aquificales > Aquificaceae > Pampinifervens > Pampinifervens florentissimum. The sequence continues at coordinate 266,690 of NZ_CP048795.1, read as the reverse complement.
TTACCCTTAGCCCACCCTTGTTGTAGTATATGACCCTTCCTACCTTTTCCACTGGGTCCGCTTTGAGAAGACCTCTTATAGAGGGAGAGTAGGGTCTTACAAAGGATGGGATTGTCTGGCCCTTGACCTCAAGTTTTCCTTGCAAAACCTTCCAATTGAGAAAGCCAAATTCCCACTCCTTGCAAGAAAGTCCAAGCTCCTGTTCCGCAAAGAGCCTTGCTCCTTTTATAAAGCTCAGCTCCTCCTTGCTTCCCGGTCTTCTGCCGCCAAAGGAGACCAAATCCCACTGCACTGGACCCTTCTTCTGCTTAAAAAGTCCATATATGCATCCGCAGTAGTCCTGATGGTATAGCTCTAACTCCCTTGAAAGCCTGAACATCTCCTGAGTGCCACCACCCTTGCGATAGTCCAAAGCCAAAAACTCAATGCCTGAGCCTTCAGATACCTTTTGCCCGCTCTCTTTTAGCATAAGAAACTCCTTCTTGGGGCTCATAAGCAAGGTGGTGGTCAGATGCGTGGCACCCACCTCTTTGGCAAACTGGAGACTTCTGAGGAGCCTGTAGTCAAAACATATGGCACACCTTTTACCTCTCTCTGGCTCATCCTCATAGCCTTTTACCGCAGAAAGCCAACTCTCCAGGTCGTATTCGCCCTCATACAGCTCAATGCCCAGCTCCTTGCATATCCTTTCTGTTTCCAAAAGCCTGAGCCTATACTCTTCATAGGGGTGGATATTCGGGTCGTAGAAAAAGCCCACTATCTCAGACTGTGGATAATCCTCTCTCAGCCTTTTTAGAAAGTAAACCGCATCAGGTGCACAGCATATATGGACTAAAATCTTCATTTCTTACCTTTCACATACTGCTCCCAGTTTTCTGGGTTAAAGGGTGATAGCTCTCTGAGAAGTTTTACCGTCTTTGGAAACTCCTCTATCACATAGTCCACATCCTCATCCGTGTTATCCCTTCCAAAGCTAAAGACTATAGAGCCGTTGGCTACTTCTTTGGGAACACCTATTGCAAAAAGCACATGAGACTGCTTTAGAGCCAAAGACACGCAGGCAGAACCAGAGGCTGTCTCTATACCCATAAGGTCAAGCCTAAGGAGCATAGCTTCTCCTTCTATCAGGTGGACTATCAGAGAAAGATGGTGTGGTAGCCTTTGCGTGGGATGTCCAGTAAACTCTATCAGCTCAAGTCTTTCTTCAAGCCCTTTTCTTACCCTATCTCTGTAAGAGGAAAGCCTTTCCATTCTCTCTGGCAGTTCTCTCATGGCAAGCTCGCAGGCAGCACCAAAGCCCACTATACCCGGCACGTTTTCCGTTCCAGCCCTTACACCCCTTTCTTGAGTTCCACCCTCTATTAGTGGTCTTATCTTTACACCCTTTCTTGTCCACAAGGCACCCACACCCTTAGGTCCATACATAAGGTGTGCGGTAAAGGAGGCGGCATCTACACCCCAATCCTTTAGGTCTACAGGATAGTGTCCCAGAGTTGGGCATGCGTCCGTGTGGAAGATAACCTTTGGGTTTTTTTCCTTTACAGATTTTACAAGCTCCTTTATGTTTTGTATAGTCCCTATCTCTCTGTTAGAATGCCCTATGCTCACAAGAACCGTATCTGGTCTGACCGCATCCGCCAGTTGCTGTGGGTCTATAAGTCCGTATTTGTCTGGCTTTAGGTAGGTTACCTCCCAGCCCTTCTTCTCAAGGCTTTTTAGAGGATGCAGTATAGAGTGGTGCTCTATCTCTGTGGTAATTATATGTCTTCCCTTCTTCTCATAAGCTTCCGCTATACCCTTTATGGCTAAGTTGTTAGCTTCTATACCTCCAGAGGTGAAGATAAACTCCTCAGGGCTGTTGGCGTTAGTAAGGCTTGCCAGCTTTTCACGGGCTGAGTTTATGGCTTTCTTTGCGATCTGCCCAAAGCTGTGCAGAGATGTGGGGTTTCCAAAATGTTCCCTGAAGTATGGGAGCATTGCCTCGAGCACTTCCTCTGCCACTGGCGTTGTGGCTATATGGTCCAAATAAACCACCCTTTTGCCTGCCTTTTTTACAAACATTTCTTACCTCCTTTCTGTTATATCACTTATGAGCTTTGCTATGCTTACAAAGGCTCTGGCAGTGTCTGAGTCTGGGTGGCTTTCCACCACCGGCACTCCCAGGTCAGAGGTCTCCGCAAGCTCTGGGTCAATGGGTATTGAACCGAGTATCTTAAGCCCGTAGGCGGTGGCAAACTCTGCCACCCTACCCTTTCCAAAGATGTAATATTTCTTGCCACTATCGGGACATACAAAGTAAGCCATATTTTCTATAACACCCAGAACGGGTATCTGAACCTCTTTGAACATGGCGACCGCCTTTTTCACATCTGCCAGAGCCACATCCTGAGGGGTGGTGACCACCACCGCACCTCCCATATGCACGTTCTGTGCAAGTGTCAGCTGAACATCTCCTGTTCCGGGTGGTAGGTCAAGTATAAGGTAGTCAAGTTCACCCCAGTTTACATCAAAAAGAAACTGCGTAAGGGCTTTCATAAGCATTGGACCCCGCCATATTACGGGCGTGTCCTCGGAGGGGAGCAAAAAACCTATAGAAAGCAGTTTTATTCCATACTTTTCTATGGGTATTATCCTATTGTTTTCGTCCACATGCACCCTCTCGCCCTTGACGCCCATTATGGTGGGTATGCTGGGTCCATATATGTCCGCATCCAAAAGACCAACCCTGTATCCGAGCTTTGAAAGAGCAAGGGCAAGGTTTGCAGAAACAGTAGACTTACCCACGCCACCTTTTCCGCTTCCCACCGCTATGAGGTGCTTTATGCCAGGAACCCTCCTGCGAGTAAAGGCAGGCGCACCCATAACAGGCTGTGCGGGAATGTCCTCCACAAACCTAACCTTTATATCTTCCACATCTGGCACCCTCTCAAGGGCATTTCTGGTCTTTTCAACGATATCCTCTTCAAGCCCCCTTTGAGGTAGCCTGTATACTATCTCAAGTGTCCTTCCTATGAGCTTTATATCTTTAACTAACTCAGATAGTCTTGAATTGTTAACCATCTCATCTCTGAGGGCTTCCATAATATCCTTTACCGCCATTTTTTCCTCCTGGCTTTTAGACATAATATAATTCTCTTAGTGAAGGAGTGGTTATGAGAATTGTCAACAAGGAGATTTTACAATGAATTACGCACCGCATATAATCAACTATTTGAGTGCCAGCGAAGACATAAGGGAGGTATACCTTGTGCCAAAAGCCTTTATAACAGAGAAGAGGGGGCAGAAACTTCTAAAAGTTTCAGATACCCTTCTCACCCCTGAGGATATAAGGGATACACTGGTAGCCCTTAGAAGCCACACACCCTTTGCACTTGGACCACTTGGAAAAGAGGGCATGTTCTCCTTTGGTCTTCAAAATGTGGGTAGGTTCAGGGTAAAGTATATAACCCAAAGGGGTAGCTATGTGGTCTATATATTAAAAACTCCTTACCACATACCACCCCTTAGCAAACTCTGCCCAGATAGAAACGCAGTTAGCAAGCTGGAGGAGATAATAAGGCTATACAGCTCTGGTGTCCTTCTCTTTCAGGGGAAAAAACATATCCTCGTAAACACCTTCATATACTCCCTTCTGCAGAATGTATGTGATAACTACAGCAAAGTTATTTTTATCCTGGAAGCTCCTCTGACCTTCTTACTTAGACACGGGCAATCCCTAGTGGTTCAGAGGGAGGTAGGTGTTGATGTGGATACCTTTGAGGAGGGTTTGAGAGATGCCTTCTATATGAACCCTCATATAATCTTTATGGGTTACAGAGAGGTAATACCAGCCAAGGAAGCGGAATACCTACTTAGGCTTGCTGAAGATGCCCTCCTCTTGCTTAATGCACCTGCCCTTGACAAGGTCTTTACTGAATTTTTCAAGCCTTTAATCAGAGCATGGGTGTATGTGAGCAGTAATACAGATGGGACTGTATCTTTGAGCTTCAAAGACACAGAACCTCAGGCTCAGGAAAGCCGTTAAACTCCGCAGCGTATACGGTGGTGTAAGCTCCTGCAGAGAGAATGTAAAGATAATCACCCACTTCTGGCTCAGGCAGTGGCACCATGCGTGCAACCACATCCATGCTATCGCAAGAAACACCACCTATTGTCCACTCCTTTAGCTCTCCATCTCTTTCAAGGTAGAAGGGATACCTTATACCTCCGAGGGCTTCCGCAAGACCGTTGAAGACTCCCGTGTCTATGTAAAGCCAGTTTTCCTCGCCCCTCTTAGCCTTTCCTATAACCCTACAAACCATAATGCCTTGGTCTCCCACTATACCCCTGCCCGGCTCTATTTGAAGCTCATGGGGAAGTGAAGGCATAAACTTCTGAAGTAGCCCCTTTACATAGTAAGCTATATCTTCTATCCTAAGGGCTTCGTAGGTATACCTCACTGGCAAACCACCACCCATGTTTAGCATCTGAAGTCTCAGACCTCTGAGTTTTGCCTTCTGCCAAAGCTCGCTGGCTTTCTTTATACCTATGAGCCAGTTTCTAAAGTTGTTGCACTGAGACCCCACATGGAAGGTGATACCGTAAGGAATAAGACCTTTGCTCTGGGCATATTCCAATATGTCAAGGGCTGTATCCACATCCACACCAAACTTCTTTGAAAGAGGCCAGTCGCTCCCCTCGTTGGGAACCACAAGCCTTGCGTATACCCTTGACCTTGGAGCTGTCTTTGTCAGCTTCTCTACCTCTGTGAAAGAGTCCACTACGAACCTGTTTATCCCCTTCTCGTAGGCATAGGCTATAAAGTCCATAGGCTTTACAGGATTGCTGGAGATTATCCTTTCTGGCTTTACTCCAAGCTCTAAGACTTTTTTTAGCTCCTCTGAAGAAGCCACCTCAAAACCAGAGCCAAGCTCCGCAAGGGTCTTAAGAATGTCCACATGGTCGTTAGCCTTTACCGCATAGTAAACCTTAAACTGAGAAAAGTGATACTTTACCTCTATATATCTGCTTTTTATACCCTGAAGGTCCATAAGTAGCAGAGGGGTTTTCTGTGGCTTTAGGTAAGGAAGCAGATGCTCTCTTTGGGAGATGAACTCCGTAAAATACCTGCGGGTATTTTCGTATTGCAAAGACAAGGGGTCTATGGTTTCTTTTAGCATTATGGCATATAATATATACCAAACGGCCCGTAGCTCAACTGGATAGAGCGTGGGACTACGGATCCCAAGGTTGCGGGTTCGACTCCCGCCGGGCTGGCTTTCATTGACTTTTCATGAAAACCACCTTAAAATTGTCTTTAAATTCACTTAGGAGGTAAAGCCATGAGAAAAGTTCTTTTTGGAAGCCTTTTCTTGGTAGGACTTAGCCTTGCCCAACCCAAGATTGAAGTAAAGGACGCATGGGTGCGAGAAGTTCCTCCTACCTCTAAGATGTCCGCTGCCTACATGGTTATAGAGAACAAGGGGAAAGAAGCGGACAAGCTCGTGGATGCGTCTAACAATGTTTCTGAGATAACAGAACTTCATGAAACCGTGGAAGGCAAGATGAGAAGGGTGAAAGCTATAGAGATTCCCGCAGGTGGGAAAGTAGAACTAAAGCCCGGTGGTCTTCACGTAATGCTTATAAACCTCAAGAAGCCTCTCAAAGAAGGCGATACAGTTGAGCTTACCCTCAAGTTTGAAAAGTCTGGAGAGGTCAAAGTCCAAGCGCCTGTAAGAAAGGGCATGGGTGGGCACATGCATAAACATGGACATTGAGCTTTCTCATAGAAAAGGAGCTCCTGAGAGAATTATAATTGGTTAAAACTCACTAAGGAGGTGAACTATGCCTGTGCATAAGGTAGAACCAAAGAACCATCTTAAGCCTTCAAACCTAAATGGCATTTCCAACGAGCAGATTGAACCCCACTTTGAAGCCCACTATAAGGGCTATGTGACTAAATACAATGAGATCCAAGAAAAGCTCGCAGACCTTAACTTCTCTGACAGAAGCAAAGCAAACCAGAACTATTCCGAGTTCAGAGAGCTAAAGGTGGAGGAAACCTTCAACTACATGGGCGTTGTCCTTCACGAGCTTTATTTTGGTCATCTTGGTGCAAAGGGACAGCCTTCAGAAGCCCTCAAAAAGAAGGTAGAAGAAGACTTTGGCTCATGGGATGCCTGTATTCAGGAGATAAAGGCAACAGGTATAGCCTTCAGAGGTTGGGCTATCCTCGGACTTGATATATTCTCTGGCAGGCTTGTGGTAAACGGTCTTGATGCTCACAATGTTTACAACTATACAGGGCTTATCCCTATCATAGTTCTTGACACCTATGAACACGCCTACTATGTGGACCAAAAGAACAAGAGACCTCCTTACATTGACGCCTTCCTCCAGAACCTAAACTGGGAAGTTATAAACGAAAGGTTTGAAAAGGCTATGAAGGCTTATGAAGCCCTCAAGGATTTTGTGAAATAACCTCGCGGGGGCTTTGCCCCCATACTATCCATCCTTCTTCCTTGTTTATACAAACCTTCTTTACACCGTCGTAGTTTATTTCCTTTGATATTTTATAAAGCTGTGGGTTTTTTATAAAAGATTCCATATGCTCTCTTATGTCAAAGTAGAGAAGGCTTTTGCTATCCATAAGCACGCAATAGTTCCCTTTTGGGTCTATAAAGCTACCGCATACTGGACAACGAGTGAAGGGCTTAGGAGGTGGAGGAAACTTCTCTTTTAGTTTTTTTACCTTGTAGGCTTTCAAAAATATGGCAATGCTTAGGGCGATGATAATTATGTCCGCTATGAGCACTTCTGGCAGTGAGAAAATCTTTATAAGAATGCCCGTCAGTATAACAAAGAAGCCTACAAGGTTTATGGCAAAAACGAGAAAGGTGTACCCAAGAGGGAACTCTTTTATAAGCATAAGTATGGCAAAGAAGAAGCCAAAAACCTGAACAAACCTCGCCACTATTACAAGCAGGTTAACAAAATCCCACTGCTCTTGAGTCATATCCATGAGACTTTATTTCTGAACCCCTCTACATACAATGACAAAGCTCATCCAGTCTTAAGGCTATGCCTGTTAAAATATCTCAAGCACATGAAGGAAACGCGCATAGTAAAATACATAAAAAGCATAATAAGAAACCACAAATACACCACCACAGAGGACATAATGCTCTTGCTTGAGAGGTATTACGGACTTCCTATAAAAGTCCCCTCCGTATACTACAAATACAAAGCCATAATAAGGCAATGCAGACAGACGGTTTACAAAGAAAGGAGGAAAAAAAGAGATGTATGACCTTGTCATTGTGGGTGCAGGTAGTGGTGGCTATGAGGGTGCACTATACGCACACAGAAGAGGTATGAAGGTTGCCCTTGTGGAGCTAAGTCCAGAAACGGTGGGAGGAAACTGTCTAAACAGAGGGTGCATACCCTCCAAGTATATGAGGCATGGTGCTTATATGTTGGATAAATTTCAAAGGCTTCCAGAGTATGGAATATCTCTCAAGGGCTATGACCTAAACATGCAAGCACTCAAAAAGGGAAGGGACAGGGTGGTGCTCACTATAAGAGAAAACTTTAAAAAGTTTGCGGAGCATCTAAAGATTCCCATATTCTATGGCAAAGGCATCCTCAAAGACGCTAATATTGTAGTGGTTGAGCCCGAAGGGGTTGAGCTTAAGGCAAAGTATATACTTTTGGCTACTGGGTCATCTACAACCTCTGTTGGCAACCTAGTGCCCGACGGAAGATATATCTTTGACACAGACCAAATATGGTCTTTGGAGGACTTCCCAAGGAGAATCCTTATATTAGGTGGTGGTGCGGTGGGCGTGGAGTTTGCCTACATATTTAGGATGTATGGCTCTGAGGTGGTCTTGGTGGAGCTAAAAGACAGACTTTTACCTACTCCAGACATACCAGAAGAGTCCTCTCGCTATCTTGCCAGAAAGCTAAGGAAGATAGGTGTAGATATAAGGCTCAAAACCACGCTCAAAGGCTGGGGGGTATCAGGCTCGCAGGTGAAGGCTTTTCTTTCCGATGACTCTGAAGTTCAAGCAGACCTTATCCTGCTTGGTGTAGGAAGAAAGCCCAACACGGAAGGCATAGGTCTTGAACAGTTAGGTATTGAAAAAGACTCCAGAGGCTTTGTAAAGGTAAACCAGTTTTGTCAAACAAACATCCCCAACATATACGCCTGTGGAGATATAACTTCTCCTTTGATGCTCGCTCACAAGTCCATGTATGAGGCGAAGGTTGCCATAAGCCACATGCTCGGAGACAGAGACATGGTTAGAAACGAAGGGCTAGTTCCTAAGATAATTTACTCCGCCTATGAAATCGCCAGTGTGGGTCTTACAGAAGACCAAGCGGAAGAAGAAGGCTATGAGGTAAGGGTAGGCGTGGTATCCTTTGTTCCCAATCCGAAGGCTATGGATGACGGAGAAAACGAAGGCTTTGTAAGGCTTGTGGCAAGCGAAGATGGAAAGATATTGGGTTGTCATATACTTGGTCCACATGCGGGAGAGCTTCTCCACCAAGTATTGCACCTCATGAAGGCAGACCTTGGAGTGGACTTTCTTTCAAAAGCCATGTATTCTCATCCCTCTCTCTCAGAGTCCATAGTTCAAGCAGGCATGGAAGTGCACTTTGGACCCATAACCTGGGCAAAAAGGCATTAGAGTTCTGCCAAGATATCGCTCACTATTAGCTTTCCTTCCTCCAACTTTATATCCTTGACCAGTGCGGACACAAAGGGTATGTAGAGCCTCCCTTCGTCTATCTCCAAAAGGTCATAGGGCTTTTGTTCCACAACCCCTGAAACCCTTCCCATATGCCTTCCACTTTCCGTAAAAACCTCCAAGCCCTCAAGCTCAAAGTAGTAGTATTCTCCCCTTTTCCTCTTTGGAAGCTCACCCTTAGGCAGAAAAATCTTCGCTCCACTAAAGGGCTCTACTTCTTCAAGCCTTTTAAAACCCTCAAACCTCAATATTAAATAGTCCTTTCCATGTGGTTTTGAGTATTCCACAACAAAAGGCACATACTCCCCACCCTTACGCTTTAGAAAAACCCTTTTTATCTTTGACCAATGCTTCTTGTCTAAATATGTCTGCACCTTTAGCTCGCCTCTAAGCCCGTATGTGTCAAGCACCTTACCTATTACTACATATTGATTTTTCTCATTGATGGGTTCTTCTCTCTGCATACTTTATAGTCTACATACTTTTTAAAGGAGGAAGAAGATGGCAATGCCAACTTGGGAAGAGGTAGAGGCTGTTCTTGATGAAATAAGACCAGCTCTTAGGTTTGATGGTGGAGATGTTGAACTTGTAGACATAAAAGAAGATGGCACTGTGCTTGTGAGAATGGTGGGAGCTTGCTCAGGCTGTGGTATGTCTGTGCTTACACTAAAGGCAGGCATAGAGAGAGCCCTCAAAAACAAGTTCCCAGAAATAAAAGAGGTCAAGGATGTGAACATGGATATTCCTATGACCTTTGGATTCTGAACTACTGAACCTTTATGTAGGCAAACCGCTCAACTGCCTGAAGATGCCCTATCATCCCAACGCCAGAGGGAACTATCTTTGTGAATTCGTGCAGTTTATTAGCATCAAGCCTCAACCTTTGGAGGGTTATATTACAAATAAGATATTCAACTCCATATGTGGAAAGGGATTTCTCCTCCTCGTAAAGTTCTTGAAGTTTTATAGATTCCTTTTCCCAAGGAGTGCCTGAGAGGTCCTTCATGAAAAACTTTACTCCGGGTCCGTGGGCTACTACCACAATCTTTATTTTCATAGGATTGAAGTCGTAAACAGAAAGATGATTCCCTATATTTCTAAGCATGGTTCTAAACCTATCCTCCTGAGGAAAATCACAGTGATAAACAACACCTATCTCCGCATCTTTTTTGACCTGTGACATATCAAGTTTCTGTGGCGATGCTTGTGCAAATTTGTTTATCAAAGGCACAGAAGTAAACAAAGAAATCCACTTAAAAAAACCTCTTCTGTCCATATAAACACCTCCTTATGCAAGGAGATATAATCTATATAACAAAGAAAGCTATAAAACTTTTTTGTCGGAACCATAAGGTATTTTTATGTTCTTATATTTTTAACCCTTATACCAAGCTCCTCCACAGCCTCCAAAAATTCTCTAAACTTGTATATTCTCTTATCGCATAAAACTATAGTTCCACCATCCTCTTTACTTCTCATTAGCCTACCTATTCCCTGTCTAAACTTTATGAGAGCCTTTCTTTTTTGATACTCAAAAGGGTCAAGTCCCATAGACTTTAGAAACCTTATTCTGTGAAAGGTAATAGGCTCGTCTGGGCTTTCAAAGGGTAGCTTTGCCATAAGTATACCCTTCTCTCCTTTTACATCAACGCCAAACCAGAGGCTATCGAGCCCCACAAGAGCCTTTATCCTTCCAGACCTTAGCTTTTCAAGAAGTCCAGACAAAGGCTCATCTCCCTGAAAGGCTATATCCCTTTCCTTTTCAAAAAGCCTTACATGTTCCTTGTTAGTTAAAAGCACCAGAAGTTTATCGTATAGGCTTCTCAGATATTTATAGGCATTCTTTAGGCACCGCTCCCACTCTTCTCTTTTTCTTGGGTCTGCGGAGTATACAAGGAAGTTAACCTTCTCGTAAGGAAAGGAATGCTCAAGGTCGTAGTATTCACCCTTTATTCCTAAAGTTTGCCTTAGGTCTTCTGGGTCAACGGTCGCTGAGGTAATTATGATAGCCTTGTAACCTGCCCAGTCCACATGACCTGCAGGAAAAACGGGGAAAGCCTCAAGCCAATAGTTAAAAGTCTGAAGCCTTCTGCTGAAGCGTCTACCCACGAGATACCCCATTCCAGGTGGGTCTTCCTTCATAATTTTGTAGAAATCTCTGACCCTGTTTAGTCTCCTTGTTAAAAGCTCGTAGTTTCTTATTTTCTTTATCCATTTTTCCTCTTCCTCACTGGGTGCCTCATAGTTTGCCTTTAATTCCAAATAGCTTTCCCAATCAAGAATATTGCTTTTAAGCATATACTCTTTTAAGGTCATGCTTACAAACATTTTCCTTGTAATGAAATCTGTTAGCTGTGATATGAGGTTTTCTCTTATGGTTTTGTGAAAATAGAGAAGTGGTCTAAGGATATGGGTTTCAAAATCTTCCGCATAGGGCTTTAGACTTTCAAGGGCAAGCTCTTCCTTTTGCTCTTTGAAAAGTCCTTCAAAGTGTTTTATGAAAGAGTCCTCTAATTCAAGCCTTGCGTCTTTGAGAAAGTCAAGAATCTTTCCCATTATATCAACTCTAAGGGTATAAAGAGACACCCCCCATGTGAGACTGCTGGTTATACACTTGTCAAGCTCATGGGCTTCATCAAGGACAAGCACCCTTTCCTCTGGGTTTTCAAAATCCTTTAAGGTCAGAAGGGCGTGGTTTACCACAATTATGTCCGCCTGCCTTTCAAGCCTTTTTAGCCTTCCCCAGTAGAAGCAATCATGCCTATACTTGCAGGTTTGTCTGTAATGAAAGGTGCAATAGTCATCATCCACGCAGAGCGTATCCCTAAGCTCTGGCTCAAGACTTACAAACTCAAAATCACCATCCCAACCGCTCTCCAACAGAGATTCAATCTCCGCAGGTCTTCTTTCCAATGATAGGTCATAGAACCTATCCAAGCACAGATAGTTGCTTTTGCCCTTCAAAATAACGTAGCTAATATCCTCTCCATATATATACGAGTAATAAGACCTAAGATTTTCAATATCTCTCCTTAGTTGTTCCTGAAGTAGCTTTGTCCCGGTGGAAACTATTGCCTTCTGTCCTTTTTCCATGAGAGGTATAAGGTAGCCATAAGTTTTTCCGGTCCCTGTAGGTGCTTGTATTATCTTTACACAGTTATTCCCTTCTTCTATGGCGGACAGGACTATATTGAAAAACTTCTCTTGAGCCCTTCTTCTCTCAAGACCCTTCTTAAGAAGAAATTCATACACTTCAAGAGCCATGCTAAAATTCTAAGCTATGACGAACTTTTTAATAACTGGGTGTGCAGGCTTTATAGGTTGGAAAACTGCGGAAAAACTATTACAAAAAGGCTACATCGTGGTAGGTCTGGACAACATGAACGACTACTATGACACAAGGCTAAAGGAGTATAGGCTATCACTTCTCAAAAGGTATGAGAATTTCACCTTCTACCCCGTGGATATAGAAGACAAGGAGTCTCTAAAAGAGGTTTTCAAAAAACACTCCTTTGACTGCGTAATAAACGAGGCAGCGAGGGCTGGAGTGCGTTATTCCATAGAAAACCCTTATGTTTACTTTACCACGAACACCATAGGCACTTTGAACCTGCTTGAGCTATGCAAAGACTTTGGTATTAATAAGTTCGTATTGGCTTCTACATCCTCTCTCTATGCAGGACAAAAGATGCCCTTTAGAGAAGACCTGCCTGTTAACACACCTATATCTCCCTACGCTGCTTCAAAAAAGTCCGCAGAGGTTCTTTGTTACACTTACCACTACCTTTATGGCATAGATGTGTCAGTTGTTCGCTACTTTACCGTTTACGGTCCTGCAGGCAGACCAGATATGAGTATTTTTAGGTTTATAAAATGGGTGCTTGAGGGCAAGCCTCTTGAAGTCTTTGGTGATGGTTCTCAAAGCAGGGACTTTACCTACATAGACGATATCGCAGAGGGGACTATTTTGGCTACAAAGCCTCTTGGCTATGAGGTTATAAACCTTGGGAATAACAAACCCCACACGCTTACAGAGGTAATATCTCTAATAGAGAAATACACTGGCAAAAGGGCTGTGCTTGAGCTGAAAGACTTTCACAAGGCGGACATGAAAGCCACATGGGCGGACATACAAAAGGCTCAAAGCCTTCTTGGCTGGAAGCCACAGGTAGACCTTGAGGAGGGAATAAGAAGAACCGTGGAGTGGACTTTAGAGAACTGGGAGTGGGTAAAGGAAGTGAAGATATAAAAGGCTATTCACTATAAGCCAGCTTTATAGAGTTAATAAGTGAGGCTTATAATGATATAAAAACTCTGAAAGGTATTAAAGCTGCCGTGCGTATATCTTTTTACTAAAGGAGGTCTATCATGGAGATAGGCGGTAGCTTTTACGACAGGAAAGCCTACAGCACTTGCTATATGTGTGCCTGCAGGTGTGGCATAGAGGTCTATGTGAGAAATAACAAGGTGACATACATAAAGGGCAATGACGCTCATCCAACCAATAAGGGTGTTCTCTGTGCCAAGGGTTCATCTGGGATAATGAAAGAATACAGCCCTGCAAGGCTCAGGAAACCTCTGCTGAGAGTGGGTCCAAGAGGCTCTGGGCAGTTCAAGGAAATAGAGTGGGAAGAAGCACTTGAGATAGCTACCCAGTGGCTGGAAGAGGCAAGAAAGAAGGGACCCTATAAGATTGCCTTCTTTACAGGAAGAGACCAGATGCAGCAGATAAACAGCTGGTTTGCCAGCCAGCTTGGGACGGTCAACTGGGCAGCGCACGGAGGTTTTTGTTCTGTAAATATTGCTGCCTCTGGTCTGTATTCCATTGGTGGCTCTTTCTGGGAGTTTGGAGAGGCGGACTTTGAAAATACAAAATACTTTATGCTTATAGGCGTGGCAGAAGACCACTCTTCTAATCCCTTCAAGCTGGGTATTCAAGAAATGAAACGCAAAGGTGGAAAGTTTGTGGTGGTAAACCCAGTGAGATGGGGCTATGGTGCAATAGCGGACGAGTGGGTGCCTATAAAGCCAGGCACTGACGGTGCTTTCTTTATGGGTATAATGCATGTGCTTTTTAAATACAACCTTGTCAACTGGGAGTTTCTAAAAGAATACACCAATGCAAGCTGGCTTGTAATTCAAGCACCGGGCACCTCAAAGGACGGTCTCTTCTACAGAAATGCAGAAGGCAAGCCTATGGTTTATGATAAAAAGTCTCAGTCCTTTAAGCCTGCGGACAGGATAGTGCCAGATAACCTTGACCCTGCCTTTATAGGAGAGTTCACCACGCCAGAAGGCTATAAGGTGAGACCTGCTTTTGATATATTCGCAGAGAGGCTCGTAAAGGACTATAGCCCAGAAAAGGTGGAAAAGATAACGGGCATACCTGCAAAGGATATAGAAAGAATAGCCAAGGAAATGGGAACTATAGCCCTGTATCATCCAATAGAACTACCCATAGAATGGACGGATGTATGGGGAAGAAAGCACAAGAAGGTTATAGGTAGACCTGTTTCCTTCCATATGATGAGAGGTGTGGCATCTCATAGCAACGGTTTTCAAAGTGCAAGGGCTGTGTTCTTGCTTATGATGATGCTGGGTGTGGTGGATGTGCCCGGAGGTTTTCTTAATAAGCCACCCTATCCCAAACACATAGAAGACCTTCCAAAGCCTTACAAGATTACCAGACCTGATGAGATAAAGTATGGAGAGGTGTATCCCGGACCACATCTTGGTTATCCTCAAAACCCCGATGACCTTCTTGTGGACGAAAAGGGCAACCCTGTAAGGATAGACCATGCCTACAGTTGGTGGTTTCCTCTAACCGCTCACGGTCTTATACAAAACGTTATACCTGCAGCATACGAGGGCAATCCTTACCACATTGAGGTGCTTATGATTTACATGGCAAACATGGCATGGAACTCCTCTCAGAATATACCCTACATAATCCAAGCCCTAACTGCTACAGACCCTGCGGGTAATTACATAATCCCTAAGGTTATAACCATAGATGCCTTCTATAGCGAGCAGGTTGCATACTCGGACTTAGTTCTTCCAGATGCCACTTACCTTGAGCAATGGTTTGCTCTGTCTTTGCTTGATAGACCACCTTCTGCGGTAGATGGTCCTGTGGATGCTCTAAGACATCCCATAGTAGACCCTCTGGCAAACGGCTATGATGTGAGAGGTTGGGGTGATGTGATGGTGGAGCTTGGCTCAAGGTTAAAGCTCCCTGGCTTTGTAAATCCAGATGGCTCAAGGAAATATAAGGACTTTAAGGACTTTCTTATAAACTGGCAGATAAGACCTGGTGTGGGTGCTCTTGCAGGATGGAGAGGCAAAAACGGAGACAAACACTTTGTGGGGGAACCAAACCCTAACCAGCTTGAAATGTATATAAAGAACAAGGGCTTTTTCTACTACAAACTGCCAGAAAATATGAGGTTCTACAGGCATGTAAACAAGGACTACCAAGAGTGGGCGGTAAGCGTAGGCTTTATAAAGAAGGTAGCTCCGATAGTCTTTAACTTCTACCTTGAAACGCTACAAACCTTTAGGCTTGCAGGTCAAGGATTGTGGGAAGGCAAAAACCAGCCACCCAACGACCCCATACTCAGAGAAAGACTTGTTAAATACTTTGACCCTCTACCCTTCTGGTATCCGCCCTTTGAGGAAGAGGTCTCCAATAAAGACTATCCTCTCTATGCCTTTACACAGAGACCCCAGTGGATGTATCACTCTTGGGACTCTCAAAATGCATGGCTAAGACAGATATCCACAAGGAACTACCTGTATATGAACCCCAAGACCGCAGAGAAGCTTGGTATAAAGCACCTTGACTGGGTATGGGTTGAGTCCAGAATAGGAAAGGTAAAATGCCAAGTGTTTCTCACCAATACTACAGAACCCAACTCTGTTTGGACTTGGAACGCCATAGGCAAAATGAAAGGAGCATGGGGTCTAAAGCCAGAAGCTGACGAAGGGCGTGAAGGCTTTCTCCTCAACCATGTTATACCCCACAGCATACGCATAGGAGGAAGGGAAGTCTACTATGGAGACCCAATAACAGGACACCTTGCTTGGTTTGATACAAAGGTAAAGGTCTACAAAGCGGAAGACCAAACACCAGAAACCTACCCGCAGTTTGAAGTAGAGCCACTTGACTACATTAAAGAAAGATGGGTGCCAGTGCTGAGGTATAAGCCATGAAGACCCTTGAGAAGAAGACTTTAGCGGACTATGAAGCATTGCCAGAAGGTAGTCCCTACCAGCTTGTTGAGGGAGAGCTTATTATGAGCCCAGCACCAGGGTTTGAACATTTTGGGAGCTCCTTTAACCTTGTACTAAGGCTTGCGGATGCTGTTTATCGTGCTGGCAGAGGAAGGGTCATTTACGCCCCAGTAGACCTATATCTTGACGAAGAGAACGTCTACCAGCCAGATATAATGGTGATTCTCAGGGGTTCAAAGGCAAAGATAACCAGAAAAGGCGTTTATGGACCGCCTGATGTGGTGGTGGAAATACTCTCACCCTCTACCGCTTATTATGACTTGACGCAGAAGAAGGATGTTTATGAGAGGTCTGGAGTGAGAGAGTATTGGCTTGTAGACCCTCTTAGGAGAACCTTTGAGGTATATCTCAATACAGAGGAGGGTTTTAAACTCATAAGCAAGGCAAAGGGTAAGGGTGTGGTGAGGTCTGAGGTGCTTTCTTTGGAGCTTGAGCTTGAAGAGGTTTTTGAGGGTATAGAGCCATGAAGATCCTTGAGAAGAAGACCGTAACAGATTATGAGGTATTGCCAGAAGGTAGCCCATACCAACTCATTGAAGGAGAGCTTGTTATGAGCCCAGCACCGGGGTTTGAGCACCAGCAGACTTCTATAAACATAAGCCACAGGCTTTATAGTTTCCTCAAGCAAAAGGCTATTGGAAGAGTGCTATACGCACCCCTTGACGTGTATATTGATGAAGAGAACGTCTACCAACCTGACATAGTGGTAATTCTCAAAGGCTCAAAGGCAAAGATAACCAGAAAAGGCGTTTATGGACCGCCTGATGTGGTGGTGGAGATACTTTCACCTTCCACTGCATACTATGACTTGACGCAAAAAAAGGATGTTTATGAGAGGTCTGGAGTGAGAGAGTATTGGATAGTGGACCCTCTTAGGAGAACTTTTGAGGTATATCTCAATACAGAAGAGGGTTTTAAACTTATAAGCAAGGCAAAGGGTAAGGGTGTGGTGAGGTCTGAGGTGCTTTCTTTGGAGCTTGAGCTTGAAGAGGTTTTTGAGGGTATAGAGCCATGAAGACCCTTGAAAAGAAGACTGTAGCAGACTACGAGGCATTGCCAGAAGGTAGTCCATACCAGCTTGTTGAAGGAGAGCTTATTATGAGCCCAGCACCAGGGTTTGAGCACTTTAGAAGCTCAAAGAGGGTCTTTGTGAGATTATATAGGCTCATCGAAGATGCAGGCAAAGGTGAGGTCATCTACGCTCCAGTGGACTTATATCTTGACGAAGAAAACGCCTACCAGCCAGATATAATGGTGGTTTTAAAAGGCTCAAAGGCAAGGATAACTAGCAAGGGTGTGTATGGACCGCCTGATGTGGTGGTAGAGATACTCTCGCCTTCCACTGCATACTACGACCTAAGGGTCAAGAAAAAGGTTTACGAAAGGGCAGGAGTGAGAGAGTATTGGATAGTTGACCCTATGGAAAGAAGCCTTGAAATATACACAAACTCAGAAGAAGGTTTTAAGCTAACTTCAAGGGCTGTGGAAAAGGGTAAGGTATTTTCTAAAGTTTTAGATGTAGACTTAGACCTTGAAGAAGTTTTTAAGGAGGTATAAAGATGGCACAGTTTGCACTTGTGATAGACCTTAACACCTGTGTTGGCTGTCATGCCTGTGCTACAAACTGCAAAGAGTGGAACACACAGGCAGCCTTTGGACCTCTTTCTGACTTTGACCCTTATGGTAAGGAGCCTCAGGGTGTTTGGTATAACAGAATAATGACCTACGAAATGGGCGAGTTTCCAAATACGCAGGTCTTTCACCTTCCTAAGTCTTGCCTGCACTGTCAAGACGCACCCTGCGTCCCAGTTTGTCCCACAGGTGCAAGCTACAAGAGAGAGCAGGATGGCATAGTGCTTGTAAATTATGATGACTGCATTGGTTGTAAGCTCTGCTCTTGGTCTTGTCCCTATGGTTGTAGAGAATTTGACGAAGCGGACAAGGTGATGAAAAAATGCACCCTTTGTATAGACAGAATATACGACGAGTCCCTTCCACCAGAGCACAGAAAACCTGCCTGTGTCCTTACATGCCCTGCAAAGGCAAGGTTCTTTGGAGATATAGAAGACCCAAACAGCGAAGTGTACAGGGTCATAAAGGAGCGTAATGGCTTTGTGCTATTCTCTGACGCAGGCACAAACCCAGGTAATCACTACTTGCCAAGAACGGAGACAAAAGTCCATGTGGACGAGCACCTTCTAAAGCACGATAATCCTCTCTTCTTAGAGGTTTTAAGAAGACATCATGTAGGAGGTTAAGGCATGCATCCACCCATCTCTTTGATATGGTTTTTCTTAACCGCAGGTGTTTCCATAGGGCTTTTCACCTTTACCTACTTTATGGAGTTTCTCATACTCTTTGGTAAAAACACCGCAATGCCAAGACAGGCAGTTATTATTTCACTGGTTATCTCCCTCATCCTCATAGGACTTGGTGCAATTGGTGCGAGCTTTCACCTTGGACACAAAATGAGAGCCTGGAAGGCTATAAAGCGTTTCCACACCTCTTGGCTTTCCCGTGAGGCGGTCTTTAGTGGAGTCTATGGTTTTGTCCTTTTTCTTTATGGGCTTGCCTATTACTTTAATGCAAACCCCTTTATACAGCACTCTTTGGGTATCCTTACCTTTGTTCTTGGATGGCTTTCTGCCTTTTCCACTGCCATGATATACGCCAGCAACAAGTTTGTGCTTGAGTGGAATACCTCTCTCACGGTGCTTTATTATCTCAACATGTATCTTATGCTTGGCTCCTCTGCCTTTTTGTCTTTGACCTATTTTTACAGACCCGAGTTTATCCCAACTTATCTTTTCCTCACATTCCTATTTGTTTCCCTTGGGCTTGCCTTTAGGATAGCCTTTAACATAAGGCAGTTTATCATTCCAAGACCAACCATAAATGAAGCCCTAAACCTACCACACAACAGACCCATAAGAGTCCTTGACACAGGCACAACCACAAACAATTACTGCACAGAGGAATTCTATTACAAAAAAGGTAAAGACCTACTTGGCTCTGTTCTTCCTGTTGCCTACATACTCACCTTCATTGTGCCACTTTTCCTTATAGTCTACGCTTGGATTACTGGAAACTATAACTACAACTTTTTTAAGATAGCCTTTGCAAGCCTCGTATTGGGTAGCTTTTTAGAAAGGTGGTGTTTCTTCGTGGAAGGCAACCACGTGCAAAATCTCTTTTATGGACTATACCCAGAAGAAGGCTATAGACTGAGAAAGGGCTATATGGAAAGAAAGAAAACGGTCATAAGGCTCTAATCTTCCTTTTGGCACTCCTCCCTTATTTTCCTAACCACCGCCCTGAGAAGAGGCAGGGCGGTCTCCATTATGCTTGTATAAGCCTTTTCTGCCAAAGAAAAATCGTATATATGAACCACTTCATTTCTTAGTCTAACCACGCGAGGAATATTGTTTCCAAAACCCTTCTCTAACATTCCAACGGAGTAAAAACTCTTAAAACAATCCATAGGAGAATTACATTCAAGCCCTTTTTGCTCTAAAAGAAAAAGCCTGACCGTTTTCCACGAGGTTTTAAAGGTGTATTCAAACCTTTTTACACAAACTTCATAAAGAATCTCTTCCTCAAGCCTTTCTTTGAGGTCCTTTACCTGCTCCAACTTGCCTAAAGCCCTTTCTGTTTGAGCCAACTTTTTAAGTAATCTTTCCCCACATGCCATAACACCGCTCCTGTGAGTATGCTCTCTAAGAATTCCTCAGACAATCTCCTTAACTCTACAAGCTCAATCCTCTTTGGTGTGTCCACATACAGGTTTAGCTCTTCCTCAAGCTGTAGAAAAAGCCCATCCTCTATGGGTTCAAGGCAGTCCAAAGCAAGGTCTATATCTGAAAGCTCTGTGTCCTCTCCTAAGGCGGTTGAGCCATACAGGAGAAGAAGACACTTATCTATGTTTAGCTTAGACCCAAGAACTTCAAGCACTTGTTTCCTTAGTTTCCACAGCTCTCCACTTTCCATCACCAATCAAAAGGCACAATATCTACCTGTTGACCTGCCTTTAGCTCATGCACCCCTTCGTATACTACCATGTAGCAGTTGGCATCCATGTATGAGGTAAGCATGTGAGACTGAGTTTTAGGAGAATAGTCACAAAATAGCCTGCCGTCCTTCTCCATATACTTCGCTCTTACGAACTCTCTTCTTTCCGCATCCTTCCTTGAAAAATCCCTAAGAAGCTCTGCCTTTAGAAACTTGGGTCTATGCTCTTCTACTCCCTGCATTTTCAAAAGGGCTGGTTTAACAAGTATATCAAAAGCCATGACACAGGATACGGGATTGCCCGGTAGACCAAAGAAGAGGGTCCTTCCCCTTTTGGCAAAAAGCACAGGTTTTGCAGGCTTTATCCTTAGCTTGTGGAAGACCACCTCAAAACCCATATCCTTTACCAACTTATGGACAAAATCCTTCTCTCCTGCAGATACCCCACCTGTGGTGATAAACACGTCGTAATCTTCCACCCTCTGGAGGACTTTCTTTATACTCTCTGGCTCATCCCTTATTATCCCCAGCTGGTGCACTTCACAACCAAGCTCCCTTGCCCTTGCATACAGAAGGTGATTATTTGTGCTCCTTATCTGTGATGGCTTTTCTATGGGTTCTCCAGGCTCTTTTATCTCGTCGCCAGTGGAAAGCACCGCTACTCTTGGCTTTTGACACACTTCCACAAAGACCTTGTTGGCAAAGGCAAGCAGACCTACCTCATAGCCCCTTATCCTCGTGCCTCTCTTGAGAATAAGTTCTCCTCCCTTTATTTCTTCTCCCCTTCTCCTTATGTTAGCACCCTCTTTGAAAGACCTTTCTATGAGCACATACTCACCTTCAAGTTTCGTATATTCTACAGGCACAACCGCATTTGCACCCTCTGGAATAGGTGCACCCGTGAATATCCTTATGGCTTGTCCCCTCTCTAAGCGTCCAGAGAACTCACCACCTGCGGAGACCTCACCCACCATCCTTAGCTTTACTGGAACTTCCTCAAGGTCTTGAGATACGACCGCATAGCCGTCCATGGCGGAGTTATCAAAGGCTGGGCTGTCCCTGTCTGCAAACACATCCTCCGCCAGCACCCTATTTACCGCATCCCACAGCAACACCCTTTCCGTTGGTAGTCTTTCCACTCTTTCAAGGAGCAAGTCAAGGGCTGTCTCGTAAGGCGTAAGCATGCCATACCCCCTAAACAAATATTTTTGCAAAATCAATTTCAACTTCACAGGCTGATAGCTTGAAATTCCTGTCAGGCTTTTCTTCGTATTTATCCTCCAAAAGCTCAAAGACCCTAACACTTCTCTCTTCGGGGTAAACTAACACAAAGTATTTCACACCTTCCCTTTCACACAGTTCAAACTTTAGCCCTTCGTCCATATGCCTGCTGGAGGGCGAAACTATTTCCACCACAAGCTCTGGAGGTCTTTCTACTCTCTCAGGAATATCCCCACAAAGCACCATTAAATCAGGTCTTATAACTGTATCATAGCTAACATACCAATCAAGCTCTGAATAGACTACACACTGAGGACACCCTACCAGCTTTGTTATCAAAAGCCAAGAGAGCTGGCTGAGCAGCATTTGGTTCACTGGTCTAGGCGACGCCATAGCGTAGGGAACGCCCTCCACCAGCTCCCAGTCTCCTTGCCAGTGCTTCCAGTCCTCCACCGTGTATCTTACTGGATACCTTTCAGCCAAGCCCATGGCTCTATTTTATACCCGCCAGCCACTTGCTGACAAGTTCCGCTTCCATTTCCGACAGCCCCTGACCCCATGGACACCTTTTCGTAAGCTCCATAACTGCCTCAGGCTTACCCTTGTACTTCTCCTTTAGGTAGCTCAGGGGCTTTCTATCCTTTTCTGTATGGCATCTCATACAAGAATTTTTAAAGATAAGCTCTCCCTCTAAGGCAAAGCCAAGGCTTACAAGCAAAAGGGATATATAAAACTTTTTCATGACCGCACCTCCGTTTAAAATATCTCTTAATGTTAAAGATAGCCTTAACAGGAAATCTTGGCTCTGGTAAATCCACCGTAGGAAGTTTTTTTCAAGAGGCCGGCTTTCACGTCTTTGATGCGGACAGAATAATAAGGTCCTTCTACGAAGAAAAGGGTGAAGTTTACAAAAAGGTATTAGAGGCTTTTGGCGATAGGGTGCTTGACAAGGAGGGAAACATTGACAGAAAAACACTTGCACAGATAGTCTTTTCAGACCCACAGAGCCTAAGACTGTTGGAAAGTATAACTCATACTGAACTATACAGAAGGCTTGATGAAGAGTTTAGAAGGCTTCCTTCAAATAGCATTGTGGTTGTGGAAGCAAGCCTGTTAATAGAGAAAGGCACGTACAGAAATTACCACGCGACGGTGCTTGTGTATGCACCTTATGAACTTTGCAAGGAGAGAGCCTTGAGGGCAGGCTACAGTTTGGAGGACTTTGAGAGGAGATGGAGAAACCAACTGCCACCTGAAGAGAAGATGAGATACGCTCACTTCATACTGGAGAACACGGAAACCCTTAACAAACTCAGAAGCAGAACCTTTGAACTTGTGAGGGTCTTCAGGAATTGGGTGGAGTTTCAAAATGAAGAATTTTCTTGAGCCCATAAAGGAGGAAATAGCAAAAGCTGAAAAAAGCCTCAAGATAGCCTCGCCTTGGATTGATCAGTGTATGGTGGAAAAGATCCTTGAAGGACTTCCTAAGGGGGTAAAACTTGAAGTTATACTTAGGGCAGGAGATCTAAAGGACCTCGGCATAACAGGTGAAGGAACATTCAGAGTTTTGGAAAAGTATGGGGCAAAAATATATATAAACCATAGGCTTCACGCAAAATTAATACTCATAGACGATAAAGTAGCCTTCGTGGGCTCCGCAAACCTTACAAGGTCTGGGCTTGAGGAAGAGGGCAATTTGGAAGTGATGGTTTCCCTACGGGGGGAGGAGGTTAAGAAGACCCTTGAGCTATTTGAGGATTATAAAAAAGAGTCTGTAAGGCTATCTAAGGATGCGGTAGCGGTTGTTGTGTCTGCAGAATCTTCTGTAGAGGCGGTGGTTCTTCTTTTTGAGAACCTTCCAGAGCAGTCTTTCCTCTGGGCTCAGGGTGAGAGGGGAAGACTTCTATGTAAGCTCACAAGGGTATACACTCAGACAGGTCAGCTGGATTTTGTGGAGATGCCTTCTGAAAGCAGGAGCTGGCTCGTTGCCTACTATAAGACACTCCTTAGAAAGTCTATCCTTATGGGAAAGGTCAAAGTGCTCCTTGAGCTCATAGAAGAAGAGGAAGGATACTTTAGCACGCCAATCTCTGGTCTTTTACCGGGAGACCAACTTCTCAGCGTCAGAGAGGAGGACGAGGGTCTGCGGAAGGTAATGAGAACAAACCTTTCTGGCTATACAATGGACCTACCCATAAAGGTTGGAAACCTCGTGGGAAAGGGAGTGTATGTCCACTTAGACCTTGCGAAGATAAGCGGTATGCACATGGCTGTTCTTGGGACAACAGGGTCTGGGAAAACCACCTTTGTGGTTAGGCTCGTGGAAAACACACCACCTGGAACATGCAAAACCCTTATTTTTGACCTTTTTGGAGAATACAAGCAAAAGCTGAGGATTAAAGAAGAAAGGGTGCACTATGTGAAAATACCCTACACTCTAATTCCTGTTTGGATAGAGGATATAAAGGACCTATTTAGGGAATATGGTCTTTCCCTTCACGAAAGGAGTGAGGAAGAGAGGGGTTTCCTTACTCAATTGAGGGCTTTCCTAAAACCAGACCTTAAGACCTCCGCCTACAATGAAAGGGGGCTTGGGGATATGCTCCTTAATGTCTCAAAGGGTGGACTAAGAAGGGATGTGGTTGAAGTGCTTCATATGATCTCAAAAGATATGGGGCAAGAGGCACTCCAAAATCAACCAGAGGTCTTTAGACTGCTGGAGGATGCTTTAAGCTCTACGAAAGATGTGGTTATAGTAGACCTTAGAGATGTGGTGAACCTTACAACACGATTGAACTTGACCGGTTTGATACTCAGGGAAAT
Source organism: Hydrogenobacter sp. T-8 (assembly GCF_011006175.1). Classification (NCBI taxonomy): domain Bacteria; kingdom Pseudomonadati; phylum Aquificota; class Aquificia; order Aquificales; family Aquificaceae; genus Pampinifervens; species Pampinifervens florentissimum. The sequence goes on along the minus strand of NZ_CP048795.1, from coordinate 242,613 downwards.
CTTGTCTTTGGCAAGGTCTAACACTCTGAGAAGACTTGTGGTGCTCGAAGAAGCTCATAACTTTGCTCCAGAGAGGGGTGCTACAGATGTCCCCGCTGGCAGGGAAAACTTCGCCATAAACATGACCAAGAGGATAGCCCTTGAGGGGAGAAAGTTTGGCATAGGTCTCGTGGCGGTATCCCAAAGACCTGCAAATCTGAGCAAATATGTGCTATCACAACTAAACACTCAGGCAATCTTCAGGCTCATAACCCAGAACGATATAAGCGCAGTGTCTCAGTTTTTTGAGTATCCCTCCGAAGACCAGCTGAGGCTTCTCCCCACCTTAAAACCCGGACATCTGTTCCTTAGTGGCATAGCGGTTCCCTTTAGCATGCTTGTGGAGATAGAGCTCTAAAGTTCTTTACTATCAAGAATTATGGTGACGGGTCCCCAGTTGACTATATGAACTTCCATCATGGCACCAAACACACCACACTGGGTAGGCACATACTCCGAGAGCCTTTTTACAAAAAGTTCGTAAAGCTCTTTTGCCCTGTCTGGTTTCTCCGTAAGCTCAAAGCTGGGTCTCCTACCTTTTTTTACGTTAGCGTAAAGAGTAAATTGGGAAACCACAAGTGCAGAGCCCTTTATATCAAGAATAGAAAGGTTAAACTTTCCAGAGCTATCTTCAAATATACGAAGGCTCACTGTCTTTTCTACGAGCTTTTTCACATCTTCCTCTGTATCTCCCACACCTACACCTAAGAGTATATTAAGCCCCTCCCCTATGCTTGCCACTTCTACGCCCTCCACAATAACCTTTGACTCCCTGACCCTTTGTAGAACAGCCCGCATGATGTAAAATTTTATTGTAGAATAAGGAGAAAGGAGGGAAGCATGAAAAGGCTTAGCATTTTACTATTACTAATAAGCTCCACATTCCTCTTTGCACAAGACCTCTCTAACATGAGACTTCTTGAAGGTATAAATCAAGTTCAGAGAAGCATTGAGCTTGCAAAGAGGGGGGAGGTGGACAAGAAGAACCCCTACCACTTTGAGAAGGCAAGGGCGAGCAGGGATGTGGCTAACTTGTTGGCTTCCGAAATGGATGAAGTAGGCTCAAGGCTCTTTATGGTAAAGAGCTTTAACGCTCTTTCTAAAACTGCTTCAGAAAAGGTGGCTCTTGATAGCATAGAATTCATAACTCAGGCGGAGATAAAGAAGGTTAAAAAGGTTGAATATGGTGAGTATGGGGAGCCTTTCTACTACGATGAAGAAGAAGGTTCAAAAGTAAGGGTAGAATACGAAAAAGCCCTTGGGATTGACATAAACTCCCTGAACTCCGCGCTAAGGTATGCAAGGGAAAACAAAGCCTTGAGCTGTGCCCCTGTAGAACTTGCAAGGGGGGAGGTTTACTACGATGCCATGGCTTATGAGCTTTCAAAACCCCAACCCAGCGTCACAAGAGTTGTGAATTTTTACGAAAAAGCCCAGATGGAGCTTAAGAATGCTATACAGAAGGTGGATATTGCCAGAGAAGGAAACCTTGAATGCTATACGGGAAAGCCCTTTGTTCCGGAGCTTGCAAAGGCTGAACAAGTGACACCTCCTCCCGCACCTGCTCCTATGCCAGCTCAACCTCAGGAAGAGCCCCTCATGGTGACCGCAAGGGTGCACTTTGACTTTGATAAACACAGCATAAAAAGGGAATACATCCCACTTCTCAACGAAGTGGTAAAGACCCTTAAGGAGAACCCCAATGTAAGGGTAAGGATAGAAGGCTTTACAGACAACATAGGACCAAAAGCGTATAACGACAGGCTCGCTCTAAGAAGAGCTCAGGCGGTAAGAGATTATCTTATAAAGGCTGGCATACCTGCGGACAGGATAGAGATCGCTGGCTTTGGAAAAGAAAGATACATAGCGGACAATACCACTCCCATAGGAAGGTTTACGAACAGAAGAGCGGAGTTTATCGTGATTCAAGTACCTAGTCAATAGAGGCATACGCCAAAATCTGCAAAGTTTTTATCCCTGCGTGCATCCATGATAAACTTAAAGAGCCTACTTTCTGAACCAGTATAAAGCCTGAAGGTCCTAACTGGCTCACAACCATCAAAGGAATTGAGCCTGAAAACTACCACAGACCCCCTTTCGGGCTGGCTATCTCTTATTATCCTTCTCTCCGAATAGAAGGGCAGGCTATGGTGGAAGTGTCCCACCTCATATGTGGGCTTTGCCCCAGTAGGGTCAAGTTCTCTTATAAAATGACCCAACTCTCTCACGTGCCTTTTGTTCTCCAGCTCTGGCAGTAGCCCAAGTTTGAGAAACACCACAATTAAGAGACCAGTCACCGCAGGCGAAAGCCTGTAGTCCCTGAGGAAAAGCACAAAGGGGAGAGGCAACAGAAGTAAAAGCAAGGTGTTTAGTGAAAAGACAAACACACCGATAAGAAGCACAAGCACTATCAGTGCGGAGAGCGTAAAGGACATAGTCTTCTTGAGCTTCTCCCAATCCTGAGACTCCAAAAAGCCAGAGGTAATAATGGCAAGGGCGGGAAAGGCAGGAAGCACATAAACGGGTATCTTTTGAGCGATAAGACTAAAGAGCCCATAAACAAAAGAAAACCACAGGAGGGGAAAGGCGTATTCTCTTCTGACCCTTAGGACTACCCAAAGAAGTGCTGGGAAGAAGATAAGCGAATAGGGTAAGAAGCTCACATTTAGGTCTGCTAAGTAAAAGTAGAAGGGCTCATTGCCATGATAGACCCTTTTGAGATTTTCTCGGTAGAAAACCTCCCAGAAGAGGCTTCCCTTGGTAAGGAGCTGATAGAAGTGCCACCAAAGACCCAGAGCAAGGGCAAAAAGGCTGAGAAGGTAATACCTAAGTTTTAGAAGCTCCTTTGGGTCTGTTAGAAGAAGGTATAAAAAGACTACGCCCGCCGGCAGGACAAAGCCCGCAGGACCCTTTACAAGCATGGCAAGAGAGGAAGAAAGAAGAGCGAGAGGCAGGAAAACTATGTTTTCCCTCCTGTAGTATAAAAGCCACAGATAAAGGCTAAGGGTTATAAAGAAGGTAAAGGGCAATTCTGGAGAGGCATATTGGGCATTGGCAAAGAACTGCAAAGATAGGGTAAGCACCACAAAGCTCAGAAGCCCGACCCTCCAGCTTCCAGTAAGCTCTCTTGCCATTAGCAGGGTTATGAGGCCCGTCCCAAGCCCAAGAAGGGAATGCATAAACCTAAGACCAAATTCGTTGACACCAAAGAGGGAATAGCCGATAGCCACAAGCCAATAGGTCATGGGTGGTTTATTGAGCCTTAACTCTCCATTATAGTATGGTGTTATGAAATCACCACTCTGTAGCATTCTGCGCGCAGAGTCCGCATAAAAGGCTTCGTTGGGAGACCAGACCTGAAAACTTCCCAAGTTAAAAAAGTAAAGCAGAGGCACCAAAAGAGCTATAAGGTAAAGCATGCTACAATTATAAACATGAAAAGTATACCCTTTATGAGCCTCAGGTATTATGCCTATGTTATATCCCTCTTGCTTCTCATCCTAAGCCTTCTATCTCTTTTTTATAAGGGTCTCAATCTTGGGCTTGACTTTACTGGTGGTAGTGTTCTTGAGGTAAAGTTTGAAAAGCCTGTAAAGGTTGGAGAGGTAAGAAGACTTCTTGAAGAAGCAAGATACTCTCACTTTCAAGTTCAGGACACCGCACAGGGAACGGTTATTGTAAAGCTAAGACTTGGAGACCCCACACAGCCAGCTCTTGAAAAGCTGAAGACCCTTTCCAACTACGAACTAATAAGGTCTGAAAGCATAGGAGGAATAATAACCTCTGAGCTTCGTCAAAAGGCAATATGGGCGATGCTAATTGCCATTTTTGGCATACTTCTTTACCTTGGATATAGGTTTGAACCCCTTTGGGCTTTTGGGGCTATAATTGCTCTGGCTCACGATGTGCTTATAGTGGTGGGTGCATATTCTATAACCCAGAGGGAGGTGAACCTTGATGTGGTAGCGGCTCTTCTTATCGTGGCTGGCTATTCGGTCTCTGATACGGTGGTGGTCTTTGACCGAATAAGGGAAAACCTCAGGATAAGGAAGGGAACACCCTTTAGAGACTTGATAGACATCTCCATAAACCAGACCCTCGCAAGAACCATAATGACCTCTCTTACCACCTTTGTGGTTTCTCTCATGCTCTTTATGTTTGGAGGTCCTGCCCTCTCTAACATAATGTTCTCCTTTGTAGTGGGTGTTGTGGTGGGAACTTTGTCCTCCATATTTGTGGCAAGTGCTCTGGTCTTTGATATTAAGAGCAGGTTTAGGGCTCAGCCCGTGGGTGTATAATCTTATTGATGAGGGATATTCTGTTAAGGGTAGGTGGTCTTATAGCGGTCGTTCTTATTCTTGTTGGAGGCTTTCTCCTTTGGGATAACTACAGAAATCGTAAACTTCAGGAGGCTTCTTATAAAGAATACGAAATAAGAAAACTTCTGCAAGCAGGCAACTACAAAAAGGCGGAGGAGCTTATAAACTCTGCCCCTAACAGTCCCATGAAACCTCTTCTTCTCTCCTATAAGCTCTACATTTCGAAGCATTCAAAGGAAAGCAAGGTTAATACCCATGAGGTGCTCGGTGAAATAGTAAAAAACCTCAAGGACAAGAAGCTATTAGCCCTCTACAGAGAAAGGTACGCTTATGAGCTCTTTAGAGAGGGTAAAAAAAAGGATGCTCTTAGAGAACTGGAGGGCATAAGGGAAGAGGACTTTAATTACGCAAGTTCTCTCCTGCTAAAGGCTCAGATTCTCAAAGCGGAAGGAAAAACAGAAGAGGCAAGGGCGGTCTTGAAAAAGATAGAAGAAAAAAGTCCCAACACCTACTTTGCCAATATGGCACAAGCTCTTTCTCTCATGGGGGATTAGCATGAAAGACCTTCTCATAGAAATAGGAACGGAAGAACTGCCCGCAGGTGCTATACTGCGCGCGGTAGACCATCTGAAAGAAAAACTCCACCACATACTGCAGAGAGAAGACATCCAAACCTTTGCAACACCGAGAAGGCTTGCCTTTTTTGTTAAAAACTTCCAAAACATTGCCCCTGAGAGGGAAGAAACCATCTATGGTCCACCAGTTAAGGTAGCCTATGAGGAAGGAAAGCCCACTAAGGCACTTCTTGCCTTTCTTGAAAGAAACAAGGCAAGCATGGAAGAAGCCATTGAAGTTCAAAAGGGTGAGGGTCTGTATGTGGCTATAAGAAGGAGGGTAAAAGAAGTCTCACCCCTTGAGAAACTTTCAGAAACCTTTGAGGAGCTTCTCCAATCTGTCCCCTTCCCAAAAACCATGAGGTGGGACTCTTCAAACCTCAGGTTTTCAAGACCCATAAGATGGATATGTGCCCTTTACGGTGACCAAGTTCTTCCCCTCTCCTTCGGAAAGCTAAGGGCTGACAGGATAACCTATGGACACAGGATACTCTCCCCTGGTCAAGTGGAGCTCAGGAGCGCAGGGGACTATGTTGAGGCTCTTAAGGGTAGTTATGTTATTGCGGACTATAAAGAAAGGCTCGGCATGGTGCTTGCATTTCTTCGGGATGAGGCTTATGCTCTTGGCGGAAAGCCCTTTTACCCCGAGGGTTTGGAAGAGGAGGTGGCAAACCTCGTAGAGTTTCCCTTTGCGGTGGTTGGAAAGTTTGAGGAAAAATACCTTGAGCTTCCTGACAGGGTAATAATGACCGTCCTTGCCCATCATCAGAGGTTCTTCTGCGTAGAAAAAGAGGGCCGGCTCCTGCCCTACTTTATAGCCATAAGCAACAACTATCCAAGAGATAGTGTAATCGTTAGAGGCTACGAAAAGGTGATAAGGGCGAGGCTTGAGGATGCGCTGTTTTTCTACAGAGAAGACCTCAAAAAACCTTTGGAGGAGCTTCTCCCTCAGCTGTCGGAAGTTCTATTCCATCCAAAGGCCGGCAGTATGTTAGAGAAGGTTAGAAGGGTTGGAGCACTTGCCATGAAGCTGGCGGACCTTCTGGGATTTTCTGAAGATAAGAAGAGAAAGATAGAGAGGGCAAGCCAGCTCTGTAAGGTAGACCTTCTTACGCAGATGGTAAGGGAGCTTGACGAACTTCAAGGTTATATGGGATACATATACGCCCTCAAGCAGGGTGAAGACCCGGAAGTTGCTCTTGCTTTGTATGAACATTATCTTCCAGTAAGAGCCTCTGACCCATTGCCCTCAAGCGATATCTCTGCGGTGCTATCTATAGCGGATAGACTTGACAGTCTAAACACTCTCATCACAGTGGGCGAAGCCCCAAAGGGAAGCTCAGACCCCTACGGTATGAAAAGGCTTGCTCAAGGGCTTTTTGCCATATTAGAGCACTTTGGGTGGAATATAGACCTTTCCGCATTGCTTGAAAGCTATACAAAAGACATGGAGAAGTTTCTTGAAGCAAGGCTTGAAGCCTACCTTGACCCCTATGGCTACGACCTTGTTAGGGCGGTTCTTGAAGTGAAAAGCCCATTCAGACCCTATGAGGCTATAAGCATAGTAAAAACCCTTGCCAGCCTCAGAGAGGAGGAAGAATTTAAACATATAGTAGAAGCCTACAGGAGGGTGGTAAGGATACTGCCCTCAGAATGGAGGGAAGATATGGTAGAAGAAGGGCTATTCCAAGAGGAAGAGGAAAAAAGCCTTTGGCAAGCCTATAGGAGCCTCGAAGACACGCAGGATTTACTCAATTTATCCGTCCTAAAGGAACCCATAGATAGGTTCTTCGATAAGGTCTTAGTGATGGACCCCAGAGAAGAGGTAAGGAAAAACAGGCTTTCCCTTCTTTACAGAATAAAAAAACTTTTTAACAGGTTTGCGGATTTTAGCAAGATAGTAACAGAAGGAGGTAAGGCATGAAGTATCTTGTGTGGCTTGATGAGGTGGGCATCGAGGATATACCCCTCGTGGGGGGCAAGAATGCCTCTCTTGGTGAGATGATAAGAAACCTGTCTTCCCTTGGCGTCAATGTCCCCTACGGTTTTGTGGTAACCTCTGAGGCTTACTACAAATTCATTGAGCATAACGGACTTGAGGAGGAGATAAGGAGGATACTTCGTGGGCTTGACCCAAAGGATGTGATAGACCTTGCAAAGAAGGGTCACCAGATAAGAGAACTTATAAAGGGTGGTGAGTTCCCAAGGGAGATTGAAGAGGGAATAAAAAACTACTATGAAAAACTCTCAGAGAGGTATGGCTCTTTTGCGGTGGATGTAGCGGTGCGATCCTCCGCCACAGCAGAAGACCTGCCCCATGCATCCTTTGCAGGACAGCAAGAGACTTACCTCAATGTGGTGGGTGCGGAGAACGTGCTGACCGCAGTTAAAAACGGCTTTGCCTCCCTCTTTACCGACAGAGCTATATCCTACAGGGAGTCCTTTGGCTTTGACCACTTCAAGGTAGGCATAGCCATTGGCGTGCAGAAGATGGTTCGCTCCGATATGGGTGCCTCTGGTGTCATGTTCACCCTTGACACAGAATCTGGCTTTAAGGATGTGGTGGTGATAAACGCCTCTTATGGACTTGGTGAGCTTTTGGTTCAGGGTATGGTAACTCCCGACGAATACATGGTCTTCAAGCCCACCCTTCAGGCTGGATACTCTGCCATAATTGAGAAAAAGCTGGGAAGAAAAGACAGAAAGATGGTATATGGCACTGGGCAGGAGAGGGTCAAGGTGGTAAACGTATCCCTCCAAGAGCAAAAGCAGTTTGCACTATCTGACGATGAGATTCTCCAGCTTGCAAGATGGGGCATACTCATAGAGGATTACTACTCCAGAAAAAATGGCAAGTGGATGCCCATGGACATAGAATGGGCGAAGGATGGAGTGCTTAATCAGCTCTTTGTGGTGCAGGCAAGACCAGAAACTGTGCACTCAAGAAGAGAAGAAAACATCCTCAAGGTCTACAAGTTCACCCAGCCTATTGAAGAAAGGGCAAAGAAAAGAATAGTTTATGGCATAGCGGTGGGTGACAAAATTGCCCACGGAAAGGTAAGGGTCATACACGACCTAAAAGATGCGGGGCAGTTTCAAGAAGGTGAGATACTGGTCACCGACATAACAGACCCCGACTGGGAGCCTGTAATGAAGAAGGCGAAGGGCATAATAACCAACAGGGGAGGCAGAACCGCACACGCAGCCATAGTAGCAAGAGAGCTTGGAATACCTGCGGTGGTGGGCACTCACAAAGCCACAGAGATACTCAAAACAGGCATGGAGGTGACCCTTTCCTGTGCGGAGGGTGAGGTGGGTTATGTTTACGAAGGCTTTGTCCCTTTTGAGGTTGAGGAGATAAACCTTGAAAACCTCCCAAGGACAAACACAAAGATAATGATGAACGTGGGCAATCCAGAGTCCGCCTTTAAGTATTCCTCCATCCCCAACGACGGCGTGGGACTTGCCAGAGAAGAGTTCATAATAGCCAACTACATAAAGATACACCCCCTTGCCCTCCTACACTACGCAGAGATAAAGGAACTATACCAAGAGCTAAGGGCTCAGGGTCTTTTGGATGACAGGGGTAATGTGAGCATGTCTGTCATATACAGGTATGCAAAGCCACCGCTCTCAGACAAGCTGGCAAAGGGCAAGGACAAAAAACAGATAAACCTTCAAAAGCTCATAGAGGACATAGAGAGCCTCACCTTTGGCTATGAGGACAAGGCTCAGTATTTTGTGAAAAAGCTCTCTTACGGGGTTGCTAAAATATCCTCCGCCTTTTATCCGAACCCGGTCATTGTTAGGTTTTCTGACTTTAAGTCCAACGAATACAGAGGGCTAATAGGCGGTGAGCTTTTTGAACCAGAGGAAGAAAACCCCATGCTGGGCTGGAGGGGCGCATCAAGGTATTATTCAGAGGTCTATAAACCCGCCTTTGGGCTTGAGTGTCAGGCAATACTAAGGGTGCGGAACAAGATGGGCTTGACAAATACAAAGGTTATGATACCATTTTGTAGAACACCCGAGGAGGGAGAAAGGGTGCTACAGGTAATGGAGCAATATGGACTCAGGAAGGGGGAAAACGGGCTTGAAGTCTATGTGATGGCTGAGCTTCCCAGCAACGTAATACTTGCGGACAGGTTTGCGGAGATATTTGACGGCTTTTCTATAGGTTCCAATGACCTCACACAGCTAACCCTTGGTCTTGACAGAGACTCTGGACTTGTAGCACACCTTTATGACGAAAGAAACGAGGCGGTAAAGAGGTTCATAGCACACCTTATACAAACCGCAAAGGAAAAGGGTAAAAAGGTGGGCATATGCGGTCAGGGTCCATCTGACTTTCCAGAGTTTGCGGTCTTTCTTGTGGAGCAGGGTATAGACAGCATATCTCTAAACCCAGATTCTGTGCTTAAGACCATGCTCGTGGTTGCGGATGCGGAAAATAGGATGAGGGAGATGGTGCCATGAACATAAGCCTTGCCTTTCCACCCTTGCTAAAGGGTGTCAAGACCATAGTGGGTCTGCAGTTTACAGACAAGGTTATAAGACTTCTGGAGCTGGGGAAAGACAAAAAGCCTCTTTCAGAACCCATTGAAGTAAACCTTGAGGGGAAGGATAAGGAAAAAGTCCTGAGAGAGGTAGTTCAAAAATACGGGCTCTCTGGCAAAAGGGTCGTAGCCTGCATACCGGTCAACGATGGGCTTCTCAAGTTCTACAAATATCCTGCATCCATGAGCAAGAAGGACCTCCAGAGTGCCATAGAGTGGTCTATAAAGAGGGAACTCTCCGCCATGAGAGAAGAAACCTATTACGACTATTTTATACTGGAGCCAGGAGCTGAGGGGAAACAGGTGGGTGTGGTTCTAGTGCTCTCTCGGAAAGAAACAGTTGAAGGCATAAGAAAAATGGTGGAAAGTGTGGGGCTTAAACTTCATACTCTTGACTACGAGGTTGTCGCCATAATAAATTACGGGCTCTATCACAAGCTCCCTGTTCCCTTTTCCATTCTTTACATTGACTATAACTACTCCATACTAACCACCTATTCACCCACCAATATAAGCTACTACGTGACCTATTGGAGCTTCTCGGAGTTCTTGAAAAGCAGGGATGAGGAGTCCCTTGAGAGTTTTTTTGCGGAGATTAGAAACATTGTGGTTCTGAACGACCTTTCCAGTATGTATGTAGCAGGACCCATAATCGCAGATGAGGAAATGCTTACGCGAATCATGGAAAACCTTCCTATACTTGGGATTCTTGACCTTGAGGAGCTTAAACCAAACTTCTTTATTCCGTACATATTAAGTATAAGGGGGATGGAAGGATGATAAAGATAAACCTTGCAAAGGTAAGGAAGGAGGAGGCAAAAAGGGGCATAGCCTTTGATTTATCATCCTTGAAAACTTTAAAGGTGCAGGACTTACTCAAAGCTGGGGGAGAATATTACGCAGGGCTTTTGCTATGGCTTGGTGTGGTGGCGGTATTGGGGTATTATTGGAAGGTTCGTCAAGATGTAGAGCATCTTAAGGCAGAGATAAGCAATTTAAACGCAGAGAAGACAAGGCTTCAAGCAGAGGCAAAAAAATTCCTTGATGAGAAAAGGGCTATAGAAGAGAGAATAGCCAGAATAAAGAAAGAAGTTCAGGATGTTGAAAAGAGTAAGGACATAATCGTCGGGCTAAAGGCTTACTACGAGCCTTTTAACTCAGGCTTTTCCTTTTACATGTCCTACGTGCCCAAAGCTGCTTGGATTAGTTCCTACAGACAATCTTTAGATATAAATCAACAGAAGCTAACTTCAGAGCTTGAAATAAACTCCTTTGACTACGAGAGCCTCAGTTCTTATGGGAAGGCACTAAGTAATGCTTCTGAGAGAGCTTCTCTCGCTCAGCTTGAGAGAAAGTTAAACCCTCATGGATTTGAATATTACTCCGCTAAACTTTCCTCTGAAAGAAACCTACAGGAGGGGAGGTAGACCATGCAAAAACTCATAGAACAGTTTAAGGCACTTCCCCCTTGGCAGAGGTATGTCCTAATTCTTGTCCTTCCCCTTGTTTTAATCGTATATATTTGGCTCATGCTACTATCTCCAGCTATGGACGAAGTAAGCAAACTAAAAGTAGAAGTGAACAATGCTAAAGCGGATATTCAACGCATAAGGGCAAGCCTTAATCCAGCAATACTTGAGAACCTAAGGAAGGAAGAAAAGGCTCTTGAAGAAGAATACCTTACAAAACAAGCGGAACTTGTTAGTTTGGTTGGAGAAATACCAACAGAAAAAGATGTGGGTAAAATAATTGCCAACATAGGGCGTATAGCTAAAAGGTCAAAAGTTAAAATACTCAACCTGCAGGTTTCTGGGGCTCAAAAGGTAAGCTATGCAATAACCCAAGAAGGTGAAAAGAAGGTCGTAAAGGAATTACAGCAACAGCAACAAACCCAACAACAGGGGCAAAAAGGTCAACAGCAAACGGGGCAACAACCTCAAGAAGGGGTAACTCTTCTAAGAAGCGAGGTTAAAATGACGCTCCTTGGAGACTACGCTTCCGTGAGAGCATTCCTTGATGGCATGAGAAGAGAGGGTATAATATCCTATCCAGTGTCGCTAAGTCTCAGCAGTGAAGGTAATAAGTTGAGGGCGGAAATGGTAATAAATATCCTAATGAAGGAGGGACAGGAGCTATGAAGAGATTGATATTTCTTTTGACTTGTTTTGGTTTTGTCTTTGCACAGCAACCCTTTCAAAACCTTGAGGGTGCGGTAGGCTATATAGTGATTGAAAGGCAGGGAAAGGTAGAAAATTACATTGTGGTTGAAGAAAAAGATGGCTCGGTAAGAAACATAAGAGTAGACAGAAACCCATCACAGTTTATGAAAAAGACCGAAGAACAAAGGGAAGGAGGTAAAAAATGAGGAAGGTATTAGGATTTATTGTGATACTTTTGTTTGTGGGCTTTTCTTACTCTCAGACAGTAAGAGAGATGAGGTTTGAGAATGTTAAATTGGAAGCAGTCCTAAAGGCACTTGCGGAAGTTTCTGGTATGAATGTTATCTTTGACCCAGCGGTTTCTCAAGACCTTCAAAAGACAGTAAGCGTTGCCATATACAGACCTGTGCCCGTAGGAGAAGCTATGAACATTATTCTAAAAGAGTATAGTCTCATAGCAGTCCCTGCGGATACAAAGGTTTTCCGTATTACGAAAGGCGCAGAGATAAATATAAACGTAGCTGGACTTGATGATAAACAGATAAACGAGATAATAAACTTCCTAAAGGCACGAGTAACTCCGTCTGCAGAAATAGTCATAGACAAAACGCTCAAAACTATATATATCAGGGACGAGGAAAAAAACATAAAAAGGCTTGAGCCAATACTTAAGGATTATAGGAAACTTGCAGATGCACTGGTCCCAGCAGAAGAGAGGACTACTAGGGTGTTCTACCTAAGGGGCATAGGGCTAGATGAAGCAGAAAGACGAATAAAGTCTTACACTAGACCAGACACATCAATAACTAAATCTTATGATTTTTCCGCTCTTGTCATAACAGATAGTCCCAAGCAGATGGAGCTGTACACAGAGGCTCTTAAGCCTTTCCTAATCACCACACCTTCTGAAAGAAGACCAGTTACCAAGATATTCTACCTAAAATACATAAGCCCCGATGAGTTTATAAAGATGATAGAGCCTCTAAGGTCTGAAGCAGGTATTGTGCTGAGTGGAGGTGCTCTCGTAGAAAGGCAGGACTTACAGCCTCAACAACAGACACAAGCACAACAACAAACTCAAAAGGCCCCAACTCCTATTATAAGGGAGTTTAACGCGGTTATGATAACTGACTATCCAGATGTTTTACAAATTATACAAGAAAGGTTCAAAGACTACATAAGCGAAAGCCCCGTAAGAGTGTCCATAGAGGCACGCATAGTAGAGGTTAGAGAAGAATCCCTCAGAGAGCTTGGCATAAACTGGAATGCCTTGTTATCACAAGCTAATGTTCCACAATTTTGGAGTGGAGGTATTGGTTCAAATATAGGCACAAACACACCATTGAACCCAATCCCTGGACTTTCTGCCACACCTGGCGGTATATTGACCTTTACCTATCAGAGGGGTGTTCTCAACGCTCTTAACCTAAGGATTTCAGCCCTTGAAAGGATAGATAAAGCTAAAAGTATAGCGAAGCCTACCGTGGTTACTATTAACGGTCAGAAAGCTACAATAAAACAGGGCGTTCAAGTTCCCTATCAAACTGCTGCAGTCGGTGCCGGTGGCACCGCAGTGCCGAACATACAGTTCAAGGATGTGGTTCTCCAGCTTGATGTCACACCGGTAATATCACCAGATGGTAGAATACTAATGGATATAGAAATAAAACGCGATACCGTGGGAATTCAAACTCCACAAGGACCTGCCATAAACACAAAAGAGGTAAAGACCAAGATAGTCGTGGAAAATGGTCAGACCGTGGTGCTAGGTGGCATAATAGACAATCAAGATGGCGTAACTAACGAGGGCGTGCCTGGGGTAGTAAGAGTTCCCTTGCTTAAGTATCTCTTCGGACAGGAGAGGGTAAGAAAGTTTGATACGGAACTTCTTATATTCATAACTCCAACCGTAATCAGCCAGTGATGAAGCTCCTAATAAGAGGCATAAACGAAAACAACTTAGAGGAAATCGCTCTTAAGTTGTCTGAGTTGGATATAAACCCTACTCCTCTTTACAGAAGTGTTCACGAAGGCAAAAACGAGGCTGTGGTGGAATGTGATGAGGAAAAATATTCAAAACTAAAGGCTGAACTTGGAAGCGTTTGTCAGATGATAGTTGTAGATGCGGGCAGGGCCAGACCTGTATCTTTGGTTTTACTTTCCCTCTTCTTAGACAATCTCCTTGTATTTTATATGCTTAAGTTTTCTGTATGGTCTGAGGATTTTGCTAACCTACTAAGCAGGCTCTTTTACAGCACAAAGGCTGTAGTTTGGTCTAAGCTAATCATGAGCCTTATTCTCATATACTTGTATCAGCATGCTTTTTTCCACTCCAAAGGAGCACCACCTATTTCTCACCTCTTGGGTTTGAAATACACCAAAGACAAAAATTGGGTTATGTTTTCTTACTCTCTACCTTTGGTGGCTTTGTATATGATGAACACGGGATTTACTTTTATTAAACTTTTGGGTCTTTTTCTCCTCTCCCTGTCAGTTGCGATCCTGATATATCAGAGCGAACATAAGGCTTAGGAGTTCGTGAAATTTTCGTGAAACCCCTTGACATTGCATTCTAAAGATGTAAACTATTACCATCCTCTCAGCCCGGGCGGGAGAGGAAATACTTTTAAGGAGGGTAGTCATGAAAAAGCTACTTAGAGCCACAAGGCAAGCGGTAGAGCTCAACAAGGCAAAGGGTTTCACCCTCATTGAGCTACTTGTGGTTATAGCCATCATAGCCATATTGGCATCAATAGCCCTGCCGTCTTACATGAAGTATCAGAGAAAGTCGAGGATAAGCTCCTACGCGGAACCTGCGGTTAGAGCATGTGCTATGGACATAGTTGCTTGGTGTACAGAAAGGCCAGCAGCAAGCGGGACAGATTCATACACAATAGATACAGGAACAGGTAATGCTCCCCTCAAAAACTGCCTTGTATACGACGCAAACGGTGCACTACAGGCTAATACCGTGAAGCTCACTACTCCAGGCGGTCCAGTTTCCTTTAAGGTTCTAACTTCAGAACCAAGTAGTCCAACTGACATAACTGATGGAAACCCAAGGGGAGACACATTTACATGTAACACGCAGGGAGAGGTAGGCAATACCATACACGTTGCTGGGAAGATGGATGGTATTGGTGATTACATAGTAGTTTGCACAATCACAAACTCTGCCCATTCTACTGGTACTGGAGTTCGTTGTCAAGTGAAATAAGCCTTATGGGGGGTGTATTGCCCCCATTTTTATTTATTTATGAAAATAAGAGCTTTTACCCTTATAGAGCTTTTAATGGTTCTTGTCATAATATCAGTGCTTGTATCTATAGGTTTGTTTTCCTATGCAAAGAATCAGAGAAGGGCAAAGTTGAGTTCTTATGCTGAACCGGTTGTGAGAGCTTGTGCTATGGATATTTTTGTCTGGTGTTTACAAACAAAGGAGCAGACAAGTCCAGTAAGTTTTGTTATTGATACAGTGGGAAGTGAGCCAGCTCCTCTTAAGAACTGTCTTGTTTTTGACACATCAAACAACCTGCAGCCCTCTAATGCCAAGATGTCTACACCTGGAGGGGCTGTATCTTTTAAAGTTCTAAGCACAGCTCCAGACAATTCCGCGCATATTGAAAATGGCAATCCAAGAGGCTCACAGTTTGTTTGTAGTGGTGGTCAGGTTGCACAAGACTATTATGTGGCTGGAAAGCTCGACGGGATTGGAGATTTCATGGTAGTCTGCAGGATTACAAACAACACACATAGTGAAGGTGCAGGTATAAAGTGCGTAATAAGGTAGTTTCTACTATCTTACATAGACCGCCTCAACCCTTGACCTTGAACCCTGCGGACCCAGGGCCTCTGAAACTATGGTATAGACATATCCTTTCCCACCCGGGGAAGGTCTTGTGTAGGCAACGCCCTCTATCTCAAAGCCGGGCTGTGGTGCATAACCTGTGAGGCATACGGTTACGGTATTGGTGTATTCTCCAGTTACACCGACCAGTCTGTAAGTAAGTCTAAGGTCACAGCAGTTTCCAGGTCTTGAGGCAGTTCCATCTGGGCAGTCGCCTGTCAAGAGACTATCAAAGGAACCGCCTGTTATCTGAGATACTGTATAGCTTATTCCACCCCTTGCCGCATCCCTCGTGGTAGCATAAACTCCAGACATCCTGGAGGTCTCAAAAACCCTCGTAAGCAGTATATACAGACCACCTATTATTAATGCCACTATTATAGCAGTTGTTAGAACAGATATAAGGGCAACGCCTCTTTTCATCTTATGTTTTCCAAAATAATGTTTTCCTCTACTACTCGCCATCTATACCACCTCCAATCTTGCGTTGGTATTGTCATTGTTCCACCACAGCTCGCAGAAAACTGTGGCACTTCCATATTCAGAGAAGTCCGCCCTCCTACCTGCACGAGCAGGCAAACTCTTATGGCTCTTAGATTCTGGATGAGATTTATACTTTCCGAGTAATTGTTGCCGTCGAAATACCTCACCCTGAAGGCACCCACACAGGAAGCCACAGGTTGAGCCAAGGCATCTCCCTGCACATCCTTGAGAAGGTTAAAGGTTTGGGGAGCACATTCTCTGGGGAGGTTGATATCTGAGGTGTAGTATCTAACTGCAAAATTCCCTGGATAACTACCATCCCCTGCAAAAAAGATAAGTCTGTTCTCCTGAGAAGTGTAGGTGTTGCATGGCCGAACTGAACACCCAGTTTCTACACAATTCTTATTTGGGTCAAGGGCAAGGCAGTTACCTATTCCATCAAGGTTTTGGGGGCATTCCGCAAGCATGTAAGTGGTGCTTCTGTTTATGAGTTGTCCTAATGTGTTTGTGCTCCACCAGCATCCAGAAAACCTCTGCTGTCTGCTAGCAAGGCTCAGAAAGTAAAGTTCCTCTTGCCTGTCGTTAGCCCTACACCTTGCCAATACAGTGTTAAAGTTTCCAAAGGCTGTTAAGCTGTTGCAGTCAATTACTCCATCGTTAGGTGTTCCATGGGTATCTACGATTCTAAGTCTGTTCCTGTCCACACCAAAGCCTATACTGGAGAAGTCCTTCCTTATCTGGTAAAGCAATGCGGTTATGTCTTGTTCGTTCTTTGCGATGATAGACTTAGTTACCGCTTCTCTTATAAGGTTCACATAGGCAACATAAACACCCACACCAACTATGAGAGCTATTGCCATCACTACGAGCAGTTCAATGAGAGTGAAACCTCTCTTCATTTTCTTTCCCTCATCACAGTAGTTGCGTAGCCCCTATAATTGCCAGAAGAAGGCTCAAAATACCACACTATTACCCCCACCCCTTTTCCCACCTCCACATTATACCTGACGATTCGAGCGAGTGTTGCTCCCGCATATATCCATCTACCTTTAAAAAGCTCCCCGCATATCAAGTCTTGTATTTGGTTGCCAGCTCTATCTGCGCATAGCTTAACGCAGGGACCCACTCCAGGGCAGTCTTCTTCTCTGGTACAGGGCCTATTTATGTCGCGCTTGCAAACGGATGAAGTTCCTGGCTTTATGTTAAGCCAATCCGCTGTGCCGAGAGGATTACCTCTTGAGTTATTATTGTTGCCGTTGTAGGGGTCTCTAAAGTCTCTTAATCCATCGCCGTCACTGTCTCTGTTGTCAAAGGAACATTGACCAGCTATATCACAAGTTGCATTCTGCCAATCTGCTACATAACCTCCATTGGCTTGTAAGAAATGGTTCGTGCAGGTGGGAGTATTGTCCTGACAGTAAGGCATAGACTCTACCTTCGAAGCTATCTCCCCCATGATTTCCAGCGCCCTGTCCTTTGTCTGTTCTTGGATAGAATACTGAATATAAAAAAGAAGCCCTCTCAAAAAGCCTATCATTATTATCAGCAAGAGTATAGTGGCAACCAAAAGTTCAATAAGAGTAAAACCCTTCTTATTCATACCTTACCCTCCCGAGTCTGTCTAGTATGACCCTTCTCTCTTCCCCAAGGAAGTTTCTTAGCGTCAAAGTTCCAGCACCAAAACCGCAGGAGTAGTTCAGCACGTAGCCTCTGCGGTCAAAGACCACGTAAAAATCATTTCCCGGTGCTACGCCGGTAGGAAAACTTATCAGTCTCTCTCTTTGAAGGCAGGGACCCGTGCTAGGAGGACAGTCATTAGCAGTGTTACAGATAACATCAGGGGCATTAACACATCTACCGCTATTATTATCACAGCTAGCTAAACAGTCAGCACCATCGGAACATGTTGCATTGGGCGCGGCGGAACAAACCCTTGTAGTATCGATTGAGGTACAGTTTGGGTTCACATCTCTGCAGTTCATATCATGGTCTATAAAGACCTTATACTGTCCGTTACCACCGCATACCCTTATGCCCCACATGCTACCCGTAGATATAGACCTAAGCTTTACCTGGTTAAGGTCACTGGCAAATTGGGTCATACCAGCCCTCAGCCTTTCCCTCGCCACCTGCACCAACATGGGATATAAAAAGAAGCCAGCAAGTATGGATAATATGGCAATTATAACCAACAGTTCCATAATAGTGTAACCACTTACTTTTCTATCCACAGTATAAACCTCCCCTGGGCTTCCGTTCCTACCTGCTGAGGGAACCTAAGTATAAGACCACTTGAGAGCTGGACGAATTTTTCATACTGTGCGCTTTGACCTGGTGCCATGCTTATCTGGAAAGGAGTACCTATAGGCGGAACACCTTGTCCCGCTTGGATGTGTCCAAGAACCTGAACAGTGGAGCCTATAGTCCTACTTCCAGAGACCGCATTAGGTGACAGAACCGCAGGTCTGGGATAGGGAGTGCCCGACTTGTAGTAGAGGGTAAGAAGGTTAGACCTACCTTCCATTTGGCATACATCACCTGGTGGGACAAAGGTAAGAGCGTCTACTATTCCTCCAAAGACAACTGGTCTTGAGTATATAGCCTCACCACTTAGTTGGTAATACCAGCCTCTTGACACGGGTAGGGGCAGTGCAGTATAGCTGGTGCTTGAAACCACCTGCTCTGTGTTGCATCCCGCACTTGTGCAGATACACATGTTTTTGAGTTCCGAGACGACCGCAGATGTAGTGCTTCCAGTTGTGTTGTCCATGTTGCCTCTTGTATACGAGTTGGAGCATGTGCCATTCCAGCAGTCATCCTTAAAGCCAATTAGGAAGTTGTTATAAGGTATAGTTTTGTCTAAGGAGCTCAGGAACTTTCCTGTTCCAAAAAAGACCCATAAGGCACCCATCTCATCCTTTGTAGCGTTAGGTGCTCCAAAGACTGGTGGTCTATGACTGCCCGTATTAAAGGAAGACAGGTCTACTGCTGTAGATATATCTGACGCACTAAGGGAGTTCACAGACTTGTAACTGCTTCCACTTCTTAGGGTTAGCCTGTAAAAGTTGCCCCAAGAATTTCCATTGTTCCCCCTTCCATAAAGCCCAAAGTAAAGCACGTCATCCCTGTAGTCGTTGTCCACATCAAAGGGCATTATATCACCCACTGCAGCCATTACACCAGAGGGGAGAGATAAGGTTATATCCCTCACCACATCGCCGTTTCTAAGGTTTATAAAGTAGAGTTTTGTTGAGCTTGCATAACTTTCAGAGCCGGATGTTGCCTGTTTATCGCCAGCTTCCATCGGACCTGTTCCTACAACCACATACCACTCGCCGTTCTTATCTGGGTCACCAAGCCTGACTATTGCAGGGAAGGAAAGCGTTAGTGTGTTGTCTGGTATAGGCCTTTCCCAAAGAAGAGTTGGTCTATCGCTGGTGCCATCGAGCCAACCCGTCAGGTCAAGGGCAAAGATTGCAGAGGAGTATGTATAATCTCCTGCTGTAATAGCCTTGCCCCCAAATCCCATAGTTCCCACCAATATGGTCCTCCAGCTGTTTACAGTCTTGCTTTCATTTGAGCCACCACCTATGGAGGCATCCACCACTATGGTTCTATAGTCCACCGTTGGCACGTGGCAGTAGTCACTTCTTCCATACCAGACTAGATAAGGCAGTGCGTTCCGTGGAATAAAAGCCCACTCCTCGCGTGCTATAAGGTCTGTATTGTTGTTGTTTGGTGCGTTGATCAGTTTAACTGGTGCGTTCTGATTGGGTATACAGTATCCGCCAGGGCAGTCCGAATCTTCGCTGCACTCCATATTTTGGTTGTTGGAACAGACTTTCCTCTCTTTGATAGAGCCAATCCTAAAGACATGCAACATACCATCATTAGCACTTATAAAGCTAAAGGATGCTCTGTTCCTATATTGGCTTCTCCTTATGTATTCAAGATAGGTGCTGTCGCTGTATCTAAGATGGTATATGTTTAGAGGTTCTGCGGAGACTAGAGAGGGCGTGGAATATATTATATCTCCCAGCTTCCAGGTCCTTTCCCCGCTGACTGAGTAGGTGGGACACAAAGCACCCAAAGATGCAGTGTCGAACTCCCTAATCCTATTCACAAGACCAAGAACCGCATTGCAATTTGTGTCTGAGGATACCTTCTCCCCGCGGAGATATCTTATAACACAACTTGCTCCTGTATCATTATTTACGGAGTTTTCTATAGACTGCCATATGCTCCTTACATAACTTGCCTCTCCTGTAGTAAACTCTACCAAGTTACCGTCTTTATTGTAGTATATCTTTCTATCGTTGGGATTTTCGACAGCAAGCCTGCATCCTGCATCAAAGAGAGGTCTTAGCTCATTGACACCTCTCAGAGCTTCCATACTGCAAGCATTGTCTGGGTCGCTACCACTGAGAATGGCTACCTTTGTCTCGTTGGCGTTTGGGTCGAATACAAACTGGAATATCTTGTCAAAAACATTACCAGCCATTTCAAGTATTTTGTTGGTGTTAGTATCCTCTCTAAGGTTTTGTTTTGTATCCACCCAGAAACTGCGTAAGAAACCTATCCATGATATCTCTGTCCCATCTTGCCTGATGTATCTGGGATAGAAGTAAGGTTGTAGAACCACAGAAGAAATACTAGTTCTTGAAGCCAAGGTTGCCACAGTGGCACCAGAGGAGGCACGTTTGAGAATTTCGGAGAAGGCAGAAAGCAAGGCATTTCTCAAAGATTCCGCATCATTAGCTTCAAAGAAGTTGTAGGGTAGTCCGTCCTTAGGAGTATTCCCAACTGTATCCCACTCCGCACACTTGGGGTCCCAATTATTTGGAGGATTGCACTGGGGAAGGGAATAAGTCACACCTCTACTGTTGCAATAGGTAGTTGAAGTCGTTTGAATATTAGTTCTTACAGTGTACTCAAGGGAAGAGCAAGTTCCACTTCCATTTGGGTATTGAATTCCAGTAAATGGGAAAGGCCAAGTGTTAGAGTCAATGTCTTCAAAGCCGCCAAAAATAGCGGTAGTTATCATTGCCTGCCTTCCTTGAAGACTTGTACCAGGGTCTAAATCTCCAAAGGCGTAAACTGCGTATGTATAAACATTTTGCTTTCCAGATAGGTCGCTTCTGAGGTCTTGTGTTGCCATAATACGGGCTGGCACAACTGGGTCCACAATACCATTCCAAGCACCATCTGAAAGCAGTAAAACAAAACCCTTTCTACAAGGCACAGGATAGCTGTTTCCTCCAGAACCGTCATAGTAAGGATCTACATTTCCATTTCCGCGATTAATATAAGCTGAATTTGCTTCATAGTTATAGTCGTTGCTTTGTTTATAAAAGTCATAGGCTTCCCACAAAGCTTCACCTGTAGGTGTACCGTAGTAGGGTTGCTCATTGTTTATAGCACTAATCAGGCTTGCAAGGGTTGCATTTTTACCAGTTCTGATCTCTCCATATCTACCATCACTTGCAAATACCATAAATTCCATAATGAGCTGGCACTTCTCATTGACCTGACCATTCAAGTCAGAAGTATCACAGAAAGAATGAATAATTCCTCTTATAGAGTTCGGATCAGAAGGTCTAATCCTGATCCGAGCGTTAGATATAGTATTATTTCCTAATGGGCAAGTGCCGTTATAGTTTGATACGGTTATCCGCCTATCGGTAGTGGTATTAACATTTATCTTAAACCTGCATTTTAGGTTGTTTTCATTTATAGTATATTGTGCCCCCTCGCTCTCAAGGAAGGTATTTCCTCCGGACTGAGAAGTTCTTCCTCCAGTTAAGACCATACGAGCGATATCAATTCGTGTTGTAGTTATCCAGTTTAAAAGGTTTCCTGAGATACAACTGCTTGAGCCGATTCTGTTTGAGCAATTACAGCTAGCCTCTTGAAAAAAGCTTGAAGAATATTGATAGCACTTATCAGGGTCAAAATATCCCGAATATGTTTGATTTGGGTTATAGGAGTATGTGCTACTACCACATTGAGCTACATAATTATTATAGCCTCCAAAATTGCAAGGCACATAGGCAGGAAACTGCATAGAGCCAGAGAAGTCCATTACAATAAGGACATTGGGTTTTACGCTTGTGCCTACAAAAGGAGGTACATAGCAGTAATCAGACATATTTGCTGACCTTGAGGGCCCTATCAGCAATATAATTAGGAAAACCAAAGCCTTTGTCAAAACAGCTACCTTTCTCATGGCTAATCCCACCATCCTAAGATTTTTATGTAAATAACTTCACCTGCTCTGTTAAACTCCATCTTTATAGCCCTTGCATAGTTCAATGCATCTATGTTTAACTGGTTTCCTGTTGGGCTTTCTATTACCAAGTTTTTTCCAAGTATATAGCTTCTGCCATCCACACTTAGCGTATTCCCTCTAACTTCTACTTTTACTCCGTCCAATTCCAAAGCATGTAAAAAGCCAAACAAAATCAAACTAATAGCAAAAACTCTAAGCATTTTAACCCTCCTTAGTATAATAGATTCTTACAATCTTAGGTTCTTTGCGTGAACTATATGTGAAAAATAGACCCTCTAAAGCCCCTCCACATCCTCCGCATAAGAATAAACCTCTATACCATTTTTTAGTGCAACATCTTTTGCCTTTGGGTCTACCATAGGCGATATTATTATGGCTCTGCTAACCTTTACGCCTTCCTTAGATTGGTAAAAGTCTAACTTTCTTAAAAAGGCGTACACATCAGCCTTACTCATAGAGGACTTTATCTCCGCCACAATTATCTCACCATTTTTAATGATAAGGTCAAGCTCTATCTGGTCTGGTCTTCCAAAAACTATACCTTCCTTGTCGTAGTTGATATATCTCTCCACCTTTACAGGAAAACTCTCCTCAAGTATACCCTTGAGAGCATTCCTAAAAGACTCCTCAGAATGTAGCCCCCAGCAAGCTCCGAGAGCACCAATAGTAGAGTCATGTTTCCTGCTTAGCCTTTTTACCTCTTCCATAAGAAACTGTATAGCTTTGCTGTGTTCCTCAAGTATCTTGGAATGTTGCATAAGTATTTCTCTTTGCTCCTCAAGAGCTTTCTTATACTCCTCCCACTTTCTTTCAGATTCTTCCCTTTGTCTTTCCAACTCTGCCCAGATTGATTCCTTTTCCTTTTTGTCCTCTTCTCTTCTCCTTTCCATCTCTGCCCACATTCTTTCCCTTTCTTGTCTTTCTTCCTCTCTTCTCCTTTCCAGCTCCGCCCACATTTTATCTCTTTCTTGTATGTATTGCTCCCATCTTCTGTTAGACTCTTCCCTTTGCCTTTCTAACTCCGCCCACACCCTCTCCCTATCCTCCAAATACTCCTGCCACCTCTTCTCGGAATCCTCTCTTAGTCTTACCAGCTCCTCATAGAGCTTTTCTATCCTATCTTCGGTCTTATCCTTCTCTGCGAAGCTGTCTTTTAGTAGGTCTTTGATATAAGCCTTTATGACGGGGTCTTCCTTTATAATTTCTGGCAATACCTTAAGAACAAGCCTCTTTAGCTCTTCAAGGTTTTGTGCCTGCATGATAGTAAATTATAAGCTTATAAGCCTAAGCATCTGAGCTTCTTGATATAAATCATTCTGAAAGCCCTTCCACAACCCTTAAAATATAGCAAAACCCATAAGGAGGTAAAACCATGGCACAGACTGTAAACCTTAAAGGCAATCCTGTTGCCCTTTGCGGACCCGCTCTAAAGGTTGGAGACCCTGCACCGGTGGCTTATGTGGTCACAAAGGACCTTCAAGAAGTAACGGTAGGCGGGGCAAGCGACAAGGTGCAGGTTATAATAACTGTCCCATCCTTGGACACTCCCGTATGTGAGACAGAGACCAAAAAATTCAACGAGCTTATGGCAGGTATGGAAGGCGTGGCGGTATGCGTTATTTCTATGGACCTTCCCTTTGCTCAAAAGAGGTTCTGTGAGAGCTTCAATATTGGCAATGTGGTGGTAGCCTCTGACTTCAGATACAGAGACATGGAGAAGTATGGCGTGCTAATATCCGAGGGTGCTCTCAAGGGTATTCTCGCAAGGGCTATATTCGTGGTGGACAAGCAGGGTAAAATAGCCTACATACAGCTTGTGCCAGAGATAACCCAAGAGCCAAACTACGACGAAGTGGTAGCCAAAGTAAAAGAGCTTCTATAAAAAACTGGGGGCTTTGCCCCCCCTTGTTGTTCTTGGAGGGTTTTGAGTTAGATGAGGAAGGGTTTTTAACTTATAATAAAAGGGAGGAGGTTGTATCGTGGAAAGGGAAAGGCTCTATTCTAAGAAGTTGAACGCTGGCAAGAGAACATACTTTTTTGATATCAAGAAGGGTAGGGATGGCTCCGCTTACTTGGTGATAACAGAGCAAACAGAAGACAAGAAGAACAGGCTCATGGTTTTTGAGGACAAGGCGGAAGCCTTTATGTCCGTCCTGCAGGAGGCGGTGGGCAAGATGAAGGAAGTAAAGTAAAGGCTTTGAAATACTCTGCAGGAGGTGGGAGCTATGAAGAAGTTTATCCTCTTTATTCCCTTCCTTAGCTTTGCCTTTGAGGATTGCAGACCTTCTATAAGCCTTGAGCAGGCTATAAACAATGCAAGACAGCATGTAGGAACTGTGCAGTCCGCTCAGCTTTCTCAGAATAAGAAAACAGGAGAGTGTTTTTATAGAGTTAGAGGGACGGAAGGCACAGCGGTAATTGACGCAAAGGATGGAAAGCTCCTAAGGTTTACCAGAAAAAGGTAGGGCTACTTGGAGGGTCTGAAGGCTTTGACTTTGCTCTCGTCTGTGGTTATATAGGGTCCACCTATTAGGTCTATGCAGTAGGGGACTGCAGGGAAAACCGCATCAAGACAGACCTTTATAGATTGGGGCTTGCCGGGTAGGTTTATTATGAGGGTTTTGTTTCTTATGCCTGCGGTTTGACGGGAAAGGATTGCGGTAGGCACTTGTTTTAATGATACCGCTCTCATGAGCTCGCCAAAGCCTGGGAGCATTTTTTGACATATCGCCTCTGTAGCTTCTGGCGTCACATCTCTTGGTGCAGGTCCTGTCCCACCGGTGGTAAGTATAAGACAGCAACCCTCCACGTCCGCCATGTGTATCAAAGCACCCTCTATTAGGTCTCTCTCGTCAGGGACTATACGGTATACTATCTCAAAGGGTGAGGTGACAACTTCATTTATATACTCTATAATGTATTTACCACTTATGTCTTCGTATTCTCCTCTACTTGCCCTATCTGATATGGTAAGCACTCCAATTTTTGCCTTTTCCATGAGGTTATATTATAAGCTATGACACCGAGGTGGGTATATAGGCTTGACAGCTACCAGAAGGCACTTGAACAATTGAGAAGTGCGGTGGAGCTATATAAAAGTAGAGAGCTTACGGACTTGGAAAAGCAGGGACTCATTCATGCTTTTGAGTATGTTTTTGAGCTTGCCTGGAACCTAATGAGGGACTACCTTCTCTATCAAGGTCATACAGATATAAAAGGCTCAAGGGATGCTATCAAGACAGCTTTTAAGTATGGTCTGATAGAAAAGGGAGAGCTTTGGCTGGATATGTTAAAGGCAAGGAATCTAACCTTACATGCTTATGACCAAAGCCTTGCGGAGCAGGTAGTGGATAAGGTGGTCAAGGATTTTTTCAAGAGTTTTCCAAACTTTTGGAAACCTTCATGGAAATAAGGGAAAGGGAATATGGAGATAGGGCTTGACGAAAAAACTATTGAGCTTCTGAGAGACTTCTTCAAAGAGTATCCAAAGGTGGAGAAGGTATATCTCTTTGGTTCAAGGGCTAAAGGCTATTATACAAGGGGCTCTGACATAGACCTTTTGCTTGTTGCACCTCAGATGAGCTTTTCAGAATACCTAAGACTCTATTCAAACCTTGAGGAGCTTGACCTACCATATGAGATAGACCTAATAAAGGATAAGGAGCTTACGGAGGAGGCGGTGGAGATATACTCAAGAGAGCCTTGACAGTTGACATTATGAATGTTAAAATCACTTTCAATATGAGGTTATTGGTCTCACTTCTAAGCGTCCTCTTATTGCTCTTTGCGGACTTTGCCTCTGCGGAGCACCACCACGAAGACCATGAGCTTCATATAGACTGTTCTCTTTGCATAATCCAGCATGTTCAGACAGATGCTCCAAGCTATCAACCTTCAGTAAAACTTAGGCTTATAACCTTTTTTGTAAAGACTGAGCCTTACCTTCAAACTTTACCCTTTAGACCTCTCTTAAAGACCACCTATGGGCGGGCACCTCCAACCTCTTAGGCACTTACCGACCCCTTACATCTAAAAACTACCAAAGGAGGTGCTTGCCATGAAAGTTTTGTATATCTTTAGCACACCAAACAGTGCCAGCTACATACTTGGGAGGATGATACTCCCACAGCTGGAGAACGACGCCCACCCTGTAGAGGTGGCAGGAATGTTTTTCTTTCTTGACAACAACTATGTGTTAGTTAAGGGCAATCCCATAGGTGAAAGGCTTGCCAAACTACTAAGAGATGGCAAGATAGGCTTCCTTATGGGGTGCGACCAGTGTTGCTATGAGAGAAACATTGCAGACAAGCTGGTGGAGGGTGCAACCATAGGGTGCTTTCCAAACCTATATGGAAAAGCCCAGCAATTAGGCGTTGAGCAAGTAATAACACTGTAAGGAGGTCATAAGCATGAAAAAAGCTCTATTGCTCCTTGGAGGAATATTTAGCTTTACCTTTGCACAGGAAAACCTTCAGGACCTAAAGCGTCAGTTAGAGGAACAAAGAAGACTTATCCAAGAGCTTGAGAGGAAAATACAGGCTCTGGAAAAAGCTCAGCAGGCAAAACTTGAGGAAAAACTCTCAGAAAAGCCAGAGCCTGCGGACAGGAGCCTTCAGTTAAGGGCTAAGTTTGACGAGAGGCTAAGGGCTTATCAGGTCTCTCCTTTCAGGCAGACCGCCTTTTTGCCAGACATTTCCTTTATATTGGACTTTTCTGCGGTAGCAAGAAATAGAAAGGATAATGAATACAAACAGCTTGAAATTCCCATACTTTGGCATCCACACGGAGAAGAAGGACATGGACACGGCATGCTTAACGAAAGGAGAGGCTTTAATCTCAACTACGGCGAGCTATACCTCTATGCACCCGTTGACCCATACTTTGACCTTTATGCGACCATACCCTTCTCAGAGCATGGTGCGGAGATAGAAGAGGCTTATGCGGTTACGAGGGGCTTGCCTGGGGGCTTTCAACTCAAAGTGGGTAAGTTTAGAAGTGGCTTTGGAAGGCTAAACGCACAACACCCACACGCTTGGGACTTTGCAACGGTGCCACTACCAAATAAGGTCTTTCTTGGAGATGACGGTCTTACGGAAAAGGGTATAGGCATAACATGGCTTGCACCCACACCCTTTTATCTCCTCTTTGGTGTAGAGGTGCTACAAGGTGAAAACGACCAAAGCTTTAACTACAAGGGCTTTACCATAACTGACTCAAATACGGGCAACACCTTTGAGCTTGAAGACAAGCCCGTGCCAAACCTCTATGTGGGATACCTAAAGACCTCCTTTGATATAGGAAACCTCTCTATCCTCACAGGACTTTCATACGCTCAAGGAAAACACAGACACTCTCACGGAGACCACGGGCTTGATGCAAAGACAAAGCTCTACGGTCTTGACCTTACCGCCAGATATCAGATAGACAGCGTAAGGTATATAGCCTTGCAGGGAGAATACATGTATAGAGACCAGAAGGGTTTAGAGTATGAATTTGATAGTGGAAGTCTTGTGTCTGAAAATGTAAGTAAAAAACAGGCAGGCTTTTACGCTCAACTTGTAGGTAGGTTTCACAAGCAGTGGAGGGCAGGTGTCAGATACGAGCTCATAAACAAAAACAGCGTAAAGGTCGGAGGAAACTCTGTATGGGCTCCAGATAACCTGCCTGCATACTATGCCATGTTGGAATACACTCCCACCGAGTTTTCTCGCATAAGGCTACAGGTAGGGGAAAACAGAGCCTTCTACGAGGGTCAAAAGAGAAAGCCAGTTAAGGAAGTTATCCTGCAGTTTAACTTCGCCATAGGTGCTCACGGTGCTCACCCCTTCTAAGGCTCTAATCTGGGGGCTTTTGCCCCCGCCTTTAAACAGCCTAAGATGAGATACATCATGCTTAAGAAAACCCTTATAAAAACCCTTCCCCTTGCTCCCTCTGTAGGAGCCTTTGGCTATATGTCCGCTTGTGGATGTGGACACTGCCCTGCCTGTATAGACTCTTCTGCAATGGTAGTAGGAATGGCGGTATACCTCGGTGCTAAAAAGCTCTTAGAGTCCGCAGGCAAAAGACTTGACAAAAAGGAGGAGGGTAGTTTATGATATACAATGTCAAATTCAATATTGAAAGGAGGTGCATGCCATGAAGAACCTTTTAGCTCTGCTACTGTTTAGCCTTTCCTTTGCCTTTGCCCAGCTCAAAGTGGTTGCCACCTATCCATGGATAGGAGAGCTCGTAAAGGAGATAGGAAAGGACAAAGTGAGAGTGCATGTTATAGCCCGACCGGATGAGGATCCCCACTTTGTGGTGCCAAGACCCTCTCATATAGCAAGGATGAGGGATGCAGACCTTGTGGTAATAAACGGTGCAGGTATTGAAATAGGCTTTTTGCCACCCCTTATTCAGCAGTCTAACAATCCAAGAATTCAACCCGGAAGAGAAGGCTTTTTGGACCTTTCTCAGTTCATAAACATTATTGAAAAGCCAGAAAGGGTATCAAGGGAAATGGGAGACGTGCATCCTGAGGGAAACCCTCACTATGTTTTTGACCCCCACAACATTCCCATTCTTGCAAGGGCTATAAAGGAGAAGATGTGTGAACTAAACTCAAAAGACTGCTCCTTCTACAACGCTAACCTTGAAGACTTTCTCAGAAAATGGAACGCAAAGCTAAGGGAATGGGACGAAGGCTTTTCAAAGCTCAGAGGTCTAAAGGTAATACAGTGGCACAAGACCTATAATTATCTGCTTAATCGCTATGGCATTCAAGAGGTAGGAACCCTTGAGCCTCTACCGGGTATACCACCTACTGCGAGGCATTTAGACAGTCTTGTACAAAGCTCAAGGGGTCAAGGTGTGAAGTTTGTGATACTTGAGGGCTTCAGAAAGGGAGAGATAAGGACCGCACAAAGGGTGGCAGAGCCAATAGGTGCAAGGGTGTTAGTGCTTCCTAACGATGTGGGCTCAGAGAATGCAAAAAATCTCTTTGACATGTATGACCTTATCCTAAGGAGGCTCTCACAGTGATATGGGACCTCTTTTTTTCCAGTTTTCTGCTCTCTGTGGTGCTTGTGGGCATTCATGCCTACTTTGGAAGGGAAATAGTCAAAAGGGGAATAATCTTTACAGACATTGCAGTGGCTCAGCTCTCTGGGGTGGGTATTGCCCTCTCCCTTGTGCTTCTTGATGGAAGATATGCCTATTTCTTTTCTCTCCTATTTGGACTTTCTGCCAGCCTTCTTATTGCTCTCTCTCAGAGGTTAAAAGAATACTCAGAGGCTTTTATCGGACTTCTGTATGCTCTTGGCTTTTCCCTTGTGGTGCTTGTGCTGTCCTTTTCTGCTCATGGCATGGAGGAGCTAAAGAAACTCACCGCCAGCGACATACTCTTTGTCCGGCTGGAGGAGGTTTTCAAAACTGCCCTCATATACTCCCTTATAGGACTTTTGCTATACCTTCGCAGGCATTTTAGAGGACTTTGGCAAGAGCTTTCTTTCTTTGCTTTATTTTCTCTTACACTTGCCAGCTCTGTAAAGTTGGCTGGTGTGCTAGTGGTTTTTTCTTTACTTGTATCTCCAGCACTTGTGTCTTTGCTCCTCCGCAAAGGTCTTATCTTTGCGTGGGTGTGGGGTAGTTTTTGGAGCTTTTTAGCCATAGCCCTATCCTTTTGGCTAGACCTTCCCACAGGCTACAGCCTTGTGTTTTTGCAGGCTCTTGTGGGTCTTGCTGTGTTTATAATAAAGCTAATCAGATGAGGGTGCTAATACTTACCTCTTCCTTCGGTGGGGGGCATAACAGCGTAGC
Source organism: Hydrogenobacter sp. T-8 (assembly GCF_011006175.1). NCBI lineage: Bacteria > Pseudomonadati > Aquificota > Aquificia > Aquificales > Aquificaceae > Pampinifervens > Pampinifervens florentissimum. The sequence goes on along the minus strand of NZ_CP048795.1, from coordinate 212,510 downwards.
AAAGGCTATCAAAAGAGCTCTGGAAGAAAACTACTCTATGAGCGTAAAGATAGAAGACCCTTACCTTCTCATGAACCCAAAACTTAACAATCTTAACGCAAGGTTCTACGTTTACATGATGAAATACTTCCCAAGAATCTATGGACTCTTCTATAACTCTACATACGACATGGAGAAGGATAACATCCTTAACTTTCTCCTTTCCCTGCCGGGAATTGGTAAGCTCAAAGAACTCCTTGAAGAGGAAAAACCAGACGCGGTTGTTGCGGTCTATCCCACATACGCAGGTATGCTTAAGATACTTAGACGCAGTGGTTTTTCAGTTCCGAAGGCTTTTGTTGTAATTACAGATTTTGTCGCCCACGTGCAGTGGCTTCACGACGGTGTAGATGTTTACTTTGTACCTTCACGGGAAGTGGAATTTCACATACACAGAAAGGGTGTGGTCTGTGGAAGGGTTGAGGTTACGGGAATACCCATAAACCCCGAGTTTGACATGTTTAGAGAAGAGAAAAGGGATACTCTTCTCATAAGTGCGGGCATGTTTGGCATGACTCCCTCCGTCATAGAAATATGTGAGGCGGTTGAAGAGGTTGTGCCGGGGGACATAAGAACCGTGCTACTGTGTGGCACTGACAAGAGGCTCTGCCAAAAGGTAAAGGGAAAGTTCAGGGGAATAGAGGCTATTGAGGGAGTTCTTACACATGAGGAGATGGCAAGATATATGGGAAGGTCCATTCTTCTCATCTCTAAAGCTGGTGGTATAACAACCTCGGAAGCCCTTTCTGCGGAAACACCTCTTCTCATATACAAACCTCTTCCCGGTCAGGAGTATTACAACACCCTTTACCTGTTGAAGAACGAGGCAGGTATGGTTGCCAATAACAGCGAAGAGCTACGGAGAGTTTTAAGAGCCTTTCTTAGAGAGCGTAGCCTGAGGGAAACACTTTTGGAAAATATAAAGAGGCTTAGGAAGCCCCATTCTTCCCTTTCAGTAGCCAGAGGTATATATGATGCCCTGCGGAGAGGAGGTTAAGGCTCACAAGCATAAGCTCAAGGGGTAGCAAATTTAAGCTGAAGCCGAGGAGGTTAAGAAGAAGTAGGAAGCTCACAAAGACATACTGATATGAGGTGGCGAGCTTGCCGAGAGCCGAGACACTCACCCTATGTTTCTTAAAGGTAGCGTAGGCACCCACGGGTGCGAGGATAAGGTCTTGCCCTACTGTGAGAAGAACAGCCCACCAGCTTATATCAACCTTCAGTTCTGCAAGACAAAGGGCAAGAAAGGAAAGTGAAATAAAGATTCTGTCTGAAATAGGGTCCAGCACCCTACCCAGTCCGATTTTTTCAAGTCTTAGCCTTCTTGCGAGAAAACCATCCACCTTATCGCTGGAAACACCCAGAAGGAAAACCAGTAAACCCTCTGTAAGTGCGCCTCTTAAAATCAGCACAAGGAACACTAACCCAAGTGGTATTCTTGAAAGACTTATAGCGTTGAGAACTACCCTCAGCTTCTCGCTTCTCAAACCATATCCCCAGTGGAGAACTTTATAGTTCTTTACCTACAGGTTCATAAAGCCAGAAGTATTCTTCCCTCTTTGGTCCTGTGGAGAGCATTACCACGGGCACATGCAGGTATTCTTGAATAAAGTCAATGTATTCCAGAGCCTCAGAGGGCATCATGGAGAGGCTTTTTGCTCCCCTCGTGTCCCTTTGCCAGCCTCTGAAGGTTTTATACACGGGTTTTACCTTCTGAAGAAGGCTCAGGCTGGCAGGAAAATGGTCTATTAACTCACCATCTACCTCGTAGGCGGTGCATACCCTTATCTCCTCAAAGGCATCCAGCACGTCAAGTTTGGTGATTATAAGCCCATCAAGCCCGTTCACGTCCACCGCATGCTTGAGAGCTACAAGGTCAAGCCATCCACACCTCCTTGGTCTTCCGGTGGTAGCACCGTATTCGCCTCCTTTTTCCCTGAGAAGCTCGCCCTCCCTGCCTTCCAGCTCTGTGGGAAAGGGACCTTCTCCTACCCTTGTGGTGTATGCCTTTGAAACCGCCCAGAAGTTAGCCTCTGAGAAATACCTTGGCGGAAGCCCCGTGCCGTTGGAAAGCCCCAGAGCAGAGGCGTTGGAGGAGGTCACATAGGGGTAAGTGCCCATGTCAATGTCTAACATGGTGCCCTGGGCACCTTCAAAGAGAACCCTACCTCCAAAGTTCAGGAGTAGGCGTGTGGTGTCCGCTACCCTATCTCTTATCTTTTTGTAATTCTCCATCGTTCTTTCAAAGATTTCCCCCGCATCCAGCTTGTGGTTTTCACAGTAGACCTTCTCGCACATGTCAGAGACGAACTCAATGTTTTCCTTTATTATCTTGTAAGTCCTGTCCGGGTCTTGAAGGTCGCAGACCCTGAGACCTCTCCTGCCATACTTGAACATATAGGAGGGTCCTATGCCTCTGAGGGTTGTGCCTATCTTGCCCTTTCTTTCAAAGAGGGAGTCAAGTAGTTTATGGTATTCCAGCACAAGATGTGCCCTATCGCTTATGAAGACCCTGTCCCAAACCTTGAGACCTCTTTGCTGTAGCTCTTCCATCTCTTTCACAAGTAGCTCCAAGTCCACTACCATACCCTGGGCTACCACGCCCGCTGTGTGCTGGTGCAGGATACCCGTGGGCAGAAGATGTAGGACAAACTTTTCCCCTCCCACCATCACTGTATGTCCGGCGTTGCTCCCACCCTGATACCTCACCACCATGTCAAAGTCCGCAGAGAGCAGGTCCACCACCTTGCCTTTTCCTTCGTCACCCCACTGGGCACCCAGTATCACAAGATGTCTTTTCATCCAACCGCTCCTTGAAGTTCTTCCACCTTCTCCCTTATTGCCTCAAGCAGTTCCCTTATCCCCCAACCCTTTACCGCAGAGACCACCACAGACTTGCCCTCCATAAAGGCGGGTTCTGTAAGATACCTTATGTCCTCTTCTCTTTCCACCACCTTGTCCGCCTTGTTGAAAACATATATAACTGGCTTGTCCTCTGCGGAGAGGTCTTTTAGTATATCCTTTACTACCTTTACCCTCTCAAGCCAGTTTTTGTCAGATATGTCTATAACATGCAGGATTATGTCCGCCTCTTGCACCTCCTCAAGGGTCGCCTTAAAGGACTCTATTAGCTCCGGAGGGAGCTTTCTTATAAAGCCCACCGTGTCCGTGATTAGCACCTTTATGTCTGGGAAGAGAAACCTCGCAGAGGTGGTGGTGTCAAGGGTGGCAAAGGGCATGTCCGCCACAAGGGTTTCTCTACCCGTCAGAATCCTCATAAGGCTTGACTTGCCTACGTTGGTATAGCCCACAAGGGCAACCTTTACAACCTTTAGATCTCCAGAGCTTTCCCTCCTTTTCCTTTGCTCCCTCCTTTGCCTTTTTATGTCCTCAAGCTCTTCCTTTATCTGCTGTATCCTCCGCTTTATCCACCTTCTTCTTATCTCCGCCTCCTGCTCACCAGGACCTCTTGTTCCCACACCACCGCCAAGCCTTGAAAGCTCCTTACCTCTTCCATAAAGCCTTGGAAGTTCATAGGTAAGTTTAGCCAACTCCACTTGCAGTTTTGCAGTCTTTGACCTAACCCTACGGGAGAAAATCTCCAACACCAAGTCCGCCCTATCCATTATCCTTTTACCTATAGCCTTTTCAAGGTTTGCCACCTGGGAGGGGCTAAGAAAGGCATCAAATATGACCGCATCCGCACCAGTTCCCTCCGCCACCTGCTTTATCTCTTCCACCTTTCCCGCACCCACATGGTATCTTGGGTCTGGATGAGCCTTTTTCTGGACTATGTATCCTATATATCTGCCCCCAACAGCCTTTACCAGCTCCTTTAGTTCCTCAAGGGATTCTCTGCTTTCTCGCCTGTTGTTCTCTATAAGGCTTACGAGGATGCTCTTCATTAACCCCCTTGCACTATGGTGCTTATGGCGTGTTTGTATATGAGGTTTGGCTCACCCTCTACCTCAAGCAAGAGGGTATACTTGTCATGGTCAAGCACCTTGCCCGTTATCCTGTTGCCCCTTGTGAGGAAGACAGTTACAGTGGCAGACTTTCTTTTGAGCTCCTCAATGTATTCGTCCTGCACGTTTGTATTCTTCTCCATAAACATCCTACCGACCTCCAGTATAAATTATAAAACTTTTTGCACCAGTCAAGATCCTAAGGTTCTAAAATATTAAGCCATGTTCCTCAACATAGCCTTATGTCAGATAAACCCAGTGGTAGGAGGTATAAGGGTAAATCTTCAGAAGATAGAAGGTATCTGGGAAAGGGTAGATACCCAAGCCCACCTTGTTGTTTTCCCAGAGCTTTCTCTCTGTGGCTATCCGCCGGAGGACCTACTGCTAAGGTTGGACTTCGTGAGGTCCTGCGAAAGGTCCCTTAAAGAATTACTAAGGGTTTCTGAGGGTATGTCCTCGCTCCTTGCGGTAGGAATGCCTTATTACGAAGGAGACCTATATAACGCCCTTGTGCTTGTAGGTAGGGGTCAACTTCTTGGCATATACAAAAAGACCTTCCTTCCCAATTACTCGGTCTTTGACGAAAAGAGATACTTTAGGGCTGGAAAAGAGCCTCTTATACTTGAGATAAATGGCGTAAAGGTGGGTTTTTCCATATGCGAGGACATATGGCATCCCGACGGGTGGGAAAGGTTCTATGCCCTATCAGGTTGTGAGGTGCTGGTAAACATAAACGCATCCCCCTACTACAGAGGAAAGTATGAGTTTAAAGAGAACTTTCTAAGAGCCCGGGCTCAGGACAACATAGCCTATGTGGTCTATGTGAATATGGTGGGAGGACAGGATGAGCTGGTTTTTGATGGCAGGAGCGTGGTGATAGACCCAGAGGGTAAGGTTATTGCAAGGGCAAGCTCCTTTGAGGAAGACCTGCTCCTGGTAAGCCTTGACATAGAAAGGGTAAGAAGGAAAAGGCTTCTTGACTTAAGGCTTAGGGAGAGGCAAGTGGAGAAGACAAGGGTGGTCTCCTTTGAGAACACTTTACAGAAGGGGATAGAGGATGCAAGGGTGGAGGCATCCCCAAAACAAGAGGAGGAGCTCTACAAGGCTATTGTGCTGGCAATAAGGGACTATGTGGGAAAAAATGGCTTTCAAAAGGTGGTGCTGGGACTTTCTGGTGGTATAGATTCCTCTTTGGTTGCCTGTCTTGCGGTAGATGCCCTTGGAAGGGATAGGGTTGTGGGCGTCTTTATGCCTTCGGAATATACCTCCACAGAAAGCAGAGAGGATGTCTACGAGCTCGCTGAAAACCTCCAAATTGAGCTTCTTGAGTATGCCATCTCTGAAATATACCGGACATACCTTGAGACCTTTGGCTCTCGGGAGCTGACGGTGGCAGAAGAAAACCTGCAAGCACGCATAAGGGCTAATATACTCTTTTACCTTTCCAACCTATATGGCTGGCTTGTGCTTTCTACTTCCAATAAGAGCGAGTCTGCAGTAGGCTACACCACCATATACGGAGATATGGCTGGAGGCTTTGCTCCCATCAAAGACCTTTATAAGACGTGGGTCTACAAACTGGCAAGATACAGAAACTCCATAAAGCCAGACATACCAGAGAGAGTCCTTATAAGACCACCTACCGCAGAGCTAAGACCCAATCAAACAGACCAAGATACATTGCCACCTTACGAGCTTCTTGATAAGGTCTTGGAGTTACACATAGAAGAGGGCATGGGACTGGAGGAGATAGTAGCCTTGGGCTTTGATAGGGAGCTTGTCAAGAAGGTTCTTAGAATGGTAAGAAGGGCAGAATACAAAAGAAGACAAGCACCCATTGGTCCAAAGCTAACAAAAAGAGCCTTCGGAAAGGACTGGAGGATGCCCATAAGCGGTAGCTACTTTTAAATGCTAAACTATATAGCCATGTATGTTATGGAAACCTACAAAAGACTTCCTGTAAGGTTTGTCAAAGGCGAAGGAGTATATTTGTATGACGACCAAGGTAGAAAATACCTTGACTTTCTTGCAGGCATTGCGGTAAACGCCCTTGGATACGCAGACCCAGAGCTTACAAAAGCCATATGCGACCAAACACAAAGCCTTTTGCACATTTCCAATCTCTTTGAAAACCCATGGCAGGAAGATTTGGCAAAGGAGCTTGTGGATAGCTTTTGGACTTCTGGGAAGGTCTTTTTCTGCAACAGTGGTGCGGAGGCAAACGAAGGAGCTATAAAGCTCGCAAGAAGATACTTTTACGAGAAGGGTGAGAAAAGATACAGGATTATCACCTTTTATAGCTCCTTTCATGGAAGAACCTTTGGTGCCATGTCCGCAACCGCACAGGAAAAGATACAAAAGGGCTTTGAGCCACTCCTTGAAGGTTTTGACTATGCGGAGCTAAACAACTTTGATTCTGTCTTGAATGCTCTAAAGAAAGAAACCGCTGGAATAATGCTTGAGGTTATACAAGGAGAAGGTGGCATAAGGGAGGCAGAGGGAGAGTTTTTGCAGAAAATTCAGGAACTATGCAGGAAAGAGGGTCTTCTGCTTATTGTGGACGAAGTCCAAACGGGCATAGGAAGGACTGGCAAATTCTACGCCTACGAGCACTACAGTTTACAACCAGACATAATAACCCTTGCAAAGGGCTTGGGTGGTGGAGTCCCCATAGGTGCGGTGCTCGCCAGAGATGAGGTCGCTAAGGCTTTTAAGGCAGGCTCACACGGTTCTACCTTTGGTGGAAACCCACTTGCCTGCAGAGCTTCTATGGTGGTGGTTCGCAGGGTAAGGGAGCTCCTACCACAGGTTCAAAGGGTAGGAGAATACTTCAAGAGAAAACTCCAAGAGCTTGGAGTGGGAAAGGTCAGAGGCAAGGGTCTAATGCTTGGTTTGGAGCTTGAGAGGAACTGCTCCGAGCTTGTGCAAAAAGCACTTGAAAAGGGTCTTGTTATAAACTGCACCGCAGAAAGGGTCTTGAGGTTTGTCCCACCCCTTATAGTTGAGGAAAAACACATAGATCAAGCCATTGAGATACTGAGGCATATTCTCTAAAGCTTTGGTTTATATTTATAATCATGGACTTTCCCGAGCTCTTGGTGATACTTGCGGTAGCCTTCGTCTTCTTGGGTCCCGAGAAGATGGTGGAAGTGGCTACCAAGTTAGGCGAGTTTCTACGAAAGGTTAGAGAAACTTGGGATGAGCTTAGATATCAGCTATACATGGAAAGCATAAACAAGAAAATAATGGAGGAGAGCAAGGATGCGACCCCTCCTGAAGATGAAAGTGTTTACGATTTAATAGAAAAGGAAAAAAGTGAGGAGGTAAAAGAGGATAATGGAACAACACGAACTTCCCAAGATGCCTCTGACGGAGCATCTGAGGGAGCTAAGAAGCAGGCTGATTAAGTCCATAGTAGCTTTCCTTGTAGGCACGGGTGTAGCCTTCTACTTTGCGAGCCAGATATTTGAAATACTGAAAGAGCCAGTAAGGAGGTCATACCCACAGGTAGAGCTTGTGACCCTCTCCCCTACGGAGCCTCTTTTCATACTGCTGAAGATTTCCATAGTCTTTGGCTTTATCCTGTCGCTTCCTGTTATACTCTTTCAGCTCTGGAGGTTCGTAGAGCCTGCCCTGTATCCCAATGAGAAGAAACTTGTTCTTCCCCTAACCCTTTTTTCTATTATTCTTTTTCTTCTTGGCGGAGCCTTTTCCTACTTTGTAGCCCTTCCTATGGCTCTAAGGTTCCTGCTGGGCATAGGGCTTTCTCAGCTTCAGGCAACACCCTTTCTTTCTGTGAACCTGTATATATCCTTTCTTCTCAAGATGATAATAGGCTTTGGCATAGCCTTTGAGCTTCCTGTGGTCATATTCCTCCTGCAGAGGGCAGGGCTTGTGACGGAGAGACAATTGAAAGCCTTTAGAAAATACTTTATAGTGCTTGCCTTTGTGGCGGGTGCTCTCATAGCCCCTGACGTGACCACGCAAGTGATAATGGCTATACCTCTGATAATTCTTTATGAGCTTTCGCTCCTTGCTGGAAAGTTGGCAAGACGCAAACAAAAGGAAACTGCCATAGAGGTGGCTCAAGGATGAAGGTTCTCATAACTGGTGCCACAGGCTTTGTAGGAAGACATATAGTAAGAGAGCTTCTAAAAAAGGGTTATACCGTAGGCTGTAGTGTTAGGGATGTGGCTAAGTTAGAGAGGCTTTTTGGCGATAAGGTATATCCTTACAGGGTGGACCTTGCGGACAAGCCATCTCTCAGGAAGGTCTTTGAGGAATTTCAGCCAGACTACTTGGTGCATCTGGTAGGTATACTTGTAGAAAGCAAAAGACATGGACAGACCTTTATGAAGGTGCATTATCTGTATTCAAAGAACCTATACGAGGTCTCAAGGGAGTATGGAAGGCTCAAAAGGGTAGTTCATATGAGTTCTCTCGGTACCCACAAGGATGCCCCCTCCATGTATCATCGCACCAAGTTTATGGCGGAAGAGGAGCTAAAAAGGTCGGGGCTAAGCTATACCATAATGAGACCCTCTCTCATACTCGGTCCTGAGCAAAAGCTCTTTTATGACCTATGGAGCATTACCAAGTTTTTGAGGCTTTTTGCCCTGCCCGGTGGCGGTGGCTATCTCTTTCAGCCTGTGGATGTTAGAGATGTTGCCTGTGCCTTTGTGAAGGCTCTTATCTTAGAAGAGAGCGAGGGTAAAACCTACGAGCTGTGCGGAAACAGGAGGGTGAGCTTTAGGGAGCTTTTGGAGGACATTTTTGACTACTGGAAAAGGAAGGTCTTGCTCCTACCTGTGCCAAAAAGCCTTATGTATGTAGGTGGTTTGGTGGTAGAAAGGGTCCTTCAGCCACCACCCTTTAGCTCAGACCAGATGCTTATGATGTGGAGGGATAATATATGTGGTCTTGACCCTGAGGTGGAAAAGGAAGGTGTAGAAAAGCTCTGTGGAAGAGAGCCAATTTCTTACGAAGAATCTCTAAGGTGGAGTTTGGAAGAGTTTAGGAGGAAGATAAATGCTTGACCTTTCTGTGGAGCTTTTTGGCGTAAGGTTTAAAAACCCTGTTTGGGTAGCATCGGGAACTTTTGGCTATGGGCTTGAGGCTATGGAGATATATGACATATCAAGGCTTGGTGCGGTGGTTACAAAGGGTATATCTCTAAAGCCTCGCGAAGGCAACGCACCAGAACGGATTGCGGAAACCCCCTGCGGGATGTTAAACTCCATAGGACTTCAAAACCCGGGAGTGGAAGGCTTTTTGAAAAAGATATACCCAAACCTTGAGAAGATAGACACCCACTTTATAGCCAATGTTTTTGGAGAAACAGAAGAAGAGTATGTGGAGGTATGCCTTGCACTTGAAGATGCCAAGAAGGTGGTAGCCTATGAGCTCAACGTGTCTTGTCCTAATGTGAAAAAGGGAGGTATGCTCTTTGGACATGACCCTGTGGTGCTCTCAAGGCTTGTGGAAAGGGTAAAAGCCAAGGTAAAAAAGCCAGTGCTTGTAAAACTCTCACCCAATACGGGAGATATAAAGGGCTTTGCCAAGGTTTGTGTAGATGCGGGTGCGGATGGGCTCGTTCTCATAAACACCCTTCTTGGTATGAAAATAGACACAAAAAGCCAAAGACCTGAACTTTCTACACTTATGGGAGGTCTCTCTGGTCCTGCCATACTTCCCATAGCGGTAAGAATGGTCTGGGAGGTTTTTTCAGAGCTTGGACACTCTGTCCCTATAATAGGCGTTGGTGGCATATACGACACGGATTCCGCTTTACAACATATCCTTGCAGGTGCGGTATGCATTCAAGTGGGAACCGCTAACTTCTTTGACCCCTATGCACCCCTTAAGGTCATAGAAGGCGTAGAAGACTACATGAGAGAGAGGTCTATAGAAAGGTTTACCGACCTTGTGGGTAGGGCTCACCGCCTTGTGGTGCGCGCTTGATGTCTTTTGCTATAACTTTCCACTATGGGTTTTGAGTTTTACGAGGAAAGTCTAAAATTTATAACATAGGATTATGCTATAATCTCCTTGTGTCTTCAAAAGACATAGCTTTGAAAGATATTTTTGAAGAAGTCCCTTATAGGTTCAGTAAACTTCTCTCACCCAAACCTATAAAGGAACTACTGCCTACTAACCTGCCATCCACAGAGCTAAGGGTAGACTTCTTGGCAAAACTTCAAGATGAAAGCATACTGCATATGGAATTCCAATCCTTTAACGACCCTACTATGCCTTGGAGAATGCTACGCTATTATACATTAATCGCAGAAAAATACCAAACCCACAACATAAAGCAACTTCTCGTTTATGTGGGAAACAAAAAACTAAGGATGAAGTCCAAACTAAAGCTCAAAAACCTGACCTTTAGCTATGAAGTACTTGACATAAGACAGATAGACTGCAAACTGTTTTTAGAAAGCTCAGACCCCATGGATATACTGCTGGCGTGTCTTTGTAAAGTAGAGGATGAGGATTATTTGATATACAGGATAATAAAGACTATGGAGGGTATGAGTGAAGAGGAAAGGAAGGAGTATTTTCTGAAAGCCTTGACATTGACGGAGCTAAGACCTAACTTAAGGATAAGGTTCACGGAGGAGGTTAGGCATATGCCTATAGTGGTCAGACCTGAAGATATAAAATTGCCAAAGAAAGAACTGAAAAAGGACATTCTATATAGGCTTGGTCTTGAAGAGGGTAAGCAGATTGGGCTTGAGGAGGGGCTATTGAGGTCTGCACAGGAGATGGTGTTGACCCTTATAGAAGGTAGACTTGGGTATGTGCCAGAGGGTGTAAGCGATAAGATAAGGTCTGTGAAAGATAGGGAATTTTTGCGTGCTTTGGCTAAAAGGTTGGTAGTTGCAGAGGATGTATTGAAAGTTTTGAAGGAAGAGCTTGGTATATAAAGCCAAAGTTTTATAATTTTCTGCTATGGGTTTTGAGTTTTACGAGGAGAGGGATTTCAAAGATACAGAGCTGGGTCCTTTGCCTGTTGATTGGAAGGTGGTGAGATTGGGGGAGGTGGCGGAGATGAAGAGCAAAAAGCCATAGCGGAAGTCCTAAGAGCCATAGACGACAAACTTCAAAAAGAAGAAGAGTATAAGAAAGCACTTCAGAACCTATTTAAGAGCCTACTTCGCCATCTTATGAGCGGTAAGATAAGGGTGAGGAGAAAAACAAATTAACTGACTTTTAAGCATGCGTAAGCCAAAAACCATATGTTTAAATATTTTGTAGTATCTACTTTTTTTTCGGATTTTCAAAAAATCACAGTTTGTAAGACCTAAACCTTTCTACCACCATAAAAAGCACAAGATATAAGGGTAGCATAGCATCCCAGAAAAAGGTAAAGACCGTCCCCACAAGGTGAGAGCCAAGAGCAAGTAAAAGGGGCATAAGAAGGTAGTCCATGCTCTCCCTTATCCTAAAGCCCAACAAAAACTTAAAGTATGCATAATAAACCCAAAGGACTGCAAAAAGCCCCAAAAGACCCTTCTCAATAAGCTCTGAAAGCAAGAATACCGACTCGTAGACCCCACCCACAGGGCTCTTTGGCTCAAGGTAGTAGCCAGAATTTATGCCATGACCTATGGCAAGGGCAAGCCAGTTTCTTTCCTGTATGTCTTTTTTTACTACCTGCACGCCTGCTTTTGCTATCTCCCAACGGTAGCTGGATATGTGGTTTAGCGTCTCGTCATTTATAGGTCTTCGTCCCAGCACCATTTCATACATGGTCTTATACCTTATATCCTTTTGTGCAAGAATGGCAGTGCTTACCGCAAAGCCAACAAAAAGGGTAAGCAAAATACCCCAAAAGGCTTTTTTGGAAACCTTCTGTCCCACAAGGAGGGCAAAAACCAAAAGGGCAAAGGCAAGCCCCAGCATGGCAGACCTTCTCATGGTAAAAAAGACCACGCCCACAAAAAGTAGAAAGGGCAAAAGGTAGTAGACCCTTTTTGAATAAAAGAGCAGAGAAAGGCTTGCGACCGCAAAGATGCTGTAAAAGGCTCCTACCTCAAACCACCCACCCCAAAACATGGCAGGTTGACCTGTTTGGCTGTATCTGTAAAACACCAAGGGTAAAAGAGCCAGACCAGAAAGCACCAAAAAGAGATTAAACCTATATAGACTTCCTTCGTCCACCCTAAGCAGTCCACCATAGCAGTAAGAGAGTAAAAACACGCCCCTTTCTATAGCCTTGCCTATCTGAGAGGTATGAAAAAGAGTAGTAGAGACCAAAACCACAAGGGCATGCAAAGTGAGAGGCAAAAGCAGACTTCCCCTACACCGAAAACCCTTAAAACCCTTGTACAGAAGGTAGAAAAGAATAAGGACCACCAAAGCCTCAAAGAGGCTTATGGAAAGCAAGCCCAAAGCAAAGAGGACTATAAGCATGGCAAAGCCTTATAATTATAAAAGAGGCGAGGTGCCGGAGTGGTCGAACGGGGCGGTCTCGAAAATCGCTGTGGGTTCAGAGCCCACCGGGGGTTCGAATCCCTCCCTCGCCGTAGGAGAAGAGTATGAGCTATATTGTAAGAGAGCTAAAGCCTACCTTTGAGAAGTTAACAGAGCCCTTCCTTGTGTTCTTGGAGAGGATTGGTGCTACTCCAAACATGATAACCTTTATGGGGCTTGTTTTTGTGCTTTTTGGCTCCTTAGCTCTGTACTCTGGGTATCTGCTCTTGAGCTTTGTGCTTCTCCTCTTGGGAGCTCTGTCTGATGCACTGGATGGAAGTCTTGCGAGAAGGCTTGGCAAAAACTCAGACCTTGGAGCCTTTCTTGACTCTTTGTTAGACAGGCTCTCTGATGCTCTCCCCTTCATAGCCATAGCCCTGTCTTCTGAAGACAAACTTCTGTCCCTCTTTGCCCTCATGGCAATGCTTTTTTCCTTTACAGTTAGCTACTCCAGAGCAAGGGCGGAGGGGCTTGGCTATGAGCTAAAGGTGGGCACCTTTGAAAGACCCGAAAGGTGGTTTATCCTTCTGGCGGGCATAGCCCTTGACCTTGTCTTTCCTGCGGTTGTCCTCATAGCGGTGGGGTCTTTGATTACTACCCTGCAGAGGGTTTATATTTTTAGAAAACTAACCAGGAGGTGAAAGATGCTTCCAAAGGAGCTTATGGACCTTATGCGTAATCTGGGCGTTTTCCCTGTGGTGCTTGCCACTTCTGACAAAGAGGGTAATATACACCTTACCTTTATCACATGGGTATACCCTATTGACGAGAGAACCATAAGGGTTGCCCTCAGCTCCAACGCCAAAAGCTCTAAAAACATGCAACAGACTGGGCAGGCATGCCTTATGCTCATAGCTCAGGACAAAGCCCTTGCCTGCTATGGCACCGCAAGCCTCCTTCAGGACAGAATAGAGGAAGTCAAGTTTCCCGTCTCCGTGTTTGAGATAAGGATAAACAGCGTGGAGAACAACCTCTTCCCGGGTGGCACAATAACTGGCACCATACCCTTTATGCACACTGGAGACCTCCAAAAGGCTGGAGAGCTTGATCAATTGGTGCTTGATGCCTTAAAGATTTGATGAAGAAGGTAGTCTCGGTAGAAAACCTGAGCCTTGAGCTGAATGGAAGACCCATCCTCAAAGATGTGAGCTTTGAGGTGTATGAGGGCGAAGTCTTTACCATACTGGGTGGGAGCGGTAGCGGTAAGACCACAATAACCAAGTGTCTTGTGGGTCTCTTGAGGGCAACGAGCGGTAAAGTGGAGGTCTTTGGCAAAGATGTTTCATCCCTTACCCAGATGGAGCTGGATGATGTAAGAAAGGGCATAGGCTATGTCTTTCAGGGAGCGGCCCTTTTTGATAGCCTCACCGTCTGGGAAAACGTGGTCTTTTATCACTTAGAACATGGAAAGCACAAGAGAGAAGAGCTTAGGGCTACCGCCCTCAAGTATCTAAGCATGGTGGGCTTATCGGGAGAAGAGCTTGACCTCTATCCTTCCGAGCTATCGGGCGGTATGAAGAAGAGGGTGGGAATAGCAAGGGCTATAGCCACAGAGCCACAGCTTATCATATACGACGAGCCAACCTCAGGGCTTGACCCTATCACCAGCAGGCTCATTGACGAACTTATCCTTAACCTCCGAGAAAAGACAGGTTCTACCGCTATAGTGGTATCTCACGACCTTGTGTCCGCCTTCTCCATATCAGACAGGATAATGATAATAAAAGAAGGTCAAGTGGTTCAAACAGGCACAAAAGAAGAAATCCTGAACTCTCACATACCCTTTGTAAGGGAGTTTATAAAAAAGGGTCTAGGTGAGCTTTACGAGGCAAAAAGCGGTTGACCTAAGCATCTTCTCATAACTGGGTAGGTGTTTAGCACACCCTTTGAGAAGAGAAACTGGAAAAGATGATTGCTACCTAAGTAGAAGGAAACCGCAGAAGCGGTAAGATAAAGCTCCCACATCTTATAGAACTCCTCCCCATACCGCTTAACAACCCAGTCCTTAACAGTCAAAAACCTCTTCTTCCATTCCTTCAGAGTTAGATAATAGTGAAGCCTCCAGTTGTCTATGTCTATAAGGTTGAAACCAAGCCCTTTGGAAGCTCCGATCACCTCTTCTATGGAGGGCAGGTAGCCACCTGGAAATATGTATTTTCTTATCCACCTGCTCTGGCTTGAGGTGTGAACCTTTCCTATGGTATGGAGCAGGAAAAGTCCGCCATCTTCCATTATTTCACGGACCACTTCAAAAAACTTCCTATGCCTTCCCTTTCCTACATGCTCAAACATACCTACTGACACTACTTTATTGAACTTTCTACCGATCTTTGGCAAGTCTTCGTAGTGCATAAGATACACCTCAGCCCTTCCCTCCAGACCAAGGCTTTTTATCTTCTCTTTTACATATTCATATTGATTTTTTGCCAAAGTTATGCCTACGGAATAGACTCCATAGTTTAGGGCGGTTTCAAGAATTATAGAACCCCATCCACAGCCAATGTCTATGAGCCTGTCTCCCTCTTTTAGCTGGAGTTTTTCGTATATTATCTTTCTCTTTTCGCTTTGTGCTTCCTCAAGGCTCATGTTTTGGTCTGAAAAGAAGGCACAGGAATAAGTCATTGACTTATCAAGCCAAAGCTGATAAAATTCGTTACCCAGGTCGTAGTGCCTTCTTACCTCCTTACCTTCAAGCCTTTTTATAAGCCCTATGCCCTTCAAAATACTTCTGAGGAGAGAAGCAAAGATAGCCTTAGGTTCCTTCTTGCCCTCAGATTCCACATACTCCATGCATGCCATCAAGACCTTCTCTAAATCACCCTCAATAGTTATGTCACCCCTCATGTAGGCTTCGCAGAAACCCATCTCAGGGTCTTTCAAAACTTCCCCTAAGACGCTCTTCTTTAAGACCCTTATCCTATGCTGTCCTTTTCCTATGCAAACCCCATCAGGTAGCTCCACACATAAGCCTTCACTAAATCCCTCGTTTATCTTTGCTATGATTTTTTCTACCATTTGATAGCCCTCCTCAATTGTTAGTATAGGTACATGCTCTTTATCTGTCAAGGCAATGTATAATTAATATTGTGATAAAGAGACCAACCCTTATCTTAAACTTCGGCTCTCAGTATGTTCAGCTTATTGCCAGAAGGGTAAGGGAGCTTGGTGTATACAGCGAAATCGTGCCTTATCACATAAGCCACAAGGAGGTAAGGGAGAGAAACCCCTACTGCCTTATATTCTCCGGCGGTCCCGCCTCTGTATACGAGCAGGACGCACCCCTTCCAGACCCAGAGCTATACAACCTTAACATTCCCATCCTGGGCATATGCTATGGGCTTCAGTCTATAGTGCATCAACTTGGCGGTGTGGTGGAAAGGTCTCAAAAACAAGAATACGGAAGAGCAAAGCTAAAAGTTCTAAAGGAAGACCCACTATTTGAAGGTTTACCAAAGGAATTTGACGTATGGATGAGCCATGCGGACAAGGCGGTAAGGCTTCCTGAGGGCTTTGAAGCTCTCGCAAGCTCAGAAAACTCTCCCTATGCGGTCATAAGACATAGAAACAAAGCCATATATGGTGTGCAGTTTCACCCAGAGGTGGCCCATACCCAATATGGGAAGGAGCTTCTGAGAAACTTCCTCTTTAAGGTTGCTCAAGCCCAGCGAAACTGGAGCATGGGTAATTTTGTTGAGGAAAAGATAGAGGAAATAAAGGAGGAGGTCAAAGATGCAAAGGTCATATGCGCTCTGTCTGGAGGTGTGGACTCAACGGTGGCGGCGCTTCTTACATATAGGGCGATAGGAAACCAGCTCACCTGCGTGTTTGTGAACCACGGGCTTTTGAGAAAGGGAGAGGCGGAAGAGGTGGAGGGCTATTTTAGGAGAATGGAGCTACCCTTTTACAGGGTAGATGCGGATGGGTTGTTTTTGGAAAGGCTGAGGGGTGTAGAAGACCCAGAGGAGAAAAGGAGAATAGTGGGGCATACCTTTGTGGAGGTTTTTGAAAGAGAGGCACAGAAATCTGGAGCGGAGTTTCTCCTTCAGGGAACCTTATATCCAGATGTGGTGGAGAGCGCCGGCGTCCCCGGTGCCAAAGTCATAAAGACCCATCACAATGTGGGAGGTCTTCCAGAAAGGATGAGACTGAGGCTTCTTGAGCCCCTCAGGGAACTCTTTAAAGACGAGGTGCGTCAGGTGGGAAGACTTTTGGGAGTGCCAGAGGAGCTTCTCATGCGACATCCCTTCCCCGGCCCGGGTCTTGCCATAAGGATATTGGGTGAGGTAAAAGGGGAGGACCTGGAAATACTAAGGGAAGCAGACCACATCTTCATAGAAGAGTTAAAGAGGTGGGGTCTTTACAATAAGGTTTGGCAGGCTTTTGCGGTACTTTTGCCGGTAAAAAGTGTGGGTGTTATGGGTGATGTGAGGACATACGAAAGGGTAGTGGGGCTCAGGGCTGTGGACAGCTCTGACGGAATGACTGCAGATTGGTCAAGACTTCCCTATGAGTTCCTTGACCATGTGATGAGAAGGATAATAAACGAGGTAGAGGGGATAAACAGGGTAGTCTACGACGTATCCTCAAAACCACCAGCGACCATAGAATGGGAGTAAAATATTAAAAATGAGACACCTTAGGCATACAGACCCAGAGATATACGAAGCCATAGTAAAGGAATACAAAAGGCAGTTCTACCACTTGGAGCTTATAGCCTCAGAAAACTTCACATCACTTGCGGTTATGGAAGCACAAGGCTCTGTGCTTACCAACAAGTATGCGGAGGGATTGCCACACAAGAGGTATTACGGTGGTTGTGAGTTTGTGGATATTGCGGAAGACCTTGCCATAAAGAGAGTAAAAGAACTCTATGGAGCGGAGCATGCCAACGTCCAGCCTCATTCTGGCTCTCAGGCAAACATGGCGGTATATATGGCGGTCCTAAAGCCGGGAGATACCATACTGGGTATGGACCTCGCTCACGGAGGACATCTTACTCACGGTGCAAAGGTAAACTTCTCTGGAAAGATATATAGCGTGGTCTACTATGGGCTAAACCCCGAGACAGAGCTTATAGACTACGACCAAGTCTATAGGTTGGCAAAAGAACACAAGCCAAAGCTTATAGTGGCAGGTGCGTCCGCATATCCAAGGGTCATAGACTGGGAAAAGTTTGCCCATATAGCCCAGGAGGTCGGTGCATACCTCATGGTGGACATGGCACACTACTCGGGGCTTATCGCTGGCGGTGTATACCCAAACCCCGTGCCATATGCACACTTCGTTACCTCCACAACCCACAAGACCCTAAGAGGTCCAAGAGGAGGCTTTATCCTCTGCAAGGCGGAGTTTGCCAAAGAGATAGACAAAAGCGTCTTTCCAGGGATACAGGGCGGACCCCTTATGCATGTAATCGCAGCCAAGGCGGTAGCCTTTAAGGAAGCAATGACAGAAGAGTTCAAAGAGTATGCAAAGCAGGTGGTCAGAAACGCTCAAGCTATGGCGGAAGAATTCATAAGGCTTGGCTTTAAGGTGGTCTCTAATGGAACAGACAGCCATATAGTGCTTCTTGACCTGAGAGACAAGGGCATAACTGGTAAACAGGCGGAGGAAGCTCTCGGCAGGGCAAACATAACGGTAAACAAGAACGCAGTTCCCTTTGATCCACTGCCCCCTACAAAGACAAGCGGTATAAGGATTGGAACGCCCGCCATGACCACCAGAGGCATGAAGGAAGAGGAAATGAGGCTGATCGCAAGACTTATAGCCCAAGTGATACAGAACATAGAGGACTCCCATGTGATTGAAAGAGTGGGCAGGGAGGTTATAGAGCTCTGTCAACAATTTCCCCTATATCCCGAACTGAGAGAGGTTATGGATGAGCTTTCTTATAGCAAAGCAACCCATATTTAACAAAGAGGGTAGGAGGTTTGCCTTTGAAGTTTTCCTTAGAAAAAGAGATAATATGTATGAGTATCCTAAAGAAGTTCCCTACAGCAGGGCAACATACATAGTAATAGAAATAATACTAGAACAAGGCATAGAGAGAGTAGGGGAAGGGAAGAGAGTGATGATAAATGTATCCCTTGACTCCCTTATAAACAAAGCCATTGAGGCCCTTGACCCTAAAAAATTGATAATAGAGATAATAGAACCTCAAGTGCCAGTGGGTGAGATGGTTTATAGACAGATACTAAATGCTGTTGATAAATACACGGAACGGGGTGTGCTGTTCAGTATAAGTGAAAGGAATTTGGAAAATGAAAAGATAGCTGGTCTTCTGGATAAGATAAGCATAATTTCCGTGGATGCAAAGAGACTCAATCAGAGGATCCTAGACCTCTCAAAGTCTAAGTCAAAAACCCTTTTAATCTCAAAGATAGAGGATGCGGAAGAGTATAGTAGAGTCAGTAGAGTGGGGGACCTCTTTCAAGGTAAATACTTAGAAGGTCCCTTTATACTAAAGGAATTCCAGACCGCACCCTACCTAAAGAATACCTTGCTCAAACTCATAGCGGTAGCCCACTCCGCCCAGAGTCCAAAAGAAATTGCGAACCTAATAGCCACAGATGTTGGCATGACTGCAAAGATTCTTAGGCTTGTAAATTCCGCTTACTATTCTCCTATAAAGGAGATAAGGAGCGTGGAGCAGGCTTGTGCCATGATAGGCTTGAGGAATTTAAGGAATTTTCTGCTTGTTCTCGCCATGAATGATTATGTATCTGTGGAAAACCCAGAATTATGGAAGAAATCACTCGTAAGAGCTCTAATAGCTCAAAAAATTGCAGAATTTATACATCCTCAATACGAATCTGAAGCCTACTTAATCGGTCTCTTTTCTCTTATAGATGAAATCCTCGGCATGGATAAGATAGCTTTCTTGAAGGATGTCAAGATAGAGCAGGAAATTATTGATGGTTATACTGGAAAGAATGTGCACCTTAGGAGTATACTGGATTACTCCATCATGTTGGAGGAAAAATTTCCAGAATTGTTGAACATGCAAGACCCAACCAAGAGTGATATCCTTGTGAACTTAGAAAGGCTAACAGGTATAGACCGTCAGGTTTTGATTTCCATAGCTAAGTCTTCCTTTGATATGGCTGACTATATCCTGAAGGTCTGATATAATACTTTTCATGAACTTGATAAGGCTTCAGCTCATATACCCAGAGGAAAAGGTGAAAGAGCCTGTTCTATGTATGGTCTGCAAAAACTTTGATGTGGTAGTAAACATAAGAACCGCAAAGGTTACAAAGGATACGGGCATACTTACCGTTGAAATGGATGGTGAAGCAGAGGAAATAGAAAAAGCTATGAAGTTTATAGAGGATAAAGGTGTTATGGTCCAACCTATAGAGGGTCAGATATTCACAGAATGAGAATTTCAGATATAGGGGAGTTCGGTCTTATAGAGAGGCTCAAAAGCATATTGCAGAGTGAGCTAATAGGGGACGATACCGCTCCCATCACCGTTGGCAAAAGTATGCTCCTACTTACCTGCGACCTTCTTCTCCAAGACAGACACTTTAAACTCCACTATCCACCCTCTGCAGTGGGTTGGAAAGCCATATCCATCAATGTGAGCGATGTGGTAGCAAACGGTGGAGAGCCTATTTACTGCCTTGTTTCTTTAACTTTGCCAGATTTAGAGGTGAGGTATGTGGAGGAGATATACCTGGGAATAAAAAAAGCCTGTGAATTTTATTCCTGTCAGGTTGTGGGTGGAAATGTAAGCAAGGGCGATAAGCTATGTATAGACGTTTTTATGGTGGGGAAAGCAGAAAGGTTTGTGGGAAGAGGTGGTGCAAAAATAGGGGATGGAGTTTTTGTCTCTGGAACCTTGGGAGACTCAAAGGCTGGGCTTGAACTTCTTCAAATGGAGAAAAAGCACTACGAAGATTTTGAACTAAGGCTCATAGAGAAACATCTAAGACCCACCGCAAGGATAGACTTTATAAAACACATATCCAAATACGCCAATGCCAGCATGGATATAAGCGATGGGCTCTCCTCGGATGTGGAAAAACTCTCAAAGGCAAGCCAAGTAAAGATTAGCCTTTTTTCTGATAAGATACCCATATCTCAAGAACTTGTGAGCTTTTGCAAAAGACATGGCAAGGACCCACTTGAGTATGCACTTTCTGGTGGGGAAGACTATGAGCTTTTGTTTACCCATCCTCCTGAGAGGTTGAACCCCTTTCTCAGTATGGTTCAAATAGGTTTTGTGGAGGAAGGGGAAGGTATCTTCATTGACGGTAAACCCCTCAAGCCTACAGGTTTTGACCACTTTAGGGTGGTATAATTTTCCTATGCGAGAGATTTTCATAACAGATGTTTCTCTGAGGGATGGTATTCAGTCATTGCTTGCCACAAGGGTAAGAACGGAGGATATGCTTGAAATAGTAAGCATACTTGACAAGTGTGGTTTCTGGTCTCTTGAGGTATGGGGTGGGGCGACCTTCGATGTGTGTCTCAGGTATCTAAAAGAAGACCCGTGGGAAAGGCTAAGACTTTTCAAAAAGCATGCTCCAAACACAAAACTTGAAATGCTCCTAAGAGGACAAAATGTAGTAGGCTACAGGCACTATCCTGATGATGTGGTAGAGGAATTTGTAAGAAGGGCATACGATAATGGTATAGAGGTCTTTAGGATCTTTGACGCTCTGAACGATACAAGAAATATGAGAAAATCCATAGAAACCGCCAAGAAGGTGGGGGCAATAGTTAAAGGAGTGCTCTCTTATACCATAAGCCCAGTGCATACGGTGGAGTATTACGTTAATGTTGCAAAAGAACTGGTGGATATGGGAATAGACATTATTTCCATAAAAGACCAGGCAGGACTGCTGTCTCCAAAGGTAGCCTACGAATTGGTAAAAGCCCTCAAGTTAGAGTTTCCAAACTATCTTGTCCATCTCCATACTCAAACCACTGCGGACCTTGCAGAGATGGCACAGCTCAAGGGTATAGAAGCGGGTGCGGACATGATAGATACGGTCTTTTATAGCCTTTCTTGTCAAACCTCTCACCCACCCGGCGAGACCATGATCTATGTGCTAAGGGAGTTTGGCTATGAGGTTAAGGTGGACGAAAAGCTCTATCAAAAGGCTGGAGACCTCTTTGCAAGTATAAGGACAAAGTATAAGAAATACGATGTTCTGCCACCTTATCCAGACGTAGGAGTTCTTTTACATCAAGTTCCCGGGGGTATGATATCCAACTTTATAAGCCAATTAAGAGAGCAGGGTATGGAGGAAAAACTACCAGAGGTGCTTGAGGAGGTTGTCAGGGTCCGTCAAGACCTTGGATATCCACCTCTTGTTACGCCCACAAGCCAAATAGTAGGCTCTCAGGCTTTTCTTAATGTGCTACATGGAGAAAGATACAAAGTGGTTACAAAGGAAACAAAGGACTATGTAAAGGGGCTATATGGCAGACCACCCGCACCCATCAGTGAAGAGCTTATAAAGAAAATCCTCGGAGAGGAAGAGCCTATATATCATGTAAGACCAGCGGACTTACTTGAGCCAGAATTACCAAAGGTCAGAGAAGAGGCTATAAAGGCTGGTGCAAAGAGCGAGGAGGATATCATTTCTTATGCTCTTTTTCCTCTCGTTGCCAAAGAGTTTTTTGAATTCAGAGAAAAAGGAGAAAAGCTCCCTCCAGAAGAGTTTATTGAAGAAAAAAGAGAAAACATACCAGTAGAGTTTATAGTGACGGTTCATGGAGAACAGTATCATGTTCAGATAGCAGGAAGGGGAGAGCCTACTGCGGAAGGGAGACCTTTCTTTATCAGGCTTGATGGAAAGTTAGAGGAGGTGATACTCAGACCTCTCAAGGAGGTGGAAAGCATACCATCGCCCTACGGTGAAATAACCTCTGCCATGGAGGTAAAGCCAAAAAGACCAAGACCTGTGGGTGTTGGAGACATAACCTCACCCATCTCCGGCAAGGTGGTAAACGTGAAGGTAAGTATAGGACAGACTGTGAAAGAGGGTGATGTGCTCTTTGTGGTGGAAGCCATGAAGATGGAAAATGAGGTTCACAGTCCTGTAGAAGGTATAGTGGAGGAAGTGCTTATATCTGTGGGTGATGTGATAAATCCAGATGAGGTGGCTGTAAAGATAAAACCCATAAAGATATGAGCTTGAAGATACTTGTGGTAGAAGATGAGAATGACCTTGCGGAGTTGATAGCTTACAATCTAAGGAAAGAAGGCTACGAAGCCCTTGTTTGTCTTAGGGGTGCGGATGCCATAAAATACCTTGAAGAAAACCCGCCAGACCTTTTGCTCCTTGATGTGATGCTTCCAGACTACGATGGCTTTAGGATAGCCCAGTATGTGAGAGGAAAAGAAGGTCTTAAGGATATACCCATAATATTCGTAACCGCACGGGACATGGAACAGGATAAGCTAAAGGGTTTCTCTCTCGGTGCGGACGACTACATAACCAAGCCCTTTTCCTTAAAGGAACTCCTTGCAAGGGTAAAGGCGGTGCTAAGAAGGGTAGGGAAGGAGAAAAAACAAACCCAATTCAAGCTCGGAAGCATTCATATAGACTTGGAAAAAAAAGAGGTTAAAAGGGGCGAAGAAGTCATTGAACTTACACCCACAGAGTTTCTAATATTGTCCGCCTTGCTTGAAAATTATGGCAAGCCCGTGAGCAGAGAATACCTTATAGAAAGGGTGCTAAAGAGAGATGTATACGATAGAACGGTGGATGTGCATATAAAGAAGCTAAGGGAAAAACTCGGTGAAGAGGGAAAAGCGATTCAGACAGTGAGGGGCTTTGGGTATAAGCTGGAAATATGAGATGGTTTATATTGGTCTTTCTAACCCTTTTTGCCCTTATGCATCTTTATGCTTACTCAAGGGTTTTTAAACCTGCACTTGGAAAAAGGGGAAGATGGGTCATTGCCTTGTTGCTTTCTTTTGGATTCTTCTCACCCTTTATATGGCGTTATGCGGATGCTAATATGAACTCTCACATTGCCTATATAACTGCTTTAGGTGGTCTAATTTGGATGGGTTTTCTCGTGTATTTGGTTGTGTTAGGCTTGACTTTGGACCTATACAAAGGCGTAGTTTACATTTCTAAGAAGGTTTTTAAGATAAACCCCCTGCCTGTGCCACCCACAAAAGCCACAACCATAACCATTCTGCTACTTTCCATAACTTTGTCTGCATATAGCTATTACGAAACCCTCAATCTCAAAGTGGAAAGATATACTCTATACACCGATAAACTTCCAGAAAATGTCCAAAGGCTAAAGGTGCTCCACATATCGGATATACATCTTGGTCCTGTAATGGGGATGGACAAAATAAGGCTTGTGCTTGAGGTGTATGAAAGGGAAAAGCCAGACCTTGTGGTTTCTACGGGAGATTTAGTGGATGGGAATATGAGGGACAAACTCCACTTGGCTGACGCTTTGTCTGAGATGAAACCACCCTTGGGAAAGTATGCGGTTTTGGGAAACCACGAATACTATAGAGGTCTGGAACAGGCTATAGAATTTACCCAAAGGGCTGGCTTTAGGCTCTTAAGGGGAGACTTGGCACAGATAAGGGAAGTAAACTTAACTGTGGTTGGAATTGACGACGATGACTGTAGGTTTTTCAAAAAGTGCCAAGGCACTCTTTCCGACAGGGAACTATTAGAAAAGGCAAATCCTAACAGTTTTGTCCTATATCTCAAACACAAACCGCGCCTACAAGAGGGTGCGGAAAAGCTCTTTGACCTTATGCTCTCGGGGCACACTCATGGTGGTGTGTATTACCCTGTAGGAAAGCTCATACTTACAAGGCTATTTATCAGCGATAGAGGTTTTCATAAGTTAGGAGACTCTTACCTTTACATAAGCAAGGGGGTAGGAACTGGCGGACCACCTATGAGACTTTTTTCTCCGCCAGATGTTGCGATCATTGAACTTGTAAACAAGCGGAAATAAAAGACACGAAAAGAGGATGTGGTTTATAGGGTTTGCTTTTGAACTCTGGATGGAACTGACAGCCTATATACCAAGGATGGTCTTTTAGTTCTATTATCTCTACAAGTTTTCCATCTGGCGAAAGCCCCGAGAAAACCATACCAGCGGATTCAAAAACTTCTCTATAACGGTTGTTAAACTCATATCTGTGCCTGTGTCTCTCGTAAACCATCTCTTGTCCGTATATTTCTCTTACCTTTGTTCCCTCCACAAGTCTGCAGGGATAAGAGCCAAGCCTCATAGTCCCACCGAGATGCCTTATATTTTTCTGCTCTTCCATTATGTCTATTACAGGATGAGGCGTAAAGGGGTCAAACTCAGTGGAGTTGGCATCTCTTAGACCAAGCACATTCCTTGCAAACTCCACACACATAAGTTGCATGCCAAGGCATATACCAAAGGTAGGTTTTTTCCTCTCTCTTCCATACCTCAAAGCCCTAACCTTGCCTTCTATTCCTCTCTCTCCAAAGCCTCCTGGAATAAGTATGCCATCCGCTTGCTCTAAAATATCCTCTTGATAGTCCTCTGAGTTTACCCAGATTATATCCACCTTTGACCTATTGGCTATTCCACCGTGCGTAAGAGACTCAATTATGCTTTTGTAGGAGTCCTTTAAAGAGACATACTTTCCTACGATAGCAATCCTTACCTTCCTCTCTGCGGATTTTAAAACTTGGACTATGTCCTCCCATTTGCTCCTTGTTTCCTTATAGGTAAAACCAAAGTGTTCAATAATGAGCCTATCTATACCCTGACTTTTGAGTATCAAAGGCACTTGGTATATATACTCTACGTCTTGTGCGGATATGACCGCAGACTTTTTCACGTTGGTAAAGAGGGCTATCTTCTCTTTTATGCTTTCTGGGATTTCCACCTCAGACCTACACAGGATTATGTCTGGCTGAATACCTATGGCTCTTAATTCCTTGACCGAGTGCTGTGTGGGTTTGGTCTTTAACTCACCTGCACTTTTTACATAGGGAACATATGTGATGTGTATGAAAAGAACCTTGTCTCTACCTAACTCTACTGATAGTTGACGGACCGCCTCAAGAAAAGGAAGACCCTCTATATCTCCCACAGTCCCACCCACCTCCACTATCACCACATCATACCCATCTTCCACATCCCTTATTAGCCTTTTTATCTCGTCGGTTATGTGAGGTATAACTTGAACGGTAGCACCGAGATATCCTCCCTCTCTTTCCCTTTGTATGACATTGTAGTAAACCTTTCCCGCGGTTACGTTATTTTTTTTACTCATTTTTGTCTCTGTAAACCTCTCATAATGTCCCAGGTCTAAGTCCGTTTCCGCACCATCTTCTGTCACATAGACCTCTCCATGCTGGTAGGGGCTCATAGTCCCTGGGTCTACATTAAGGTATGGGTCCAGCTTTTGTATGTTCACCCTAAGACCTTGCTCTTCAAGGAGGGAGGCTATGGAAGCGGAGGCTACCCCCTTTCCAAGGGATGAAAGTACACCACCCGTCACAAAGATGTAATATGCCATGTATGGATATTTTATAACAGCCCACCGTTATCGGACGGGAATATGTCTCCTTACCTTTTGTACCTCCTCTAAGTCTACCCCCACCTGAAGTATGCTGTCGCCCCTCTCTGAGAAGGCAAGCACATGCCCCCAAGGTCCGTATATGGCGGAAGAGCCTGCGTATTCCTCCCCTCCCACATCACCCCATGTGTTGGAAAGCATGAGAAAGCACTGGTTCTCTATTGCCCTTGCCCTTGAGAGGGTCATAAGGTGAAGCTTTCTCTTCTTCCCCCACATAGAGGGAACAACTAAAAGCTGTGCATCTCTCAAAGCCCAAGAAAGCTCTGGAAACCTTAGCTCAAAGCATATAAGAATGCCCACCTTTGCCAAAGAGGTTTCAAAGACTGGGTTTTCATATCCCGGTAGGAAGTGCCTTGGCTCTTCATAGAGTGGGAATAGTTTTATCTTATGCCTCCTGCCTACAACCTTCCCCTTGTCCACCACCACCGCAGAGTTGTGTATGCCACCCTCGGTCCTTATGGGATAGGTGCCCACGATGGTTAAATTCCTCTCTTTGGATATCCTTATGACCTCCTGCAAAACCTCCTCGGTTGCCTGTGCGTGCCTTTCCATGTTTTCGTAGTCAAAACCGCACTGCCACATCTCTGGCAGTGCCACCAAAGAACCCTCCTTTACATGAGAGAGCATTTCCAAGACCATTCTTAGGTTTTCTTTTACCTTTCCCAATAGGGGACTGAACTGCAAGACCGCAAGATTAAGCATAACTTATAAGATTATAAGGGAATAACTAAGCAGAGGTTTTTATGATTTATGTTAGCATTTTAGAACTATGGAGAGGTTTTTCCCTTTTCTCAGGTGGCTAAAAGGCTACGACAGAAAGACTTTCACTTCTGACTTTATTGCTGGTCTTACTGTGGCAGTAGTGCTCGTCCCCCAGTCTATGGCTTACGCCCTTATAGCGGGGCTTCCGCCTGTGTATGGACTTTACGCTGCCTCCATACCGGTCATAGTTGCTGCACTTTTTGGAAGCTCCGCCCAGCTCGCCACAGGTCCCGTTGCTATAGTGGCTTTCCTTACCTTCGTGTCTCTTACAAGCTACGCAAAGCCGGGAGAAGAAAAATTCATAGAGCTTGCTATCCTTATGGCTTTTCTTGTGGGTATCATACAACTAACAATCGGGCTTTTCAGACTGGGTTTTCTTGTAAACTTTGTGTCTCATTCGGTGATTATAGGCTTTACCAACGCCGCCGCCATAATAATAATGACCACTCAAATTCCGGCGCTCCTCGGTATAAAGGTGGAACAGAAGGAGCTCATATTCCAGAACCTCTATGAGATAGCAAAGAACATCTCTCAGACCAATCCCTACACCCTTGCGGTGGGGTTGGTGTCTATAGTGCTTATAGTGGGGCTCAAAAGGATAAACAAAAACTTCCCCTCCGCACTGCTCACCGTGGCTCTCTTTACCGCCCTTTCTTACTTCCTTGCCTTTGAGAGCTACGGCATAAGGGTGGTCGGGGATATACCTCGGGGCATTCCCTTGCCCTCTCTGCCCTCTGTGAACTGGGATCTCCTTGACAGGATACTGGGCAAAGCCTTTATCATAGCCCTTGTGGGCTTTATGGAAGCCTACGCCATAGCCAAGTTTATAGCAAGCCAGACAAAGCAGAAGATAGATGTGAACCAGGAGCTTGTGGGTCAGGGGCTTGCCAACCTTGTGGGTTCCTTTTTTAAGAGCTTCCCCGTTAGCGGTTCCTTCTCCCGCTCTGCGGTAAACTTCCAAGCAGGTGCAAAAACTGGTATGGCAAACATCATAAGTGCCAGCTTTGTGATAGCTACCATATTTCTGGTGGCACCCATTCTGTATTACCTTCCCAGGGCTGTGCTTTCTGCGGTGGTTATAACCGCGGTAGTGGGTCTCGTAAAGCCCCACTACTTTACCCATCTTTGGAAGACCAATAGATACGATGGAATATCTGCCATAACCACCTTCTCCCTCTCCTTTATCATGAAGCCAGACTATGCCATCTTTATAGGTATGTTTCTGTCTCTCTCCCTCTTCCTTTGGAGGAGCCTATACCCCAGGATAGTAAGAATGTCAAGGGACCCCGTTAGCAAAACCTTTGTGAACGCAGAGACCAACAGCCTACCCACCTGTCCACAGATTGAGATGGTTAGACCGGAGGCATCCTTTTACTACGCCAACACGGAGAACATCCTTGAGGAGCTCAGGGAGATAGTAAGTCAGAAACCAGCCCTAAAACACCTTGTAATAGACTGCGAGTCTGTAAACTACATGGATGGGACCGCTCTTGATGCCCTAAGCGATTTTCTTGAAGACATGAAAAAGAAGGGAGTGAACTTAGTCCTTGTGAACGCAAAGGCTCCTGTTGAGGAGGTTATGAGGCGGTCTGGATTCCTTGAAAAACTTGGCAAGAAAAACCTCATGCCATCCAAGGGTTATGCGGTTGGCGAACTTTTCAAGAGTATAGACCATGGATACTGTGCAAAGATATGTCCTTATGCGGTCTTTAACGAGTGCTATACGGTTAAGGATTATGTGAAGTTTGAGCCCGCTAAAAACCCCATAAGAGAAATATACGAAGCATTCTCCAATT
This sequence comes from Hydrogenobacter sp. T-8, assembly GCF_011006175.1. Lineage (NCBI taxonomy): Bacteria > Pseudomonadati > Aquificota > Aquificia > Aquificales > Aquificaceae > Pampinifervens > Pampinifervens florentissimum. The sequence continues at coordinate 183,909 of NZ_CP048795.1, read as the reverse complement.
ATGAAGATATAGAGGTCTATGTAGGAAGAGCATACAAGCATCTTCTTCTCAGGTTAGAGGGAAAAGAAATAGACCTTAAAGCAGAAGACTTCTACACAGATGGAAAGGGTATATATGTGCCTGCTACAAAGTATATGAAGTATGACGGTAAAGTTGTTTCCTTTGGTGGGTTATGTAGTAATAAAGGTTGTGAGATGAAGAACGGTTTTGTTTATCTTGGAAAGGATACGAAGGAGATAGTGGAAAAGCTCTTAAGCATTCTAAAATAAAAAAGCCCCCTTACGGGGGCGGTTCTTTAGTCAAGCTCTGGCATTTCAGGTGCTGGTGCCTTTTCCTTCTTCTCTTCGGGTATTTCTGCCACGAGAGCTTCAGCGGTGAGCATGGTTCCTGCCACAGAAGCTGCGTTCTGTATAGCAGTCCTTACCACTTTGGTGGGGTCTATAATCCCAGCTTCCACCATGTCCTTGTAGTCACCCACCGACGCGTCAAAGCCCCAGTTCTTGCCTTTTTCCTTGCCAAGCTGTAGAACCTTTTCAAGCACCACATAACCCTCAAATCCTGCGTTGAAAGCTATCTGCCTGAGAGGTGTCCTACATGCCTTCTTTACTATGTCCACACCCACCTGCTGGTCTGGGTTTTCTACCTTGAGGTTTTCAAGGGCTTCTGAGGCTCTCACCAGTGCTACACCACCGCCAGGCACTATACCCTCTTCCACCGCAGCCTTTGTGGCATGCACCGCATCCTCAACCCTTGCCTTCTTCTCCTTGAGCTCCGCCTCGGTGGCCGCACCAACCCTTATGATGGCAACGCCACCAGCTAGCTTGGCAAGCCTTTCTTGAAGTTTTTCTCTGTCGTAGTCAGAGGTAGTTTCCACAATTTGCTTCTTTATCTGCTCTATCCTTGCGTTTATATTGTCCTTTGAGCCCTTACCGCCCACTATGGTGGTGTTATCCTTGTCCACTATGACCTTATCTGCCCTTCCGAGCATATCAAGGGTGACGCTCTCAAGCTTTATACCAAGCTCTTCAGTTATGGCGGTTCCGCCGGTGAGTATGGCTATGTCTTGCAGGTAGTCCTTTCTCCTCTGACCAAAGCCAGGTGCCTTTACTGCGCATGCTCTAATGACTCCCTTTATGTGATTGACCACAAGGGTTGCAAGTGCCTCCGCCTCTACGTCCTCCGCTATTATGAGGATGGGCTTTCCTGCCCTGACTACTTGCTCAAGCACGGGTAAGAGGTCTTTTACGTTGGAAATCTTCTTTTCGTAGATGAGTATGAATGGGTCTTCCAGAACCGCCTCCATCTTGTCTGGGTTGGTCACAAAGTAGGGAGAGAGGTATCCCCTGTCAAACTGCATACCTTGGACTGTCTCAAGGGTTGTCTGGGCGGACTTGGACTCTTCAACTGTTATAACACCATCCTTGCCAACCGCCTCCATGGCGTCTGCGATTATCTTTCCTATCTCGGGGTCATTGTTGGCGGATATGGTGGCTACCTGCTCTATCTCCTTCCTTCCACTTACGGGTATGGAGAGAGCCTTAATTTCTTCTATGACCTTTTCTACCGCCTTATCTATACCCCTCTTGAGGTCCATGGGGTTAGCACCAGAGGCTATTGCCTTTAGACCCTCTGTGAATATAGCCTGTGCCAGCACGGTAGCGGTGGTGGTTCCATCGCCAGCCACATCGGCGGTCTTGGAGGCTACTTCCTTGACAAGCTGGGCTCCCATGTTCTCATAGGGGTCTTTAAACTCTATCTCTTTGGCAACGGTCACACCGTCCTTTGTGACCAGGGGCGTTCCCCACTTTTTCTCAATGATGACCTCTCTACCCCTTGGTCCAAGGGTGACCTTAACTGCGTTAGCGAGCTTGTCAACGCCTGCTTTGAGCCTTGCCCTTGCATCCTCTCCATAGATGACCTTCTTTGCTGCCATGCTACCACCTCCTTTAAAAGTTTTTTACTCAACTATTGCAAGCACTTCATCTTCAGACATGATAAGGAACTTCTCTCCATCAAGCTCCACCTCGGTGCCCGCATACTTGTTAAAGACCACCTTGTCCCCGGGCTTTACCTTGGGTGGAACTTGCTGACCGTTTTGAAGGAGCTTTCCCTCACCTACCGCCACCACCTCACCCACTTGGGGCTTTTCCTTGGCGGTGTCTGGTATGATTATGCCAGAGGCAGTCCTCTGCTCCTGCTCTTCAAACCTCTTGACCACAATCTTGTCATAAAGGGGTTTGAGCTTTGCCATGTTCCACCTCCTTCTAAGGGATTTTTACGGGTAGATATTATATTAACATCTTGGGCTTTTGTCAAGAGGTTATTGAGAAAATCTTTAGCCATGTAGACTAAAATTTATTGAGCCTATAAGCATAATGTGTTAGACTTGCGGACAGCCTCCAAAAGGCTTATGATTTATACCCATGCTTAGGCTTCTCTCGCCAGCAAAGCTGAACCTTGGGTTGTGGCTTCTTGGAAAGAGACCTGACGGATACCACGAGCTTTTCACCATCTATCAAGCTATAGACCTTTTTGATGAGGTCTTTATAGAGGAAGGTCCTCTGAAGGTTGAAACCAGCACGGGCATACCCATGGAGGAAAACCTTGTCTACAAGGCTCTAAGGCTTATGGAAGAACTTCTCAGAGAGGAGGTCCCCTTTAGGGTCTTCATACAGAAGAACATACCCGAAGGCGGAGGCCTTGGTGGTGGGTCTTCCAACGTAGCGGTGGTGCTAAGGGCAGTGAATGAACTTATGGGCAAGCCATTGGGCGATGAAAACCTCTACAGGATAGCAGGTCAGGTGTCTTCTGATGCACCCTTTTTCCTCATGGGTGGCTCCGCCATAGGGAGGGGTAGGGGTGAAATTCTTGAGAGGGTTGAACTGCCAAAGATGGTCTTTACGCTTATACATCCCGGCGTTAGGTGTTCCACCTCACGAGTCTACAGTATGGTAAGAGAGGATATCTTGACAGAGAATATAGAAGGTGATAAAATAATAGATTGCCTAAAGGCTGGAGACTTTGGTGTTCTCCAGAACAGGCTGGGTGAGCTGGCTGGAGAGCTTTACCCAGAGGTGGGTGAAGTGCTCAGATTTTTGAGAGGTTTGGGTAGGTTAGCCCTTGTGAGCGGTAGTGGCTCCAGCGTCTTTAGCCCAGGCGAGCCCACGCAGGAGTTGGAGCTTGCCTGCAAGGCAAGAGGTTGGAGGCTATACAGAGTGGAAAGTTATGGGGTGTAGCTCAACTGGCAGAGCACCGGACTTTGGATCCGGGGGCTCCTGGTTCGAATCCAGGCACCCCAGCTTTCCACTACAATAAAAGAGGTGACACATGCTCGGCTCTATAAAACTTCTGACAGGCACCAGTAATCCAAAGCTCGCACAGGAGGTTTCTGAATATCTCGGCATTCCCCTCTCCGATGTGGTGGTGGGGCGCTTCAGCGATGGAGAGGTAAGGGTGAAGATAAACGAGTCTATGAGGGGTGAGGATGTCTTTGTTATACAGTCCCTGGGTTATCCTGTAAACGAGAGCATAATGGAGCTCCTTCTTATGCTGGATGCTCTCAAGAGAGCTTCCGCAGGAAGAATAACTGCGGTTATTCCCTACTATGCCTATGCAAGGCAGGACAGAAAGGATAAACCGAGGGTGCCAATAAGTGCAAGGCTTTTGGCAGACCTTATAACCACTGCAGGGGCTCAGAGGCTTATAGTGGTGGATCTTCATTCTCCTCAGATTCAGGGCTTTTTCAATATACCGGTGGATAACCTATACGCCTTGAATGTGCTATATGAATACATAAAGGACAGGGTAAAGGATGACCTTGTTGTAGTCTCGCCAGACGCAGGGGGTGTAGAAAGAGCAAGACTTCTTGCCAACAAGTTGGGCTGTGGTATCGCCATAATATACAAGAGGAGACCAGAGCCAAACGTGGCGGAGGTGCTGGACCTAATAGGTGATGTGAGGGACAAGAAAGCCATAATAGTGGACGATATTATAGACACTGCAGGCACAGTGGTCGCTGCCACCAATATGTTGATTTCAAAGGGTGCAAAAGGTGTTCTGGTGGCTGCGACCCATGGAATCTTTTCAGGTCCTGCAATAGATAGGCTCAGAGAATCCCCAGTTGAAGAGGTTATAGTGACAAACACCCTTAACATGGAAGATAAGCCCCTTGAAAAGCTAAGGGTGGTCTCTGTGGCACCGCTTATAGGGGAAGCAATAAAGCGAGCCCATGAGGGCGAGTCCATAAGTTCACTTTTTGTATAAAGGAGGTAAAGGATGAAAAGGGTTCAGGTAAGGCTCATACCAAGAGCCATAGGGAAAAAGAGCGAGATAAAGAGGTTCAGAAAGCAAGGCTACGTGCCAGTGGAAGTATATGGCAAAGATGTGGAAAACAGGCATGCATACATAAGCATAAAGGACCTAAAAGCCTTTCCGAAGGGTGAAACCTTTCTCATTGAGGCAGAGATTGACGGAGATAAAAGGGTCTGCCTCCTCAGGGAAATGCAGATGGGTTGGCTTGGGGACAATCCCATTCATGTGGACCTGCAGGACATCACCCATGTGAGCGAAATCGAAGTGGAAGTGCCTATAGAGTTTGTTGGCACGCCTGCGGGTGTGTCCCTTGGTGGAACCTTTGAGCCTCTTATGCACAGCCTTACTGTAAAGGCAAGGGTGGACAAGCTCCCTGATAAGATAACTGTTGATGTAAGCGGTTTAGGTCTTGGCGATGCCATCCACGTAAGGGATATTGTCCCACCAGAAGGATGTGTAATCATGGACTCCCCAGAGGAAACCGTGGCTGTGGTGCTTGAGCCTGAGGTGGAGGAGACCACACCAGCTGAATGATAAGGCTTCTTGTTGGACTTGGCAACCCCGGTAAAAAATACGAAAAAACTCGTCATAACGTGGGCTTTATGGTGGTGGATGAGTTTCTCAGAAGGTTGAGGGTTCAGGACTATTCGGAGGAATGCCTCTCTCACCTCTACAGGGTAAGGCTTCAAGGCAAGGAGCTTCTCGTGGTAAAACCACAGACCTACATGAACAACTCCGGGCTTGCGGTTCTGAACCTTCTTGAGGAGTATGACATAAGCCCAGAGGAGATGCTGGTGGTCTACGACGACCTGGACCTACCCCTTGGAAGGCTGAGGCTCAGGTCTGAGGGAAGTAGCGGAGGCCATCACGGCATAGAATCCATTATAAGGGAGATAAAAACAGAGAAGTTTCCAAGGCTCAGGGTGGGTATAGGCAGACCGAAGGATAGGAACAAGGTGGTGGACTATGTGCTTTCGCCCTTTAGCGGAGAGGAGGAGCAAGTACTTGCAAGGGTGTTAAAGAGGGCAAGCGAATGCTTGCAAAGGTGCGTTGAATACGGCATAGAGGAGAGCATGAACTTCTGCAATGCCCCAGTGTAAAATAAAAAAGGAGGTGGAAGATGGACATAAGGAACATACCCCCAGGCAAAAACCCACCAGAGGACATCTACGTGGTGGTGGAAATACCCCAAGACAGCCCTATAAAGTATGAGCTTGACAAGGAGAGCGGGGCTATATTCGTGGATAGGTTTCTCTTTACCGCCATGCACTATCCTTTTAACTATGGCTTTGTGCCACAGACCCTTGCGGATGATGGAGACCCAGTGGATGTTTTGGTAATATCTCGCTATCCTGTGGCACCCGGTAGCGTTATAAGGTGCAGACCCATAGGTGGGCTTGAGATGAGAGACGAAGAAGGCGTAGATACAAAGCTACTTGCGGTTCCACACAGCAAGTTAGACCCCACTTACGAAGATGTGAAGTCTTACGAAGACCTGCCAAAGGCTCTCCTTGATAGGATAAAGCATTTCTTTGAACACTATAAGGAGCTTGAACCGGGCAAGTGGGTAAAGGTGGAAGGTTTTAAGGGGGTGGACTTTGCCTACGAGGAGATAAGGAAGGGTATTGAAAACTACAAGAAGTGATGGATGAGATACTCCAGAAGGCTAAAAGGGTTTTTGACATAGAGATTCAAGCCTTAGGGAGGCTCAGAGACAACCTAGACCATAACTTTGTAAGGGCGGTAGAGCTTATTCTAAACTGTCAAGGAAAGGTAATAACTACAGGAGTTGGCAAATCTGGTCATATAGCCCGTAAGGTTGCCTCTACCCTCTCAAGCACTGGCACGCCAGCCCACTTTTTGCACCCTGCGGAGGCTCTTCACGGAGACCTTGGAGTAATAGACTCTGGAGATGTGGTGCTTGCCTTTTCCAACAGCGGTGAGTCTCCCGAGGTAAACTCCCTTATTCCCTACATAAAACTTCTTGGTGTGCCCCTTATATCCATAACCAACAATCCAAACTCCACTCTGGCAAAGCACTCGGAAGTGCATATATTCCTTTCTGTGGAAAAAGAGGCATGCCCCCTACAGCTTGCACCCACAAGTTCCTCCACCGCCTCTCTGGTGCTTGGAGATGCGTTAGCTATGGTTCTTTTGGAGCTCAAGGGTTTTACTCACAAAGACTTTGCCTTGAGGCATCCTGCTGGCTCTCTTGGAAGAAGGCTAAGACAGGTGGCAGACCTTTGCCATAAAGGCGAGGAAGTTCCTATAGTAAGGGAAGACACCCCTATGAAGGAGGCGATAATTGAGATGACCAGCAAGGGCTTTGGTGCTACTGCGGTGGTAGACCAAGAGGGAAAGCTCACAGGCATAATAACTGACGGAGACCTAAGGCGTTTTGTAAACAGAGGTGGAAACTTTGACACAAGTGTAGCCAGGGATGTAATGACAAGGAATCCAAAGACAGCACGCATGGAGGAGCTTGCGGTGGAGGCACTAAAAAGGATGGAGGACTATAAAATAACAGTCCTTATTGTGGTTGACAAGGAAAACAAGCCTGTTGGCATCATACACATGCACGATATACTTAGGGCAGGCATAGTATGAAAAAGTTGGGCGTTCTTGGTTCTACAGGTTCTGTAGGAAGTCAAACCCTTGAGGTGGTAAAGGCATACAGAGAAGACTTTGAGCTTGTGGGTATTTTGGCAAAAAGGGCTTCAGAAAGGCTTCTGCTCCAGGCGGTGGAGCTAAAGCCAAAGTTCGTATCTTGCTACGAAGAGCCATCAGAGGAGTGGCTCTCTAAACTGCCAGAGGGCACCACCTTTCTTAAGGGTGAAGAGGGGCTTGTGGCGGTTATAGAAGGCTCAGACATGGTTATGAACGCCATATCTGGCACGGACGGTATCCTGCCCACATACCTTGCCCTTCAGAAGGGTAAAAGACTACTGGCAAGTAACAAGGAATCCCTCATATGCCTGCGAGACTTTGTGAGGGAAAACAGAGAAAAAATCGTGCCAGTAGACAGCGAACACAATGCCCTCTTCCAGATAATGCTTGGACTAAAAGGAGAAGAGATAAAGAAGGTTTATCTAACCGCCTCTGGAGGACCCTTTAGAGATAAAAGCCTTGAAGACCTAAAGCATGTGAGCGTAGAGGATGCCCTTAAGCACCCCACATGGAAGATGGGGGCAAAGATAACCATAGACTCGGCCACCCTCATGAACAAGGGCATGGAGCTTATAGAGGCTATAAACCTCTTTGACCTTGAGGTGGAAAGCCTTGACGTGGTTATCCACCCTCAGAGCATAGTGCATGGAATTGTGGAGCTTATTGACGGTAGCTTTATCTTTCATACCTCGCAGACAGACATGAGGATACCCATACTCTACAGCCTGTATTATCCAGAGAGGAAACCCTTTCCCTTTGAGAGGAAGAGCCTTTTAGACCTTTCACCCATAACCTTTGAAAGGGTGGATACAGAAAAGTTTAGGAGCATTCCACTGTGTAAATGGGTTGCCCTTATGGGTGGTGTGTATCCAGCGGTTTTGGTGGGTGCGGACCAAATAGCGGTGGAGCTTTTCCTGCAGGGCAGGATAGGCTTCTTGGATATTGTGAACCTTGTGGAAGAAATCCTCAGCTCTGTAAGTTTAAAAGACCCACAAAGCCTTGAAGACGTGCTCTCCGCAATAGATTGGGCATACAAGAAGGGTTTGGAGCTTTTGGAGGTGGTAGGGTGAAGTCCTTTGTTTTCGCTTTGGGCTTTATAGTTTTATCCTTTTTGCCCTTTTATCTGACCTCTTCACCAAGGGGTGGGGAGGTTTCTTTCGTGAGGCTAAAGCCAGAGAACTTCCATATAAGGGAAGGTAGAGAAGGAGGAGAGCTAAGGTTTGTCTTAAGCTCTGACCCAAGAACACTAAACCCAGCCTTGGCTCAGGAAACTTCTTCCACTGCGGTGCTTTCTGACCTCTTTACAGGTCTCACCAAGACAGACCTCAAAACCATGCGGGTAGTCCCAGACCTTGCGGAGGGGTGGGAAGAGAAGGAGGGTGGAAGAGTGTATATCTTTCATCTTAGAAGAAATGTAAGGTGGAGCGATGGTGAGCCATTTACTGCGGAGGATGTGGTCTTTACCTACAGGGATATATACCTCAATCCTCAAATACCTAACTCCACTGGAGATATGTTTAAAGGTATTCTAAAAAGCCGAGAGGACATAGGGAACTTCGTAAAGAAAATAGACGACTACACAGTGGAGTTTAGACTGCCAGAGTCTTTTGCACCCTTCTTGAATGCCCTGTCCGCACCCATACTTCCCAAGCACAAGTTGGAGAAGTTCGTAAAAGAAGGAAACTTTATGACCGCATGGAACGTGAACACAGACCCAAAGGAGATAGTGGGAACAGGACCATACAGGCTCAAAAGGTATATAAAGGGTGTTATGGTGGAATACGAGGCAAACCCCTACTACTACGAATATGACAACTCTAACAGGCAACTACCCTACATAAAGAGAAAAATAGGATACATAGTGCAAGACCCAGACACTGCCCTTTTGAAGTATTCCCTGGGAGAGATTGACTACATGGGTGTAAGACCTCAGGATGTGCTTTTTATGAGCAGAGTAAAGAACACCACCCTCTACGACCTTGGACCAACACCGTCCACTACCTTTTTGGTCTTTAATCAAAACCCCAGCTCTGGCGTTCCAAACTATAAGCTCAAATGGTTTCAAAACAGAGACTTCAGAAGAGCCATATCACACGCCATAGACAGAGAGGGTATATGCTACCTTGTTTACAACGGCTTGGCAGACCCACTATATGGACCCATAACCCCTGCCAACAGACCCTACTACACAGAAGGGCTTTTCCCAGTTTACGAATACAACTTAAAAAAGGCGAGGGCGATACTTGAAAGTCTTGGTTTCAAAGACAGAAATGGTGATGGATGGCTTGAAGACCCAGAAGGCAATACCCTTGAGATAGTGCTTCTTACCAATGCAGGCAACAAGGAAAGGGAAGCCATAGGAAACATGATAAAGGAGGACCTTGAGAAAATAGGAATAAAGGTCATATTCAGACCCATAGACTTCAACAGCCTTGTAAGCAGGCTCACATCTCAACCCTATGACTGGGAGGCGGTTATAATAGGACTTACAGGCTCAATGGACCCTCATTTTGGAAGAAACGTCTGGCACTCTTCGGGAACGCTTCATATGTGGAACCCAAGACAAGGCAAACCACAAACTCATTGGGAAAAGAATATTGACGAGCTTTTTGACTTGGGGGCAAGAGAAACAAACTTTGAAAAAAGAGTAGATATATACAGAAGAGCTTACCGTATCATAGCGCAGGAACAGCCTATGATATTCCTCGCTACTCCCAAGAGCATGCTTGCGGTAAGGAATAAGTTTGAAAACCTCTTTCCCACCGTTTGGGGATGGTATAGGGAAGAGGCTTTATTTCTTAGGTGATGAGCTCGTTTATCCTTTCCCTTAGGACCTTATAGGCTTCCTCTCTCACTATCTGGCTCACATCAATTTTTGAAAAAGCCTCACTGACCTTTTCCTTTAAAACCTCCTCCAGTTTTCTTTCAAGAACAGAAGCCAACTGTCTGCCTATCTCTTCTGGGCTTAGAATATTGGATAGGGCGGAAAAGAGCTTTTCCTGGGATAGCTGTTCTCTGATCACGTCCTTTATAGCTGTGGCAAGGCTTTCCGCTATGTTTTCCACATGAGTTATGCCCTCAGAAATTACAGGTTTTTCTTGCACTTCAATCTCCGAGGTCTCTTCCTTTATGGAAGTTGGTGGTTTCTCTTCCTCAAGACCAGACCCTATTATCTCTTCAAGCAGGCTCATAATCCCCCCTTCTTCTTCCTGCAGAGTTGCTGGCTGAGGCTCTGTAGGCAGGGGCTCCTCAAGAGATGGTATTTCCAGCTCTGCTTCTTCAAATTGTTCTGTAGGAGATTCTTCCACAAGCTCTATAACTTTTTCTATCGCCTTACTCAATTCAGCCTCTCTTGCAAAGCTGTATTTCCTCTCAAGTGGAATACTTCCTACATCTATGGTAAAAAGCTCGTCTATAAGAAGAACATAGGGCTTTTTTGCAAGGGATTCGTCCTTTGACATATCCATAAGAGTTCTGTGGGCAAGCATCCCAGATATAGTGTCAAAAAGGATTATGTCCGCCTCTTTTGCCTTCTCAAGAGCTTCCTTGATGTTGCCTGCCTCTAATATCTCCACCTTCTCTGAGAGAGCTTCTCTTATGTTGTTTATAAGGGTGGTATCAAAAGAAACTAAGAGTAATTTTTTAAGTAGTTTCTCCTTCTCACCTTCCTGGAATATCTCCTCTTCTCGGGGCAGTGTAGGTTCTGTAGGCAGTTCAATATCAAACTCTCTAGCCCAAAACATCTCCTGAAGTTGTTCTTCCACCACCGCTTCTGGCTCACTTAGTATTGCATCTTTAACTTTAGCTATTGCCTCATCCCTCATCAACTTTATTTTTCTTGGGGGCATTATGTTGTTCATATCTACGGGAAATAGGTCGTCCACTAAGATTATATACTTTGAATCCTTAAATTTCTGTCTATACATGTTGTTTATATCTTCTTCCGATATAGAGCCAGAGACCGCATCGTAGATAACCACATCCATGTAAGAGGAGACTGTGTTTATTGCCTCCTCGCCGTTTTTTACGTCAACCACGTTATGCTCACCTAAGACCTCTTTAATTTTGTTGACCAAGTTTTTATCAAAGGAGACTATGAGTATATTCATGTTTTACCCTCCATTCTTTTAATTATATCGTCCAGTATTTTTTTTGCTTCAGACAAACTCTCCTTAGGTATAACCCCACTCATGGCAAAGGCTACTTTCAAAGCCTTTAACCTTCTTGCCAGCTCTTCCCGCGTTAGAAATTCTGATCTTTCTTTCCCTTCAATCCCCACATCCCTCTTAAGTAGCAGGACTATCCCAGATAAAAATAAGATGAGCCCCGAGATGGAGACCCCTAAGGCAAAGGGTCTTTCAATAAATACATTCAAATACTCTGAGAAGCTTACCCTCTTTATGTAGGCATAGGCATGGTTCCCGCCTTTGCTATAGCCTGCGCTTATAAAATCCTCTACCTTAAGAGGACCCATAGCGTTATTCGTGGTTATGACTTTACCTCCTGCTGTCCTGAGTATAAATATGCTTTCGTCCCCCCTGTTTAACTTTATCAGAGTATCTCCAGAGTAAAGACCGTGCACAAACTGAGATAGGTTTTCGCCTATCCTTGAAAGTTTTGTATTTGCATATATTTCAAAGGCTATCCACTGCCCTGCGAAGAAAATCAGAGCTCCAAGCACCATCAGTAAGGGTGATAAGGCTTTTCCCATCTTAACCTCCCACGGTTATGTTTTCAACAAGAATAGAGGGTGAGCCCACGTTTCCATAAAATCTTAGGTCATTACCCACCTCTATCACAGAGCTCCAAATGTCCCTTATGTTTCCTCCTATAACGACCCCCCTCACGCCTTTTAACCTCCTTCCTCCTTTGTATATTATACCAGAGGCGCCAAGAGAGAAGTCTCCAGATACTGGGTCTACTGTGTGCAAGCCCATGAGGTCTGTAATAAGGAAAACATCTCCCTGGAGTAGGTCTTCAAGGCTTTTCTCTCCAGGGTCTATGTAGAGGTTTGTTATGCCAGAGAGAGGTAAGCTTCTGAAACTCTCTCTTACCGAGTTGCCAGTGGGCTTTGCTCCTGACCTGAGGGCAGTGTAGGTGCTATGGAGGAAACCCTTAAATACACCCTCATCCACCAAAACCTTTCTACTCATAGTGTAACCTTCCGCATCTACTGGAAGGCTCATAAAACCACCATTTAAAGTGCCATCGTCTACTATGGTGAGCTTTTGTGAGAAAACTTCTGTCCCTTCTTTACCCCTTAGGAAGGTCTTGCCTTTCACGAGGGCGTCGCCGAGGAATAGAGTGCTAAAGGCTTCAAGTAGCATCGCAGATGCTTCTCTGAAGAAAACCGCAGGCATTTTTATGGTTTCCATCTGCGAAGGATTAAGGCTTGCGGTGGCTTTAAAAACCACATCCTCCACGAGTTTCTCAAAAGGTAAGTCAGAGAGAAACCTGTTACCAGAATACTCGTAGGATATGGAAGAATCTCCCCCTTCTTCCGCAAGCACTGCCATAATAAGTGTATACCATGTTCCTCTATACTCATAAAAAAGCCCACAGGAATTAAAACAAACTACTTCAAGCTCTGTTTCTTTAAGGCTTACTTTTCTTACACCCTTTACCCTCGGGTCTAGCTCCTTTGCTCTCCGTTCCAAGCTAATTATTAAGTCTATCTTTTCCTCAAGAGGTCTCTTGAGACCCTCCTTGTCGTAGTATGTTTCCAAGTTTCCAAAATCCTGACAAGCACCAAGAGAAAATCCATAATCCTCTGGTGTTATATCACATACCTGTGTGGCAACTTTTACACACTCCTTTATTGCTTCTTTATCAAGGTCTGTAGTGTAAGAAAAACCCATTTTTCTATCTTTGAAGACCCTTATGCCAATTCCTGCCTCCTCCGCCCTCAGAAGATTTTCTAAGCTCTCATCAGCACTTTCAAGGGTTGTCTTTTTCCTATGCTCCATATATACTTCATACTCATAACCCGGGGAAATAGCCTCTTCTATCCAAGCCCTAATCTTTTCCATGCTTCAAAATTTTAAAAGAAACAGGTAAACTGGTGCTGTAAAAAGTAGAGAATCAAACCTGTCTGTAAACCCTCCATGTTCTCCAAGCACGTTGGAAAAGTCCTTTATACCTACCTGTCTCTTTATAAAGCTCTTGAAAAGGTCTCCCATAAGGGCTATAGCTATGAGAGGTAAAGACCAAAGAATACCCTTAAAGCCATTAAAGACCAACATGGTTATTACACCAGCAAAGCCACCACCTACAAGACCTTCCCATGTTTTCTTTGGAGAGAGGCGAGGAGAAAGAGGTCTTCTGCCAAAGTTTTTCCCCACATAATAAGAAAACACATCCACAGACCAAACAAAAACCAAAAGTTTTAGTAGAGCGTAGTCCTCTTTCAAACCGAGTAAAAACGCAGGAAGAACCCCAGCATACACGCATATTAAAAGAGCCTTGAAAAGCTCATCCATAGACCATACTCTCCACCCAGCGTAAAGGGACAAAAGCATAACAGATACAAGACCAAGTTCAAGGGAAAGGGAGCTAATCAGAAAGGCAATAGGTGGCATGTAGAAAAGTTCAAACTTTAGAGCCTTAGAAATCTCGTAGCCTATAAGCAAGGACAAGGCAAGCACACCCGCATAGAAAATTGGATAAGGAGACAAAACCAAGGCTATGGCAAGCCCACCCACAAGTATTCCAATAGCCTCTCTACTCCTTAAGGACAGCTCCAAACCTTCTTTCCCTCCTTGAGAAGTCTTCAAGGGCTTTTATAAGCTCTTCTTTCCTAAAGTCTGGCCAATAGGTATCCGTAAAGTAAAGCTCTGTGTAGGCTAAGTGCCAGAGAAGAAAGTTGGATATTCTCTTTTCTCCACCGGTTCTTATAAGAAGGTCTGGGTCTGGCACTTCTGGCAGGTCTGAAAGTAGCTTGAAGTTCTTCTCTGTGGGCTCAAGACTCGCTTCACTTATTTTCTTGAAGGTTCTGAGTATCTCGTCTCTACCACCGTAATCAATGGCAAGGATAACATGAATTTTTTCTTCAGAGGGTCTTAACTTTTCAACCCTCTCCATTTCCATTGATAGACCTTTGGGTAATCTGTCCCGCCTTCCTATAAAGGAAACCCTTATACCCTTTTCCAGTAGCAAATGACTTCTTTCTCTGAGATATCCCTCAAGGAGCTTCATCAGAGCCTTTACCTCAAGCTCTGGTCTTTTCCAGTTTTCTGTGGAAAAGGTGAAAAGGGTGAGCCACCTTATTCCAAGCTCTATGCATGCATCCACAAGCTCTTCTCCCCTCTTTACCCCTTCATAATGACCTGCTATCCTTGGTAGACCTCTTTCCCTCGCCCATCTTCCGTTTCCATCCATTATGACCGCTAAGTGTTTTGGTATTTTCATATCACCTTCCAAGCTTTGTCTTTGCTATCCCCGCCTCTTCAGAAAGTGGGTAATCTCTCAATATAGCCTCGTAGTATTCCCTTGCCTTTTGATTGTCTCCTCTTTGTTCGTAAAGCCTTGCCAATTGAAGCAGGGCAGAGGGTGCTTTATTGCAGTCTACCATCTCTTTCCTTTGACACCTTTCCACTAAGGTAAGCCAAACCGCTTCCGCTTTGTTCATTTCTCCAAGGTCTCTGTAGACCACACCAAGCCATAGATAGGCGTTGTCCGTGAGAGGTGTTCTCGGATACTTTTTTATAAAATCTATGAGCTTGTCTCTTGCTTGGTGTAGCTGTCTTAAGTTGTAAAGCTTTAGGGCTTCATCATACTCCCTTTGATACTCTTCAGTTGCCTGCTGTGGATTGTCGCGTTGAGCCTGAGGAGTTTCTTGGAGCCTTTCTGGAACACTTGGTGAAGGCTGTGGCACTTCCCTTACGGGCTCTGGCAACTTGGTAGCCTGACCAGTGCCATGTCTTTCAACTCTAAGCCTTTCCAGTTCAAGCCTTGTCCTTGCAAGGCTTTCAGAGATGTTGTCTACCCTGGCTTCTGTCCTAAGGTTCCTTTCCTCTAAAGACCTCTGCCTTTCTTCAAGCTGTGATATCCTGCCCTCAAGGCTTGCAATTCTTTTGTCAAACTCCTCTTTTGTTATACCACCACAGGAGGCTAACCATATTAAATAAAACAAAGACAAGGCTGTAAATGTCCTTCTCATAATCTCTAAATTATAACACTAAAGGGAGTAATCCCTCTAATGTCTGAAGAGAAGTATATACTCTCCTTCTCTCTGTAACTGCATGTATTCGCGAGCGAATTTATCCTTAAAATGCTCAGGGTTTTCCCTTATAAGCTCAAGGACTTGTTCTGTATTACTATTTTCCGCCCTTTGGCGAGATATCTTGGCATTAAGCTCAACGCTGGCTTTTTTTAGTTCAAAGACCCTAAATACATTATACTGGCTAAGGAAAAGATTATAAAAGGTGTAAAGGACCATAAGGAAAAAGAATAGTTTTGAAAACCCTTCAGGCTTTAAAAACCGAAAATTCTCCCTTCCCTCCAAATTCCGCTTCATCTCCAAGCTCCTCTTCTATCCTCAAAAGCTCGTTGTATTTTGCTATCCTATCTGTGCGTGATGCAGAGCCGGTCTTTATCTGTCCTGCTCCCGTTCCTACCGCAAGATGTGAGATAAAGGTATCCTCCGTTTCTCCAGACCTATGGGAAATTATCGCCTTGTACCCTACCTTTTGGGCTATTTCTACGGTTTGTAGTGTTTCTGTAAGAGTCCCCACTTGATTTAGCTTGACAAGTATGGCATTGGCAAGCCCCTCTCTTATACCCTCTTGGAAGATGCTTGGGTTTGTTACAAAAAGGTCATCTCCCACAAGCTGAACCTTGTCACCGAGCTCTCGTGTAATAAGCTTCCAACCTTCCACATCACCCTCCGCCATGGGGTCTTCTATGGATACTATCGGATATTTTTCTAAGAGTTTAGCATAAAAACCGCACAGCTCCTCTGAGCTAAGTTTTTTACCTTCAAAGTGATACAGCTCGTCCTCGTAGTAAAACTCAGAAGACGCACAGTCAAGAGCCAAAAGCACATCTTCACCTGGTTTATATCCCGCCTTTTCTATGGCATACATTAACATATCTAAGGCTTCCTCTGTGCTTTTCAAGTTGGGTGCAAACCCGCCTTCGTCTCCCACATTGGTAGAATATCCCTTTTCCTTTAAAGTTGCCTTTAGGTGGTGAAAGACTTCCACTCCCGCCCTTAGTGCCTCTGAAAACCTCCCTCCGCACACGGGGACTATCATAAATTCCTGTATGTCAAGAGGGTTGTCCGCATGAACTCCACCGTTTATTACATTCATCAAAGGCACTGGTAGCCTTTTGGCTCTTAGACCCCCTATGTATCTGTAAAGGCTTATTCCAAGCTCTTGTGCCATCGCTCTCGCTACCGCCATACTTACACCCAGTATGGCGTTTGCACCGAGTTTGCTTTTGTTGGGTGTTCCGTCAAGTTCAATAAGCACTTTGTCTATAAGGGACTGCTTGCTGGCATCAAGCCCCACTATCTCTTTTGCTATTATGGAGTTTACATTATCCACCGCTCTTAGGACGCCTTTTCCAAGATACCTTTTGGGGTCATGGTCTCTTAGCTCAAGGGCTTCCTTTTCTCCAGTGGATGCACCGCTGGGCACTATAGCCCTTCCCCTTGCACCAGAGGATAGCTCCACTTCCACCTCAACTGTAGGATTTCCCCTTGAGTCTAAAACTTCCCTTGCCTTTACCTTTGCTATGGAAGACATGGCTATAGATTATAGCATAGCCTATGGCACTTCTCCATACTCTCTTTTGGCTATGAGCCTTACCCAAACTAAGGGATTTATGGGCGTGTTCGTAGATATACCTATCAGTATGGTTAAAAGTCCCGTTATAAGCGGCGGAAGGAGCATAAGGAGTCCTGTTTCAAACCTTGTTTTTCTCTCTTCTTTAAACTCCTTCTTGCCAAACCATGCACTGAAGACTATAGGTAGTAGATAAAGAGCACTTAGCAGAGAGCTTGCATACAGCAAATAGACCG
The DNA here is from genome assembly GCF_011006175.1 of Hydrogenobacter sp. T-8. NCBI lineage: Bacteria > Pseudomonadati > Aquificota > Aquificia > Aquificales > Aquificaceae > Pampinifervens > Pampinifervens florentissimum. The sequence goes on along the minus strand of NZ_CP048795.1, from coordinate 166,907 downwards.
CCCATTCAGCCCCTGCAAGCTGTGCACCCTTTTGTAGGTATTCCTTTGTAAGATAGCCTGCAGTGAAGGGAAGTCCTATAAGACCCAAGGATGCGAGAGTAAGGGCAAGGGTAGTCAGAGGCATTCTTTTGCCCACGCCCCTTGTCTCTTCTACCCTGTGTATTCCGTAGGCTTCTGAGTAGTTCCCTACGCACATAAAGAGGGTTATCTTCATTATACCATGGTTTACCAAATGTAAGAGAGCTCCCATGGTGGCAGTGGGTCCTGGTATAAGCGTGCCAAGGATTATATAGGAGATATGACTTATGGTGGAGTAGGCGAGCCTCTTTTTTAACTCCTTTTGAAAGACAGCCATAAGGGAGCCAAAGGCTATGGTAAAGCCTGCAAGGTAAGCAAGGGGTTGCCAAAGGCTTAAAGACTGAACCGTTTCCACACCATATAGGTCGTAAACCAGCCTGACCACACCAAAGGCACCAGCCTTTACCACTGCCACCGCATGCAAGAGGGCACTAACTGGAGCCGGTGCCACCATAGCCCTTGTTAGCCAACCATGAAGCGGAAAAACTGCGGCCTTTACCGCCATTCCAAAGAAAAGACCATAGAAAAGCAAACCTGCAAGATGCGTGTTTTCAGTAGCCCAAGCCTTGAGCTGGGTGTTACCACCCACACTAAAGTTTCCATCACCTACTAAAACATAGAGGATAACCACACATATAAGGAAAAGGCTTCCACCAAGAAGGGTATAAAGCAGATAAACACCACCTGCACTTAGAGCTTTTTTTGTCCCCCTGTGGACTACGAGAGGATAAGTGCTTAGAGTAAGAAGTTCATAAAAGAGGAAGAAGGTAAAGAGGTTACCTGCGAGAGCAATACCCATGGTAGAAGTAACCGCAAGGTTAAAGAAAGTGAAGAACCTCCTACGGTTTGGAGAACCCTCAAGATAACCAACTGCGTAGAAGGTGGTGAGAAGCCACAAGAAGGAAGACAGGCTCACAAACAAAAGCCCAAGGGGGTCTATTTTGAGGTGAAAGTCCGCAAAGGATACCATAGGATAGCTTATTTCAAAAACCCTATCCTGATACACAGCTAAAAGAAGGTAGCCTATTACAAAGAGCTTGTATACCGCAGCACCTATGTTTACAAGGGTTCTAAGGGTATACCACTCCTCCTTTAAAAACGCTATCACAAGGCTCGCCACAAAGGAACTAAAGAGTAAACTAAGCACCATAAACTGGTCCATGTTAGTCTCTTCCCGTAATTCCTTGTATTAAAAAGCCTGAGATTAGCCCTATGGAAAAGGCAATAAACCCAAGCATAAAGGCGGAAAGCTCCATAGAGCGTGGAATGGGATGGTCATAAAGTTTTTCTGGCTTAGAAGAGAAGCTCTCCTTCCAGATAGGGTAAATATACATAGCCGCAAGCAAACTTCCCAGAAGAAATATAACACCTTGAAACACAAAACCTATCTGTATAGAAGCCTTCAAAAGTAGAAACTTGGCAACAAAGCCACCGCTTAGTGGCAGACCTATAAGGGTTGCACCTGAGAAAAAGAGAGCGAAAAAGGTAAAGGGATGACTATGGGCAAAGCCAGGCATGTAGGAAAGCTCATCCCTCCTAGCCACATATATAGCGTTTCCAGAGGATAGGAACATGCTGGCTTTTGCTAAGGCATGGGAAAGAGCCTGAAGGGCAAAACCCTGAAGGACAATGGTTTTAACCTCAAGGCTTTGGGCTTTGTAGTATATAGGGACCATAAGGAAAAGGTATCCCATCTGTGCAACGGTAGAGTATGCCAAGAGCATCTTTATGGTTCTCTGCCTTATGGCGTAATAGGAGCCAAAAAGCACTGCAAGAGCACCAAGCCCACCCAAAACCCAGCTCAGGTATTCAAGGCTCAGATTGTCTGGAAAAACATCAAGCCAAAGTCTAAGTATGAGGTATGCAGGTGGTTTTACCACAAGCCCGGAAAGAAGAGCACTGGCAGGTGCCACCGTGCTTGAGTGGGCTGGTGGAAGCCAAAAGTGAAAGGGGAAAAGGGCAGACTTTATAGAAAGAGCCAAGAGGAGAGGGAAAAGGGCAAAGACAAATTCTTCAGTTCCTGCAAGTCTTTGGGCAAGCAAGGACATGCTAAGAGTTCCGTAATTGGTGTATAGCATGGCAACGCCAAAGAGGTAAAACATGGAAGCAAACAGAGACAAAAACAGATAATTCACAGAAGCCTTTATGGCTTTTCTGTGGCTTGGAAGGGCAACAAGCACCACCGCAGTAAGGGAAAGCACCTCAAGGGCAACATATAGGTTAAAAAGGTCTTCAGAGAGGAAAAAAGCATTAAGCCCCGTCCAGAGGAAAAAGAAGAAAAACCAGAAAAACCTTCCTTGTCTCTTGTAGCCTTCTTTGAAAAAACCCAGAGAGTATACTCCCACCGCAAAGCTCACCACCCCGCTCATCATAAGGAAAAAGCCTGAAACTCCATCTAACTTAAAGCCAATTCCAAGTGGTGCAGGCCAGCCTCCTACCCATTGATAGATGGGTTCATACATGCTTAAGGTTATGTAAAAGGCATACAAGGAAAGGGTCAGCGAAAGCAGACTGAAAACAACCGCAACAAAAAGCCTAATAGGAGATAGGAGAGAGAGGATAGCACCTATAAGAGGCACTGCCACAAGATAGCCAAGGTCAAAGCCAAGCATCACTCTTCCTCTCTTTGTTTACTAAGGTGCAAAAGTAAGGAAACCGCAAAGGCTGTGGCACTTACCGCCACCACTATGCCCGTTAACACAAGAGCATGTGGCACGGGGTCTGGGTTTTCAGAGGGAGTATTTCTTGCGGTTGCCACAAAAAAGAGAAAAACGCCAGAGCCTAAGATGTTGACTGCAATAAGCCTCTTAACAAAGTTTATGGCGGTGATAAAGTAGTAGGTGCTCATACTTATGAGAAGAAAGGAGAGCAGATAATACAGTTCCTTCATAGTCTACCTCTTATGGCTATGTATAGTAGCATTCCTGTGGAAATACATATGGAAATCTCTATAAGCATTATAGACAAGGTTGAAAGCTCAAGGGGGTAGGTAAGAAAGCCATGTCCTACAAGGGCGTATGCAAAGGCAAAGGCTACAAAGACCGCAAGGCTAAGCATGGCGAGGAAAAGGGTAGGGTTCTCTCTTATTGGCAATTTTTGTCCAGAGAGGCTCAAAAAGGCAAGACCACCTGCCAAGAGAGAGCCACCCTGAAAGGCACCACCCACAGAGAAAGCTCCAAGATAGGTTATGTAAAGAGAAAAGAGGGCTATCACGGGAAGGAATATCTTAGAAAAGCGCCACACCACTATATCGTTCCACTCATAGCTTTTTTTCTTTGGCTCAAGGGCTAATATACCAATTACCGCAAGGGTTATAACACCAACTTCTAAGAGCGTGTCGTATCCTCTAAAGTTAAGAAGGACCGCAGTTACAGGGCTCTCCACACCGCTGAGACTAAGTTTTTCAAAAACAAGACCACCTACCCTCTCTTCCTCTCTTACCGTAAACAGGTAAAAGGTGAGAAATACAAAAAGCACCAAAGAGCCTGCACCAGCCCAGAGCCTTCTCCATAATTTAGGTTTCATGGCAATATCCCTTACACCCCTTGACAGCTTAAATATGAGAATACTTGTTATGGCGGAACCCAGTATTATCTCCACCATGGCTATGTCTGGTGCGGAAAGCCTAATCCACAAAAGACCACTCATAAAACCAAAAACCACAAAGAAAACTCCGCTTTTTAAAAGGTCCTTGCTCTGTAGCGAAGCAAAAGCGGACAGGAGCATTAAAAGTCCTATTATTATGTCAAGCATCCCTTTTCTTCTTGCTGTTGGCTATAGCGTATCCCACTATGGAGCTGTAAACTACCACAAAGACCCATATTATAACTAACTTTAAAGCCTCTCCCAAGCTACTTACGGAGAACATAACGCCCAAAACCACAAAGCCAAAGCCCAGCATATCCGCCTTAGTTAGGGCATGAAGCCTACTGTAAGAGTCCCTAAGCCTTATAAGCCCCACACTACCTATAAGCAAAAAGAGGCTACCTATCAATATGAGGCTTGTGGAGAGTATCTCAATCAGCATCTCTTAGCATTATTATAGCGAAGGCTACACCCACAACTCCCGCAAGGAGGGCAAAGCCAAGGGCAAGATTTAAAAGAAAAGCCTGACCTGTAAACTTATACAGGACAAGTATGAGAGAAGTCCCGCCAGTGCCAAGGAGCAAGGAAGCCAGCATGCTATCTACCACACTTGGTCCCCTAAAGATACGCACAAAACCAAGGGCTAAGTTAAGTCCGAGTAAAAAGAGTATAAACTCCTTCATGAAAAGACCCTATCCAAAAGTCTTTCAAGCGACCTAACAGATTCCTCGTTGTAGCTTTCCACATCAAGAGTATGAACCAAAACCTGCTTATCCTCTATCACCACACTAAGAGTGCCAGGAGTAAGGTTTATGGTCAAGGCTAAGAGTATTTTGACCCAGAGCTTTTCACTTTGGAAGTTATACACTACGAAGCCGGGGTTCACCTTGAGCTGTGGACTGATTATGCGTTTTGCCACATCTATCCCACCCAGAAGGGCTTGCCAAAGGAACACTCCAAGAAACTCAAAAAGAGCAATAGGATTTATACGAGGAGGGTATAGCCCAAGGGTTATATGCACAAAAAGGGCAGAGCCTACCGCCAAAACTCCAAAAAACACAGACTTTAGGTCATAGCCCGCTATGGCTATCCAAAGAAGAGAATACAATACTGCAAGAAGAAGCATGGGGTATATTATAAAAGCTATGAGATTATTCTTGGCTTTGTTTTTGAGCCTTTCCCTTTCCCTTGCAAAGGACTTTTGCATAAAAGAGGTGGAAAACCCCTATGCGGAGGTTTACCTAAGCTACGCTTTCAGAAAGAGTCTTGAAAGGGCGGTGTTAGAGTCGGGAAACAGGCTTAGGTGTGGAGATGGGGCTCAGGAAATAAAGCCATATATAGAATTACTAAAGGAAACGCCCATAGCCTTTACTCCTCAACAAAGGGTTAGTGCCTACAACTTAGAGCTAAAGGTTGGTTTAACTGTGGGTGAGGTAAAAAAGGTTTTTTCAACCTCTGTCCCATACTCGCAACCCACAGGAGGTGTAGGTGACCTTCCAAGGAGAGGGGCTATTCAGGATGCCTTTGGTATAATCTACATAGACATGCTTGAGTTTATAAAAGAGCTTGAAGAGAAAAGATGAAGTGCCCGAGATGCGTTGATGTGGAACTTTTGGAAGTCAACAAGTATGGTGTTTTGGTGGATGTTTGCCCTGTTTGTGGTGGCATATGGCTTGACAAGGGTGAGCTTTCTAAGATAATTCAGGCAATACAAAGGGCAGAAAGTGCCCTTGACGAGGAGCTAAGGGGAATAACAAGAGAGCACCCTGAAATCTACAGAAGATACGAAGAATACAAGCACAAAAAGAAGAAAAAGTCCATCTTTGGCGAGATATTTGATATATTTGACTGATGGAAGACCTTAGGTTTATGAAAAGGGCTTTAGAACTTGCATATTTGCGTAAGGGTCTTACACATCCTAACCCCACTGTTGGCTGTGTAATAGTAAAAGATGGACAGGTGGTGGGAGAGGGTTATCATGAAAGGGCTGGCATGCCTCATGCGGAGGTGGTCGCTCTTGAAAGGGCAGGGGAGAAGGCAAAGGGGGCAACCCTCTATGTGACCCTTGAGCCTTGCACCCATTATGGTAGGACTCCACCTTGCACGGACGCCATTATAAGGGCAGGGTTAAAAAGGTTGGTGATTGCCACCCTTGACCCAAACCCACTTGTATCTGGAAAGGGTGTGGAAAGGTTAAGAAAAGCAGGCATAGAGGTGGAGGTGGGACTTCTTGAAGAGGAAGCCAAAAGGCTCAACGAGGATTTCTTTGTTTATATCACCCAGAAAAGACCTTACATAACCTTGAAGTGGGCTCAGAGCATAGATGGGTCTTTGGCACTAAAGACTGGAGAAAGCCAATGGATAACCTCACAGCAGGCAAGAAACTTTGCACACCGCCTTAGGGCAGAGGCAACCGCAGTGCTTGTGGGTATAAACACCCTCTTGAGGGACAATCCAAGACTTACCATAAGAGCCTTTGAGTGGGAAAGACAGCCCATAAGGATAGTGCTTGACCCACAGCTGAAGATTCCAGAGGAGTGCCACCTTGTGGAAGACCACTCCGCTCAAACTCTTGTATTTACCATAAGCGAGAACAAGGAGAAGGTCAAAAGACTTGAAGACAAGGGGGTCAAAGTTATCCTTGCACCAGCCAAAGATAAAAGCCTGGACCTGAGGGAGGTTTTGAGAGAGCTTTACTTTTTAGAGGTGATGCATCTTCTTGTAGAGGGTGGTGCTATTACCTTGACCTCTTTCATAAAAGAGGGTCTTTTTGACCGCCTTTGGGTTTTCTTGGGTCCCATTCTCATTGGAGAGGGTAAAAGGATAGGAGATATAGGGGTGGAGCTTTTGAGGGATGCACCAAGGCTAAAACTTAGGGATGTAAAAACCTTTGGCGATGACGTGGCTTTAGAATATATAAGGTCATGAAAATACTTTTCTTTGGCACTCCCGAGTTTGCCTTGCCATCCTTAAAAGCTCTGCACCAAGAGTTTGAACTTTTGGGAGTGGTTTGCCAACCAGACAAACCTGCAGGCAGAGGTCAAAAGCTCACGCCACCACCTACAAAAGTGCTTGCCAAAGAGCTTGGCATAGAGGTTTTTCAGCCAGAGAAGAAAAGTCAAATAATGCCCATAGTGGAAAGGCTAAAGCCAGACTGTATAGTGGTGGTCGCTTATGGCAAAATACTCCCACCAGAAGTCATAAACTACCCAACCTATGGCTGTATAAACCTGCATGCAAGCCTACTTCCAGCCTATAGAGGCTCTGCACCCATTCAAAGAGCTATCATGGCTGGGGAAAAGATAACAGGAAACACAGTCATGCTTATGGATGAGGGGATGGACACAGGAGATATTCTCTCTCAGGAAAAAGAGCCCATCCACTTAGAGGATAACCTAAAGACCCTTTCGGAAAGGCTCTCCCAGAAGGGGGCAAGCCTTTTGGTAAGGACCTTAAGGGAATGGTTTAAGGGCAATATAAAACCCATACCACAAGACCACAGCAAGGCACTTTATGCACCGCCGGTGCAAAAGGAAGAGCTAAGAATATGCTGGAAAGCGGATGCAGAAAGCGTAAGAAACAGAATAAGAGGCTTATACCCAGACTGCTATGCCTTGACAGAAAAAGGCGAAAGGATTAAAGTCCTTAGGGTCAAAACTGTGGAAGCTCAAGGAAACCCAGGAGAGGTTCTTGATAGGAAAAAACTCTTAGTTGCCTGTGGAAAGGGTGCGGTTGAGGTGCTTGAGCTTGTATCTCCAAAGGGAAAGGTTATGAGTGGAGAGGAGTTTTTGAGGGGGTATAAGGTGGAAAAGTTCGCTTAAGCTCATCCGAAAAGTTCCCTTTTTTTATCCTCTGGTAGCCTCCTCAAGTATTGGTTCAAATAGTAGTAGTCTGGTTCGCTCTTTTGAGCCCTGGTTCTTATTTGAAACTGTGGGTCATTTGGATCTTCAAAATTGAAAAGTATAAGACCTATTCCAAATAGAATGCAGAGCGATTCAAGCCTACTTATAGCTTCCTGCCCCGCTTGCTCTGGGATAGCCACGTACACCTTGTGGCTAAAGAGCTTATAGCTACAAGCCTGACCGAATGCTGTTATAAGAGAGGCAGTGTCAATTGCAATTTTAATTTCTGCGGTTATAAGCTCAGGAGGTGGCTTTATAGGGTCGATATCAGAAAACCTATATACACCAATCACGTCAGGCGTCCCCCACTTGTCTTGAAAGATGTTTCCTCCAAGAGGAACAGCCTTCGTGCATTCGCTTAGCTCTTCTACCAGATAATTAGCAAAAGGCTGGTAAAAGTCCTCCTCTCTATTTTTAGGTTTATATACGATTTGCTTACTTCTCGTTTGTTTATCATTCCACACATACAGTCCCTTCTCTGGCATAGATACTCTTTTCTCTACACCTTTTTGTATTCCCTGTCTAAGCCTGTGCAATGCGTTTTCTATGGTTTTAGGGTTAGCTTCTGGTAGTCTCTTTGATATTTCTCTTTTTAATTCAGAATACCTTATCCCACTCTCAAAGTATTTTATCACTTGCAAAGCAACGTTATATATTTCTCGTATTCGCCCTTCTCTTACCATTTTGTGATTCATATTGATTATACCATCATTCAACTCCAAGTCTTTCCAAAAACCTCCAGAGGCACATTAGGCTCTGGATTAATATCCTCTGGTGCGGTTATGCCCCTTTTAAACCTTTCCTTCCCTGCATAGGCTATCATCTGAGCGTTATCGGTAGAAAGCCTCGGATGAGGTATATGAAGTTCAAAGCCAAACCTTTCTGAGAGTTCTAAAAAGCGTCTTCTTAGCTCTGAATTTGCGGACACGCCACCCACTATCACAAGCCTTCTTACACCAGTTTTCTCCATCGCCAAAAGTGCCTTTCTTTCCAAAATGTCCATCACAGCCTTTTGAAAAGAAGCGGAGAGGTCTTCTTTTGAATACTCCTGAGTATCTACAAGCCTTCTTACCGCAGTCTTTAAACCACTAAAGGACATGTTAAGAGTATCCTCTTCTATCATAGGTCTTGGAAGGTTGTAGATAGGTTTACCCTCTTTGGCAAGCCTGTCAATTATGGGACCACCCGGATATCCAAGTCCCATGAGCTTTGCCACCTTGTCGTAGCTTTCTCCCACCGCATCGTCAAGGGTTCCACCAAGAAAAAGGTATCTGCCAAAGTTTTCCACAAGGTATAGGTCTGTATGCCCTCCAGAGACTATAAGAGCGAGAAAGGGATAGCTTACTGGCTTTTCAAGAAAAACGGAGTATATATGCCCTTCCAGATGGTGGACTGGGACAAGGGGTTTCCTTAAGGCGTAAGCCAAAGCCTTGGCAAAGCTCACACCTACCACCAAAGAGAGGATAAGTCCAGGTGTAAGAGTAAAGGAGATAAAGTCTATCTTTTTTAGGTCAAAACTCGTCTCTTTCAAGAGTCTGTCCAGAAGGGGTAGAAGGTTTTTCGTGTGTTCCCTTGCAGAAAGTTCAGGCACTACTCCACCGTAAGGAAAATGCACCTTTGCTTGAGAAAGTATTATGTCTCCTATTACTCCTTCTTGGTCGGAGTATATACAAAGTGCGGTCTCATCACAGGAGGTTTCAACCGCCAGTGTGTGCATATCCCTTATGACCGGATTTGATTATTTCTATAGCCCTCTTTAGCTGTGGGTCAAGCTCTGGCTCAACTATAACGCCAGTTACACCCTGAAGCCTTTTTTGCCTTATGGTTTCTTGTAGCTTTTCTTCTTGCTCTTCCGAAACTTTAACCTCCACATCTGGCTGTATACCTTTTTTGTCTATGAGCCTTCCTAAGGGTGTGTAGTAGTGGGCTACTGTTAGCTTTATGGCGGAGCCATCCTCAAGAGGTATTATGTTTTGCACAGACGCCTTTCCAAAGCTCCTTTCACCTACAAGTATAGCCCTTTTGTGGTCTTGTAGTGCACCCGCCACTATCTCTGACGCACTGGCTGAACCCTTGTTTATGAGGACAACAAGAGGAACGCTTTCTGGAAGCACCGGCTTTTTCCTTGAAAAGTATCTTGTCACCTCTCCGTTTTTTGTTTTTGTATAGACCACGAGCTTGCCTTCTTTTAGAAAGACCTCAGAGACATTTATGGCTTCTGTTAGAAGCCCACCGGGGTCGTTTCTAAGGTCAAGCACTATCCCCTTTACACCTTGGGATATTAAACTTCTCACTGCCCTTTCCACATCTCTACCTGCACCTTCTGTAAACTGAGAGAGCCTTATGTATCCCACATCCTGAACCTTTGTCCATTTGACGCTTTCAACCTTTATAACCGCCCTTTCAAGCTCAACCTTTATAGGTTTGTCCACTCCCTTTCTCATTATAGTTAGAGTTACTTTGGTTCCTGGCTTGCCCCTTATCTTTCTTACCACGTCCATCAAGTTCATGTTGGAGGTGTCTTCGCCATCTATTTCAATAATTAGGTCACCAGACTTTATGCCTGCCCTATAGGCTGGCGTGCCTTCTATGGGTGATATAACTATGGGTCTTCCCTTATCCATACCTATTTCTATACCCACACCGCCAAACTCCCCTTCTGTTTCCTGCCTGAATTCTTTGTACTGCTCTGGAGTAAAGAAGGCAGAAAAGGGATCAAGGGATTTGAGCATTCCGTTAAGAGCCCCGTATATAAGCTCCTTTGTATTGACTTCCCCTACATAATTTTCCTTGACAGTGCGAAACACATCGGTAAACATCCTAAAGTATCTGTATTCGTCTTCTTGCTTGCTACCTTGAGATGCACCTGCACTTCCCAGTAAGAAACCCACAACGAATGTCGCAAAAAAGAGACCAAAGAGCTTAAACCTACTCATCTTCATTTTTCCTCCGTTTTGATAAATATAGTCTTAATATCCCTAAGGTAAAACCCTGCCTCACCAGCTTGCGAGTTCCCTTTGCAGTATGTGTTTGCTGGTATAAAGTAGTCTTTTGATGGACCGTCCTTAAAGGAAAGCCTGACCTTCAACTGTGGTCCATCTTGACTGAGAACTTCAATAGACCTGAGGCTTGGAAAGTTAACCGCATATTCTACCTTCCCTTCTCTAACTCTTAAGTGGTTCCTACCGTTGCATACAAGACCTCTAAGACTGTGCTTCAAGCCATCCCTGTCTTCAAGCTCCACCCTTAGCTTGCTATCCTTGACCGGCTCTGCCATAGAGAGCAGAAAGGGTATGAGAAATAGCCACCTTCTCATAACTCTAAATTATACCTTCCTCTTCATCCTTATGAAGTTTGTAAATCAAGCTGTCTGTAAGAGCTATCCAGGACGCTTCTATTATATTTTCTGAGACCCCCACAGTCCCCCATTTTCTTCTTCCATCTGTGGACTCTATAAGGACTCTAACCTTTGCAGAAGTGCCCTCTGACTCGTTTACTATCCTAACCTTATAGTCTATAAGCTGAACCTCTTTAAGGCTTGGATAGAACTCCTCAAGGGCTTTTCTAAGGGCTCTATCAAGGGCACTTACTGGTCCATTACCTAAGGCTGCGGTATGCTGTTTTATGTCTTCTATAAAGAGCCTGACCGTTGCTTCGGACACTGGCAGGTTATCTGTGCTTCTCTTAGCTATTAGAACCCTATAAGCATCAAGGTTAAAGTAGTCTCTTACGAGACCGAAATGCCTTTTGCATAAGAGCTCAAAGGAAGCCTCCGCCGCTTCAAAGTGGTATCCTTCCTTCTCAAGTTCCTTTATCTTCTCAACGAGTTTTAAAAGCTCAGGAGACCTCTCTTCTACTTCAATGCCCATCTCTCTAAGTTTGTATAGGATATTGCTTTTGCCCGATAGGTCTGATACTGTAACCTTTCTCCTGTTTCCCACAAGGGCAGGGTCTATGTGCTCGTAGGTGCTTGCATGCTTGAGAACCGCAGAGGCGTGCACTCCTGCCTTGTGGGCAAAGGCACTTTCACCCACATAGGGCATATTCTTTGGAAGGGGCATGTTGGATATTTCTGAGATAAAATGGCTCAGCTCTGTTAGTTTCCTTAGGCTTTCCTCTCGCACAGCGGAAAAACCCATCTTTAGTTGAAGATTTGGAATTATGGAACAGAGGTTTGCGTTGCCTGTCCTTTCTCCAATACCGTTTATAGTGCCGTGCACTTGTCTTGCACCTGCCAAAACCGCCATAAGGGAATTGGCAACACCTGTCTCGGAGTCATTGTGGGCGTGTATGCCTATCTTGGCTGTGGGGAAGGTTTCCTTTACCTTTTTGGTTATCTCGTAAACTTCGTGAGGCAAACAACCTCCGTTGGTATCACATAGCACAAGCCAGTCCGCACCCCCTTCAAGGGCAGATTTTAAAACCTCAAGGGCATACCCGGGGTTGTGCTTGTATCCATCAAAGAAGTGCTCCGCATCAAAGATAACCTCTTCCACGTGGTCTTTAAGGAGCCTTACAGAGTCGTAGACCATGGAGAGGTTTTCTTCAAGGGTAGTCTTTAATGCTTCTGTTACGTGAAAATCCCAGCTTTTGCCAAAGATGGTTATAACCCTTGCACCAGACTTTATAAGGTTTTCTAACTGTGGGTCCTCCTCTGCTTTCTTTGTAGGTCTTCTGGTAGAGCCAAAGGCTACCACCTTTGAGTGTTGAGGTTTGTATTTTCTTAACCTTTCAAAAAGTATAGTATCCTTTGGGTTTGCACCGGGCCATCCACACTCTATGTAGTCTATACCAAACTCATCCAACTTCTGGAATATACGCAGTTTGTCTTCAAGGGAAAAGTTCACACCTTCCGCTTGGGAACCATCTCTCAAAGTGGTGTCATAGATGAAAACCTTTTCCATGATATAAAATATATCACTTCCTAAGCCTGATTTTTCTGGGTTGCTCCTTGCTCATCCTTCTAAGCTCTTCAAAGCTCACGGTAAAACTCTCCTCCACGGAGCTCAGCACCTTAAAACTTTCTTGAAAAGCCCTTTCAAGGTCATAAGCTCTGAAATTCTTTATGTAGTCCGGTAGAAGGTGATATTCACCTTTTTGGAGGGCTTCCAACATTTCCATAGCCTGGGGGGAGAGCTTTAAATTCTCAAGGTCTACACCTTCAAAACCAAACTTGTAGAGCCCAGCGAGGAGAACCGCTTCATGATAGCTAAGGTCTATTTTTTCCTTCTTTGACCTTAGCTCCACCTTAGGAATTCTATCCTGAAGGCTTGTAATGGGAAGACCGGTTATCTTTGAAACTTCCTTGAGGAGTTCAAACCTCCTAACACCATCCGGTATAAAGCCACAAAAGTAAATTAGGTCCTCAAAGGCTTCACGATTGCCCTTTTTTATCTCTTCAAGCAGGGACTCCTCCACAGATACAGAGGAGCTAAGCATCTCCCTCAATAGTTTTGAGTCCTTTCTCACAAAGGAGTCTGGGTCTTCCCCTTCTGGAAGGTATACAACCCTTACTTCTATCTTAGCCCTTAGAAGATGTGGCACAGAAGACCGTATCGCCCTCCTACCAGCCTGGTCTCCGTCATAAAGAAGTATGACAGTTCTCGCCATTTTAGAAAGCACGTGGGCATGGTCTTCTGTAAGTGCTGTGCCAAGAGGTGCGGTGCAATTCCTTATACCCTCTTGCCAAAGGCTCATAAGGTCAAAGTAGCCTTCTACAATAATTACCTGCTGGGATTCCCTTATGTATTCCTTTGCTTCAAAAAGACCAAAGAGGGTTGACCTTTTTTTGAAAACCTCGGACTCTGGAGAGTTCACATACTTAGGATGACTTCCATCAAGACTTCTGCCTCCAAAAGCTACTACATTGCCCTTTATATCCCTTATGGGGATTATTAGTCTGTTTCTGAAAAGGTCCTTGTATACGCTTTCGTCAATTTTTATAAGGTTTGAGCTTTTTTCATAAACTTCAAGAAGACCCTCTTCTTTAAGTAGCCTTATCATATTTTCTGTGTTCCCTGCAAAGCCAAGCTGGAATTTGCTTATGGTCTTTGAGTTTATACCTCTACTTTGTAAGTATTGGATAGCTACTTCGCTGTTTTTCAATTCCTCATGATAAAACTCCGCAACCCTTTGGAAAGCCAGAAGAAGTTGGCTGTCCTTTTCCTTTCTTTTAAGGTTTATCTTTATACCATACCTCTTTGCTAATTTCTCAAGGGCTTCCCAGTAGTCTATGTTTTCATACAGGCTCACAAACTTAACCGCATCGCCTCCCACACCACAGCCAAAGCACTTAAAGATACCCTTTGAAGGTGATACATAAAAGGAAGGCGTGTCATCAGGATGGAAAGGACACCTTGCGGTGTAGTTGTTACCCACCCTTTTTAGCTCTATGTAAGAGGAGATCACATCCACGATGTCAATCTTTCCAAGAAGCTCTTTGTAGGAGGGCATGGAGTTAAATTATATTCATCCATGCTCAAAAGGATAGCCCTCACCAGAAGCAAGGAGGATATACAAAAGGATAGACCCATCTTTGAAAGAGCTGGCTTTCAAGTCTTGGAATTACCTCTCATTGAAGAAGAGTTTCTTGACTTTGAGCCTCCAAAGGAGAGCTTTGACTTTGTAGTCTTTCAAAGCCCAAGGGCGGTAAAGGCATTCCTTTCTAAGTTTAGGCTCAAAGGGGAGAAGATAGTGGTGGTAGGTGAAAAGACTAAAAAGACGGTAGAAGAGCATGGCTACAAGGTCTGGGCTATGCCAGAGAACTACTATGGAGAAGAGCTTTTGAAAATATTTAGGGGTTTTAAGGGAAAGGTGCTTGTGCCACGGTCTGCCATAGGAAGAGAGGAAGTAATGGAAGGTTTAAAGGCTCTCGGTTTTGAGGTGCATGCTTTAGATGTATACACCATAAAGCCAAAGTTATACCAAAAGGAAGAGCTCATTAGTAAGCTCTCCACTGCGGACGCTATAGTTTTCGCAAGTCCTTCTGCGGTCAAGGGTCTTCTTGCAAACTTGCAAAAGGAAGAAGTCATAATCCTTTTAGAACCCATAAAAGTGGTATGCATTGGCAAAACTACAAAGGCTTTCTTTGAGAAGGAAATAGGGCTAAAGTGCCTTACTCCTGATAAGCCTTCTATTGAAAGGGTGGTGGAGCTCCTAAGAGGTTTGGCATAAATTTTGCATAAGGTATTATGAAGATGAAACAGAAAACTATTCTGAAAGATGTAGAGTTTGAAGACATTGGTATCCATAGCGGTGAGGTTTCAAGAATAGTTCTCCATCCAGAGGGCGAAAACACGGGCATAAGGTTTCTTGTAAAAGGGACATACATACCCGCCAATTACAGATATGTGCAAGGTACAGACCATGCCACCGTGCTTGGAAAGGATGGTGTAAAGGTTAGCACGGTAGAGCATCTGCTTGCGGTTCTTTATATGTTAGGTGTGGACAACCTTACAATTGAGTTCATAAAAGGACATGAAGTCCCTATACTTGACGGGAGCGGTTATTACTTTTATAAAACCTTGAAAAACTTAACCCTTGAGCTTGAGGAAAAGGCAAGGTTTTTGGAGATAAAAGAGTCTTTTGAGGTCAGAAACTGTAGGGGATATATACAGGCAAAACCCTACGAAGGCTTTTGTGCGTCATACAAAGGCTATGTAAAGGGTATCCTTGAGGAAGGCATCGCTCAATACTGTGGAAATGCAAAAGAGGTGGTCTTTGCAAGGACCTTTTGCTACGACAGGGATGTGGAGCTTCTGCTCCAGAATGGGCTTGCAAAGGGTGGGAGTTTAAAGAACGCAGTGGTTATAGGTGATGGTTTTGTCTACAACCCAGAGGGCATGAGGTCAAAGGACGAGCCTATAAGGCATAAACTCTTGGACCTTATCGGAGACCTTAGCTTACTGGGCTTTAGGCTAAAGGGCAAGGTTTTTTCCTATCTTGGCGGACATAAGCTAAACTATGAGTTCGTAAAAAGCCTTGCGGAGAGCTCTCTTTCTACAAGCCTTATATCTTCTTCCGTGTCTACTCCATGATAGTAGTTTTTGGTAAGAATTACCTTTATGCTGTAGCCTGCCTCTAAAAGGCGGAGCTGTTCAAGGTTTTCTAAGGTCTCCAGTGTGCTTTTCTGCAAGGTGGTAAACTCCAAAAGGGTTTGCTTTCTGTAAGCGTAAATGCCTACATGCTTTAGCGGATAGAGGTCTGAAGAAGTTTTCATGTATGGTATGGGAGACCTTGAGAAATATAGGGCGGTGTGGTCTTGACGTAGGACTACCTTTACCGAGTTGGGGTCTTTGTAGGCATGTGGGTCCTTTATGGCAAGGGTGGCCACAGGGTGGTCCTCAAGGGCGTGGAAAAGTCTCTGGATGTCTTCCTCGTATACAAAGGGCTCATCACCTTGATAGTTAATTACGCAGTCTACCTTCTCATCTCTTATCACATAGGCAACTCTGTCGCTTCCAGAGGGTAGGTCAGAGGGTGTAAACTTTACCTCCACAGGAAGGTCTTTTACCACTTCGTATATTCTCTCGCTGTCTGTAGCCAAGATTACCCTCTCCTTAGTCTTCAAACAGCCTTCCACTACCCATCTTATTAATGGTTTGCCAAGTATGGAAATAAGAGGCTTTTCCCTTAGCCTTGTGGAGCTAAGTCTTGCGGGTATTACAATAAGTTTTTTCATTGCAGTGATAGGTAAACAACTATAAGCAATAATAAAAGGATAAGCATAATAAGAGCTATAAGCAGTTTTCTATAACTACTTAGCTCTTGTGATAGGGAGGATATTATCTGGTCTTTGTTTCTTGAAACTTGCTCTATGTTTCCTATATATTCTGTCAGCTTTTCAACCTTTTCCTTGAGGGAACTTTTTTCCATTTCAAGTCTATATATCTTTTCGTGCATTGAGTTATTTTCAAACCTTAGGTTCTCCAGTTCTTTCCTGCACTTTTCAAGCTCCTCAACATACTCCCTGAATTTATCGTATTGTTCTTGCATGATACAAGATTATAATTCTCAAATTTAACACAGTGTGTAAGCTCTAACCCCCTCCCCCAATCTTAGTTTCTACTTTTCTGGTTCACACACGTATTCCATGTCCGCTCCCTTAGCAGGTTGAGCTTTAGGCGGAACTAAAGGTTTTTTAACAGGTTTTTTGACAGGCATATGAGCTTTGGCTGTTTTTGTGCCAGAGGTTATGGGTTCTTTTCTTACTGGCTTCTTCTTGGAAACTACAGGCTTTTTGGTAATGGTTTCCTCTTTAGGCTTGGCTGGAGCGGTCGCTTTTGGTCTCCAGTAGCACCTTTGCTTGGTTTCTGGAATTATATGCACCTTACCATCTTTTTCTACAACTTGTGCACCGCTTCCACCAACACCAGACAGTGGAGCTGTCCCACCAGCTCCCTCTAAGGCACTACCAGAACCAAGGATACCACCTTCAGGCAAAGGCACTGGGCTAAGAAGAGCACCTCCCAATCCAGAGCCCATACCACCGCCAGAACCTCCTTGACTCCCACTACCCGGTCCACTTGGCTGACCACTTCCTTGACCATCTTCACCGACCACGGGGCAGGACTGAGGCTTTGGAAGTTCAACTTCCACCTTAGGAGCTTGCTCAACTCCCGATACATTAACTATGTTTTTGACCACGTCCTGAAGGCAATTATGCTGGCTCTTATAGCAGAATTCAAGAGGCGAAGCATGGTAATAGGCTCTCAGCTCAAAATTATTCAGATTGCTACCGCTAGCCAGAGTATACTCCACTTCCACATTTAAGGGCTGTCCGTTTGTTTGTGATACTATACTGGCAAGGTTGGCATTTAGACTGTTATTAACTACGCAGTCATAGGTAAATATGATATTGTTAGAACTGTCCTTTACTTTTATTAAAAGTTTTGTAAAATCAGATAGAGACGCGTTAGCTATCTCCACGCCTGTCCATATAAAGGGTTTTGGTCCAGAACAGTATTGCCAGGGCTTGAATACGAAAATTTGCATGGCGTTTTTTTCTTCACATTTACTGGCGTGACCATTCTTATCTAAAGGCTTATTAGGGTCAAAATACCAAATGGCAGGAGAGTTATCTCCGACAACCCATATACATCCTCTGTCGTCTATGTTTGTAGTATAGTCTCTGGGATTTCCCTTAAACGGGTGTGTCCAACTCTTGTATTCCCAGTTGGGCATGCAGGGTGAGCCAGTTGACCAATCCCAACAGAGGACTCGACCATAATTAAAACTTCCCGCTTGATACATAAAATCTGGAAAGTATGTCCTTGAACCCACAGTAACTTCCGCACCAAACCCTGTGCCCAAGGAAAAGCCCCCAAAGACAGTAGGAGGTGAAGAGGGTAAACCGTTGGACAAACTAAAGCAATATTGGTATGTACCATTTAGTCTGGTGCACAGATGTATAGGATTCATTGCATTGTCATAGTAAATAAAGGATGCCCAGATTCTTGGATAAGTCATTGGAGAATTGTGAACTTGTGATGAAACCGTCCAACCAGCACAGGAAGTTTTTGACAATGTATCAAAACAAAAGGCTCTTATGGTCTTAGGTATGGCATTAGCATGGCTATCCGTTATAAAGTAAAGCTTTTTGCCGATAACTTCTCCAAAAATGCCGGGACCAAAACTCATGTTTGGTGAGATTGTTGTACCCACCGCATTAGGGTCTAGGAAAGAACTGGCTGGAAAACTAAACCCCGTTTGATAACTGCTCAATCCAGAGCAGAAGTTAGCCGGGTTTATTGCATCTAAACAATACAGCTTGTAGTCCCCACCTACCATGTATAATTCATTTCCTACCTTCCATGGACCCTTTACATAAGACCATGTCTTCGTTGGATTTACACCAAGCCTGTAAAAACCGCATTCTGTATCTGTTTCAAGATTATAACACCCAAGTCCAAATTCCTTATCATTAGCTGTAACAGCGTAGTAAAATTTTCCAGAACTATCAATATAGTACTCTTCATTGTACATACCAGACGAGGAAAATTTCCCAGAGTTATCACCCTTTGGAAGAATTTTAGGAAAGCCAGTGCAGTAATTTCCTGTTAGGGTATCAACACACTTAAAAATTTGACCTGTGTTTATGTTCGAAAACATAGGCTCGTGATGATTTATAAAGTAGATCCTTAGCTTACCACCAGAAGACATATGTCTATAAGGGAAAGCCCTATAGCCATCTCCACCACCTGTCACATTAAAGGTAGAAGCCATTTGTGTGCTTACAGTTGCAGTCATATACCCATTTATTGGTGGTGCATTTCCTGTCCATGTCGCTATAATGTTTGTTGGATTTAATGAGCCGGTCCATCCTGCCGGTTGTTGCAAAGAGCCTGGGATTATGCTGTTTATAGGACCATCAGATATAGTTATGCCATTCTGAACGGAATTCGTGTTGTTGGCATAGTAAACTACCCAGTCTATAATATAGTTGTTCCCACTTTGGGATATGTTAATAGGCTTTTTATCAAGTACTTCATACGTAAGAGGTTGTTCCTTTCCCTCCTTCAGTTTCTTGAGGATAGTGGGTATTAGTATAAAAGGTATTATAATGCCTGGTCCAATCTTAACACCTCCTTTACCTTCTCCTTGAGGGATTGGTCCTTCTTGGGCAAAAACTGGAGCTGTTAATAGAATAAACAAGCAAAGCATTGCAGTGTGTGCTTTTACTATGTATAACATATCTACCCTCCTTCACCCCACACAATGTGAGGTTAATAAGTATGTGGTTCTTTTACCTTTATAAGTTTACATTAATTGCCCTTTTCCTCTTGAGTGTCTTTAGGTATTCTTCAAAGGCTATCCTTTCCTGCTCCTTGTAGCTCTCTTCCCTTGCCATAAGATTTTCCCAGTCAACCTTGTGGGCATCAAACCAAGGACCATCGCTGCAGGCAAGGGCGTATTTACCATCCACCAAAACTCTACATACAAGACAAAGACCTACCGCATCAAGCATATGGGTGTTAACCATGCTTATGATGGGTGTTTGAGGAAAGAGCTGGGTAAGTTGGTATGAAAGCCTATTGCTCCCTGCGGATACTACAAGGTCTGCCTCAAAGTTTAGTATATCCTCGGAGTGCCTTACTTCGTCAAAAAGTGCTTCACACCTATCCCTTAGATAAAACTCTTCAGATACTACCTGAAGGAAAAGTCTGTTGCCTGCAGATTTTAGAGCCTTCGCCACGTTTAAAATAGGTGCAATACCCCAAGAGTAGGCGTAAAAGGACACCTTTCCGTATTTTTCTACTGGGAATGGTTTGCCAAGAGGTCCTGCCACATACTGAAAACTCTCCGCCTCCTCCAATATCTCAAGGGTGGACCTACCCACCGCCTTTACAAGACAAGAAAAGCCTTCTTGAAAGGTCTCAAGTATGGCAAGAGGGACTAACTCCGATAGCTTTGTATACTGAACCATTACAAACTGCCCTGGCTCCGCCTTAGACACATGGACCGCATGAACCTTTAAAAGACATGCGTCTTCTGAAAGCCTTACCTTTTCCAATATGGGATGCATAGAAAAATTATCTCACAAAAGCTCGCTGTAGCCTTGACAAAGTGCAAAGCTTTATTAGAATATTCTTATAAACTTAAGAAAGGAGGTAAAAACATGACTATGGATAGAGCTTTGAGGGCTACTTCTGGTGGAGTGCTTTTGCTTGTGTTTCTAATTGCTATACTCCCTGCGGACATCCACTGGTTCTGGAAAGCCTTTATAGTGTTTATGGCTATAAACCAGATTCAGTCCGCCTTTACAGGCTGGTGTCCAGTGGTGTCTCTCTACAGAAAGCTGGGTGTAAAGGAGTGCACCTGTTAATCGGTTTCTAACTCTATTTCACAGCCCTCTTTTTCTATTACCAGCTGGCAGGTGAGCCTGCGAGTCTCTTCGTATTCTCCTATCCTCCATAGGGTTTCCTCTTCCTGCTCTGAAGGTTCCGCAAGACACTCAAGCCCTTTCAAAACGGTGCAAACACACACACCACATTGACCGTCGGTGCATCCAAACTCCACACCCGCCTTTTCTATCTCATGGTGATAGTCTCCAAACTTTTCACCCACTGGTATATCAAGCACCTTTCCGTTTATCTTTACCTTAGCCATGATAAATATTTTAGCCTTAAGGTGGGTTTTAGCTTTGATTTATCTCAACTATTTTGCAAAACTTTCCAGAGAGCCTGCCAACAGGCTTTAGAGAGTCCACTTCAAGGCTTTCCGCACCTGCAAAAACCACCTGTCCAAAGATAAGGTCATAGTCAAAGAGCTCTTCATGTTTTAGTAGCTTGCACTCAAGCCATGCTCGTGCCTTTGCTACCCTTGGAGCTTTTACCTTGTAGGCTTTTTCCTCTCGTAGCCTGCAGACCTCAAACTCGCTAACCTCTGGAGGGAAGGCTATTGAGCTTAGCTCCACTTCCCTTAGCAAATCCTCAGAGACAAAGTTTATAACAAACTCCCTCGTGGCAAGGATGTTTCTTGCAGTATCTTTTCTCTTGCTGTCTTCTCCTTTGCTTATGGATATTAGCACCACAGGTGGCTCATCACACACCGCATTGTAAAAGCTAAAAGGTGCAAGGTTTGGAGTGCCTTCGGGGCTAAGGGTGGAAACCCAGGCTATGGGTCTTGGGATAACTAATTTCGTAAGCACCTCATAGGGGTCAAAACCTTGAGGCTTTTCCATATCAAAGAGCATCATGTATGATAGTATAAGATGAGGCTACTGTCCTTGGACACTTCCTTTTCCTTTACAAACCTCACCCTTATAGAAGATGGTAAGGTGGTCTTGCACCATCTTGTAGATGACAATAAAAAGACCCTTCAGCATCTGCCAAGCCTTTTGAGGGAGCTTAAGATAGAGCCAGAGAGTGTGGATGCCTTTGCAGTTTCCTTAGGAGTGGGCTATCTCACTTCCCTTAGGATAGGTATAACCTTTATGAAAACTTTGGCTTATCTGGAAAGAAAGCCTATTGTTGGTTATGAAAATCTTATGATGTTATGTCTTTTTGTGAAAGCTCCAGAGGAAAAAGTGGTTGCTTTGAAAGTTAGCAGTAATGTTTTTTGTAGGCTCTGCAAAGGCTCAAGCGTAAGTGAGATATTTACCTTAGATAAAAAGCCAGAAGTTCCTCTTGTGGGTCTTGCGGTCCAGTCTATCGGAGATATACAACTTGAGTATTTTCCCTTTTCTCTATATGGTGGTCTCTGGGCTTATAGGAGACTTTCTGAAGGTTATATGGGCGATGAGCCTATGCTTTTAGAGCCTATTTATCTCAAAGAGCCTGTTTGAGAAAAGGTACAGCACAAAACCAAAAGCTGGCAACACTATCATAAGCAAGGCGGACAGTCTGTAGTCC
Source organism: Hydrogenobacter sp. T-8 (assembly GCF_011006175.1). Taxonomy (NCBI): domain Bacteria; kingdom Pseudomonadati; phylum Aquificota; class Aquificia; order Aquificales; family Aquificaceae; genus Pampinifervens; species Pampinifervens florentissimum. Next base: position 144,991 of record NZ_CP048795.1, on the reverse strand, counting down.
TCTCCCGTTATGAACAAGAAAAAGGACCACAGCACAAGACCAAGGCTTGAGGCTATCCTCTCGCTTAGAGAATAGAAGGAAAACCTCACTGCCACATGTGCTCCTGAGAACCTCTCAATTATAAATACCCTTGAAGTGGTCCAAAGATGTGCTAAGGAAAGACCTGCAAAAAACCCAAGAGGCAAAAGAAATTCTTTGGGTGTTATGTAAAGAGAGAGCAAAAAGACGCTCCACAGAAGAAAGCCAATAGGAAAAAGCCTTTTGGCAGAGAGTTTGTCCGTTAACCTTCCAAAAAGGAGACCTCCAAAAACTCCACCAAGCGCTGAAAAGCCAATGGTTTTGTATATGTCTTCCTGTGAAAGCCCGTAGACCTCTCTTAAATACACACCCATCATGGCTATCATGGTATGAGCAAGCTCCATAAGAAAGAGCATGGAAGCCATAGTAAGGATAAAGCCCTTGTCTTTGATAAGCTCAAGGAGCTTTATCTCTTGCTTGCCTGCAGGCTCTGAAAGGCTTAGGAGGGAAGGAAGAGAAAGGAAGAAAAATATGAAAGCAACCCACAGAAAAGCCATAGGCAGGCTAAGACTTGGAGCAAGAAATATAAGGGCGGTTGCAGAGCCTACATAACCAAGGGCAACACCAAAGCCAGAGGCAAAACCCTTTGTCTCAAAGGACTTAAGGAGAGAGTTATAAAAAACAAGGGCTTGCTGGTGAAAAATCGCCAAAACAAGATAAAGGAGAAAGTTAAGCAAGGGCTTTTCAAAGGAAGCAAAAAGCATAAGACACAGGGTAGGGATAGAAAGGCTAAAGATAGTGAAAAACCTCTTTCTCCAGCCTCTTTTGTCTGCGAGCTTGCCAAGTTGCAGTGCCATAACAAAAGAGAGAAAAAAGGCAAAGCCGTAGAAAAGTGAATAGGTCTTAACATCTATGTGCTTTGTTATGTAAAGGGGATAGAGGGTAGAAAAGACCAAAGCACCTAATATGGTCTCTCCTGTATCGTATAGAGCAAAGGAAAAGAGCCTGAGCCTTTTAGCCACAGGCTTATTTTAACAGCTTATTTTTTAACCTCCACTTCACACTGGTCAGAAACTCCATAGGGGTCTCTCTTGCATTGCTCAAGAGGGACTACCTTTCTGAACCTTTCTGAGAACTCTTCCCAGTTTTCAAGAATGTGCTTTGCCCAAGGGCTTTCCGTGTATTGGTAGTGCCTTTCTATGAGATTTTTTAGCTCTTCACTTTCTTGCTCTGTAAGGTTTCTTGCAAATACATAGCTTGTGTTTATTTTATCTTGGATGTCTTCATCCAACACGTATGCGTAGCCACCTGTCATACCTGCTCCAAAGTTCACTCCCACACTGCCAAGCACTACCACCACACCACCTGTCATATATTCACAGCAATGCATACCCGCACCTTCTATTACCGCTATTGCACCGCTGTTTCTTACCGCAAAACGCTCTCCTGCCCTTCCGCTTGCAAATAGCTCTCCGCCCGTTGCTCCATAGAGACAAGTATTACCCATTATCACATGATTATGCGTATCCTCCACACCCTCAGCCCTTATCACTATCCTTCCACCGTGCATGCCCTTACCCACGTAGTCGTTGGCATCGCCGATAAGGGTCAGAGACATGCCCTTGTGGTTAAAAGCACCAAAGCTCTGCCCTGCTGTGCCTCTAAAGACTAACTGTATGGTATCCTCTGGAAGACCTTCGTCCCTGTATCTGACCGCAATATGGTAAGCCAATCTTGTTGGGACGCTCCTGTCTACGTTCCTTATGGTGTATTCTCCATAAAACCTCTCTCCCTTTTCTATGTATGGCAGGACCTCCTCTTCAAGCCTTTTTGCCAGCTCGCTCCTTCTTGGGTTGTCGTTTCTCTCCTGTAGACATCTTAGTGGTTTATCCTTTGGATAGCCTTCTTTTAAGAACTCTTCAAGTTTTACCCTCTTTGAGCCGGGTATGTGGTCGTAGGTTTTCACCTCAAGCAGGTCTCTCCTTCCTATTATTTCCTCAAGAGACCTCACACCCATCTGTGAGAGAATTTCTCTTACCTCTTGGGCTACCGCTCTAAAGTATGCCATAACATTTTCCACTCTGCCCTTGAACTTCTCTCTGTATTTGGGGTCTTGGGTGGCTACGCCAGTGGGACACTGATTGGTATGGCAGAGCCTTGCCATAACACAACCTTCCGCTATCATGGCTGCAGTGCCAAAGCCAAACTCTTCAGCACCAAGAAGTGCGGATATTATTACATCTCTACCAGTTCTCATACCACCATCCACCCTAAGCCTTACCTTGTCCCTCAGACCATTTTCCATAAGCACCCTTTGGGTTTCAGAAAGCCCTATCTCCCAGTAGTTTCCTGCGTTCTTTATAGAGGAGTATGGGCTTGCGCCCGTGCCACCCTCCGCACCGCTTATCTGGATGATGTCCGCATAGGCTTTTGCCACGCCCGCTGCAACAGTTCCCACCCCGGTTTCTGCCACAAGTTTGACGCACACCTTTGCCTGAGGGTTGGACTCCTTTAGGTCGTTTATGAGCTGGGCGAGGTCTTCAATGGAGTATATATCGTGATGGGGAGGTGGAGAGATTAAGGTAATGCCCGGTTGTGCATGCCTGAGCCTCGCTATGTATTCGTTGACCTTTTTACCAGGGAGCTGTCCGCCTTCTCCGGGCTTTGCTCCTTGAGCTATCTTTATCTCTATATCCTTTGCAGAGGCAAGGTAGGTGGGTGTCACACCAAAGCGACCAGAGGCTACCTGCTTAATGGCAGAGTTCTTTATGGTCCAATATCTTGCTGGGTCTTCTCCTCCTTCTCCAGAGTTGCTCTTCATACCGAGCCTGTTGCAGGCTTCTGCGAGCACCTCATGGGCTTCTGGAGACAAGGCACCCAAAGACATACCCCCTGTGACGAACCTCTTGAGTATGCTCTCTATGGGTTCCACCTCCTCTATGGGAATGGGCTTTTCCGCTCTCTTGTAGTCAAGAAGATGCCTTATAAAGGTGGGATGCTCTTCATTGGCTATGCGTGAAAACTCCTTGTAGTCCTCGTAATTCTTTGTCTCTAAAAACTTGTGCAGTGCTCTAACCACAAAGGGGGACCATGCGTGCCACTGCCCACCCTTTCTGAACTTCATCTCTCCGCCGTAGTCAAGCTCTGGCTTCTCTGTCTCGTATCCTGCGTCGTGCCTTGCAAGGAGACTATTCTGAATTTCAAAAATACCGTCCGCTTCAAGGGTCACAGGCGTGCCGGGGAAGTATTCCTCCACAAAATCCCTATTCAAGCATACCGTATCAAATATCCTTGCACCTTGATAGGAGTTGAGGGTGGAAATACCCATCTTGGACATTATCTTCAAAAGCCCATCCTCAAGAGCCTTCTTGTAGTTGAAAATAGCCTGCTCGTATGGGACTTTTACTTCACCCTTTTTGCAAAGCTCCCAGATAAGCTCATACATAAGATAGGGATAGACCGCAGAGGCACCATAACCTATAAGGCAAGCCATATGATGGGTGTCTCTGGCTTCGCCCGTTTCTACCACAAGGGAGACCTTGTTAGAAAGCCCGCGTTCAGAAAGCCATTTAAAGACCGCAGAAACCGCCAAAAGGCTCGGAACCGCAAGCCTGTGCTTTGAGATGTTTCTATCGGACAAAACCACAATGTTTGCACCCTCTCTTACCGCCTCCTCTACCCTCCTACAGACTATCTCCACACCAAGCCTTAGGTCACATATGGCAATGCCTTCATACATGGCATCGTAGAGTATGTCCGTTATTCTCCTCTCTCCTGCAAGGTCTTGGAGCTCCACAACGCAGTAGCTTCTCTCTTTCGGATAGGTTATGGGAACCCAAGCCACCTTAAACTCCTTCTGTTCCATAAGGGCTTTAAACTGGTAGGGTAGGAGTATGGGGCTATCTATCTGAAGCCTTTTGGCATGCTCTTCTTCTTCCTTTAGGAAGTTTCTCTTGTGCCCTAAGTTCATCCTAAGGGACATCACCGCCCTTTCCCTTATGGGGTCTATGGGTGGGTTTGTGACCTGTGCAAACCTTTGCTTAAAGTATCTAAAGAGTAATACAGGCTTTTCTGAAAGGGGTGGAATGGGGGTGTCATCACCCATAGAAAAGGTTATCTCTTTGCCCTCCTCCGCCATAGGGGCAAGCACGTTCTTTATCTCTTCCTGCGTGTAGCCAAAGGTGACGAGTTTTCTTATCCTTTCTTGGTCTTCTCCATACTCTGGAAGAGTGTAGTCCTTTATAATTTCAGACAGCCTAAGGAGATGTTTTCTTAGCCACTCTCCGTAAGGCTTTTGAGAAGAGAGCTCCTTGAGTATCTGCTCTGTTTCCTTAACCTCACCTGTTGAAAGGTCCACCACGAGGGTATCGCCAGGTCCAAGCCTTCCCTTCTTGAGAAGCCTTCTGCCCGAGAGTTCCACCATACCCACCTCAGAGCCAAGCACCAAGATGCCATCTTCAGTGAGCACATACCTGGCAGGTCTTAGACCGTTTCTATCAAGGTGTGCTCCTATCTTTCTACCGTCGGTAAAGGCAATGCTGGCAGGTCCATCCCAAGGTTTCATCAAGAGAGACTGGTATTCAAAAAACTCTTTCACTTCCTCTGGAAGCCAAGGCACACCTTCCCAAGCGGGTGGTATAAGCATATTTATGGCATGCTCAGGGCTATAGCCCACAAGCACCAAGAGTTCAAAAACCCTGTCCAAAGAGGCAGAATCGCTCTCCTCATAAGAAACCAAAGGTCTTACGAGCTTTATATTCTCTCCAAAAAGCTCATGCTCCAATTCGTGCTCTATAGCCCTCATCCAGTTTCTGTTGCCCAATATGGTGTTTATCTCGCCGTTATGAGCCAGATACCTAAAGGGCTGAGCCAGCTTCCAGTTTGGAAAGGTGTTGGTGGAATACCTCTGGTGGAAAAGGCAGAAACTGGACTCAAGCCTTTGGTCTTTTAACTCTGGATAGAAAATATCCAGCTGTGGTGCCACAAGCATTCCCTTATAGACCATTACCCTTGAGGAGAGGGAAGCAAAGTAGACCTTGTCCTTTATCTTTTTGTCCGTCTCTATGCGTCTTCTGAGGAGATAGAGCTCCAGCTCCCTTCTTTCTTCCGAGACCTTCTCAGAATCCAAGAGAAGATGGAATATTTTTGGCATCACCCTTAGGGCGGACTCACCCACCGCAGACTTATCTATTGGGACTTCCCTCCAAGCTACCAGAGAAAAGGGAGACTTCCTTATGTGCTCCTCTATTTGAGGTCTTACATCCTCGTAAAGGAAAGCCACGCCAACCGCAAGATTGTCTATGTGAGAGACCTCATAGCCTTCTTCAGATAGCCAATCCGCAAAGAATTTCTTAGGGATCTCAATCATAACCCCCGCACCATCTCCAGTCTTGCCATCGCCACCTATGGCACCTCTATGGGTGAGGTTCTTTACCGCCTCTATACCCCATTGGACTATCTGATGGCTTTTTTCACCTCTTATATTACATACAAACCCAACACCACAGGAATCGTATCCCAAAAGCTCCATCTCTTCACCTCTCAAAAGGGTAAATGGGATAATATTTTAATATAAAACCCTACATGGTTTTTGATGTATGTATTTCAGCAAGCTAAAACCTCATTCCTCTCATTTCAACCTTCACCATGAGCCATTTCTTAGGCATGGTCTGAAACTGAAAGGGGCGATTACTTTCCTACCCTTGCCTTCCCCACAGCTACCTTTACAAGATAACTTAAGGCAAGTTGCAAGTTATAGGGTGATTAATAGCCTTGAGCCCACCATAAGGGATACGAGGAGAAAGTTGTTTGATGATATAATCTTTCTGTGTCTTCAAAAGATATAACTCTCAAAGACATCTTTGAGGAAGTCCCTCATAGGCTTAGCAAAATCCTCTCTCCAGCCCCCATCAAAGAGCTATTGCCAACATCCCTGCCATCCACCGAGCTAAGAGTGGACTTCTTGGCAAGACTTGAAGATGAAAGCATCCTGCATATGGAGTTCCAATCCTTTAACGATACAAACATGCCTTGGAGAATGCTACGCTACTATACCGCCATAGCAGAAAAATATCAAACACACAACATAAAACAGCTTGTGGTGTATGTGGGAAATGAAAAGCTCAGGATGAAGTCCTCTCTCAAGATTAAGAACTTAGTCTTTAAGTATGAAATACTTGACATAAGGCAGATAGACTGCAAGATACTACTTGAGAGCCAAGACCCTGTAGATAGGATAATGGCATGTTTGTGCAAAGTAGAGGATGAAGGCTATTTGATAGAGAAGCTTTTGGAGACGATGGAAGGCATGGAAGAGGAACAAAGAAAAGACTACATCATGAAGCTATTGACATTGACAGAGTTAAGACCTAAGTTAAGGATAAGGCTGTCTGAGGAGGTTAGGCACATGCCTATAGTGGTTAGACCTGAGGATATAAAACTGCCAAAGAGGAAGTTGAGAAAGGATATTCTGTATAGGCTTGGTCTTGAGGAGGGTAAACAAATTGGGCATGAGGAAGGGTTTTTAAGAGCATTGCAAGATACAGTGTTGACTCTTATAAGGGGCAAGCTCGGACGAGTTCCTGAAGGTGTAGAAGTAAGGGTGAAGGGCATAAGGGACAGGGAATATTTAAATGCCTTGATAGAGAAGTTAATAAACTCTGGGGATGTTTTGGAGCTTTTGAGGGAAGAGAGACTTTTGAGTTGAGTTGTAATTGACAGAAAAGCACTATATACAGCTTATTTAGGGAAGTAGGTTTATGAGAGGTATCTAACTTTATAATAACTTGCAACTTGGGTTAACTTAATGCATAGGCAAGAAGCCAGAGGGCTACGCCATAAACTCTTCTCATAGTGCCAAAAAGAATTCTTCCATGTAGCTTTACCGCAGGCTTTAGAAGAAGATAGAGCCTTTTTCTCCTCTTTTCTGAGGAGAGAACCCAAAGTATTGACTTGGCAAGGAATTAAGCAGGTAGAGGCTTGGCTTTCTTTTTAGGACATACAAAAGCATTCGCACCATAAGTGGAGAATATATACCGTAGTTAATTTATGGTTAATCTTTGGAAACTATTCTATAACTATCAAAACCCTTAGGAGGTGCTAACATGAGGAAGACATTAGCTATCCTCACAGCTTTAGGCACACTGGGGGCAGTTGCCCTCGCAGGAAGCATTTACATAGGCAATGAGCCAGAGCACAGGCATATGGAAAAGGTCCAAATTGGGCTTGACAGAGCGGTCAGTATAGCTCTCCAGCAGGTTCAAGGCAAGGTCTTGGAAGCAGGTCTTGAAAACGAAAATGGCTACCTTGTCTATGGCGTGGAGATACTCAAGCCTGATGGCACTGTGGCGGATGTTAAGGTGGACGCTGGCACTGGTAAAGTGCTAAGAGTAGACCTTGACAAGGACGAGCATGGAGAAGAGCGTGAAGGTATAGAAGACTAAAAGGAGGTGCTAACATGAGGAAAGCATTAGCTATCCTTACAGCCTTGGCAGGTTTTTCAACCCTTGCCCTTGCACAGCCACCATACATGGGCAAAAAGGAGCATAAGCTCTGGTGTCAGCAAAACTGGGACAGGTGCAAGCAGTTTAGGGAAGAAGCTCTTAAGATAAGGGAAAGAAACATACAGAGAGAACGGGAATGCTTGCAAAAGGCAAAGGACTTTTGGGCTTTTGAGGAATGCAAGGCTCAGGTAAAGGTGCAGGGTAAAAGGGAGATGTCTGAACTTAGGCAGAGGTTTATGGAGGGTGTTAGCAGGTGAGAGTGCTCCTTGTGGAGGATGACACAAGCCTTGCTACCGCACTCAAGGAGCTCTTGGAACAAGAAGGCTATAGGGTGAGGCTTGTCCTTGATGGAAAGCGAGGGCTTGACCTCGCCCTCTCTGAAGAATTTGACCTTATTTTGCTGGACTACTTTCTACCCACTATGGATGGAAGGGAGTTTCTCAAGAGGCTAAGGTCAGAAGGCTCAAAGGTGCCAGTCATAGCCCTTACTGTGGTTTCTGATATAAAAAACAAAGTGGACTTTTTCCAAACAGGTGCGGATGACTACATTACAAAACCCTTTCATTTTGAGGAGCTTTTGGCACGCATAGGAGCTGTCCTTAGAAGATACGCAGGGCTTGAAAGTGCGGAGGTAGACTTAGGAGATGTAAGAATAAACCTAAGCCAGAAGAAGGTCTTTGTGGGGCAAGAGGAAGTGAGTCTAACCCTTGGTGAGTATCTCATATTGGAATATCTCGTGCGAAACAGAGGTAGGTTCGTATCAAGAGAAGAGCTTTTGGAAAAGGCTTTAAAGAGCTACGAAGCGGAGAGCAACACGGTAGAGGTTCTCATACATCGCCTAAGGAAAAAGATAGGCAGGGATATAATAAAGACACAGAGGGGTCTTGGCTACAGGATTTTGTGATGTCTCTGCGTAAGAGCTTTTTTCTTTTTCTTTTTGTGGTCTCCTTTGTTAGCGGGCTTTTCTTTTTGGGCACATACTGGAGCGTGGAAAAAGCCTTTTATATCCTAATAGACAACCACCTTGTAGAGGACGTGGCAGAGTTTGAAAGGCTATACGCGGAGGGTGAAGACATAAACAAGCATGAACTCTTCGTGCTTAGAAACCAAAAGGGGCTTGTGGTAGATGCAAGCAGGCTTGACCTAATACCACCCTTTAACCCAAACACACTACCCTACACGGATAACTTTAAGTTCGGAGCTCAAACCTATCGCTTTATAACTGTGAAAACCTCAAGGGGCTTTTACCTGCAGTATGGCATAGACATAAGTCAGGGAGTGGAGTTCCTTGAACTTCTCAGGTATGTGCTTTTTACTGGCTGGATATTATTTATCTCTCTTCTACTTGTCTTTTACTGGCTTTTTGTTCGCAGTAGCCTTCTGAGGCTTGAAAGAGCTGTCAGAGAGAGCCTTGAGGGAAAAGAGGTAAGCGTCTATGCGGAGATAAGACCTCTTGTTGAAGAGTTGAGAAAAAGGGTGCAAGACCTGAAAAGACAATCCATACACTACAGAGACCTTCTCATGGCTCTTAGCCACTCATTAAAGACACCTCTTGGCAGGCTATACCTAAAGATAGACCTGCTTTCAAGAAGACATAAGGATTTAGACCTAAGGAGTATAAGGGAAGAGCTTCACTATATAGAAAGGAGTGCAAGAACCTTCCTCAGACTTACCAAGCTGGAAGCCCAGTCCTATAGTCCATCTTTCCAGACCTGCAATATAAAAAGCCTGCTAAAAGAGCTTTTGAGGCTCTATCCATCGGAGAGGTTAAGGAGCGAGCTTGAAGAGGTATTCGTGGAATGCGACCCAGAGCTTTCCATGGAGGTTTTTGACGTGCTTTTGGACAATGCCATAAGGCACGGAGAGGGAGAGGTTTGGCTTTTCTTAAAGGATGGTAAGCTAAGGGTAGAGAACCTATCCTCTAAGCCCTTGGTGGAGGGTATCTTTGAAAAGCCGGTGGGCGGTGTTGGGCTTTATGTGGCAAAGAGGCTTTGTGATGTTTTGGGTTGGAAAATAGGGGCAAAGCAAGAGGTAGAGGGTGAGCTGTATAAGGTTTCCTTCTGGGTGGAGTTTCCCAAGGGCGGTTAATCTTCTGTTAATCTTTTCTGAGGTATAATTGAGGCTGATGCTTTTAGCCTTTGTCTTAATGCTCTGTAGCCTTTCCTTTGCCCTTGATTTGAAGGAGGCTATAAACTCCACCATAGAGAACAGTCCCTATATAAAGGGGCTTTCCGCAGAAAGGCTTGTCTATGAGGGAAAAAGGCTAAGCTACCGCTCAGGCTTGAACCCCAGCCTTTCTTTGGAGGTGGGGAACTTTGGCACTTCAAAGGAGAGTTTTTCAAAGGCACCACTTTATAACTTCACCTACTCTCAGCCTATTGTGTATCCAAGCATCTTGAGGCTTGCAGGTGAAGTTTACAAGTTTCAAAGCACCGCCTTGGACTATCGTATAGAAACGGAAAAAAACAGGCTTGCAGGCGAGGTATACTCCCTCTTTTACAACGCCCTTTACCTGAGAGAGCTTCTAAAGGTTATGGAGGAGGAGCTTGACCTTCAAAGGGAGATAAGGGATTTTGTGGAGAGGAGCTTTAAACTTGGTGAGACCACAAGGCTTGAGCTTTTGAGGGCAGAAAGGGAGCTTGAGCTCCTTGAGGGTGAAAGGAGAATAACAGAGGCAAGATACAGAGGGGTCCTTAAGGAGCTTTCGGTTATGGTGGGTAAGGACGTAGACAAGGTAGAGGGAGAGTTTACACTTCTTGAATGGAAGGAAATGAACCTTGAAGATACGCCTCTTTTTGCATACTATCGTCTTGGAAAAGAGAGCATATCCAAGCAGGTGGAGGTGGAAAGGCTCTTGGCAAAGCCTAACTACTCACTAAGCCTTACTGGAGAGAAGGTTGGGGACAGGGAATATGGCTTTAGGGTGGGTCTTACGGTAGGTCTTCCCATCTTTTACAAAAGACAGGGAGAGCTCTTAGAACTCAGTGCCCAAAGGGAGCTTCTGCTTGCGGAAGAAAAAAGTCAAAAACAAAAGGCTTTAGCCCAGCTTGACTTTTCAAAAACTCAGTATGAGGAGATAAAAAGACAGGTAGAAAAAATACAAAGGGAGCTAATACCACAGGCACAAAAGGAGCTTGAGCTTGCCTTCAAAAGCTACAAGCTAAGAACCATAACCCTTCTTGAGCTCTCTCAGACAAGGAAAAGCTACTACGACCTCTTAAAGAGGAAGTTAGAACTTCTCCTGCAGGCACATACAGAGTATGCAAAGGGCATAGCCTACGGAGGGTCAAAATGGTGTGGATGTTATTGATACCCTTTGTGGTGTTTGCACAGGTTATAAGGGTAGAACCTGCAAGCATGGAAAGGCTGGGAATAAGAACGCAGAGGGTAAAGATAGAAACCCAAAGTCCAGAGCTTAGGATACCAGCCCAGCTAAAGGCGGACGCAAGCATGAGCGTGGAGGTTTACGCACCCATTGAGGGTATAGTAAAAAAGCTATACGCAAAGGAAGGAGACAAGGTTAGGAAAGGTCAGCCCCTGGCGGAGGTCTACTCTCCAAGGATAGCGGAGCTAAACGCTCAAATTCGTATGGCAAAGGTAAGGCTTCAGACCGCAGAAGACCTTCTCAAAAGGGAGGAACTCCTCTATAAGGAAGAGGTCATACCCTACGCAAGATACTTCTCCGCAAAGGTGGAATACGAAAGGGCACTTTCCGAATACAAAGCACTTTTGCAAAGCAGGGACTCTTTTGGAGAGGTCAGAGGGGACAACCTTTTGATAAGGAGTCCAAGGTCTGGGGTGATAGTGGAGCAGAAGGCAGTGCTTGGTTCTTCTGTGGGGTTGGGGAGTATGCTCTTTAAGGTCCAAGACTATTCAAGGCTGTGGGCTTATGCCTATGCGGACCCAGGCTTTAGGTTAGAGGGAAACAGCTTTTTGGAGTATGAGGGAAGGCTTTATCCTGCGAGGCTTGAGTGGGTCTCTCCGAGGCTTGACCCAGCCACTGGTAAACAGGTTCTGCGTTTTGTGGTGGAAAACAGGGACAGCAGTCTAAAGGAGGGGCTAAAGACGCAGATAGTATTAAGGGGAAAAGCCCAGAGGGGTGCTTGGCTTCCCGTTTCTGCGGTTCAGAGGGTAAAGGGTCAAGAGGTGGTCTTTGTGAGGGTAAAGGATGGCTTTGAGGTAAGAAGGGTAAGAGTGCTCCTTTCCTCTGGAAACAGGGTCATGGTGGAGGGTCTCTCTGAGGGAGAAGAGGTGGCAACAGAGGGTGTTATATTCCTCAAGGCACAGGCGGAGCGATGATTAAGAGGCTTTTAGCATACAGGCTTTTTGTGCTTTTGCTACTTCCCTTTGTGGGGGTCTACGGTGTGTATAGCTTTCTTAAAATCCCAGTGGATACCTTTCCAGACCCAACTCCCACGCAGGTGGTTATATACACAGAAACACCCGGCATGTCCGCAGAGGAGACGGAGCTTCTCGTCACAAAACCTATAGAGTCTGCACTCTCTGGCATAAAGGATGCGGAGCTTGTAAGAAGTATAAGCCTGCCGGGGCTCTCTTATGTGAGCGTCTTTTTCAAGGATGGCACTGACATATACTTTGCCAGAAACCTTGTCTCTCAAAAGCTCTCGGAGGTGCAGGGGCTTTTACCACAGGGTTTTGTCCCTCGCATGGGTCCAAACACCTCAGGTCTTGGAAACGTGATGTTCTACATTCTACAGGACACCACGGGTAAATACAGCCTTGAAGACCTAAAGACCTTTCAGGAGTGGAGGGTAAAGCCCATTATAAAGGCTGTGGATGGAGTGGAGGAAGTGTCCCAATGGGGTCCAGAAAAAGCCTTTCTTGTAAAGGTGGACACACAAAAGCTCCTTCAGTATAACCTAAGCCTGTATGACCTTATACATGCCCTTGAGGAATACGGACAGGTTGCAGGAGGAGGCTTTATCCAATCTCCCGAGGGTGATTTGGTGGTGCGTGGTCTTGGAAGATATGCAAGCGTAGAGGACTTGCTAAAGGTCCCCGTAAAAAAGACAGAGGATACCTACATAAAGCTCGGAGATATTGCACAGGTTGTCCCCGGTGAGCTTCCCAACAGAAGGGGTGCCTTTACCTACAGGGGTCAAGAGGTGCAGGGCAACATAGTCCTCAAAAGGGTTGGCGTGAACACTATGGAGCTCGTGGAAAGGCTAAAGAGGGCAATAGAGGAAGCCAAAAAGGTCCTACCGCAAGGCGTGGACATAAAGGTCATATACGACCAAGCGTATCTTACACAAAAGGCTATCAGCACCGTAGAGAAGGCTCTCGTAGAGGGTATAATCCTCATAACCATAGCCATAGCTTTGTATCTTTGGAACTTGAGGGTGGCACTTCTTGTGGTGCTATCTATTCCACTGACTCTCCTCATTACCTTTTCTCTTCTTAAGAACCTTGGCATATCCGCAAACCTTATGACTATGGGAGGTCTTGCCATAGGCTTGGGTCTTTTTGCGGACGCCAGCGTGGTGGTGGTAGAGAACATATACAGACACCTTTCAGAAAACCGTCAGGCTTCAAAGACTACACTCATAGTCTCCTCAGTCCAAGAAATAGTAAAGCCCCTAACCTTTGCCATACTCATCATCGCAGTGGTCTTTCTGCCCATCTTCACCTTTGAATCGGTGGAAGGCAAATACTACAAGCCTTTGGCTCTTACCATAATCCTTGCCTTGCTCTCCTCTCTCTTTGTTGCCTTGGTCTTTATGCCCGTGCTTTCCTACTGGCTTCTCAAGGGAGGGAAAGAAGAAAGTGCCTTCTTTTCCGCCTTGAGAAAAAGGTATGTTTCCCTTCTTTCCTTCGCCTTTAGGGTAAGACCTGTGGTGCTTTTGCTTGCCCTTACTTCCTTTGTGTTTTCTGTGTATTTGCTTTCAAGGGTTGGAAAGGAGTTTGCTCCACCCCTTGAGGAGGGTGCGGTGCTCGTAAAGTCCTTTCTTGACCCCAACGTCTCCCTTGAGGAAGCCAAAAGGGTAGCAAGGCTCGTAGAAGAGACCGCCTTAGGATACCCAGAGGTAGTCCACACCTTTTCCAACATAGGAAGGGCGGAGGTAGGAGAGCCAGAGGATGTGAGCTACATAGAGACCTTTATCATACTAAAGCCCGTAAGCGAGTGGAAGAGCTTTAAAAGCAGGGCTGAGTTTGAAGAGCTTTTGAGAAAGAGCTTGGAGGGAGTGCCCGGTGTGGAGTTTAGCTTTACCCAACCCATACAGATGCGTATAGACGAGCTTCTCTCTGGGGTAAAGGCTACCCTTGCCATAAAGGTGTTTGGAGAAGACCTTGAGAAGATAAACCAGCTGGCAGGAGAGATAGAGAATCTGGTAGCCCAGACAAGGGGTGCGGTGGACGTGGAAACGGAGGCTCAATCGGGCAAACTCCAGCTTAGGATAGTTCCCAAAAAGGAGATGCTCCAGAAGTATAACCTTACCACTCAGGACATAATGAAGGTGGTCTCCTACTACCTTGGGGGTTCAGAGATAGCACAGCTCCAAGAGGAAACCATACTCTTCCCTGTAGTCCTAACCCTTAAGGAAAAAACTTTAGAAGAGGTAAGTTCTTTGCCCGTGCTTACGCAAGATGGTAGCCTTCTTACCCTCTCGGAGGTGGCGGATGTATACATAACGGAAGGCTACAACAAGATAAGAAGAGAGAATGGCATGAGGTATGCACTCGTTCAAAGCAATCTTACCGGAAGAGACTTAGGAGGCTTTGTGCAGGAGATAAAAACAAAGATAGAGAAAGGCATAAAACTTCCTGAAGGATACTACATAGCCTTTGGAGGGCAGTTTGAAAACCAAGAGAGGGCTATGAGGAGGCTCATGATAGCTGTTCCCTTGGCTATAGGGCTTATATTCTTGCTTTTGTATATGAACTATGCTTCTTTGAGGGATGCCCTTGTGGTTATGCTAAACGTCCCCTTTGCGGTAGTGGGTGGCGTTATAGCCCTTTACCTTTCTGGCTACAATCTCTCTGTCCCCTCTGCAGTGGGATTTATCGCAGTTTTCGGTATTGCGGTTCTAAATGGAGTGGTGCTTATCTCTTATGCAAGAAGCCTTATAGAGGAGGGTATGCCAGTTAGAGAAGCCCTCTTCCAAGCAGGCTCAAGAAGGCTAAGACCCATACTCGTAACTGCCACCGCCGCATCTCTTGGGCTTTTGCCCATGCTCCTGAGCAGAGATATAGGCTCTGAAGTGCAAAAACCCCTTGCGGTGGTAGTGATAGGAGGCATCTTTACTTCTACCATGCTAACTCTTGTGGTGTTGCCACTGGTTTACGAGCTGGTGGCAGGGAGGAGGAAAAATGGAACTCATTAAACTACACCCACCCTTTACCCACTTTGCCATAGCCATGCCCGTAGCCCTTTTGGTTCTGGACCTATATTATAGGTTTACAAAAAGGCAGGCGGACAGCTTACACTTTGTTTTTAGCCTGCTTGCAAGCCTGTCGGTGCTTTCTGCCACGCTGAGCGGTATGGTTGCCTACGAACCCATAGAAAACAATCTCTACCAAATAGCCATATTCACCACCCATAAGTATATGGGCTTCCTATTGGCGGTTTACTTTATGCTACTGTTGGGAGTTAGGCTTGGCTTTCCAAAGGCAAGCCCTATGAGAAACCTCTTTACCTTCATGCTTATAGTAGGTGTGTTGTTGCTCTTCCTGCAGGGAAACCTTGGGGGTTCAATAGTTTATGACCATATGGTAAAGCCATGGATTGAAAAATGGTAATTCCATATGCTACAATTTAAAGGTGGGAGGCGGAATATGGAACTTTATTGCGATGGAGAAAGAGTTTATGTTTCAAGGAACTACAGAGTTGAAGGGCTTTCAAAAAAGGAATTGTTGGAGAGCTCAGAGCATAAGGTTGTATGGCAGTCTGGAAGGCTTTCCGAAACTCCGAAGATGCTCACGAGCACAAGATACTACCTTTTAGGTGCTGGTCATTCAAAGCTCATAAGGATGAATAAAAGAAGCGGGGAGGTTATAGAACTGGAGGTAGGAAATGAAATAAAGGATATCGCCATCGACCTCAGAAATGTCTTTTCCCTCACCGCAGAAGGTCTTTATAGGGTCAATATAGAAAGGTTTACGGAAGCAGAGGTTGTAAGGATACCTATATCCGACCTGCTTGAGAAGCCTCTTAAGTCTCTCGCCCTTGTGGGAAAGAGCCTGTATGTTCTTGGTGGAAACTTGATTTATAAGATAAGCAGAGATGGAGAGCTTATCTCCCAAAGGGTGCTCTCAGAAGGTCTAAAGGTGCTCCCGGACTACGAAGGTTGCGTGGTGATAAGAAGGGGAGAGCTTATCTACCTTACGGAAAACCTTGATGTGCTTTCCAGCGGGAGTTTTGATGGTGACTTTATAAAGGCAGAGCATGGAGCATATCACACCTTCCTTCTTACAGATAGGAGTTTTGGAGTGTATGGAAAAACGGGAAAGAGATACGCTCATGTAGAAGATGCTCACTATTTGAGCTTTGCAGAGGGTTTGAACCATATATATTTCCTTAAGGAAAGGGAAACACTTGATTACAGCGGTAAAAAGGACCTTTTGGGAGACAACTTTTCAGAGATAGACCTAACAACCCTCGTGGCAATAATAATGGCTTCACTCATGCTTCTCGAGAGGAAGGGAAGGCATGTGCTTATAAAAAAGGAGAAGGGCTACATAGACATACAGATAGATGGGAAGGTTATATTTCTTGAGGATGTAATACTCGCACTCTCAAGGTATTTCCCAGAGGTATTTTACCTTTATAGAAACCCGGGATACTACGAAGAGATTGAGCTTTTCGCTCAGAGGTTTGACCTCTTCAAAGTGGTAGGCAAGGACATTAGGTTAAATTCCGAGTTGCTTGAAAGACTCCTTGAGACGCATTCCGGCTTTAAGGTCTTTGGAGAGGATATGGTGAGGTCTCTTCTCTTACTGTAGGGCTTTACATACCCCATAGCCCCTTTCTGTTTTCCCTTGCGTATCTTTGAGCCTCAAGAAATCTTTCCTGATACTTTACATTCGGAGGAATGGTGTATACCATGGCATAGCCTTCTCTCACGATAAGCTCATTAAGCATCCTGCCATCACGAAGCCAAACATAAGCCAAAAGTCTTCCATACCTGTCTGTTTTTTGCACGTCAAACTCAAGGTATACGGTTTCTCCTTTTGGTAGCACTCTTTTGGTAAACTCAGCAGAAGCTCTGCCCATTTTAATTATCTCCTCAAGGCTTTGCCCACTTCTTTCTGCGTCTCTCCTTGCCTTTGGGTTGTCTGAACTCTCTGGTGTGTCCACGCCTATAAGCCTTACCCTCACGTTCTCACCAGAGGAGAGCCTGCAGTGGAAAGTATCTCCATCCACCACGCGCACCACGGTGCAAGGTATGGTATTTTCTGGAGATTTTGCTGGCTGGCTTCTGCTACAGGAAATTACAGTAAAAAACAGCAAAAGCAGTAGCTTTACATACAGACGCATGGGATAATTTTAAGCTAATTGGTTTGCTCCTATGCTATATTTAAAACATGGGAAAAAGCCTTTGGGAAGAAGCCCTCGTTGAGGAGGTTATCTACCTTATAGCCCACCTTGCCCATGCGGAGCAACACCTTATGGAACTGGAAGGTGAGACAAAGCTTGAAGACCTCATAATCTACATTGACGAGCTAAGAAACAGGAGAAAAAGCGTGGGAAATCTTCTTTTCTCTATCCTTGAGGTTTCTGGTGAGTCTGGTGGAGAGTTCAGGAGCAAGGTGGAGAGCCTTTGGTGCACTCTTAAGCATCTTTCTATGGCTATGGTTCACTGCGACGAGTCTGCGGAGAAGGTCATAAGAAGGTTAGACTGTGCCATGGCACAAGGGAGAGAGGAAGAGGCAAAGAGGCTTTCTGAAAAGCTCAAAGAGCTATACGACCTGAGGCAGGCTTTACGAAATTCTATAAGAGAGCTTCTTTTTGAGGTTTCTAAAAAGCTCACAAAGGGACCTGCGGTAAGATGCAGGGAAGACCTGTGTGTTTTAGAAGGAGAAGAAAATGCCCTACAAGGACCTGAGAGAGTTTCTCAAGAGGCTTGAAAAGGAAAATGAGCTTGCACGCATAAGGGAAGAGGTCTCTCCCATTCTTGAGATAACGGAGATTACCGACAGGGTCTGTAAAATGCCCGGCGGTGGCAAGGCTCTCCTCTTTGAAAGGGTCAAAGGCTACAGCACCCCAGTGCTAACAAACCTTTTGGGTTCGGAAAGGAGGATAAAGCTCGCCCTTGGCTATGAGAACCTTGAGGACATAGGCTGGAAGCTATACAAACTCCTAAGACCAGAGATACCCCACACTTTCCTTGACAAGCTAAAAAGACTTCCAGAGCTAAAGAAACTAAACGACTCTCTGCCAAGGATTGTGAAGGATGGGAGCATAAGGGAAAACATAAAGAGGGAAAGGATAGATATCCTTGAGTTTCCCGTGCTTCAGTGTTGGCCCAAGGATGGTGGAAGGTATATAACCTTTGGTCAGACCATTACCAAAGACCCAGAAAGCGGTATAAGAAACGTGGGTCTTTACCGCATTCAGGTCCTTTCTCCCACGGAGCTTGCCCTCCACTGGCAGATTCACAAGGATGGAAACCACCACTACTGGAAGGCAAAAAGGCTTGGCAAGAGGCTTGAAGTGGCAATAGCCATAGGTGGAGACCCAGTGCTTTCTTATGTGGCTTCCGCACCTCTTCCACCAGAGGTGGACGAATACCTCTTTGCAGGTCTTATAAGAGAAGAGGGAGTGGAGCTTATAAAGGGTATAACCGTAGACCTTGAGTATCCTGCCCATGCGGAGATAGTAATAGAAGGTTATGTAGACCCCTCCGAGCCTCTTGTGGATGAGGGTCCCTTTGGAGACCACACAGGCTTTTACACTCCCGTGGACAAATACCCCAAAATGCACATAACCGCCATCCTGCATAGAAACAACCCCATATACCTTGCCACCATAGTGGGTAAGCCTCCTCAAGAGGACAAATACATAGGCTGGGCTACAGAGAGGATATTCCTGCCTCTTATAAAGTTCAACCTGCCAGAGGTGGTAGACTACCACTTGCCTGCAGAAGGTTGTTTTCATAATTTCTGCTTTGTCTCCATAAAGAAACGTTATCCTGGACATGCCTTTAAGACCGCATACGCTTTACTTGGTCTTGGTCTCATGTCTCTGACAAAGCATATAGTGGTCTTTGACGAGGACATAGACGTTCATGACTTTGGACAGGTTTTGTGGGCTTGGGGCAACAACGTAGACCCCTCAAGGGATGTGTTAATTCTAAAGGGTCCCATAGATGCGCTTGACCACTCCACAAACCAAGTGGGCTTTGGTGGAAAGATGGTTATAGATGCAACCACCAAATGGAAAGAGGAAGGCTACACAAGGGAGTGGCCTGAGGTTATAGAGATGTCCCAAGAGGTTAAAAAGAGAATAGACAGCCTATGGAATAGGCTTGGGTTGTAGCTTTCTCTTGTAAGCCTTTAGGGTATTCAAAAGCAGGGCACTAACGGTCATAGGACCCACACCCCCTGGCACGGGTGTTATGGCATAGACCTTTTCTTTTACCTCCTCAAAGTCCACATCACCCACTATCTTGTCTCCTACCCGTGATATACCCACATCCACCACCACCGCACCTTCCTTTACCATATGAGCCTTTATAAGGTGTGGCACGCCTGTGGCAGAGATAAGTATGTCCGCCTGCCTTGTGTATTTGCTTATGTCTTTTGTGTGTATATGACACACGCTTATGGTCGCATCCCGCCATAGCATCAAAAGACTAAGAGGTCTCCCCACAATAAAACCCGCACCCACAATAACCACATCCTTCCCCTTTACCTCTATGTTGTAGTGCCTAAGGAGCAGGTCTATACCAAGAGGAGTGCAAGGAATAAAGCCATCCTCTATACGCGCCACAAGCCTTCCCATATTCTCGGGGTGGAAACCATCCACATCCTTTTTGGGGCTTATGGCAAGGATAACTTCTTGCTGGTTTATGTGAGGTGGTAGAGGAAGTTGGACAAGAATACCATCCACCTCATCCTCTGCATTTAGCTGGGCTATAAGCTCAAGCAGTTCTTCGGTAGTGGTGTTCTCTGGAAGTTCATAGGATATGGACCTTATGCCTACCTTTTCGCAGGCTTTTTTCTTGTTTCCCACATAGACCTTGCTGGCAGGGTCATCACCCACAAGCACCACCGCAAGGGTAGGGGGTCTTAGATCCCTTGAGACAAAGGCTTCCACCTCTCTGCGTATATCCGCCCTTATCTTTTCTGATAGACTTTTTCCGTCAAGCAAAAGGTATGTGCCTATTGCCTTTTCCATCTTGTCCCCGCAGGCGTGTCCTCAAGAACTATGCCAAGCTCCTTTAACCTGTCCCTTATGAGGTCTGAAATGTGATAGAGCTTTTCCTTTCTTGCTACGCTTCTGACCTCTACCAAAAGGTTTAAAAGTCCTTCGTCCAAAACCTGCCCCGCCTCCAACTCCCTTTGGACCACCCTTTCCACCTCACACTCTGGCTTGTAGTCCTCAAGAAGTCCAAAAACACCCCTTAGGTTCTTTATAAGAGAGTTGACCGCAAACTCATAAGCCTGTAGCTCCTGCAGAGATATTCTACCTTCAGAAAAGGCTTTGTTTCTCACCTTGTTTAGCTCAGAGACAAGACCATAGACCACCGCAAGAGCTTGAGGAGTATTAAAGTCATCGCTCAAAGCCCTAAAGAACTCCTCTTCCGCTTCCTTGACCTTTTCAAAGAGAGGATGAGTGCCACGCTCCTCGTAAGTGGGTAGCTTCTTTAAAAGTTCAAGACCCTCAAGAGCGTCTATGAGCCTCTCATAAGCTCTCTTTGTCTCCTCCATCTTCTCCCAAGAAAAGTCCAGAGGGCTTCTGTAGTGAGTAAATAGCACCAAGAGCCTAAGGATATCAGGATGATATTTAGAGTAGACCTCCTTTAGGGTTATGTAGTTGCCAAGAGATTTAGACATCTTTTGACCACCCACCGTCACCAGCCCGTTGTGAACCCAATAGCGAGCAAAAGGCTTGCCAGTGAGTGCCTCCGCCTGAGCTATCTCATTTTCGTGATGAGGGAAAACGAGGTCAAGACCCCCACCATGAATATCTATAGTCTCACCAAGATGCTTAAAAATCATAGCAACACACTCCGTGTGCCAACCCGGTCTCCCGTGTCCCCAGGGAGAATCCCAAGCAGGCTCGCCAGCCTTTGCGGACTTCCAAAGAGCAAAGTCAAGAGGATTTCTCTTTTTCTCCGATGGCTCTACCCTTGCACCAGCCTCAAGCTCCTCTATATTCCTCTTTGAAAGTTTCCCATACTCAGGAAAGGCAGAAACAGAAAAGTAAACATCACCACCCGACTCGTAGGCATAACCCTTTTGAATAAGACCCTGTATAACCTCAATAATCTCCTTTATATGCTCCGTTACCCTTGGCTCCACATCCGCAGGCTTAACCCTTATGTTTTCCATATCCCTGTAGTAGCTTGCAATGTATCTGTTGGCAATAGTCATAAAGTCCGTGCATTCTTGAAGAGCCCTGTTTATTATCTTGTCATCCACATCGGTAAAGTTTCTCACAAACCTTACCCTATATCCCATATGCTCAAGAAAACGTCTAAGAACATCAAAGACTATAAGACTCCTCCCATGCCCCACATGAGAGTCATCATAAACCGTCACACCACAGGTATATATGGAAACCTTTGGCGGGTCTATTGGAACAAACTCCTCAACCTTACCAGTAAGGGTGTTATAAATGCGGATACTCATAGTAGTATTTTAGCACGCAAGAGACCACTTTGTGATACAATAAATCGTAGATTAAACTTAGGGGTCTAAAGCCCCTTGACATCTTGGCAGTTGAATAGGGTTTTTGGTCTTTGAAAACGAGGGGGTAGTATTGACTAAGAAGAATATGGTGGTTTCCCCGTCCTTCACGGGTTATATTTTGGTGTCTTTATGTTTTGATGTTTTGATGCTTTGATGGCAAGTGCTTTAGAGCCTTGTCTTTCAAGGCTTTAAATTTGACAACTGCATACTAAATTGTGCATTATCGGAGGTTGGAGAAAAATTACCCTCATTTGAGAGGGGTATCCCCTTGACAAAAGGCTTGCTGTATCTTATTTTTCTTTATACGTGGCTTTGGGTTTTAAGCCCACTGTGAGGGATGGAGACCATATCTCCCTTAGTGCTTGTTGTGTGTAGATACTAAAGTTTTAAGCCCACTGTGAGGGATGGAGATTTTTTTCACAACTGCGTTTTTCATGTTAATACCTCAGTTTTAAGCCCACTGTGAGGGATATAGACCAAAAACTGCTAAAAAGCTGTATGTTTGCCAAAGGCTTCCACAACCCACATCTTGCCTATAATAAACTTTATGATTGCTACTCTGCTCATCATAGCCCTATACCTTTTTGCCCTAGCCTTTTTTGCCTTTGTGCTTCTTATTTACCCTATTGCCTTTTACACACTTTTTATCTTCCTAATTCTCTACCTCGTAGCGTATGGCATAAGTTCTTATCTCAAGTATCGTTCACAGCAAAAGGCACTTCGTAAGGCAGTTCAAGACTATGTAGCCAAAAAGAGGGCGGAGATATCCACATATTCTCAAGGTTCTCATAGCTAAGCTAAGTTGTGTTTTTGGCATTCCTAAAAGGCACTTCTTTTGGTTGCTAATTTATCTCACAAGAGCGTGGTAAAATACCATAGGCATGGGCTTTTTTGATAGGTTTAGGAAAAAGGAGCAGAAAGAAGTTCTTTGGACAAAGTGTGAAAACTGCAAGTCTATCTTGTATATACCAGAGCTAAAGGCAAACCTCAATGTGTGTCCCAAGTGTCAGCATCACTTCAATGTTCCTGCAAAGGAAAGGCTTGAGCATCTTTTGGAAAACTACGAGCTTCTCTTTGAAAACATAAGACCCACAGACCCTCTAAACTTCAAGGATACAAAAAGCTACAAGGACAGGCTAAAGCAGGCACAGGAGCAAACGGGTCTTTCTGAGGCTATGCTTGTGGCGGAGGGTTTTCTAAAGGACGAAAGGGTGGTGCTTGTGGTTATGGACTTTGGGTTTATTGGTGGTAGTATGGGTTCTGTGGTGGGTGAGAGGTTCTATAGAGCCTGCAAGCACGCAAGTCAAAAGGAAATTCCTCTCATAGCGGTTATCACCTCTGGTGGTGCAAGGATGCAGGAGGGCATACTATCTCTAATGCAGATGGCAAAGACTTCCATTGGAGTGGGTTATCTAAAAGAAAAGGGTATTCCCTACATTACCCTTTTGACAGACCCTACCACCGGAGGCGTTTCTGCCAGCTTTGCCTTTCTTGGAGACATTATAATAGCAGAGCCAAAGGCTCTCATAGGCTTTGCAGGACCGAGGGTTATAGAGCAGACCATAAAACAGCAACTGCCAGAGGGCTTTCAGACTGCGGAGTTTTTGCTCCAAAAGGGCATGGTGGATATGGTAGTCCACAGAAAAGACCTAAAGGACACCCTGCACCAGCTCATAAAGTTCACCACCTATTGGAGAAGGCATGTGGAGGTTTGAAGAAGAGCATCCCTTTGCTCTTGCCTACAGGCTTGTGGAAGAGGGTAAACTTGACCCTTGGGATGTGGATATATCTGTGTTGGCAAGGGCTTATATGGAAGAGATAAGAAGGCATGAGCTTTTGGACCTTAGAGTGCCTGCGAGGGCGGTGCTCGCTGCGTCCTTTCTCTTGAAAAAGCAGGCGGAAGTCCTCTTTCCCGAGCCAAAGCAAAAAAAGGAAAGAAAGAGGCTCACCCTAAAGGAGATAGTGGAGCAATTTGAAAGTCAAGAGGAGGAAGTTCAAGAGGAGCTCCTGCAAAGGATAGAAAAGGTCAAAAGGGTCATAAGGGCTTCTAAGACTGGGGCTGAAAGGAAAAGAAGAAGGGAAAGACGCTTTCCCGTTCATATCTCCAAGTTTGAGGATGCTCTGCAGGAGCTAAGGGAGATGGTAAGGGAAATGGGAGTTATAAACTCCTTTTATGGACTTCTCTTGGGGAAAAATATAGTGCCTTACTTGATGGCTCTTATGGTGCTATACCAAGAGGGTGTGGTGGATATAGAGCAAGAAGTGCCTTACGGTGACTTGAAAATAAGCCTTGTAGGAGAGCATATTTAATTAGGAGGTTTGTGGTGCTAAGGCTTAAGTTTAACCAAGAGGGTCTTATACCCGTCATAGCTCAAGACTACAGGACTGGTGAGATAAGGATGTTTGCTTGGGCTAACGAAGAAGCCATAGAAAAGACCCTACAGACAGGCTACGCCCACTACTACTCAAGGTCAAGAAAAAGCGTATGGAAAAAGGGAGAGACCTCTGGAGAACTTCAAAAAGTCATTGAGGTGCGAGTGGACTGCGACGAGGATGCGGTGCTATACATAATAGAGCAAGAAAAAAACAGAGCCTGCCATACGGGTGAAAGAAACTGCTTTTTTAGAGACCCTGAGGGAAGAGAGGCAAAAAGGGTCTTACCCTTTGAAGCCTTGCAAAGGCTACAGGAGATAATACGTCAAAGGCTTGAGGAAATGCCAGAAGACTCCTACACGGTAAGGCTATACAAGGAGGGAGAAGACCGTGTGCTACAAAAGTTTGGGGAAGAAGCCATAGAGACCCTCATAGCACTAAAGAGAGGCATTCCAGAGGAGATAAGGGCGGAGGTCTCTGACATGTTCTACCACCTTATCCTTATGCTTACCATAAGAGGCATAGGCATAGAGGAGGTTCTCCAAGAGCTTGCAAGCAGGATGAAATAGGCTTAAGATTTTCTTATGTTAGTCATATTTCTCTTCCTTGTCCTACTGGTGGGCTTTTCTCACGCAAAGGTCTTTGTATCCCAGTGGCAGGATGCGGTCACTCCTCTTATGGTGGACTACATAAAAAGAAGCCTTGAGAAGGCAGAAAAGGAGGGTGGAACGCTCTTTATCCTTGAACTTAACACTCCCGGGGGTCTTGAAAGCTCCATGAGGGAGGTCATTCAAGAGTTTCAGAGGACTTCTATTCCTGTGGTGGTTTATGTTTCTCCACCGGGAGGTCGTGCAGCCTCTGCGGGGGCTATTATAACCGTTTCTGCAGACGTGGCTGTGATGGCACCGGGGACAAATATAGGTGCAGCAACTCCCGTGCAGATGGGTGGTGAGAGGATGGACGAGGCTATGAGGGAGAAGGTGATGCAAGACATGCTCGCCTTTGTCAGGAGCATAGCAAAGGAAAAGGGAAGAAACCCAGAGGTGATAGAGAGGATGGTAAAGGAAGCCATCTCCCTCACACCAGAGGAAGCCTTAAGGGAAAAGGTCATAGACTTCATAGCGGTGGACAGGGTAGACCTTTTGAAAAAACTTGAGGGTAGGAAGATAAAAAAGCATGGAAAGGAAACAACTCTTAAAACTCAAGGACTTCAGACAGTAGAGATAGGCAAGAGCCTAAGGGAAGAGCTCCTCAGCGTTATAACAAACCCAACCCTTGCCTACATGCTCCTGCTTATAGGCTTTTATGGGATTTTCTTTGAGCTTTACAACCCGGGTAGTATTATCCCGGGTGCGGTGGGTGTTATATCTCTGCTTTTGGGTTTGTATGGGCTTGGTATTATTGGCATAAACTGGCTTGGGCTTTTGCTTATCCTTGCGGGATTGCTTTTGTTGGTGCTTGAGCTTATAACTCCCACCTTTGGAGGTCTTGCTCTTGCAGGTGCTGTAGCCTTAGCCCTTGGCTCCTTTATCCTTATAAGCCCAGACTCACCCTACGGGGATATACCTCTTAGCGTCATAGGGACAATGGTAGCTCTTACTGTAGCCTTTTTCCTCTTTGCAGGAAGACTTGGCTTAAAGGCTCAAAAGAGAAAGAAAATGCTTGGCACAGAGGAGCTACTGGGTGAGCAAGGAGAAGCCTTTACTGACTTTGTGGAAGGCAAGGGTAAGGTCTTTATCCACGGTGAGATATGGAACGCGGTAAGCGATGAAGCCATAAGGAAGGGGGATACGATAATAGTGGAGGAGGTCAGAGGCTTTGTGTTGAAGGTTAGAAAAGCTTAAACGGAGAGGGCGGGATTCGAACCCGCGGTACGGGGTTTGCCCGTACACAGCATTTCCAGTGCTGCACCTTCGGCCACTCGGTCACCTCTCCTTAGGAGTTAAATATTATAATATCTCTCCGCCATGAAAGTTGCCAGCATAGATGTAGGCTCATACTCCATAAGGCTCAGTGTAGCAGAAGTTAATGCAGGTTTAGAGCTTATCCACGAAGAGGGAAGGATAACAGCCTTGGCAACAGACCTAAAGGATAGTGGTCTCCTAAGGCAAGACAGGATAGAAGAAAGCCTTGAGGTTATAAGAGAATTTTTCCAGAAGGCAAAGGAGCTTGGGGCGGAACGCATAAAGATAGTGGGGACAGAAGCCCTAAGGAGAGCAAAAAACTCAAGGGAGTTTTTAGAAAGGCTAAAGGCTCTCACAGGGCTTGAGCTGAGGGTTATTACTCCTGAAGAGGAAGGAAGGTATGCCTTTCTCTCTGTAGCCTATTCTCTTAGACCCTCTGGAAGGTTTTGTATCATAGACCAAGGGGGTGGGTCAACAGAGTTTGTATGTGGTAGAGGCTTTCAAATAGAGAGCATAAGGTCTTTTCCCTTTGGAATTGTAAACCTCACAGAAGAATTTATCCACAACGACCCACCAAAAAACTATGAGCTTGAGTCTCTGAAAAACTTCCTTGACGAGCATATAAGAGAAGTAGTCCAACCCTGCGATGAGCTTGTGGGTCTTGGTGGCACTATAACCACCATAACCGCCATTGAATACGGTATATATCCCTACAGGGGTAAGGATATTCATGGAAAGGAGCTTTCCTTAGATAGGCTCATGTTCTGGCTTGAGACACTAAGCTCTATGAAGGAAAGGGATCGCATTGCCAATTTTCCCCACATAGAGCCAAAGAGGGCAAAGGTGATAATTCCTGGGCTTGTTATCTTTTATAGAAGCATGGTTCTTTTCGGGAAAAACAGGATAAGGGTAAGCGACTGGGGTTTAAAGGAGGGGCTGTTGGTGGAAGAAACCCTAAGGTGTGGAAACTGATTTTTCAATTGAATCTAATCCAATTGTACCTTGTTCTTTGCAGAAAACAGAAAAATTAAAAAAAGGGGGAAAAGAGAAGGGAGGTGAGCAGGGGCTATACTCTGTTTGGTTAAAAAAAGGCAGGAGCAGCCCCTCAGAAGATCCATTGGAACTGAAGGGTAACTGCATCGTTTTTTATGCTATTCCTCTGTTCATCAAACTTTGTGTATTCAAGTGTCCATCGGAAGTTTTCATTTATGAAGTAATAGTTAATACCTAAGCCCATCTGCTTTATGTTACCCAGATTTCCAGTGGCACTCGTATTGGGACCCACGAAGTTTGTAGCATCTCCGTAAAATCTCGCGTTTGCACCAGTTCCAACCTGAACTATTTGGGGTTTATACTCAGAGTAGGTTATGTAGGGTTCAAACTTGTGTTTGGACTTTGGATTTAGCATGTAGCCTGCCTTCAAAAGCCAGAAGTCGTTTTTTATACTTCTGTTAGGGTAAACATTGTTAGCACCATCAAGTAGTATTAGCTTGCTAAACTTAACCTGACCAAGCTCCGCAACAAGGGATACTGGACCGTGATGCCATGCAAAATCCACACCATAAAACTTCATATCAACCTTATTATCGAGAAGATTGTTAGCCAGAGTACTATTAGGTACAGATAAAGGGTTAGGCAGTAATAGATAAGGTATTCTTACATTAACCGTGCCAGCACCGTTTTGAGGGCTACCGTTGCCAAGAAAGCCCGGTGATATACCTTGTGTATCTGTTATTATGTGTTGGTCTATTTTGTTTTGAAATGCGTAGGATACACCAAGGGTGATGCCTTTCCGCTTTCCAAGGTAGGTATCTCTATAAAGCCAATTGTATATTGCAGGTCTACCCTCTTGGTCGCCAAAGGTCACGGTTCCTCGCAAGGTTACAAGCGGGCTATTAGAGGAGTTGCCCCTTGCCTTCGAAAGACAAGTGCCCACACCCGGATTTGGTGCAGTAAAGCCACACAAGGGAGTAGTGGAAGAAGCACCTACAACGGTATCATCCCACGGATTTCGGACGTTTTTAAACCCTCCAAATAAACCTAAGAATCCATCAAAGGTAACCCTGGAATAACCCTGTCCCTTGCTTGCTCCTCTTATATGGGCGTAGCCACCAAAGGCTCTGCCGGTGACGTCTCCAATAGTAAGATGAGTCCACCTAAGCGTTGCATTTGTCCTATCCAGGTCTATGTTGTCATAGGCTCTTTGAAACTGCTCCCTACCCAGAGGAACTCTTGGATAGCCTAAGTGTAGGTCAAGGGTTATACCCCTCATGTCTGTCATGGCACTTGGGACAAGCACTACATCCAGCTCGTGAATAACTCCGGTATTCCTGTTACTCTGTCTCCTTCCATGTGTAGGCTGTCCACCAAAAGGTGCATCATAAGGGTCTCTTCCAAAATCGTTATCTCTTAGAACAAAGTTAAACTTAAACCAAGGATTAACGCTCCCTCCAAACCTCAGCCTCACCCTTCTAAAGAACACATCTGTTCTATCACTTGCCCCTATGAAATTGGGTCTATTTTGATCGCTAATGTCCTGCTGTCTAAACCACAACTGCATAAGAAGGTTAATGTCCATGTACTGGTCTTCCGCAGGACCAGAAAGTCTTATGGCATGAGAAGGTTCTGGTAATGCGAAAACTGCCGCAAAAAGTAAGCCTCCTATTAACTTCTTGTTTTTCATATATCACCTCCTTACTGTACTTTTATGTAAGCAAAACCCTTTGATTGCAAGTCTCCAATGGCTCCAACTCCAGAAGGCACTATCTTAGTAAACTCATGTAGCTTATTAGCATCAAGTCTTAACCTTTGCAAAGTTATATTACATATATAAAACTCAACACCATAAGCCAACAGATCCTTTTCTGTCTGGTAGAGTTCGTCAATCTTTATACCTTCTGTCTCCCATGGACTGCCGGAAAGGTCTTTCATAAAGAACTTAACACCTGCACCATGAGCCACGACAACTATCTTTATCCTAAAGGGGTCATTGTCATAAACAGACAGATGGTTTCTTATATTACCCAGCATAGCCTTAAACCTTGCTTCCTGAGGAAAATCACAGTGATAGACCACAGCTATTTTGGCGTCTTTTTTAATATCTTCCATTTTTACCTTTGGTGGAGCAGCTTCCGCAATCTTATTTATAAAGGGCACAGAAGCTAATAGACTTGCTAATCTAAAAAAGCCTCTTCTATCCATGTTACTACCTCCTTAGGATTGATCCTTTCATAGATGTAGTATGCAAGAAGTATGCCAAAAACCTGTAATGGATCTTTTACTGATAAATCAAGTGCCTCTCGCTTTTGATGTTAGGTTCAGATGTGTCAATTTGTCAAATGTTTTGCCATTTTGGCATTTACAAAAGATTGTATTTCTTAAGTTTTCTGTAGAAGGTTCTTAAAGGAATATCCAAAAGTTCTGCAGCCTTTCTCTTGTCAAAATTAACTCTCTTCAATACTTCTTCAATCTTCATCTTTTCTATTTCCTTAATACTATCAGGCTTCTTGTGGAAGGATATGTTGAGGTGGTTTTCATCAATCAAAGTTTCATTGCATAATAGTACCGCTCTCTCTACTATGTTTCTTAGCTCTCTTACATTACCGGGATAATTGTAAGATAGGAGAGTTGCCTTAGCTTTTTCAGTAAAACCCTTTATTTTTTTATTGTACTTTCTACAGAATTTTTCAAGAAAATGTTCAACTAATGGGATTATGTCCTCCTTTCTCTCCCTTAAAGGAGGGATTTTAATTTCAACTGTGTTTAGTCTGTAATACAGATCCTCTCGGAAAAGCCCATCATCAACTAGCTTTTTAATATCTCTATTTGTTGCACAGATAATGCGTACATCACTCTCTACTTCTCTTCTACCACCTAATCTATAAAATTTCTTTTCTTCTATAGCCCTCAGAAGCTTAGCCTGTAATTTGAGGTCAAGGTCTGTTATTTCATCTAAAAAAAGCGTCCCTCCCTTAGCTAATTCCATAAAGCCTGCCTTTTGATTGCCTGCACCAGTAAATGCTCCCTTTTCATAACCGAAAAGCTCAGCTTCCAAGAGTTCCTGAGGTATAGCGGATATATTTATGGCGACGAAGGGTTTATCCTTTCTATCACTTAGTCTATGTATAAGTTTAGCAACAAGCTCTTTACCGACCCCACTTTCCCCCTGTATTATAACACTACAATCACTGCAAGCTATCTTTCCTATAATATCCACTACATTTTTCATTGCGGGACTTGCTATTATCATATCCTCTTCCGTCAGCCTTTTTTCGCTTTTTAAGAGGCTATTTTCTCTCTTTAGGCTTAACATATCTTCTACCTTTTTCACCACAAGTTCAACCTCTTCCAAACTGCAAGGTTTTGTCAAAAAGTCAAAAGCCCCCAGCTTCATAGCCTCAACCGCTATCTTTATTGTTCCATGGCCGGTTATAACAACCACTTCCTGAATACTGGGGATTTCCTTTATCTTTCTGAGAATGTCCATGCCGTTCATATCAGGTAGAAGCAGGTCAAGTATAATCAGGTCATAATGCTGTTTATCGATAGAGTCTATGGCTAACTCACCTCTTGAAACATGGTCAACAGAGTGCCCCTTTTCTCTTAAAAACTTTGATATTAGCCAACCGTATTCTATTTCATCTTCAATTATAAGTATCTTCATGTTATGCGTCCTCACTTTTAATATACACGCGAAACTCGCAACCTCTGTCTAGGTTTTCATACTCTATTTTGCCCCCCATGTCCTCCACAAACCTCTTTGCAATAGACAGCCCCAAACCAAAACCTTTAGCTTTTGTAGTATAAAAGGGTTGGAAAATTTCTTCAGAGTTTACACCCGGACCTTCATCCCTTATTTTCCAAACTATAAAAGGATCAACATCTTCAATACCCACATAGATTTTACCCTGCATTGGAGACGCGTCTATAGCGTTATCTATAAGGTTAATAAGAATCTGTTCCAGTTTCCATGGATATGTTAGGAGTTTTTGATACTTCGTTTTCGGGTTTAGTTCTATAATTATCCCTTTATGCTTCGCTTTGAAATGGATTATATCTAATAAATTTTTTGTAAAACTTAAGGGATCTATTTCCTGCGGTGAACCATCATAGCTCTTTGCCATGTATAGCAACCTGCTTATTGTATCCCTCGCTCTTTCAACATTTTTAAGAACCACTTCCGCCATTTCCTTCACTTCCTTTTCATTGGACACATTTCTTATATACTCAGTATATGCCATTATAGAAGCAAGAGGGTTGTTAAGTTGATGTGCTAAGGAACACGCTATTTCTCCTAATATGGCTAATTTGGAGTATTGTCCAAGAAGAAACTCAGTACTCTTTTTATCTGTAATATCTTTTATATGGAAAAGTGTATAGTCTTTATCCTCTAATTTAAGAGGTATTGAAGTCACACTTACGCATTTAGTTTTTCCTCCGATACTTATAATACTTTCTGGTATGAACAGGAATACACCTGTTGTAAAATGTTCACACACATCCTTTATATTCATTCCAAGTACCTCATTAGCTGTAACATCAAACATGTTCAAAAAATTGTCATTTACCATCTCTAATGTGCCACTCTCATTCTCTACCAATAAAATGCCGTCTCTAAGTTTATTAAACAAATTTATGTAAACACTTTTTTCCCTTTCAATTCTGTCAAGAAGATTTTGAAAAGCTCTTGCAAGCACGTAAACCTCACCATATCCTTTAATCTCCAAATTTTTCCTATCCATCCAATTTATAACAGATAACTTCAAGTCTTCAAGAGGCTTGAATATCCTTTTCACGGTAAAAAAGCCCACCCAAAAGAGTCCACCGCATAGAACTGAACTTAGCAAAAAGGAAACTTTTAAAAAATTGTAAGCATTCGCATAAATGAGGTCTTCAGGTTCGCTTAGTTCAATAATCATATTTGTACCTCTTATATGAGATTGCAAACTAAGCATTTTTCCGGTTGCCCAGTTGTTCAATGACACCATAGTCCTACCATTAGTATCTAATAACCTAATTGTAGCATCATGTATTCCGTACTGGTGAGCATAATCTTTAATCAAATCTCTTACATTCATAGCACAAACTATAAAACCCATAGGCACATTGTTGCTAATATCAAACACCTTCAGGAGCATATACATCTCGTTAGTACCCATTGAATATACATCTAATACTTCGTCTACCCATTCCAACTTACTCAACGTTTTAGGCAAACCTTCAAAGTTGATAGACCTTGTTTCAAGATAAATAAGTCTGCCCCTTGTATCGTAATAAGCGCATCCCTTAATATGTTCAATATCTCCTGTCAGTCTCCATAGAATTTCTTTCAAACTTATGTTTAGGCTTCTGTATTTTGTTGCTATAGATTTTATTTTTACCTGAGTGGATACTATATCTTCCCTAAATCTATCCGCAAGGATCTTGGTTATAACACCTTTGTCTTCTTGCCATGATATTCTAAGCTGTTCTTTCAATATACGGAAATAGATGAAAACAAAAAGAATCTGGACAAAAACCATAAGGAAAATGAGTGCTAATATTCTATTTTTGATGCTACACCTCATTTAAAAACTTGGTCTGCGAGAAGAGTCTTGCTATTATCTAAAACATATCCCATTTCCCTAAAAACGCTCTCATTTATAGAAAGTCTTATTTTTGTCACTTTTTCAAAGGGTATATCTGCAACTCTGGCTCCTTTTATTATCTGATAAGCAATATAAGAAGCCTGATAACCTTGATCATAACCAGAGCTACCGTAAGCCACCGCACAACCTTTTGTAGCATGCTCTGGGGATAAGCATACTACCGGTATATGATAAAACCGCGCATAGTGCAAGATGTAGGATGTTAAAAAATTATCTGTATAGAAACACGGGGTCATTACAATAGCCTCAAATCCATCTTCTTTCATATGGCTTATTACATACTCAAGATCCTGAACGTCCCTAACTTCTAATGGATAAATTTTTAATCCATGCTTTTCACCTGCTTTTATGGTTAATTTAGTTGCCAACTTTGAAGCTTCAAAGTTGGGTGTGCAAAAAACTATAGCCTTTTCTACATGAGGGAATAATCTTTTGAATATTTCTATGCGTTTTTCCATTAACTCCATATTTAGGTTGTCAACGCCTGTTACACCCTTTATAGGTTTGTTTTCGTCATCCACAAAGCCCCAAGCTTTTATGGCAGTGCCACCCATTATTACAATTGGAGGTTCAAAGTCGTTCTTTATCTTTTTAATGTAGTAAGCTTCAAGGCTACCACCTACTGCTACAAGCCTGAACTCTTTTTCCCTTTTTACTATCTCAATAGCTTTCTCTTCTAAACTTTTTAAGTTATTTTCTCCATTGTATATTACAAATTCCACATTATTAAGTCCAAGATTTTTTAGCCCGTCCCTGAAACCATCCAACTTAGTCAACCTTCCCTCTCCAGATATAAGAACACCTATGACTATCTTCCTTTCACCGAACCAACAAGAGACAAGCGTAAGAGACAATAAAATTGCCAATACAGGTCTCATTGTTTATAATATATACCCAATATAGGCGGCGTAGCTCAGTTGGTTAGAGCGGAGATCTCATAAGTCTCAGGTCGGAGGTTCGAGTCCTCCCGCCGCCATTATTCTACCGACACCCTCTTCTGGAGCTGATAAAGCCTTATTATCTCTTCCACAGTGTTGGCATCCTCTGGATTTTTATCCTCTCTTATAAAACTAACCGCCCTTGGAAAACGCAAAGCGTAGCCCGGCTCTTCAAGGGTCCTGCCTGCGGTGTGCAGAGGGGAGCGAGTTATCTCATCCGCATTAACCGTTATCACATACCTTGGCTCTACCCAAACATCCACATCCATGAGGCTGTCCACCCTTGGATGCCTGTGGTCGAGCCTTATTTTGTCCAGCATTTCTTTGAGCCTTACCCATTCCTCCTCTGTGAAGCCCGAGCCTACCTTGCTTATGGTCTTGAAGGTGTCCGTTGAGGGCTCATAGACCGCCACGAGAATGCCTCCTATGCCCAGCTTTGCCCTTGCACCCCTTCCGTAGTAATAACCCACTATGACCACATCTATGGTATCTGCAAGGCTTCCTCTGTAGCTTCTTTTTAGTTTTATCCAGTTGAAGTTTCTTGAACCTGCGGTGTAGGGTGCATCAAGGCGTTTTGCCATAATACCCTCAAGACCCCTCGTTATGGCATCCTCAAAGAAGGCTTCCACCTCCTTCACACTATCCGTTATGAACATCTCAGAAGCCCGAAGGGTGTTTGTATGGGTAAGAAGTTCCTCAAGAGCCCTTCTTCTTTCTATGTAGGGTTTTACCGTGTAGTCTTCGCCCTCAAGGTAGAGGAGGTCAAAGACAAAGAGCCTCAGGGGGTATTCTTTGGCGTATTCCTCTACGCTGTATTTTCTCTTTCTCTGTATGGTGACCTGAAAGGGATAAAACTCGCCCGTCTCTTCGTTTACCGCCAGAGCCTCCCCTTCAAGGATAACACTTTGAGCTTTTATGTCTCCTATAACCGCCTTAACTACATCTGGAAACATCTCTGTCATAGGTTCAAGGTTTCTTGAATATATTTCCACCTTGCTTCCATCCTTGTGAACCTGAAGCCTAAAGCCATCGTATTTTGCCTCTATCGCACACCTCCTAAGCCTCTGGATTATTTCCTCTGCGCTTGAGACCCTTTCTGCGAGAGCCATCCTTATGGGATAACCCACTTGAATCTTGAATTCCCTTATGGCGTCAAGCCCGCCCTCCTTTAGCCTTTTAGCCACAAGCCCAAGGTCTGAGCATAGATTGTATGCTCTTTCTATGTAGGGTTTGAGTTCTTTATCTCCCATGGTAAGAGAAAGTGCATCTATTATGGTGGCATCCCCCACACCAAGCCTCAGCCTACCTATGATAACCCTCACCGCATATTTGGCTTCAAAGCCCGAAAGACCCTTCAGAAGATTTATGAGCTTCATGACCTTGTCTAAGGTTCCCCTTGTGCGTGCAACATCAAGAAGTTCCTCATAGACCCTTACAAGGCTTAGACCTCTTCCCTGCCAGCTGATAATTCCCTGTGCGGTTTCTCCAAGGTCTCCCTTTTGCTTGTAAAGGGCTTCCACCTGCTTTACCTTTACACCGCTGGCTTTAGAGAGGGCTTCCATCATGAGTTTCTCCGAAACTCCAAACTCCACACCTCTGAAGGCGGGCATAAGCTCACCAAGGGTAAGATAAACTACCTTATCAATCTCCTCAGCCTTCGCCCTCTCTAAAAGGTCTCTTAGTATGTCCGCCATCTCAAGCCTGCTGGTGATCTGCTCAAGGCGGTAGAAGTATTCAGAAAGCTCCCTAAAGGTCATGTTAAAATTTTAGCCTCAATCTGCCCTCTAAGTCCTTTATAAACTGGTTTGCGCTTCTTCCAGAAAAGCCCCTCTGCATAGCCCACTCAAGGGCAAGCCTCTTTAACTCCTCCTCTTCCAGCTCAAGCCCCCTACACAGAGCCAGATATTTCACTATGTCTAAATACTGCTTTTTGCCAAAACTGAAAAAGCCGAGCCTTATGCCAAACCTTTCTACAAGGGAGACCCTCTCCCAATAGCTCTCCTCTGGAAATTTGCCTTCCTCTTCCCTCTCTGGCATGAGATGTCTCCTGTTGGAGGTGGCATACACAAGCACATTGCTTGGTCTTTCTTCCACATCGCCGTCCATGAGAGATTTCAGAATTCTTACTTCCTCGTCCCCAGCTTCAAAGGAAAGGTCGTCAAAAAAGAGAATGAATTTTTCTTGACGCCCTCTCAAAAGGTCATAAAGCTCAGAGAGGTGGCTGATGTCCATCTTGTAAACCTGCACGAGCCTGAGCCCATCCTTTGCAAAAAGCCCTAACATGGACTTCACCAGCGAAGATTTGCCTGTGCCTCTGTCTCCCCAGAGAAGGGCGTCGTTGGCGGGCAAGCCTCTCACGAACTGAAGAGTGTTTCTTCTGAGGGTTTCCTTTTGCGTGTCTATGTGGAGCAGGCTATGAAAATCAGGCACATGAGCATGTCTTACAGGTAGAAGCTCACCTTCCTTAAAGCGGTATGCCAAGTATTCCATAGCCCTATCTCACCCCCATCTGAGTTTTTCCTTTAGGATGCTAAAGAAACTCCTGCTGGGGTTTGGATACATAAGGCAGGAGTGCTTGGACTTCTTTACTATAACTGTATCTCCCCTTCTTAGGCTCATGCCCTCTTGTCCATCAAGGGTGAGGTATGCCATGTGGTCTTCAGAGAGGTTTACAAGCCTTATCTCAAAGTTCGGTGGGACTACAAGAGGTCTGTTGGAGAGGGTATGGGGGCATATGGGAACAAAGAGAAGGGCTTCCATTAGTGGGTAAAGGATGGGTCCTCCTGCGGAAAGTGCATAGGCGGTAGAACCTGTAGGTGTGGATACTATAACCCCGTCTCCATATACCCTAAGCACCCTCTCTCCTTGAAGCTCTATTTCCACCTCCACCATACGGGCAAGGCTTTCCTTTGAAACCACCACATCGTTTAGGTAATCCCCCAGATAAAGCTCCTCAGACCCTCTAAGGAGAGAAGCGGAAAGCATCATCCTCTTCTGAGGTTCTATTCTGCTCTCTAAGAGAAGTTTAAAAACCTCTTCCGCCTCCTCCAGCTCCACTTCTGTGAGAAAGCCAAACCTTCCCACGTTTATGCCAAGTAGTGGCACACCTTCCTTTGAGGCAAGCCTTGCCCCTGCAAGAAAGGTGCCATCCCCACCCACCACCACAAGTAGGTCAGTGCCCTTGAGAGTGGGCTTTTCCTTCTTTGAGCGTTCGTTGACAAAAACCTCTGGGTCAATGCTATAAGACCTCATCAACTGTGCCACCTTTTGAGAAACCTCCATAGCCCTCTGGCTGTCCTTCACAAAGAGGAGAACCCTCATAGAAGCCTGTCAATTATCTCACAAAGCACATGGGCAAGGGTTATATGGCACTCTTGAATGCGTGCGGTATCGTAGGAAGGCACTACAAAGCTGTAATGGGCTATATCTACCAGCTTACCCCCATCCCTTCCAGTAAAAGCTATGGTGGTAGCACCCAGGTCATGAGCCTTCATGAGACCTCTTATCACATTGGGCGAGTTTCCAGAGGTGCTAATGCCAATAGCAATGTCTCCAGGCATACACAGGGCTTCCACCTGCCTTTCAAAAACCCTTTCAAAGCCGTAATCGTTCCCTACTGCGGTAAGGATGGAAGTGTCTGTGGTAAGGGCTATGGCTGGCAAAGCCCTTCTTTCCCTTTTGAACCTTCCCACTATCTCTCCGGCTATGTGCTGGGCATCTGCGGCGCTCCCTCCGTTGCCAAAAAGGAGGAGTTTATTGCCATCTTTTAAAGCCCTTGCTATTATTTCCCCAACTTCCACAACCCTCTCTGCATAAAGCTCTACAAAGGCCAGCTTTATGTCCGCACTTTCTCTGAAGGAGTTTATCACAAGGTCAAGCATCCTTCCTTCTGAGGTCTCCCACTGTAAGCCTGTTCATTAGCTTGAAAAATTCCATGAGCTTTTGTTTGTGATATTCCTCTTGGTTTTCTATGAAGGTGAAAAGCCTCTTTATTTCTGGGTCATCAATTCCTGCAATCTCTTTTCCATACTCACCGCCAGTTTCCTGCTCGTAGATTATCTCCGCCTTGACCTGCTCTTGGAAGCTCTTTAGAGGCTTTGGTGAAAAGTCCACCCGTTGAATGTTGGGCATTCCACCAAGCTCACCTATCTTCTCACCTAGCTTGCCCATATGAACCATGCTCTCTATGGCAAGGTCAAGCATTATGTCCTTGTAGTCGCAATTTTTGGAGTGAAAAAACTGATAAAGGTAGTTGATTATAGTCTGATACTCCTCCCTTAGGAATTTGTTAAGCACTTCAAGGGTTTTAGGGTCTGGTCTTTGTTCTTCCAGTGGAACGCATACGAGCCCCTCCTTTACCTTTTCCATAAGCTCTGAGAACTCTATCCTGTGGTCCTGCTCATCTTTTATTACCCTCTCAAGGAGTTTCTTCACAGAGTCATCTTTGACCATTTCCAACTGCTGGCTGTATATCCTTATAGCTTCCTCTTCCGCCCACACATCCTTTGAGAGCATATCCGCCCAGTCGGGTCCACCTATCATTATCATATCCTCAAGCCTGTCCAAAACTACCTGACCACCCAGCTGAACCACCTTCTGGGCAAACCATTTGAGATGCCTCATCTCCTGACGGGCTATTTCCTCTATTTCCGAAGTTATGTTTCCGTCGGTTATAAGGAATATATGATACAGATACTGCACTATGGCGGAGTGCTCAAGGGCAACATCATAGAGAAGCATACTTATGGTCTCTTTTTTATCCATAGCTCTCACCTCAATCCAATTTTATACACTTTACTAATATATTCACTGACCATCCTGTGGGTGTTAAAGTATGGTCCTATGGTGGCTATGCTGTTTTTCATAAGGCGAACCCACTCGTCCCTGTGCCTGTAAAAGGTAGGTATGATCACATAAGCTAACTTTCCATACAAGTCTTCAAGGTCTTCCTCATCCTTAGACTCCGTCATATCCTGCCAGCTTGGCTTTGGACCTATGCCCCAGCCGTTTACACCCTCTATGCCACCCTCAAGCCACCATCCATCCCACGTGGAAAAGTTTAGAACCCCGTTCATGCCCGCCTTCATACCGCTTGTGCCACAGGCTTCGTAAGGTCTTTTGGGATTGTTGAGCCATACATCACATCCAGCTATCAAAAGCCTTGCCATATCTATGCCATAGTTTTCAAGAAAGGCAACTTTAACAGCTTTGGTTTTACCTCTTATAAGTTTTATCTTTTCAAATATGTTCTTTATCATCTCCTTACCCAGACCATCCCTTGGATGAGCCTTGCCAGCAAACACTATTTGGATTTCGCCAAAGCTCTCCGCTATATGCACCAACCTGTCTACATCCCTAAGAATAAGGTCATTTCTTTTGTATGGTGTCACCCTTCTTGCCACACCTATGGTAAGCACATCGTCAGAAAAGCTGGCATCTGTCTGCTTGTTTACCAAGTTTACCAGTTCACTCTTTATCCTGTTATGCTTTCTGAGAAGAAGCTCTGATGGGATTTCATAAGCCCTCTGTAGCAGGATGGGGTTTTCATCCCAGCCAGGCATGTATTCGTTAAAGAGATCCTGAATTTCTTCATGGACCCACCTCTTGTGGTAGACGCCGTTGGTAACATACTCAATGCCTTCAGCAAGCTCTGGAAATATGCCAGCGGTTACGAACTTATGCCTGTGAGACACTGCATTTACCTTGCCAGAATACTTAGAAGCAAGTAAGGAGAGGTTTATGTTACCCTCTTCTGTTTCCTTGTCCCAGTCTATATGGTCGTAGACCTTTAGCTCTTCCTTTACCATCTCCACTGGGAACCTGTCATGCCCTGCAGGCACAGGAGTGTGAGTTGTAAAAACGCATCTTTTTCTCACTTCCTCAAGACTGCCCAGCTCTCTAAGAAGCTCCACCACGAGAAAGGCAGAATGGCTTTCGTTCATGTGGTAGATATGAATGGCATAGCCAAGAGCCTTAAGGACTCTGTATCCCCCAATTCCCAAAAGTATCTCCTGTCTTAGCCTGTAAAGACCATCGTCAAAGTATAGCTTGCTGTTGAGCCTTCTTATTTCTGGGTCGTTGCCCTCTATATCTGCATCAAGGAAGAGAACCCTCACATCGCTCTTTGACCTGACCCAGTATTCCCAACAGGCAACCTTCTGCTTTTTATCTCCAAAGTATATCTCCACTTCAAGGTCAAGTTTCCTTAGGTATCTTTTGTAGTCCCAGAGGGCATCAAAGTCCAACTGCATGCCGTGAGGTGTTATCTTCTGAAGATTGTAGCCTCTCTTGTAGAGTAGGGTCACACAAACTGCGGGTATGTCCATATCTGCATAGGAAAAGAGCGTGTCTCCTGCAAGTGTTCCCAACCCTCCGCTGTATATAGGCATATTGTCTTCAAGCCCCAACTCCATCACAAAGTAAGCTATCATGATGGTTTATATTTTATAGCATCGTGAAGTTTATAAATACGGACATAACCTGCAGGCTTGATAGCCTTCCCTGGACAGGCTTTCATACGCGTTTTGTCTTTGCCCTTGGCATCACTTGGGTGCTTGACGCCTTTGAGGTGGTCATAGTCAGTGCGGTCCTAAAGCCTATGGCAAAAAGCCTTGAATTTACACCTCAGCAAAGCTC
Organism: Hydrogenobacter sp. T-8; assembly: GCF_011006175.1. Classification (NCBI taxonomy): domain Bacteria; kingdom Pseudomonadati; phylum Aquificota; class Aquificia; order Aquificales; family Aquificaceae; genus Pampinifervens; species Pampinifervens florentissimum. The sequence continues at coordinate 105,098 of NZ_CP048795.1, read as the reverse complement.
TATGATGGTGAGCGGTTTCCTATTGGGTGCAATCCTTGGGTCTTTACTCTTTGGCTACCTTGCGGACAAATACGGCAGAAAAAAGCTCTTTCTTATTACCCTTTTGCTCTATGCAGGTGGCACTTTTCTGACTGGCTTTGCCAACAGCTTTGAAACTGCCCTGCTCTTTAGAATCCTTGCAGGTGCTGGGCTTGGTGGCGAGTTCGCTGCCATACAGTCCGCCATAGATGAGTTTGTCCCATCTCGTCACAGGGGCAAGGTAGACGGCACAATAACCGCTCTTTGGAATCTTGGAAGCCTTATGGCGTCTCTTAGTGCTATCGGATTGCTCAAAGTGATGGATGAAGGAACTGCGTGGCGTATCGCATACTTTTTTGGTGGAGTGCTTGCTCTTTTGGTGGTTTTTGTTAGGCTTTATGTTCCAGAATCTCCAAGGTGGCTCTTATCAAGAGGAAGGCTTGAGGATGCGGAGAGAATAATACAAAGGCTTGAGTTAGAAGTTGGTGGAAGGAAAACTTACGAAAGGTGTGAAATTCCAGTCTTCGAGGGAACAATTCTTGACGCTTCAAAAATAATTCTTAGTAGATACAAGTGGCGTTTTCTCTTTAGTGCCAGCATGAGCTTTACCATTCTTACCACCTACTATGGCATGATAACCCTGCTTCCTGTAATTCTCTCTGAGGTTTACTCCCTGAGCAGTAAGGAGATACCTCAACTTCTCACGCTGGGAAGTCTTGGTGGACTTATTGGTGGGCTTGTGGTGGCTCTGCTTGTGGATAAGGTGGGAAGAATTCCACTGGGCATCGCTATTAGCTTGGCGTCAGCCCTTCTTAGCCTTTCTTTCCTCTTGGGTTTTGACATAAGGCTTACCTTCTTTGTATACTCCCTTATAGCCTTTTCCTTTGCCTCTGTTGCCTATGTGATAGCAACGGAGATATATCCCTCCTACATAAGGGCATACGCCATAGGAATTTTGTCCATAATAGGCAGGCTTTCTGGTGCCTTTTCTCCACTCTTTCTTGTAAGCCTTTCTCAGTTTGGTTTTAAATACGCTATGTTTGGGCTTGCCTTTTTCTGGCTTGTGGGCTTTATCGCCTTTGTTATATGGGCTTTTAGGGGCATGGAAACAAAGGGTAAACCTTTAGAGCAAATTTCATAAAATAATGGCATGCTTTTGGGGTTTATCCTTCTGTATATATTAGGCACTCTCCTTATAGGGGTTCTGGCATCAAGGCTCGTTAAAAATTCAAAGGACTACATACTTGCGGGCAGAAGCCTACCCCTCTATATGGCTACCTTTGTGTCCTTTGCTACATGGTTTGGCTCAGAAACGGTGCTTGGTGCTTCTTCTGTGATGGCAAAGGAGGGGCTTTTAGGTGTGATAGAAGACCCCTTTGGTGCAGCCCTGTGTCTCATACTCGTAGGTCTTTTCTTTGCCAAGCCCCTATACAGGATGAACCTCCTTACCATGGGAGATTTCTACAGGGTGGTATACGGCAGAAAAGCAGAGGTGGTGGCAAGTCTTATGATGGTGTTTTCTTACTTTGGGTGGGTGGGTGCACAGATGGTAGCTATAGGAGTCATCCTTCAGCTTGTGTTGGGAATTCCTCACCTGTGGGGCATCCTTTTGGGCTTTGGTGTTGTGCTTTTTTATACCTTTTTAGGTGGTATGTGGGCGGTGTCCCTTACAGACTTTTTGCAAACCATAATGATAATAATGGGTTTGATTGCAGTTCTATACGAGGTTTCCTCTGGCTTTTCTCAGATAGCCCCAGTGCTCGCCTCTCAACCTCCAGATTACTATAGGCTTTTGCCAGAGCCAAGCCTCAAGGATGTTCTGCTTTATATCTCCGCATGGATAACCATAGGGCTTGGCTCTATCCCTCAGCAGGATGTGTTTCAGAGAGTTATGGCGTCAAGGAGCGAGAGGGTGGCGGTCCTTTCTGCCATATCTGCAGGTTTTATGTATCTTACCGTTGCCTTCATCCCCCTTATCCTTGCGGTTTTCGCCAGAGTAAAATATCCTGAGCTTTTACAAATGGACCCCCAGCTTATGCTTCCCACCATGATAATGGAGCATGCAAGCCTGCCCACAAAGGTGCTCTTCTTTGGTGCCCTGCTTTCTGCTATTATGAGCACCGCAAGTGCTGCAGTGCTTGCACCTGCGTCTGTGCTAAGCGAGAACCTTATAAAGCCATACATAAGAAACCTCTCAGACAAGGGCTTTCTGTGGCTCACGAGAGCCTGCGTAGTAGTTGTTTCTCTTGCATCCCTAGGCTTTGCCCTTTCGGGCGAGTCCATATACCACCTCGTAGGAAGCTCCTCAGCCTTGAGCCTTGTATCTCTCTTTGTTCCTCTTACCGCAGGGCTTTACTTTAAGGGTTCAAACCCTGTGTCCGCTTTGGTTTCCATGCTCTCTGGCTTTTTCAGTTGGGCTTTCTTGGAGTATGTGCTTCACAACGAGTTTGCTTTGTTGGTAGGCTTAGGTTTTAGCATTTCATCTTTTGTGCTTCTTAGCCTACTATGGAGAAGATAGCTATAAAAAGGCTCATAGAGGTTGGTAGGCTCTTATACGCGGAAGGTCTCGTGGATGCAAGGGCAGGAAACCTGTCGGTAAGGTTAAAGGATAAGATGGTCATAACCCGCAGAGGAAGCCATCTTGGAAAACTCCAAGATTGGGACTTTATCTCCCTTCCCTTAAGGGGAGAGCATCTCCTTCAAGATAGAGCTTCCTCAGAGCTCGTGGTTCACAAAGAGATACACCTTCAGACACCTCACAGTGCGGTGGTTCATGCCCATCCATTGGCAACTACAGTGCTGTCCTTTGAGAGAGACTACATAGAACCCATAGACTCCGAGGGCAAAGACCTTCTTGGAAGGGTTGAAGTAATCCCCGCCTATCCCCCTGGAAGTCTTGAGCTCGCAAGGGCGGTAGCCTTTGTTCTGAGGTCCTCAAGGCTTGTGGTGGTGAGGTCTCATGGAGTTTTCTCTGCTGACCTTGACCCCTTTTATGCTTATGCTCATATTTCTGTCCTTGAGCGTTCCTGTAAAATACTCCTCTATGAGCGAGGTAAAATACAAAGGCTGTAGAATACCGCCGGAGCTTTACTACGACATAGAAAATCAAGTATGGTATAGGCTTGAGCCAGATGGCACAGTGGTAGTTGGAGCTACAGACATAGGTCAAACAAGGGCAGGAAGAATGGTAAACGTAAGGATAAAGGCGGTAGGCAAAAATGTGCCAAAGGGAAAACCTATAGCAAGCCTTGAAAGTGGAAAGTGGACAGGACCAATCCCAGCGGTAATAGAAGGCGAGGTGGTAGAAAGAAACGAGGAACTTTTTGACACCCCAGACCTCATAAACGACTATCCATACACCAAGGGTTGGATAGCAAGGCTAAAACCTACAAACCTTGAAAGAGACCTAAAGGACTTAGTTACTGGAGAGGAAGCGGTTAGAAAAATGCAAGAATACGTAGACAGAGAGGGTGTAGAGTGCAGGGGTGAATGAAGTTTTGCTGGGATAAGGATAAAAATTTAAAGCTCCTTTCGGAAAGAGGTAGCCCTTCACTCTCATCTACAACCAAACTTTTCCCTTAACCTTTCTTCCACATAAGGATGCACCAAGCCCTTTAGGCATCCACAGTAGCTCGCTATGTCTCTTACTATGGTGGAACTTATGTGTATGTAGTCTTGCGATGGCATCATAAAAACCGTTTCTACCTTTGCCAATTTGTAGTTATTCAAAGCAATCTGAAGTTCATACTCAAAATCTGTAAAGAGCCTCACACCACGCACTATAACCTCAAGGTTTTCTTTTTTCATAAAATCCACCAGTAGCCCATCAAAACCACGCACTTCCACAGCCTGTATATCCTCTACCATCTTTGAAAACATGTCTACTCTCTCTTCCATGCTAAAGAGGAGGTTCTTTCTGGGGTTTCTTGCTACCGCTATCACAAGACGGTCAAATATTCTCACCGCTCTTTTTACTATGTCTAAATGTCCTAAGTGGGGCGGGTCAAAGGTGCCAGGATAAACCGCTCTTTTCATTCTTCCTTCCTCCATATGGATAGGACGGTATCGCCGTATATTTTTTTCTTTTCCGCAGAAAAATCCAACTTTTTTGAATGTTCAAGTATAAAAATTCCTCCTTTGTTGAGGCTTTTCAAAGCCAGTTCAATTAGCTTATCGTAGAATTCATAAGCGTATGGTGGGTCTGCAAAGATTATGTCCGCTCTTATATTTGCCCTTTCCAAAAACCTAAGTGCATCTTCAATAACCACCTTACCCTTGGTTTTCTGCCTTATCTTTTCTGCAAACTTTGGGTTCTTTTCCACAAAAATAACCTCCGCACCTCTCTCTTCTGCAAACATACCCATCTGACCAGTTCCAGCGAAAAGGTCAAGAAATAGCATCCCTTCTATGTCTCCTAACATATTAAACACTGCCTGCTTGACAAGGTTAGAAGTTGGTCTAAGTTTTTGCTTTCCACTTGCTTTTTTCACAAAAAGTATTATAATTTAGTTTTCTGTTTTTAAGGAGGTTTTTGCCATGAGGCAGTTTAAACTGCTACAAAAACTTGATAAGGAGGAGTGCAAATGGTCAAAGCCCTCGGACTGCATATCCTAGCAGACCTGTATGGGGTCCACCCTGACCTTATTGACAGGGTGGAGGATGTGCGTCAGCTCCTTGAGAGCGCAGTCAAGGTAGCAGACCTTACAAAGATATCTTCTCACTACTACCAGTTCCAGCCTCACGGTGCCACTGGTGTGGTGCTTTTGGCGGAGTCCCATATTTCCATTCACACATGGCCAGAACATGGTCTTGCTACCATTGACGTCTACACCTGCGGAGACCCCACAAAGGCTTACAGGGCAATGGACTACATCATTGCCACCCTTGAGCCTGCAAGGGTTGATAAGCAGGTGCATGAGCGAGGTTTGGTTGGTCAGTCCGAGGCGGACCAATTGCGAAGTATTCTGCTAAAGGTTTAAAAGTCTTTTTATAAGTTTTTGGAGAGAGTCCCTATGGCTCTCTCCCTCATAGGCTAAAAGTTGTGAGACTTGTATACCTTCTTGGCTTAACTCATCCTTGTAGACTTCAGCCCACTCCTTTACCATGTCTTTGTCCACCTCTATATGAAACTGCAAGCCCACAGCCCTTTGAAAGACAAAAGCCTGATTTTCGTAGTTTTTAGAGGAGTAGAGCCTAATTGCCCCCTGAGGTAGGTCAAAGGTATCACCATGCCACTGAAAGACCATAAGGCTTTGTGGAAAATCCTTGAAATACTCATGGTCTCCTACTTTATAAACTTCCATCCATCCTATCTCCTTGCCTCTTTCACCCTTATAAACCCTTGCACCAAGCACCTTTGCCAACATCTGAGCACCAAGGCATATGCCCAAGAGAGGTATACCACTTTTCAAAGCCTTTTCCATGACTTTGTATTCGTAAGACAGAAAGGGATACTTTGCCTCTTCGTAAGCTCCCATATAACCACCAAGAACCACCACAAGGGAATAATCCTCAAGAGGTCTACTCAGGAGCATGCCCTCTGCGGTATCCACATAATCCACATCAAAGCCAAGCTCTTTCAAAATAGGCTCAAGCAAGCCAAGGTGTTCTATCCTTACATGCCTTATGGCTAAGGCTTTCATATTACACCTTCCGTAATTAATTTTCTCACATATTCGTTAATATCCTTTAGAGGAACGGTGTTGAGCTTTTTGCCCTTCAGAAAAACTTCCACCGCAAGCATGACCTCTCCGTTAAACCTCATCTTTGTTCCTACGAAACCAAGGTCTCCAGCACCGTGCTGACCACAGCCCTTTGCACATCCAGACCAGTGCATCCTTATAGCTTTGTTGGTGGGAAGGTGTTCAGAGAGATAATTGGCAAGCCTTATGGCGTCGGGCTTGTTCTCTATAACTCCAAAGGCACAGGTCTTGCTACCCTGACAGGCTATAAGGTTCGTAAAATAAGGCGATGTAGAGATTGAGTATTTTTCAAATATTGGGTGACTCAAAAGGTCGTTGAGTTTTTCCTCTGGAACGTTAACTATGTATATATTCTGATATACGCTGAGCCTTATTTCCCCGCTTCCGTATCTTCTTGAAAGATGAGCGACCGTTTCAAGGTCTTCACCGGTAAAAATTCCCCCTGGCACCATAAGGCTTACCGTGTAAAGACCATTCTTCTGCTCTATGATACCCTCTCTCTCACCCCATGTCTTTACGAGGTCCTGACCTTTGTCCTCCAGTCTTCTCAAAAGCCTTCTTTCCAATTCTTTTCTCAGACCTTCTACACCGAGCTCCTTTATGAGGAAATAAAACCTGTTTTTGTTTCTGTCTTCTCTATTCCCCATATCCGAATACAACTCAAAAACCGCCTTGCTTAGTTCAATACTCTCATAGGGCAATACAAACATGTTTAGGTCAAGGGCTGGCTCGGGTCCCCCAGACCCTATCTTACCTCCACCGTAAACATTAAAGCCATACTTTCCATCCTTAACCGCCAGAGAAAAACATAGGTCGTTAAACCTGCAGTTTATACAGTCGCGTTCCGAACCAAGAAGGGCAAGGTTGAACTTTCTTGGAAGGTCTGCATACTGCTTTTTTCCGAGGAAAACCTCCGTTATCCTCTTTGCTATAGGAACTGTATCTATGAGGCTTTCTTCAACAAGACCAGAAAGCGGGTCACCAGTGATGTTCCTTATGTTGTCCATACCAGTCTGAAGAGTGCTAAGACCCACAGACTCTATCGCCTCAAGCACCTTTGGCAAGTCTTTTACTTCTATCCATCTAAGTTGTATTTGCTGTCTTGACGTTATGTCTATATCGTTCCTGCCAAACTTCTTTGAAAGATGTGCAAGCACAAGAGCTTGCTCTGAGCTTAGCTTTCCATGGGTTATCCTTACCCTTACCATGAAATAGCCTGGCGTCGCCTTTCTGTAGAAGATGCCGTACCATTTTAGTCCTATGTCCCTGTCTTCCTCTGGTATTTTCTGCCAGTCTTCTTCCTCCGCCCATGCTTCTAATTTCTGTATGAGCTCCCTTTCAAAGGGATGCTTTGCCCTTTTGTATTCTTCTACTTTGTTTATCCTCTGAGGTCTTGCTTTCACATGCTTTTTGAGTATTTCCTCCACAATGGGTGCACAACCACCGCAGGATGTGGACGCTTTGGTCATCCTTTGCACATCTTCAATAGTTCTTGCACCCTCCCTTATTGCCTTAAGAATATCCGCATAAGTGACTAAATTGCAGTTGCATACCGTATCTTCGGGCTTTAACTCCCTTTCTTCAACAATTAAGTCTTTTATCAGGAAACTGTAATCCTTTATACCCTCACCAGACTTTATCATGCTAAGCATCTTTTCACTTCCAGAGAGGTTTCCGTAGAGTATTACGCCTACCAGCTTACCATTGCTGACCACTGCCTTCCGATAATTTTCCTTGTCCCTGTATAAGGCAATCTCGTCCACCTCTCTTTCGTGAACCCTTCCCGCAGAGAGTAGCCTGACCCCAGCAACCTTAAGAAGAGCATAGTCAACAGAGCCCTCATACTTTTCCACATTCCCATAAAGAAGGTTTCTGGCACACACCCTTACCTGCTCCATCACAGGACTTAGCAGTCCAAAGGTCCTGCCTCTATGTTCTATGCATTCACCTACCGCATACGCGTCCTGAGCGGAGGTTTCAAGGAAATCGTTGACGAGAATACCCCTGTTAACCTTTAGATTACTTGCCACTGCCAGTGAAGTGTTTGGTCTTACACCTGTGGCAAGCACCACAAAATCTCCATAGATAACCTCATCGGTGGAAAGCCTTACACCTTCACTCCTTTTTCCTCCTAATATTTCCACAGTCTTAGCGTTTAGTATCAGCTTTATACCCATGTCCTCAAGCCTCTTTGACAGCATCTTGCTTGCAGTATGGTCCAGCCATTGCTCCATGAGCCTGTCAAGAATATGAATAAGAAAAACCTCAAGCCCCAGCTCCCTTAGGGAGGATGCCAGCTCTATACCTAACAAGCCACCACCGATAACTATTGCCCTTTTTGAAACCCTTGCCATATCCATGATTTCATACACATCCCTAAGACTTCTAAAGGTAAACACACCCTTCTTTTCAACTCCTTTTATAGGTGGTATGTAGGGAGTGCTACCTACCGCCAGCACAAGCTTGTCATAGGAATACACACCTCCCTTTGAGGTTATTATCTTCTTCATATCTGGAAATATCCTCTCTACACGCTCGCCTAAATGCAGTCTAACACCCTCTTCTTCATATCTCAGATAGCTTTTCAAAAGGAGTTGCGATGGTAGTTTCCTCCCTGCGATTATGTCCGCAAGAAATATTCTGTTATAGGGTAGTGCCTTTTCATCCCCAAAAAGGTGTATATCCAAGCCCTTACCTGCCTTTAAAAGCTCTTCCACAAGGGCATGCCCTGCCATACCCGCACCAACAATAAAAACCTTCATGCAAAACCTCCTTCATCTTTTCTTATGCAACAAGCATGCCAAGGAGCTGGCAAGCGAGGTCGCTTTAGTATTGAAGTTTTACAAAGAATATTTGAGGGAATACACTTTGTTTGTTTACATCTTTACAAAAATGTTAACAAGTTAACATAAAAGAGCAAAACATCTTAGACATAAAAGTCAAATCCTACAAGGCTTTCAAATATATCCATCCTTTGGCATTTATCTTGCATAAGAGTGATGTGAAGGAGGTCAAAGTTTGAAGGAGCTGATAATCATAGTCAGGCGAGAGAAGGCTCAAGATGTTAAGGCACTTCTTCATGATATGGGGATTGACTATGTTTCAAAGCCTGTGCTTGGAAAGGGTAAGGAAGGTGGATTTGGCTATTCAACAAGGAAGGGCGTCTTTACATCTATGGTCCCAAAAGTCCTAATCATGAGCTGGGTGGAGGATGCCTTGTATAACGACGTAGTTAGCAGAGTCCTTAGGATTGCCCATACGGGTCATTACGGTGATGGAAAAATCTTTGTGATAGGAGGTCTGCCATGAGGCTAATAAAGGCGGTTATAAGACCAGAAAGGCTGTATGAGGTGATAACAGCTCTTGAGGAGAAGGGTTTTAGAGGGTTTACTGTGATGGATGTAGTTGGAAGGGGTAGGGAGGGAGGGTTGAAATTTGGAGAGGCAAGCTACATGGAGCTTGCTAAAACTCTTCTGATGGTGGCGGTTCATGATGAGGATGTGGAAAGGGTGGTAGAGGTCATAAAAAGGCACGCAAGCCTTGGTATGTTCGGAGATGGAAAAGTATTCGTGTGTCCTATTGAAGAGGTGTGGACTATAAGGACTGGTAAGAGGGAGTTGGAGGTGTAGGAATGAGGATAGCAGTTTGTAAATTAAGTGATAGTTATAAAAATCTTGTTATAGGAGGTTTGCCATGATAGAGTTTGGTTCCGAATTAATACTTGGTATAGAGAATATAGACAAGGAACATAGAACGCTGGTAGACATGCTGAATCACACCTATAAACTCCTCAAAACCTCGGACGCAAAAGATAAAGATAAAATTGCTGAGATAAATGAATTCTTTATAGGTAATTTAATAGCCTATGTTGAATTGCACTTGAACAATGAAGAAGAATTTATGAAATCTATAGAATATCCAGAATTAAGTTCTCATAAGTTGGTTCATGGAATTTTTAGGAGTGAAATTTACAACCTTCTTCCTTACGTGGAAAGAGGTGATCCAAAGGGTTACAGGCAAGCTCTATCTTTGTCATGGGGATGGTTATATAACCACATAGCCAGAACGGATAAGAAGTATGCTGTTTGGGCAAAAAAGCATATAAAGTTCTAAGGAGGTAAACATGGACAGGAGAGACTTTATCAAAAGGGGCTCTTTAGCCCTTGCGGGGGCTGGCTTAGCGGGACCTTACATAAGCAGGGCTCAGGGAAAGCTCAGGATAGGCTACATACCTCTTACAGACTGTGCGTCTGTTGTTATGGCTAAGGAACTTGGTCTCTACAAGAAATACAGCGTGGATGTGGATGTATCAAAGGAGGCAAGCTGGCCTAACGTCAGAGACAAACTTTTAAACGGAGAACTTAAGGCTTCTCATTGCCTTTTTAGCATGCCCTTTTCTGTTTACACAGGCATAGGAGGACCTGCAGGAAAAATAATGCCCATAGCCATGATTATAAACTTTAACGGGCAAGCCATAACGCTTTCTCAGAAAGATTTTGGTGGTAAAGTGGGCTTTAGAGAAATAAGCAAGGTAAAGGCGATAGTGGATGGTTTAAAGGGAGCGGGTAAGAATGTTACCTTTGCCATGACATTCCCAGGAGGAACCCACGATATATGGCTCAGGTATTGGCTTGGTGCCTGCGGTATAAACCCAAACAAAGATGTAAGAGTTATACCTATACCACCTCCACAGATGGTGGCAAACATGAGAGTTGGCAATATGGATGGCTACTGTGTTGGGGAGCCGTGGAACGAAGTAGCTGTAAGAGAAGGTGTAGGTTTTACCCATCTTGCAACTCAAGATTTATGGAAAGACCATCCAGAAAAAGCTCTTGTCTTTAATCAGGAATTTTTCAGTAAAAACGTAGAAGAAGTAAAAGCTATCATGAAGGCGGTGCTTGAAGCAAGTAGATGGCTTGATGACCTAAAAAATAGAAAAGAGGCTTCCAAGGTGATTGCAAGGTATGTCAACGCTAAAGCTGAGGACATAGAAACAAGGCTTCTTGGAGTTTACCATCTTGGTAAGGGGCTTGGAGAACACAAATACAAGGATGACTACATGCTATTTTTCAAAAATGGCGAGGTAAACCTTCCCAAATACTCTTATGGTGTCTTCTTCCTTGCCCAATACAGAAGATGGGGAATGGTAAAGCAAGCTCCTGATTATCTTGGCATATCAAAGAAGCTAATAGCCAAGCCTCTCTTCCTTCAGGTAGCAAAGGAGATGAACATAAGCGTAAAAGACGACGATATGAAACCTTTAAGAGGCTTTATAGACAATGTGGTCTTTGACCCAAATAAACCAGAAGAGTCTATAAAGGCGTATAAGGTCAGGGAGGTATAAAAATGGTTAACGTAGAAAAGGGCATAAGGTCTAAACTTTTAAGTTTTTCTGTAAACTTTGGGAAACTTTCCGTTATTGTTACGGTAATCCTTCCTCCTATCTTTGGTATCTTCCTTTTTTTCCTTTTTTGGTTTTTTATATCCATCTTCATAAAGGAACTGCCAGGACCCATCAACACTCTAAAAACTCTTTTTGAACTTCTTTCCAACCCCTTTTACGACCTTGGTCCAAACGATAAGGGTATAGGATGGCAGATGTTAGCTTCTCTGAAAAGGGTCTTTTTGGGGTTTCTAATAGGTTCACTTATAGCCCTGCCTCTTGGTTTTCTTATAGGTATGAGTTCAACAGTGAGGAGGGTTTTAAATCCCGTGGTGCAAGTGCTAAGACCAGTTTCACCCATGGCATGGTTTCCCATAGGGCTTGCGGTGTTAAAGGCTTCCAACGAGGCATCCATATTCGTTATTGCCATAACCTCCCTCTGGCCAACTCTTATAAACACCGCCTTGGGCATCTCCTCCCTACCAGAAGACTATAAGAACCTATCAAGGGTCTTTGGCTTTCCTCTTCGCTATTACATACTAAAAGTTTTGCTTCCTTATAGCCTTCCTTACATTCTCACAGGCTTTCGCCTTAGTCTTGGTATAGGGTGGATGGTTATAGTTGCCTCTGAGATGCTGGCTGGTGGTGTTGGTATAGGCTTCTTCGTATGGGACTCATGGAACGCTCTGAACTTAGAAAATGTCCTGTCCGCCATCCTCCTCATAGGCATAGTTGGGCTTTTTATAGACTTTTTCTTTGCAAAGCTAATGGAAAGAGTAAGGAGGTAAAGTTATGAGAGCATACTTGGAGATTTTTAACCTTACAGTCCGCTTTGGCAACAATATCATACTTAATGAGCTTGAACTTCTTGTGGAAGGGGGCGAATTTGTAAGCATAATAGGACATTCTGGCTGTGGTAAATCTACACTTTTAAGTGTTGTTGCAGGTCTTGTAAAACCTTCTGAAGGGTCTGTGGTGCTTGATGGTAAGGAAATTACAAGCCCAGGTCCAGACAGGGCTATGGTTTTTCAAAACTACTCCCTTCTACCCTGGGTCTCAGTTTATGAGAACGTCATGCTTGCAGTGAAGTCTGTCTTTAAAGGTGAAGACCTTGAAAAGGCTAAGAAAAAAGCGGAATCCTACCTTAAGCTGGCAGGTCTCTGGGAGCATAGAAACAAACTTCCATCTCAGATCTCTGGTGGTATGAAGCAAAGAACCGCGCTGGTTAGGGCTTTGTCGGTAGACCCAAAGGTGCTTCTCCTTGATGAACCCTTTGGAGCTCTTGATGCTCTGACAAGGTCTGTCTTGCAAGATGAGCTTTTGAGAATATGGGAAAAGGACAAAAAGACCATGCTTATGGTAACTCACGATGTGGAAGAAGCCATATATATGTCTGACCGTATAGTTATCATGAGCAACGGACCATCCGCTAAAGTTTATGACATTGTGAAGGTTAACATAAGGAGACCAAGGACAAGGGAAGAGATGATAAGGTCAAAGGAGTATATTGACCTTAAGGAATACCTGATATATACCTTAAGGGAGAAGCTTAAGAAAAGGGAGGTAGCATGAGGTTTCAGTGCCCATACTGTGGCGTTGGTTGTGGCCTCCTCTATGAGGGTGGGAGGGTGAAGGGAGATAAAGACCATATGGCATCTAAAGGAGATGTATGTCAAAAGCCACTTTACTATCCAAAGGTTATGCACAAGGATAGACTTTTAAGACCTCTCTTTAGGGAAAGCAAAAGAGGCTCTTTCAAGGAGATAGATTGGGAAAGGGCATACAGCATAATTTCCTCAAAGTTGAAAAGCCTAAGCCCAGAAGAAGTCTATTTTTACCTCTCTGGACAGCTTATGACAGAAGACATATATGTGATGAACAAGTTTATCAAAGGCTTTTTGAAGACAAACAACATAGATGCCAACTCAAGGCTCTGCATGGCAACGCCCGCAACCGCCTACAGGTTAGTCTTTGGTTCTGATGGTCCACCATGTTCTTATGAAGACTTTGAAGATGCAGATGCCTTTGTATTTGCAGGGTCAAACGCTCTCTGGACGCATCCAGTAGTTTTTAAAAGGATATTAAAAAAGAAAGCGGAAAAACCTGAAGTAAAGATTGTGGTAATAGACCCGGTAAAGACAGAAACCGCAAAAAAGGCAGATTTACATATTCAGATAAGGGCAGGCACAGATACTGCACTATTTAATTCGGTTCTTTGTGTGCTTTATAAAAAGGGTTGGATAAACTGGGAATTTTTGAAAAAACATGTGGCAGGCTATGAGGAAGCCATTAACGAAGCTGTAAAGTATACGCCTGAGATAGTTTCAGACATATGCCAGATAGAAGAAGGTCAGATATACGAACTTGCGGAGCTTTACGCCTTTAGTAAAAAACTCATATCTCTGTGGTGTCAGGGGCTTAATCAGTCCTCTCAGGGTGTTATGAAAAACCTTAGTCTTATAAACCTCCACTTAGCTACAGGAAGATTAAACCACAGGGGATGTCCTTTCTCCCTTACGGGACAACCCAACGCCATGGGCGGAAGGGAGATGGGATACTTATCTCATGGTCTGCCGGGATACAGGGACATAAGAAAAGAAGAGGACAGAAGATTCATGGAGGAATTTTGGGGTATAGAGGTTGGAAGTATAAAACCAAATCCAGGACCAACCATAACAGAAGCCATTGACCTTATGTTGGAAGGAAAGATAAAACTTCTATGGGTTGTATGCACAAACCCTGCTATAACCTTGCCTAATCTTAACAAGGTCTGGAAAGCCTTTGAAAGGGCTTTCCTTATTGTGCAGGATGCCTACTGGAACGATACCTGTGAGTTTGCCAACCTTATACTCCCAGCCTCACAGATGGGAGAGAAGGAGGGTGTAATGACGGGTTCAGACAGGACGCTAAGCCTTTGCCAAAAGTTTTCAGAGCCACCAGGGGAAGCAAAGCCAGACTGGCTTATTTTTGTGGAGGTAGCTAAGTATATGGGTATGGGAGATGCCTTTAACTACCACAACAGTAGAGAAATATTTGAAGAGCTCAAAAGTGCCACAAGGGGGAAGCTCTGTGATATATCAGAGCTTGACTATGAAGACCTTCCAAAAAGGTGGGGAGGCAGGTGGCTATACCCTGAACTCAGATTTCAGACGGAAGATGGTAAGGCTAAGATGCACCCTGCGGTTTATAAACACGAAGAGTTTGAATTTATCCTTTTGACGGGTAGGACAAAGAACCAGTGGCATACCATGACGAGAACGGGAAAGAGCGAGGAATTATTGAGGGGTGAAGAAGAGCCCTTTCTTTTGATGAACCCAGAAGACGGAGAAAGGCTTGGCATAGAAGAGGGTGAGTTTGTTGAGCTTGCCTCTGAGCATGGAAAGGTGAAGCTAAGGGTAAGATTTGGAGGTATAAAAGAGGGACATCTTTTCGCACCCTTTGGTTATGGCTTGAAGCATGGAAGCATTATTAATGCTCTTACAGGAGACAAGATTGACCCTATTTCAAAAGAGCCAGACCTTAAGCTAACACCTGTGGCTATAAAAGTCAAGGGGGCTGTGACCCATGAGCATGTTAAAGGGTAAAAGGGTAGGCATCTGTGCAACCAGAAGGGCTGAGGACATAGCGGAATACATAGCTCAGCACGGTGGTATTCCAGTGCTTGAGGATTTGGTAAGGATAGAGTATTTGCCAGAGGAAGAGGTGAATAGGTCCCTTGAAAATGCCTTGCTACTTAAACCTTCTTATTTCCTATTTACCACTGGTGAAGGGGCAAAGAGGGTCTTTCAGATAGCAAGGAAAAGGGAAGACTTTAAGGAGATTAAAGACCTCATGCTGAAGGGCAGGATATTTGCCAGAGGATACAAGACAAGAAAGGTCTTGCTGGAAGAGAATTTTAAAGATTTTCAAACAGTAGACCACACAAGGGATTTTATAAGTTTCCTTGAACCCATAGAAGGTAGATGCGTTTTTGTCCAGATGTATGGAGAAGAGATGCCAGAGCTTGAAAAATACATTCTAAAAGGTGGTGGGGTTTTGCTAAAGGTGTGGGTTTATAGATATATCCCAGATGAAGAAAAAATAGACGCTTTTATTGACAGGTTTCTAAAAGACCATTACCACGCAGTTGTTTTTACCTCAGCCTTTCAGGTAAAAAACCTCTTCCAAAGGGCAAAGGAAAGAGAGTTAAACAGGAAGCTGGCACAAAAGATGACCAACAATGTCCTTATACTTGCTGTTGGACGAACCACAGCCAAAGCCTTATTTGAAGAAGGAGTGCTAAGGGTATTATTTCCTCAAAAGGAAAGACTGATATTAGCTCTCAAAGAACTTGAGAAGGCTTTTGGAAATGGGTAAGGTTTACCTTGTAGGAGCAGGTCCAGGAGATATAGAGCTTTTAACCCTTAAGGCTTACAGGCTCGTAAGATCTGCGGACGTTATACTCTACGACAGGCTTGTAAACCCTGAGGTGTTATTGCTTGCAAAACCAGACTGTGAGCTCGTGTATGTGGGTAAAGAGGATGGAAAGCATACCATAGAGCAGGAAAAGATAAATGAGCTACTCCTTCAATATGCTCATACGAGGGAAATTGTGGTTAGGCTCAAGGGTGGAGACCCCTTTGTCTTTGGAAGAGGTGGCGAGGAAGCTCTGTTCTTAGCCCAGCATGGCATAGACTTTGAGATTGTCCCAGGTATAAGCTCCGCTATAGCAGTCCCAGCCTATGCGGGTATTCCTTTGACCTTTAGAGGCATCTCTTCTTCCTTTGCGGTTATAACTGGACATGAAGACCCTAAAAAGAAAAACTCAAGCATAGACTGGGAAAGCCTCAAAGGAATAAACACTCTTGTTTTTCTTATGGCGGTTTCTAACAGACAGGAGATAGCAAGAAGGCTTATTGAGGTGGGTAGGGAGCCAGATGAACCTACCGCTTTTATAGAAAAGGGAACAACATCAGAACAGAGGGTTGTCATAACAAACCTTGGAGAACTTTCTGGAAACCCTCCAGAGGTAAAGCCACCTGCGGTTATGGTGGTGGGAAAGGTGGTAGGTTTAAGAGATTTTATATCACTAAAACATTTAGCTAATATGCACTACTAACGAACTTCCAAACACAGCCACAAAGCAAAAAGCGTCCCCACAAGCACGGGGAAGGTTAGGACAAAGCCTACCTTAGTGTAATACCACCAGCCTATGCGTATACCTTTTTTATCCAAAACATGAAGCCACAGGAGGGTTGCCAAAGAGCCAATGGGTGTGAGCTTGGGTCCTATGTTTGTTCCCACAAGGTTTGCAAGGGCGAGAAACTCAGCCATTTTTGGCTCAAGCCCAGCCTCACCTATTGATATGTTTACTGTCATTACCGTTGGTAAGTTATTCATCAAAGCGGAAAGAAGTGCGGAGGTTATACCCACACCCATTATGGCGGTCAGCTCTCCGTAGCTTAGAAATTTATGAATAAGTCCTGTAAGGCTGTCTGTATATCCTGCTCTTTTTAGAGCATAAACCACCGCATACATACCAATGGAGAAAAAGACAATGTTCCATGGGGCAAAAAGGAAAACCTCTTTTAGGTTAACTACCCTATTTTTCAAAGTGGCAAGAGCCAGCAAAAAGGCACACAAGCCAAGCACAAAAGAGACAGGAATTTTAAGGTTCAAAAGCTCAAGCAACAGAAAGGTAGAGCCAAGCAGGGCTATTAGCAGGAAGCCAACCTTGAAAACAAGCCTGTCCCTTATTGCGTAGTGGGGTGGAGAGCTCAAAAGCACCTCTGGGTCATAGCTCCTTATAAGGTCTTTGCGGTAGAAAACATATAGCACAAGCAAGCTCAAAAGCACAGACACAAGGTTGGGGAAGAACATATAAAGGGCGTATCTCCAAAAGTCTATGCCAAAGTAGTGGGCGGTTATTATGTTTGTTAGGTTAGATATCACCAGGGGCAGGCTTGTAGTATCTGATATAAAGCCAGCTCCCATAATGTAGGGTAGAATGTGCCTTTTGGGTAGGTTGAGGTATTTTATCTTGGAGTAGATTATGGGAGTTAGCATAAGGGCAGAGCCGTCGTTGGCAAAAATTGCTGAAATAAAAGCACCAAGAAGCATAAGAGAAACAAAGAGATAAATCCCTCTACCCTTGCCTAACTCTATAGCCTTTAGGGCAAACCACTCAAAAAAGCCAGCCTTATCAAGGATTATGGATATAACAATAAGAAACACAAAGGCAAGGGTGGCATCCCACACAAGACCAGCAATGTAGAGAATATCTCCCGGCTCTATAAGACCAAAAGCCAAAGAAAGACCAGCACCCAGCCATGCAGACCAGCCTATACCAAGACCTTTGGGTCTAAGAAGGACGAGAAGAAGGGTTAAAAGGAAAACAGTTGGTGCAAGAAAGGTTTCCATTTAGTTTTTCTCTTTGTAGGGTCTACAGCCAAGGGTGTTTATAAAGAAAGTTTTTCCCTCCCTTGTGGTGCATTTATAAACTTGATAGGCTGGGCAATCCTCCGCAGGAGTGATAAGAAGTTTTCCATCCTTTACCTCTATATGACACTTTCCACAAACCGCTGGTCTAAGAGAGTCTTTTCCAAGCACTGGTTCGCAGGAGGTTATGTAGCCATTCGTGGAAAAGGCACAGCTCTCCAAGGCTAAAAGAAGGCTCAAAAGCCACATAAGGCTATTTTATCAAAAAAGCCCCCCAGAAAGGGGGTGAGGCACAAGCCTCAGAACAGGAAGCCTACCTCCAGTCCCAGCCTTGTTTGATTCTTTTTACCGTTGGTGGTGAAGGGATTGTCCGCTTTTACATAAGATACCTCTGCTCTTACCATAAGAGGACCCGACTTGTAGGCAGGCGTAATCGTGAATGTCCAGCCTTTGTTTCCATCTCCCAGACCTAAAAGGTCTATACCACCCACATCTGAATTGTCCTTTACATACTCTGCTCTTCCAGATAGCTTAAAGGGTTTTATGTTATAAGAGAAATGCACACAGCCTCCGCTTGCCTTTGCCTTTTCTGGCACTCCTGCCTTTGAGCTTTTTGGAGCTTCCACATACATAAGGTCTGCACCAAAGGAGAGGTTTTCAAAGGTGTAACTTGCCACTATGTTGTATTCCCTTTTATTTGCGGGAAAAGCGGTATCATTTGGTTTGGAGTCCTTGTCTGGAATTAGAAAGTTAAAAGATAGGGAAGCATCCTTTATAGGCGTTATGCCTATACTTCCTTCAAAGGCTACCTTTGGGTCAGTGGTGCTAAGGGTATAAAAGCCGTCGTTAATACCCGCTTTCACCGTAAAGAGGTCCGTGCTGTAAGCTACCCTCACACCGTTGTTTATAACTGGCTGCATGTTCCATATTAAACCTCTCTGAATATAGTTATTCAGATAGGTAAAGGCGGACTCATAACCTATTATGGTGGGCAGTTTTCCAGCTTGTAGGGAAAGCCCCTTTATGGGTGCATATTCCACATAGGCAACAGGAAGAGCACTAAAGAGGTCTGTAGTATCTGAGGTCTTTAAGAGTCCTGCCCCCACCACTGGCGTTGCATAGGCACCACCCATTAGGGTAAAGCCAAAGGGTTCAGCAGGCTTTGAAAGGCTTATAATAGCTGAGCCTACATCGTAGCGCGTTTTCTTTGTGTCTGAGGTGTTGTTGCTGTGGAGCATATAGCCTGTGAGGGCTCCCTCTATCTTGAGGGTTCCAAGCAAGTCTGTTTTTAGCTCAAGGGCATGGGCAGAGCCAAGGGCTCCAAGGACTGAACCTATGAGGGCTAACTTTCTCATGTCTATACCTCCTTATGAGATGTTGTATGCACTTTCTCCGTGCTGGGACCTGTCAAGCCCAGTTATTTCCTCTTCCTCTTTAACCTTTAGACCAGTTAAAGCCTTGGCAACAAAGAGGATTATGGCGGTCATAACACCACTGTATACCACCGTCACTATCACAGACCATATCTGTGTAATAACCTGCCCGGGGTTTCCGTAAAGAAGCCCTTTACCTGCCTCGTTTATAGATGGGTCTGCAAAGACACCCGTGAGGATAGCTCCTATGATACCCGCTACACCGTGTATGCCAAACACGTCAAGGGCGTCGTCATAGCCCAGTTTCTCTTTTACCTCAGCTACCATGAAGTAGCATATAGGTCCTGCCACCAAGCCTATTATGAAAGCACCCACCACGTTCACAAAGCCCGCAGCAGGAGTGATAGCCACAAGTCCTGCTATCACACCGGAGGCAAGTCCAAGAACTGTAGGTTTTTTCCTATGAAGCCATTCGGTAAACATCCATGCCAAAGCTGCAGTGGCTGTTGCTATGTTGGTGTTTAGCATGGCTACCGCAGCAAGTCCATTGGCACCTACCGCAGAGCCAGCATTAAAGCCAAACCATCCAAACCACAAAAGCCCTGCACCAAGCACCACAAGTGGCAGGTTGTTGGGCAGTAAGACCGCATCCTTTCTCCTGCCAAGGATTAAAGCACCCACAAGACCTGCAATGCCAGCGTTTATGTGAACCACCGTTCCCCCTGCAAAGTCAAGGGCTCCGTCCTTTGCCAAAAAGCCTCCACCCCACACCCAGTGGGCTATTGGAACATAAACCAAGCTCACCCACAAGACCACAAATATCACCCAAGCGGAGAACTTAAGCCTTTCCACATAAGAACCACTTGCTAAGGCTACGGTAATTGCCGCAAAGGTAAGCTGAAACATGACAAAGAGAAGCTCGGGGATGGTGCCCTGAAGGCTTTTAACACCCACTCCGCTTAAAAATATTTTGCTTGCACTGCCTATGATGCCTCCGATGTCTTCTCCAAAGGCAAGGCTATAGCCGTAGGCAAACCAGACCAAAGACGCAAGGCAGTATGCTACGAAGGACATAGCTATGGTGTTTAAGGTGTCCTTTCTCTTTGCCATGCCTCCGTAGAAGAGGGCAAGACCCGGCAGGGTCATGAGCATAACAAGGGCAGAAGACACCAAAAGCCAGGCGGTGTCTCCAGTATCTAACTTTGGAGTGGATTCCTCCGCAAAGGAAAGGCTCACCAAAAGCAATGGTATAATAGTTGTCAGGCGACGCATTTTATCTCCTCCTTTGCCCCACCCAAAAAGGGCGGGGCGGTTTTTTTACTTAGATGTCAAAGTAAAGCTCAAACTCCTTAGGATGGGGTATGAACCTCATCTCATCAATTTCCTTCTTCTTGGAGCTTATCCAGAGCTCTATAAGCTCCTCCGTAAACACCCCACCCTTTAGGAGAAACTCGTAGTCATTTTCAAGAGCCTTGAGGGATTCTTCCAGTGAGCCGGGTAGCTGTGGTATGTCTTTTAGCTCCTCTGGTGGTAGGGAGTATATGTCCTTGTCAAAGGGCTCTCCGGGGTGTATGCGGTTTTCTATACCGTCTATTGCTGCCATGAGTATGGCGGAAAAGGCAAGATAAGGATTGCAAGTGGCGTCTGGGAAACGAATTTCTATTCTTTTCGCCTTTGGTGATGCGGAATACATGGGTATCCTTATGGCAGCAGACCTGTTTCTTGCAGAATAGGCAAGCCTTACGGGGGCTTCAAAGCCTGGCACAAGCCTGTGGTAGGAATTTATAGTAGGGTTCGTAAAAGCAGTAAGGGCAGGTCCATGCTTGAGGATACCACCTATTGCATATAGGGCTAATTCAGAAAGACCTGCATACTCAGAACCTGCAAAGAGGTTTTGACCCTCCTTCCATATAGAAAAGTGGGTATGCATACCTGAACCGTTGTCGTTAGGTAAAACCTTTGGCATAAAGGTGGCAAACTTTCCATACTTGTGGGCGACCATACGCACTATATACTTGTAAAGGAAAAGTTTGTCTGCCTGATTTACCAAAGAGTCATAACGAATGTCTATCTCTCCTTGACCTGCGGTGGCAACCTCGTGGTGGTGAAGCTCTACCACTATTCCCAACTGGGACATTATAGAAACCATTTCGTTCCTAAGTCCATGAACCTTATCCAAGGGTGGCACTGGGAAGTAGCCCCTTTTGTGTGGTATTTTGTAGCCAGAAGAGGTTATCTCTCTGTTCCACCATCCTTCCTCTGAGTCTATCCTCCAAAAGGCATAATTGGCAGAGGTTCCAAACTCCACAGAGTCAAAGATGAAAAACTCCGCCTCTGGTCCATAGTAGGCGGTGTCTCCTATACCTGTCTGCTTTAGGTATTGCTCTGCCTTTTGAGCAATATAGCGAGTATCCCTACCATACCTCTCTCTTGTTATAGGGTCATAGATATCGCATATCATCACCAAGGTCTTTGGCTCCATAAAGGGGTCAATAAAAGCGGTAGTAGGGTCGGGAAAGGCAAGCATATCTGACTCATGAATGGATTGCCATCCCCTTATGGATGAGCCGTCAAAGCCTCTACCTTCCTCAAAGGTATCCAGGGACAGCTCATAGGCTGGGATGGTAAGGTGTTGCCACTGACCAAAGAGGTCAGAAAACCTCAGGTCCACATACTGGACTCCTTCCTGCTCGATGAGGCTTAGCACCTCAGCTGGTGAATACTTGGGCATGTTTAAACCTCCTTTATAAAGTTTTTAAATTGCCTGTTCTCCTCTTTCACCCGTCCTAATCCTTATCACATCCTCAACGGGTATTATGAATATCTTTCCGTCTCCCACCCTACCCGTTTGGGCGGTTTTCATTATAGTCTCTACCACCTTTTCCACGTCCTCATCCCTCACTATCACCTCAATCTTAACCTTAGGCAGAAAGTCAATGACATACTCTGTGCCACGGTATATCTCCGTGTGTCCCTTTTGTTGACCAAAACCACGAACCTCTGTAACCGTCATACCGCCTATGCCTATCTCCACAAGGGCATCCTTGACCTCGTCCAGCTTAAAGGGCTTGATTATGGCTTCCACCTTTTTCATGCTTTAACCTCCTGTGAGTTATTTTGCAAAAAACATGCCAACCACAAGGAGCTGGCTAAGGGTTAATTTTACTACCTTTTAGAGGGGTGAGCCTTGAGAAGTTATGTAAAATTGTTTACAAAATTGTAAAATTGTTCACTCACCTTTGGCACAGCTTTTCAGCTCTACCGTTGCGTGGGCTATCTGTTCAAAGCGGGATATTATCCTATGGTAGTGTTCAAGGTCGTAGTTTTCAGAGGTTTCAATTCCCACTATACAAGCGTATTTGCCACTATATATCTTAAGAAGGTGTATGTCATAGACCTTGCTTTTACCACCTTCCTCAAGGGCATTTATTATCTCTTTCACTAAAGGATTTTTGCCTTCCCTGTCAAGGAGTATGGGTGTTGTTTCTTTCATGAGAGACAAAGACCACCTTATTATAAGCACAAAGCCCAGCAAACCCATTAGAGGGTCCATAAACCACAAACCAAGATACTTTCCTGCCAGCAAACCACCTATGGCAAGCACAGAGGTAAGAGCATCCGCAAGCACATGCAAATAAGCACCCCTGAGGTTTAAGTCATGATGGTGGTGGTGCTGTCCACCATGGAGTATGTAGGCACTAAGGATATTTACCCCAAGCCCCACAAAAGCCACAAGCAGTGCCTCCTCATACTTGGTTTCTCCACCCCTTAGGAACTTTGAGAGGCTCTCTTCCAATATGAGAAAGGAAACGAAGAAAAGCAAAATAGCACTGGTATATGCTCCAAGCACCTCCACCTTCCAAGTGCCAAAGGTAAAACTACCATCCCTTGCCCATCTTTTTGCAAAAAAGTAAGCCATATAGGCTATGGCAAAAGCAAAGGCGTGTGTAGACATATGAATCCCATCCGCAAGGAGAGCAACAGAGTTAAACATATAGCCTGCCAATATCTCCAAGAACATGGTAAAAAGCGTGATAAGGAAAACTATCAAAACCCGTCTTTGGGCTCTGTGGTGCGGTGTATAAAACTCATGCTGGTGCTTGCAAACCATGAGGAAATTATAGAAACTTACTGACTACTGGGCTATGAAACAGCTCATGCAATAGAGTCATCTATCCATTTAAGGTAGTCCTCATTGCCTGCAACTATAGGCAAGGCAATTATCTCGGGAACTGTATAGGGATGAATAGACTTTACACCCTCAAGCAAGTCTTTAAACTTTTGAGCGGAGGTCTTTACCACAAGAAGGCTTTCCTTATCCCTTTCTATGTTCCCCTTCCACCAGTATATGGAGCTAACTTCTGGAACCACGTTTACGCAAGCACCCAGCTTATTCTCTATTATGTAATTGGCTATTTCTTGAGCCTTGTCCACTGGTGTAGTGATAAAAACCACATAGTAGCCCAGCATAGAGTATATTTTAACCTATGCCAAAAGAGAAGACTCTACCAACTCTTGAGCTTTTCATGGAAGAGCTTTTAAGCCTCTTGCCCTACTTGAGAGAGAGGTATGGAGTGAAAGAGCTTGGAGTTTTTGGCTCATACCTGAGAGGAGAGCAAAGACAAGACAGCGACCTTGACCTTCTTGTGGACTTTGAAAAGGATATTTCTCTTTGGGATGTTATGGAGCTTGAGGAGTTTCTCTCTGAGAGGCTTGGAGTGAGGGTTGACCTCATTATGAAAAGCTCTTTGAGGTTTAGACCTCATACCGCAGAGAAGATTCTAAAAAGCTATGTGCCTGTGATGGAAAACTGGAAGGATATAATAAGACAAAAGGAGATGCCAAAAAGAGACTACAGGGAATACATAAAAGACATTCTGCAAGAGTGTGAGTTTGTAAGAAAATACACGCAAGGCATAGAATACGAAGACTTTTTGGAAAGCGACCTACTTAGGCATGCGGTGGTGCGTGCCTTGGAAGTAATAGGCGAGGCGGTAAAGAACCTGCCCAATGAGCTTTTGGAAAAATATCCACAGATAGAATGGAAAAGGGTAAAAGGCATGAGAGACAGGCTGGCTCACGCATACTTTGGCGTGGACTATGAGCTTCTTTGGAAGGTGGTAAAGGAGGAGCTTCCAATCCTTTGCAAGGTGGTAAGGGATATGCTCTAATCTAACTTTCCAAGATATGCCAAGAGGGCGGTTATTGTGGCTGGAGTTATGCCATCTATCCTGCTTGCTTGACCCACCGTCATGGGTCTGAATTTCTTGAGCTTTTCTCTTGCTTCGTGGGTGAGCCCTGGGACCTTGTCATAATCCATATCCTGTGGAAGTGCTATACCCTCCAGTTTCTTTAGCCTTTCATTTAGCTTCTGCTCCCTTTCTATATAAGGCTCATACTTTAGCTGTATTTCCACCTCTTCCTTTACGTAGGGATGCTCTGGAACTTCAAAACCAAGAGCTTTTAGGTCATCTATGTTATACTCCGCAGTGAGAAGTTGTGAGGGTGTATAGCTCCTTGTGTCAGAGCCAACCGCCACTGCAACCCTTTGAGACTTGTAAAACTCCACCCAGCTCTCTATTTCTCTCTGTAGCTCCTTTACCATTTTGTATTGCTCCTCTGTGAGGAGACCAAGCTCGTAGCCAAGTTTAGAGAGCCTAAGAATGGCGTTGTCTTGTCGGAGTTGAAGTCTGTATTCAGACCTTGAAGTAAAAAGCCTATAAGGCTCAAGCACGCCTTTCGTTACGAGGTCATCCACCATTATGCCAATATAACTTTCATCTCTTCTTAGGTATACTGGCTCTTTGCCAAAGGCTCTAAGTGCTGCATTTATACCCGCAAGGATACCTTGCCCTGCTGCCTCTTCATAACCAGTAGTTCCGTTTAGGTTTCCTGCATGGAAGAGACCTTTTATCTTTTTGGTTTCAAGGGTAGGATAGAGTTCTGTGGGTGGCACTACGTCGTATTCTATGGCATAAGCAGGTCTTATAAGCTCTACTTTTTCAAGCCCTGGTATGCTCCTATACATCTCCCATTGGACCTCTTCTGGCAAAGAGGTAGAAAGACCGTTGGGATATATCTCCACTGTATCCCAGCCCTCTGGCTCAAGAAAGACCGTGTGCCTATCCTTGTCGGAGAATTTTACCACCTTGTCCTCTATGGAGGGACAATATCTTGGTCCTATACCTTTTATAAGACCTCCATATAGTGCTGTTCTGTGTAGGTTTTTACGGATTATTTCGTGAGTTTTGGGTGTGGTGTAGGTTATCCAGCATAGAGCTTGCTTTTTGCCCTTTTCAAACCAGTAGCTTCCTACTGGCTCTGTCCAAAAGGAAAACTTGGGTGGTGGGTCATCTCCCGGTGCAGGTTCAAGGTTAGAAAAGTCTATGGTTCTCTTGTCAAGCCTTGCGGGAGTGCCTGTCTTAAACCTAAGAAGTGGAAAGCCATGTCTTTTGTAAAAGTCCGCAAGACCCGTAGAAGGTGGTTCCCATGCCCTACCTGCAGGAAAGGTTTTATCTCCTATGTATATAAGACCCTTTAGAAAAGTTCCCGTTGCCACAACCACCGCCTTTACCCTATACTCAAGCCCCAGCTTGGTCTTTACCGCTACCACACGGTCATTTTCTACAATGATGTCCACCACCTCATCTTGCTTTATGTGGAGATTTTCTTGGGTTTCGCAAACCCTCTTCATGTATTCTCTGTATAGCTTTTTGTCCGCCTGAGCCCTCGGAGACCAAACCGCCTTGCCTTTGCGAGTGTTTAGCATCTTAAACTGTATGCCCGTGTGGTCTATAGCCTTTCCCATCTCGCCACCAAGTGCGTCTATCTCTCTAACCACTATTCCCTTTGCTATACCACCTATGGCGGGATTGCAGGACATCTGACCTATAGTGTCCGCATTTAGCACAAAGAGGACAGTCTTTGCTCCCATGCGTGCAGATGCCAGTGCAGCCTCTATGCCTGCATGACCCCCACCTATAACCGCTACGTCAAACTCATCCACCAGCATAGGATAAAAATATATTCTCTAAAAAGCTTCCCTGCTCCTTATTTCCTCTACAAGGTTTCCCTGGTCATCGTATATCCTCATTACCGCCTTGCTCTTCCTTATTTCCGTTTCAGTCCTTTTTACACCCTTCACATACTGGATAACCCTCTGCCTTAAGCCGTCCTGTGTATAGTAAACCTCAAGCGTTGCCTCTTGTCCCTTAACCACCATCTTACACCAGTTTATCCCTTCGTAATCTACTATCCCTTCTATTTTGGCATAGCTACCCACTTGCAGACTCTGTGGACACCAATCAGCGTGTGTAGAGGGCATGGCTGTTTGATTGCTTTTACAGGAAAACAGAAAACCACAAAACACTGCAACAAGGCTAAACCTTTTCATACTTAGAATTTTAAACCACAGATGTGCTTTAGCCAAGTATAAACTTAATTATATGCACAAACTCCTACACAACCTGTTGGAAAACACAGCCTCCAGCCTTTTCATCCTCTATCAGAGCTTTTCCTTTGGTGTGCTTTTGCTTTCTGTTCTTCTTGGGCTTTACGATGAAATCAGTGACTTTCCTAAGGATTTGCATCCCGTTATATTTAAACTTGAGCTTTTTGTGTCTGCGATTATTCTTTTTGAATACCTTGGAAGGCTATACCTTTCAAGGAATAAATTAGCTTACGTTGTCCATCCTTTGTCAATTATTGACCTCGTAGCTCTTATTCCCTTTTTCCAACCCTTTAGGATTCTCAGGTTTGTGGTGCTTTTCGCAAGGCTTTTCAGGATTACATACAGATACAGATACGTGCTTATAGCCTATAGAGATATATTCAAAAGTGTATCCTTTGAGCTCCTTCTTTTGCTGTCTTCTTTTCCTCTTGTCTTCTTAATAATCCTCATTGTCTTCTATTCCATAGAAAAAAGTGCGAGAAATCCAGAAATAAAGAGTATTTTTGACGCTTTTTATGTCCTTTTTATAACCATGACCACGGTAGGATACGGTGATATAACGCCTATTACCTGGGAGGGTAAAGTTTTGGCTATGATAACCGCCGTTGCTGGCATATTTGCCTTTTCAAGCCTTGTAGCCACTATGAGTGCAGGACTATCCAATTATGTTAACATGTTAAGGTCAGGAATGCTCAGCTACAGAGACATGAAAGACCACATAGTGATATGTGGATGGAACGAAACAGGTAATGTGATAGTAGAAAAGCTCAAGGATTATGGTAGAGATATTGTGGTTATAACCACGCAGGACCTTAGCGGTTATAGAGGCTTTCACTACAAGAAGGGAGACTTTGGAAGTGAAGAGGTTATGAAGGATGCGGGCATAGACAAGGCTCATATGGTTATAGTGCTTGCGGAAAAACTCCCAGGCTACTCTGAAGATTCCGTAGATGCAAGAACCATACTCGCAGGTATGCAAGCAAGAGACCTAAACCGTAATGCGGTTATTGTATTAGAAATTCTTTTAAGAGAGAATGCCAAGCTAATAAAAAGGAGGAATGTGGCGGACTACGTTGTGATAGGTGGGGAAGTGGTTGGTTCTCTTATAGCCAGCCTTGTGCATGGTAGGGTGCTTGCAAACCTTATAGACTACATTGAGGAGCATCTTGAAGTTGAGGTTCTGCCTGCGTAGGCAGGAAAAAGGATAGGAGAAATAGAAAGAGAGTTGGAAGACAAGGGTAACCGCATTTTGGGCGTAATGAAGGAAAATCGTATAAGCTACTTTCCAAAGCTATCTCATAAGCTGTCAGAGGGAGAAAAGCTAATCGTATTAAGAGAAAAGTCTAAGTAGAAAGGATTGTCTCCTTGAGCTTTTTTACATTGTCCGTTGCTATGCCATCCACACCCCTTTCAAAAAGCTCCTTTGCCTTTTGTGGGTCGTTTACGGTCCAAGCAACCACCTTTAGCTTTAGTCTGTGAGCAAAGTCTACCGCCTTTTGAGTGGCAAGCCCATACTTGGGAAGGACAAACAGACAACCTAATTTCTTAGCCTCTGGTATCATACCCGGTGGCTTTGAATAGACAAGACCAGTGGTTATTTTCCCCCTTAGCACCTCAAGTGCCTGAGGGTAAAAACTTATTATGGCGGTCCATTCCTCTGCCTTGTATTCTAATACCTTTTTGTAAACCCCTTCCGCATCTTCTGGATGCTTTATCTCTAAAAACAAGCCTACCTTACCTTTTACCAACTCAAAGGCTTCCTCAAGCCTTGCAGGGCGATAACCATTTTTTTGAACCTTTGCCACCTCTTCCCAGCTTGCGTCCCTTATATTTAAGCCTACACCAAAAACTCTAAGCAGGTTATCATCATGGCTAAGCACAAAAACCCCATCCCTCGTTCTTTGTATGTCTACCTCTACCACATGTGCACCAAGCTCAATGGCTTTCTCTATAGACTGTAAGGTGTTTTCCAACTCAAGCTCTGGCACTCCCCTGTGTCCCACAAGAAAGGTCTTTAAAGCCTCAAATACTCCCATGTTAGAATTTTAAAGCATGCATAAAGAACTTGAAGAAATACAGCTCCAGTGTGCTAAAAGGGTGATACAAAGAGATGACTTTGAAAAGATAGAGCTTATCGGAGGGATAGACCTTACCTTTGAAAGCATAAAGGAAAACCCAACCCGTGCGTGGGCATCCCTTGTAGTGATAAGGCTTTCGGACCTAAGGGTAATTTACCAAAAGGTGGTCCAAGGCGTGGTGGACTTTCCCTACATTCCCACCTTTCTTGCCTTTAGAGAACTTCCTCTAATGCTCAAGCTTTACCAAGAGGCGGAGCTAAAGCCGGATGTGTTTTTCATAGACGGTCAGGGTATAGCCCATCCTCGTGGCTGTGGTATAGCATCCCACTTTGGAGTAGAAACGGGAGCGGTAAGCGTTGGCGTTGCCAAAACACGCCTCTTTGGTTATGGAAAAGAACCAAACAGAGAAAGAGGGAGCTATTCTTATCTAACCTACAGAGGAAAGGTAATAGGAGCAATTTTGAGAACGAAGGATAACACAGAACCTGTATATGTCTCAGTAGGACACAGAATAAGCCTAAGAACCGCCATTGACCTCGTCCTTAGGACATCCCTTTACCGCATACCAGAACCCACAAGACTTGCCCACAATCTTCTGCAGAGGGTAAGAAAGGCTAATCTGTGATATAATCTTCGTAGAAGGTTTTAGGGTCTTACAGACCCATGACATCTTGGCAGTTGAATAGGGTTTTTGCTTCTTGAAGTTAAGGGGGTAGTATTCATTCAAGAGGTTTGAGAAGTCCCTCCTCGTCCACTTGCATTATGACGGTCTTTTGCCTTAGCTCCTCCAACTCCTTTAACTTTTTGGCTATTAGCTCTCCCATTGAGGTGTTTTTCCTTATGCTTTCTATACGCAGGCTCTCCCAAAGGTCATAGGGTAGAGATATAGTGGTTCTCTTAAACTTTTGCCTTTTCTTCTGCTTGCCTCTCATAGGTTATATTTTAATGCCCTTATGCTTTTATGTTTTGGCATAAAGATGCAGTGATGCTTTGATGTTTTGATGACATAAGCCTCAAAGCCTTGTCTCTCAAGGGTTTAAATTTGACAATACCATACTCAACCTTGCAGGACCTGCCACTTTTGGCAAACCACCTTCACTTGAGAGGGGTGCCCCCTTGACAAAATATGTCTTATTATTCTTTATGTGGTGAGTTGAGGTTGCTAATCCACCGTGTGGAGTTGAAACCAGTAAGGGCAAAACTCTTGGTCTTGCCTTGCTTGTGTTGCTAATCCACCGTGTGGAGTTGAAACTTCTCAAAAAGTTTTCTATCACTTCTAATGGCATATTGTTGCTAATCCACCGTGTGGAGTTGAAACGTCAGGATATGATGCTAATCATAAAAGTAAGTAAGGGGTTGCTAATCCACCGTGTGGAGTTGAAACCCTGACGTAGAAAGATAATGCTTAAACCTTCAAGAAGTTGCTAATCCACCGTGTGGAGTTGAAACCTTCTCCAAAACATCCTTAGCAGTGGACACTTTAAAGGTCTTGTTGCTAATCCACCGTGTGGAGTTGAAACTATGAAACGCTATATGATAAACCACTCTCACCACCGCGGTTGCTAATCCACCGTGTGGAGTTGAAACCAGTAAGGGCAAAACTCTTGGTCTTGCCTTGCTTGTGTTGCTAATCCACCGTGTGGAGTTGAAACTTCTCAAAAAGTTTTCTATCACTTCTAATGGCATATTGTTGCTAATCCACCGTGTGGAGTTGAAACTGTGGTTCTTCTTCAATTATTTTCTCATTATTCTCAAGTTGCTAATCCACCGTGTGGAGTTGAAACTTGACAGATATTAGAGCCAGATATATAGTTAGTGCCAATCATCCTATGGAGTTTAAAGCACCATGTCTGGAATTATTTCCTTAGTTATCTTGATTGCACTCTTTTACTATGCACCCATATTAGCGATAATAGGTTTGGCTTTGGGCTTTATGCTTGCTCCTGTGGTTATATTGCTTTATGTGGCATACAGGTTAGTAGCTCCAAGGCTTGAAAGAAAACTTGAAGAACGCTCCAGAAGAAGAGAAATGAGGAAAAGGATAAGAGCAATGCTCAAGAGAAACCTCAGATATCTTCCTTAGATAACATAGGACTAAGTAGCGGCTATCCCCTCTTTGGAAACAGAACAGCCTTATCCTTTACAAAATACTCAGACCTCATATAAGGCATTAGCAAACCCTGTGTTGGCTCACAGCTCATTAAGTTCAAGGCTTCTTGCATTTTGTTTGGCATAAAGGGTTCAAGTAGGTTTGCCAAAAGGTGTATGCCATCAGTAAGGGTATACAAGACCCTTCTTAGCTCCACTTCGTCGCTCTTTGCCAAGCTCCAAGGTGCTTTTGAGTCCACATACTTGTTTAAATACCCAGAAAGCCTTAGCACCGCCTCAAGGGCGTTATAAAAGTCTACCCTTTGCATGCACCCTTCGTATTCCTCTACCACCTGCCTTGCAAAGTTCTCATACTCCATATCCTTTCCACCAGAAACCTTCCCACCAAGATACTTTATGTCCATAGCCATTACTCTGCTAAAGAGGTTTCCTATCTCGTTGGCAAGTTCACCGTTTAGCCTGTTTAGGATGGCTTCTCTCCTTATGTCTCCGTCCTCTCCAAAGGGCATATCCCTCAAAAGGAAATACCTTGCCTCATCCAACCCCCATTCCTTTACAAAATCGTAAGGACTTATCACATTTCCCAAAGACTTGGACATCTTTTGACCTTCCACCTTCCACCAGCCATGGGCAAAAACCCTCTTTGGAATTTCCAGTCCTACTGAAAGGAGAAAAGCGGGCCAATAAACTGTATGAAACCTTAGAATATCCTTTCCCACAAGGTGTAGGTCTGCGGGCCAAAGGTGTGGTCTGTCCCTTACCGCAGACACATAGTTAAACAAGGCATCAAACCACACATATATGGTATGCTCTGGGTCAAAGGGCACTTCTATACCCCATCTTACTCTGCTTCTTGGTCTGGTTATGGAGAGGTCTTTTAGTCCCTGTTTTACAAAAGCTATTACCTCGTTTTTTCTGTAGCTTGGCATAATAAAGTCTGGAGCGTTTTCATACAGGTCAAGGAGCACCTTCTCATACTTGGAAAGCCTAAAGAAGTAAGAAGGCTCTTTTATGTAGTCGCAAGGCTTTAGGTGTATGGGACAAACATGTCCTTCTAAGAGCTCGGTCTCTGACTTGAACTCCTCACAGCCTACACAATACCAGCCTTCGTATTCTCCAAGGTATATGTCTCCCCTCTCATAGCTCTTTATGAAAACTTCCTTTACCAGCTCCACGTGGTCTGGGTCTGTAGTCCTTATAAATCGGTCATAGCTTATACCCATAAACTCCCAGAGCTTTTTGAAGTTCTCAGAGTTTTGGTCCGCCAGTTCCTTTGGGCTTATACCCTTTTCCTCTGCGGACTTTTGTATCTTAAGACCATGCTCGTCAGTGCCTGTCAAGAAAAAGACCTCATAACCTCTTTTCCTGTAATACCTTGCCAAAACATCCGCAGATATGGTGGTGTAGGAGTGTCCTATGTGAGGAACGTCGTTTACATAGTATATGGGTGTGGTTATATAAAACTTCATAAGGCTTATATTATAAGGCATGAAAAGGCTTGTTATACTCCTTATCCTCTTTATCTATAGCTGTGCGGTAAAGACTTGGAATGTGGAAGGACCCTCTGAGCTCTCCAACGGTCTTGTGGTAAAGATAGACACAAAGGCTTGGCGGTTTTCACCTTCTGACCTTGACAGCTATGTTTTACCCATATTTATAAGCCTTGAAAACAAAGGAAAAGAGCCCATATCTATAAGGAGAGAAGATATATTCCTTGTGGACGACAAGGGTAGACAATACAATCCCATACCACCCGGTGATGTAGCCAATGTCTTAGGGAGAAACTACGGCGTTGGCTTTAGCTTTAGCGTAGGATATTGGAGTTATCCCTTTGGCCTTTGGTGGTCTCCCTACTATGCCTATCCCCCTTCAAGGGACGTATACCCAGACTTGGTAAACAAAGCCCTTGTGTTTGGAGAGCTTCAACCCGGTGCTACTTTAAGCGGTTTTGTATACTTTCAGAAAATACCAGAGGATGCAAAGGAGTTAACTTTAAACATAAAGGGTTATAAGTTCAAGCTAAAGTGTAATTTTTGAAAAATGTGAAACACCCCCACCTTGATTACGGGACATACAGGGACATAGCGGAACATAAAGAAACACAAGGCTTTGACGCATCTGTTAATATAATCTGCCAAAAGTGTTTCATATTTTTCAAACAAAATGAGGGGTGTTTCACGACATATCTCAAAGCCTTGTGTATCAAGGGTTTGCCGACATGCATGTTTTTGAAAAATCTGAAACACCCCTGAGGCAGGGAAAGGGAAGTTTTTGAAATTTTTTCAATTTCTTCACCTTCCAAGAGAGGGCTTTCCTCCCTGTTAACGTTAACGCCAACAAAACACGTTCTCCGACCCCTCACACATTGTATCTCCACAGCTTATAGCATCTCCTACCCTGCACAGCGGTTTTCCGTTTACGAACACAGTAGCACTTCCTGACGAAGCGACTCCGTCATGGCAAGCTGGACCACAGCAATGTGTAGCCCAAGCATCTCCAACACGATGTGCTGGTTTCCCGTTTACAAACACGTTTGGACTGCCTTCCACGCTCGGTCTTGCTGGAAAACAGCCATGACCACAACTCATATCTCCAAGTCTAACAACTGCTGGCATTAGCCCCTCCTTATGGGTTCAGGTCTATTCTACTTGCTTTAAGCGTCATGTTTCCGTCCGCCTCTATGAGAATGTCGCCTTTCACGTTTATATGCAGCTTGTGTTCTGCTCTGTCGTATTCTATGCGTGTGCCATCTTTGAATTCTATTACAAACTTATCTCTTGTTTGTGTAGGTGGTTTATCTTTATCGTTGTAGACTGCCCCAAGCACAAAACCCGTGTCCCAGTCATCTTCGTAGAAAGCACATACAACCAACTCTCCGACGTCGGGGAGCCAGTAGTGTTTGTCGTTTTGTGTCTTTTGGTGGACTACCGAAAGCCAGTATGTGATGACTGCATCTGCATCTTCTATCTGCACTCTGACTTTTGCGTTTTTGTCATCTACCGCTACGACTTTGCCAACTCTTATCATTTTTTCTTACCTCCTTGGGATGGTGCAAGCAATAATTCAAGCTCGGTTGTGTAGCCATCTCTTGTTATTACGTGTGTTGCGGTCTGTATGTAATACTCTCTATCAAATCTGCCAAAGCCTTCTATTGCTACCCAGCCTCCTGCATGCAGGTCGGGGATGCCGATACATTCTACTTTTGCTTGTAGTTCTTTCATGCTGTTTAGTATTGCTTGCTTTTTGCTTATTGTCTCTGCCTGTTTTTTGTTTTCCACTCTTTTGTTTATCTTCTGTGTGTCTCCTGATGCTTTGACTTTGCTTTGTTTTTTGTCTTGTGTGGTTTCTTTCTTACTTGGGTCAAAGTAGACAACTTCTGAGCTTTGTTCATACAGGGAGCTAACTTCAAAGCTGGCGGAGATGATGTTCTCTCTTGTTAGCTTATATATGCCTGCGGGTTCCTCTAGGTCTATTATTACAATCGTTTTATTTGAAATCTTACAGGTTTTCCCATAGAGCCTGCAGAGTTCAGAAAGAAATTCCAAGTCTCGCTTTTGGTTTTGGGTTAGCCTCGTAAAAGAAATGTCTTCACCCCTGAAATGAAGCTTATACCCGTGCCTCTTTGCTATCTCTTCTGCTATTTGCTTTAATGTCTTGTTTTCAAAGGCGGTCGTCTTTATGGTTCTGTAGCTGGACTTTACATCCTTTGCAAGAGCCTTTATGGTGAAAATGTCCCCATCCCTGCTTATAGAGTAAGTATAGCTATCTATAAAAAACACGCCTGCATTTCTTATCTTGTCTGTGTAGCCAAACTTAACCTTTAAAGCAGAGCCTCTTGCTGGTGGGTTTTCTCTGAAAAAGCCGTCTGGGTCGTGTAGTTCTATCTCTATATCGTCGCTTTCTTGTTTTTGAAGTCCGTCGTTGTCTATGTATCTGAAGGAAATGAGAAAGGGTGTTATGTGCGTAGTGATGTCTGTGTTGTTAAGCTCCACATACAGGTATGGTTCTGGCACTATTAGTCTGTCTGCCATGGTGGAGACACCTCGTTTATGTCTTCGTATTCTATTTCTGGGACGACGAGTTGTATGCCAGCCGGAAAGACGGTTATACCTGCATACTGCGGGTTGTACAGAAGCAATGCGTCATAGGCATAAGGGTCTCCGTATAGCTTGTATGCTATGGTGTCCCAGCGGTCTCCCTGCTTAGTTATGTATATCATTTCTTAGCCCCCTCTTTCGTTATGATTGCTTTTGGTTTACTGCCTTGTTGTTGCTGTGTTTTTTGAGTTGCGTTCTTTTGCTTCTTTTTCTGTCCTTGACTACCCCTTTTGTGTCGTGTTTTTTGTAGTTCTTTTTTTGCATACTCGGTAAGCTCAATGTCAAGCTCTATAGCGACTGGTTGCCCGTATGTATTCACTTGTGTATACTCTGCGTTTATCTTGTCTATAACAAAGTCTCCTAAAACTTGTTCTGCAATTATTAATTTTTGTGCCTCTCCCTTTTGTGCTATTTCTTTTAACTTCTTGTAGCTTTCTGCGGGGTTAGAGAGTAGGTAATGAAATTTAAGTTTCATGCGAATTTTTTGTAACTCTCTACCGAGCCACTGCGTTGTGGATGGGGGTTGTATGGTTTGCTGTCTGGCGTAGATGTATGTGTTCTCTTCGTTGTGTGCGTAGTATTCGTAGACTTCAAAGACTATGTCTCCAAAACTGCCGTATTTCATTAATAAGCCCTCCTGAAGCGTTCATTGTCTATTTTTCTTAGAACTTCTCTTATTCGTTTTTCAAGTTCGCTTGCAAACACTTTGGCGGTCTCCGGGGTAGCATTCGTAAGTTTAATATCACCGAAACTGATGTTTATATTTACTGCATTGCTTGTGCCTGCGAATGCGGGTTTTGTCGGTGTAAGCGTTTGCAAAGAGATATGAGAGAGAGTATTTCTCATAGCTGTGATAAGAGGCTGTGGCTTTATGCTTTGTGCTATTGTCTCTATCAGCTTTATTCTGTGTATGTCCCTGAGCGGTCCCTCTTTTGCAGGGCTAAAGGGGAGCAAGTTTCTTATGCGTTGCACGATGTTTTTGAACTCTTCTACTGGCTTGTTCGCAAAGGACTTCATACCTTCCCAGAGAGTTTTGACAAGTTTCACTCCTGCATCGTAAAGATTTATCCCTAACAGCTTTTGTGTTAAGTTGTTTAGAGCTAAGAGTATGCCCGTGAATGGGTTTAATGTTATGAGGAACTGTGCTAATCTTTGCCAGCTTTGTTTTAGCCAGTTCCATGCGGACACAAGGAGCTTTACGACTTTGTCCCAGTTTCTCCATAGTAGCCAAATTGCTATGCCTATGGCAGTAATTACTAAGAAAATGGGGTTTGTTAGTAAGGCTATTGTTAGAGCCCTAAAAAGCATAATCATGTTCCTGAGACCTGCAAGAATGTGTGCGAAAGCCACTTTTGACATGGCTATTGTCCACTGTAAAAGTGCCACGGTTTTGGCTTTTATCACAGATATGGCAGATAGCATTCTAAGTTTTGTTTTTAAAAGTAAAAAGTCAAGAGTTTTAAGCCAACCTGTGCTTGCTTGACCTGTGCGAGCCCAGACTATAAAGGCTACGATGTTTTTCCAGATGGCAAGCGTGAAGGCTTTAAGGTGTAAAACTCTTGCAAGCCAAAGAAACGGTGCAAAGGCAAGCCCGAAAATTTTTAAGAGTGAAGCAGCTACAAGAGTGAGAGTAGATAAGGCTAATGTAAGACCTGCAATGCCTGCTACTGTGTGGACTATAATGCTTGAAAGAGTTTTGTGCTGGTCTACCCAATCTATGATATTGCCAATTGTATTGTTAATAATGTCCGCAAGGCTTTTGAGAGTTGGTGCTAATTTTTCGCCAAGTGTGGCTAACAATTGTGTGAATGTTCCTTGGAGACTTTCAATGGAATTGGCAAGAGTTTGCATTATTCGGTTTATCCTTGCTTGAAGGTTTGCTTGCTCTTCCATCTTCTTTGCCATAGCTTCAAAGCCTGTATATCCACCTTCTTCTATCTGCTTTTTTAGGGCTTGATATTCTTCAAGAGTCATTTTGTCTTTCACGGCTTCGAGATACTGGAGAGCTTCTTCTTTTGATGCTGTAAGTAGTGGTAAGAAAGCTCTTGCTCCTTCTACATCAAAGAGTTGTCGGACTATCTCTGCTCTTTTTAGTGGGTCTTTTATTTCTCTTATCTGTTTTGATATTGTTATTAAAAATTGCTCCAACTGAAACTTTCCATCCTTGTCAAAAAAGCTGGATACATCTATGTTTAGCTTAACTGGAAGTTTTTTTAGCTTTTCTTGAAGTTGTGGTATGCTTCTTAGGATATTGGATATGGCTGTCCCCGCAGACTCTCCTTTTAAACCTACCTGTGCCAAAGAGCCTATCCAAGCAGACATGAATTTAAAAGCCAGTTGTCCCTGTATGCCAAGAGCTTGCATGTCTGCTGCAATGTATTTTGTTGTATAAGATATTTCTGTTAGGGTTAGACCTGCTGCAAATTTTAGTCTTTGAAGTTGATCAAGGAAAGGTGTTAGTTCTTTTGCAGATATCTTAAAGGCGTTGGCAAATTGAAGCATGTATTCTGCTGCTTTCTCTGGGCTTACTTCGTTTTTGAAAAGAACCCATGCGTAAGAAGCAGATTTTAATCCTCCTGCTGCTATTTCGTTTGCTGTCATCCCAAGAGCTTTAAGTGTTGTTGCTACTTTATAAAAGTCTGTTGCTGACCCTGGCAAAATCGTTCCAAGCTCTTCTACTTGTCTGTTTATCTCTTCAAGCTCTTTCGGAATTCCGGTGCTTGTCATAAAAGCAACTTCCATTTCTGTCCTGGCTTGCTCCAGCTCTTTGAAGCTATCGACCATGCTTTTTGTAAAGGCTACCGCAGGAGCTCCAAATTGGAGGCTCTTTATAGATATATCTTCGAGCTTCTCTGCAACGCTTACGACGGATTTTACGCTTTCTTTTAGTTCATCAAATAGTTTTTTTGTTTGTTTGACTTGGTTGGAGAGATCTTGCACCGCTGATGTAGATTGAGTTATCTGTCTTGTGAAGTTGTCTATAAGTTGTAATGTTATTGCTATTGTGTAGTCCATGGTTTATAATCCTTATTATGCCTGGTCTCATATCCTGGGCTATTTTGATTGCGATTTTTTACTTTTTCCCAGTCTTGGGAATAATAGGTCTGTTTATTGCCTTTATACTTGCTCCTGTTCTTATGTTGTCGTATGTGGTTTACAAGTTTGCATTTCCTCCACTTAAAAGAAAGTTTGCAGAACGCTCTAAAAGAAGGGAGATGAGAAAAAGAATAAAGGCTATGCTCAGGAAAAACCTTAGATATCTTCCCTGAGCTCTTCATAATACTCCTCAAGCTCCTTAATCCAAAATCGTATGCTTGATATAGGCATACTGCAAAGCTCTTCATAACTAAAACCATGTTTAATCATTGCGAGGACGGTCTTTGGACTGACAAAGGGCTTATGAGTCTGCCTACTTCATTAAGTAGATTTATAGTATCTGATATGGGTAAGTCTTCAAGTTCGTCCTCTGTTATTGGCTTGCCTTCTATTTCCACAAGCCTTATAACAAGCATCTTTATTATCTCGTTTTGAGTTGTAGCATTTTCAAAAGCCCAGAAAAGGTCTCTACCTTTTCCTTCTTTTATGACTGCTTTTCTGCCATCTGACAAGACTATCTCTTTCATTTTTAACCTCCCATCGCCTGTCTGTATTCTTGTAGCTTGTCTTCTCCGTTCACTTTAAGAATGTTGTTGAACACATCTATCTCGTATATGTCTTTGCCGTCCACTTCCAGTTTGTAGTAAATCACGGACATGCTCGCCTCTGCTTCTGCGTTGTCTCCTTTTTTTAGTTTGCCAGTGTCAAACTCTTTGAAGTATCCTCTTAGCTCAGCTCTCATTGGCTTTACTCTCACGCCGTTTTGGTCGTAAACCTGTATGGGTGCTCGGACTATAACTGAGTGGACTTTCGTTGGGTCTGATGCGTATGCGATAAAGTCTGGATAAACAGAGTTAAACTTTATTCTTGCTTCCATCTTGTCCACTATTGTATGAAGGTCTGCCTCTCCTACAAGTCCCAACGCTTTTAGCTCTATGGTCTTGTATTTCACCTTTGGAAGGTCTACCTCTTCGGCTCTTGCTATAAAATCTGTGCCGTTAATATAAACTCTTGCGTTTGTAACTTTGTTAATCTCTATCATGACTTACCTCCTGTTAGTGCTTTTAGCAGGTCTATGTCTATGACTTCGTAGAAGGTTATTCTTTCGGCAGGTGGTGGTGGCATTATGTGATAGGCAAAAGTAAGATGTCCGTTGGCAAGTTCTGACTCTGGGTTTTTGTCTTTGGGGAAGTAGCAGTATCCATCTATGAGGGCTCCTCTACCTATTAAGGTTCTTATAAAGGCGTTTGTTCCCGATAGCACTCCGTCTATGGCAACTTGAATAGGTTTATCAAGCCATTGGAGTGCGTAGTATTCAAGGCTTTCTGCTATTATGTCTGCTGTTCTTTGGATGTTTATAAAGTTTAGCGGGTCTGTTTTGCTTGGGAAAGCAGATGAGCGGTTGCCCCAAACTCTGTAGCCTGTTCCAAAGCTATTGAAGACTGTCACAACACCTGCTGCGTTGAGTTGGTTTGCTTCTGTGCTCGGGTCATTGACAGATGCGGTTATGGGTCTTTCTATTCCTATTATTCCTTGTATTTCTTGATTGGAAGGAGACCACCAGTAGCCTTTTTCGTGGTCTGTTCTGGCTATAACACCCGCCAATCTACTGGAAAGGGGCTCAAGCCTTTCTGCGTTGGTTGCTGTATCCCATACCTTCACATGCGGATAGCATATAACAGCTCTGTAGTCTGAGTAGTTAAGTATTCCATTGCTACCTCTTGCATTTATAACTTGCTGAGGTGTGTAGCCCACAGGCGCATCTATTAGAGCCATTGCCCTTACGGATTTTAGATTTGCCTTTGCTATCATCTCTGTTGCAACTGCCGGCATCGTTGAATATGTGGGTGCGATGATTATCTTCGCTGTAAAGCCAAATTGAGAGAAAAGTGTATCTACTATCTGCAATCCCGTTCTTTTGCCAGTGGATGATACTGTGCCTATTATGTCGCTTGCTTGAACCTGTGAAGGGTCTGGTTGGTTCTGAGCGTTCTTATGCACTCTTGGGTCAAAAACATTAACAGCTATAACAACCGTTCCGCCGTGGTCAAAGATAGCATCAAGGGCATAAGGTATCGTATATCCAGGAGTTGGTTCTCCAAAATATCTCGCTCCGTCCTCTCTGGAAAGTATCAAAAGCGGGTTATTAACAGTCTCGTTATACCAATCTTCTTCAGACACGCCGTTTGGCTTTGTCAAATGCACTGGTGCAGTCCCAACGAGAAACACCACAGCGCTTTTTACTTCTCTGACTGGAACGGGTCCTTTCGTGAGTATAAATGTCTCAACACCATGCAAGAAATCAGCCATCTTTAGCCTCCTTTTTCTTCTTTTCAGTTTCTTCTTTTAAAATCCCTGCTTCAAGCAGAGATTTCACTTGTTCGTTCTCTTCAAGCTCTACAACCATACCAGTTGTCAAAACTTTGTCTTGAACAAGTAAAGGAAAGTCTGCCTTTAAAACCTTGTAAGTCTTCATGATACAACCTCCTCAAAGTCTATTCTTCTTGTAAGCACCTCATCTTCCTTATAAAGCACTTCTTTGCCCTCTGCAACAAACTTAACTTCAAAAATAAACTCAGAAGTGTCTGACATTAAAAGCTGTGAACCTCGAGGCTTTATGGTGTAGCCATTTACTACGTGATTGTTTAACTTGTATAGTCTATCTATTATGCTGTAAGCTCCAGTCCCGTCGTCCCTGAGGCTTTTGTAAAATACAAGAAGAGATATGTCAAAAACGCTTTCATAACTTGCGTCAAAGATATCAAAGCTTTTTAGGTCATGCTTTTGGACTATAACCCTTATGGCTGGATAGGTGTTTGGTCTTTTTAGTAGGTCTTCGGGTTTGCCACTCCAAAGCTGGACATTTTCTATTTGTGCCACCTGCTTTATAAGTTCCGTAATTCCATTTTCAATCTTCTGCCACATCACAAGACCTCGCTTAGTGTCTTCTTAAAGATTTGTGAGATAGCCCTTTCTTGCAGATACTGAGCCAAAGGCTTCATAAAAGGTCTTGCAGACATCTTTTTTGTCCCATATTCGTGGTATATTGCATATGGAACTGGAGTGCCTATTTGGACTTGCGTGTCTGTAGCTTTTGAGTGAAAGCTCTGGGCTAATGTCGTGGTTCTGTGCAGGGTTTTTTCAGAGAAACCTTTCTTTATCTTCTGTCTTAGATAGCTCTCTTTTACGGGCTTCCACTCTACGCCAAGGCTTCTACCCTCTGTTTTGAAGCCTTCTGATAGCTTAGAAACTCCATACGCTCCTATTCTTTCAAGACTTACACGCACCGCACTCTTTATCTTCTCTGGGAGTTTTCTCATATAGTTCTCAAACTCTCTTAGATTGTCTGCCATATCACTGCTCCTTTGGGTGTTAGGTTTAGCAGTCTTTCTACTTCTGCGGTTAGCTCTTTCGTTCTGATAAACTCTGCGTTGTTCTGTCTGTAGTAGAGGTTTATAAAAGATGCCAGCTCTAAGACTGCGAGGATTATGAGTGCTTGTCTGTGCTGTGGGTTGCTCTCGTCTGGTGCTATGTTTGTGAGCCTTACAAATCTACCGTAAGCAAGAGAGATAGCCTTTTGGACTTCTGCGTCTGGAATGTCTGCGTTTTTTAGAAACTCCTTAACCTCTTCTACGCTTATCATTTCTTTCCTCTCTTCTTTCCTCTTTCTCTGCTACTTGCTCTGCCAAAGAAAGCTGGAGCAAAAGCTCTGCCACGTGCCTTTCTACATCTTGCACTCCAGCCTTAACGATATACCGCACGCCGTTTATCCGTAGTTCTGTATCTTTCAAAACCTTTACCTTAACCATAATCAGTTGCTCTCTATCCTTACTATTGCGGGCTCGTAGAGTCTCTTAACTGCAAAGTAAGCCTTCCAGCCGAGGGTTTTTACCCTTCCAAGTCTGTCTACGTTCGTTTGCACCATCTTCAGAGTCGTCCCGTCCAAGTCCACGATGCCATAAGCGTCCTTGCCAAGCACGAGAGTCTGATAAACTGGGACAGATGGCGTGCCACCGTTGTCTACTATAGGCAAAGTGGTAGACACATAAAACTTCACGCCTGCAAACTGACCCACGAAGCCCTTTTCAAAAGCAGACATATTAGCGTTTGCGAGTTGTATTAATTCAGCATCTGTAAAGAGGTCAAGGATCTTGTCTGGATGTATGAGACACACATAGTAGCCATCCTCAAAAGGCGGGATATTCTCTCTCTGCAGAAGGTTTACAGCTTTTCTTATGTCTGTCTTTGTAAGCTTTTGCGTTCCCACCAGTGCAGACCTGGAGTTCACTCCTCCTGCATAAAGCACATTCGTGCCACTGCAAAGCTCGTTCATGGCTATCGTGTCTAAACTTCTTTGGGCTTGATCTGCGAGGATGTCTGTTATGTAGTCAACAAGTGGCACAAAAGAAGTCATGTCCGTAAACTCATACAGGTCTATGCTATCGCCGTATTCTTGCACGGTCACCTGTATCGGTGTAAGGTTTGGAAGTGCTGTAGCAGGGGGCGTGGGCTGGTCTGTGATGGGCGTAG
The DNA here is from genome assembly GCF_011006175.1 of Hydrogenobacter sp. T-8. Classification (NCBI taxonomy): domain Bacteria; kingdom Pseudomonadati; phylum Aquificota; class Aquificia; order Aquificales; family Aquificaceae; genus Pampinifervens; species Pampinifervens florentissimum. The sequence goes on along the minus strand of NZ_CP048795.1, from coordinate 62,845 downwards.
TGTTTATGGGTTTCGGATTTGCCCTGTAAAACTCTATAGTTCTTCCAGAGTTGGCAGGAAGGCTTCTTCTTTGTCCGAACCTTGTGGCTACGAGGTTGGCTTTTACATACTCAAGCAGCTTCTTCTCGTAGTAAAGGGGGAAAAGCTCTGGGTGTGTTGTCCTGCTAACTGTGCTCATTATCTTACCTCCTCATAAAGTTTTTGTCTGAGTTTTATAAGGTCTTGATAGCTTGCTTTTTCAAGCCATTCCTTACTAAAGACTTGTGGTTCTTCTTGTGTGTGGGTTGCAGATGCTTTGAATTTCTCTTTTGCTTTCTCTTGATAGTTATCAACTATCGCTTTTAGAGTGTCCACATCTGCTTTGTCTATGAGCTTCAGTATTGCTGCGTTTTCTCCGTCAACCGCACGCACGAGCCTTATCGCTTCTGTCTGTAAATGCTCGTAGTATTTCTTGCCTATGTCTGCAAGTTGCTTGAGTTCGTCCCTTTCCTTTTCCAGCGCCTGAACTTTGAGCTGAAGTGTTTCAACCGCCTCTTGTAGCTCTTCCTTGCTAAGTGTCAAAATTGTCTCCTTGTCTAACATGCTTTAACCTCCTTTGCAATGTTTTTCATAAAGCCTTTTAGCTCTGTCATATATTTGCTTGTGTCCGTGCAAAGAGGACAACTGCATAGCCGCTTTAAGTCTCTCGCAGGAGATTTTCCCATCCCACGTTTTGTATGGGTATCTGCGAGAGGATGGGTCTAAGAAGAAGTCATTTGGAGCTTTATCTCTCAGCTCTGGGTCATCCCACCACTCTGAAGTAGAAAGTTCTATGTCCTCGTATCTGCCTGCCATTATTTTTGCGTTTGGGTCTGCTCCTTCAAAAACCAGAGATATTTCTTTGAACTCTATATCTTTTACTTGACCCTCTTGTTTTTTAACGATTGCACCTATTGACACAGACCTTATTGGACTTGGCTGAAGCTTTATAAGGCTTATAAGTTTTTCATTACCCTCCTTTGCAATTCTTACCCTTGCCATGAGAGCTTTTTGTGCGTCATCAAACCAGCTATGCACCACAACCCCCACTATTTTGTCCACCTTCCACTCGTGGTCTAAAAGCAGAGGCTTGCCTATTAAGTCTGCTTGTCTTTTTATAAGAACTTCTGAGGGGAAGACTACCGTGCCTTTACCAGTCTGGATTTCCGTGTCTGCAGACAAAGCTCTTACGGTAAACTCTATGTATTCGTCAGTCTCTTCTATCCCTTCCGCAACAAAGTTAAGAGTTAAATACATGCTTTTGATATTAGCTTTGGGCTATCTGTGTATCAAGCAGAGATTTCAAAGTGTGCTACGACTCTGCATCGGCAGTGTGGGTGCAAAGGGGGGAGCTTCGTGGGTAGCATATTGTCGCTAAGTCCGTCGACTGGCTTGTTTACAAAAGGCTTTAACTCTCTTATTAGCCCCGGGTCTTGTGTAGTCTCTAAGGCGTCAAGAATCCTTACTGCGTCTGCAGTCCTGAAAACTCTGCCATCATAACTCCTGCATATCCTGCACGTAAGCCTATCGTTTGTCGCATCCCAGCGATAGTATTCCACTCTTGCGTGTTGTAATGTTCTTATCTTACCTGCGTTCCTTAGGAAGTTGACAGATGTATCTATTATCTGCCTTGCCTTCCACTCGGTTTGTGGCTGTATGTAATTTTTGAAATGCTTCAGGAATTCTTTTATACCCTTTTGCCCCTTGCCTATGGGGTTGCCCTCTTGTAAGTAATACTCACTCATCCAGTTAAGAACCCTTTTCCTTAGTTGTTTGTCCCCTTGGAAAAACTTGCCAAGGTAAAAGTCATGTAGTTTTAGAGCATACTCTACGCTTCTGGTGTCAGGCATTCTGAAGTCTATAAACTTGCCAGTCTGCGCTATCTCTAAAACAGTCTCCTGCACTGCATTGTTGTATATCTTTTCAAGTTCTTCCCACAGCTTGCCTTTTACCGCATCCGGCAGTTTCATCTTCTCTTCAAGTTTGTCAAGTAGTATTCTCGTGAAATCTTCAAAGCTAACAAAATACTTTGCCCTTGCGAGTGCATACTCTAATGCTTCTTTAAACCCCTTGTTGAGGCTTGGTAGAACGAGCTTTAAAAGTTTCTCTATCTCTGGGTCTGGTCTGTATGCATCCATCAGATGAACTCCTCCACAAGCTGTTTTGCAGTTTGTATGTCTATTACGCCAGCCTGCAACAGTTGTATGACCCACTCCACCCTGAGTTTTCTGGCTTCTTCTTCTTCTTTCGCTCTAAAGTTTGGTGGTTCCGCAAAAGACACATTTATGTCATCAAAGCTATAGCCTGCAAGGATGAGGTGTAACTTATAAATATACTCCAAAAACCTTTCTACAAGTCTTTGATAGTTCTTAAGTTGCGATATAAAAATATGCAAGCTAACAGTTGCCCATGTTTCTGTCAGCCCTTCTGAAAAGCCGAGTAGTGCGGGCTGTCCCTTTGCTCCTTCTATGAGCCATTTCTCTGTTATGCTCATAACCTCTTTTAGCCCGCTTGCATTCGTTGATATGTCCTTGAACTCCACTTGTGTGCCTTCGAAGTGTAGCAAAATGCCTTTGTTTATGTTTTCCGCTATGTCTTGTGCTGTGTTTTGTAGAAACTCTCTTGCTCTCTTTTGATATTCCGTCTCCGTCTCTGCAGGACTGCGCGGGGGTTCGGGGAATGATATATCAAGAAAGCCTAAGAGACCTATCTTATTTGCAAGACTTTTTAGTTCTTGTATGAGGTTATCAGTTGTGTCTACGAGACTAAGGGCGGACAGCATCGGAGGAATGGCATAAGGCGAGCCGTCGATAGTTAGGAGCGGTATGTAAAGATATGTGTTTGGGTTTAGCTCTATGGTCTTATCTGCTACGACCTGATAGGGCTTGAAGCTATCACTTTCTTCATCGTATAGGAAATATACATTTGCGGGATGCACCCTGTGAATTTTTTCAATACCGTCAAGCTTTTCAGATACTACTACCTCTGCAGATATGCACCCATACAGGATTATTTGAGAAAATAAACTGTTAACAAGACTGTCTGTGTTTAACTTCTCTGCAAGCTTACTAATCTCCTCTTTTATTCCTTCGTCCGCCTCTACGCTGTGTCCTGTGTTCGCAAGGTTTATAACAAGGTTATGTATCTGCGAAAGCACAGGATTGGTAAAAACCGCACGCTCTATCTCAAGTAGAGCACTGCGAGGGAAGCGAGGGTCTATAAGTCTTGACCTTATGTCTTTTGTTTTTGGTAAAACAGCAGTAACGGGCTCTATACTCTGTCTCGCAGGTTTTAGCCCTCGTCTTATCTTTTCAAATAGCTCTTTCCACATGCCACAGCTCCTTTACTTGTGCTGACGGTTTGTAAAAGACTATAGGCGTTATTGCCTTGTGGGGCTCTTTAGCACTATAGACTGCTAAAGCTAAACTCCAAAACCTATCTGCGTGCCCGTCCTCTGTGTGTCCTTCATAGCGTATGTTTCCGGCATCGGAAACAAGTCTCTTCACGGAATGCAGGTCTTCTCTCAGTTGTGGGTCTGGTGGTATTCGTATTAGCTTATCCACAAAAACTGTCTTAAGCCTTTCTGCCAACTCCTCTTTAACTTTTGCGGTGAAGTAAACTCTTTGCACTTTCACCTCACCCCAGCGTTTCTGAAGTTCCTCCGCCATTTGCATTCCTATACCAGTCTCGTCTATAGCAACACGCCGTGAAAAGCTTGCAATGTGGTCAATTATTCTCAACTGCTCAGAGAAAGGTAGCCCCTGTAAGACCTCAAGCCTTCTAAGATAAAACACAGAGCCGAGTTTTTCCAAGATGCTTATAACTGTTAAGTCTTTGCGTCTTCCTATGTCTATACCTACATATATGTCTCCTTTTAGAAGTCTGAGATCTGGAACCTCTACGCCATCCTCCTCGCATGCCTGAATTACTTCATAAGGCAGTAAAACATCCTCATCGTCAATAAACTCACAAAGATATTCAGACCTCCAAGCAAGCTCGTTTTTTATGCCAGCTCTGAGCTCTTCTGGGTCTATATTTAAACCTTTTTTGACCGCATCGTATATCGTTAGCTTGTAAGAAAACCAGTTCGCTTGGTCTTCTTGTGCTATGTGCCACAGGTGATAAAAAAGGTCTTTCTTGGTTTTGGGTGTGGATATCGCTATTAGCTTGTAGTTTCTGTTTCTTGTGATGGTTGGGAAGACCGCCTGATACACTTCAAAGCCTTTTTCAAAGAACGCAGTCTCATCCATTATCACATCGCCGGAGAAACCTCTGACCGTCTCGGGCTTACTGGGAAGGGCAATTATCTTTGAGCCGTTTGGAAACCTTGCCTCAAGTTGAAAGACTTCTGTGTCTTCAAAAAACTCTACACCAGCGATTTTCAGTGCCTGCACGTGTCTTTTAACTTTGTCAAGTAGCTCTTTGCTTTGCCTTTCAGAAGGCGATATGACGATTACTCTATGATTATTGAACTGCACACATCTCTTTATCGCATAGTAGCTTACAAGAAAACTCTTACCCGTTTGCCTTGCCCACATAAGCACAGAAAACCTTTTGCTTTCTATACCCTGCAGAGCTTCTTTCTGGTATGGCAAAAGGATATTATCCCTCATAGACTTCACGCAACAGCTTAAGAACTTCTTCTTTGTTAAAGGTTTCCTTTTGCGACTTCTCAAGCTCCTGCATCGCTTTCTTTAGCCTCTCTTCTCTATATCTCTGCAATTTCTCGGCGGATGTGGCGAGCTTGTGTATGGCTTGCACGAGTTCGTGCGGGTCATCAAAGTCAAAGCTCTCTATGTCTTTCACAAACTTCAATAATCTCGCAGAGACTATATTAACAATTGCTTCAATGCTGTCTGTGGCTGGGTTTTCTTTTACTGCTTCAAAGAGCGCCTTCACCTCTTCTCTTATTTCAAAAAGCTCCTTAGCAGTTTCTGAATAACTTCGCAGTGTTCTATGAATAGAGCTTGATGAAATGTCATAACCTTCAGCCTTCAGAATGCTTGCTATCTCTCTTATTGTCTTCTTCTCGTTGTGATAGAGATGCACTATGTAGTCAACTATGTCTAAAAGCGTTGCTTTGCTTCTGCGAGGCATTAGAAGTCCTCCTCTGGGATTGCTATGCCTTTTTCTTCTACTATGCCATCAAGCAAGTCTATTCCTCTCGCAGTTATCCTATAGAACTTATAAGAAAGCCTCGGGCTTATTTTTACATCCTCAGCTTGTATGTATCCCTTGTCTTCCAGATACCTCAATGCCTCTTCTATTTCAGACAGCTTGTAGTATTGATAAAAAACATGCACTATTCCGTCCTTATCAAGCCCGTTAATTGTCTTCCTTAGCAAATGCAATATTTTGCCCCTTAACGATGCTTGTCTCATGCTTACCTCTCCTTTAGCATTTGTATAAGCTCCGTAAGTCTGTCAAAAAATTTCTCCATCCTGTCTTCCAATCTTTGAATTTCCCACCGCCACCCCGACACATCCTGCAAGTGTTCGTCTTTGTCAATCTTGTTCTTTTCGAGAAGTGCTACATCTTCTTTTAGCGTGGTTATCGTTTTTTCTATTTTGTCTATGGCTCTGTTTATGTGCCACATGTGATAAAGCAGGATGATAAGCACAACCACGGGCAACACATCCTCGGACAATATCCTAAAAAGTCCTAACACTGCTACACTTTCCATTTACAACCTCCAGGAAGGTTTTTAGGGGCATGACTATAAGTGGCTCTTGTCTGTCTGCTTTTATGACAAGTGCGTCCGCAGAACCAAGCAGACTATAAAGTCCAACGGTTTTTCTGGCTTTAACCTGTATGCCAAGTGATATTACCTTATTAGATATATATAAGTCTGTCTCCCCCTTAGACCCAGCGGACCTGACGACTTTAAAGCCGTTATCTTCAAACAGCTTTTTTATCTCTCTTTCTACTCGTGCTCCCTTACGATACATAAAGAGTAAGCTACTTTAGGCTCTCACCCTCTTCAAGCAGAGATTTCATGTTAGCTTTCATGTTAGCGATGATCCGTGATTTGCTTGGCGATCTGAGAGTCTGGGGAATATCTTCTGGGATTGTAAGATGTCTTTGTATAAAATCTATTAGGTCTTCTTCCCGTATTCTTATCATGTTTCCTTCCGCTATCTGCACAGCTCTTAAATATCCCGCCTCTATCCACGTGTAGATCGTTCGCTCGCTCGCTTTGAAAATTTTGGCAACTTCCCTAACTGTGTATAACTTCATGTTTGTAATAAATTGCATCCGAGTTTCTCTTTTTCCTTGCAAATTTTTCAAGTCCAACCATGTCCCTACTCTGCGGACTTTACATCGCTCTACCCTTACGGGGGTTACCATGCCATACAAGACCTCGCCGGAACAAAACACTGCTTAGCTTCCACAACATCACATCACCCCGCTAAGCCCTGCCTATGCGGTGCCAAGCAGCGCCCTGCTCAGCCCCCACATTGCTTAACACAGCCATGCCTATACTTAACAAAGCATCACCATGCCCTGTATCACCGATGCCAAGCGCCACCGCGCCTTACCAAACCCGCACACGACACTACAGCACCAGGGCATGGCGTAACGCCACCATGCACCGCGCCGCCCTAACAAAACGATACATCACTTTACGAGCGAAGCCGACGCAATGCAACATCGTCGTCCAACAACACCACACACCGCCCTCGCACCACTTTGCTGGACACAGCTCAACCCCTACATCACACAACATCACGTAACATGACCTCGCTGTTACACAACGATACACTGCCAATACAAAATATCCCCCAGCCCCGCATGGGACTGGGTAGGACATTACAGAACTTTAAAGTCAAGCACTTTAAACCTACCATATCCTGCAGAACGCCACTGCAAAAGCCCTGTGTGTTCCCCTCCCGCCTCCAGCAAGGCTTTTATATCCTCGGTGGTAAAGGGCGTCTTTGGAGTTTTGACAACCTGTAGGGTAAACCTGAAATACGCAGGCTCTTCTACAAGCTCGCTCCTTGCTATTGAAACTATAAACCCCTGTGGCGTGAAAGCCCTTAAGGGTCTTTCCAAAATCCTATCTGGGTTTTTCAAGGGTTTGGTTAGGTCTTCATCTTCGTAAAGCGTTATAAACCTCTCTTTCACGCTTACATACCTGCTTATGGCGTTTTTTAGTCCTTTTGCGTCAGAGAAATTCTGTGCTGTTTCTTTTAACATGCCAGTTATCTGATAACCAAGCAGGCAAATGTTATCCTCTTCGTCCCGTGCGAACACTGTTAGCCTGTCTTCTGCAGTTGGCAATATAGGAGTGTCTTCTCCGACCGCTTCCTGCAATTCTTCTATTTTTTGTTCTAACGCAAACGCCTCCTCTGGCTCTTTTGCACGAGCCAGCTGTTTTTCAAGTTTTTGTAGCTCCTTGAGTGCTTTTGACTTGATATACTTCTCAAGGAGCTCCTCGCTGGCGGGCAAACTGCCCAGAAGTTCTGACGTGGTCATACAGACCACTTGGGCTGTAATGGTTTGGAGCTTGAGCAATGTGCTCATGTTGCACCTCCTTTATAGGATTTTGTTGATTGCAAGCGTAAGTCCTGACCTTTGAAGGTTTTCACTACACACATTTCTCTTAGTCTTGATGCGATAGGCTCATCAGCAAGAAGTTGTAGAAGGTCATTAGCCGTCAAGTTCGTTATTATCACAATCTTCTTCAACTCGTTGTAGCAGTAATAGATAATCTCTTTCACAAGGTCAAGATGATAGTCTCTCAACACTCTGTTAACATCGTCAAGAACTACAATATCTGCCTCCTTATATGCACTTCTTACGGCTTTAAAGTCTTCTATCACGGGCATACTCACATACAAAGGGTTGAAAATCCTGTGATACCGCATGTGATGTGCTATTGTGTATACCACCGCATGCGTTTTGCCCGTGCCTGCTTGCCCTGTGAGGATTAAGCTTCTGCTTGGGATAATGTTTACAACTTCTTTTATGTTGTCCGTCTTTTGTGTGTTTTTGAGGTTATACACTATACGCTTAGGGAAGTCTAAGTGTATTAAAGTTTTTGCTATATGTTCCAGCGGTATCACTCTTTTGACCCTTCGCACTCCATCTTTTAGCACCACATCGTAATATGTGTCCTGCTCATATATCCCAAGCACAGCCTTATCTTTAAACATCTCTTTCACTTCGTTTAAATTCCTTGCAACCATCTTTCCACCTCCTCCTTAAGCCTTTTTGCTCCCGTATATGCCCCTTTCTTGTGGGATAGACTCTTGCTCCACATGAGCCCTTTTAAGGCAATCAAGCTCATAACTGTTTTGTATATGAACTCGTAGTCTTGCTCTCCGTAGTAGTTCTTTAGCTTTGTTTCTACCTCCTGCACTAACTTACGCGCTTCCATTCCGTAGTATTCAGCCTCACGCTGTTTAGAACGGAAGTTCATCATCGCCCTCCTCCCAGAGGTATTTGTCTATCCCTCTGGCATTTTCTGGACTTACCCACTTGCTACCCTTTGTCTGTTTCAAATTTGGCAAAACCGCCTTGAAACGAGAAATAGACCCATCGCCTTTCAGCCAGCCTTCCCTTAACTTTAAAAAATCCTCATAGTCTTTCTTGAGATCGTCTACGCCGAGAGAGTTCTGCTCGTATATGATTATCAGTTCTCGCAAGATTTTGCCGACAATATCCTGCCAATTCGCCCTGCCTACCTTCTCGGGCGGGTTTCCTTCCCAGAGCTGTAGATACCACCCCATTAGGTGCTGTATTGCCTTGCCATATCTTGCTTTCTTCTCCTCCTGTCTCTGCAGGTATGCGGATAGCTCCTCCACCAGTCTTATTAGCTTCTCCTTTGCCCTTTTGCCATTTTTTTCCTGCAGTATCTCAGTTAACCTTTTCAGGATTGTCTCATGTCGCATGTGCCAACCTCCTTAGCTCCTGCACCTTGCTCTCTACAGCCTTTTTTGTTCTGCCAAGTTCCTTTGCAAGCTCTTCGTATTCGCCGTATCGTGCATTTCTGTAGACAAGTTCCCGCAACCTTTCCAGTTCCTCTTGTGTCCACTTTCTTTTTACGCTTCCTACACCCATAGCTTTTCTTACCCGTCTCGTCCTCTCTTGCTTAGCTTTCATGTGACATTCTCTTGAGCAATATCTGTAGTCAGACCTGTTTGGGATAAAGAGCTTGCCACATACAAGACAGGACTTCATGACCTTGTTTATGTCTTCCTCAGTGGCAAGCCATGTAGCAAAAACGGGCGGGTTTTCTACAAGTCTCCTTAACAAGCCATTCTTGACTTGCGATGCTATTAGGGAGTGGACTTTTTGCTTTACCCACTTCCTAAAGCCACGTGGTGGGTTTAGACTATTAACCACATCCTCGGGCCTGAAAACCTTAAGCTCAAGCATTTTTGCCCAGATAAAGCCGTCTGTAAACATCTTTACCTCCCCAGGCCTTTGGCTACCTTTAGGATGTTGTCTTTTGTTGCCTCTAACCCAGCTTTTGCCAATGCGGTTGCGGTAAAGTATGCGTCCAGAGTTGTCCAGCCACGCTCTTTTGCAAGTGTAAAAAACTCATCCACATCCCCGCTGACCTTTTTCTCTTTCAAAACTGTCTGTATTGTTTCCTTTGTTATCTGTTCTAACTCTCTGCGTATAACTACTCTTTTGTGGAGACTATGAGGTGTGCTCTGGACTACACGTGGAAGGCTTTGGTCTCCGAGGAAGATATAACACAAGGCAAAGTCAGGGTCTTCGCTAAGGTCTTTTAGCTCGTTCATGAGTAAGGGTCTTTTTAGCAGTCTTTGAGCCTCGTCTATGATAACGATTGGTCTGATATTGCGAGAGGCTATCGTATATCTTAAGAGGTCAAGCGTTGCTTCTTTGCTTTGTCTAGACCCTGCCCCAAGCACAAGACTTATGCCTTTTACGAGCTTGGATGCACTCACTTCCTCCGCTGGGGCTTTGTAATAAAATACATCGTGTCTTTCTTGTCTTATCTTGTGTGCGGAGAAGGTTTTGCCGTTCCCCCACACGCCCCACACGAGAGCATGAACTGGGGAACCTGTCTGCTCCCTAATCCTTACGAGAGCGTTAACTGTGTCTCTAAGAACTTGCTCTGCGTGAACCATCTTAGTCACCTCCAAAGAGTTTTAGAATGTCTATTTCCTCTTCTCCCTGCCCCTCCTCACTTGTCTCGGCTTTAGTTTCTACAAGCAGTAGTGATAAGATGTCCTCCTGCGTCTCTTGTATTTTTGCCTCCTGCAACTCCCTTAGCTCCTCCCTTAGCTCTTTTTCTCTTTTGGCTTGTCTTTTTTCTTTCTGTTTAACCTGCTTATACTCTATCGTTTCCAGTGCTGGCAATTCTGTAGAGATAAGCCTTGCAACTCCCAAAAACTCACCACTAACACTATAGACTTCCAGTTTTGTAATGTCCTCTATGTCCCTCAAGCACACAACTTTATCCGCTTGTTTTCTCCTGCCAAGCCCTTTTTCTGCGTCCGTGGGCATATAAAACTCGTATACGAGATTGTCTATCCTTATGCTATTGTTCCTTACTACCCTCTCGTATCTTTCTGCAAAGGCTCTTCTTAGAGCGTCTTCATCTACTTCCTTAAAGCCTTCAAGCTCTACCTCCGCAGGAGATACTGGTTTTTGAAAGTGTTCAAAACGGTGTTCCTGCCTGTTGTATGTGTCTATGACTTGGGAGAAAAGCTCCTCTATGGTGCTTGCTCCTCTCGCAACTCTTGCTATATCTTTTAGCTCACGGATGACCCGTTCTATGAGCTTCTGGTTCGCCTGATATGGCTTTGTTCTGCGTATTTCCACACCAAGCTCGGATAGGCTTCTCGTTATATGTTCGGATGTGAGTATCTTCTCGTTGTCCGTTTTTACCGCCTTTGGCACTCCGTATTCTGAAAAGAGAGACAGCATAAACTTAGCAACATCTAAACTGCTAAATGCTTTGTTATAGTGCGATGCCTGTCTTTCTTTGTTTTCTACGATGTAAAAGCCCAATATCCGCATTGAGTATATTTCCAGAGCCAGCATCACGGCATAGAGTTTCCCTTTGTAGCTGTAGCCCGTTGCGTCTATCTCCACTATGCCTTTATCTCTCGCTATCTTGCCCTTACTGACCTTCGGAGCCTCTTTTACACCTTTCCTTGCCAGTTCCAGCCTTTCCCAACTGCCCCATTCCTCTTTTACAAACCTCTCCGTTAGCTTATAAAAGCCGTAGAGCGTGTTGACCCCTACCATCCTGAGTTCGATTTCTAGCAGTGCGTGTATCCTTCTCAAGCTCGTGGTTCTTTTCCTTCCTTTCTCCGTATTCACCTCTAATAGCAACGCCTTCAGTTTTTCTTTCACCTGTGCCGGGAGCATGTCTGTTGTGTATTTCTCTGGTCTTCCTCTTTTCCCTTTCCCCTTGCTGAGAATCCTATGGATAGTGGCAATAGGCAAGCCCAGGACTTGGGCTATCTGCCTGATGGATAGCCCAGCCTGCCTGAGCTTATATATCTTTTTGTGACTCATCTTCCCGACCTCTTTCTGATTTCTATGCCATCTCTCACCTCTTTCACTATCTCCTCCCACCACTCCTCAAAATACTCTGGGTATTTCTCCGCCACGAAAGCAACTATCCTAAATATCTCTTCAGACCATCTTTCCAGCTCTTCCTCCGGTGGTATAGGTCTAAACTCTTTTTTCTCCTGTTTCTCCTGCTCCTGTTTCTCTTGTTTCTTGCGTTCCTGCTCTTCCCTCCATGCCTCTTCCCAACCCTTTACCCATTCATCTTCTTCCTCATTAGAAAGGGCGGGCTGAGAACCCGCCAAGTCAGAAGGAGGGAGGGAGGTGGGGGAGGATAAGGCTCTTTCTGAGGCTTCCACCTTTTGATGCCACGCTAACCACGTGGCATAGGGTAGTCTCCTATTGTGTAGTTTGGCAAGTTCCATAGCTTCGTCATAATTCATTGCCTTTTTACCCGCTATCTGCTCCCATTCTTCCTCTGTTATCTCGGGGATGCTGTTATACACTTCAAGCAGTTCGTCCGAATGCTTTAACAGGATGTCTCTTATCTCCCCTTCCACTACCTGTCTGAAGTCTTCCTTTTTGCTCCTGATAGCATGTGCGAGGTTATTCCAGTTGCTAAAGATGTATACAGGATCTCCGAGAATTTCCTTAGCAGTTTCCAGCACAAGCCTTTCTATCTCCTTCTTCTTCTCCAGTTCTTCTTTTATACTTTCCCAATATCTTTTGCTCCTCTCAAGCCAAGTCTTTCTCGCCCTCGCGGACAACTCCTTCACCCAGTCAATGCTCTCCACCGCCTTCTCTACAACATCCCAACCAGCCTCTGCAAACCTCTTTATTACATCCCTTGTTTCATCTATCAAGCCAGCTAAGAACTTAACAGGGTCTCCTTCTATTTCAAAGCCTCTCTCTGCCATTCTTGCGGATAGAAAAGCCTGCCACCTTTCTGCGAGACCTCGTGTCTCAACATCTATAAGCTCCATAAACTCCGAAAAGAGTTTTAAGCCTTCCTTGGTGGGAGGGAGGGAAAGTTGCATTTTTGACATTTTGTCAATTTTGCAACACCTACTGACGGTAGCCTTGTCTATACCCAGTTGATCTGCTATCTGCTGCAATGAAAGTCCCTTCTCTCTCAGCTCTAAAACCTGCTTTCTTAGGTTCTGCTTCTCCTCTTCCATAAGGTCTTCCACATAGCGATATATTGTTCTCTCTGACTTTTTGAACACCCTTGCCAACTCCTCCACATCCTTCAGCCCAGCTTTGAAAAGCAGGCGTGCATTTTCCTTTATCTCCTCTAAGCTCAGAGCCAGTCCGTGCTTAATGTTTTCTTGTATAGCCTTAACCCTGAAATCCAGCTCGCCCTTGCACTCTACCAGCTCTGCTTCCACATACTCTTTTCCAAGCTCTCTCAAGGCACTTAGTCTATGCACCCCGTCAATAAGCCAATAGGAGCTTTCCCTCTTCCATACCTTTATAGGTGGGAACTCTTCACCAAGCTCCAGAGCTTCCTTATACCTTTCCACCACCTCCGCCACCGTGCCAGTCAAAACACGGGGCAGAAGCCCCTGGGGAATGACAATATCTGAGATTTTCAACTTCACTATCATTGCTCCACCTCCTGTCTGTTTTGAAGTTCTTGCGTTAAGGCATCTATAACAAGCGACGCTTCCTGAAGTGTTAAGTCTTGTGAGCTTTCTATCTCTCGCCCCACTATATTAGATATGAGGGACAGTATCTCATTTCTGTCTTTTAGCCCCAAGTCTTTCAGCAAGACCCTTATCTTCTTTTGTTGTGCCTCTGTTATTTTCCTGACTTCCCTCTCTTGCTCTTGTCGTTCTGGCTCTACATAGTCTTCTTCTACCTCCCCCTCCGTGTATGGCATATGCCCCAGTTCTTCCGGGAAGCATAGCCTGAAGGCTTGGGATATAGCGACCTTCTTGAGCATGAATTGGGGCATCTGTTTCCACGTTGGCGTGTCTTTTTGGACTTCTTGCAGGCTGACTTCCCATTCAAAGGGATGATCCCAGTCCTTGCGATATATTACTACTCTTGCCGTGTCCCCGTTTACGTTCACCTGCCAACCATTCAACTTACCACTTCTCTCGGCTCTTTTGATGTATTCCAAATACCCTACCACCAACTGCACCCTTCCCTTGAAGGGGACAAAGTGGACCTCTCTCCTGAGGGGGTCTAAGCCCAAGTGTCTGGCGGTGGCTATGGCTTTAGCCACCTCTACATCTGAGACATCCTGCAGGTGAGGGAATAATACCCTCACCATTTCTACGACCTGCTTTTGGTCTTGTGCGAGTGCTATGTTGCTCATGTCTATTACCTCCTTTCTTTGTTTTCTTGTTCAAGGCATGCTTCATAGACAGCCCTGTAGCGTTTTGGCAGGCTGTCTATATAATTGCAAAGCAGAGACATGTGATGCTTGAGCGCTGTATTCTCTGCTTGCAGTTCTGTTAGCTTGTTATTAAAACCAAGCCACAAGAACGCACCGGAGACAAAAAACAATCCAGCTAAGCTAACAAAAAACAAGTCCTCCAGCCTCTCTTTTGTCTTTTCTTTCATCCCGCCACCTCCACTGGCAGGCTTGAGAGCCTGCCTATGTGTCTGACAAGCAAGGTAGGGACTTCTGACAACTCTTCCCACTTGACTATTTCAAAGACATCCCAACCCTTGCTTGTTTCAACTGCGACCCTCTCGGCATCAAACCAAAAATGCCGATACCGAAAGAGGTCTAACACTTGCACTTCTGTGCCATTAAGCCTAACTTCTTTTAAATAAATCGTGCTCATTTTGCACCTCCTGAGAGTTTTTGCTCTCGGGTGGGTAGCCCTTTTTCACCCTAAAGACCTCCTTAACCTTATGGGTTTCTTTTGCTCCAGCCTCCACTGGAGGTATGCCTTCTTTTTGGCTAATACCTCCTGGGCTTCTTGGATTTCTTTAATGACTTTTTCTATCTCTTCTTCTGTAAGATTCCCATCTTCGTAGGCTTTTATAAGTTCCTGTGGCACGTCGCTAACTTCTTTAAGGAGTTTCGAGAGCTTTATGTCCTCTTCTGCAGGCAATTTTTCAAGCCTATATCCGTATCTTTCCGCAATCTCGCTTAGAACCTCGTATAACAGTTCTGGAGAATACCTCTTTAGAACATCAAGCACCTCAACAGCCCTATGCAAAGGGTTTCTCCGGAAAAACGGGCTATCCTCCTCCATACTCCAGCTATAAACCGCTTTCTCCGATGTGTTTAGAGCATTCGCCATAGTGAACGCTCCCTTGAGCCTTATAAACTTTCTAAAGACTTCCTCGAACATCTTCTTCACCTCCTTTATTGATAGTGCTTTCTTGCGTAGATTTTTCAGACTTGCTTTCTACAACCCTTGACCTTAATTCTTTCTCATAAACGAATAGGAGGTCGGGACGATGCAAATAGTCGGCTATCTTGAAGATTGTCGGTCTGGAAACCTTTGTAAGACTGAGAACGGCACTAAGATAGGAAAGGTTAATTCCAAGATCTTTCGCAAGTTTGTAGAGAGATATCCCCCTGTTCCTACATTCCTGCCTTATAATTTCCTTAATGGTGGTTTGCATGGTAGGGATAAGTATATATGCAAAACGCATACTTGTCAAGAGGGGAAAATGCATTCCGCATATGATTTAAATCATATTTACGAGAATATTGGCGAAAGGATTAAGTTTCTTAGGCAAGTTCTACATCTTTCACAAAAAGAATTTGCAAACGCAATCGGTATTTCTCAGTCAAGACTTTCTAAGATAGAAGCAGGCGAGCCAACAAAAGAGTCAGTCCTCATAGCCATCTCCCGCACCTTTGGTGTTTCCCTCCGATGGCTCAAAACTGGCGAGGGGGAGATGTTTGAGGAGAATATGCCACAGACAGAGGAGGAGTTTCTCAGGTGGATAGTGCATAAGGTCATAGAACTTTTCAGGCAAAAGGGCATAAAGCCGACGACAAAGAAAGTCTATAGAGTATCCGAATATGTAGCAAAAAGACTGATGCCAGAGTGGCAAAAGGCACTAAAGAGAAGGCAACGGATAGAGAGTGAAATACTTTTCAAAGCACTGGAAGACGGGTTAGAATTTTATAAGCAACTGGAGGAGGAGTAAGGTGGAATTAGAGAAAAAGCTGGAAAGCATAGTGGAAGAGGCGAGCAAGCTGGGGCTGACCGCAGATGAGGTATCTCAGAAGTTTACAGAGGTTCTGAAAAGTGTCTATGGCAATGTGGTAGTTGTCAAACAAAGCAACAACGTAAACATAGCCATAGGAGAGCAAAACAAAGACGAGAAAAAGGCAGAGATAATAGCAGAAGATACATATAACAAATTAAAGCACATGTGTAGCCAGAAGGATAAAGCAGAGAAGTTAACTATAGCCTCTTTTGTGTTAGTGTTAGTATCTTACATATTGCTCAATCTGAAGATTGACAAAACTGGTTTACTTGCTATTGCAGGCACTATTGCTTTCCTTGTGTTTGGAACTCGCTTGTCTGTTTTAAACAAGAATATAAAACGAACAGTGGAAGAAGGCTGGGAGAGGGTGTATAGCCTTGCACCACACAGAAAAGACCTTTTGAACAAAATCAAAATCTGTTAAGGAGGTAGTGTCATGACAATATTAAGCATAGCCTTAATTGTATTGGGTGCCCTAATTGTTCTTGGTGCTATTACTGCCAAGGACCCAGAGCTAAAAAAGAACAGAGTTAAAGCAGTGTCCTTGGCAATTGCTCTTATCGTAGTGGGTGTTATACTGCTCTCTTCGCAAGGCGAGAAAGAGCAGGAAACAAAACAAGAAGCAAAACAAGAAAATCAACAAAAGAAGACATTTGGCTCGCTTAATGGCGTAGAGAAGGAACTTGATAAACTTCTTGCAGACCTAAAGATATCACCAAGCAAAACAAAAAATGCGGATAGACTTTCTTATGCAACAAAAGCATCAGCGATCTTTATAGAAGGCGACCCAATTAAAAATGTTTGGGTAATGTTGACAGGCTCTCATGATGACAGAGAAAACCTGATAACCACTGCCATGCTTATGGCACCCATAAAGGTTTTGTGTAATCCTTCAGGGGAGGAGGAAGGTTCGGCTATTCTAAAAAGCGTTATGGCGGTGATGCAAGGCAAACAAGAGACAAGCACAAAAACTATTGGGGGTTGCATACTTAAAGTAGAACGCAATAAAGAGCTTGGAGTTATAGTAGTTTACATAAACGCTAAATAGCAACTGAAATCTCTGCTTGATACAAATCACACCACACACAATAATATACACATGTTTTCTCTTGTTGAACAAGATACAGTTAAGTCCGTCCTCCAAAACATCCGCATAATCCTCAGCACCCCGAGGGGCACAGTTCCACATAGACCAGACTTTGCAGTGGATTATAGAGATTTCATTGATAATCCAACCCCGTTGAGCATAGGCAAGCTAAAAGCCACGATAGTCGATGCAATAGAAACATACGAACCTCGTGCAAAAGTCAAAGCTATAGACATAAGATACAAAGAAATAGGTCATGCAGATGTTATCTTGACTATCCAGATAGAAGATGAGGAGCTGACATGGACATACGCTTTACAATAACAAACCCACAGCACTACGAACAAGAACTTATAAAAGCGTATGAAAGAATAACCGGTAGAACGCTATACCCAGCAGACCCAGAGAGATTACTACTTGATGTTATAACCTATGTATCAAGCCTGCTCGCATTTAAAATAGACTGGTCTGCAAAGCAGAACTTACTTGCTTACGCGGAGGGGCAATATCTTGATGCTTTGGCAGAGTTCTATGGCATAAAAAGACTTCCGGCACAAAAAGCAAGAACAAGACTGAAATTTTTCACACAAGAGCCAGCACAAAGAGACATAGTTATCCCAAAAGGCACACAAGTTGCTGTTAACGATGAGATAGTCTTTGAGACAGTAGAGCAGGCTGTAATAAAAGCAGGACAAACAGAGGTGTATATAGATGCAGAGTGTCAAACTCCGGGGCAAATTGGCAACGGCTTTACAGCAGGACAGATAAATAAGCTACTTGACCCACTCCCTTATGAAGTCCAAGCTGTAAACATCTCCACAACCATGTTTGGAACTGACCAAGAGGATGACGAGAGGTTTAGAGAACGCATTAGGCTCAGTATAGAAAGATTTAGCAACGCAGGGTCAAGAGAGGCTTACATCTATCACACAAAATCAGCTCACGTATTAATAGAAGATGTAGAAGTTTTTAGCCCCGCACCGGGACAGGTAGCAGTCTATTTTCTATTAAAAGACGGTGAGCTACCAAACCAAGAGATGATAGAGCTTGTAAGAAGACACCTAAACGATGAAAAAGTCAGACCCTTGACAGACCAAGTTTTTGTGTATGCACCAGAGGTAGTCCAGTATGAGGTCAGTCTTAGATACTGGATACACAAAAAAGACGAAGCGAGAATTTTTCAAATACAGCAAGCAATAGCCCGGGTAGTGCAAGACTTCATAAAAGACACAGGCAGGAAAATAGGCAAGGATGTATTACCGGAGGAGCTTTATCAAAGGGTCAAAAACGCAGGAGCTTACAAAGTAGATGTAATAAGCCCGGCACGAATTGAAATCTCTGCTGGGAAAGTAGCAAAAGGCATCATAAACTCAATCACATACATGGGTCTAAGCGATGATTAAAGAGCTCCTGCCACCGAGCATAGCTGTAGATGGCATACAAAAACTTGCAGAAAGCACAGAAGGAGTGTTTTCTTTTCTTTTCTCTGAGGTGGGGAAGACACTCATCTACTCTCGTATAGATGAGCTTCCAGAGGAGGTTTTAGATCTCCTCGCCTGGCAGTTTCACATAGAAGGCTACGAACTTGCAAGCACGATAGAAGAAAAGAAAAGACTCATAAAAAAGGCGATAGAACTACATAGATATAAAGGAACGAAATGGGCAGTGGAGAAGGCATTAGAAGCTTTAGGGGTAGACAGTGTCTTGGAAGAGTGGTTTGAATACGGTGGCGAACCGTATCACTTTAAAGTTCTGCTGAGCGGAATTAAAGAAGAGGCAAAATGGAGCGAAGTTAGGAAGGCGATAGATGAGTATAAAAATGTGAGAAGTTGGTATGACATAGTCGCACACTACAAAACTTTTGGAGACTTGAAAATAGGCTCCTTGGCAACACACGGCTATAGATATGAGTTATTTTTGGATGTACGGTTATCTTCTTTACAAGGAATACATACCCTTGGCGCAAAACCTTATTCTGCATACAGCTATAGCATACTCCCATACAGCCCATCGCCAAGCATAGAAAATTCAACATTTTCTGCGGGTTCCGTAATGCACATGGCAATTAAGATGGAGGTAGCAACGCATGGCTAATTTTAGTGGGATGGTGCTAACAAAAAGAGGTAGAAATCTCTTAGCAAAAGCCTTAGCAGGCACAAACTTAACATTTACAAGAGTCAAGCTTGGCTCAGGGCAATACAATGACAACACGGACATAGAAAATCTTAACGACCTTCTACAGCCAAAACTCGCACTTCCAATTCAGTCTATCGAAGTAGGAGACGGGACAGCCAAAATTAGGTTTGTGCTAAGAAACGATGACTTACAGGAAGGCTTCTTTCTATCGGAGATAGGCGTCTTCGCAAACGACCAAGACTTTGGGGAAATACTTTATTCTGTTGCATACGCATCGCAACCAGATTTTATCCCTTCGTCTCAAACAACAAGAATAGAGATAGTCGTTGATGTATACGTAGTTGTTTCAAATGCGCAGAGTGTAACTGCAACGATAAGCGACACGCTTGTTTTAGCAACACGGCAAGATATAGAGAAACTTAAGAATAGTATAATCTCTGGGCAGGTTATAGCAGGCAACGCATTAAAACTATCAGGGCATGAAGCGAGTATAGACCCTCAGCCCTTCAGAATACCATTAGCGAACGGAGATGGCAAACTTGGTTTTGAATGGTTGTATGACATATCAGAAGAAGTGTATTATCAGTCAAACTACTATGTAAGCACGGATTTCCCTCAAGCCGAGGAAGGTAGTCTGTGCTACATAACTAACACGAACAAACTTTACAGATACACAGAAGGACGCTGGCAAGAAATTAATTGGCAAAAGGTCATCAGGAGAATGCCAGAGTTTCAAATTGGAAGACTTAGAATAAACAATAACGTTTTAGAAATTTCTCCTGATGGAGTAAGCTGGTATCCTTGTTATCCTCTCATAGGAGCAAGCGTATTTAGCGTAAGAACACTTGATAACCAAAACTATAGTTACAAGTATTATCTACCGCCAGGTGCAACAGTAACAATTCAAAATGCAAATCATGTGCCTATTGTGTATACTCCTGCTGTAGTGCCAATGTTCCTCTTTCAAGGATTTTGGACACCTGCATATGAACTTTGGGTTGGTTTGAGACCAAGCAATATTGCAATTAGCAATGGTGATGGGCAGTATATGGCTGGTGGTGATACTAATGTAGGTGCAAATAGAGTTACTGGTCTAAGTTTTGTGCCTTTTTACGAGCAGGCAAACATAAACGAAAACTGGAATCACGCAACATTAACAATTAGAGAAAATCAAAGATGGCTTGTTTTGGGGCAATGTCAAGGCCATGGGGGTTTTACTATTGCTGATACTTGTTGCAGTGGCACAGCTTCATCCACTTCCTACTGGCTTGGAACTTGGTACAGGCAAGACGGAGTACAATTTACAGCGGATTATGTAACAATAACAAGAAGGAGGTAAAAGAGATGGTTTATGCATGGGCTGAAGATGGTCATATATTTGCTGTAGAAAGATTAGAAGATATACCTGAACAGTATAGAAACGGTGTTGTAGTTTTTGCAGACCTGACCACGAAGGATGTTTCGAAACTCTATATTGACGCTGGTGAAATAAAAGTTAAGGACGAACAGACACTTGCATTGGAAAAGAGAGAGGAGGTTAAAAGGTTGTTAATAGACAAAGCGGAGAAGTTTATCGCTGATACTTTGAAGAGGCATGGCTATTATTCTCTTGGCGACTTACTTATTTACCAGTCTGGTTCACAAGAGGCGGCAGAACTCCTGAGCTGGTATAAGCAGTTTGATGCTAAGGTCTGGGGTTTCATTGAAACAGAGTTAGCGCAAAAAAGCCTACAGGAACTTGAAAGCTTTGACATAGATAACTTTCTCAATAGCATTGCTACTGAGGTTGGCAATGTTTAGGGTAGTGATTGCAATTGCTATAATGTCTGCTCTGGCTACCTTTACAGCTACAGATACAATCCGCACACGACAGATTAAACGCCTCAAGCAGGAGCTTTCACTTGTCAAGCAAGAGCATGAGAGAGTTTTGTCTTCACTTAAGCAGTGTCAAACTGACTTAAACACATATACTCAAGCCTATCAAGAACTCACAGCTAAACTAAAGCAAAAAGAGCTTGACTATGCAAAGAAGCTAAAAGCATACGCTGACGAAGTAAAGAAGAACATAGCACGGAAATACGATATCCAAGTTCCTAATAATAATGATACCTGTGACAATCTAAGGGAAATGTTGGACGTACTCGTGGAGGTAGAAGAGAAATGAAGGCTGTTGCTGTTTTTATGCTTGTGCTCCCTGTTATGCTTGTAAGCTGTGCAACAACTACTACGGAGTGTCCTGTGTGCCAAACTAAGATAGTTGAGAAACCTGTCGTGCTTAAATGTGAACCCCCAGAGGTGCCACGTGCGGAGCTTGAAATAATTAAACAGGAAGACTCATATGAGGAGCGCTTGAGAAAGCTTATAAAGAACTATGGTTTGCTGAAAGAAGAAAACATACTACTTAGGAGGGCTATGGAGGTATGCAAATGATAAAAAGACTTCTGCGTTACTATCACGTGGAACTCGTGCTTGCAATAGTTATGATGCTTGTTGCACTCGCTTATACTTTTGAACCTTCTCAGCTTGTGTCTGCCATAGCAAGAAAAACCGCATTAGCAAGTGCGGGCTTGGTTTTTTACTATGTTTCAAGGTATCTCAAAGTTGGTGTAATAGACTGGGATGAGGAATGGAGAAAGAAGTATGCTATTGCTATTCTTTTCTATACTGCTATTGTTTTTGCATTCGGCTGAGGCACAGGATAGATGTCTGAGGCTTAAAGAGATAACAAAGAAAGCACACCAAGAAGTAATCTCTCGTGACTATCCGTGGTGGTATGGGCTAGGGCTAATGAAGACGGAAACGAACTGCCGGTGGCTTAAATCTATGGACGGGCATGGGTCGGTCGGATACGCTCAGATAACTCCTAAATTTCTGGATGGCGTGTTGAGACCTCTTTTCCCTGACTATGACAAAGAGTATTCCTCGCATCATTTCTATGCGCTTGCATACCTGACAGGAATGGAACTACGAAGAGCCCGTCGCCTCTGGCAGGTGTATCAGGCTTACAACGGTGGAGGGCTTGTCTACAGAGAATGTAATCGGGCTAAGAGTTGCGAATGGCAGGAATGTAGAAAGGAATGTAGAAGGAGAAATGTGTGCGTGTGGATGACTAAAGAAGGATGTAGGCAGTATAAAAGTGCGTGCGAAATTAATTATAGCTACAGCCAAAAGGTCTATAAGTTTGGGCAGTTATACAGGGAGAGTGAAGATAAGCTGAGGTTTTGGTAAAAAGAATAGCCCCCAGAGGGGGCGGGGGACTATTTCTCTTTGGTTTTGGGGAGATGGATTTCTTTTGTGTGTTCGTTTAGAATTCTTTCAACTAACTGCGATACGCTTACCCCCCGCTGGAGGGCGAGGAGCTTTATCTTAAATAATAACTCGTCGGATAAGTATACAGTTAATCTTCTCTTCATGTTCCTACCTCCTACCAAGGACGCTCAAGTATAGTTAATTCAATTCTCTCTTCGCTTATATCCCTTGGCACACTTTCTCTATAAGAATAGCTGTAGCTGAAAATTAGACATATTTTGTCCCTGCACACTATTTCTATCACCTTTCTCTCCCACCCGCCTCGGAGCCGGGCGTAGACCACTCTGTCGTCAGTAGATTGGCATGATGTCAAAAATGCCCTCTCTCGGAAGGTGAAGAAATTGAAAAAATTTCAAAAACTTCCCTTTCCCTGCCTCAGGGGTGTTTCAGATTTTTCAAACAAAAAATTTTGGGGTCGTGATCTTTGTTTGAAAATTAGTTCAAAGCCTTGTCTCTCAAGGGTTTAAAAACAGGGGGGTGTTTCACATTTTTCAAAAATTACATAAAGGCAAGCAAGGAGTGAATTATAATCTAATATTCAGCGGGTGTGGCGGAATTGGCAGACGCGCTGGACTCAGGATCCAGTGGGCTTATGCCCGTGAGGGTTCAACTCCCTCCACCCGCACCAAAAAGCCATGAGATTTCTAATATTTGGAGACGTAATAGGAAAACCTGGAAGAAAGGCACTTAGGTATTTTCTCGCAGGCTACAGGGATTTGGTGGACGTGGTGCTCGTTAATGTGGAAAACTCCGCAGGTGGCTTTGGTATAACAAAAAAAGTCTACGAAGAGCTACAAGGCATGGGCGTGGATATTATGACCTCTGGAAACCACATATGGGACAAAAAGGAAGTTTACCAATTTATAGACACCTCTCCCAACCTCCTGCGACCAGCCAACTATCCCGAGGGTGTTCCCGGCAGAGGCTATGGTATCTTTGAGAAAAAGGGCATAAGGTTTGCAGTTATAAACCTCATGGGTAGGTCTCTCTTAGACTCAAACCTTGAAAACCCCTTCTTGGTCTTTGATAGGCTTTACCAAGAGGTAAGCAAGGAAACTCCCATAGTGGTCGTGGACTTTCATGCGGAGACCACCTCAGAAAAGTGGGCTTTTGGCATATATGTGGATGGTAGGGCAAGTCTTGTTTATGGCACGCATACCCACGTGCCTACCGCAGACCAGATAATACTTAAAAAGGGAACAGCCTATACTTCCGATGTGGGTATGACAGGATGTTGGTATTCCGCAATAGGCATGAAACCCCAGCAAGCTATAGATAGGTTTACAAAGGGTATTCCCCAAAAGTATGAGGTAGAAGAAAAGGAAGACCTTGTGGTAAATGCCTTGCTCGTAGAAGTGGAAGAAAGCACTGGCAGAGCAAAGTCCATAGAGCGTCTACAGCAATACATCACAAGAGAAGAGCTCCTTGGAGCATAAATTTATACCATGCAAGAAACCAAGAAAAAGCCCAAGATAAGCCTAATATTGGAGAGCTTTACTCAACTTGAGAAAGCCTACGCAGACTTAAAGAAGAACCTATCCCTTCCTGAAGAGGAGTTTGTCTCCAATAAACTGCTCCAAGACAAGGTGAGGGTAGACTTCAATCTGGCTTTTGAAAGTGCTATGAGAGTCTGCAGGCATCTTTCTGCGGTCTATGACATAAAGACCACTTCAAAGGACTGCCTTCAGAAAATAGGTGAGCTTGTTGGTCTCTCTCAGGCACAAGCCTTGGGAGAGCTTGCCCAGTTTTACATAAAGCACAGAGACCTAAGGGAAACCCTGCAGTCAGAAGAACTCTACCGCTCCCTTGTTAAGTTTTTGCCCCTTTTTAAGGAATACGCCAAAGCGGTAGTGGAGTTTGTCAAAAGGGAGACCAACAACCCCCTTCTTATAGACTTTGACCTTCTAAACGAAAAGGCAAAATACATAAAGGAGTCTGTGAAAAAGATAGACTTTGTGCTTTCTCAAGGCTTTGAGGAATTTTCAAAGACGCCCATGTATTACGATAGGGTCAAATACTTCTATCAGGTCGCTTACGATAGCCTTTTTGATATATGCAAGCACCTTGCTCCTAAGTTTGGAGTGAGGAAGTTTGGAGATGACTGCCTTTCAAAGTTGGTGGAAGCTGGCGTTATTCCTCAAGAGTATTACATGGATGTTTTCAAGATGACGAACCTAAAAAACAAGCTCATAAGCACGTGGGAAGTGAGCCCACAGGAGCTATATGAGAGGCTTATGGAGATAAAGGACAAGATTGAGCCTGTTATGAGGGAGATATCCAAAAGCCTAAAAAAACTCCTACAAAGTAGTCAAGGATAGATGGCTACTGGGTTATAAAAGGTGTCCCTTTCCACTGGTATCTTGCCTGCGGACCTTATGAGTTTTATGAGCCTTTCCTTTGTATGTCCCACCGCAGAGGTTGTTCCCGCAGAATGGACTATTTTTTCCTCTTGGATGGTCCCGTCAAGGTCATCCGCACCCATATTTAGAGCCACTTGTGCTACCCTCTCACCAAGGGTGACCCAGTATGCCTTTATATGGTCAAAGTTATCCAAAAAGAGCCGTGATATGGCTATGGTTTTCAAATCATCCACAGAGGAAGTTCTTTTCCCTCCTATCCTTGTTCCCTCTGGCCAGTAGGCAAGAGGTATAAAGACCTGAAAGCCTCCCGTTTCATCTTGCAGACTTCTGAGCCTTTCCATGTGTTCTACCCTTTCCTCGTAGGTCTCTAAGTGTCCATACAGCATGGTTGCATTGGTGGGAATTCCCAGCTTATGAGCGGTTCTATGCACTTGCAGATACTCTTCCGCATTAGCCTTGTAGGGTGCTATTATCCTTCTTACCCTCTCGGAGAATATCTCCGCACCACCCCCGGGTATGGCATCCAACCCCACAGACTTTAGCTCAAGCAGGATATCCTCGTAGCTCCTTCCTGATATCTTACTCATATGGTGTATCTCTATGGCGGTCCACGCCTTTACCACCATATCTGGAAAAGCCCTCTTTATTTCCTTCACAAGGTTTACATAGTGCTCCACCTTCCAATGCGGTGGTATGCCACCTACAATATGCACCTCCCTTCCACCCATTTTGTAGGTCTCTTCCACTTTTTTTAGGACCTCTTCAAGGCTCATCTCATATGCCCTTGGGTCAGACTTTACCACCCCAAAACTGCAGAAATTACATTGATATATGCATATGTTGGTAGGGTTTATCTGTCTGTTTACCACAAAGTAGGCAAAGTGTCCGTTCTTTTTACGGTTTACCCACTCCGCCAACGCACCCACATAGCTAAGGTCTGCCTCATAAAAGAGCCTTACGGCGTCTTCTACAGAAAGCCTTTTGCCCTCAAGAACTTTTTCTCCTATAACCCTCAGGGTCTTTATGGCAACTCTTTCTATGAGCAGGTCTAATTGCATACTTTCCTCCTTTAATTTATTGGTATAGGTATGCCCTTTTGTTCAGAATATAGCTTAAGCGAACTAATCAAATCCTCGTAGCTTTCTCCATCTTCAGGATATGTGACCACTATGTAGTGGCCTTCTTCACCAAGAAAATCTCTAATACCCTCTGCCAGATGAATTGCACCTTCCTTATCAGTGCCAGGTAGCAAACAGATTATGTGAGAGCCATGCTGAAATATCATGTCCGACTCACGCATGGATTTAGATATATTTTCAAGGTGTTGTTTCGAGAGGTGTTTACTGTATAGCACCACAAGGGACAAGTTATCCACAGCTGGAATATGTTCCGCAAGGGATAGGTCCCTCTTCAATCTCTTCAACTTACCTATCTCGTGCCTTATAATTGCTTGGAGGTCCTCAAAACTAACAAACTGTGCCATGTTTATGATTATAAACCTTTTAGTATTTTTAGCCATCAATATTTTCCACTTAACATAAGCTCTCTCTTACGCCTTACAAAATCCTTCACACCTTGCAAGTCTTTTGTGTTTAGCACAAGCTCAGGCAAAGCCCAACCTCTCCTTGCAAGACCAACCCCTAAGTGTATGTAAGGCAGATGCTTTACAGAGTGTGCATCGGTTACTATGGCTATAAACACACCCTCTTGCATGCACCTTCTTATGTTCTCTGGTGAAAGGTCAGCCCTGTGAGTGTTTAGCTCCAGTGCGGTTCCCGTCTCTTTTGCGGTCTTTATGACCTTTTCCATATCAAGAGGGTATCCCTCCCTTGTTCCGTAGGCTTTACCTGTAGGGTGTCCTATTAGGTTCACATAAGGGTTTTCCATAGCCTTTAGAACTCTGTATGTGTTGTCTTGATTAAACCTTGAGTGGATAGATGCCACCACGAAGTCAAACTCTTCAAGAAGGTCATCGGGAAGGTCCAAAGATCCGTCAGGAAGTATATCTACCTCACAGCCCCTAAGGATATAAAAGCCCCTTGGATTGTAATATTGATTTAGCCTTTCAATTAGCTTAAACTGTTCCCTGTAGCGTGCTGGGTCAAGACCGTTGGCTACACGCGAGGACTGAGAGTGGTCTCCTATCACCATATACTGATAGCCCAGTCTGTAGCAGGCTTCCGCCATCTCCTCAAGGCTGTGAAGTCCATCGCTCCAGTTAGAGTGCATATGAAAGTCTCCCCTTATATCCTTTATGTCTATGAGCCTTGGAAGTCTACCCTCAAGGGCAAGCTCTATTTCTCCCGTGTTTTCTCTAAGCTCTGGCGGAATCCACTGCATGCCTATGAGGTTATAAACCTCTTCTTCTGTGCGCCCCCCTATCCACTCATCGGTATCCGCATGAAAGACTCCATATTCGCTTATCTTGAGCCCTTTAGCCTTGGCTATGTCCCTTATCCTTACGTTATGCTCCTTTGAACCAGTAAAATACTGAAGGGCGGACCCCCATTGGTGAGGCTCTACGGTTCTGAAGTCCACTTGTCTCCCTTCTTGTAGCACCACGCTGGACTTGGTCTCTCCGTGAAGAAGAGCCTCTTTAATTCCTTCGTAGGAAACGAAGTGTTGATGAAGTCTTGCCCAGTTTTCCCTCCTTGCGGATACGAGAAGGTCTATATCGCCAACGGTTTCTTTCCTCCTTCTTAGGCTTCCTGCAAGCTCAATGCTTTCATAAAGATCCTTTACCACCTCAAAGTGTTTAAGAAGGCTTTGCCCAAGCTCATAAGCCTGCAGGAGAGTCATTCTTTCCTTGCTCTTCTCCCAAAGCTCAAGCCCTCGGAGTATGTTTTGAATTTTCTTCTCCCCCATGCCTGGCAGAAAGGCAAACTGACCGTTTTTAACTGCCCTTATAAAATCTTCTTTGCTCTTCACCTTTAGTCTGTCGTAGGCAAGCCTTAGGGTCTTTACTCCTATGCCTGGGACTTCCAGAAGCTCAAGAAGGTCTTCTGGAACTTTTTGTCTCAGCTCCTCGTAGGCACTTATTTTGCCTGTGCGAAGGTATTCCAGTATCTTTTCTACACTAGACTGTCCTATACCGTGTATCTGGTGGATTTTTCCGGTTTTTACCAAAACTTCCACATCTTCCCCAAGCTCAGAGAGAACCTCCGCTACCCTTCTGTAGGTATTTATGCGATAAGGATTATCCCCAAGAAACTCAAGCATGTCCGCCATTTTCTCAAAAATCTGGGCAAGCTCCTTGTTTTTCTCCATAGGTTAAAATTTAGGAATGGACTTCCTTTCTTACAGCCTATTTTGGAAGGGCTTTCTTTCCGCCTTTTTTATAGCCCTCTCTACCTCTATGGTAGGTGTTTTCCTTCTCATAAAGAGGCTTTCTATGCTTGGTGCGGGTCTTTCTCACGCAACCTTCGGTGGCATAGCCATTGCTATAGTCCTTGACCTTGAGCCTATAACCTTTGCGGTGCTTTATACGGTTCTTCTGGGTCTTCTAATCCAATTCCTTGTGGAAAAAAAGTCTTTGCCTGCGGATACAGTAGTTGCCCTCTTTTTTTCTTTGGGCGTTGCCATGGCAATAGTGGTGCTTGGCATTACAGACAATCTTGGGACTAACGTATTTTCTTACCTCTTTGGTAGCATGCTTACCGTTTCGGAAAACGACCTGCTTTTGTCTGTGCTTATCTTTGCTATAAGCCTTCTGTTTATATCCCTGAACTACCGTGGACTCCTACTTCTGAGTTTTAACGAAGAGATCGCCAGACTCAGAGGTGTAAGGGTTAGACTTCTAAACTACTCTCTTATTGCCATAGCTTCTGCCAATGTAGCTCTATCCATAAAGGCTGTGGGACTTGTGCTTTCTGCCAGCTTTATATCTATACCAGCCATGACTTCGCTTTTGGTCTCATCTTCCTTTTTGCAAGGTATATTCCTTTCTGTTTCCTTCTCCTTCCTTTCTATTTCCTCTGGCATAGCTTTATCCCTGCTTTTTGACCTTCCACCCAGCGGTGCGGTGGTGGGGAGTATGGTGATCCTTTTTGCAGTGGTGTCTTTGAGCAAATTTATAAAAAGAAAATCTTTAGGCTCTCCTTAGCCTTTTCCTTGTCTTGATTGTAGAGCTTGCGCGCAATGTCCATGACCTTTGGAGATGACCCCTTGGGAAGCCCTCTTAATTCTATCCATTTTAGAAACTCAGCCCTTGCAAGAACGCTGGCGGTTGCAACCGCAAGGTTTTCTTCCCCCTTGTGTATAAAAGAAACTCTACTGTCAAAAGGACTTCTGCTTGAGTATGCATCCACAGAAAATTTACCCTCAGGATACCTTTTGAGAAATTCTTCCAAAAGGCTCACATACAGCTCATCCAGTATTCTATTGAGGTTTTTCTTCCTTTCGTAAAGCTCATTTAACTCTTTAGGCTCTACAAGCCTGCATTTAAACTCTCCAAAGGAGCTAAAGACTTCCGCCTTTTTGAGAACCGCCTCATCGCTTAACCTTTTACAATCTCTCATATTAAGGCTCAAAACCTTCTTGTAATACTCTGGCTTTATGACCGCACAGCACAGCACAAGAGGACCAAACACATCTCCCTTCCCTGACTCATCGCATCCTACAGACACATTCTCTGGAGTGTCAAGAGAGGAAAGTATGAGGTCCTTTACCTCTTTAGCCCTTTTACCCTGAATAAGAAGCGTGCCAGAGAAATAGAGCGTTGCATGGTTAGAGCCATCAGTCAAATACCAAACCACATAATCCTTTGGTAGACCTTTAAAACCCAACTCCTCCAAAAGAGCCCTTACCCTATCCCAGTCCTCCTTCTCAAGCCTCAATGTCAGATTACTCATAACAAAAACATCTCTACAAAGCTCTTCCAATCCTCTTCCGTGCTTTTCAGCTTAGTAAACTCTAATACTAATATATACCTACTCTCCCTTACTTCACCAAGATATGGAAGAGTTTCGCCTTTCTCCACAGGCTTAAGCCCTTTTGTTTCAATATAGCCGCATATAAAACATTTAATGACGTTTTTGATTGCACCACACTTATCGTAATAAAGTCTGTGTTCTATGCTTTTCAAAATATGGCTTTCACCCAAAACTTGCTTGGAAAATTCTACAAGATTCCTAAAAGCACAAACCTGTGCTAATGCGTTTATAAATACAGCCTCCGGGACGCTTGCCTTAACGAATATCCCTACATCATAACCAACAGGACACTCCGCCCATACCGCCTTTAAGTTTGGTGTTGTCTTTATACTTACAGGCTTATTGGAATTCAAAATGTCAGAGTATCCCTCAGCATAGACAAATATCCCTATTAGGGACACTTATCCACACCTCAGGTTTAGGGACTGACTGAAAGTATTTATTTCTTTCAATCAACAGGAGTAGCCTTACTCCAAAGACACTTATGCCGCTCATCAAACAGGTTTCGTGAGAATAGTTCTACCTGCTTGACAAGGGCTTGCTCCATACGACGTAAATGCAAGCTCCACTTAGCACGGCTAAGCAGGTTCCTGCTTGCGTTCACATCCGCATGAAGTCTTTTGCCACATAGCTTGCACTCAAACTCACTCCTTGTCCTTCTGTTGTCTTTGTCCACATATCCACAGTTGCTACATGCTTGTGAACTATAGGCAGGATTTACATACACTACCTCTATGCCATATTCCTCGCTTATGTCTCTTAACTTCCTCCTTATCTCCCCAAGCCCATACCTTATTAGCACCCTCTTTACTGATTTTGGAAAGTTGTTTATTACCCTTTGCAAAAATCCTCTAAGGTCTTCAAGCACAAGTCTTTGTGGCTTGTATAGGTATATCACCCTGTTTATTATCCTTCTGACTTCACTCTTCACATATCCACTTAGCTTGCTTTGAAGTCTTACATACCTCTTGCTTTCTGTTGGCTTTTTACCTGCTCTTTGCATCTCCCTCTGTATTCTGTCTATTCTATCTGCATACTCTTTTACCCTGAGATAAAAGCCTCTACCAAAGAGGTCTCCTCTGTCTGAAACAAAAAGACACTCCATCCCAAAGTCAAGGGCTATATCTCCACTGAAAACTATGTCTTTTCTTTCTATCTCCTTCACAAGTCTTAATGTGCCATCCTCAGATATCTGAACCATGCTTGTTAGCTTTCCACCTCTTTCTTTGAAGTATTCATGAAGTCCTACAGGCAAGTATATGGGCTTTCTCCTTTCATGTGTAGATAGCCTTATCCATAGGTCAAAGGCTTTGGCTTTCTTTGGCTTTTCCAGTAAGGCACATTTACTGTCTAAAAGCATAGAAACACTTCTAAAACTTGGCTTTTTCCAGCTTTTGAGAATATGCTTGAAAACCTTTTTGGCAAGCAGTCTTTCCTCTGTCTCTATCTCATACTCATACTTTTTTCTGTCTTTATCTATCCACAGGGCTTTTTGGAATAAGCCACTCCTTTCTGGAGTTGAGATAAAGGAGAACTCTTTTTGTCTTTTCAGGAAGTGTTGAGCTAAGGACTATCTCTTTGAACCTTTCTTGGACATTGCCAATAAAACTTTCCAGTGTAGGGACTACCACATGGTATTGGATAGTGGACTTGAACCTTTCTGAGAGGGGGCAGTTTAAGTGTTTTTGGACTTGAATAGCCTTATACATAGGGAATATTATAGCTTTTGTGTCTTAAGCCCTTGAGGATATACATTACCATTCTTGTATACAAATGCCAATATTTTCAAAAACTAGTCGCTAAGACTCTTAGGCTTCTTTACGCAGGAGTATAACTCCCATACCCATGGCACTTTTTCTTCCAACTCCGGAAAACTCACCAAACTTAAGCAAGGCATGAACTAACCTTGAGAGCTCCTTGTCATTGACACCAAAGACCACATTTCCCACAAAACCTCTAAGTTTTCCAAAGGAAAGCTCCACTGTCTCAACCCTTATTTTGTGTGCTAAGATGTAAACTTTAGAATAGACCTGATGTAGGAGCTTGTCCTCTTCCAAAGGAAAAGGGTGATGGCTCTTCCATTTTCTGTAGAGACTTCTAAACAATGCGGGTGGGTCTGGAAGGGGATAATCCCAACGACCTCTTCTAAAGGTGGTAGGTTTTATAAAGTCCACCGAGTAATGCTCGTAGGCTTCAAGCTCCAAGAGTTCTTGGTAAGATATGGACTCCTCTTCTCTTAGACCACTTGGCACAACAGGCTGTAGCTCCACATCCTTTAGCCTAAAGCCATTCTTAGAAAGGTAAAGATGACTAACCAACGCTGGAAAAAGCTGGTCTTCCAAAAGAGAAATCCTAAGCAATAAACCCTTCTCTGTAAAGTTCCAACCTCTAAGGCTAAAAGGCTTTTCCTCTCTCTTGTGAACCTTTTCTGCTACCTCTTGTGGAAACAAGGAAAAGACAAAGGCATGCATAAGGTCATTGGAAACCTCTAAGTTTGCCTCAGCCTTAAAGCTAAGAGCCAGTTTAATAGGCATAGTTATATTAGCATTTTACACCAAAGTTTGTTATAATCTTCAAAAGGTAGGTTAGGAAGCCTTTGCTCCCTTGACATCTTGGCAGTTGAATAGGGTTTTTGGTCTCTTGAAGTTAAGGGGGTAGTATTGACTAAAAGGCTTTGACAGCTCTCTGTTTGTTAACTTCCACTATGGCGGTCTTTCCCTTTAGTCTCTCTGTCCTGTGGGTTTTCTCAAAGGTGGTAGGGTAGAGATATGGTGCTTTTCTTGGATTTTTGCCTTTTCTGAGCTTTGTCTTTCGTAGCTTATATTTTAATGCCCTTATGCTTTTATGTTTTGGCATAAAGATGCAATAATGCTTTGATGTTTTGATGACAGATGCCTCAAAGCCTTGTCTCTCAAGGGTTTAAATTTGACAATACCACACTCAACCTTGCAGGACCTGACACTTCTGGCAAACCACCTTCACTTGAGAGGGGTGCTACCCTAAGAAAGTGCTTGATATTTCTTGCTTTTCTTTTTGTGTAGGTTTGAGGTTTTAAGCCCACCGTGAGGGATGGAGACAAGGAAGTTGGAGCTAAAAGAAGAGCTTGCCAAGGAGTTTTAAGCCCACCGTGAGGGATGGAGACCTGGAAGCACAAGCATACATTAAACCCAATGATATAGTGTTTTAAGCCCACCGTGAGGGATGGAGACCTGGCACGCCTAAGCAAGGAGCTAATAAACGCCAAAGTTTTAAGCCCACCGTGAGGGATGGAGACTTTTTTGCTGGGCATATAAACATTACAGCAATGCGAAGTTTTAAGCCCACCGTGAGGGATGGAGACTTCTGGCAGAGCAACATCCTTGTTTACTTCTCTCTTCTGTTTTAAGCCCACCGTGAGGGATGGAGACATAGTAAGATTTGTTGACTTGCCATAAAAAAGGGTTATGTTTTAAGCCCACCGTGAGGGATGGAGACTCAGTTTCAATTGGATAGAATAGTCCGAGTTGCAAGTTATAAAGAGCTTTAAGCGAGGTATAGACAAGGTTTCTATAACTTAGATAGGTCTAAAGGATGCCGGCTTCTTTTAGGGCTTCTTTTACTTCTGGGTTTTTTCTGCGAGTTTTTTGAGAGCCTTTTCAATCTTTTCTTCTCTCTCCTCAAGCTCCTTTGTCTTCCTAATAGCTGGAGCAAGTGCACTTCTCCTATCCCATATCACAAAGCCTATAAGGCTCATCATACCAGCAAACAAAACACCAAAACCCCAGAGCATAATACTTATCATGTCATCTATCCTCTTGTTCGTGTCATCTATCCTTTTATTTATATCATCTATCCTTTTGTTTGTATCATCTATCCTTTGCATTAGAGCTTTAAAACCCTCTTTCTGGTTTTCCTCAAGCCTTATAATCCTATCCCTATCTTCAAGAGTGAAGGAAATTTCCTTGGCTAAGGGATAAGAAAGCAAGAAACTCAGTAGAAGGACAAAAACCAAAGACCTCATGGGTTTAATTATAATGCACGAGGGGTATTTTACCAGATGTCAGAAAACCCAAAAAGGGAAGTTTTATATTACAATGTTAGTGAGGGGAGCTATGGATAAATACAGGTATAGGGTTTTGTTGGCACTTGGGGGTCTTTTTCATGATGTTGGCAAGCTGTTAGACAGAGCGGGGGAAAAGGCAGAAGGTAAGGAAGATTTTGGCTACGCTCATGCGGAGCTGTCTTATAGGTTTATAGAAAGGGTATTAAAAAACAAGCTAAGCCCGAACGATTACCAAATGGTGCTTGACTCTGCCTTTCATCACAAGCCCAAGAACCAAGAGCAAAGGCTATACCAAGGTGCGGACATATACTCAAGCAAAGAAAGAAGTCAAGAACAAGAAGACATCTCCGATAAAGCCATAAAAAGGCTAAAACCTATCTTTTTGGGTCTTGAGGTTGACTTTTTTAACTCACAGTTAGACAAAGACTACTATATAGAACTCAATAAACTTGAGCTAACCAAAGATGTGCTATTTCCAAAGGATGGGACTCCTGAAGAATCAAACAAGCTGTATCAAGACCTCTATACATCTTTTGAAAATGAGCTAAATAAGGTAGACTTTTCCGACCTTCACAAGGCTTTTCTAAAGGTTTATCATCTCTTTTACAAATACTGTTGGTGCGTCCCTGCGTCTACCTATGACAGAGAAAGAGGCACAAAACACTATCCTGATATTTCCCTTTTTGACCACTCAAGGATGGTCTCAGCTATAGCCTGTGCACTTTCCACAAATAAGGAAAGGTTTTTGTTAGTGGATGGTGATATAAGTGGAATTCAAGAATTTCTCTTTTCTCTTAGCAATATAAAGGGTGTGGCAAAGAGGTTAAGGGGTAGGAGCTTTTTCCTTTCGGTGCTTCCTCATCTTGTAGCAAGGGCATTGCTAAAAGAATTGGAATATCCTCTGTGTAATCTTATATACGCAGGAGGGGGGAAGTTTTTGGCACTTTTTGGCTACGAGGAGGGCATAGAAGACAAGCTAAGGAGTTTTGCCAAGAGGGTAGAAGA
The DNA here is from genome assembly GCF_011006175.1 of Hydrogenobacter sp. T-8. NCBI lineage: Bacteria > Pseudomonadati > Aquificota > Aquificia > Aquificales > Aquificaceae > Pampinifervens > Pampinifervens florentissimum. The sequence continues at coordinate 28,273 of NZ_CP048795.1, read as the reverse complement.
GGCTCTTATAAGGGAGTTTGGTGGTAAGCTGGGCTTTGTGCTTTCTTGGATTGATACAGACAAGGAGGGTCTTAGTGGTGAGGGCTTTAGAGAAACCATGAAAAGGCTACACGAAAGGGTAAGCCTGCAAAAGAAGAGAAAGTTTAGCCTAACTATGGAAGTTTTTGAAGAGCTTGCTTATGGGCAGGGGGATGGTATGTGTCCCTCTTGCATGTGGGGAATGGTAGAAGAAGGAAAGGAAGTCTGTAAGTGGTGCGAGGTCTTTTTTGAGCTTGGCAACGCTCTCACTAGGGCTAAATATATAGCCTTTGATACGCATATGTGGTTAAATAGGTGGGGTTTTTACCTTGAGGGTATAGGGGGTGTTTATCTGTTAGAAGAGCCAGAGGAGGACCTTGAGGAGGTTTATCTCATAAACCATACGGACTTTCTTGAGAAGGGAGCGGATGGCTTTTTCTTTTTTGCCAACTATGTTCCAAAGAATGAAGAAGGCTCTACCTTGGATTTTGAAACTCTTGCTGAGAGGGCAAAGGGGGACAAAAAGATAGCCTTTGCAAGGGGTGATGTGGACTTTTTGGGTCTCATATTCCAGTCCATAAAGGAGTATTCTCTCTCAAGGCTTGCCACTTTGAGCAGAAGTCTTGACCTCTTCTTTTCTGGATATCTCAACGAGTTCCTCAAGGGCTCTGACATATATACCCTGTATGCGGGTGGAGACGACTTTTTCTTGATAGGACCTTGGGACCAGCTTGTGAAAAAGATTTTGAAGCTAAAGGTGGACTTTGACCGCTATACCGCCTGCAACCCGTTACTAAACTTCTCTGTGGGTTTTCATATAGACAGACCAGAAGTGCCAGTGCGTTTTGCAGGAGAGTTTGCCAGGGAAGAAGAGGATAAAGTAAAATGGGAAAAAACCGAACGTATAGAGAGAGGAGAAAGAAACAAACTTCCACACTTCTCTATTCTGAACGAACTTCTTACTAAAGAGGAGCTGAAGAATAGTTTAGTTAATTCCAGGAAATTGGTAAGATTAATAAAAAAGGGATACGTAGGTAGGTCTGCTTTTTATCGCATATACATGCTAATGAAATACTACAAAGAACAAGAGAAAAACAAATGGTGGAGGTTCTATCCTCTCTTCTATTACCAAGTAAGCAGAAATGTATGGGAAAACGAAAAAGAATTTATAGAAAGCTTTATAGATGAAAACAATGATTACCTTTTGAAGGACAATGCTCTCTTTTTGGCAAAGTATGTAATAATGAAAACGAGGAACATGTCAGAAAATGAGAGGGAACAGGGTTATAAAAATTATATGGAGGTTCACCTATGAGGCAGGGCGGACACGTTAAAGAGAAGAAGATTGATCCGCAGGTAGAAGCCTTTATAAAAAAGCTGAAGGAGTTAGGTGAAGACCTTTCCAAGTTAGGCGATAGAGACATATTTCATCCAGAAGAAGGTTATGCTTCAAAATTGGTGCGACAATTAAAGTTAACAAGCGTTCAGTTAAGAAGGTTTTATATGGAAATAAGGAATATATACGAGAAATATTCCCAAAAACAGCGGGATGAGAAACAGGAAGAAGCAAAGCTTAAATATCATCTATATAAACTCTATGCTATGAATAGTTATCAACTAAATAGAAGAGTTTTTGAGGATGAAAGTTTCAGCGAGTTGGTAAAAGCCATTCTTGACTGTCTTGACAAAAACTTCAATAAAGAAAGCCTACGTAAGGCAACAGACTTTTTCATGGCTATGATAGCTTACTCTAAGAAGTAAAAGGAGGGCTTGCTATGCCTGAGATGGCTGCCTTCAACTTTGTTGGTTCTCTTGTCCTTGAGTATGAATTACAGGCACTGACTGGTTTGCGGATAGGCGGTTCAAAGGAAAACTTTGACATAGGCGGTCTTGACAATCCCGTTATAAAAACCTACATAAGCATACCTAACTTTTACGAGGATGGTTCTGACCTGCCAAAGGGCACACCCTATATACCTGGTTCTTCTCTAAAGGGGAAAATAAGAAGTCTTCTTGAATGGTCTACCGGAAGGGTGGAGGAAATGATAAGAAAGGCTAAGGAGGAGGGAAAGAGGGAAGACGTTGTTAAAACTGCAGGTTCTCCCTGCGACTGTGGGAAATGTAGCATATGCATACTCTTTGGTACTGGAAACGCCAAAACTCTTGAAAATCTTCCTCTCCAAGAGCAACCAGGACCACCAAGGCTTATTTTCTCCGATGCCTATCCAACAAAGAAAACCTTAGAGATGCTACAAAAAGAGTTAGGTGAGGGAATATTTACGGAGATAAAGACAGAAAACCAGATAAACAGGATAAACTCAAGGGCTAATCCCAGAAAGGTGGAAAGAGTGCCTGCGGGTGCGGTCTTTGTGGGTAGGATAGTCCTTAACTTATACAAAGAAGAGGACAAGAACCTTCTCTCTTTGCTTTTGCAAGGCATGAGGATGTTGGAGTATAACTATCTTGGTGGTTATGGTTCAAGGGGTTCTGGAAGGGTAAAGTTTGAAAAACTAAATGTGGAGTTCAAGTCCAAATCCGCTTACCTTGGCAAGGCTGAGCCTAAGAGGATAGAAGGCAAAAAACTTGAGGAAATAAGGGTTGAAGAGCTTCTTGAGCTATGCTCCTAACGCTTCTTTTTAAACCTCTTGGCTTTCTTAAGTCCTTACCGAGCAGTCATACTTTCTTTGGAGTCTTTTGCTGGGGCTTGAGGCTTTTGTATGGAGAAGATAGGCTAAGGAGGTTCTTAGAAGACTACAAGAGCTCTCCACCTGTTATATTTTCCTCTCTCCTTTTCAGAGAAGGAGGAAAGCTATACTTTCCAAAGCCTGCGTCCCTTGGCTTAAAGATAGACCTAAGGAGCTTAGATAATAGGGAATTTTCTGCATACAGAAAGTATAAAAAGCTAAAGTCTTTGAGCTTCGTTTCTGAAGAGGTCCTTAGGGACTTTCTTATGGGGAATGCCATAGACTACGAGAAACTTTTCCAAGAAGAGAAGAGTTTTTTCGCAAAGGCTTTGGTCCCTCATGCCAGCATAAATAGGCTCACAAGCACCACCACAGGAGGAGAACTTTTCTTTGAGAGCATATTTGCCACTGGGGAGTTTTGTCTTTTGGTAAAGATAAACCGTTGGGAATTTGAGGAAAAACCAGAGGAGCTTCTGCCTGCCATATATAACCTCTTGCCTTTGGGTGGCAACAAGTCTACTGGCATGGGGCTTTTTAATGTAAGCCTTTTAAAAACTCCAGAGTGGCTTTCACAGTATACGGAAAAGGCAGGGGACTATTTCTATAGCCTCTCGGACTTTTTCTACTCACAGAATATTGACCTGCAGGAAAGCTACTACGAGGTGGAAGTGAAAAGACCTGCGGTGGAAAACTACTTTGGAAGACATGGAAACCTTTTGTGGAAAAAGCCCATGCCTCTTATAAAGGCTGGTGCGGTTATGAAGGTAAGAGACAGCTCAGGCTACTACGGAAAATTGAAACAGATTTCTCACAACCTTTACCACTATGGATATGCCTTTCCTCTATACTTGAGAGGTGGAAAGCCATGTTAAACTTTAGCTTGGAAGTTCTAAGCCCAGTGCATATAGGAAGTGGAGAAAGGATTACCAAGTGGGAGTATACGATAAAAGATAACTTCCTTGAGGTTTATCCCTATCAACACTTGATAGCTCACCTTTTAGAGAAAAATCCCGCTTTCCTTCAAAACCTTAGAATCTTAATGCAAAACAAAGACTTTAGCCTCTCTATGCTAAAGGAGTTAGGGGTTGATGTGGGAAAGCCTCTCTATAGAATTGAGATAGTTGGTTCTCTAAAGACTAATGAGGTGGAGCTGTTTATAAAGTCTCTTGGCATGCCTTATATACCCGGCAGTGAGTTAAAGGGTGCTCTAAGGACTGCCTATATGGGTGGTCTTTTGCTGGCGGATAAGGAATTGAGAGAGAGTATAAGGCGTAGGCTATGGAAGATTAACAATAAGAGGGAGCTTGAAGATTTTGGCTCAAAGGGTAAGGGCTTTGAAGAAAGCTTTTTTAATCCTGTGGGAAATATGGATGCCAAGTATGACCTTTTTAAGGCTATAGCCTTTCCTGACCTGTTTTTTGAGCTAAGAGACCTATGCGTAGAAGTGCCAAAGATGATAGGTTCAGATAAATCGCTTTACGCTTGCGAATCTATAAAGGTGGGGACAAGGCTGGAGGGTAAACTCCTCATTGAGAGGTCTTTGATTGATAGGATGATACGTGTTGAAAAGTTAAATTACAAGTATTTGGACCTCAGTTGGGACAGGCTCAAAGAGCTTTCTAATAGCTTTTATAGTCTTGTTTTGGACTTGGAGATGGAATTTTTCAGAAATATGCCAGAGGTAAGGACACATCTGCAGGAAGTAAAAAGAAGGATGGAAGAGGGTATTTTGCTACGCATAGGAAAGCACCAGGGTTATCTTAGCACCACCATCATGGCGGTTTTCAAAAGGGAAGACCCTGAGCTTTTTGAAAGGGTTTATGATGCTTCTGTTTCACAAAGTAGAAAAGAAAAGCCAAAGACGAGGAGGATAAGCTCCAAAAACCTCACCTTTGGCTGGGTGCTTATAAAAAGGGTTTAAATCCTTTCCGCTATAGCCCTTGCAAACTCCATAGTAGAGAGTGCTTTAGCTTCTATGCCCATCTTCCTAAAACCGTTGGCTATGTCTGGTGTGCCAAGTTTGTCCTCTATGGCTTTTTTGACCGCCTTGTATATGAGCTCGCTTGCCTCTTTCCATCCAAGATATTCAAGCATCATAGCACCAGAGAGTGTAAGAGATAACGGGTTTGCAATGCCCTTGCCTGCAATATCGTAGGCGGTTCCATGCGTGCTTTCAAAGAGTGCATAGCCGTCGCCTATATTTCCACTGGGAACAAAGCCAGGTCCACCCACCAAAGCGGATGCAAGGTCAGAAATATAGTCCCCGTTTAGGTTCTGTGTGATTATAACATCGTAGGCTTCTGGCTTTAGGACCAACTGCATAAGCATCTGGTCTGTTATAACCTTTACCAATAGGACTTGACCATCCTTTGGCTCTCCTTCTGTTATTACCCTTCCTTCAAACTCTGGCTCCTTTGCCACCTCAAAAGCCCAGTTCATAAAGGCACCTTCTGTAGCCTTCATTATATTGCCCTTACCCACCACCGCTACCACCTTCTTGTTGTTTTCAAGAGCCCACCTTAGAGCCTTTCTCACATGCCTTTTTGTTTTGAATTCGCTCATAGGCTTTACTGTTATTCCACAGTCCTCAGGCAGAGCATATTCAGAAACACCCATCTCCTTTATGAAAAACTCCCTAACCTTTTGTGTATTCTCCGCCTTTGGCATGTATTCTATGCTCATATAAACATCGTCAGAGTTCTCTCTAAAGACCGCCACGTTAACCCTTTCTGGGTTAGGAATGGGTGCAGGTTGCCCAAGCCAGTAAACTGGTCTTATAGCGGAGTAAAAGTCCATAGATTGACGTAGGACCGCATTAAGGGACTTTCCACCCTTGCCTACTGGCGTGCCAAGAGGTCCTTTTATGGAAACTATAGCTTGTTTGAGTATCTCAAGGGTCTCCTCTGGCATGCGTTTACCCGTTTTTTCTTCCGCCTTGTCTCCTGCCAAAAGCTCTACCCAGTATATCTTCCTGCTTCCACCGTAAGCCTTCTCTACCGCAGTGTTTACCACCTCTATCATGGCGGGAGCTATCTCTGGACCAATGCCATCACCCTCAATGTAGGGGATTATGGGGTTTGCTGGAACTTCAAGGCTCTTGTCCTCTTTTAGCCTTATAAACTGCCCCTCTTGGGGTATCCTTGCCTTACCTTCCCATGCGTAAACATTATCCCACTTCATGCCTGCACCTCATGGTTTTTTAATATTCTACCACAGAAAGTATATGATATAAATCATGTTGAAATCCTGTGAATTTTATGTTATATTATCGTTGGTGGTGCGCCGGTTCCCTCGTGCGTCCTTGATGGCATACCTCTTGGGGCCTCGCCCCCTTTTTAATAATTTGATAAATCCACTTGACTTTCACGATAATTTTTGTTATATTAGTGGTAAGTAATAACTTACGGGAGGTTGTTTGATGAGAAGACATATTCTCCTGACTCTTGGGCTTTTTAGCTTTTCTTACGCTCAAAGTCTTCAGCTTGAGGAGGTCAGCGTTACCGCTACGAGGGTGGAAAGAAAAACAGAAGAGGTACCTTCAAGCGTCAAAGTGGTGGGTCAAGAGAAGATAAAGGAAACAAAGATGTTCAACCTACAGGAGGCACTTTCTGGCACACCCGGCGTTTTTATCCAATCAAGAAATCAAGGCTATGATACAAGGCTTATTCTTAGAGGTTCAGGACTTCAGGCTCCTTACGGCGTCAGACAGATAATGATACTTCTTAACGGAGTTCCTATTACAGACCCAGACAGTCTTACAAGGCTTGACTTTGTTGATACGCAGTTGGTAAAGTCTATAGAGGTAAACAAAGGTCCAAATCCCTTATGGGGAGTTAACTCTGCAGGTGGTGTGATAAGCGTCCAGACTATAAGTCCCTTTGAAAGAAAGGGGGGAGTTTTTAAAATAGGCGGCGGTGACTACGGAACCTTTTTCTCCCATATGAATTACACAACAAACTTTAAAAACTTTTACCTTACCCTTTCCGCAAGTAGGAGGCAGACAGACAACAGCTGGAGACCGTGGAATAGGTTCTGGACAAACCAAATAACACTACAACCTGCATACATGTTTTCTGATGGTTCTACTATTGAGTCCTATTTTGGTTATACAAAGGCAAGCCTTCAGCTACCCGGTGCCCTTGTGGTGGACCCCTCAAGGAACATAGACCAGTGGACAACCTTTAAAAACACTGGTGAAGTTCAGCAAACCGCAGACCCGTGGAAGCATATGGGAAGATACTCAGAAATATGGTTTTTCAACACTAAGCTAACAAAAGAAGTGGGAAACCTTGAGTTAAAGCCTGTATTTTGGATAAACCATTGGACACATTATCACCCAGTAACTGGGAGAATAAATGATGCGGACACATGGATATATGGATTGGACTTTCAAGGTAATTACAAAAACCCTCTCGGTGTGCTTACCATGGGCTTTACAATAAGGCACGACGAGCAAAAGACTAAATATTACAAATACGCAGATATCCTTGTGCAGAATAATAGAATAGTTTCAACCCTATCAGATAGGGCTGGTGAGCTTGCTGAAAGGCAGGAACAAAAAACAACGCTGTATGGCTTTTATTTTCAACAATCCTTTAACTTTAATAGGCTTGTCCTTGACGTGGGTGCAAGGTTTGACAGGGTAAAGTTTGACATTTCTGGTTATAAATGGGCTGATTATGACTTTGCCAGTGGAAACTACAGAACCTGTCCAAATCCAGCCATAGAGAACTGCTTTAGCTACTCAAGGGAAAAGACATACAATTCTGTAAGCCCAAAGATAGGTGTCTTATACAAACTTATTGACGGTCTAAACCTATACGCTTCTTATGCATTAGGTTATCAGACACCTACCAGTAGTGAGCTATCTTCGAACCCAAACCTAAAACTTGCCAAGGTGGAAAATTACGAAGTGGGTGCAAAAGTAAGGAAAGGAGTATTAAACCTTGACATGGCTATTTACCTTTCTCCGGTTAAAGATGAGGTTGTGAGATACTTTGAAGATGGACAAACAAGGTTTATAAATGCTGGAAAGACAGAGAGGAAGGGCTTTGAATTGGACTTAAACCTTTCTCCTATAAAAAGCTTAACCTTTGGTGTAGGTTATGGTTATCAGGATTACAAGTTTAAAAGTTTCAACGAGCCAATAAGAGTAGGAAATCAAACAATAAACTTTGACCGTAGCGGGAAGAGGCTTCCATACATTCCTCAGCATTATTACTCAATCTATACCATGTATAAGCACCCTTCGGGCTTTAAGTTTCGTATCCAATCTGATACCTGGGGTAGCTATTACATAGATAACGCCAACTCGGAAAAGTATGAAGGCTATAGCTTTGTCACAAACCTTATGCTTGGTTATGAAAAGGGCAGATGGGATTTTTCTTTCAATGCGGACAACCTCTTTGACAAAAAGTATGCGGTAGAGGTTACTAAAGATGCATCCGCAAACCCAACTACTGCGAGAAAAAGGTATACACCAGCACCACCAAGAACCTTTGTAGTAAGAGTTAGCTATCAATTTTAAGGAGGTGTGCTATGGAGGTAAGCAAAGTTCACTTTATACCACAAAGAAGCAAAAGGGATATTTTTGGCATCCCAGTCCTTTCCTTCCTTTTCAAAAACCGCTATATGCTATTTTTTTACAGAGCCTTTACGCTGTTTTTGCTTATTTATGCCATAATATACGGTTTTGCAAACCCTACAAAGGAAAATCTATTCACAACCGCAGTATTTTGGAGCATATTCTGGCCCTTTTTTATGGTTATAACCTTACCCACTCTTGGAAATGTTTTCTGTATGATATGCCCACATGGCTTTGTTGGTAAATACATAAGCAAAGTTGGTCTAAAGTTGAGACCTCCAAAATGGCTTGCAAATCCCTATATAGGCTTAATAGGTTTAAATATCATAGCTTACTGGTTCGTTATCTACACCTTTCCACAAGTTTTAAGAAGTCCTTTCATAACCGCACTCTTTTTCCTTTCCTTCACTCTTCTTTCAGCCCTTTTATTTTTCCTTTTTAGAGGTATGGCTTACTGCAAATACATATGCCCAATAGGGGCAGTAAACACATCCTTTGCAAGGGTTGGCACCTTATGGCTCTCTACATATCAAGAGGAGTGTAAAACCTGTAAAAAGCCAGACTGTGCCCTTGCGTGCCCTTATGAGCTAAACCCTTCCAAGTTTGACCAAAGAAACTCTATGGCAAACTGCACACTTTGTATGGAGTGTGCCCATGCCTGTGATGCGGTAAAACTTGAAGTAAGAAACTTTGGAAGCTCACTCTACAAAGATATAAAAACGCCAAAGGAATGGGAAGTATGGGTTTATATCCTCCTTGTGGGTGTTATAACTATTACCATGCGTTTCCATCACGGACTTTCAAGAAGTGCCATAGGAGAACATATGCCCTGGAATGTGGTTGGTAGATACCTTCAGAACCTTTTTGAACTTCCAAAGTTTGTAGACATGAGCGGTCTTATAGCTATGCTCATGGGACTATCCATAGCTCTTTTCTTCTCTTTGGGTAGTTTTTGGCTCATATCAAGGCTTTACAAAGTTGATTACAATAGAGTTTTCCTCACCTTAGGCTATGCCTTTGCACCTCTTATGATAGTGGGTGGGCTTTCTCATGTTCTTGAATTTTTCTTTATTGAATACTACCACAACATAGTTAATGGCTTTTCTCAGGCTTTTGGTTTTGGTATAAATGTTGAACCTTTAGCAAAGAGAGGAGAGCCTTGGTTAATGGTCTTTAGAGTATTTCCTTTCATAGCTGGCTTTTGGAGCTTACACATACTCTGGCAAAGGGTTAAGTTTCTTGGAGTTAACAAGCGGGTCTTAGCCTACCTATTGGCATCTTCTTTGCCTGTTTTCTATCTGCTACTTTCTGCGGTGCAGATATGGGTAATGTTAAACTTCCCACCAACTTATCATCACCATTCACATTAAAATTATCAACATGGACTGGCTCAGGCTCTCAGTTGACTATGGCGTAATAGCCCTTTTGCTCCTTCTTAGCTTTATAGCCTTTGGCATAGGTATAGAAAGGCTTTTGTTTTACAGAAACCTCAAAGTTGAGAACTTCAAAAGCAAGCAGGAGCTTGAGATGGAGCTTACAAAGGGGCTTTTCATCATAGCCTCTACCGCTTCCAACGCTCCCTATGTGGGTCTTCTTGGAACAGTGCTTGGCATAATGCTAACCTTTTACACCATAGGTCAAGAGGGCTTTGTGGATACTCAGAAGGTTATGGTGGGTCTGGCTTTGGCTTTGAAGGCTACCGCTGTAGGTCTTTTGGTAGCTATTCCTTCTTCCGTGCTATATAACTACCTCTTGAGGAAGGTGCGTGAAAAAGTAACCCTTTGGGAGGTGCAAAATGGAAGAGAAAGAGTTTAGCTCCATGAACGTGATACCTCTTGTGGACATTATGTTAGTGCTACTTACCATTGTGCTTATCACCGCCACCTTTGTGGTGCAAGGCTCTATACCTGTAAACCTCCCAAAGGCAAGTCAAAAACAGGAAGAGGCTGTAAGGAGCGTTGAGATAGTTCTCACAAAGGAGGGTAGGCTCTTTTTTGAAGGCAGAGAAGTAAGCCTCAAAGAGCTTGAGGAGATACTCAAAAACTTAGACCCCTCCGCACGCATAAGCATAGCAGGAGACAAGGACGCAAACTTGCAAAGCCTTGTAAGCCTTCTGGAGCTTTTGAAGAAATACCAGTTTGAGAGGGTTTCCATCAGAACGGAGGTAAGATGAACCAGAGACTAAAGGCTTATGGAGTTTCCTTTATACTGCATGCCCTTTTTCTAACAGGCTTTGTATGGCTTTCGCAAACAAACTTATACAAAAACACAAAGCCTTTGGAGATAGACCTGAGCCTTTTGGAGTTTAGAAAGGAGGAAAGTATACAAGAGCTAAAGACCGCTCAACCAAAGACAGATACTAAGGGTAGTGCAGAACCCTTTAGAACTCCAGAGAAAACCCAAGATATGTTCGCATCGCAGGAGATTCCCAAAATACCTGCCAATACTCCAAGAGTAGAACACACAGAGCCAGAGCCTATAAAGAGTGTGCCAGCAGAGGAAACTACAGAAAAGCCTAAAACCGCTAATGAACAAATCTCCACATCCACAGTAGCACAAGGTGAAAAGTCTCAAGCGGTAGCTTCTGAGCCAGCAGGCACAAGAGGGTCTAAGGAGACAGGAATTCAAGCCAGCATAAGCCAAGAGGGAAGTGGAAGGGTTTCTAAGACAATAGAAACTTCTCACACTTCCTCTGTAGAGGAACAAAGACAACTATACCTCAAGGAAAAGCTATCTGTTATATCTCAGATTATTCAAAAAAACATAAGCTATCCGCCTATAGCGAGAAGGATGGGATGGGAAGGCAGAGTAGTGCTTTCCATAAGGCTTTGCACCGATGGGACTGTTAAGGATATAAAGGTTCTTGAAAGCTCAGGCTATGAGGTGCTTGATAGAAATGCGGTGGATACGGTAAGAAGGGTATCTGGGCTTTTTCCAAAGCCCCCTGTGGAGGTTATTGTAAGATTGCCAGTGAACTATAAACTTGAGTAAAATTAAAACATGGACATAAAGACCCTTGAAAACTGGCTTTGGGAGTCTGCCTGTGTTATAAGGGGAGAAATAGAAGCCCCCAAATACAAGGACTATATACTGCCTCTTATTTTTATAAAGAGGCTTTCTGATGTTTTTGAGGATGAATTTTCGGAGTTGGTAAAGACTTTTGGAAGCAAGGAGAGGGCAGAAGAAGCCATCAGGAAAGACCCATCACTTGTAAAGTTTTATATGCCGGAAATAGCCCGATGGGAAAATATAAGAAAACAAAGCACGAACCTGGGAGAATATCTCACAAAGGTGGTGAGGGAAATAGCAAAACACAACACCAAACTTCAGGGTGTGGTGGACATAGTGGACTTTAATGCAACTACCGCGGGGCAGAGGATAATAAGCGACCAGAGCCTAAGAAGTCTGATAGATATTCTTTCCAGACACAGGCTTGGGCTAAGGGATGTGGAGCCAGATATTTTGGGAAGGGCTTATGAGTATCTCCTGCGTAAGTTTGCGGAGGGCTCTGGGCAGTCCGCAGGAGAGTTTTATACTCCAAAGGAAGTAGCCATGATGATGGCTTACATTGTGGACCCAAAGCCTGGAGAGGATGTATACGACCCCTGTTGTGGGTCTGGAGGGCTTCTTATAAAGTGTCAGCTTCGCTTTTTGGAAAAGTATGGGAAAGACCCAAAGACCGCACCCCTTAGGTTTTACGGTCAGGAAATAAACCATACCACCTACGCCATGGCGAAGATGAACGTGTTTATCCATGACATGGAAGCGGACATTGCCCTTGGAAACACCATGACAGACCCAGCCTTTATAAAGGATGGTATGAGGTTTGATGTGGTGGTTGCGAACCCCATGTGGAATCAAAAATTCCCCGAGAGCCTTTATGAAGAGGATAAATATAGAAGGTTTTCCTTTGGCTATCCACCAGAAAGCTCTGCGGACTGGGGATGGGTTCAGCATATGTATGCAAGCCTTAGGGAAAAGGGTAGGATGGCGGTAGTCCTTGACACAGGTAAGGGACATAAGAAAAGCCTTTGTAGAAGCAGACCTCATAGAATCCATAATCCTCTTGCCAGAAAACCTCTTTTATAACACTACTGCCCCAGGCATAATAATGCTCATAAACAAGGACAAACCAGAAAACAGAAGGTCAAAAATCCTCCTCATAGACATCTCTCAGCTTTATGAGAAGGGAAGACCCAAAAACTACCTACCAGAAAGCACTCTGCAAAAGGTCTATGAGCTTTATAAAGACTGGAAGGAAGAGGAAGGCATAAGCAAGATAATAAGCATAGAAGAAGCGAGGCTAAACGACTATAACCTAAGCCCGTCAAGGTATGTATCCAAAAACCACAAGGAGGAGGTATTGCCCTTAGAAGATGCTCTTGTGGAGCTTATGGAAGCAGAGGAAGAACGCAAAGAGGCGGACAAAAGGCTATGGGATGTCATGGCAGGCTTGGGAGTTTATAAACCTTAAAGGGTTACAGTTTTCAACCAATTTAGTTTATTTTTAAACCTTTTAGGTTTATAATATTACCTTGATGTGGTTTATAGATAGAGAGGAGGAGCTTAAAAGACCAAAAAGGGGTGTCCTGCAAGGAGAGAGCTTTGTCCTAATTGCACCCAGAAGATATGGGAAAACTACTCTAATAAAGAAGGTTATACAAGAGCTAAAAGAACAAACCATAAACTTCTACATAGACTTAATGCCTTATGCGGACTCTCCCTAGAGCCTTGCCAATTACCTGCTTGAGGTTTTTCTCAAAGACCTTGGCATAACGGAGGGAATAAAAAGGTTTACCAAGAGTTTATCTCTTAAAGCTAAGTTACTTTTTGAGGGGTTGGGAATTGAGATAGAGCTTAGTAGAGGAGAAATAGTTCATGAGCTTTTACATCTTAGATATAAGAACCACAGCAAGTTGTTTAAACTGGTTTTAAAGACATATCTTGAAGAGGGTTTATAAACCCCCGGGACGACCTACTTTCCCGTGCGGTTCGCCCCGCACAGTATCATCGGCGCTGGAGGGCTTAACTGCCGGGTTCGGAATGGAAGCCGGGTGTTTCCCCTCCGCTATGGTCCCGAGGGAAGCAACTCAATAGGTTTTCCTTCCTGTGGGTGTGCAAGTCGAACGGGCTATTAGTACAGCTCGGCTACACCCCTTGCGGAGCTTCCACCTGCTGCCTATCAACCTGGTAGTCTTCCAGGGCCCTTCAGGGAGTCCTTATCTTGTGGTGGGCTTCGCACTTAGATGCTTTCAGCGCTTATCCCGTAGCAGGATAGCTACCCGGCGCTACCTCTGGAGAGATAACCGGTACACCAGAGCCTGCCCCGTCCCGGTCCTCTCGTACTAAGGACGGACCCACTCAAGACTCCTGCGCCCGCGGCGGATAGGGACCGAACTGTCTCGCGACGTTCTGAACCCAGCTCGCGTCCCCCTTTAATGGGCGAACAGCCCAACCCTTGGGACCTGCTTCAGCCCCAGGATGGGGGGAGCCGACATCGAGGTACCAAACCTCCCCGTCGATGTGGGCTCTCGGGGGAGATTAGCCTGTTCACCTTTATCTCTGGTTTCCCAGAGGGTAGACTATATCATCATCCTCACCTTCTGGTGAGGAGCGCGGCGTGTTGGCCCTTTCTGGACCCTCGGGCATCGCGCCCTCAGTCGTTACGGGGTCTGGAGAGGTTTTGTATTTCATAAAGTCAGGCACCCATGGGTTTATTATCTCAAAGAGCCTTTTGGCTTGCTCTCTGTCAAAGAAGAGAACTGGATAGCCCTTTTTGTACACCACCCTTGGTTTGAGCCCGAAGTTTTCTGACAGAGCGGACAAGAGCCTCTTTATATCTGCCTCCTCATATCTTGGCATATATATGTAGGCTACGCCATCCCTAGCATAGTAATGCCCATCATCCATATACCAAACTGCCAAAGAGAGAGGAGCTTTTAGAAGACTCTTTATCTTTTCTGGTATACGCTTTTTACCCTTTTCGTCATAGAAGGCTCTTCTATAGGCACCCAAGAGTGGCATAGAGTGGCTTTGGCAGCGATAGTATACATAGCTTTTTTTCCACTTGGGGTTATATCTCTCAAGCCTCTTAGGTTTGTCTTGCATCAGGTTTTTGAGCAGTTCGTATTTCCAAAAGATGTATTCCTTCTGTTTCTCCGAATGCTCCAACCTGAGCCTTGCATTTTTCTTGCCTGTTTTTTGAAGATATCCGTCACCCAAGAGGGTGCCTATTATAAGTTCTCTTTGAGCCTTTTTTACCATGTTGTGCCTCTCCTGACTTCCCACGGGATTACCCCACACCCTTTTGGGTAGGAGGGCTCCCCCGTTATAAGCCGCGTTATTGCCTCCCGATTACTCGGGAGCGGGACAACCTTTGTTATCCCCGGAGTAGCTTTTATCCGCTGATCACTGGCCCTTCCCCAAAGAACCAGTGGGTCACTAGGCCCGGCTTTCGCCTCTGCTCGGCACGTCTGCCTCACAGTCAGGCACCCTTCTGCCCTTGTACTCTACGGCGGATTTCCGACCCGCCTGAGGGTACCTTTGGACGCCTCCGTTACCTTTTAGGAGGCAGCCGCCCCAGCTAAACTGCCCATCTGGCACGGTCCCGGCGGTGGATAACACCGCTCGGTTAGGGCCTCAGCCTGTCCAGGGTGGTATCTCACCGGCGCCTCCATCCCTCCCGGAGGAGGGACTTCACAGGCTCCCACCTATCCTGCGCAGGACAAGCCAAGGCTCAATGCCAGACTACAGTGAAGCTTCACGGGGTCTTTCCGTCCTGCCGCGGGTAGCCGGCATCTTGACCGGCATTACAATTTCGCCGGGACTCTCCTCGAGACAGCGTGGCACTCGTTGGACCATTCATGCAGGTCGGAACTTACCCGACAAGGAATTTCGCTACCTTAGGACCGTCATAGTTACGGCCGGCGTTTACCCGGGCTTCGGTTTGGAGCTTGCACTCCTCCCCTTAACCTACGGGCACTGGCCAGGTTTCAGACCACATACATCCCCTTACGGGTTTGCGTAGTCCTGTGTTTTTGATAAACAGTCGGCACCACCCGGTCTCTGCGACCTACAGAGGCTTACACCGCAAGGGCTTAACCTCCATAGGCCCCCCTTCTTCCGAGGGTACGGGGGCAATTTGCCGAGTTCCTTGAGGAGAGTTCCCCCGACGCCTTAGGCTACTAACCCAGCCCACCTGTGTCGGTTTCCGGTACGGGCAGCGATGCTTCAACGCCAGCGCCGTTGTTTCTCGGCAGTGTGGCGTCGCGGAAGTTACCCCATCAGCTCTCGGAGTATGGGGTGACGGATTTGCCTGCCACCCCCTCCTACTACCTTGGACCACCATTCCATAGGTGGCTTCCGCTAGCCTCCTGCGTCACGACTCTGGCTCCACACCGCTGGCGCGGGAATGTTGACCCGCTTCCCATCGGCTACGCCTTTCGGCCTCACCTTAGGGTCCCGGCTAACTGGCGGATGATTTACATTGCCGCCAAAACCTGGGGCTTCCGGCGGACAGGTTTTTCACCTGTCTTCGCTGCTACTCATGCCAGGATTCTCACTTCCCTGCAGTCCATCCCACCTTACGGTGAGACTTCAGCCCACAGGGAACGCTCCCCTACCGCTCGCAATAGCGAGCCCGCAGCTTCGGTACCAGGCTTGAGCCCCGCTAAATTTTCGGCGCACGGCCGCTCGGCCGGTCAGCTGTTACGCACTGTTTAAAGGATGGCTGCCTCTAAGCCAACCTCCCAGCTGTCTTAGCAGCCGCACATCCTTCCCCACTTAGCCTGGATTTTGGGACCTTAGCTGGCGGTCTGGGCTGTTTCCCTCTTGTCCACCGGAGCTTATCCCCCGGGGACTGACTGCCATCCTACCTTTCCCGGCATTCGGAGTTTGGCAGGGTTCGGTACCCCTTTCGAGGCC
This sequence comes from Hydrogenobacter sp. T-8, assembly GCF_011006175.1. Taxonomy (NCBI): domain Bacteria; kingdom Pseudomonadati; phylum Aquificota; class Aquificia; order Aquificales; family Aquificaceae; genus Pampinifervens; species Pampinifervens florentissimum. The sequence goes on along the minus strand of NZ_CP048795.1, from coordinate 12,064 downwards.
CTAGCCCAACCAGTGGCTCTACCTCCGGGAAGGACCGGATGACGCTAGGCGTCGACCTATTTCGGGGAGAACGAGCTATCACGGAACGCGATTGGCTTTTCACCGCTACCCACACCTCATCGGACGGTTTTGCAGCACCGACCCGTTCGGGCCTCCAGACGGCGTTACCCGTCCTTCACCCTGGGCATGGGTAGATCGTTCCGCTTCGCGTCTGCCCCCAGCGACTTAACGCCCTATTCGGACTCGCTTTCGCTCCGGCTTCGCCTGACGGCTTAACCTCGCCGCTGAGGACAACTCCCTGGCTCATTCTGCAAAAGGCACGCAGTCGGGCCATAAGACCCTTCCACTGGCTTGTGGATCTGGGGTTTCAGGTTCTATTTCACTCCCCTTCCGGGGTTCTTTTCACCTTTCCCTCGCGGTACTATACGCTATCGGTCTGCCCGGAGTACTTAGCCTTGGAGGGAGGTCCCCCCAGATTCCCACGACCTTCCACGGGGGCCGTGGTACTTGGGATCATGCACCCGGGAGACTGCTCACCTTTTGCCTACGGGGCTTTCACCCTCTGTGGCGGAGCGTTCCAGCTCACTTCGGCTAGGTGGCAGTTTTGTAACTCCCTGAGAGGATGGCGGTCCTCTCCGTGCATGTCCCGCAACCCCGTGTGAGCTAAGCCCGCCAGCATGACACCCACACGGTTTGGGCTGGTCCCCGTTCGCTCGCCGCTACTTGGGGAGTCTCGGTTGATTTCCTTTCCTGGGACTACTAGAAGGTTTTACTTCGTCCCGTATTGGCTCCGCTTGCGCGGATGACAGGGCTCAACACCCTGCCGGGTTTCCCCATTCGGGCATCCGGGCCTCAAAGGCTCTTTGCGCCTCCACCCGGCTTATCGCAGCTTAGCACGCCCTTCGTCCCCTCGGGCAGCCGAGGCATCCACCCCAGACCCTTACTAACTTGCACACCCACAAGGAAGGAAAACCTATTCAGTTGCCAAGATGTCATGGAGATGGTGGGATTTGAACCCACGACCTCCTGCTTGCAAAGCAGGCGCTCTCCCGCTGAGCTACATCCCCTTGGACCTGCCCCAGATAATGGGCCTCGGTGGACTTGAACCACCGACCTTGCCCTTATCAGGGGCACGCTCTAACCGACTGAGCTAGAGGCCCAGAGGATAGACAGCTCAATAAGGAGGAAGGACCCTGAGTTTGAAACCTGAAACCTTTCTCCGTTATAAAGGAGGTGATCCAGCCGCAGGTTCCCCTACGGCTACCTTGTTACGACTTCGCCCCAGTTGCCAGCCTTCCCATCGTCCTCTACCTCCCTTGCGGGTTAGCCTGAGGGCTTCCGGGAAGACTGACTTCCGTGGCGTGACGGGCGGTGTGTGCAAGGCCCGAGAACGTATTCACGGCGGCCTAGCTGATCCGCCATTACTACCGATTCCGGCTTCATGAGGGCGAGTTTCAGCCCTCAATCTGCACCATGACCGGGTTTAAGGATTTGCTCCCCATTTCTGGGTTGCTTCCCATTGTCCCGGCCACTGTAGCGCCTGTGTTGCCCCGGGCATAAAGGGCATACTGACCTGACGTCATCCCCGCCTTCCTCCGGCTTATCGCCGGCAGTCCCCTTAGAGTGCCCTCCGCAGAGTGGCAACTAAGGGCAGGGGTTGCGCTCGTTGCGGGACTTAACCCAACATCTCACGACACGAGCTGACGACGGCCATGCACCACCTGTGATGGGATTCTGTCCAGAGGACAGCACCCCTCGCTTTCGCAAGGGTTTCCCATCATGTCAAGCCCGGGTAAGGTTTTTCGGTTAGCATCGAATTGAACCAGACGCTCCACCGGTTGTGCGGGCCCCCGCCAATTCCTTTGAGTTTCAGGCTTGCGCCCGTACTCCCCAGGCGGGGCGCTTAACGCGTTAGCTGAGACACCGCCCTTACGGACGACGTCTAGCGCCCATGGTTTACGGCTGGGACTACCCGGGTATCTAATCCGGTTTGCTCCCCCAGCTTTCGTCCCTGACCGTCAGAACAGCCCCAGCAGGCTGCCTTCGCCTTCGGTGTTCCTCCCGATATCTACGCATTTCACCGCTACACCGGGAATTCCGCCTGCCTGAGCGTGCCTCAAGATGGGCAGTTCGGTACGCCTTTCCACCGTTGAGCGGTGGGCTTTGACGAACCGCTTACCCATCCGGCTGCGGACGCTTTACGCCCAGTGAATTCGCGCAACGCTCGGGACCTACGTATTACCGCGGCTGCTGGCACGTAGTTAGCCGTCCCTTCCTCTGGAGGTACCGTCACCCACAGAGACTATTCGCCTCTGTGAGCATCTTCCCTCCTGACAGGAGTTTACACCCCGAAGGGCTTCTTCCTCCACGCGGCGTCGCGGGGTCAGGCTTTCGCCCATTGCCCACGATTCCCCACTGCTGCCCCCCGTAGGGGTGTGGGCCGTGTCTCAGTCCCACTGTGGCCGGACACCCTCTCAGGCCGGCTACCCGTCATAGGCTTGGTAGGCCGTTACCCCACCAACTACCTGATGGGCCGCGAGCCCCTCCTCAGGCGGTAGCTTGCAAAGCAGAGGCCACCTTTGGTCTGGAGACCTTAGTGGTCCCAGACATTATAGGGTATTAGCCCGAGTTTCCCCGGGTTATCCCCTTCCTGAGGGTAGGTTACTCACGTGTTACTCACCCGTTTGCCGCTGGGTGGCAGAACCACCCCGCACGACTTGCATGTGTTAGGCACGCCGCCAGCGTTCGCGCTGAGCCAGGATCAAACTCTTCAGGAAAACCCCAAGTTTTGGGTCCTTCCTCCTTATTCAGTTGCCAAGATGTCAAGGGACTTTTTACAGTCCCTAACTTTTCAGGTAGGACTATTTATTATATCCTACCCCAAAGGCTTTGTCAAGTCCTTTTTAAAGGGTCTTTGCATCACGGGGTTTTTACACCCCTAACAAACTGTAATGCTTTAACACATCCTTCTGATTTTGTCAAGCCCTTTTCAAAGGACTGACAAAGACCCTATTCAACTCTTAAGATGACAAGGGGTTTTGCCCCTACAACCGCAACCTTAATTATTATATCCTCTCACGGGGTTTTTGTCAACCCCGAACCACTTAACATTGTCTATTATATCCATCCACAGGGTGTTTGTCAAGTAGTTTTTTAAAAACCTCCCACATGGCTATAGCACCTGCGTTTGAAACATTTAGAGAGTTTACCTTGCCCTGCATGGGTATGGACACCAGCAGGTCTGCAGTTTCCAGAACACTTTTTGATACACCTTCTCCCTCAGAACCCAAAACAAGAGTGCAACCAAGAGGAAAGTCAACGCTTCTTATATCCTTTCCCCCTCTCTCTACTACTACAACCCATCCACCCATCTCTTTAAAATCTCTGAGTGCTTTGGAAAGGCTTCCCACCTTAGACAGCCTTAGGTAAAAGACCGCACCCGCAGATGCCTTGACTACGGTTTCGTTTATAGGACAAGACCTATCCTTTGGCATAAGAGCACCAACTCCACCAAAGACCTCGCATGTTCTAAGGAGGTTTCCCACATTCTGTGGGTCTGTAATGTGGTCAAGGGTTATGAAAAAGGAGTTTCTTTTAAGGGTCTCTCTAAAAAGCACATGAGGGTCTACGTATTCCACTGGGCTTAATATGGCGAGGATGCCTTGAGTTTTCTTTGTCCCTGCGAGCTCTTCTATCCTTTGTCTTGGCACTTTCTGGAGCTTTATACCCCTTTCCTTGCATAGCTTTACGACCTGATGTGGTGGATGCGAGTCATGAGCAAATAGCACCTTTTCTATATTTTTTCCTGCCCTTAGGGCTTCAAGGACTGGGTTTTTACCGTAAACAATCATTCCTTTATTATGCCACCACCCAGCAAAAGGTCTCCTTCATAAAAGGCACAAACCTGACCAGGCGTTATGCCTCTTACCTGCTTAGAAAACTTTACCTTATATCCCTTTTCGGTTTTTTCTATGTCTTCCACAGGCACAGGCTGGTTTCTATACCTTATCTGTGCGGTAGGCTTTTGCCAAAGGGAAAGCTCAAGGTGGAAGTTTATGTCCTCAAGGATCAACCAATCTCTATAGAGGTCTTCTTCTCTACATAAATGAACAGCGTTAGCCTCTGGGTCTATACCACACACATATACGGGAAACCCCAAAGAGATACCAAGACCCTTTCTCTGACCCACCGTGTAGTGGAAAAAGCCTCTCTGTCTTCCTACAGGCTTACCTTCAAAGTAAAAATACCCATCCTTTGAACCTACCCTTTCTTCAACAAATTCACCAGGAGTTTTACCCATAAGAAAGCACACATCTTGAGAGTCCCTTTTATCCCACACGGGCAAACCCTTCTCTTTGGCTATAAGCCTTACCTCTTCCTTCGTCCTTTCACCAAGAGGAAACTCCAAAAGCTCTAAATGCTCCGCTCTTACAAGGCTTAAAAAGTAAGACTGGTCTCTTCTTTGGTCCTTTGCACGGGCTATAAGCCTTCTACCCTTGTATTCCACAATCCTTGCATAGTGTCCAGTGGCAAGCCTGTCTATGTGCGCAACCTTGTGGAGATACTCTGCAAGAAAACCTGTTTTGACCTCTCTGTTGCATACCGCACAGGGATTTGGCGTCTTACCCTTGAGGGTTTCCCTCAAAAAGTATTCTATAACCCTCTTTTCAAAAACCTCTTCCCAGCTAAGCGTTAAATGAGGTATGCCTAAGTGTTGAGAAACCCTCACCGCATCCCTTACATCCTCTGGAGAACAGCAAACCCTTAGACCATCCGCATCGCACACTTGATGAAAACGGAGCGTTATACCAATAACCTCATGACCTGCTTCCTTCATAAGGAGGGCACAGACACTGCTATCTACACCCCCGCTCATACCAACCGCCACTCTCATAAGGGATAAATTTAGGCTTTGAAAAACCTCTTCATAAAGCTAATCTCTTCAGAGCCCTCCGTCACCTCAAGACCAAGAGGAATTATCCTTTCTGGCTTATCACCTTCACGCAAAAGCCCCATAGAGCGAGCCATATTGAGTTTTTCTATAAGGCTTTCCGTTATATGCACCATTACACTGTCAAAGTTAAACCTCTTGTATAGCTCCTGCCTTTCCTTTTCCTCCTTCCGCCTTAGGCTGTCCGCAAAGGAGCATATCTTAGACCAAGTTTTGAGAGTCTTCTCCCATTCTTGCCTTGGCAGATTCTCTAACTCAAGCCTTATAATTTCAATAAGACTGTCCTTGAGATACCTTTTAAAGTCCTCCTCTGACCAACTGTTTGGCTCTCCTTTCCTTAGTAGGTTTGTAAGGTCTACTTTCATGTTATTCTAATATAATACTTAGCCTTCTGGAGGTTTAAGATGCATAAAATTCTAATCACTGACCCAATCTCGGAAAAGGGCATTGAGCTTCTTAGGCGTGAGCCAGACTTTGAAGTGGACAACGAGCCAGACATATCCTACGAGGAGCTACTTGAGGTAGTAGAAAACTACCATTGCATTATAACCAGAAGTAGAACCCCAGTCACAGGTGAGTTAATAGAAAGGGCTAAAAATCTAAAGGTCATCGGCAGGGCTGGTGTAGGTGTGGACAACGTGGACATAGAGTCTGCATCTATGAGAGGCATATTGGTTATAAATACCCCCGGTGCCAACACCATAGGAGCAACAGAGCTAACCCTCGCTCATATGCTAAACGTTATAAGAAACACACACATGGCACATAACAGCATGGTAGAGGGCAGGTGGGACAGAAAGAAGTTTATGGGAACAGAGCTATACGGAAAGACTCTTGGCATAATTGGTCTTGGAAACATAGGCTCTCAAGTTGCCATAAGGGCAAAAGCCTTTGGTATGACCGTTTATGCCTACGACCCATACATTCCAAGAGAAAAGGCGGATAGGCTGGGCGTAAAGCTCTTTGACAACCTACACGACATGCTTCGTCAGATAGACATCCTCACTATTCACGCACCCTTGACCCACGAGACAAGAAACATGATAACAAGGAAAGAGTTTGAAATTATGAAAGACGGTGCGGTTCTTATAAACTGTGCAAGAGGTGGAATAGTAAAAGACGAGGACCTCATATGGGCTTTGGAAAGCGGTAAGCTATCGGGCGTAGGTCTTGATGTTTTCTCTGTAGAACCTCCACCAAAGGAGTTTATAGAAAAAATATCCAAGTTTCCCAACGTTTCCCTTTCCCCTCACATAGGTGCAAACACTTACGAATCTCAAGAAAATGTTGCAGTAATAATTGCCCAGCAAGTTATAAAAGCCCTAAGAGGTCAAACAGTAGAGTATGTGGTAAACGCACCCTTCCCAGACCTCTCAGTTCTAACCTTGATAAAGCCACACCTTGACCTTGCGGAAAGAATGGGCAGGTTCTTGGTCCAATGGGCGGAAGAGGGCATAAGGGAGGTGCACATAGAAGTGCGTGGAGACATAGCACAACACTTTCATCCAATAGCCTCTGCGGTCTTGATGGGAATACTAAAAGAAAGGGTAGACTTTCCAGTAAACATAATAAACGCCAGCTATGTGGCAAGAGATAGAGGCATAAAGGTAGAGGAGCTTACCTCAGAAGAGAGCGAAGATTACAAGCATTATATAAAGGTAGTAGCGAGAGGAGACAGCACAGAAAGAACAGTAGCAGGCTCAGTGCTTGAGGGGCATATACTAAGGATATTCCAAATAGACCGCTACCGTGTAGATGTAGAGCCAGAGGGTATAATGCTTGTTTTTGAAAACAGAGATGTCCCAGGAGTTATAGGAAAGATAGGTAGTATATTAGGTAATGCAGGCGTAAACATAGCAGGCTTTAGGCTTGGAAGAGAAAAGAAAGGTGGCATCGCCTTGGGTATACTTAACCTTGACGACCCTATCCCAGAGGAGGTTATGCAAGAACTAAGAAAAATACCTCAGATAATTTTTGCCAAGCAGGTGGTAGTGTAATAGATTTAAGCTTATGCAGGTCAAAACAAAGCTAACCGCAGAGGAGTTTTTCGGGATATACCCAGAAGAGTCAAGGATTGAGCTTATTGAGGGAGAGGTCTACGAAATGCCTGCACCAAGTGTCAACCATCAAAGGGTGCTTTTTTACCTTTCAAGGTCTATACACGAACATCTGTCCGCTTCAAAGGTTAAAGGTGAGGTATTTATCGCTCCGGTAGATGTGGTCTTTTCTGAAGAGATAGTCCTTCAACCAGACATAGTTTACCTTTCAGACCTCTCAAAAGTAAAGGACAGAATATATGGCGTTCCAGACCTTGTGGTGGAAGTGGCATCGCCTTCTACCTTGAAAAGGGACATAACAGACAAGATGAAAATATACGAAAAGTATGGAGTGAAAGAGTATTGGATTGTGTTTCCCTCAGAAAAGACCATTTTAGTTTACCAGCTAACAGAAAATGGCTATGAACTTTTCTCCTCCGCTATAGAAAAGGGAAAAGTCCGTTCAAAAATCCTTGAGGGTTTTGAGATTAATTTGGAAGAGGTCTTTGGAGGTCTGTGATGCAGGTCAAAACAAAGCTAACCGCAGAGGAGTTTTTCAAACTATACCCAGAATGCTCAAGGATTGAACTTATTAACAGGGAGGTTTACGAGATGCCTGGACAATGCGTAAACCATCAAAGAGTAGTAGGCAACTTATACTTTAAACTTAGAAGTTTTCTGAAAGAGGGCATGGGTGAGGTTCTTTTATCACCTGTGGATGTGGTTTTTGACCAAGAAAACGTGCTACAGCCTGACCTTGTTTACGTGTCTGACCCTTCAAAGGTAGAGGACAAAGTCTACGGTGTGCCTGAGCTTGTGGTGGAGGTTATATCTCCTCAAACTTTGGTAAGGGACTTTGTGGAAAAGCGGAAGTTATATGAGAGGTTTAAGGTTAAAGAATACTGGCTTATATTCCCCTTAGAAAAAACCATGTTCGTCTACGAACTTACGGAAAATGGCTATGAGCTTTATTCCTACGCCACAGAGAGAGGAAAGGTTAAGTCAAAAATCCTTGAAGGTTTTGAGTTGGAAGTGGAAGAGGTCTTTAAGGAGCTAAAATCTTTACCAACTCCTTAACCATGAGCTCGCTCGCCTGCAGTTTGTTGCTTGCCTTTAAGTTTATCGCTTTTCCTTCTTTGAATAAGATTATGCCTTCGTATTGCTCTGAACCCATACTTTCCAATGGGTTTGCCACTATAACATCAAGGTTTTTATCTTGCAGTTTCTTAAGGGCGTTTTCTTGGAGTTTTTGCCTCTCTTCTAAAGCAAAGCCTATAAGCACATAGTCTTTCTTTAGCCTTCCGAGCTCTGCGAGTATGTCTGGGTTTTTAACCAACTCCAGAGTAAGCCTTTCTTGTTTTTTTAGCTTTCCTTCGTAGGTTTCAAGAGGTCTGTAGTCCGCTACCGCAGAGTTCATAACAATAATGTCCGCCCAGTCTTTCAGGTCCATTACCTTTTCATACATCTCCTTAGCGGATAAAACCCTTACAATTTCCACTTCCGGTGGCTCTTCCGCAGTAGTAAAACCTGCTATAACCTTTACCTGTGCACCATACCATCTAAAAACTCTTGCAAGAGAAAAACCCATAAGACCGCTGGAAAGGTTGGATATGAACCTCACACTGTCTATAAACTCTCTGGTAGCACCCGCGGTTATTAGCACCCTTTTGCCTTCAAGGGGCTTAGGTCTTAGGGCATACTCTATCCAATCAAGGAGCCTTTGTATGGATGCAAGCCTTCCTTGTCCTTCCTCTTGACAGATAAGCCTTCCTTCCTCCGGCTCAACAAGTATCACTCCTCTCTCCCTTAGCCTCTTTATGTTCTCCTGCACCGCTGGATTTTTATACATCTCCACATTCCCAGCAGGAGCGAGCAGAAGTTTTCCCTTATGAGAAAGGGCACAGGTGGTAAGTAAATTGTCTCCTATGCCTAAGGCAATTTTTGAAAGGGTGTTTATACTGCATGGAGCTATCACAAAAAGGTCAGACCATCTTGGTAGGTTTATGTGTAAAAGAGGGTCATCTTCCCAGTCCACATAAGCCTTGTTTCCAGAAAGAGCCTCAAAGGTAAGCCTGCTTATGAACCTCTCAGAAAAGGGAGACATAACAACCCTAACTTCATGCCCTGACTTTATGAGTTCCCTTACAAGCTCACAAGCCTTATATATGGCAATGCTTGAGCTAACGCCAAGAAGTATCTTAGCCATCCTTTAAAGCCCAGTATAAAACCGCCATCCTTACGTATAGACCCATTTCCACCTGCTTTAGAACCAAGGACTTGTCCAGATAAACCACCTCCGCATCCACATCCACATAGAGGTTTACAGGTCCTGGGTGCATAAAGTAGCCCTTTAGCCTTTTGTATCTCTCCTTTGTTAGACCAAACTGGAGAAAGTAGCTTTCTTTACTTGGAATGTAGCTTTCTGTAAACCTTTCTTCTTGTAGTCTTAGCCATATGCATAAGTCCGCCCACTCAATAGCCTCATCCACACTATCAAAAACCTGCTCCACTCCAAAGGGAGAAAGGTCTGAAGGAATAAGAGTTTTGGGTCCACAAACTCCAACCTTAGCACCGTAAAGACCAAAAAGGTATGCACCAGAACGGAAAACTCTGCTATGGAGTATGTCTCCGATGTATAACACCTTTAGGTTTTCCAAAGAACCAAAAACCTCTATAGCGGTAAAGAGGTCAATTAGCCCTTGTGTAGGATGTTGATGTGTCCCATCACCCGCATTTATGAGGCTTATTTCCTCCCCCTTGTAGCCTTCGTAGGGAAAGAGAACAAAGGGAACTCTAAGCACCAAGGCTCTAAAGCCAAGAGCTTGAAGAGTTTTTATGGTATCTCTTAGACTTTCTCCCTTTTCTATTGAGCTTTCTCCCCTGCCTGCGTAATAGGTTCTAAGCCCCAAAAGCCTACAAGCCTTCTCAAAGGATAAGCGAGTCCTTGTAGAACTTTCAAGAAAAAACAAAGCAACATCACCTTCAAGAGTTTCTCTTTCTCCGTCCCTGAACCTGTTTGAGAGATACCTCAAAAGGTCTATATCCTCTTTGCTGAGGTCTCTCACAGATATTAGATGTTTTGGCATTTCAGGAATATAATTTTAACATGGACCGAAAGGAAAAAATAATAGAGCTCATACCACAGGGATACAGGAGCGTAAAGGCTCTTGCCCAGCACTTTGGCGTATCCCTTATGACCATCTACAGGGATGTGAGGGAGCTGGAAAAGGAGGGCAGGATTGTAAGAAAACATGGAGAACTGCTCCTAAGAGAAGAGGCAGGAGAGGTCATAGAAGAAACTGTCCCTTCCTGTGCCTATTGCACCAAACCCATAGAAAAAAGGCTTGAGTTTACATACAGAATGAAGAGGGGCAAGTTTGTAAGGGCTTGTTGTGCTCACTGCGGGCTTTTGTTATACAAAAACTTAAAAGAGGAGGACATTGAGTCCTGTATGACTTGGGACTTCATAAATTGCAGACCTTTAAGCTGTTTTTCTGCGTGGTATGTAATAGGCTCTTCCGCCATGCCATGTTGTTCTCCTTCTGCCATAGCCTTCGCAAGCAAGGAAGATGCAGAAAGGTTTGCCAAGGGCTTTGGAGGGGTGGTAGTAGATTTTGAGGGAGCTGTTGACAGTATTATCCATCTAATGAAAAGAGGTTCAGTGGTTAAAATAAATTTATGAGGTCATAGCATGGAAAGTTTAAAAAACCAAGAGACTCAGGAAACTAAAGAGCAGGAATTAAAAAACTTTATTCCATCAGTCGTAATCGATTCATCCTACAATTTAATAGCCTTAAACTCAACCGCAAAGAAAATGTTTGGTGAAGTTATAGGTAAGAAGTGCTATAAGGTATTGTATGGTTTCGAAGAACCCTGCTATCAGAAGGGAATTAAATGTCCAGTGTATGACCGCGTTGTAGACACAGATATAATAAGCATAGATTATGAAAACTATATAAGAAGTTACGGAAAAGTGCCAATGGGAGGTATATACTGGGAGAGTGTTATAAACATAACCAATGTGGACATACTCAGGTCAAGCATAATAGATTCTGTATCCGGTCTTTATAATAGGAAGTTTGCAGAGAGTTTTCTTGAAAAGAGCTTTACTCTCTGGACAAGGTACGGACAAACTTTTGGGCTTTTATTTATAGATATTGATAACCTTAAAGAAATAAACGATAGGTACGGGCATATTATGGGAGATAGAGCCATAGAGAAGGTATCTGCATGTCTCAAAGTTATGATAAGGTCTTCTGATGTCGCGTGCAGGTACGGTGGGGATGAGTTTCTTGTTATTTTACCCAATACGAATCTCGATGCAAGTGAGCATGCGGCAATAAGATTGTTAAAGTGTGTGGAACAGATACAGCTTCTTTTCCCTGTCTCGGTAAGTATAGGACTGACTCAGCCACTTAGAGAAGATAGAAGTTTTAAGGATATGGTAAAGAGGGCAGACGAGGCGATGTATAAGGCTAAAAAATCTGGTAAGGGTAAAATTGGGGTTGCTAAGTCAAAGGACGATATTTACCTAATCCATGTTGAAGGAGGAATAGAGTATGAGCATAGCAAAGATATACGTTGATGGTGCAGAATACGAAGTGGACAAGGGAAAGCCACTTCTTCAGAACCTACTTGACCTCGGCATAAGCATTCCATACTTTTGCTACCATCCTCGTCTAAAGATAATCGGTGCCTGTAGGATGTGCATAGTCTACAACGAGAAGACTGGAAGGCTTATGACCTCATGCAATGTATACCCAGAGGAGGGTATGTCCATATCCGTCCAGCATCCTTTGGTAAAAGAAAACCAAAAATACCTTCTTCAAGCCTTTATGACAAGACATCCCCTTGACTGTCCCATATGCGACAAGGCAGGAGAGTGCGACCTGCAAAACTACGGAGCTCTCTTTGGACCCCAGAAACAAATCGTGCCAGTCTCCGCCCTTGAAAAGGAAAGACATCAGCTTGACTGGGAAAGCGACTTTTTAGAGTATTACTCAAACCGTTGTGTGGTATGTTATAGATGCACAAGGGCATGCGATGATGTAAATGGTGCTCACGCTCTTTATGTGGA